>NZ_CP041185.1:1262874-2525748 GCF_006517255.1 Janthinobacterium tructae | reverse complement strand
CATCGACCGCATCGTGCAGCGCATCGCCACGCATTACCACTTGCTCAAGCGGTCGACACCGCCCGGCCACGATTGCAGCCGTTTCGTGTTGCCCGCTATTCCACCGGAATGGCGCGCCATTCCGACTCCCCACTTTCCGCGTTAATCACGTAAAAGGTCCTGTCATGGAATGCCAACGCCTCTCCCTGCCGCCTTTGAGCGCCCCTGGCGAAGTCGTCACCTTCTATTCCTACAAGGGCGGTACCGGCCGCACCATGGCCCTGTCGAACATCGCCGTCCTGCTGGCGCGCCGTGAAAACGCCAGCGTGCCCGTGCTGATGCTGGACTGGGACATGGAAGCGCCGGGCCTGCACCATTATTTCGAGCAGCACGAGGAACGGCCGGGCGTGCTCGAGTTCTTCGAGGCGTGCCGCCAGCAGCTCGAGCGCATCAGCCTGGAAACGGCGGGGGCGCGCGGCGGCGGGCAGGCCAGGGGGCGCGAAGATGTCGGCCGCGACGATGCGGCACTGGCGCAACGCGTACTCGACGCCATCGACTGGCAGCAATACGTGGTGCGCGTCGATCAGGGCAGCCCGCTGTACCTGATGCGCGCGGGCCGTTTCGATGCCAGCTACAGCGAACGCCTGGCGCAGATGCGCTGGGATCAGCTGTTCGACACCTGCCCGGCCCTGTTCCGCTGCTTCGCCGATACCCTGGCCCAGCATTTCCGCTACGTGCTGGTCGATTCGCGCACGGGCCGCACGGACAGCGCCGGCATCTGCACCACCTTGCTGCCGAAAAAGCTGGTGGTGGTCTTCACGCCGAACCGGCAAAGCCTGGAAGGCGTCGATGCGCTCGTCACGCGGGCCATCGAGTACCGCCGCAGCCATGAAGATGAACAGCGTCCGCTGCTGGTCTACCCCTTGCCCTCGCGTATAGAAATGGGCGATGGGGCGCAGCGCGCCGAGTGGCGCCGCGGCGACGCGCACAAGGGCATCGCCGGCTTCCAGCCCCTGTTCGAGCGCCTGCTGCGCACTTCCTACGGCTTGTCGCAGATTGCCCTCGACAGCTATTTCGACGAAGTCCAGCTGCAGCAGACGAAAACCTTTGCCTATGGCGAGCAGCTGGCCGTGCGCATCGACCAGGGCGGCGACCGCTTTTCCCTCACGCGCACCTTTGAAGCTTTTTTGCACTGGCTGACGGGCGGCTACTTCCCCTGGCAATCGAGCCGTGAAATCGCCTTGCTGGGCGCCATCAGTGAAGCGCGCCAGGCCCTGTTGCTCGAACCGGGCCGCGCCGTGGCCCTGCCGCTGGCGCGCGACCTGGCCCGCTTGGGCGAGCTGTACCGCAAGGAGGAGCGCAGCGCGCAGGCGCTCGATGCCTTTCGCCAGAGTGTCGAGATCCGCGTACGCCTGCTGGGTGAGGAACATCCCGACAGCCTGGCGTGCAAGAGCGGCATGGCGCGCCTGCTGCGCCAGTTGGGCAAGCTCGATGAAGCCCGCTTTCTGGAAGAGGACGTGCTCGACGTGCGCGAGCGCGTGCTGGGCAGCGAGCATCCCGACACCCTGGCCGCCCGGGCCTGCCTGGCGCAAACCCTGTTGCTGCAGGGCGAACTGGCGGCGGCGCTGCTGCTGCAGGATACCGTGCTCGCAAGCTATGTGCGCCAGCTGGGCGGCGAGCATCCGCTGACCCTGGAAGCGATGGATGGCCGCGCCGCCACCTTGCTGCGCATGGGCCGGCTGGCGCAGGCGCAGCAAGTGCTGGGCACGGTGGTAGCGGCGCGCGAACGCCTGTTTGGCGCCGAGCATGGCGACACCTTGCGCAGCAAGCTGGCCCTGGCGCAGGCCCTGGGGCGCGCAGGCGACCTGGAAGGCGCGCGGCGCCTGCTCGCCGCCGTGCTGCAGGTGCAGGAGCGGCGCCTGGGCAGCGACCATGCGGCCACCCTGGCCACGCGCGACTTGCTGGCCGATATCGTGGCCGGGCAGGGCGACTGGGCGGGCGCGCGCCAGCTGCACGAAGACCAGGTGGCGGCGCGCGAGCGCACGCACGGGCTCGACCATCCTGAAACCCTGATGAGCCAGCGCAAGCTGGCCGAGGCGCTGTTGCGGCGTGGCGAGCTCGATGCGGCGCGCAGCGTGCAGGAGCAGGTGCTGGAAGTGCATGCGCGCCTGCTGGGCGAAGACCACCTTGATACCTTGCAAAGCAAGAAGCAATTGGCCGGGACCCTGCAGCAGCAGGGCGACAGCGAGGCGGCGCGCCTGCTGGAGGACGCGGTGCTCAGCGGCAGCGACCGGTTGCTGAATGCGCCCGTCACGGGGCATGCGGACAGCGTGCTGGACGGCGCCCGGCATTTGCAGCAAACCATCCTGGCCGGCCGCGCCAGCGGGCAGGACGTGGCCGAGCCGGACACCCTGGCCAGCATGATCTCGATGTTGCAAGGCATGATAGAGCGCGAACAGTATGCGCAGGCGGGCGAACTGGCCGACCATTTGAAGTCCTGTCTGCTGCGCCCTGGTGTACCGGGCAAGCTGCGCAGGCGCGGCATGGCGCAGCTGAAAAGAATGTATAAATTGCAAGGTGATCTGAATGCCTTGCTGGCCCTGCAGGAGGATGAAGTGCAGGCGCTGGAAGGGGCGTTATCGGAAGCGGGCATCGAGCCGCGCTGACGCCTTGCGCCAAGTCAGCGCGGCAGCATAAATAATGCTGCCATTCGGTGCGTGGCACGCGCAGTGTTGGCATTGCTTCAGGTAAAATCTCGTTATGAGAATTCTTATCAGTAACGACGACGGTTACCTGGCGCCAGGCCTGGCGGCCCTGGCCGACGCGCTCGCGCCCATTGCGGAAATCGTCGTGGTGGCGCCCGACAGCAATCGTTCGGGCGCGTCCAATTCGCTGTCCCTGGACCGGCCCCTGTCCGTGCACAAGGCGGCCAACGGCTTTTATTTTGTCAACGGCACGCCCACCGACTGCGTGCACGTGGCGCTGACGGGCATGCTCATCGAGCGCCCCGACCTGGTGGTCTCCGGCATCAACAACGGTCCCAACATGGGCGACGACACCCTGTATTCGGGCACCGTGGCAGCCGCCACGGAAGGCTATCTGTTCGGCATTCCCGCCATCGCCTTTTCCCAGTCGCAGTTTGGCTGGGCCAACCTGGACGCGGCCGCCCGCGTGGCGCGGGAAATCGTCGAGCGCCAGTTTGACGCCCTGCAGAAACCGTATTTGCTGAATGTGAACATCCCCGCCATTCCATACGAACAACTGCAAGGCCTGGCGGCCACGCGGCTGGGCAAGCGCCATTCGGCCGAGCCCGTGATCCGCGCCCTCGATCCCCGTGGCCGTGAAATCTTCTGGATCGGCCCCGCTGGCGCCGCCAAGGAAGGCGGGCCGGGCACGGATTTTTACGCCGTTGAACATGGACAAGTCTCGATCACGCCGCTGCAGATCGACCTGACCCATACCACCCAACTCGATGCACTGGCACAAGGCCTGGCATGACCGCTCACTATGACTGACAAGCCGCGTACCTTCCCCCTTACCCTCGATTCGCTGGCCGGCAAGCCCGTCAGGCCGGGCGGGGGGCAGTCGCTGGCGCAGTCGCGCATTGCCACGCCGCAGACGGCGACGCAAAATGCGGCGCAAAATGCGGCCAGGGGAGGCGCGCCGTACCACGCTGCCACGCTGCCCATCGCGCCGTCGCGGGCCCAGGCCATCGCCAATGAGCGGGCGCAGCCGGCGGTGCTGTCGCCGCCACGGCAAAATCCGCTGGTGTCGGAGGCAGTACGCCGGGCCATGGTGGCGCGCATCGCGAAACAGGGCGTCAAGGACCAGGTGGTGCTCGACGCTATGCAAGCCGTGCCGCGCCATCTGTTCATGGACGAGGCGCTGGCATCGCAGGCGTATATCGACGCTTCCTTGCCCATCGGCCATCATCAGACCATTTCGCAGCCGTATATCGTGGCACGCATGATCGAAGTGATGCGCCAGGGCGGCAACTTGCAGCGCGTGCTGGAGATCGGCACGGGCTGCGGTTACCAGGCGACGGTGCTGTCGCTGGTGGCGAAGGAGGTGTATTCGATCGAGCGCATCCGGCCCCTGCACGAGCTGGCGAAGGCCAATCTGCGTCCGCTGCGCGTGTCAAATCTGCGCTTGCAGTACGGAGATGGTATGCTTGGCTTGCCGCAGGCGGCGCCCTTCGACGGGATTATCCTTGCCGCAGCCGGCCTGGAAGTCCCGCAAGCCCTGCTGGAGCAGCTGGCGCCCGGCGGGCGTCTGGTTGCGCCGGTGGGGGCTAAATTGCAACACTTACAACTCATTACCCGGGTGGGGAAAATGGAATGGACCAGCCAGACCCTGGAAGACTGCCATTTCGTACCTTTGCGCCCGGGCACCATATGATCCCCGGATCAGCTAGCAAGCAGGACATACAATTACATGCGAATGATTAAGAAAAGTAACATACTTCTATGTAGCATCACCTTGGCCGCGCTGTTGAGCGGTTGCGGCACCACGGGTGTCCAGGCACCCGTCGTGGAGCGCCATCCATCGAGCAGCAGCGCCGCCGCCAGCGATCCGCGCGACCGCGACCCGGCCTATTACACGGTCAAGCGCGGTGACACCCTGTTGCGCATCGCCCTGGAGCACGGCCAGAATTACCGCGACCTGGTGGCCTGGAATGACTTGAGCAACCCGAACGACATCAAGGTCGACCAGGTATTGCGCGTGCTGCCGCCGAATGGCGACACGGGCGGCGCGCAAACATCGGCCATCGTCATGCCGCCGGTGACGGAAATCAAGCCGGCCGCGCCCGTCGTGCCGAAGAAAACCGGGCCGCGCGGCGAAAAGCGCGCGTATTCCGACGCCACCCTGGCCGAGTTGCGTGCCGATGGCGGCAGTGCCGACGTCAAGCCTGCGCCAGCACCGGCAGCAGTTGTCGCCGCCGCACCGGCGGCCGCTGCGGCAGCGCCTGCAGCAGCGGCGCCTGGCGATGAGAAGATCAGCTGGATGTGGCCTTCCGAAGGCAAGGTCATCGGCACTTTCGACGAAGGCAAGAACAAGGGCGTCGATATCGCCGGCAAGGCGGGCCAGCAGGTGGTGGCGGCCGGTGCGGGAAAAGTCATGTATGCCGGGAGCGGAATCCGTGGTTATGGTAATCTTGTCATCGTGAAGCACAGTAATAGTCTGTTGTCGGCATATGCGCATAACCGCAGCATCCTGGTGAAGGAAGGGCAGAACGTCAACAAAGGCCAGGCCATCGCCGAAATGGGCGATTCCGATGCCGACCGCGTGAAGCTGCACTTTGAAATTCGCCAGCAGGGCAAGCCTGTCGACCCTTCGAAATTCCTGCCTAACCGTTAGGTAAAGCAATGACACACGCGCCGCACGATCAGCTGGACGATGAGCCGGAACTGCCGGAAGACGGGGCAGACGAAGTCGTGACGGACGATGCCGGCGAACTCGACGCCATTGACGTCGTCGACGCGGGCGAGGGCGGCGAGGTGGCCAGCGTCAGCGTGCTGGTCGAAAGTGTCGATGAACTGAAAAAAGTGCTGGCGGCCGAACTGTCGACCGATACCACGCAGCACTACCTGAACCAGATCGGCACGCGGCCATTGCTGACGGCGGCGCAAGAGGTGCATTACGCCACGCTGGCCAAGCAGGGCAATTTCGAAGCCCGGCAAACCATGATCGAGCACAACCTGCGCCTGGTCGTGTCGATCGCCAAGCATTACATCAATCGCGGCGTGGTCTTGCTCGACATGATCGAGGAGGGCAACATCGGCCTGATGCGCGCCATCGACAAGTTCGAACCCGAACGCGGGTTCCGTTTTTCCACGTATGCCACCTGGTGGATACGCCAGAGCATCGAGCGCGCCATCATGAACCAGGCGCGCACGGTGCGCCTGCCCGTGCACATGGTGCGCGAACTGAACCAGATTTTGCGCGGCAAGTACCACCTGGAAGCCCAGCACCACGATGGCAAGGATGCCACTGCGGAAGACATCGCCCACCTGGTGGGCCGTCCCGTGGAAGAGGTGCAAGATATCCTGGCCTTGTCCGAGCACGCGACCTCGCTCGATGCGCCGCTCGACAACGATCCGCAATCGTCGCTGATGGACATGCTGCCGGGCGCCAGCGAAGACAGTCCCGATGCGCGCGCGGAACAGCATGAAATGACGGTGCTGGTGCGCGACTGGCTGACCAAGTTGCCCGACAAGCAGCGCGTGGTCATCATGCGCCGTTTCGGTCTGGACAACGACGATCCGGCCACGCTGGAAACCCTGGCCGATGAAATGGGCGTGACGCGCGAGCGCGTGCGCCAGATCCAGCAGGAAGCGCTGATTAAACTCAAACGCGCCATGGCGGCACGCGGCGTGGTGCGCGACTCTCTGCTCTAGGACACCCGGTCCCGGTATTTCCGGGGCCGCATCTGCTATCATACGCCCCGCTCGCGGCGCCAGACCTTTCCCCCATTCTTTCAAGTTCCAGCGCGGCCCTGCGTCCTGGCCCACTCTTACCTATTGATCGCTATGCAAGAAAATATCATCGAAATCAAATCGCTCGACATGGACGCCCGTGGCGTTGGCCATATTGAGAACGAAGACGGCTCGCCGGGCAAGGTCGTGTTTGTCGAAGGCGCGTTGCCGGGCGAGCGCGTCAGCTTTGTGACGTACAAGAAGAAGAAAAATTGGGAAATGGCCCGCATGACGGTGCTGCACCGCGAATCGTCGATGCGCGTGACGCCCAAGTGCAAGCATTTCGATAACTGCGGCGGCTGCTCGATGCAGCACCTGGAACCGTCGGCGCAGGTGGCGATCAAGCAGCGCGTGCTGGAAGATAACTTGTGGCATATCGGCAAGGTGCGTCCGCAAAGTATCATGCGCCCCATGTATGGCCCGACGTGGGGCTACCGTTACCGCGCGCGCCTGTCCGTGCGCCACGTCAAGAAAAAGGATGCCGTGCTGGTGGGCTTCCATGAAAAGAAATCGGCTTTCGTTGCCGACATGGATAGCTGCGAAATCTTGCCACCGCACATCTCCGCCATGCTGCTGCCGCTGCGTGGACTGATTGCTTCGCTGTCGATCTTCGACCAGATGCCGCAGATCGAGCTGGCCGTGGGCGAAGACGTCACGGCCATGGTCTTGCGCATCATGGCGCCATTGACGGCGGACGACGAAACGAAATTGAAGGCCTTTGCCGACGAATACGGCGTGCAATGGTGGCTGCAGGTGAAAGGGCCGGAAACAGCCGTGCCGTTCTATCCGCTGGACAAGCAGTTGCACTACCTGCTGCCGGAATTCGGCGTCAAGATGCCGTTCAAGCCAGTCGATTTCACGCAGGTGAACCACCACATCAACCGCGTGCTGGTGTCGAAAGCCCTGCGTTTGCTGGAAGTGCAGCCGACCGACCGCGTGGCTGACCTGTTCTGCGGCCTGGGCAATTTCACCTTGCCGCTGGCCACGCAAGGCAGCGCAGTGGTGGGCATCGAAGGCAGTACCACGCTGACGGAGCGGGCGCTGGAAAACGCGCTGGCCAATGGCCTGGCGGAAAAAACCTCGTTCTCGACGCGCAACCTGTTCGAAGTGACGACGGACGACCTGATCGCGCTGGGCAAGTTTGACCGCATCCTGGTCGACCCGCCGCGCGATGGCGCCATGGCCCTGTGTCAGGCGCTGGTCGGTCTGTCGCAAGTGCGTCCCGACCTGCTGCCGAAGCGCATCGTGTACGTCTCGTGCAGCCCGTCGACCCTGGCGCGCGACGCCGGCATCCTGGCGCTGGAAGCGGGCTATGTGCTGAGCAAGGCGGGCGTGGTGAACATGTTCCCGCACACTTCGCATGTCGAATCGATGGCGGTATTTGATTTGCCTCAATAAGTCTGCCTGACACGGCGGGTGGCCAGGCAGGCACCCGCCGCCGCTGTATGCAATGGCACAGCAAGCTCCCCCAATACCAGTTACAGCGTATTATAAAACTGGTCTGTCTTTTCCCGGTCCAGCGTCTTTTTTCATCCTCCCTATGCCGTTTTTTGATTGTCCAGTAGGACAACACGCCGTTCGCATAAGCCGCTGCGCTTTCTGCACGGAGTGGTATTGCTCACTTCGATGCCACTTCAAAACCACTTGACCGCCTATTTTTTCAGCAGCATGCTGTTCTTGCAACTGCAGAAAAACAAGATCACAGGGTAGCTTTACATCGAAGCAGAGTGGTATTTCCGCAAACCTGAACAGGAGACAGCGTGGAAAATTTAATCCTCAAAAAAACAATCAGGAACATGATGGTATGTCTGGCCAGCGGTGGCGTGCTGGCGGCATGCGGCGGTGGCGGCGATGCCAGCGCACCGGGCGGCTCGCAATTGCTGGCCGCCAGCACGGTAGTCGCCTGCGTGCCGTGGCAAGAGGGTGGCACGTATAACGCCGGCACGGTGGTCACTTACCTGGGCGCCAATTACACGGCCCTGGTGACGCAGACCGATCACGTGGGTTCCGGTTGGAATCCCGTTTCCACGCCTAGCCTGTGGAGCGCCGGCGGCACCTGCGATGGCGGCACCACGCCAACGCCCACCCCGACTCCCACCCCAACGCCTACTCCCACCCCGACACCGGTGCCAACGCCGAACCCGACACCCACCCCGACCCCGACGCCAACTGGCGGCACGTGCGCGCTGGCATGGGTGGCGGGGACGGCCTACAGCGCGGGCGCCACCGTCAGCCATGCGGGCACGAATTACCGCGCCAACTACTGGACGCAGGGCGACAACCCGTCGACCAGCAGCGGCGCCGCCGGCACGGGCAAGCCATGGACCAGCCAGGAGATCTGTAGCACCACGCCGACACCGACGCCAACGCCCACTCCGACGCCAACGCCCACTCCGACGCCCACTCCGACGCCAACTCCTACCCCGACACCAACGCCAACGCCAACGCCAACGCCAACCGGCCGCGAAGTCGGCTCCTATTTCGCGCAGTGGGGCGTGTATGGCCGCGACTATGAAGTGGCGAATGTGCATTCCAGCGGCGTGGCCGACAAGCTGACCTTCATCAACTACGCTTTCGGCAACATTTATCCGAAAAACGGCGGCTATGAATGCGCCATGATCACCAAGACGGAGCCGGGCGCGACGAACCCGAATTCGCCGGACGCGGGCACGGGCGGCGATGCCGAGGCCGACTACATCCGCACGCCGAAGCGCACCGTCGATGGCCAGGCCATCCCGTGGGACGCTCCCCTGTCGGGCAACTTCCTGCAGTTGAGAAAGCTCAAGGCGGCGCACCCGAACCTCAAATTGTTCATCTCGCTGGGCGGCTGGAGCTGGTCGAAGAACTTCTCTGTCGGTTCGGCCACCGATGCGCTGCGCAAGCAGATGGTGCGTTCCTGCATCGATATCTACATCAAGGGCAACTTGCCGGTGCAGGGCGGTCGCGGTGGCGCGGGGGCGGCGGCGAATATTTTTGACGGCATCGACATCGACTGGGAATACCCGGTCGGCGGCGGCCAGCCATACAACACGGTCAGCCCCAACGACAAGCGCAACTTCACCTTGCTGATGGCGGAATTTCGCAGCCAGCTCGATGCGCTCGGTGCCGCCAACGGCAAGCGCTACCTGTTGACGGCGGCCGTCGGTGCCGGCAAGGACAAGATCGACAACACGGAACCGGCCCTGTACTCGCAGTACATGGATTGGATCAACCTGATGACCTACGACTTCCACGGCGGCTGGGAAACGAGCACCAACTTCAATGCCCAGCTGTTTGCCGACCCTGCCGATCCGTCGACAGGCATGGCGCGCGAATACGTGGGCGACAAGGCGGTGCAATACATGATTGCCGCCGGCGTGCCGCGCGACAAGCTGCTGCTGGGCATACCGTTCTATGGCCGCGGCTGGACGGGCGTGGCGCCGGGACCGAACGGCGATGGCCTGTATCAGGCGGCCACGGGCACGGCGCCGGGCACCTACGAGTCGGGCATTGAGGACTATAAAATCCTCGTCGCCAAGACCGGCACGCGCTACTACCATCCCGTGACCAAGCAGCTGTACCTGTACACGGGCGCGGGTGGCCAGTGGTGGAGCTATGACGATCCGACCGTCATCGGCACCAAGGTCAAGTACGTGAAGGACCAGGGCTTGCGCGGCGCGTTCTCGTGGGAGCTTGATGGCGATGCCAACGGCGTGCTGGCGACGGAGGTGTGGAAAGTACGGTAATGCGTCGTTAGGGTAGGGCGCGGCCGGACGGTGCATGCTGTCCGGCCGCTGATGCATATAAAAAGGAGACAGATAATGGCAGCCGTATCGACATTGGGAGCAAAGCAGCAGGAACAGGAGCTGAGCCGCGAGTGGCGCAGCTGGATCGCGGAAAACCTCATGCTGGGCAGTCATCCGTCGGCGCTGATGCCGGTGCTGCAACAGGCCGGCATCGCGGAGCCCCAGGCGCGCCGCGAAATCGAACTGGCGTTGCACAGCCCGTATCTTGCCGGCGCCGTGCGCCTGTCGAACCGGCTGGCCAAGCGCGACTGGGTGATCGACATCCAGCGCAAGCTGAATCAGCTGCGTTCGCCCGAGATACCCCGCCGCGACAAGCTGTCCGCGCAGCAATTCCTCGACGAGTATTACGCCGCCAACCAGCCCGTGATCATCACCGGCATGCTCGATGACTGGCCGGCGCTCCGAAAATGGAGTCCGGCCTATTTTCGCGAACACTATGCACGGCGCGAAGTGGAAGTGCAGTTCGGCCGCGAAGCGGACGCCCAGTACGAAATGAACAGCGTGGCGCACAAGCGCAAGATGGCCTTTGGCGAATACGCCAGCCTGGTCGAGAGCAGCGGCACGACCAACGATTTCTATATGACGGCGAACAACAATTCGCAAAACCGGCAGGCACTGCGCGAGCTGTGGGACGATATCGGCCAGCTGCCCGAATACCTGAAGCAGGAGGGCGGTCCCACGGGCTTTTTATGGTTCGGCCCGGCTGGCACCGTGACGCCGTTCCACCACGACCTGACGAACAACTTCATGGCACAGGTAAAAGGGCGCAAGCGGCTGCGCATCATGGCCGCCTGCGAGGTGGCGCGCGTGTACAACCAGCGCCACTGTTTTACCCCCGTCGACGGGCGCGTCATCGACCTGCAGCGCTACCCGCTGATGGCCGACGTGCAGGTGCGCGAATGCGTGCTGGCGCCGGGCGAAATCCTGTTTTTGCCCGTCGGCTGCTGGCATTTTGTCGAAGCGCTCGATATTTCCCTCACCGTGGCGTTTACCAACTTCAAATGGGATAACGATTTTTACAGCAAGTATCCGTCGAATCACGACTTTTGATCGTGATGCGGATGGTGCGAACTTGCCGCGAACAGCCGCCGTACAGGCAGCTTTTTTCATGCTACGGTAGGTATCTTGTATAAGATATTTCCACAAAATAATTTATTCAAATCATTTTGCGGCAATTATTTTGATATGAATGATCATGATGTTTCATTATCCAGATGCGGATGAGGGGTAGATAATTTTATCGCTGCTGCGCCGCCGGACCTCTGAGTAGACGTGCCGGCGCACCAGCACCCACAACCATCTGGAGGCGGCAGGGCATGAACACGCAGCAAACGACACAAGCAGCAATGCAGTTGCAACAAGCACAGGCCGGTAGTGCCGGACTCCAGCTCGACACGCGGCTGACGCGCGAAGCGGCCGAATTGCTGGCCAGGGCCGGCATCCACCTGAATGGGCGCGCCGCCTGGGACATGCAGCTGCGCAAACCGGGCGTGCCGGAACGGGCTTTCGCCAGCGGCAACCTGGGCCTGGGCGAAGCGTACATGGATGGCGACTGGGATGCGAGCCAGCTCGACGAATTCTTTTGTCATCTGTTGCGCGCCAGGGTGGCCGACGACGTGCGCCCGATGCGCCTGGTCTTCCACGCGCTGACTGCGCGCCTGTTCAACCTGCAGACGGAGCGCCGCGCGTGGATGGTGGGCAAGGAACACTATGACCTGGGCAATGCCTTCTATGCGGCCATGCTCGATGCGCGCATGACCTATACCTGCGGCTACTGGAAGGATGCGGCCAATCTGGCCGAGGCGCAGGAAGCCAAGCTCGATCTGATCTGCCGCAAGCTCAGGCTGGAACCGGGCATGCGCGTGCTCGACATCGGCTGCGGCTGGGGCAGTTTCATGCGTTATGCGGCGGAAAAATATCAGGTGCAGTGCGTGGGCGTGACCATCTCGCAAGAGCAGGTCGCGTATGCGCGCGGCATGCCGGGCGGGGACAAGCTGGATTTCCGCCTGCAGGATTACCGCGATACCGATGAAAAATTCGATCGCATCGTCAGCATCGGCATGTTCGAACACGTGGGACACAAGAACCACCGCACCTTCATGGAGGTGGCGCACCGCTGCCTGGAAGACGACGGCCTGTTCCTGCTGCACACGATCGGCAAGAACAAGCGCCAATCCGCGTGCGACCCGTGGATCGACAAATACATCTTCCCGAACGGCGACTTGCCGTCGCTCGGGCAAATCGGCGACGCCATCGATGATCTTTTTGTGGCCGAAGACCTGCACAACTTCGGCGCCGACTATGACCAGACCCTGATGGCCTGGCACGCCAATTTCGAGCAGGCGTGGCCGCGCTTTTCCGCCCAGCTGGGCGAGCGCTTCCACCGCATGTGGTCGTATTACTTGCTGTCTTGCGCCGGAGCCTTCCGCGCGCGCGACTTGCAGCTGTGGCAATGGGTCTTGTCGAAGCAGGGCGTGCTGGGCGGCTACGAGCGTGTCAGTTGAGATGCGCGGCAGCTGATATCATGGCTTGATGGATATCAATCAAGCGCGTACCTTCCTCGAAGTGGCTTCCTGCGGCAGTTTCATCATGGCGGCCGAGCGCATGCATGTGACGCAAACGGCCGTCAGCGCCCGCATCCGCACGCTGGAGCAGCAGCTGGGGCGCCAGCTATTCGTGCGCAACAAGGCGGGCGCGCGTCTGACGTCGGCCGGCGAGCGCTTCATGCGCCATGCGGCCACCATGGTGCAGGTGTGGGAGCGGGCGCGCCACCAGGTGGCCTTGCCGCCGGGGCGCGACGACGCCGTCAGCATCGGCTGCGAATTGAGCCTGTGGCAGCCGCTGCTCGGTGACTGGCTGATACGCATGAGCCGCGACTGCCCCGAGATCGCCTTGCGCGCGGAAGTCGACAGCCCGGCGCGCCTGCTCGACGCCGTGCACGACGGCTCGCTCGACCTGGCCGTGCTGTACAACCCGCCGCAGCGCCCGGGCCTGGCCAGCGAATTGCTGGCCGAGGAAAAACTGGTGATGGTCACCACGCGCGCCGATGGGCAGATGCATGCCGATACGTATGTGTATGTGGACTGGGGACCCAGCTTCGCGGCCAACCACCAGGCGACGTACCCGGAGTTGAGCAGCCCGCCCGTGTCGATTTCGCTGGGGCCGCTGGCCCTCGTGTACCTGCTGGAAGTGGGCGGCGCCAGTTACTTTCGCATCGGCAGCGCGCAACCATACCTCGATGCGGGCCTCTTGTACCGCGTGCGCAACGCGCCCGAATTCTCGCATTCCGCCTACGCCGTGTATGCTGCCCAGCGCGACAACCCGACCCTGGACCGCGCCCGCGCCTGCCTGCGCGAGGTGGCGGAGAAGAGCAAGTAGATGCTGCAGACGTAAAAAAGCCGACCCGAGGGTCGGCTTTTCTCTTTTTCATCGCAGTGCATAAAACGTTCAGGGCGAGGCACTGCAACGCCGCCTTGGGCGTTTTTGCGCTAGCGCTTAGTCGCGGCTGCCGCCAGCGAAGCCCAACAAAGAGAGCAGGCTGGTGAAGATGTTGTACACGTCCAGGTAGATGCGCAGGGTGGCCGAGATGTAGTTGGTCTCGCCGCCGTTGATGATTTGCTGCACGTCATACAGGATGTAGGCCGAGAAGATGGCGATGGCGACCATGGAGATCACGATCGACAGTGCCGACAGGCCCAGGAAGATGTTCGCCACCGATGCCAGGATCAGCACGATCACGCCGGCGAACAGCCATTTGCCCATGGCCGAGAAGTCGCGCTTCGATACCGTGGCGATCGTCGCCATCACGGCCAGGATGGTGGCCGTGCCGCCGAATGCCGTCATGATCAGCATGCCGCCGTTCGAGTAGCCGAGCGTGCGCGTCAGGATAGGCGTGAGCATCAGGCCCATGAAGAAGGTGAAGCCCAGCAGGACGGCAACGCCGAGGCCCGAGTTCTTGGTTTTCTCAATCGCGTACATGAAGCCGAATGCGACGGCCATGAAGATGATGAAACCCATGCCGCCGGTCAGCATCGGCAAGTGCATTTGCACGCCGATGAAGGCGCCCAGCACGGTCGGTATCATGGACAGTGCCAGCAGCCAGTAAGTGTTGCGCAAGACCTGATGGCGGACTTGCTGCATGCCCCCCGACAGGTCAAAGGTGCGTTGCATGTTCTGATTCATAGTGCCTCCGTGTTGTCAATTCAAATTACTACTTTGCCCAAGGATAGCATGGACCCCGGTTTTTACAAAAAAACCAGCTTAAGATTTAATTAAACTCAGGCGGGGGCGGAAGATGCCCACCTGCCTGTCTGGGTGATATGGGGTGGAGTATGGTAAAATCAAAGGTTGATTGAGTTATCAATTTACCGTTTTAAACCTTACTTTTTATTGGAGTTTTCACACATGGCAATCGAACGCACCCTGTCGATCATCAAACCAGACGCAGTTGCAAAAAACGTCATCGGTCAAATTTACACCCGTTTTGAAAACGCTGGCCTGAAAATCGTTGCGGCACGCATGACCCAACTGTCGCGCGAACAAGCTGAAGGTTTCTACGCAGCGCACAAAGAACGCGGCTTCTTCAAAGATCTGGTCGACTTCATGGTTTCCGGTCCCGTCATGATCCAGGCCCTGGAAGGCGAAAACGCCGTTCTGGCCCACCGTGACCTGATGGGCGCGACCGATCCGAAGAAAGCAGAAAAAGGCACGATCCGCGCCGATTTCGCCGATTCGATCGACGCCAACGCCGTACACGGTTCCGACGCTGTCGAAGCTGCTAAAGTGGAAATCGCTTACTTCTTCCCAGAACTGAAGGCTTAATTGCCTTAGATAACGTTATTTCCTGGCGTTATCTGTGAAATAACTTATCACCCCCTGTTCCCGCTGCGCTGTGGAGTTTTTGCTCCGGATGCGCGCGGGGACGGATTTTTAGAATAGACAAGATCATGAATACGACGACCCTCACCAACTTGCTGGACCTCGATCCCGCGCAACTCATCGCCTACTGCGCCGAGTTGGGAGAGAAACCGTTTCGTGCGAAACAATTGCAACGTTGGATACACCAGTTCGGCGCTTCCGATTTCGACGCCATGACGGACCTGGCCAAGTCGCTGCGCGACAAGCTGGCCACGCGCGCCGAAGTGCGCGCCCCGGCCATCATCAGCGACCACACGTCGACGGACGGCACGCGCAAGTGGCTGGTCGACGTGGGCAATGGCAATGCCGTGGAAGCCGTGTTCATTCCGGAAGAAAACCGCGGCACCCTGTGTATCTCGACCCAGGCCGGCTGCGCCGTGAACTGCCGCTTCTGCTCGACGGGCAAGCAGGGCTTCAACCGCAACCTCAGCGTTGGCGAAATCATCGGCCAGCTGTGGATGGCGGAATTTGAATTGCGCCGCACCAAGGGCATCGAACCGGGCCCGAAAGGCGAGCGCCAGATCACCAACGTGGTGATGATGGGCATGGGCGAGCCCCTGCTGAACTTTGAACCGACCGTCACGGCCCTGAAATTGATGCTCGACGACAACGCCTACGGCCTGTCGCGCCGCCGCGTGACCCTGTCGACCTCGGGCGTCGTACCGATGATGGACAAGCTGTCGCAGGAAGTGCCGGTGGCCCTGGCCGTCTCGCTGCACGCCTCGAACGACGCTTTGCGCGATGGTTTGATTCCACTGAACAAGAAATACCCGCTGAAGGAATTGATGGCGGCCTGCAAGCGCTACCTGGAATTCGCCCCGCGCGACTTCATCACGTTTGAATACTGCATGCTCGATGGCGTCAACGACAGCGACGAGCACGCGCACGAACTGCTGGCGCTGGTGCAAGACCGCGAGTTCGGCGTGAATTGCAAGTTCAACCTGATCCCGTTCAATCCTTTCCCCGAGTCGGGCCTGTTCCGCTCGAAAAACCCGCGCATCAAGGCCTTTGCCCAGGTGCTGATGGATGGCGGCATCATCACCACCGTGCGCAAGACGCGCGGCGACGATATCGATGCGGCCTGCGGCCAGCTGGCCGGCGAAGTCAAAGATCGCACGCGGGTGCAGGAACGCATGGAGAAAATGACCGAGTATCAGGAAAAATTCGGCGCCAATTTCGGCAAGATCGTGGAGATCCGCTCCTGATGCGGGGAAGCATGGCTTATCCTGGCGCACTTGCCGCAGCTGTTCTCAGCCTGGGTGTGTTGCTGGCCGGCTGTGCTTCCACCGCGGACGAGGAGCAAGCCGCATCTGTCGAACAGCGCGCCGCCTTGCGCTTGCAGCTGGCCAGCGCCTATTATATGCAAGACCAGTTTGTGGTGGCCTTGGCCGAGGCAGAGCAGGCGGTGCAGCTGGTACCGGAGAACGCCCAGGTACGCGGCATGCGCGCCCTGATTTTTGCTGCCCTGCGCCAACCTGTGGCTGCCGAAAAAGATTTTCTTTACGCATTGCGCCTCGCGCCCCACAATCCCGAGTTGAGCAATAATTATGGCCTGTTTCTGTGCCAGACCGGGCGCGCGGCGCAGTCGTTGGCGTATTTTGATGCTGCATTGCAAGATGTTGCCTATGGCACGCCTGAACTGGCGCTGCATAATGCGGCGGCGTGCAGCCTGATCATGCAAGATTACCCGCGCGCCGCCAGCTACTGGCTCAAGGCGGAGCGCATCGCACCTGGCGTGGCCATCACGTATGCCGGCCTGGTGCGCGTGTATTACCAACAGCAAGACTACCGGCAGGCGGCTCATTACCTTGAGCGGCTCGGTAAAGTAGCGACAATGGAGAGCCAGACGGCCGATGTGCTGTGGCTCGGGATCAAGGTGCAGCATAAGCTCGGGGATGCGGGTGCGGAAGCTGGCCTGGGGGCGCATTTGCGCAACCACCATTCCGGCTCCCCCGAATATGCTGCTTATCAAAATGGGGCGTTTGATGAGTGAGACAGGGATACCAATGAATTCAGAGTGGGCAGAAACGCCTCAGCAGCAGCCCCAGGGCAATCTTGCGTTGGCAGGCGCACAGTTGAAGGCGCAGCGTGAAGCGCTGGGCTGGCCGGTGGAGCAGGTGGCCGACCAGCTCAAGCTGGCGCCACGCCAGGTGATCGCGCTGGAAGCTGGCGACATGGCGGCGTTGCCGAACCTGGCCGTGGTGCGCGGTTTCGTGCGCGCCTACGCCAAGGTGGTGCGTCTCGATGCGGCGCCGCTGGTGGCCATGATCGAAGTCCATCCGGCGCCGGCGCAAGACCCGGCCGCGCCCGTGCGGCGTGAAATTTCCGCCACGTTTTCCGAATCGCGCTTCCCGTCGATGACGCAGCGCTCGTCGAACCAGACTCCCCTCTGGATCGCCGGCGCCGTGGCCGTCGTCGTGGCCGCCGCCTTTGGCGCTTACAAGCTCGGCTATGTACCCGCCAGCCTGGTGTCCTCGCACGCCGAGAAAGAAACCGCGCATGCGGACGTTGGCCCTGTGGAGACGACCCTGATCAAGCCGGGCCAGGACTTGACGCCCGTGCAGACGCCGTCCGTGCCCCTGATTTCCGTACCGCCGCCGCCAGGCAACGATACGCAGACGGGCGCACCTGCCACCAACGTCGCTTCGGCGCCGGCCGCCGCCGTGCCGCCAGCAGCTGCTCCGGCGACGACGCCAGCGACAACGGCTGCCGTCGCGCCGGCCGCCGCCGCTGCCGTGGGCGCGAATACGCTGGTGTTGAAGGTGGAGCAGGATTCCTGGGTGGAAATCCGCCGCCCAGGCAGCACGCCGCTGATTTCGCGCATGGTCAAGGCGGGCAGCACGGAAACGTTCGATATCACGGGACCGGCCACTCTGGTGGTGGGCAAACCGGGTGTCGTGCAGGCAACCTTGCGCGGTACCAAGCTGGATCTGCCGACCGTTGCCGGTGGCACAATTTCCCGTGTCAGCATCAAATAGTTGCAGTAACCGTTCAAGCAAACTCAGAAGATAATATTATGGCTACCTCGAAAACAGCGATCGGCTCCGGTCCTTCCGGCCGCCGCGACAGCCGCAAGGTGCTGATCGCGCACGGCCAGCGCCAGATCTGGGTGGGCGGCGACGCCCCCGTGGTGGTGCAGTCGATGACGAACACGGATACGGCCGACGCCATCGGCACGGCGATCCAGATCAAGGAACTGGCGCGTGCCGGTTCGGAACTGGTGCGCCTGACGGTGGACCGTCCGGAAGCGGCGGCCGCCGTGCCGTATATCCGCGAGCAGCTCGACAAGATGGACATCGACGTGCCGCTGGTGGGCGATTTTCACTATAACGGCCATACCCTGCTCAACGATTACCCCGATTGCGCGCGCGCGCTGTCGAAGTACCGCATCAATCCGGGCAATGTGGGCAAGGGCGCCAAGCGCGACACGCAATTTGCGCAAATGATCGAAGCGGCTTGCAAGTACGACAAGCCGGTGCGCATCGGCGTGAACTGGGGCAGCCTCGATCAAGCCTTGCTGGCGCGCATCATGGACGAAAACGCGGGCCGCAGCGACCCGTGGCCGGCGCAAGCCGTCATGTATGAAGCGCTGGTGACGTCGGCGATTGAAAATGCCGTGCGCGCCGAAGAGCTGGGCCTGGGCCGCGACAAGATCATCCTGTCGTGCAAGGTCTCGGGCGTGCAAGACCTGATCGCCGTGTACCGCGAACTGGCCCAGCGCTGCGATTATCCGCTGCACCTGGGCCTGACGGAAGCGGGCATGGGCAGCAAGGGCATCGTGGCGTCCACCGCGGCGCTGTCCGTGCTGCTGCAAGAGGGCATCGGCGACACCATCCGCATCTCGCTCACGCCAGAGCCGGGCGGTGACCGCACGCGCGAAGTGATCGTCGGTCAGGAAATTTTGCAAACCATGGGCTTGCGCAAGTTCGCGCCGATGGTGATTGCCTGTCCGGGCTGTGGCCGCACCACATCGACCACCTTCCAGGAGCTGGCCGACAACATCCAGACGTATCTGCGCGAGCAGATGCCGGAATGGAAAAAATCGTATCCGGGCGTGGAAGCGATGAACGTGGCCGTCATGGGCTGCATCGTCAACGGCCCCGGTGAATCGAAGCATGCGAACATCGGCATCAGCCTGCCCGGCACGGGCGAGTCGCCGGCCGCGCCCGTGTTTGTCGACGGCGAAAAAGTCGTCACCCTGCGCGGCGAACGCATCGTCGAGGAATTCCAGGACATCGTCCTCAATTATGTTAAAAGCCATTATGGCGCAGCAGCGTAGGTCGGATTAGCGCTACGCGCGTAATCCGACAATCAAGTTAAAGAGAACACTATGTCCGAAAATAAAAAGCTCGATAAAATCACCGCCGTCAAAGGCATGAATGACGTGCTGCCCGCCGACGCCCCGCTGTGGGAATTGTTTGAAAATACGGCGCAATCCGTGCTGCAAAGCTATGGCTTCCAGCAGATCCGCACGCCGATCGTGGAAGAAACGAAATTGTTCGCGCGCGCCATCGGCGCCGTGACCGATATCGTGGAAAAGGAAATGTACTCGTTCACCGATTCGATGAACGGCGACAACCTGACCCTGCGTCCTGAAGGCACGGCCGGCGTGGTGCGCGCCGTGGTCGAACACAACCTCGTCTACGAAGGCCCGAAACGCCTGTGGTACAAGGGCCAGATGTTCCGCCACGAGCGCCCGCAAAAGGGCCGCTATCGCCAGTTCCACCAGTTCGGCGTGGAAGCCATCGGTTTTACGGGGCCTGATATCGACGCCGAGATCATCATGCTGTCGCGCCGTCTGTGGGATGACCTGGGCCTGGAAGGCATCCGTCTGGAATTGAACTCGATCGGCGACGCGGCCGAGCGTCTGCGCCACCGCGCCGACCTGATCACCTACCTGGAAAGCCACAGTGAGCTGCTGGACGAAGAAGCCAAGCGCCGCCTGCACAGCAATCCGCTGCGCATCCTCGACACCAAGAATCCTGCCATGCAGGACCTGGTCAATGGCGCGCCGAAACTGCTCGATTACCTGGGCGAGGAATCGCTGGCGCACTTCCATGGCGTGCAGAAGATCTTGAACCACAACAATATCCCGTTCACCATCAATCCACGCCTGGTGCGCGGCCTCGATTACTACAACCGCACGGTGTTCGAGTGGGTCAGCGACAAGCTGGGCGCGCAAGGCACGGTGTGCGCCGGTGGCCGCTACGACGGCATGGTGGAAATGTTCGGTGGCAAATCGACGCCAGCCGTCGGTTTCGGCATGGGCGTCGAACGCCTGGTGCTGCTGATGAAGGATGCGGCTGAACCGGAAGCGCCGGCCCAGTGCGACGTGTACCTGGTGCACCAGGGCGAGCAGGCAGGCTTGCAAGCGTTCGTGCTGGCCGAGCGGATTCGCGATGCGGGCCTCGACGTTGTGCTACATTGCGCAGCGAGCAACGGCGGCGGCAGCTTCAAGACGCAAATGAAAAAGGCCGATGCCAGCGGCGCGGCGTTTGCCGTGATCATGGGCGACGATGAAATCGCCAACAATGTCGCCACGGTGAAAGCCATGCGCGAAGCCGATGCCGGCGCGCAGCAGAGCACGGTACCGTTCGACGATGTCGTCGATTACGTGGTGGACCAGATCATCGGCGACCACGATTGCGGCCACGACCACGGTCCTGGCGGCCATGTGCATCACCACCATTGATTTGAAGTAAGACCGTACTACCCTCGATCAACTACTCATTAAAACTGACGACACATGGCATACGATCACGAAGAACAAGAACAACTGGCAACCCTGAAGGCCTGGTGGCAGCGCAATGGCAATCTGACCTCCTGGGTCCTGATCGTGGCGCTGGCAGGCTATAGCGGCTGGGCTGGCTGGCAGTACTACCAGCGCACGCAGGCTGCGCAAGCGGGCCAGCTGTACGACGAACTGCAAAACGCCATCGCCGCCAAGGACACGGCCAAGGTGATGCGCGCGGCCGGCGACATGCAGTCGCGCTTCAGCGGCACGGCATATGCGCAGATGAGCGCCCTGGCCGCGGCCAAGGTGGCGTTCGACGCGAATGACCTGAAAACGGCCAAGACCCAGCTGCAATGGGTAGCCGAGCATGGCACGGAAGAGTACAAGGTCATCGCCAAGCTGCGCCTGGCCGGTGTCTTGCTGGACGAAAAAGCCTACGATGAAGCGTTGAAAGTGCTGGCGACGGCTTCCGTGGCGCAATTTGCCGGTGCCGTGGCCGACCGCAAGGGCGACATCCTGGTGGCGCAAAACAAGCTGGCCGATGCACGCACGGCCTACCTGGCCGCGATAGCCGCGACGGACAAGAACAATCCAGGCCGTCAACTGATCCAGGTCAAACTGGAAGCGATTGGCGGTACGGTACCGGAAGACAAGGCCAAGGCTGACAAGGCCGCCGCCTGACAGGAACACTGATGGTTTTGCTGCGCGGCGTACCCGCCGCCTGCCTTGCCCTTACAAGTACAAGAAAAAGGTTGGATAACACTTATGCGTGTCACTGAAAAGCTGGTAGCTGCAAGTCTGTTGGCCCTGATGGCAGGTTGCTCGTCCTGGAACCCGTTCGCCTCGAAAGACCCGAAAGTCGAACCGGCCAAGCTGGTCGAGTTAAAATCGAGCATTGCCGTGCGCGACGCCTGGAAGTATTCGATCGGCAAGGCCGGCGTGTACGCGTTTACGCCTGCGCTGGCCGGCAACAGCCTGTACGTGGTCAATGCCGATGGCGCGCTGGCGCGCCTGGATGCGGCCAGCGGCCGTGAAACCTGGCGCGTCAAGGCCGGCAGCGACATCACGTCGAGCGCCGGTAGCGATGGCAGCGTGGTGGCCGTGGGCGCCGCCAAGGGCGCCGTGCTGGCGTTTGACGCCGATGGCAAGCAGTTGTGGAAGGCACAGGCGTCCAGCGAAGTATTGACGGCACCCGTCGTGGGGCAGGGCGTGGTCGTGGTGCGCAGCGTGGATAACCGCATCGTCGGCTTCGATGCCAAGACGGGCGAGCGCAAGTGGACGGTGCAGCGCGCCACGCCGGCACTGACCCTGCGCAATGCGCCGGGCATGGTGCTGGGCGGCGCGAATGTCTACGTGGCCCAGCCGGGCGGCAAGCTGCTGGCACTGACGGCGGCCACCGGTGTGGTACGCTGGGAGATCGTCGTCAGCGAACCGCGCGGCGCTACCGAACTGGAGCGCGTCTCCGACATCGCCGGCACGCCGGTGGTGTTCGAGGGTGAAGTGTGCGCCGTCACGTATCAGGGCAAGGCGGGCTGTTTCGATGCCGCTACGGGCGTGCCGCGCTGGACCAAGCCGATCTCGTCCGATGTGGGCGTGGCCGTCGACCAGCGTTTCGTGTTTGCCGCCGACGCCCAGGGCGCCGTGGTGGCGTTCAGCCGCGAAGGCGGCCAGAGCGCCTGGAAGAATGAGGCGCTGGCGCGCCGCCGCCTGTCGACGCCGGCCTCTTTCGGCCGCAGCGTCGCCGTCGGTGACTATCAAGGTTATATCCACTTCCTGTCACGGGAAGATGGCGCATTAATAGGTCGTGTCAGCACCGATGGAAGCCCGATTGTTTCGGCTCCCGTTGTTGCCGGTTCGAATTTGATTTTTCAAACCCAATCAGGGACAGTGACCGCTCTCGCGGTCGAGTAATACAATGAAGCCGGTAATTGCACTAGTAGGTCGACCCAATGTTGGGAAATCGACTTTATTCAATCGTCTGACCCGCTCGCGCGATGCGCTGGTGGCGGATTTGCCTGGGTTGACGCGCGATCGTCACTATGGCGAAGGCCGTGTCGGCGAACGTCCCTTCCTGGTCATCGATACGGGTGGTTTCGAACCCGTCGCCAAGGAAGGCATCATGCACCAGATGGCACTGCAGACCAAGCAGGCCGTGGCCGAGGCCGATGTGGTGGTGTTCATCGTGGACGGCCGTCAAGGCCTGACCCCGCATGACAAGACCATCGTTGACTTCCTGCGCAAGAGCGGTCGCCCGGTCTTGCTGGTGGTGAACAAAAGCGAAGGCATGCGCTATACGGCCGTCGTGTCCGAATTCTATGAATTGGGCATGGGCGATCCGTATGCGATTTCGTCGGCGCACGGCGACGGTGTCAACGACCTCGTCGAAGTGATGCTGGACCTGGCGTTCGCGCAGCGTCCGGATGAGCCTGAAGAGCTGGAAAAGACCGATCGCGGCATCAAGATCGCCCTCGTCGGCCGTCCGAACGTGGGCAAGTCGACCTTGATCAACACGCTGCTGGGCGAAGAGCGCGTGATCGCCTTCGACATGCCGGGCACGACGCGCGACTCGATCGAAATCCCGTTCGAGCGCGATGGCCAGCAATACACGCTGATCGACACGGCCGGTATCCGCCGCCGCGGCAAGGTGTTTGAAGCGATCGAGAAATTCTCGGTGGTGAAAACCCTGCAATCGATTTCCGAAGCCAACGTGGTCGTGCTGATGCTCGACGCGCAGCAGGATATTTCCGAACAAGACGCGCATATCGCCGGCTTCATCCTGGAATCGGGCCGCGCGCTGGTGGTGGCCGTGAATAAATGGGATGGCTTGCAATCGCACGAACGCGACGAGATCAAGATCGATATCGACCGCAAGCTCGATTTCCTGTCGTTCGCGCAGATGCATTTCATTTCGGCGCTGAAGGGCACCAACATCGGTCCATTGATGAAGTCGCTCAACGCCGCGTATGCAGCCGCCATGTGCGACCTGTCGACGCCGAAGCTGACGCGCGCCCTGATCGAGGCCGTGGAGAAGCAGGAGCCGCGCCGCAAGGGCTCGATCCGTCCGAAGCTGCGCTACGCCCACCAGGGCGGCATGAACCCGCCGGTGATCGTGATTCACGGCAATGCGCTCGACGCCGTCGGCGATCCGTACAAACGCTATCTGGAAAAACATTTCCGCGATACGTTTGCGCTGGTCGGCACGCCGCTGCGCATCGAATTGCGTACGGGTAAAAACCCGTTTGCACGCACGCCGAGCAAGTAATGAGTTCATCGCTGGATTAAGTGCATATTAAGGCGCCGCAGAGATAATGCGGCGCCGACAACCATTAATGGCTGTTTGCACGGAAATAATAAAGTGTTAATGCGCCATGCGCGACAGCGATCGCGAAAACAGGTTACAGTAGCTATGACGCATCTTTCTTTCTTTGAAAGGTGTGAGAGCACTTGAAATCAAGCGAGTCGCCTCCAATTCTTACACAACAACATAAACAACGGAGCTGTTATGAGCAACAAAGGGCAACTGTTACAAGACCCATTCCTCAATGCATTACGCAAAGAGCATGTTCCTGTCTCGATCTACCTGGTCAATGGCATTAAATTGCAGGGCCATATCGAATCGTTCGATCAATATGTCGTATTGCTGCGCAATACGGTGACACAGATGGTGTACAAGCATGCCATCTCGACAGTGGTGCCGGCCCGTGCCGTCAATCTCAATATTGAATCTGAAGCGGAGTAAAGCGTTGAGCTTGAAGGCCCAGCGCCTTTCACCCTCCATCGCCTCCGTCCGCGCCAGCGGCGCTGATGCGTTTGCATCGGCGTCGGCGTCCGCCGCAACTTGTCTGATGCCATCATGCGCGCCGTACTAGTCGGGGTTGACTTCGGTCACAGCGACTTCGACGCCAGCATGGAAGAACTCATGCTGTTGTCGCGTTCGGCTGGCGCGGACCCGATTTCCACCATTACCGCCAAGCGTTCCAGTCCCGATTCCGCGTATTTCGTCGGCAGCGGCAAGGCCGATGAAATTGGCGACGTCGTCGTCAACGATGGCCTGGAAATCGTCATCTTCAATCACGCCCTCTCACCTGCCCAGCAGCGCAATCTGGAAAAGCGCCTGAATGTGCGGGTGCTCGACCGTACCAGCCTGATCCTCGATATCTTTGCGCAGCGCGCCAAGAGCCACGAGGGCAAGCTGCAAGTCGAGCTGGCCCAGCTGCAGCATCTGGCCACGCGCCTGATCCGCGGCTGGACCCACCTTGAGCGGCAAAAGGGCGGTATCGGCTTGCGCGGTCCCGGCGAGACGCAGCTCGAGACCGACCGCCGGCTGATCGGCGACCGTGTCAAGGCCTTGCGCGCCCGCCTGGAAAAGCTGCACAAGCAGCGCGAAACGCAGCGCCGCGCACGCGGCCGCAATCACACATTCTCGGTGTCCCTGGTCGGCTATACCAATGCCGGCAAGTCGACCCTGTTCAATGCCGTGACCAAGGCCGGCGTGTATGTTGCCGACCAGTTGTTCGCCACCCTCGACACCACCTCGCGCCGGGTTTACCTGGGCCAGGAAGTGGGCAACGTGGTGATCTCCGACACGGTCGGCTTCGTGCGCGAATTGCCGCATCAATTGGTGGCCGCTTTCCGCGCCACGCTCGAAGAAACCATCCATGCCGATTTGCTGCTGCATGTCGTCGACGCTGCGTCGCCGGTACGCATGGAGCAGATCGAGCAGGTCAATCTGGTCTTGAAAGAGATCGGCGCCGATCACATTCCGCAAATCCTCGTGTGGAACAAGATCGACGCGGCCGGGCTGGAGCCTTCGGTGGAGCGCGACGAATATGCTACGATCAGTCGCGTGTTCGTGAGTGCGCAGAAGGGCAGCGGGCTCGACCTGCTGCGCGATGCGATTGTCGAGATGGCCAGGAAGGCGCCTGGTTCGGCGCACCTGTATCAGAACGACGCAGCACCGCAGGAAGATCAGTTGGACGGTCAGTACGACCAGCACGATGGCGCCGCCCCGGACCAGGACGAAGAGCCTGGCGAGGACGATAGGATTTCCACCCACTCCCAAGTCGGAACACGATAGTTATGCTTGTCTCCCTACTCAAAAAAACAGGCTTGAAGTTGTCCCTGAACGATCCCCGCTGGGGCAATCGCAAGGACGACGGCAAGAAAGCCCAAGAAGGCAAAAAACCCGGCGAAGGTCCGCCGGACCTCGATCAGTTGTGGCGCGATTTCAATCAGCGCCTGAACGCCTTTTTCGGACAGAAGAACCGTCCCGACAACGGCGGCAATAACAACGGTGGCGGCAGCGGCCCGCGTCCCGACATGAAGGGTGCGGGCATCACCGCCGGCGTGGTCGGCGTGATCGCCGTCTTCATCTGGCTCGCCAGCGGCGCCTTCATCGTGCAAGAGGGCCAGAGCGGCGTGGTGCTGACGTTTGGCCAATACACGCGCACGGCGCCGGCCGGTCTCAACTGGCGCTGGCCGTATCCGTTCCAGACCGATGAAACCGTCAACGTGTCGCAGGTGCGCACGGTGGAAGTGGGTTACCGCCAGTCGCTGCGCAACAAGCAGGCCAGCGAGTCGCTGATGCTGACGGACGATGAAAACATCATCGACATCCAGTTCGCGGTGCAGTACACGCTGAAAGATCCCGTGGAATGGCTGTTCAGCCTGCGCGACCAGGAAGACACCTTGCGCCAAGTCGCCGAGACGGCGATCCGCGAAGTGGTCGGCCGCAGCAAGATGGACTTCGTGCTGTATGAAGGCCGCGAAAAAGTGGCATTCGACACGCAGAAATTGATGCAGCAAATTCTTGAAGGTTACAAGGCTGGCGTGTTGATCAACAACGTGACGATGCAGGCCGTGCAGCCGCCAGAGCAGGTGCAAGCCGCTTTCGACGATGCCGTCAAGGCAGGCCAGGACCGTGAGCGCCAGAAGAATGAAGGCCAGGCCTACGCCAACGACGTCATTCCAAAAGCACGCGGCGCAGCATTCCGCCTGGTGCAGGAAGCCGAGGCCTACCGGGCCATGGTGACCGAGAACTCCGAAGGTAATGCCTCGCGCTTCAAGCAGGTGCTGGTTGAGTACCAGAAGGCGCCGGCCGTCACGCGCGACCGCATGTACCTGGAAACGATGCAGCAAGTGTTCAGCAGTGCCAGCAAGGTCATGGTTGATGCCAAGACGGGCAGCAATCTGCTGTATCTGCCGCTCGACAAGTTGATCGCCCAGACGGCTGCCACCGATGCTGCCGCTGCTGCCGCCCGTGCTGCCGCGACACCCGCAGCCAACACCGTTTTACCACAGGAAGCCATGCCGACAGTAGAAGTCAATCAGCGCCGCGACAGCCGCTCTTCGCGTGAACGGGAGAGCCGCTAATGAACCGTATCGTTGCCGCCCTGATCGCGGGCTTTATCGCGATCATGCTCCTTTCCTCGACCGTGTTTGTCGTCGATCAGCGTAAATACGCTATCGTCTTCGCCCTCGGTGAAGTCAAGGACGTGATCAGCGAACCTGGCTTGTACTTCAAGCTGCCGCCGCCGTTCCAGAACGTTATCTACCTGGACAAGCGCATCCTGACGCTCGACACGCCGGAGCCGGAGCGCTTCATCACGGCCGAGAAGAAGAACATCCTCGTTGACGCGTATGTGAAGTGGCGCATCGTCAATCCGAAGACCTATTTCCGCAGCTTCGGCGGCGATGAAAGCCGCGCCCGCAACCGCATGTCGCAAATCGTCAAGGCCGCCCTGAACGATGAAATCACCAAGCGCACCGTGCGCGAAGTGATCTCGGGCGAGCGTGGCAAGGTGATGCAGGCGATCAAAGCCAAGGTGGCGGCCGAGGCCGAGGCTATCGGCGTGGGCATCGTCGATGTGCGCCTGAAACGCGTCGATTACGTCGAGCAGATCAACAACTCCGTGTACGAGCGCATGAAGTCCGAGCGCGTGCGCGTGGCCAATGAGCTGCGTTCCACCGGTTCGGCCGACTCCGAGAAAATCCGCGCCGACGCCGACAAGCAGCGCACGGTGATCCTGGCCGAAGCGTATCGCGAAGCCGAGAAGATCCGCGGCGAGGGCGATGCCAAGGCGTCGCAGGTGTATGCGGAAGCGTTTGGCAAGAATCCGGAGTTCTACAAGTTTTACCGTAGCCTGGAAGCCTATCGCGCCACGTTCAAGGACAAGGGCGACGTGATGGTGGTCGATCCGAGTTCGGAATTCTTCAAGTACTTCAAGGGTAACGGCACGGCCGCTCCATCCAAGAAGTAAGGCAGCATCGAGACTGCGCCTGGCCGCAAGGACGGGTGGCAGCAGCAGCGGGGCCGGCGTCAATGCCGGCCCCGTTTTTTTTGCTGCGCCCAGGCTGTTGCGGGAAGGCGTAAAATGCGGTGTTTTTAGGGCTGTGTGGCAGCTATTCGGAGAACTTGTCCCTAAAGGCCCGTGTTTTCGCGTAAAATATCAGGTTCGGCCTCTTGCCTGGCGCGCTCGCCGCTGCCTCGCATGATGCATTTTTTCAACTTTCTTCCGTATCTCGCTCCCTCATGCCGAATTGGCTTTTGCCCGAAAATATTGCCGATGTTCTGCCGTCGGAAGCGCGCAAGATCGAAGAGCTGCGCCGCCTCATGCTGGATAATTTCCGTCTGTACGGATATGAACTGGTGATGCCGCCGCTGCTCGAGTATCTGGAATCGCTGATGACCGGCGCTGGCAAGGATACCGACCTGCGCACCTTTAAACTGGTCGACCAGCTGTCGGGCCGCATGCTCGGCCTGCGTGCCGACATGACGACGCAAGTGGCGCGCATCGACGCGCACCTGCTGAACCGTGCCACCGTGACCCGCCTGTGCTACGCCGGCAGCGTGCTGCATACCCGTCCGTCGGGTCTGCATGCCACCCGCGAACCGCTGCAGATCGGCGCCGAAATCTATGGCCACGCCGGCCTGGAAGCCGATGCCGAGATCCAGGAACTGGCGCTCGCTTCGCTGGCACTGGCCGGTTTCGACGCGGTCCGCCTGGATTTGTCGCACGTCGGTCTGTTGCGCGCTATCATTGCGCAAGACGCCGCTGCCGTGCGCGACGAGGCTGCGCTGTACACCTTGCTGCGTGCGAAAGATGCGCCGGGCCTGCGTGCGCTGACTGCCGCCTACGATCCCGTCACGCGCGATGCTTTGCTGGCCTTGCCGAACCTGTACGGCGACATCGACGTGCTGGCGCGTGCGCGCGAAGTGCTGCCGCCGCTGCCGGGCGTGCTGAAGGCGCTGGCCGAGCTGGCCGCGCTGGCAGGATCTGCGCTGGGTCGCGCGGAAGTGGCGATCGACCTGGCCGACCTGCGCGGCTACCAATATGAAAGCGGCGCGATGTTTGCGCTGTATGTACCTGGCTTGCCGAACGCGGTTGCGCGCGGCGGCCGTTATGACCACGTCGGCGAAGCGTTCGGCCGGGCTCGTCCCGCGACCGGCTTCTCGCTCGATTTGCGCGAACTGGCGCGCCTGTTGCCGACCGCGGAACGGAAGCATTCGATCCGCGCGCCGTGGGGCAGCGCGCCAGAATTGAAGGAAAAAATCGCCGAGTTGCGCAAGGCGGGCGAGGTCGTGATCCAGAGTATGCCGGGTCACAGTAATGAACAAGACGAGTTCGAGTGCGATCGCGTGCTGGTACTTGCCGATAATGGTAGTAGCTGGATTCTTAAAAACTTAGGTTGAGTGATGTCAAAGAAAATTATGGCAAAGAACGTCGTTGTCATCGGCACCCAATGGGGCGATGAGGGTAAAGGCAAGATCGTCGATTGGTTGACCGATCACGCCCAAGGTGTGGTGCGCTTTCAGGGCGGCCACAATGCAGGCCACACGCTGGTCATCGGCGGCGTGAAAACCGCGCTGCAACTGATCCCTTCGGGCATCATGCGTCCAGGCGTCGCCTGCTACATCGGTAACGGCGTGGTCGTTTCCGTGCCGGACGTGCTGCGCGAAATCGACAAGCTCGAAGCTGTCGGCGTCGAAGTCGCCTCGCGCCTGAAAGTGTCGGACGCGGCGCCCGTGATTCTGCCGTACCACACCGCGATCGACCTGGCGCGTGAAGTCAAGCGTGGCGATGCGAAGATCGGCACCACCGGCAAGGGCATCGGCCCGGCCTATGAAGACAAAGTGGCGCGCCGCGCGATCCGTATCGCCGATCTGCTGAACGAGAAGCGCTTCGCTGAAAAGCTGGCCGAAAACCTCGATTACCACAACTTCGTGCTGGAAAACTACCTGAAGGCGCCGAAAGTCGACTATCAGAAGACCCTCGACGACGCGCTGGCCTATGTGCCGCGCCTGCGTCCGATGGTCACCGACGTGTCGAGCGCGCTGTACAAGGCGCACAAGGCCGGCGCGAACCTGCTGTTCGAAGGCGCGCAGGGCTCCCTGCTTGACGTCGACCACGGCACCTACCCGTTCGTCACCTCGTCGAACTGCGTGGCCGGCAATGCCGCCGCCGGTTCGGGCGTAGGTCCAGGCATGCTGCACTACATCATGGGCATCACGAAGGCTTACACGACGCGCGTCGGTTCCGGTCCGTTCCCTTCGGAACTGCCAACGGATGCAGGCGTGGGCCACCACCTGGCGCAAGTCGGCCATGAATTCGGTACCGTGACGGGCCGTGCCCGCCGCTGCGGCTGGTTTGACGCCGCCTTGCTGCGCCGCTCCGTGCAGATCAATGGTGTGACGGGCATGTGCCTGACCAAACTGGACGTACTGGACGGTATCGAAACGCTGAAACTGTGCACCGGCTACACCATCGACGGCGTGGCCACGGACATCTTCCCATCGGGCGCTGAAGAAGCAGCACGTTGCGTACCGGTGTACGAAGAAATGCCAGGCTGGACGGAAAGCACGGTCGGCGCGAAATCGCTGGCGGCCCTGCCGGCGACGGCGCGCGCTTACATCAAGCGCATCGAAGAACTGGTCGGCGTACCGGTGGACATGGTTTCGACCGGTCCCGATCGTGAAGAAACGATCGTGCTGCGCCACCCATTCGAGTAAGCTGCTGGACACAATCCGCCGCAAGGCGGATTTTTTTAATCACGCTAAGAATAAGATTTCACTATCATGACTACCCCACAATCGAACGATCAACATCTCTGGGTCAACTGGGAAGAGTACCACCGCCTGATCGAGCGCCTGGCGCTCAAGGTCTACGAATCGGGCTGGAAATTTGACCAGGTACTGTGCCTGGCGCGCGGCGGCGTGCGTCCCGGCGACGTGTTCTCGCGCATTTTTGATTTGCCGCTGGCCATCCTGTCGACCAGCTCCTACCGTGAAGACGCAGGCACCGTGCGCGGCGATCTCGATATCGCCAAGTACATGACCATGACCAAGGGCCCGCTGGCCGGCCGCATCCTGCTGGTCGACGACCTGGCCGATTCGGGCGTCACGCTGGACAAGGTCACGCGTCACCTGAAGGAAAACTTCCCTGACGTGACCGAAGTCAAATCGGCCGTGATCTGGCTGAAAGGCTGCTCCGTCGTGCGTCCTGACTACTTCCTCGACGAACTGCCGCACAACCCGTGGATCCATCAGCCGTTCGAAGACTATGACGGCCTGCGTCCGCACCAGCTGGCGGCGTGGATCAAGAAGGGCGAAGCAGGCAAGTAATTGCGTGCGCTCTTGCAAAAAAAAGACGATCATGTATCGTCTTTTTTTTCGTCTGAAGGAGTCTGGCATGACCATTTTGCACACGGCGCGGCTGCGCCTCGAACCCGTCACCGAGCAGCATTACGACGCCATGCATGCCATGAACTCGGATACCGAAGTGATGACCTACCTGAATGCGGGCCAGCCGGAGACGGAAGAGCACACGCGCGCCGCCGTTGCCCGCATCATGGGCCGCTGGGCCGAGTGGGGCTATTCGTGGTGGGCCTTGATGCGTACCGAAGATGAGGTGCTGGTGGGGCTGGCCTGCTTGCAGCATATCGGCGGCGACAAGGCCAAGCCGCATGAAATCGGCTGGCGCCTGGCGCGCTCTGGCTGGGGCAAGGGCTATGCCAGCGAAGCGGCGCAAGCGATCGTCGCGCATGCCTTCGACGTCGTCGGCGCGCCCGAAGTGGTGGCCGTGGCGCACCCGGACAATGCCGCCTCGATCAAGGTCATGACGCGCCTGGGCATGCAATACGTGGGCATGGAACGCCACTACGACCTCGACAGCGTGGTGTACCGCCTGGCGCGCCCATGACGGCAGGGTCGAAGCCCCTGAAGCTGGGCTGCAGCTACGGTGTACGGTTTTCGCCCGATGGCACGCGCCTGGCCGTGCTGGGCCGCGACCTGGTCCTGTGGGACGTGGCGGCGCGAACCAAGCTGTGGCGCGGAAAATTCATCGCGCACATGTCGGACATGGCCTTCTCGCCCGATGGCAGCCGGCTGGCTATCAAGAGCACGACGGGCCAGATCGCCGTGGTGGATGCGCAGGCGGGCCAGTTGCTGCTGAACTTGCAGAACAAGAAGGATGGCGAAGGCTGCGGTCCCGCATGGTCGCCGTGCAGCCGGTATCTGGCCGACGGCGGCTGGGATGGCCGTCTGCGGATGCGCGACGCGCAAACGGGCGAGACGCTTTTCACGCAGGAGCATCCGGGCGAGATGCTGCGGGGAGTCTACGCCATCGATGGCGGGCGGCGTTTGCTGCTCCAGCACGGCGTCAAATTGGTGGACGAGGGGCAGGTGCAGCCGCTTGACTACTGCAGTGTGTGGGACTGGCCCTTGCAAGACGGCGGCGGGCGCGTGGTGCTGTCGCTGCCAGGCCTGATGTCGTGCGCGCCGTCGCCGGACGGGGAGTCTCTGGCCGTGCTGCACCACGCCGGCGGTGCGCAGTATCTGTCCGTGTACGCGCTGGCCGACGGCAGTTGTCTGGCCAAGGTGCCCGTGGAGGCGGGCGGCGGTACGGGCAACGCCTTGCGCTGGCTGCCCGACGGCAGCGCGCTGGGACGCATCGGCAAGGGCAAGCTGCTGTTTTATGGCTGGCCCGGTCTCGGCGTGCTGGCGCAGGAAGATTTTATCTACCCCTGCGCGCTGGACTTCTTGCCTGCTTCGCCACTGGCCGCCATCGGCTCGTGGGAAGCTGGCATGCTGATGGAGTTGAACCTTCACAAGGAAACCGCATGATCACCTGTTATTTGCGCTACATCATCGACCCGTATAAATTGCGGGAATTCGAAGCCTACGGCAAGCTGTGGATACCGCTGGTCGAACGTTTCGGCGGCCAGCACCACGGCTACTTTTTGCCGTCCGAAGGCGCCAGCAACGTCGCGCTGGCCATGTTCTCGTTTCCCAGCCTGGCCCTGTATGAACAGTACCGCAGCGACTCGATGCAGGACGCCGAGTGCCAGGCCGCCTTCCGCTACGCGGAGGAGACGCGCTGCATCGTCAGCTACGAGCGCAGTTTTTTCCGCCCTGTGTTTGCCTGAAACGGCGCGCTTTTCCGCTATCGAGCGCTATTAAAACCGGATGGGACAAGGTGCCGCGGTCCCTTCGCCAAAACCGGCGTAGCCGGATCGCGCGCTGAGGTTGAGCGTCATGTTGCCTTTGTCCGGCAAATAGATGCAGTATTCACCGGTCGCCGTAATGACGCGGTAGATGCGCTTGGGATCGTTTGGTGCGCTCCACAGTTCGATACGCGCCGCTTCGAACCACTTCGGCTTGACCGCTGCATGCGCTTGCGCGAAGCCTTTCGCCAGGCGCGTGTGCGCCGTCTCGGGTGGCGCCACGAACTCCTGCGGATGCTCTGCGCGCAACTGGCGGTCGATGGCGCCGGCTGCCTGCAGCGCCTGTTGCGCCAGGGGGAGGGGGGCGGCCTTGGGTGCGGCAGGCACCGGTTCTGCCGGCAGGACATCGTCTTGCGGCTGGTCCTGCAGCGGTGCCGTCGCCTCCTTCGGTGGCGACACGCTTGCCACGCTCGATGGAAGGGCTGGCGGACGTGCCGGCGCCGGATTGGGCTCGGCGGGTGGAATGAACCCTCTTGTTGGCGGCAGTGGCGGCATCAGCTGCAGCCAGACCCGGTCATCGTGCTCGATTCTGGTGTGTGCGGGCCGCGTGGCCGCCCAGAACAGCGCCAGGTGCAGCAGGATAATCGCGGCGATGTACGGGCCATGGGCACGCTGGCCGAGAGAAAAATCATGCTCCTGTCGTGCAAGGTCAATGCGCATCGGTGTCGCGCCCACGGTGGTGAAGGTGGCATCAGTATGCAAATTCGCAACAGCGCTGTAAACAGGTTTCGGGCAGAACGCGGATTGTGCTCCCCAGGGTACTGAAAAACGCGCCTGCGCGATGATGTTCTCAAGCCGTCACTCCAGGCCGCCACGCCCTAATCTTCGGCCTGGAATTCGCTGGCCGAGACGAACAGATCCCACGAAGCGATGAACAGGGCTGCCACCACGGGGCCGATGACGAAGCCGTTCAGGCCAAACAGGGCCATGCCACCCACGGTCGACAGCAGCACCACGTAGTCGGGCATCTTGGTGTCCTTGCCGACCAGGATGGGACGCAGCACGTTGTCGACCAGGCCGATGACGAAGACGCCGAAAGCGGCCAGGCCTGCGCCTTGCCAGATGGCGCCCGTGGCCAGGAAGTAGACGGCCACGGGCGCCCAGACGAGGGCGGCGCCGACGGCTGGCAGCAGTGACAGGAAAGCCATCAGCACTGCCCACAGCAGGGGTGCGGGCACGTCGAGGAACCAGAACGCCAGGCCGCCGAGGGCGCCCTGGGCGATCGCCACGAGGATGTTGCCCTTCACGGTGGCGCGGATCACCGTGGTGAAATTGGTGAACAGGCGCTGCTTGTACTTGCGGCTCAGCGGTACGGCGCCCTTGATGCGGGCCGACAGGGTGGAGCCATCGCGCATGAGGAAAAACAGCAGGTACAGCATGATGCACAGGCTGGTGAGGAATTCGAAGGTGTACAGGCCAACATTGATGGCTTTCACCGCCACCACCTGGCTCACCTGCTTGGCGCCCTCGGCCAGCTTGTCCTGCAGGCTGGCCAGGCTGCTCAGGTGGAAGCGTTCGAGCAAATTGATCGACCATTGCGGCAGTACCGCCATGATTTTATTGAAGAACATGCCGACCGTGATTTCGCCCGAACGTACCATCGCCACGACGCTGGCCGCCTGGTTCACCAGCGACACGGAAATGAGCGACAGCGGCAGGATCACGATGACGACGATGAGCAGCAAGGTCAGCAGCGACGCCAGGCCGGCGCGGCCCCTGGTTTTCCGCAGCAGCCAGCGGTACACGGGCGCGAACAGGATCGCCAGGACGACGCCCCAGAAGATGGCGCCCGCATACGGCGCCAGTATCCAGCCGAAGCCGATGGTGACGATGCTCAAGAGGAGCAAGAATACTTTCTGGTGCAGCGTGAGGGTATGCATGGGCGGTAGCGCAATGATAAGGGTTGAGTTGTCTCATCATAAGCGAGGCCGCGTGCCGCGTGCCATACAATTGTCGCGCTGGTAGTCTGTGCGCGGGCACGCCTGGCGCCGGCGCGCCGGCAGCGCGGTGGCGGCTATTCCAGTAAGCTGTCGTTCCAGGCATTCCATCCCCGGGTGCCTTTGACTTCTTTTGACTTCAGGAACGCGCGTGCTTGATCCCATACACTTTTATGAACCTGCGCAGGGCCACGGCCTGCCGCATGATCCCTTCAACGCCATCGTGGGGCCGCGTCCCATCGGCTGGATCGCCACGCGCAGCAGCGCAGGCGTGCTCAATCTGGCGCCCTACAGTTTTTTCAATGCGTTCAATTACACGCCGCCGCTGATCGGTTTTTCCAGCATCGGCCGCAAGGATACCTTGCGCAATATCGAGCAGACGGGTGAATTCGTGTGGAACCTGGCGACGCGGCCGCTGGCCGAGGCGATGAACATCAGTTGCGCGCCGGCGCCGCCCGAGGTCGACGAATTCGCGCTCGCCGGCCTGACGCCGGCTGCCTCGCGCATTGTCAAGGTGCCGCGCGTGGCCGAGAGTCCCGTGTCCTTCGAATGCCGGCGCACGCAGATCATCGAGCTGCAAGGATTGAATGGGGACGGCGTCGGCAGCTGGCTGGTACTGGGGGAAGTGGTGGGCGTGCATATCGCGCGCCATCTGCTCGTGGAAGGTGTGTACGACACCGCCGCAGCTGCTCCTGTCTTGCGCGGCGGCGGCCCGGCCGATTATTTTGAAATCGGTCCGGACAGCTTGTTTCACATGCGACGGCCAGTCTGGCCTTAGAGCCACCCCTTTAAAGGTGCGTCGTCACAGATGAGATAAAACCTGCACTCTTTGTAGCAAACATCATCTAACTGGGACAGGAGGAAACTGCCATGATGATGAATGCTGTGGTATCGCACTGCGCAAAAATCAGCCCGCTGACTGTAATGGCAAGGCTGGCGCTGCAACGTGCCCTCGATCCTGCTTGGGTCGATGCACTTTTCGAGCGCGAACGTGGCGCCCAGTACCAGAGGGAGCTACTGTTCTCGACGACAGTCGAACTGATGTCCGTGGTCGCAGTTGGGCTGCGGCCATCGCTTCACGCTGCAGCGCAGGCTTACCCTGATTTGCCTGTTTCGGTGCAAGCTTTATATGACAAGGTCAAGCGTACCGAGCCGAACCTGGTACGGGCGCTGGTCACCGGCAGCGTCGAGCGCCTTGGAGATGTGATCACGCCATTTTTGCAGGGGAATGCACCGCTGGTTCCGGGTTACCGCACCCGAATCGTGGACGGTAACCATTTGCCTGCAAGCGAAAAGCGGTTGAAGCCTTTACGCGCCTTTCGCGGCGCCGCAATGCCTGGCCAGTCCCTTGTGGTGTATGACCCTGATTCGGGCCTGGTCGTCGATATGGAGCCTTGCGAAGATGCACACTCGCAGGAACGCGCCGTGATGCCGCCGTTACTGGAGCGTTCGCATCCGGGCGACCTGTGGATTGCTGATCGCAACTTCAGCACGCGCATGATCCTGTCCGAATGGGATCGCCGTGGGTGTGCCTTCATCGTGCGTGAGCACGGTCGTACGCCCAATCCGGCACCGCTCGACGAGCTGACATATCGAGGGAGAATCGCGACCGGCGCCGTCTTTGAACAGTGCGTTGCCATCCCTGGAGCTACAGGACAGAAGGTAGCATCACGTCGCATTGAACTGCAACTTTACAAGCCCACTGACGATGGCGAAATGATTCTCCGATTACTGACGAATCTACCAAAAGAGCATTTCAGCGCACGCGCCATTGCTCGCCTATACAGCAAGCGCTGGCGGATCGAGACAATGTTCCAGCGGCTCGAATCGGTCTTGCACAGTGAAGTCAAGACTCTCGGACACCCGCGCGCAGCCTTGTTCGCGTTCGGTATCGCGATCCTGGCCTATAACGTGCTGACTGTCTTGCAGTGCGCGGTAAGCGCCGCGCACGACCTAGTTGCCAGCGGCATTGAGCTATCGCCGTTTTATGTGGCCGTGGAGGTGCGAGCGCACTATGCCGGCATGGTGATGGCTGTGCCAACCAAAGCATGGCAGCGTTACGACGCCATGTGTGCATCAGAGCTGAGCAAATTACTGCTTCAGATTGCCGCTTACGCCAAACCAAAAACGCTGCGCAAACACCCTCGCGGCCCGAAAAAAACAGTGAAAAAAGGCTACGTGGCCGGCGCTGTTGCGCGACGCCACGTATCAACGGCACGGGTATTAAAAGACGGGGCTGTCAATGTACACCTTTAAAGGGGTGGGCCTTAGAGCCTATCCCAGTAGATGAATACATCCCCTGCTGGCGCCCCTCAGAAGCGGGGACTGCGTTGATCGTCGTTGCGTGGCTCGCCACGCGTCCTCCTCACGCCTTGTCCGCGCTCCTGATGCGCTGCCAGCAGAAGACGCTCCCTACTGGGATAGGCTCTTAGGCGACTGTCGCCAGCTGCGAGCGGCGATAGTCGAACGGCGTGCTGCCCACCAGTTCCGCAAAACTGCGGCTGAAATGGGCCTGGTCAAAAAAGCCCAGTGCATGCGCCAGGCTGGCCAGGTCGGGCGCATCGGGCTGCGCCAGGCGCCAGATCGCCTCCTGCAGGCGGTAGCGTTGGATCACCCATTTCGGCGGCACGCCCACGTAGTTGGCAAACAGGCGCTGCAGCTTGCGCTCGCCGATGGCCATGTTTTCGCACAGTTGTGCCACGCTTGCCGGGCCGTTGTGGGCTGCCGCCGCTGCGGTCAGCCTGGCGGCCAGCAGGGCGGCGTCATCGACCTGCGGCAGCCTTGCCAGCAGCAGTGCCTGTACCTGCGCCACCATGGCCAGATCGTCGGACTCGCCTAACACCCGCGCCTCGGCCTGCGCTGCCGGCATGCCCAGCAGCGCATTGGCCGCGATGGTCGTGTCGGTGAAGGTCGACAGTGGTTGCGTGATGAGCGGGCGCAGGCCGCCCGGCGCGAAACGCACGCCCAATACTTTGCCCGCACCGCTCAACGGCCGGTCAAAGGCGCCGCGCACCACGCCATGAATGGCGGTGCGCCCAAGGTCGAAGACCAGGTGGGCGTTCGGGTAGGGCAGCACGCGCTGCGTCTCCGGCGCGCAGCCTCGCCTGTCCCATTCCACCACCCAGAAGTAGTCGACAAACGGCGCCAGCGCGGCAGCCGGTGGATAGGTTGCCAGGCGTATGCGGCGCGCCGCCGCCTGCGGGTCGACGATGCCTTTTGGCGCCTGGCCGCGCGCGGCGAGCAGATTTATCGTGCTGTCGGTTTTATCCAATATTTGTCTCCTGCGCGGCCTTAGGATGGTTCTCTCGCATCGATGGAAAGGGAATCATGAAATCACACAGTCTGGCTGGCCTGCTGCTGGCCGCATGTTGTCTATCGGTGGCGCCAGCCGGCGTCGCCTCGTCTGCATCTACAGAAGGAGATCATCGCATGCACGCGCACGCTACGGGAAGTTTTAGCATCAGCATGACGCCGGCCACGGCGCCGCAACGCGCGGGGCGCACGAGCTTGGGAAGGGTGCTGCTTGAGAAGGTGTATGCGGGCGACCTGGTCGCCACGGCCAAGGGCGAAATGCTCAATGCCGTGACCGACACCCAAGGCGCGGCTGGCTATGTCGCGATGGAAGCCATCACGGGCGTGCTGGAGGGCAGGGAGGGCAGCTTCGTGGCGCAGCATGCGGGCACGATGGCCGACGGCAGACAGCAGCTGACTATCGTCATCGTGCCGCATTCCGGCACGGGGCAACTGACGGGGATCAGCGGCACGCTGGCCATCCGCATTGAAAACGGCCAGCATTTCTACGACATCGATTACTCGCTGCCGGAGTAGCGGCAAGGCCGCGTAATCCGACACCACCACCAGCGCCAACAATGTTGTCGGATTACGGCCCGCAGGGCCTAATCCGACCTACGCATGGCATGGTATTCATTTGCCCAGTATCGACGCCACATTGTCCGTGCCCGGTGCGCCGAACAGCTGCTGCTTGAGGATGTGCAGCTGGTCGCGCACCTGCGCCGCCTTTTCGAACTCCAGGTTCTTGGCGTGGTCGAGCATCAGTTTTTCCAGGCGCTTGATTTCCTTGCTGACCTGTTTTTCGCTCATGGCTTCGAACTTCGCCGCTTCCTGCGCCACTTGCAGGTTGTCGCGCGCTTCCTGCGGGCTGTAGACGCCGTCGATCATTTCGCGGATCGATTTTTTCACGCCGATCGGGATGATGTTGTTGGCCGTATTGAAGGCGATCTGCTTGGCGCGGCGGCGTTCCGTCTCGTCGATGGCGCGGCGCATGGAGTCAGTGATGCGGTCGCCGTACAGGATCGCCGTACCGTTCAGGTTACGCGCGGCGCGCCCGATGGTCTGGATCAGGCTGCGCTCGGAGCGCAAGAAGCCTTCCTTGTCCGCGTCGAGGATGGCGACCAGCGACACTTCCGGCAAGTCCAGGCCCTCGCGCAGCAGGTTGATCCCCACCAGCACGTCGAAGGTGCCCAGGCGCAGGTCGCGCAGGATTTCCACGCGCTCCACCGTTTCGATATCGCTGTGCAGGTAGCGCACCTTGATGCCGTGATCGCCCAGGTATTCCGTCAATTGTTCCGACATGCGCTTGGTGAGCGTGGTGACCAGCACGCGCTCGTCCTTCTTGATGCGCTCGACGATTTCCGACATCAGGTCGTCCACCTGCGTGCTGGCGGGGCGCACGATGATCTGCGGGTCGACCAGGCCCGTGGGGCGGACCACCTGTTCGACCACCTGGTCGGAATGGTTTTTTTCGTAGTCGCCCGGCGTGGCCGAGACGAACACCGTCTGGCGCATCTTCTGTTCGAATTCCTCGAATTTCAAGGGCCGGTTGTCCAGCGCCGACGGCAGGCGGAAGCCGTAATCGACCAGGTTCGTCTTGCGCGAGCGGTCACCGTTGTACATGGCGCTCAATTGGCCCGTCAGCACGTGCGACTCGTCGAGGAACATCAGCGCGTCGGGCGGCAGATAGTCGACCAGGGTGGGCGGCGGTTCGCCCGGCAGCGCGCCGGACAGGTGGCGCGAGTAGTTCTCGATGCCCTTGGTGAAACCGATTTCGGCCATCATTTCCAGGTCGAAGCGCGTGCGCTGTTCCAGCCGCTGCTCTTCGATCAGTTTATTTTCCTTGCGGAAGAACTCGAGGCGTTCGCGCAGCTCGTCCTTGATGGTTTCCACGGCGCGCAGCACGGTGGAGCGGGGCGTCACATAGTGCGAACCCGGGTACACGGTGAAGCGGGGGATTTTTTGCCGTACTCTGCCCGTCAGCGGGTCGAACAGCTGGATCGATTCGATCTCGTCGTCGAACATTTCCAGGCGCACGGCCAGTTCCGCATGCTCGGCGGGGAAGATGTCGATGGTATCGCCGCGCACGCGGAAGGTGCCGCGGCCGAAATCGACCTCGTTGCGCGTGTACTGCATCTGGATCAGGCGCGCGATGACGTCGCGCTGGCTGACTCTGTCTTTTACGCGCAACGTCAGGATCATCTGGTGGTATTCGTTGGGGTTACCGATACCGTAGATGGCCGAGACGGTGGCGACGATGATGACGTCGCGCCGCTCCATCAGCGACTTGGTGCACGACAGGCGCATCTGCTCGATATGCTCGTTGATCGACGAGTCCTTTTCGATGAACAGGTCGCGCTGCGGCACGTAGGCTTCGGGCTGGTAGTAATCGTAGTAACTGACGAAGTATTCGACCGCATTTTGCGGGAAAAAGTCGCGGAACTCGCTGTACAGCTGCGCCGCCAGCGTCTTGTTGGGGGCGAAGACGATGGCGGGCCGGCCCATGCGCGCGATGACGTTGGCCATGGTGTAGGTCTTGCCGGAACCGGTCACGCCCAGCAGGGTCTGGAAGGCCAGTCCGTCGGCGATCCCCTCGGATAACTGGGCGATCGCCGCCGGCTGATCGCCGGCCGGAGAGAAGGGCTGGTGCAGCTTGAAGGGGGAATCCGGGAAAGAGATAATTGCGCTTTCCGCCTCGCTGGCGGTAGATAATTCGGGCATGTGAATCAGACCTTTGTTAGAATAGTGCTCTGCTGGCGGCCCTGGCGTTGTATTTTGGGGCGCTGTCTACAACTCCGCTGTGAACCTGCTTCCAATCGAATCCAATCTTATCATGACGAACCCAACTGTTTCTGCCAGTCTGTTTAGCGCCATCGAGATGGCCCCACGCGACCCGATCCTGGGCATCACCGAAGCATTTAACGCGGACCAGAATCCCGCCAAAATCAATCTGGGCGTTGGCGTCTATTATGACGACAACGGCAAGGTGCCTCTGTTAGCTTGCGTACGCAAGGCGGAAGCCATCTTGATCGAACAGGCCTCGCCACGCACCTATCTGCCGATCGAAGGCCTGGCTGCCTACGACAAGGCGGTGCAAGAACTCGTATTTGGCGCCGATAGCGCCGTTATTCAAGAGCGCCGCGCCGTGACCGTGCAAGCCATCGGCGGCACGGGTGCACTGAAGATCGGTGCCGACTTCTTGCAGCGCTTCGCGCCGGGTGCCCAAGTCTACATCAGCGACCCGAGCTGGGAAAACCACCGCGCGCTGTTCGAAAGCGCCGGTTTCGTCGTGAATAACTACACGTACTACGATGCCGCCACCCATGGCGTGAACTTCGACGGCATGCTGGCCAGCCTGAATGCCATGCCAGCCGGCTCCATCGTCGTGCTGCACGCCTGCTGCCACAACCCGACCGGCGCCGACCTGAGCGTGGCCCAGTGGGATCAGATCATCAGCGTGGTCACGTCGCGCGGCCTGGTGCCGTTCCTGGACATGGCCTATCAAGGTTTCGCCAACGGCATCGCCGAAGACGGCGCCGTGGTGCGCCGCTTCGCCGACGCGGGCGGCCCGCTGCTGGTATCGAACTCGTTCTCGAAATCGTTCTCGCTGTACGGCGAGCGCGTGGGCGCCCTGAGCGTCGTCGCATCGAGCGCCGACGAAGCGGCCCGTCTGTTGTCGCAATTGAAACGCGTCGTGCGCACCAACTACTCGAACCCGCCAGTACACGGCGGCAAGGTGGTCGCCACCGTCCTGGCCACGCCGGAACTGCGCCAGCTGTGGGAAGAGGAACTGGCCGGCATGCGCGTGCGCATCCGTGAAATGCGCAATGCCTTCGTGGAAAAACTGAAGGTCAAGGCACCAGGCCACGACTTCGAATTCGTGCGCCAGCAAATCGGCATGTTCTCGTACTCCGGTCTCACCAAGGAGCAGGTAGCGACCCTGCGCGAGCAATCGATCTACGCCGTCGACACGGGCCGTATCTGCGTGGCAGCGTTGAATTCGCGCAATATCGACATCGTCATTGACGCGATCGCCAAAGTGCTTTAAGATCTTGCTTCTTCGGCGCTGCATCCAAGTGTAGCGCTGATGGCAGTGGAAAGTCGGCGATGGCCGTGTTTGTCGACATGTAGTACGAGTCTTGCAAATACGAAACAACCGGCATATAATATTGCCTCTTTTCCCTGATAGCTCAGTTGGTAGAGCGACGGACTGTTAATCCGCAGGTCCCTGGTTCGAGTCCAGGTCGGGGAGCCAGAATTCGGAAGGCCACGTTGAAAAACGTGGCCTTTTTTGTTTGTGCGGCGCCAGGGCGTAACTTTGGGCAAGATAAGATTTCCCCTATGGAAATCTGGACAGCGCCAGGTTCGGCCTATATAATACGGCCTCTTTTCCCTGATAGCTCAGTTGGTAGAGCGACGGACTGTTAATCCGCAGGTCCCTGGTTCGAGTCCAGGTCGGGGAGCCAGAATTCGGAAGGCCATGTTGAAAAACATGGCCTTTTTTGTTTTCCGGCGCCGTCAGCAGGGCTGGCCTGTGCGTGATCGCATTTTGCGCTATCCTGAATGCATCACTTCAGGAGCCCCTTCCCATGACTTGTACCTCCGCCTTGCGCCACATCGTCCTGTGCGACTTCCTCGATGGCATCACTTCCGCCAAGCATGCCGAACTCGTCTACGAGTTCTCGCAGCTGAAACACCGCATTCCCGGCGTGCGGCAATTTGAATGGGGACCGAACGTCAGCCCGGAAGGCCTCGATGATGGCTTTACCGATTGCTTTACCCTGACCTTCGACGATGCCGGCGCGCGCGACGTGTATCTGACCCATCCGGCCCACCTGGCCTTTGTCGAGCAACTCAAGCCATGGCTGGGCCGTGTGCTGGTATTTGACTACTATCCGCAAGAGCATCCTGGCTGACCGCCGGGCAAGGTAAGGCAGGAAAAGACATCTTTTTCCGGGGAAATCTGGACATCGCAAAATTTACCCTATAAAATGCGGCCTCGTTTCCCTGATAGCTCAGTTGGTAGAGCGACGGACTGTTAATCCGCAGGTCCCTGGTTCGAGTCCAGGTCGGGGAGCCAGAACATGTAGTAGCAAAAAGCCCAGCCTTTTACCGGTTGGGCTTTTTGCGTTTCAGACGCTCTTACTTGTTCGGTTGAATTGTCTCCAATGTCTTGATGATGGCTTCTTGAAATTTCACCGGTTCATCCTGGTGTATTTGATGCCCGGAATGGTCAAAGAAAAACAGTCCCTTCTTTGGCGCCTTCAAGGTCTCAAAATACGCTTGCGTGATCCTGGTCGAGGTCTGGATATCGTTCTTGCCGACGAAAAAATACACGGGGCAGTCAACGCTTTTCAAGGTCTTGGGCAGATCAATGTGCATGACCTCGTTCCAGACTGGCGACCAGGTTTTTGACCATTGAAGAAAGCCCGTCTTGAAACCCGCAGTCGTTGCAAATTCCTTGCCATCCTTGTAAAAAAGCCATTTCCTTAAATAAAACATGCTTTCGTCACTGGCAAACGGGAAACTGATGCTGTCCAGTTCCTGGCTGGCGAGGGCATTGTCCTTGAAGTGGGCTTTCAAGGCTTGCAGCAATTCTTTCTCGCTGTCCAGCTGGCTCACGACAGGATTGGATGCAAAATAAGCATGCAGCAATTCCGGATGATGCTTGACGATGTAAAAGCCCAGGACGTTACCCCAGGAACTGCCCAGCAAGTATATTTTTTCCTGTTTTAATTCTTTGCGCAGGAATTGGATGACTTGATACGTGTCCTGCTCCATCTGCCCGACGGATGGCTGCGTGGGGGAAGGATTCAGTTTCAAGGTTTTCCCCGCGTCGCGCTGATCCCATTGCACAATCGTAAATCGGCTTTTCAACACATTGGTAAAGGCATCCGCGCCCTTGATCATGGAGCTTCCCGGCCCGCCGGACAAGAACAGGAGCACGGGTTTGGTCGCGTCGTCAGTCTTGATTTCCAGCACTTGCTTGATGCCGCCGATGTCGGGCGTCAGGGTGGTGGTGACTTCGGCGGAAACGGGTTTCGTTTCTGCCATGGTTTGCGCCTGGCATCCGTAGAAGGGAATCAGGGCGGCAAAGAGTACTGCCAAGGTCATTTTTTTTATCATGGTTTGAGGATCAGTTTCAGGTTGCTTGCACGGACGCATTCCGCGCCGCAGTTGAACAGCTATATATCGCATGGCCTCCATCGGGTACGTCGATATGCCTCCTTGTCAGAAACTTGGTTTTATAGAAATTGACCTTGCCTGGCATGCAGCCGTTTTATTTGCCATGCTGCCAAGTTTTCCGCGTATTCGCAATCATTTCCGGGAAGCCGCAGGCATTCTGTCTTTATTTCGCGCCGCCAGCGCGTCTGTGCATGAATCGGCTAACAAGCGCAACGGGTCGCCATGACGCCTGCGCGAAACGCCGGGATCCATGCGGAATCCAGGCAACAATCAAAGACCAACCCCCAGTCCTGATGCTCCATTGGCAAACAATTTATTTATGTAGGATAATGTGGAACCGGTTCCATTTATGCGCAAATGCAATGTAACGCAATCATCCAAGTCAACAAAACAACAAGTCTTGCGGGAGTCTCATGAACCATCCAGGCAGCGAACCATCTGCAACATCCGTTTCATCCCTTCCACACATCAGCCGCCGCCACGCCCTGATCGGTCTGGCCGCCTTGCTGGCGCAGGCCGGTTTCTGGAGCAATCCCCTGTCCGCCGCCATGCAGGCGCCGGCCAGCGCTGCGGCGCCCGGCCTGGCGCGCGCCAGCATGCTGTTCTACACCTTGTCGCAAACCATCACGGGCCACCGCGACCTGTCTGCCGCGACGGCGGCGCGTATCGAGCAAGCCATGCGCAGCAACGTGCCTGACTTTGCCGAGCGCTTGCCGCAGCTGGGCGCGCTGCTCGTCACGGGCCAGGAAGCGAAGGCGCTGCTGGCGGCCGCCACCGCCGCGGACGCCGGCTTGCGCGAGCTGGCGCTGGCCATCGTCGCCGCCTGGTACACGGGCACCGTCGCCGGCAACGCGGCGCAGGGCACGAAGTCCATCGTCGTCGCATATGCGGAAGCGTTGATGTATCGCACGGTGGCCGATGGCCAGGTCGTGCCCACCTATTGCAACTACGGCCCCCTGTGGTGGCTGAAGGCGCCGCCGGCCGTGCGCGTCTCCGCGCCCGTGGCGCCCAAACCCGTGCCGGTCCCGGCCACTACCGGCACCCCCGAAACTAAAGGCAAGCAAGCAAAATGAAATCACCCCAATTCAAGAGTAATGGCGACGTCGTCGCCGATGTCGTCATCGTCGGCACGGGCGTCGTGGGCGCCATGATGGCCGACCAGCTGGCCGCCCAAGGCCATTCCGTGATCATGCTGGAAGCGGGCTTGCGCATCGAGCGGGGCCAGGCCGTGGAAAACTGGCGCAACATGCCGTTCGAGAATCGCGTCGGTTCCGACTTCCAGGGCCTGTATCCGCAGGCGGACAACGCGCCCGCACCCCTGTATTTTCCAAAGAACAACTATGTGGAATTGTCCGGCCCCAGCGGCAGCAGCTTCCAGCAGGGCTATTTGCGCACGGTAGGCGGCACCACCTGGCACTGGGCCGCGTCGTGCTGGCGCCATTTGCCGTCCGACATGCGCATGAAGAGCGATTACGGGGTAGGGCGCGACTGGGCCATTTCCTACGCTGAGCTGGAACCGTATTATTGCCGCGCCGAGCAGGAAATGGGCGTGGCCGGCCCCAACGATCCGGCGCTGCAGTCGCCCAGCGAGCGCAGCAAACCGTATCCGATGGACATGGTGCCCTGGGGTTATGGCGACAAGCGCTTCGCCGAAGTGGTCAACCCGCACGGCTACCGCTCCGTGCCGATTCCGCAAGGGCGCTCGACGCGCCCATGGCAGGGCCGCCCGACCTGCTGCGGCAATAACAATTGCCAGCCGATCTGCCCCATCGGCGCCATGTATAACGGCATCCACCACGTGGAGCGGGCCGAGCTGAAAGGCGCTGGCGTGCTGGCCGAGGCCGTCGTCTACCGCATCGATACGGACCAGAACAACCGCGTGACGGCCGTGCACTGGTATGACGCGAAAAAACAGTCGCACATGGCGACCGGCAAGGCCTTCGTGATTGCTTGCAATGGCATCGAAACGCCGCGCTTGCTGCTGCTGGCAGCGAACCAGAACAATCCGAACGGCATCGCCAACAGTTCGGATCAGGTCGGCCGCAACATGATGGATCACTCGGGCTTTCACTGTACCTTCCTCGCCAATGAACCGATCTGGACGGGCCGTGGCCCCGCGCAGAGCAGCTGCCTGGTGGGACCGCGCGACGGTGCCTTCCGCGCGCAGTATTCGGCTAACAAGATGATCCTGAACAATATCACCAGGGTGGGACCTGCCACGCAGCAATCCTTGAAGCTGGGCCTGGTGGGCAAGGACCTCGACGATGAAATTCGCCGCCGCGCCGCGTTTGGCGTGGACCTGTCGATCAGCCTGGAACCGCTGCCCGAGGCGCACAACCGCTTGACCTTGAGCAAGACGCGCAAGGACCCGCTGGGCCTGGCCTGTCCCGACATTTATTACGATGTGGGCGACTACGTGCGTAATGGCGCGAAGGCCGCGCATGCGCAGCTCGAACACATCGGCAAGCTGTTCGGCGCCGTGGAATTCCATATCACCGACAGCCTGAACGCGAATAACCACATCATGGGCGGCGTCATCATGGGTTCGAACCGTCTTGACTCCGTCGTCGACGGCAATTGCCGCGCGCACGACCATGCCAATTTGTGGCTGCCGGGCGGCGGCGCCATGCCGTCGGCCAGCGTCGTCAACACCACCCTCAGCATGGCCGCGCTCGGTTTGCGCGCGGCCGACGACATCGCCCGTACCCTGGCAAGGGAGGCAGCATGATGCGCCGCCTCTTGCTGACGCTGACCCTGGCGGCCGGCTTGCCGCTGGCCGCGCGTGCTTTACCACCTGTGCCACCGGCGCCACCCGTCACCCTGACGCCGGACCGCCCGGCCGCGCCGGCCGCAAGTACAGCCGCCAAGCCAGATGCACGGCTGGAGCGGGGCCGCTATCTGGCCATCGCTGCCGACTGCATGGCGTGCCATACGGCAGCCGGCGGCAAGCCGTATGCAGGCGGCTACGCCATCGACTCGCCGCTGGGCACGATTTACGCGACGAATATCACGCCGTCGAAAAAAGGCGGCATCGGGCATTACAGCGAAGCGGATTTTGCGCGCGCGCTGCGCGACGGCGTGCGCGCCGATGGCAGCCATCTGTACCCGGCCATGCCCTACACCAGCTATGCGATGCTGACGGATGCGGACGTGGGCGACCTGTATTACTACTTCATGCAGGCCGTCCAGCCCGTCGATGAGCCGGCGCGCCAGACGGCGCTGCCATTCCCGTTCAATGTGCGCCTGTCCATGCTGGGCTGGAACACCCTGTTCCTCGACAATAAACGCTTTGTGCCCGATCCGGCGAAGAGCGCGCAGATCAACCGCGGCGCCTACCTGGCCGAAGGCCTGGCGCACTGCAGCGCCTGCCACACGCCGCGCAACGCGCTGATGGCCGAAATCGGCAGCCAGACCCTGGCGGGCGCGTCGCTTGGTGCCTGGCATGCGCCGAATATCACGTCCGACAAGGTCAGCGGCATCGGCGCCTGGACGGATGCAGAAATCGCCGCCTACCTCAAAACAGGTCACGTGGAAGGCAAGGGGCAGGCAGCGGGCGGCATGGCCGAAGCCATCCAGAACAGCCTGCAATTTTTGCGCGACGACGACGTGGCAGCCATCGTGGCGTACTTGCGCACGGTGCCGCCCGTGCGCGCGCCGGGCCAGACCAAGGCTGCCTTCAGTTACGGCAGCGCCGCCAGCGAAGAAGCCGCGCTGCGCGGCATGGCCGGCTCCACCGAGCATCACTCGCTGAACAGCGGCGCGGTGCTGTTTTCCGGCTATTGCGCCAGCTGCCATTCGGCCAGCGGCGCCGGCAGCACGGGCCAGGCCTATCCGGCCCTGTTCCACAACACGGCGACGGGCGGCAACACGCCGGCCAACCTGGTCTCGGCCATGCTGTTTGGCGTCGAGCGCAAGATCGAAGGGGAAGAGCACGAAGCGTTCATGCCCCGTTTCGACCAGCGTTCTTACGTGCAGCCCTTGACGGACGAGCAGATCGCTTCGATCGCCAACTACGTGCTGAAGCAATACGGCAACCCGGATGTGTCCGTCACGCCCGCGTATGTGGCGCAGGCGCGCAGCGGTGGCGAGAAGCCCGTGCTGGCGCGGGCGCAACCGTTCATGCTGCCGGGCGGCATCGCGGGCATCTTGCTGCTGATCGCGCTGTTTGTATGGCTGCGCCGGCGCCAGGGGTGAACGCCTATCAAAACCTACTGCGCGTCGTAATTTGCGGTCTGCGATGCTCACTGTACTTTCGTACAGTTGCGCTTCTCAACCACAACTTCCTTCCGCTCGCTACGGTTTTGTTAGGCGTTGTAAGTGTCGAATCGGCGGCGAATATGAACGTTGGGCGCAACTTGCAGTAAAATGCAGGCTGAAAAATGGTTACGAGCAATCGTAGCCATTTTTTATTCTGGCACTATCCTGCTTACGCTCATTTGAAAATTGACAATGTCTCATTCCCTGCATCACCAATTTTTACGTTTCGCCGCCGTCGGCGCTTCCGGCACGGCCGTGCAATACAGCGTGCTGTGGGGCGGTGTGGAATGGGTCGGCATCAGCGCCGCCGCCGCTTCCGGCATCGGCTATATCCTGGGTTCCGTCGTCAACTACCTCCTCAATTACTTTTTCACGTTTAAGAGCGACAAGGGGCATGGCGAGGCGGCTTCCAAGTATTTCACCTTGCTGGGCATCGGCTGGTGCATCAATACGGGCCTGATGTGGCTGCTGGTACACCAGCTGGGCTGGTATTACTGGCTGGCGCAGGTGCTGGCGACCGGTATCGGGCTGGTCTGGAATTTTGCGGGCAGCCGCTGGTGGGCCTTCAAGCCGGCCAGCGCGCCAGGCAAGTAGTCAGGTAAGCAAGTAAGTAGTTGTTGCAAAAAAAAAGATGCGCATAGTCCAAGACCAGGCGCGCGGTTCTACCAAAACAAGGGGTTAATCATGCAGTTCCTGGAACGCTATTTCAAACTGAAGGACAACGGAACCAATGTGCGCACGGAGCTGCTGGCCGGCCTGACCACATTCCTGACGATGGCCTACATCATCTTCGTCAACCCGTCCATCCTGGGCGACGCGGGCATGCCGAAAGACGCCGTTTTTGTTGCCACCTGCCTGGCAGCCGCCATCGGCACCCTGATCATGGGCCTGTATGCGAACTACCCGATCGCGCTGGCGCCGGGCATGGGCTTGAACGCGTATTTCTCGTACACGGTGGTCAAGGGCATGGGCATGAGCTGGGAAGTGGCGCTGGGCGCCGTCTTCATTTCCGGCTGCCTGTTCATCCTGGTCAGCCTGTTCAAGGTGCGCGAGATGATCATCAACAGCATCCCGCCCGCGCTGCGCACGGCGATCACCGTCGGTATCGGCCTGTTCCTGGCCATCATTTCCCTGAAAAGTGCCGGTATCGTGGTATCGAACCCCGCCACCATCATCGCGCTGGGCGACTTGCACCAGGCGGCGCCCATCCTGGCCATCCTCGGTTTCTTCATCATCGTCGCGCTGGACCGCCTGAAAGTGCCGGGCGCCATCCTGATCGGCATCCTCACCATCACCATCGCCAGCTTCTTCTTCGGCGGCAACCAGTTCAACGGCATCGTCTCGGCGCCGCCCGCCATCGAACCGACCCTGTTCAAGCTCGACATCATGGGCGCGCTGTCGATCGGCATCGTCAACGTGGTGCTGGTATTTTTCCTGGTGGAATTGTTCGATGCGACGGGCACCCTGATGGGCGTGGCCAACCGTGCCGGTTTGTTGAAAGACGGCAAGATGGAACGCATGAACAAGGCCTTGCTGGCCGACAGCACGGCGATTGCCGCCGGCGCCTGCCTGGGCACATCGAGCACCACGGCTTTCGTGGAAAGCGCGGCCGGCGTGCAAGCGGGTGGCCGCACGGGCTTGACGGCCGTGGCCGTCGCGCTGCTGTTCCTGGGCAGCCTGTTCTTCGCCCCGCTGGCGCACACGGTGCCGCCGTACGCGACGGCGCCTGCACTGCTGTACGTGGCGTGTCTGATGCTGCGCGAACTGACCTTCATCGACTGGGATGACAGCACGGAAAGCATTCCGGCCGCCATCACGGCGCTGATGATGCCGTTTACCTATTCGGTGGCCAGCGGCGTGGCGTTCGGCTTCATCACCTACGCGGTATTGAAACTGTTGACGGGCAAGGGCAAGCAAGTGTCGGTGGTGGCTTACATCATCGCCGCCATCTTCCTGTTCAAGTTTATCTACCTGGGCGAATAGCGAGGAGAGCAGGACAGGCGTCGGCAAGCAATTGCCGGCGCAATGACCAGGCCGCCCGTGCATCCGCATCGGCGGCCTTTTTTGATGATGGCGTCGCTTACATCAGCAGCGCCGCCACCAGGTCCTTCCTGGCGTCGGCGGCGCTGCCATCGAAGCGCAAGGCCGCTTCCACATGCGTCAGGTGCTCGACCATCAGGCGCGCCGCCAGGTCCGCGTCGCCGCTGCGCGCCGCCTCAAGAAAACGGCCGTGTTCGTCGTACGAGCAGGCGGCAGCGTGGCCGGACTGGTACAGCATGGTGATCAGCGAGCTGCGCCCCACCAGTTCGCGCACGATATCGCGCAGCACGGCGTTGCCGGCGATGTCGGCCAGCAAGACGTGGAAGTCGCCCAGCAGTTGCGAGCGCAGCGGCGTCGCCTGTGCCAGCGCCAGGCGTTCCGCTTTCAGGTGCCGCTCCAGCATCCGGTAGTCGGCGGGTTTGGCCCGCGCGACGAATTCGCGCGCCAGGGCCGCTTCGATGATACGCCGCGCGGCGAAGATGTCGCGCGCTTCCGCTTCGGTGGGCTGGCTGACGAAGGCGCCCTTGTCGGGCACCATGCGTATGAGTTTGTCTTTCGAGAGAATCAGCAGGGCGGCGCGGATCTTGGTGCGGCTGACGCCATACAGCCGGCATAGCGCCTCTTCACGCAACCGCGTACCGGGCGGCAATTGGCGTGCCACGATGGCGGCCGCCATATGCTCGGCAATTTGCGCCGAGCTGTCGCCGCTGCCGGGCTTGTCCACCAGGGATGCGCTTGATTCTGTCATGTCGAGTGAGAGCAGTCAGCCAGGGGCAAGGATGAACCTTGCAAGCGCATGCTGGCAGCGCGGTGGTCGACGCCCCGCTGCCGGCATGCCGTTAGCGCCTTGCGTGTTGGCAAGGCTTGGCTATTCTACTATCTTGCGTGGCGCCGCGCAGACGGACGCAGCCACTTGCCAAGGCTTGTTCCCTGGCGGCGTATTTTGCTGGCCATGCAGATTGAAACTGGACATGAGAAATTTTGACGTATATAATTCGGCCTCCTTTCCCTGATAGCTCAGTTGGTAGAGCGACGGACTGTTAATCCGCAGGTCCCTGGTTCGAGTCCAGGTCGGGGAGCCAGAACAAGCAGTAGCAAAGGGCCACGTGGCAACACGTGGCCCTTTTGTTTTGCGCGCACGGTTTCCCGTTCACGCTGGCCTTCCCATTAGTGTCTTAGCGACATGCGCGGTGCCGGTCTGCTGGTCGCAGGGGCATGCTCAGTGTTTCCCGGATCAGGGATCCACAAACACGTCGAAACGCACCTTGAGCGGGCTGCCCCACGAGATATCCACCCAGGCACGGAAGCCGCCGTTATATGGCGCGATGTTGTACACGGCCATGCGGGCGGCACCGATGAAACGATCCTGGGCATTCGCGCCAAATTCGCTGATGTTGAGCAATACGCGCGAATTGGCCTTCACGTTGGCATTGGCGAAGTTGACCGAAGGATGCACGCCATTGGCGGTCCACGTGTAATAGGTGGTGAAGGCCGCGGCGCTCAGGTTCAAGTCCTGTGCGGCCGCGCCTTTGGCGCTTTTTCCTTCCTGCTCCATCGGTGCATCGGTTTCTTCCAGTGCCAGGTTGCTGCCGGTGCGATGTTCTACTTTCATATCCATGATGTGCTCCTGATCGATAGTTTGGATGCCGCGCCTGTCGTCGCGTGGCAAGACGCCCTATCTGTTGCCGTGACGGCCAGTGTCACGTCCTGGCTGATAAGGTAGCCGCCTGCTCCATGCTGTTGGAGTAAGCCATTCTAGGCAAACGCGCGGGCAAAAAGCGCGCAAGGCCACCGGAAAAACGGCGCTAACTTGTGCTGGCGCAAACACCTTGCAGGCAAATCGCAAGATCTTTTCCCGCAGGCTATTTTTATGGGGCCGCCACGCATGCCGCGCTGGACAATGGCACAATAGGTGCAGCCGACCTGTCGATACGCAACCCGTTGCGAGCCTAGCCCATGCCGATACTGAACCTGAGTGCTGAAACCGATATCTATTACGAATTGATCGAGGGCGACCCCGCCAAGCCTTGCCTGGTATTCCTGCACGAGGGGCTCGGCTGCTGTGCGATGTGGAAAGATTTCCCCGCGCAGCTATGCCAGGCGACGGGCTGCCGCGGCTTGCTGTATGACCGCCACGGCTATGGGCAATCGTCGCCGCTGGCGGCGCGCCGCCAACTCCATTATTTGCACGACTACGCGCTGTGCGAGCTGCCGCAAGTGCTCGCCGCACTGCTGCCGGGGCAGGACCATTTTCTCATCGGCCACTCCGATGGCGGCAGCATCGCCCTCATTTATGCGGCGCAGCAGCCACCGCGCTTGCGCGGCATCATCACCGAAGCGGCGCACGTGTTTGTCGAGGGCGTCACGCTCGATGGGATACGCGTGGCGGACGCGGCGTTTGGCGCGGGCAAGCTGCGCGCGCTGGCGAAATACCATGGCGACAAGACGGAATCCATCTTCAAGGCCTGGTCGGATACCTGGCTCAGCTACGGTTTCCAGTTCTGGAACATCGAATACCTGCTGCCTTCCGTCGAATGTCCGGCGCTGGTGCTGCAGGGCAGCGAGGACCAGTACGGCAGCGCGGCCCAGGTTGACACGATCGTGGCGCAGGCCCTCAACGCTGTGCCTGCCATGGTCGAGCAGTGCGGCCATGCACCGCACCAGGAGCAGCCGCAGGCATTGCTGGCGCTGATGGAAGGCTTTTTGCAAGGCCGCATGGACGCGGCCACTCACCCGAGAAGCATTTGATAGAGCACCTCGATCATCTGGTATTGACCACCCGCGGCAAGCGGGTCTGACGTCCCATCGGGCGCGTCCCCCTCAATGGCAGGCGGGATCGCTGTCCCAGCGGCCCGAGCAGATGCGCGAGCGGCACAGCATGCCTTCGATCAGGCCCAGCTGCTTGCAGCGCTGCAACAGTTCCGCCGTTTCTTCTTCCTGCCTGCGCAGCACCACGTCGCGCACGGGTCTTGCTGTACCTTCCTGCCGGTGCGTATGGGCCACCATCGCCGTCAGCAAGGCGACGTCGCTGTCGCCGGGCGCGGCAGCCGGCCTCGGCCCCTGCGGGCGCGCGGGCGGTGCTGCCTTGCGTGGCGCACTGGCGTGCGCGCTTGCCGTTGTGGCAGCGACCGCAGGCAAGGGCGGGGCCGCCGTATTGACGATGGTGGCCGCCTGCGCCGTGTGCGGGGGCACAATTGGTGCTGCTGGCACAGGCAGTGCGGGCGGAGCCACCGTCACGGCCGTGGCGGGCGCCGGCGGCATGCTGCTCGTGTCATAAGCGAGCACGGCCAGCACCGCCAGGCACAGCGCGCCAGCGGCCCAGTGCCGCCAGCCGGGGCGCCAGCGCAGGGCGGGCCTGGCCGCAGGCGCGGCGACGCCGTGTTCGAGCTGCGACAGGATGCCCTTGCCGTCGCCGTGCACGCCAGCCGTGCCGGCCTTGCTCAGCAGGTCAGGACCGTGCGCCTGGCCATCCCCGGTTTTCAATAGAGACAAAATATCACCTCCGCAGTGGATCAAACTCGACTGACCTTGATGTAAACCGCGCTCATGCGGGCCGCGGACGCCTACGATCTAGCGATACCGCCGGGAAATTGCTGTCCGGCCCAGACTACCCCTGTCACGGAGCGCCCATGTTTGTCGCCCTGGTCCTGATGTATTTCCTGCTTGCCTGTTTTGCTTGCTGGCTGCTGCTGTTTCCCGGCGGTCGCGCCATCGTGCTGCACACGCTCGTCAACCTGGGCTGGCGCGTGCAGCGGCACGCGCAGCATCTGAAAGGCGGCAGCGGCGCGCAGTGGCAGCGCATGCGGCGGCACACGGGCTCGGGCATGGCGCGCGCCTGGCAGCTGCTGTGGCGGCATCGTTGGCTGAGCCTGGCAGGCAGCGTGCTGGTCATCGTGCCGCCCCTGCTGGCGTGGTTGTCCAGCGACCGTATCGCCTTGCGTGGCTATGCCGACCGGCAACACGTCATCAATGACCAGGTCAGCGACTTGCTGAAAGGCGAACAGCTGGTGCCGCCGCCAACCTTGCCGCCGCTGCTGTTTTCCACGGCGGAAGTGACGCAGCTGCGCCCGCTGCTGGGCGGCGCCAGCCGCAACTGGCAATTGCTCGACCACGACTACGCGCAGCGCCTGTTGCTGGTCTTCAAGATCATGAAGGACGTGCATGGCTACGACATGGTCTTGCTGGAAGGCTATCGCAGCCCCGCGCGCCAGGACCAGCTGGCGGCGGCCGGCCCGAACGTGACCAACGCCAGGGCGTTTCAAAGCTATCACCAGTATGGCCTGGCGGCCGATTGCGCATTCATGCATGAAGGAAAGCTCATCATTTCTGAAAAAAATGCCTGGGCCATGCGTGGCTACCGTTTATATGGCGTGACGGCCGAATCGGTGGGCCTGCGCTGGGGCGGGCGCTGGACCATGATGGATTTTGGCCACACGGAATTGCCGCAACCGCGCGTGCTGGGCAAGTAAGCCGCGCCAGCCATTCTAGCGCCGCGCCGCGCCATCATTTTCACAGCTGCAAGCTTGCTTGCGCAGCGTCAATGGCACGCCAGCGCCTGTCGTGCGCTGGCGTCTGGTACTTGTCATATGTCAACAAAGGTGCGCCGACTTGCTGTCAGCATGGGTCGAATCCGCCTTGCTTTGCGACCTCACCCTGGGCTCATCATGCTGCGACGAATTTGGTATTTCCTCACCGACAGCCGCAATCTGACCATCCTCGGCTTCGTGGCGCTGGCCGTGTTCCTGTATCTGGGGGCCGAGGTGCTGGAAGTGGCGCTGATCTGGGCGCTGGCCTTGCTGTTGCTGGCCTTTGTCACCTGGCTGGGCCTGTGGCTGTGGCGCCGGCGCCGCGCGCGGCGCGACGCCCAGGCGCTGGGGCAAGCCATCCTCAACGAGGCCGAGATCGCCGCCGCGCAAGCGGCCTCGGCCTCGACGGCCAACAGCACCCGGCAGGGTGAACTCGACGCCGTGCGCACGGACATGCTGGCCGCCATCGAGACCATCAAAACGTCCAGGCTGGGCCTCAAATCGGGCGCCGCCGCCCTGTACGAATTGCCGTGGTACATGATCATCGGCAATCCGGCCGCCGGCAAGAGCAGCGCCATCCTGCATTCTGGCCTGCAATTCCCTTTCGCTGACGGCAAGGTCGTGCAAGGCGTGGGCGGCACGCGCAACTGCGACTGGTTTTTCACCACGGATGGCATCGTGCTCGACACGGCGGGACGTTATTCTGTCGTCGACGAGCATCGCGGCGAGTGGTTCGGCTTTCTCGACCTGCTGAAAAAATACCGGCGCAAGGCACCCATCAACGGCATCCTCATCGCCGTCAGCATCGCCGAACTGGGAGGCAACCCCGATGTGGGCATGCAACTGGCGCGCAGCCTGCGCAAGCGCGTGCAGGACGTCATCGAACGCCTGGAAGTGTTCGCGCCGCTGTACATCGTGTTTACCAAGGCAGACCTGATCGCCGGCTTCACGGAGTTTTTTGCCGATGCCGAACGCAGCGAACGCGAGCGTGTCTGGGGCGCCACCATGCCCTACCAGCGCAAGCTGCCCACGGCGGACCTGCTGGCGTTTTTCGACCAGAGTTTCGATGAATTGCACGATGGCTTGACGGAGCTGAGCCTGGCCAACATGGCGCACCGGCAACGCAAGACGATGGCGCCCGGCGTATTTACCTTTCCGCTGGAGTTTGCCGCCATCAAGCCGGCCCTGCGCGCCTTCATCGCCACCCTGTTCGAGGAAAACCCGTTCCAGTTCCAGCCCGTGTTCCGCGGCTTTTATTTCACCAGCGCGCTGCAGGAGGGCGAGCCCGTGAGTGCCTCCTCGCAGCAGGTGGCGCGCCGCTTCGACCTGGCCTTCGCGCCGGCCCCGGCCGCCGTGCCATCGGGCGCGCGCCAGCATGGTTATTTCCTGCTGGAGTTGTTCCGCAAGGTGATTTTTGCAGACAAGCACCTGGTGGCCAACTATGCCAACCGCGCCAAGCTGCGCTTCAAGTACGCCGTGTTCTTTGCCGCCACCGTGTCGCTGGGCGCCTGCCTGGGTGGCTGGAGCTGGTCCTACCTGGGCAACCGGCAATTGGTGGCCAACGTCGAGGCCGATCTGAACAAAGTGGTGAAACTGCAGGAGCGCCGCCTGGACTTGCAGTCGCGCCTGGAAGCGCTGGAGATCTTGCAGGACCGCATCGAGCAGCTGGAAGCGTACCGCACGCAACGGCCATGGTCCTTGCGCCTGGGCCTGTATCAGGGTGAGTTACTTGAGCGCAAGCTGCGCGAGGAATATTTTGCCGGCGCGCGCCAGGTCATGCTGGACCCCGTGGCGGGCGCGCTGGAAGCCTTGCTGTTCGAGATGAACGCCAGCGCCGACCAGCTGCAGCCCACGGCGCGCACGCCGCAGACACCGGCCGCCGCATCCTCTGCGCCACGCAATGTTCAGTACCAGGCGGCCAGCGCGACGAATGTGGAAGATGCCTACAACGCGCTGAAAACCTATCTGATGCTGGCCGACAAGACGCATGCGGAAAGCAGCCACCTGAACGACCAGCTGACGCGCTTCTGGCGCGGCTGGCTGGAAGGTAACCGGGGCGCCATGCCGCGCGAGCAGATGATACGCAGTGCCGAACGGCTGCTGACGTTTTACCTGGCGCAGATCGGCGATCCGTCCTGGCCGCGCATCGAGCAGAAGCTGGCGCTGGTCGACCAGGCGCGCGAAAACCTGCGCCGCGTGGTGCGCGGCATGCCGGCGCGCGAGCGCGTGTATGCCGACATTCGCGCGCGCGCCTCGACGCGTTTTCCCGGCATGACGGTGGCGCGCATCGTCGGCGAACAGGATCAGGCGCTGCTGGCGGGCAGCTACGCCGTCTCCGGCGCCTTTACGCGCCAGGCGTGGGAAAAGTTCGTAGAGGGCGCCTTTCGCGACGCCGCCAACCGCGAGCTGCAAAGCGCCGACTGGGTGCTGAAAAGCGCCTCCACCGATGACCTGACCCTGGAAGGCAGCCCGGAGCAGATCGAGAAAAACCTGGTGGCCATGTACAAGGCCGACTACGCGCGCGAGTGGCAAAAATTCGTGCAGGGCGTGGCCGTCGCCGACCTGAAAGGCTTTGACGGCGCCGTGCAGGCGATGAACCGCCTGGGCGACCCGCAAGCGTCGCCGATCGCCAAACTGCTGACGACCATCTACGATGAAACCTCGTGGGACAATCCGGCGCTGCAAAATGCGCAATTGCGCAAGGCCGAGCGGGGCATCATCGCCTGGTTCAAGGAAACCGTGCTGCGCCGCGCGCCGTCGCAGGTGACGGCCAATCCGGGCATGAATGCGCAGATCGACCCGGCCCGCCTGGATAAACCCATGGGCCCCGTGGGGCGCGAATTTGCCGGCGTGGGCAAGCTGGTGGCGGCCAGGGACAACAATGCCTCGCTGATGCGCGCCTACCTGGAAGCGCTGTCGAAACTGCGCAGCCGTTTGAACTTGCTGAAGAACCAGGGCGACGCGGGGCCGGGTGCGCGCCAGTTCATGCAGCAGACCCTGGAAGGCAGCGGTTCCGAACTGGCCGACGCCCTGAAGCTGGTCGATGAGCAGGTGCTTACGGGGATGAACGACGCGCAAAAGCAGGCGATTCGCCCCATCCTCGTGCGCCCGCTGATGCAAACCTTTGCCGTCATCGTCGCGCCGGCCGAACTCGATATCAACAAGACCTGGGCGGCGCAGGTGTACGAACCGTTCCAGAAATCGCTGGCCAACAAATATCCGTTCGCGCCCACGGCGCGCATCGAGGCGAGCAACCTGGAGATCGGCCAGTTCTTCGGCCCGGAAGGCCTGGTGGCGAAATTCGTCACGACGTCCATGGGACCATTGGTGGTGCGGCGCGGCGACGTGCTGGCACCGCGCACCTGGGCCGACATGGGCATCAGCCTGTCGCCGCAGGTAGTGGCGCGGTTTCCCGGTTGGATCGCGCCGCTGGGCGCGGGCGGCGTGGCGGCCACCTCGACGGCGGCGCAAACCGTGTTCCAGATCCAGCCGTCGCCCGCGCCCGGCACCCTGGAATACACGGTGGAGATCGACGGGCAGCAGCTGCGCTACCGTAACACGCCGGCGCAGTGGACGAACATGGTTCATCCCGGCCCGCAGGGCGCGTCGGGCATGCAAGGGGCGCGCATCACGGCCGTCACCTTCGACGGGCGCACGGTGGAGCTGTTCAACGAGCCGGGGCAATTCGGCCTGAAGCGCATGATCGATGCGGCGAGCAAAAAGCGCAAGGATGGCGGCGTGTTCGAACTGCGCTGGGCGCGCGGCGAGGTGGCCGTGGCGGTCGACCTGAAAATCACCAGCAGCGCGGAAACGACGGCGACGGGTGCGGGCGGAACTGCGGCGCTGCAGGAGCAGGGTTTTCGCGGCATGCAGCTGCCCGAGACCATCGTCGGTGCTCCAGCACCCGTGTCGGCTATTGCCGCCGTTGCGGCGGCGGGAGTGTCGCCATGATGCGCGCGCAACAGCAGGTGCGCCTCGGCTACTTCGGCAAGATCCCCGCGCGCGGCGACTTCATCAAGGCTTGCGACAATCACGCGCTGGTGCAGCTGCTCGACGACTGGCTGGCGCAGGTCATGACTGCCCTGACGGTGGAACCGCGCTGGAAGCTCAATTACGACGCCTTGCCGCCGCTGCGCTTTGCCTTTGTCGGCACGCGCAGCCGGCGCGCCATCGCCGGGCGCCTGGAAGCGAGCAATGACCAGTCGCAGCGGCGCTTTCCCTTCATGGCCATGGGCGCGCTGGAAGTCGATGACGCCGAAGCCTTTGTCGCTTGCAGCCCGCTGGCGCTGGCGCCCCTGTGGCAGCGCGTGGAGCAGCTCTCGCAAGGCATTGTGACCAGCGCCGAACCGGGTCCGGCCCTGCTGGCGCTGGCCGGCAACGTGGTCGAAGTCGAACCGGCCGCAGCGTGCCACGCGGCGCGGCTGGCCGCCTTTTTGCAGGCGCAGACCGTGCACGGCTTGCAGACCATGCTGGCCTCGCCCGCGTTCCCGGTGACGGTGCGTGAATTGCTGCTGGGTCTGGGCCTGCTGCTGCAGCCGGTGCGCCAGAGCGGCTTGCCGCGCCTGGAGAAAAGCCTGGTGCTGCCGCTGCCGCACGAGGCACCGCTGCGCGAGCTGGTCGCCAGCTTCTGGCTGCACCTGATCGCGCCTTTCCTGCGCCAGGCCGATTTCGAACTGGCGCTGTTTTTTTCCCACCTCGACGAGGCGCCCGTGCTGGTGATCGGTTTTTGCGGCGCCGACCCGCACGGTTTGCGCGCGCTGATCGATCCGCAGGCCGGCAGCGAACGGCTGATCGTGTTTGACCAGCTCGACTGGGTCGAGGAGCAGCTGGGAGACGCAGCGGCGCTGCGCCAGTTTTCCGCCTGCCTGCAGCAGGAGCAGCTGTCGCTGCGCTCGGCCTGCGCCATGTTTGCCGACACCTTTGCCTGAAGGATTGCGATGAAATCTCACATTTTCCTGCTGCCGCTGCTGCTTTCTGCGGCCGTTCCCTGCCACGCGCAGGCCCAGACGCAAGCGCCCCAGACGCCGATGCCGGGACAAATCCTCGTCACGGGTACCCTGGCCGACGAGGCGGGCAAGGCGGCCGTGCTGGCCCGCCTGCGCGAACTGTATGGCGCCGAGCGCGTGGTCGACCAGATCGCCATCGGCAACGTGGCCGTGCCGGCCAACTGGAACGCCTACGTGCAAAAACTGATTGCACCGAACTTGAAGCTCATTTCGCGGGGGCAGATCAGCATCGCCGGCAACAACGTCAGCGTGCGCGGCGAAGTGGCGAACGAGGCGCAGCGCCAGCAGATCGCCAGCGACATCGCCACCAGCCTCAATCCCACCTACATCGTCAACAACGGCTTGCGCGTCAAGGCGGCCGAGGCCGAGCAGGGCTTGCTCGATGCGGCGCTGGATAAACGCATCATCGAATTCGACAGCGGCAAGGCTTCCATCACACAGGCCGGCCTGGCCATCCTCGACGAGATGGCGGCCGTCATGCTCAAGCTGCGGGGACGCAAGGTGGAGGTGATCGGCCATACGGACGACACGGGCCTGCGCGCCAGCAATGTGGCCCTGAGCCAGGCGCGCGCCGAAGCCGTGCGCACCTACCTGGCCAGCAAGGGCATCATGGCCGAGTCGGTGCTGGTGTCGGGCCAGGGTCCGGACCGCCCCGTGGCCAGCAACGCCACGGCCGATGGCCGGGCGAGAAACCGGCGCATCGAGTTCCGCATTGCTCAATGAACCACGCGCAATGATCAGGGCAAGGTGATCGTCAAATTCGCCGGGCGTGGCGCCAGTTTGACCAGGTCCGCATACGCGGCCAGCGTCGTTTGCGTGCCGCGCGTCAGATGCGTTTTCAGGCCCAGGTAGGCGCAGATGGCCAGCAGGGCGAAAAAGCTCGACAGCGTCCACAGCGGCACGTCGCTGCCGCGTTTGTTGACCACCTGGTCGGGGCGTTCCGCGCGCGGCGCGAAGCCACGGCTCTTGCCCTTGATGTGGGCGATCTCGTCGCCCAGGCGCGCTGTCAGGTAGCTGAGTTTTTCGCCGCCGTCGATCGCATACTTGCCCTGGAATCCCAGTAATAAACACATGTGGAAAACCTGCAGCGCCTGCACGCGCATGGCACCCTTGCCGCGCAAGGCGTCGAGGCGGTCGAAGAAGTGTTCGCCGGCCAGCTGGTCGCCAAAGATCAGCAGCTGCAGCGGGCGCCTTTCCCACTGCTTGCGCAGGGTGAAGGGCGAGGCCAGGATGATTTCATCGACGGCCGCGCAGAATGCATACTTGGCCGCCTCGATATCATCGCCGTCGGCGCGGATCTTTTTCGCTTCGCGTTCGAAGTCGGCGAGAAAGGCCGTGATGCGCTCCATGAAGCTTTGCTCGTCGCCGGGCGTCGAACCGTGCTTGAGCATGAACAGCATGTAAAAGCCTTCGTGCATCAGGTCCAGCAGGGCGCCGCCGGCCTGCCGGTTGTTGCCTGCTGGGGCGGCACCGCGTGGACCCAGCAGGGAGGGCGCCGCGCGCCGTTCGATGAGCTGGCTCATGCCGTCACCGCGATCAGTTCCAGCTGCAGGTCGCGTATGCCGGCCGGCACGTAGACGGAAATCGACTGCGCCTTGAGCATCTGTTCATACAGCGCGCCGCGGTTTTCAAGTACAAAATAATAGGTGTCGGGGCGCACGGGAATGGCGGCCGGCACTTGCGGCGCATGCGACAATTTGAGGCCGGGCATGGCCGTGAGCACGCATTTTTCCACGTCGTCGGGCGCCCCCACTTTTACCCGCAGCGGCACCACATCCACCAGTTCGATGGCGGGCATGGCGGCGCGTATTGCCAGGTACAAGGTGGTGTGCTGGTCGATCTTGCCCGAATCGAGCTTGCCCAGGTAATACGACGGCTTGTCTTCCAGCAGGGCGATGGAAAAATACTTCGACGAGATGACGGTGTCGAGCAGTTCGCGGATGATCGCGTCGATGGCGTCGAAGCAGGCGCCCGGATGCGCGTGGTCGTAGGCGGGCAGGCTGGCCAGGGTGTAGTGCTTGGAGTAGCTGAGCAAGCCACCCGCCAGGCCCAGCAGCGCCTCGTACAGGCGCTCCGGATGCAGGGCCGGATGGCGCACATAGTGCATCAGCGCGGCGGCGGCCGTGCTGACCGTGTGCAGCAGCCAGAAAGAGGACACGTCACCCGAACGGAATTCGATCACGTTGCGGCTTGGCTCGCGGTGGTGGCCGTGCAGCGCGCTCACCTTCGCCTGCAGTGCGTCGAGCAGGTGTTCCAGCAGGCCTTGCAGGCGCGGCGCGCCGGCGATCGCCAGGCTGGGCGCCATGAACGATGGCACGGGCTCGAAGCCGCCCGACACCGTGCGCCGCAGGGCGATCAGCGGCAGGCAGTCGTAGGAGCCGCGCGCCTCGCTGTCGGGAATCAGGCGCACCGTCTTCTTCAGGTACGCCACGTCGGCCACGGCGGACTCCGTAAACAGGTCGGGCGTGGCGCGCATGGCGTGCGCAAAGCGCGTGGCTGCAGGCGTGCCTGCCGTTGACGCCTGCGCCGTGTAATTCATGCCTTCGCGGTTGAGGATGGGCAGCGCCGCGTAGTACGTCACTTCCTGCACCGCCGGCGGCAGCGCTTCCAGATCCACCGGCGGGGGCAGGGTATCGCTGCCCGGCGCGCCGTCGCCCAGCGCCTCGAACACTTCGCCGTCGCGGAAGATCGCCGACAGGGCCAGCAGGCGCAAGGTGCCCGTCTGCAGCGCCGCCAGATCCCATTTCATGTGCGCCACGCCCCACAGGTAGGGATGCAGTGCGCTGGCCGTGTGATGCAGGCGCGCTTCGTGATACTGATCCTGGCGCTGGAAATGCTGCGGCCGCAGGAACAGGCCCTCTCCCCACAAGACTTTCGCTGCCATGCCCATCGCGTTTCTCCTTTGAATGTGTGGCGTGTGTTTGCGCTACTGGCAGCGCGGGCTTGACAGCGTGGACGTGCCGCTGACGCTCAGCGCGCAGGCGTGCAGGCCGACGGTGATGCCGCCGCGTTCCGCGTCGGCGGCGCCAAAGGTGGCGCGCCAGCGCTGCGCCGCAGGCGCGCGGAACAGCGCCACCACGCCGATGAAATACGCTTCCTTGCTGACTTTTTCCTGCACTTCGTAGCGCTGGCCCGGCACCAGCAGCACTTCCTTCACTTCCATCAGGTCGGTGCCCAGTGCGGCCTTTTCGCGCTGCGCGTCGAGGAAGCTGTCATATGGGGCCTGCTCGAAGGCGGCGCTCTGGCGCAGTTTGTAGATGCGCGCCACCAGCGCCAGCGGCCGGCCCTCGGCATCGGTGTTGAGGCGTTGCGCCGCGTGCAGGCGGATGCTGACGTTGCGCGGCGGTTTTTGCGCGTCCGGCAGTTCGGGCGGCGGCTTGGCCACGCCGGCCATTTGCAGAGCCGCGTTGGTCAGGGTGCCGATGGCGCCGCCCGCGCAGCCGGCTTGCAGCAAGGCCAGCAGCAACACCGGCAGCAGTAGCGGGGTGGTGCGCGCCAGGCGGCGGAGCGGGGCGTCAGATGGCATGGACGATCTTTGCAAAAATGGTGAGTGGAAATAAAAGTCTTGCAGTCATTTAAACGCATGTGCCAGCGGCCTGCTTGCGTTGGCGCAAAGTCCGCCTGCGATCAAGACAATTACTGCGCCAGATCAGGATTCATGGAGCTGTCCGCCGCTGTGGCGCGGAACTTCTTCTTTGCTGATTAATCTCAATCTGGCAAAAAAATTGGCGATCAATAATGGCCTCCACCAAGGCGCCGCCCATCTTTCCCAGCGGTAGCGTTTTCCACGTGAAGGAATGCCCGATGAAGCCAGCCACCATGTTGCCCCGTATTGCCTGCCTCGCCAGCGCCTTGCTGCTGGCCGCCTGCGCCACGCCAGACCAGCCGGCGCCCACCAAACCTGCCGCGCCGACCCTGGCGCAAGTGATGAGCGACGCCGATGCGGCCGCGCGCGCCGGCCAGTACGAACGCGCCATGACCCTGCTCAAGTCCGGTGGCGGCAGCTACCCGGCCGACAAGGCGCCGTGGCTGCAAATGGCGCAGATGAAGTTCGATCGCGGCCAGTACGGCGACGCCATCGGCCATGCGCTCGAAGCGCTGGAACGCGACCCCGATGACAAGGTCGCCAACAGCATCGTCGCCGTCAGCGGTTTGCGCCTGTCCGGCAAGGCGCTGGCCGACCTGTCGCGGCAAAACAATCTGAATGGTTCGCTGCGCTCGGAAGCGCAGGAGCTGGCCAAGCTGCTGCGCGCCAGCATCGGCGAAGACGTGCTGGTGCCGCCGGCCAGGCGCCCGCCGGCGGCCGGCAAGCGCGCCGCCGGTTCCGGCACGTCGGCGGCGAAGGGCGCGGCAGCGCCAGGCAGCGCGGCCGACCCGTTCAGCGGCTTGAAGTAAGCCCGCATCCCCACCATCCCCTTGCAAAGGAAGCGACATGCCCAAGTCCGACAGCGTGCAGAAACGCCTGAAGCAGATACGCGCACCGCGCGTGCAAATGACCTATGACGTCGAGATTGGCGACGCGATTGAAAACAAGGAGCTGCCCTTCGTGGTGGGCGTGCTGGGCGACTTTGGCGGCAATCCGGACAGCGAGAAAAAACGCCTGAAGGACCGCAAGTTCGTCGCCATCGACAGCGACAACTTCGACGAAGTGCTGGCCGGCGTGGAGCCGGTTGCCCGTTTCGCCGTGCCAAACCGCATCAGCGAGGCGGGCGGCACGTTCGCCGTCGACCTGCACTTCCGCTCGATGGATGACTTCCGCCCGGAATCGGTGGTGCGCCAGGTCGATCCCTTGCGCAAGCTGCTCGAGGCGCGCACCAAGCTGGCCGACTTGCGCAACAAGCTGGCCGGCAACGACAAGTTGGAAGACTTGCTGACGGAAGTGCTGAACAACACGGACAGCCTGGCCAGTTTGAAACCGCAGTTCCCAGCGCAGGAGGATTGAAATGAACGCCCAGGCAGAAGCCCTAGCAGTATCCACCGCCGATGCGCCGGCTGCGACCGATTTGCTGGACCAGATCGTCGAGCAAAGCCGCGTCGCCAAGTCCGGCGCCGAGCATGCGCGCGCGCGCGACCTGATCTCGGAACTGGTGGCGCAGGTGCTCGACGGCACGGTGCTGATGTCGACCAGCCTGTCGGCGACGCTGGACGCGCGCGTGGCGGAGATCGACCGCCTGATCTCCGCCCAGCTCAGCGAAATCATGCACGCGGCGCCGTTCCAGCAGCTCGAACAAAGCTGGACCGGGCTGCGCTACCTGGTCGGCAATTCCGATACAGGCACGCGCCTGCAGATCCGCATGTTCAACGCCACCAAGCGCGAGCTGGTGAAGGATTTTCAGGCCGCGCTGGAGTTCGACCAGAGCAGCATGTTCAAGAAGGTGTATGAAGAGGAGTTCGGCACCTTCGGCGGCGCGCCGTTCGCCGCGCTGCTGGGCGACTTCGCCATCTCGCGCCAGCCGGAAGACATGTATTTCGTCGAGCAGATGTCGCACATCGCCGCCGCCGCGCACGCACCGTTCATCGCCTCGGCCGCGCCGGAACTGTTTGGGCTGGAAAGCTACGGCGATCTGGGCAAGCCGCGCGACCTGGCCAAGGTGTTCGACACCATCGAGTACGCGAAATGGAAAGCCTTCCGCGAATCCGAGGATGCACGCTACGTGGGACTGACCTTGCCGCGCTTCCTGGGCCGGCTGCCCTTCAATCCCGTTGACGGCACCACGGTCGAAGGATTTAACTTTGTCGAGGAAGTCGACGGCAGCGACCATCACAAATACCTGTGGTGTAACGCCGCGTATGCGTTCGGCAGCAAGCTGACGCGCGCGTTTGCCGATTACGGCTGGTGCGCCGCCATCCGCGGCGTGGAGGGCGGCGGCCTGGTGGACGACCTGCCCACCCACACCTTCAAGACTGACGAGGGCGACGTGGCCCTGAAATGCCCGGCCGAAGTGGCGATCACCGACCGCCGCGAAAAGGAATTGTCGGACCTGGGCTTCATTTCGCTGGTGCACTGCAAGAACACGGCGTACGCGGCGTTTTTCGGCGCGCAGTCGGCGCAGAAGAGCCGCAAGTACAACAGCGACGCGGCCAATGCGAATGCGGTGCTGTCGTCGCAGCTGCAGTACATCTTTGCCGTCTCGCGCATCGCCCACTACATGAAGGCCATGATGCGCGACAAGATCGGCAGCTTTGCCGCCGCCTCCAACGTGGAAGATTTTCTAAACCGCTGGCTGATGCAGTACGTACTGCTCGACGATAACGCCAGCCAGGAACAGAAGGCGCAGTTCCCGCTGCGCGAGGCGTCCGTGCAGGTGCATGAAGTGCCGGGCCGGCCCGGCGTGTACCGCGCCGTGTCGTTCCTGCGGCCGCACTTCCAGCTCGATGAATTATCCGTTTCGCTCCGACTGGTCGCGGAGTTGCCGAAGTCGACCAATTCATGATCCACCCATCTTTCAACCAGAGGAGCACACCATGGCAATCGATGTATATCTGCAGATAGACGGCATCAAGGGCGAGTCCACAGATGACAAGCACAAGGACTGGATCGAGTGCAAATCGGTCAGCTGGAGCGTCGAGCAGCCGAAGTCCGCCACCGCCTCGACGGGCGGCGGCCATACGGCCGAACGCTGCGAGCACAAGGACATCGTCATCTCCAAGCTGGCCGACCTGGCCTCGCCGGTGCTGCTGCAAACCTGCTCGGCCGGCAAGACCATTCCCAAGGCGCGCTTCGAATTCATGCGCGCCGACGGCCAGGGCGAGCGCGTCAAGTACTTTGAAATCGAAATCGAGAATGTATTGATCGGCGCCGTCACGCCGAACGTGGAAGAAGGCGACATCCTCGGTGAACACGTCGGCTTCAAGTTCTCGAAAGTGAAGTGGAAATACACGCAGCAAAAAGTGACGGGCGGCGCCGGCGGCAATACCTCGGGCGGCTGGGACCTGGCCGCGAACCGCGTGGCTTGATCGATGGTGCGCGGCGCGCGGCGGCCACCAACGCCCGCGCGCCGCACCGATTTTTCAGGAGAGCGCATGGACAGTTATGTACCCGGCCTGTTCGACCGCCTGATGGGCGACGGCAGTGCGGCGGGCGGCGTGGCGGCGCGCCTGTCGCTGGAACAATTGAAGGATGCGGTGGCGCGCGACCTGGAAGAGCTTCTCAACACGCGCGTGGCCCTGCCGCCCGGCGCGCTGGACGCCTATCCGGAATGCGCGGCGTCCATCGTCAACTATGGCTTGATCGATTTCGCCGGCATGTGTTTGTCCAGCAGCGAAGACCGCGCCCGCATCTGCGCCGCGCTGAAGGCGGCCATCGAACGCCACGAACCGCGCCTGCGCAATGTGCGCGCCCGCCTGGAGCGGGAGGTGGGCAGCATCAACCGCGTCGGCTTCGTCATCAGCGGCACCCTGGCCGTGATGTCCGGTGGCGAGACGGTCAATTTCGACGCCGTGCTGCAGCCGTCGTCACTGCGCTATTCGATCAACCGCAAGGGAGCCGCCGCATGAGCAACCATTTGAAAACCCTGATCGCCAAACTGAATGACACGTCGCGCACGGCCGCCACCCGCGCCGCCGGCATCTGCGTGGGACTGGGGCAGTATGAAGTCGATATCGAACACCTGTTCCTGGCCCTGCTGGAACAGGAACGCAGCGATTTCGTCACTATCGCGCGGCGCAGCGAAATCAGCCTGACGACGCTGGAGGCGGACCTGCGCCGCGAGATCGGCAGCTTCCGCACGGGCAGCGCGCGCACGCCCGTCTTCTCTCCCCATTTGCCGCTGCTGTTCGAGCACGCCTGGCTGGTCGCCTCGCTCGATACGGCTCAGCCGGGACCCATCCGCAGCCGCCATCTGTTATTGGCGCTGCTGACGGAGCCGGAATTGTCGCAGCTCGCGTACCGCGGCTCGAAGCTGTTCGCCCGCTTCAGCGTGGAGCAATTGAAGCACCATCCGGACAAGCTGACGGCCGGCTCCGGGGAGGAAAGCGCGGCCGTGCCGCAGCTTTCCGAGACACCCGACGATCCGCTTGCGACTTTGGCCAGCAAGACCCCGGCGCTGGACCAGTTCACCACCGACCTGACGCAACTGGCGCGCGACGGCAAGCTCGATCCCGTGATCGGCCGCGAGGGCGAGATACGCCAGGCCGTCGACATCCTGCTGCGCCGGCGCCAGAACAATCCGATACTTACCGGTGAGGCGGGTGTGGGCAAGACTGCCGTGGTGGAAGGCCTGGCCTTGCGCATCGCCGCCGGTGACGTGCCCGAGGTGCTGCAGGGGGCGCACATCCACGCGCTCGACATGGGCTTGCTGCAGGCCGGCGCCAGCGTGAAGGGAGAATTTGAAAGCCGCTTGAAGAACGTTATCGACGAGGTGGCGAAAAGCCCGCATCCCGTCATCCTCTTCATCGATGAGGCGCACGCCATGATCGGCGCCGGCGGCCAGGCGGGGCAGAACGACGCGGCCAATCTGCTGAAACCTGCGCTGGCGCGCGGCGCCCTGCGCACCATCGCCGCCACCACCTGGAGCGAGTACAAAAAATACTTTGAAAAGGATGCGGCGCTGGCACGGCGCTTCCAGGTGGTGAAGGTGGAAGAGCCAAGCGAGGACATCGCCTGCGCCATGCTGCGCGCCATGGCGCCGCTGATGGAGCGCCATTTCGGCATCCGCGTGCGCGACGCCGCCATCGTCGAGGCGGTGCGCCTGTCGCACCGTTATATCAGCGGGCGTCAGCTGCCCGACAAGGCCATCAGCGTGCTCGATACGGCCTGCGCCAAGGTGGCGCTGGGCCAGCGCGCCACGCCGGCGCAGCTGGAAAACGCGAACCGGCGGCAGGAACGCATCGGCGCGGAAATCGCCGCCCTGACGCGCGAGGCGACTGACGGCGAAGCGCCCGATAAAGCCGCTGCCGCGCGCCTGGTGCAGCTGCGGCGCGAGCATGATGAAGGGCAGGCGGCGATCGCGGCCCTGGCGCAGCGATGGGAGCGCGAAAAAACGCTGGTGGCGCAGATCGGCGACCTGCGCGCGCAGTTGCGCGGCGAGCGGCCGGGCGAAGTGGGCGCGGCGCGCCTGCTGGCGCTGAAGGAAGAACTGGCGGCCCTGCAGGGAGAAACACCGCTGTCGCCGCTGGAAGTCGATGCGCAGGTGGTGGCCGGCATCGTCGCTGGCTGGACCGGCATCCCGCTGGGGAAAATGCTCAAGGACGAGATCCGCACGGTGCTGACCCTTGACGGGGCGCTGCGCGAACGGGTGCTGGGACAGGACCACGTCATCGCGGCGGTGGCACAGCGCGTGCGCACGGCGCGTGCCAGCCTGGACGACCCGAACAAGCCGCAAGCCGTGTTCCTGTTCACGGGGCCGTCCGGCACGGGCAAGACGGAAACGGCGCTGGCGCTGGCCGACCTGCTGTATGGCGGTGAGCGCAAGCTCATTACCATCAACATGAGCGAATACCAGGAGGCGCACAGCGTGGCCGGCCTGAAAGGCTCACCGCCCGGCTATGTCGGCTATGGCGAGGGCGGCGTGCTGACGGAAGCCGTGCGGCGCCAGCCCTACAGCGTGGTGCTGCTCGACGAAGCGGAAAAAGCGCATCCCGACGTGCTCGAACTGTTTTTCCAGGTCTTCGACAAGGGCGTGCTCGATGATGCGGAAGGGCGCGAAGTCGATTTTCGCAACACCATCATCATCGCCACCTCGAACCTGGGTTCCGGCGCCATGATGGCCGCCTGCCTGAACCGGGCAGCGCAAGACTTGCCCACGCCGGCCGCGCTGGAGGAATTGGTGCGCCCGCAACTGGTGGCGCATTTCAAGCCGGCCTTGCTGGGACGCCTGAAGGTGCTGCCGTTCTATCCGCTGAACGACGCGGTGCTGGCCGAGATCATCGCCCTGAAACTGGCGCATATCGGCGCGCGCATCGCGCGCAACCACCAGGCGCAGTTCAGCCATGACGCGGGCCTGGTCGACGCCGTGCTGGCGCGCTGCACCGAGGTCGATTCGGGCGCGCGCAATGTCGATCAAATTCTCAACGGTAGCCTGCTGCCGGCCATCGCCGAAGCGGTGCTGGCGCGCATGGCAGACGGCGAGCCGATCACCTCGATACGCGTCAGCGCCGGCAAGCAGGGGCAGTTCAAGTACACGATCCGATAATCCACCTTGCGGAGAGCGCCATGTTCAACCTGGAGCAGTTGCTGCATCCCGTCAGCGCCGTCAGCCCATGCGGCGAAGACATCACCTTCAGCCAGGAGCTCGACGCCATCGCGCGCGCGCGCCAGCACGACGATCCAAGCCTGGACCAGGGCGAGTGGGTGACGGCGCTGAAGGAAGCCGACTGGCCGTTCGTGGCGACGCGCTGCGAACAGCTGATCGCCGCGCGCAGCAAGGATTTGCGCGTGGCCGTGTGGCTGGCCGAGGCGCACGCGAAGACGCGCCACTTCCGCGGCCTGGGCGATGGCTACGCGCTGCTGGCCGGCCTGTGCGAGCGTTATTGGGCAGGCCTGTACCCGCCGGCGGAAGAGGGCGATCAGGAACAGCGCATCGGCAACGTGTTCTGGCTGCTGTCGCGCACGCCGCAGTTGCTGCGCGAGATCCCGCTGACCGAAGGGACGGATGGCCTGTTTTCACTGCAGGACTTCGATGCGGCGCGCCAGCGCGCGGCGGCCAGCCTGGCGCAGGGCGCAGCGGAGCAGGGCTGGGGCGATGCGCGCCACGATGACGCTGCGACCCTGGCGCAGATGGAGGCGGCGCGGCAAAGGAATACGCGCGCCTTTTCCGACGGCTTGCTGGCCGATGCGCAATACTGCATGCAGTCGCTGCTGGCGTTCGAACGCAGCGTCGATGTGCGTTTCGGCGCCGATGGCCCGAGTTTTCGCGCCGCGCGCGAAGCGCTGGAAAACGTCATTCATTTCATCGCGCCGCTGTCGCCCGGCGCGGACTTCGCTGATGCGCCGGCCGCCGCCGGCCAGGGCGCCGACGGGGGCGGGGGCACCATCGTGCAGCGCCAGCAGGCGCTGGCCCAGTTGCGCCAGGTGGCCGATTTCTTCCGCCGCACGGAGCCGCACAGCCCCGTTGCCTACCTGGCCGAGAAGGCCGCCAGTTGGGGCGAGCTGCCGCTGCACCTGTGGCTGCGCGCCGTCGTGAAGGACTCTGGCACTCTGGCGCAGCTCGACGAGATGCTGGGGACGAACAGCGCGAACGGGTGATCGCTGTTGGCGCTTCCATGCTAATCTTTGGGCATGCTCAGAATGCCCATGTTGCCTGCCGCGCTATGCCTGTTCATCGCTGCCAGCACGCAGGCCGGGACGCCGACGCCGCTGGTGATCTATGGCGACGACGATTATCCGCCGTACTCCTACGTCGAGAATGGCCAGCTGAAAGGCATCTACACGCAGATCGTGCGCGAAGCGGTGCAAGCGATGCCGCAGTATGCGGTGCAGCTGCGCCCCGTGCCCTGGAAGCGCGGGCTGCTGATGCTGCAGACGGGCGAGGCCTTTGCCCTGTACCCGCCGTATTCGTGGCGCAGCGAACGGCCGTATGTGCGCTATTCCGTGCCGCTGCTGATGGAGCAGCTGGTGGTGCTGTGCAGCCAGGACGTGCTGGCCAGGCGCGCGCTGCGGCAGTGGCCAGCCGATTATGGCGGCCTGCACATTGGCGTGAACGCGGGTTTCCTGCTTGGCGATGCGGCGCTGACGGAGTCCTTGCGCGCCGAAAAAATCGTGCTCGACCCGGCCAAGGGCACGCGCACGAATCTGCTCAAGCTGATGCGCGGGCGCATCGATTGCTATGTCAGCGACCGCCTGTCGGCGCAGTGGGAATTGCAGCGCATCCGGCGCGAGAGTCCGCCGGGCACGCCTATGCAGGCAATCGAGGAAATGGCGCAGCTGGCCAGCCAGCAGGGCCACCTGGGTTTTACGGTGCGCAGGCCGGCCACCTACCCCTATCGCGAGGACTTTATTGAACAATTCAATGCCGCGATCGTGCGCATGCAAACCAACGGCGCGATCCGCCGCATCGTCGACCAGGCATTGCTACCGTGACCTTGCTACCCTGACGTTGCTACCTTGATTCGAGCTATGGAGAAGACCATGAAAAAACTGTTGTTCCTGAGTGTGCTCGTGCTGGCCGGCTGTGTCGGCCGTCCCGAGAATATCGTGCCTGTCAACAACTTCGAGACGACCCGCTATCTGGGGAAGTGGTATGAGATCGCGCGCCTCGACCACTCGTTCGAACGGGGCCTGAGCCATGTGACGGCCGACTACAGCCTGCGCCAGGATGGCGGCCTGAAAGTACTCAATCGCGGCTACAAGGAGGCGGACGCGCAGTGGAAGGAAGCGGAAGGCAAGGCGTACTTTGTCGACAAGAAAGACGTGGGCTACCTGAAAGTATCGTTTTTCGGCCCCTTCTATGGTTCCTACATTGTGTTTGACCTGGACCAGCAAGGCTACAGCTATTCCATGATCAGCGGCCCCGACAAGTCATACTTGTGGTTGCTGTCGCGCACGCCGACCATGGACCCTGCCTTGCAGCAGCGTCTGGTCGAGAAAGCCCAGGGGCTGGGTTTCGACACGTCAAAATTGATCTATGTGAAGCAAAACTGACCACGCTTGCCTGCCGCGCGTGCGTGGCGGCATAGTACCTTGAAATTGTTGCTTTTCTGCATCTTATTTCTTGCATTACCATCCTGGTTCACTCACAATCTGCCCCAAAGTGGTGCGCTGCGGCGCGCTGCCATTCTGGCGAGGTGGGTAGGGTTGCGTTGCCGCTCGTGATTGCCGCACGGCAGATGCCTGTTATATTGGTACCTGGCAGCAAGTCGGTTTCGTGGCGTCTGTGCATTGTTTTTTTCAGATAGGATTCACGCAATGAAAAACCTCAAAATCGGCGTACGCCTCGGTGGCGCTTTTGCCGCCGTCCTGCTGCTGTTGACGAGCCTGACCGTGGTGGGCATCGTGCAGATGCAAAGCGCCAGCAAGGAAACCGATGCACTAGTCAATGTCGAGGTGCGCAATGAGCGCCTGATCGCCGAGTGGACCAAGGTCATCGAGGTCAACGCGGCGCGCACGGCGGCCGCCTGGAAAGTGAGCGATCCCGAACACCAGAAGCAGTTTGAACAGGAAATGGCGGTCTCGTCCGCCCGCGCCACGGAAATCCAGAACGCTATCGGCAAGAGCGAGCTGAACGCTGAAGAGCAGGCGCTGTTCCAGGAAGTGCTGAGCACGCGCAAGGCGTACACGGACGTGCGCAAGAATGTGTTCAAGGCCAAGAATGCGGGCGACCTGGAACTGGGCAAGCGCCTGTACGAAGGCGACATGGCAGTCAAGCGCGACATTTACCTGTCATCGCTGAACAAGATGGCCGTGCTGGAAACCAGATTGCTCGATGAAGCGGCCGCGCACATCCGTTCGCGCTACGAAAACGGCCGTTTGCTGCTGATCTCGCTGGGCGCGGTCGCCATTTTGCTGGGCATCGCTTGCGCCTGCTGGATCACGCGCTCGATCACGCGTCCCATCACGCGCGCCGTCGAGGTGGCGGAAGCCGTTTCCGCTGGCGACCTGACCAGCCATATCGTGGTGGACAGCCGCGATGAAACGGGGCAGCTGATGCATGCGCTGAAAAACATGAACGATAAACTGGTCAGTATCGTCGGCCAGGTGCGCGTCGGCACCGAATCGATCAGCACGGCGTCGAGCGAAATTGCCGCCGGCAACCTGGACTTGTCATCGCGCACGGAAGAGCAGGCCAGCTCGCTGGAAGAGACGGCGTCTTCGATGGAAGAGCTGACCTCGACCGTGAAACGCAATGCCGACAATGCGCGCAGCGCGAATCAACTGGCCATCGACGCCTCGCAGATCGCCAGCAAGGGCGGTGTGGTGGTGTCGGAAGTGGTCAGCACCATGGGCTCGATCAACGATTCCTCGCGCAAGATTGTCGACATCATCAGCGTCATCGACGCCATCGCCTTCCAGACGAATATCCTGGCCCTGAACGCGGCCGTGGAAGCGGCCAGGGCTGGCGAGCAGGGCCGCGGTTTTGCCGTGGTGGCCTCCGAGGTGCGCAACCTGGCGCAGCGCTCCAGCGCGGCGGCCAAGGAAATCAAGGGCTTGATCGACGATTCCGTGCAAAAGGTCGAGGCCGGTTCGCAACTGGTGGACAAGGCGGGCCGCACCATGGACGAAATCGTGCAAAGCATCAGCCACGTGACACAGATCATGAACCAGATCACCGATGCCAGCGATGAGCAGCGCGCAGGCATCGAACAAGTCAACCAGGCCATCGGCCAGATGGACCAGGTGACGCAGCAAAACGCGGCCCTGGTGGAAGAGGCCGCCGCTGCGGCCGAATCCATGCAGGAACAGGCGGCCAAGCTGGCCGACGTGGTGGGCGTATTCAAGCTCGATGCCACGCAGCACTCTGTTTCCACCAGTGCTGCCCTGTCTGTGAAAGCGCCTGCGCCGGTCAAAACTGCCGTGCGGCCTGTCGTGCAAGCGGCGGCACGGCGCGCGCCAGCACAGCCCGCAGCCGCGCCGGGCAAGGCGGCGCCAGCGGACGCTGTGCGCGCACGCGCGCCGAAGGCGCCGGTGGCCTCCGGCGCCGACGAATGGGAAGAGTTTTAAGCGCAGATTCCCCTTGGCATGGCGCGGGCGCTACAATCGCGGCTTGAAGACAGCCGCGCACGCGCTCCGCCATGACCACCCGCCGTACCTCAGCCTCTACCTCCAGCCATCCCTCCAGCCCTGCCGCTGCATCGTCCTCCCTGGCTGAACCCGTCAAACGCGCACGCTGCCCAGCCTGCCTGCGCGCCGCATCCAGCTGCATCTGCCGCTGGATCGCCCCCGTTGCCCACGCGGTGGAAGTGCTGATCCTGCAGCATCCGCTGGAAGTCCACAACGCCAAGGGCAGTGCCCGCTTGCTGCACCTGAGCTTGCCCAACAGCCGCATGCTGACGGGCGAGCGGTTTGCCCCCGAGACGCTCGCTGAATTGCTGGCCGACAAGCACACTGTGCTGTTGTACCCGGAGACGCCCGGCGACCGTTCGCTGGGCATCGCGCCGCCGCCCGCGCTCGACCCCGCCATCTTGCTCGATCCGGCCCGATTTTTGAACCAATTGCGGCTGGTGGTGCTGGACGCCACCTGGCGCAAGAGCCGCAAGATGCTGTACCTGAATCCCCAGTTGCAACAGCTGCCGCGCCTGCCCCTGCGCGATACGCCCGCTTCCCATTACCTGATCCGCAAGGCGCACGCACCAGACCAGTTATCGACCCTGGAAGCGACCTGCTATGCCCTGATGCAGTTGGAGCAGGACGCGTCCCGCTTCGTTCCCCTGATCACGGCATTTGACGGCTTTGTCGCACAGCAGTTGAGTTATGTCATGCCGCATGGTGAAAAAGCGTGAAACGGCAGCACGCCAGCCCTTGATCTTGCCCGCATAGCGGCATAGTATACTGTACGTATATACAGTTGATGGGGCCGTTCATGAAAGCAATCATTCCAGAGCACGATGACAGCTTCGCCGGGCAAGCCATGTTGCCGCCGCAATCACTGAAAGCCCACAAGGGGCGCGGTGCGGTGTCGAACCTGCAAGGGCGCTACGAGGCGCATGCGCGCGCCGGTTTCGATGACGGCTGGAGCGTGGGCGGCCTGGATGCGGCGGAGGGGGAGGCGGCGCCGGGCTGGAAAACGCAGGTCAGCGACGAGCAGGCGCGCACCATCCTCACGCGCAATGCTTCGCCCGATTTGCCCTTCAATGTGTCGCTGAATCCGTACCGGGGGTGCGAACACGGCTGCATTTACTGCTTTGCCCGTCCCACGCACAGCTATCTGGGCCTGTCGCCGGGCCTGGACTTCGAAAGCCGCATCTACGCCAAGGTGAACGCCCCTGAGCTGCTGCGGCGCGAACTGGCCAAGCCGTCGTACGTGGCCGAGCCGATCGCCGTGGGCGTCAATACCGATGCGTATCAGCCGTGCGAACGCGAACGGCAGCTGACGCGGCGCGTGCTGGAAGTGTTGCACGAGTGCGAGCATCCCGTGGCGCTGATCACGAAATCGTCGCTGATCGAACGCGACATCGACATTCTGGCACCCATGGCGGCCAGGCGCCTGGCGGCCGTGGCCGTCACTGTCACCACGCTCGACCCCGTCATCGCGCGCACGCTGGAGCCGCGCGCGGCGGCCCCTGCGCGGCGGCTGCGCACCATCCGCACCTTGACCGAGGCGGGCATTCCTGTGGGCGTGAGCATCGCGCCCATCATTCCTTTCGTGACGGAGCCGGAAATCGAGCAGCTGCTCGAAGCCGTGCGCGACGCGGGCGCCATCCACGCCCATTACGTGGTGTTGCGCTTGCCGTGGGAAGTGAGTCCCTTGTTCCAGCAATGGCTGGAAGCGCACTTCCCGGAGCGGGCCCAGCGCGTGATGAACCGCGTGCGTGAAATGCGCGGCGGCAAGGATTACGATAGCGCGTTCGGCACGCGCATGCGGGGCGAGGGCGTGTGGGCCGACCTGATCCGCCAGCGCTTTGAAAAAGCCGTGCACCGGCTGGGGCTGCATGGCAAGGGCGGCCGATTCAAACAGCTCGATTGCACGCAGTTCCGCCGCCCGCTGGTGGTGCCGCCGTTGGGGAACTCGGCAAAAGGGGGCAATGCGGGGCAGCTGGATTTGTTTTAAGTTAAACCAGCGTCAGCGCTGATGCCGCCGGGGTACGCTGCGGTGCTGTCCTGGGCAGGTGCCTGGAGCTGTGCCAGATATTGCTCGATGGCAAAGACATGCGGGTCGCTCTTGCCCAGTTCGCGCAGGGCGCTGGCCAGGTGCAGCAGGTATTCGCTGTTCGGGCCGCTGGGGCCGTTTGATCGGGCGATCTGGCGCGCGATATCGAGTTCGGGCGCGGCACCGAGGAAGGCGGCGTTTTCCTCGTTGGCGATGTACACCAGGCCTTCGACCTTGCCGCCATCGTCGAAGGTGATGTCGGTGGCCAGGCGCAAATAGCCGTTCTTTTCGCGGTGGTCGAGGTGGGCGAAGACTTCGGGCGTGATCAGATAAGCCATGCCGTCGCACACGGCGCCGGCCTGCGGCACGATGGTGGCGACCCGCCCCGGCGCCATCGGCGTGCCCCGGTGGTCATGCGAGCCTTGCCAGAAGCGTCGCGTCCAGCCGGCGATACTGGCGGGGCGGCGTTCGATATAGGGAAAATCGGCCTTGTAGATCAGCGAGCCGTAGCCGAACAGCCAGACCTGGTCGTGGCCGTCGAATTTGTTCATGCGCTGGTTGATGGCGATGGTGGCGGCGTCGATGGCGGACAGGGCGTGCTGGTCAGGCTGGGTCATGGCGTGTTTGCAGAGGGGCGATGCGCCATTATAAAGCGGTGCCCGCCGCGCTGCCGGCCGGCAGGGCGGCGCGTGCGCCGTTGTTTCCGCCGACGTTCCACTCGTGCGTCTCGACGAACTGGAACAGGAAGGCCATGAAGCTTTCGGCCGCCGGCGACAGCGAACGCCCCGTCTTGGTGTAGACGAAAAAGCGCCGCGTCAGTTCCGGCTGGTGCAGGGCGCGCATGTGCAATTTGTATAGTTTGACCATCGGTTCCGCGTACGGCAGGCAGACCGTGATGCCCAGGTTGGCGCTGACCATGGCCAGCGCCGTCGTCATGAAGGTCACTTCATTGTAGGGATTGAGCGACAGCTCGCGAAACGCGCCGTGCATGTCGCGCAGCAGGCGTTCGGTGAACTGGCCCTGCAGCGAGATGAACGGGTAGTCGCCCACGTCGGCCCAGGTGACGCGCTCTTTCTGCTGCAACGGGTGCTGCTCGGGGAAGACCAGCACGAAGGGCATTTCGAACAGCACTTGCGCGGCGATTTCCGCCGTCGGGTCGCGCTCGGGACCGATGCCGAAATCGACTTCGCCGCTGAACACGCGCGCCGACACGTTTTCCACCGGGCAATCGACCAGGCGCAGCTGCACCTCCGGGTGCGCCTGGCGGTAGGCGGCGATCACTTCCGGCAGCAGGGTGCACGCCATCATTTGCGGCGCGGCGATGCGCACCAGGCCCGTCTTCAGGGCCTTGCGCTGGGCGATGCCGGCCATGGCGCCGTCGAGGTCCTCGATCATCTTTTCAAACAGCGGATACAGTTCGCGGCCGATTTCCGACAGCTGCGTCTTGCGCGTGCTGCGCTCGACCACGCGCACGCCCAGCACGCTTTCCAGTTCCTTGATCAAGCCGCTCAAGGCCGATTGCGTCACGTGCAGGTATTCGGCGGCCAGGGTAAAACTGCCGGTCTTGGCCAGCGCCACGAAGGCGCGCATTTGCCGCAGGCTGGGACTCATAAGATAATCCGATAAATCAATGGTTAAAAATTGTTTGTATGATAGCTGTAACTCGATTCTAATGGTGAAAAGCTGAAAAACACGCCAGCCATCGCGCCCCGGGCGCACCCATTGGAGACAAACACCATGAAGATCAAGCAAATCCACCACGTCGCCTACCGCTGCATCGACGCGAAGAAAACCGTCGAGTGGTATGTCAAGCATTTGAACATGAATTTCGTCCTCGCCATCGCCGAAGACCTGGTGCCGTCGACCAAGGCGCCGGACCCGTACATGCACGTCTTCCTCGACGCAGGCCAGGGCAATGTGCTGGCTTTCTTCGAGCTGCCGACGCAGCCGCCGATGGACCGCGACCGCAATACCCCGGCCTGGGTGCAGCACCTGGCGCTGGAAGTGGGCAGCATGGAAGAACTGCTGGGGGCCAAGGAGCGCCTGGTGGCCGCCGGCATCGAGGTGCTGGGCCCCGTCAACCACGCCATCTTCCAGTCGATTTACTTCTTCGACCCGAACGGTCACCGCCTGGAACTGGCGGCCAACGTGGGCACGCCCGAGATGATGGCCAAACTGGACGCCGTCAAATGGGAAATGCTGGAAGAATGGTCGCAGACGCGCCGCGCGCCGAAGCACGCCGCCTGGATGCACGCGCCGGCCGACGCCTGAGCGTCCCGGATCGGCAACCTCTCTGAAACAACCACCGAACAAGGAACACCATGAAACTCGCAACCCTGAAAAACGGCAGCCGCGACGGCGCCCTGATCCTCGTCAGCCGCGACCTGCGCCAGTACCAGCGCGTGGCCGCCATCGCTCCCACCTTGCAGGCGGCGCTCGACAACTGGGACGCCGTCGCGCCGAAACTGGAACAGGCCTACGCTGACTTGAACGCGGGCCAGGCGCCGGACGCGCAGCCGTTTGACGCCAGTCTGTGCCACTCGCCGCTGCCGCGCGCCTACCAGTGGGCCGACGGTTCCGCCTACATCAACCATGTGGAACTGGTGCGCAAGGCGCGCAACGCGGAAGTGCCAGCCTCGTTCTACACGGACCCGCTGATGTACCAGGGCGGCTCGGACAGTTTTATCGGGCCGCGCGACCCTATCTTCGCCCTGTCGGAAGAGTGGGGCATCGACCTGGAAGCCGAAGTGGCCGTCGTCACGGGGGACGTGGCCATGGGCGCCAGCGTGGACGATGCGGCGAAAGCCATCCGCCTGGTGATGCTGGTCAACGATGTCTCGCTGCGCAACCTGATTCCGGGCGAACTGGCCAAGGGTTTCGGTTTCTTCCAGTCGAAGGCGGCCAGCGCGTTTTCGCCCGTCGCCGTTACGCCCGATGAACTGGGTGCCGACTGGGCCGACAGCAAGCTGCACCTGCCGCTGCTGGTGGACCTGAACGACAAACCGTTCGGCAAGCCGAATGCCGGCGAAGACATGACCTTCAATTTTGCGCAGCTCGTCGCCCATGCGGCGAAGACGCGCGAACTGGGCGCCGGCAGCATCGTCGGCTCGGGTACCGTGTCGAACAAGCAGGGCAACCTGTTCGGCTCCAGCATCGAGAACGGCGGTGTGGGCTATTGCTGCCTGGCCGAAGTGCGCATGTATGAAACCATCGAACACGGTGCGCCGAAGACGGCGTACCTGAAGTTCGGCGACACGGTGCGCATCGAGATGCGCGACGCGGCCGGCGCCAGCATCTTCGGCAGCATCGAGCAGACGGTCGCGCTGTACGCCGGCCGCGCCTGAAAGGACGCCCCGCCATGAGCATGAAGCTGTACACCTACTTCCGCAGTTCGGCCGCCTATCGCGTGCGCATTGCCTTGAATGTAAAGGGCATCGCCTACGACAGCATCCCCGTGCATCTGCTGCAGGATGGCGGCCAGCAGTTGCTGCCGGCCTACCGCGCCGTCAACCCGTCGGCGCTGGTGCCGGCGCTTGATGACGACGGCGCCATCCTCACGCAGTCGCTGGCGATGCTTGAATACCTGGACGAGACGCGGCCAGCCATGCCGCTGCTGCCGCCGGACGCGCTGGGCCGCGCCCGCGTGCGCGCGCTGGCGCTGGCGATCGCCTGCGATGCGCATCCGCTGACGAATCTGCGCGTCCTGAAATACCTGAAAAACACCCTGTGCCTGTCGGACGAGGCCAAACAGGAGTGGTACCGCCACTGGATGGCCGAGGGACTGGCGGCCGTCGAAGCGCTGCTGGCGCAGGGCGACCCGGCCGGTACGGGCCTGTTCTGCCATGGCGACAGCCCGACGATGGCCGATTGCTGCCTGGTGCCGCAAGTGTTCAATGCGCAGCGTTTCGCCATCGACCTGGCGCCGTACCCGCGCGTGGCGCGCATCCACGCGCATTGTGCCGGCTTGCCGGCGTTTGCCGCCGCCCATCCGTCGCAGCAGCCTGACGCCGAATAGGGTATCAGGTCAACAAGGGGAGCAGGTTCAGCTCCACTCAACCCTGTCCCGTCCGCCATGTTTGGCGCGGTACAGGGCCTGGTCGGCCCGGATCAGCAGATCGGTCATGTTGTCCGCTTCCCGCCTGGTTGCTGCGGTCGATTGCGGCGTGTTGCATGTCACGCCGATGCTGATGGTCAGGCTGACCAGTTGGCCGTCATCGCATTCCACGCGCAAGCTGGCTGCCGCCAGGCGCAGGCGCTCGGCCGCTTCCAGCGCCACTGGCAGCGGCGTCTCCGGCATCAGCAGCACGAACTCCTCGCCCCCGAAGCGCGCCGCCGTATCCATGCCCCGTGTGACGCTGCGCAGCACTTGCGCGACGGCAGCGATGGCGCGGTCGCCCGCGTCGTGGCCATGGTCGTCATTGATGCGCTTGAAGTGGTCGATATCGATCATCAGCAGCGACAGCGTATGGCCGAAGCGTTGCGCGCGTTCAAGTTCCTCTGTCAGCCGCAGGGTCATCATGCGGCGGTTCCCCAGGCCCGTCAGCGGGTCGGTCGTGGCTTGCTGCTCCAGCCGGGAGTTGGCTACCAGCAGTTCCAGGGTGCGCTGCAAGACCCGTTCCTCGAGCATGTCGCGCTCCGCATGCAGCGCCGCCACGCTGGCGCGGCGGCTGCGCTGGGCCAGTAGCAGGGCCGTAATCAGCGCCGCTTGCAGCGTGATCAGCGACAGTCCGGCGATGATCTGCCAGTGATATTGCGCCCATACACCCTGTGGCCGGTTCAGGATGCGCGACTCGCCGGGCAGATTGCGCAAGCCGAAACGCTGTATTGCGGCATCGTCGAAGATATATACCTGCATGCCATCCGGATCGGGCGTTCTGCCCAGCAGAATGCGCGCAATGGTGCGCCCCACTTTCTCTCCGCTGATGACATAGCCGCCCACCACGCCGGGCAGTATCAGCGATTCCACGCTGGTGAAAATGGGCACGGCGCTGCGCGAGGCCAGGTCGCGCGCCATGGCGGGCGGCGTGGTGCGCTGCCCCAGCACGTCGCGGTAGACGGGCAGCAGGTAGATGGCGCTGCCCTGTCCCAGCGTGCCGGTGCGGCGCCACAACTCTTCCTGGCTCAGGTGATCCCAGAAATCGGCCTTGAGACGGTCCTGGTAGGGCGCGATGGCGGCGCGGATGGCGGCGATCCACGCCTGGCCGCGTGCGCTGCCGTCGCCGACGACGGCGATATGGCGCAGTCCTGGCGTCACTTGCAGCATGACGGCGATGGCCTTGCCGAAATCGTGGCGCACATCGAGATTGATGCCGTCGGCAGGCGCCCAGTCCTGCCGTCCCTGATTCACATAGTAGCGGGGCACGCCGGGAAACAGCTGCGGATGCTGGCTCAGGAACTGGGCCGCCAGATAGTTTTCCGTGATGATGGCGTCGAATTGCACCATCCTGTACTTGGTTTGCAGATACGTTTCCAGCCCGGCGACGGCAGGCTGTTCGCCCACGCGCACGGAATCGAGCCGCTCCTCATAGATGCCGGGCGCGAGGTGCCAGTTCTCGTTGGCCAGTTCAACGCTCATGCCCTTGTGGATCAGCGTTTGCCACTGCGAGGAGGCATCGCTGCCCAGCGAATACAGTACCAGCACTTGCCTTGGCGCAAAACGAGGTGCGCTGATCTCCGCCAGGTCTTGCGCATGGACGGGGGCGTTGCAGCATAGCCATAGCAGAAAGCTCAGGCAGGGCTGGCGTATCGCGGCGCTCAATCGGATGAGGTAGGGACGTGGCATGGGCAGGGCAGTGTGTTGAGAACTTGCCCAGGCGCAATGAGCGTTAGTGGATCGAAGAAGCCGGTAGGCACTATATCTTGATGTGGCTCAAGTCCCAAGGAAACCAGTCTAGCATTGCCGGCATCGATTGGCGCAGGTGGCGTGCAATTTTTGATACGGTTGTGGCGATATTGGTATTGCTGTGGAGTGTGGGAATGGTGCCCATTCAACAACGCGGGCGTATCGGTGCGCTACAATTTGCGTTTGCCCAAATACTTCACGCCTCATGACCGCAACCACCGTTCCTGCCAGCATCACCGATGCCCTGTCCCTGGCGCATGTTTCCTGGCATCCCATCCTGCTGCGCGGCTTGCACGCCGTGATGGCGGCCGATCCCGCCTATCTGCCGACGCTGGCCGTCGACGATTATCTGCCCACGCAGGGCCGGCTGTTCGCCGCTTTTGCCCTGCCGCTGGCGCAGGTGCGCTACGTGCTGGTGGGTGAGGGGCCGTATCCGCGCGCCGACAGCGCCACGGGCGTGTGCTTCATGGATGGTGCCGTCGGCAGTTTATGGTCGGCGACGGGGCTGTCGAAACCCGTCAACCGCGCCACATCCCTGCGCAACTTCATGAAGATGCTGCTGGTGGCCGATGGCCAGTTGCAAGGCGGTGACACGTCCGGCGCGGCCATGGCGCCCGTGGCGGCCGCCGCGCAGCTGCCCGGCAGCGGCGTGATCCAGACCCTGCCCGACTTGCAGCGCAAGATGACGGAGCAGGGTTTCTTGCTGCTCAACGCGGCGCTGGTGTTCCGTTCTCACGTACCGCCCGTGCAGGATGCGCGCGGCTGGCTGCCCTTCCTGCAAGTGGTGCTGGAAGCGCTGGCGCAGCAGGGCGGGGCGGCCTTGCCGCAACTGGTGTTGTGGGGCAAGATTGCCGAGCTCATCAAACGCCTGCCGGTGGCGGCAATGCTGCCGCAGGTGACGGCGGAACATCCGTATAATCTGTCCTTTATCGGCAACAGCGACATGCAGGCCTTGTTTGGCCCGATGCAACTGTTGCGTGCTTGAGATTGAATTGGCGCCTGTCTGGCGGAAGTGCGGGGAATATGCAAATCAGTAATGTGGAAGAATTGAAGGCGTGGATAGCGGCTGGTGGCGTGCCCGACTATCTGTATTTCTGGGGGCACACGCCGGCGCAGCCGCAGGTGCCCGACAAAAGTTGCTTCAGCCAGTGGTTTCCGTCGCCGTTCAGTCTCGCTGGCGTGACGTATGCGACGGCCGAGCACTACATGATGGCGCAAAAGGCGGCCCTGTTTGGCGATACCTCGGTGCAGGCGCGCATCGTGGCGGCCGGGCGGCCGTCGGAAGTGAAGAAGCTGGGGCGAGAAGTGGCCAATTTTGACGCCAAGGTGTGGGAAGCGGCGCGCGCCGGTATCGTCTTCGATGGCAACTTTGCCAAGTTCTCGCAAAAGGCCGCGCTGCGCAAGTTTCTTCTGGGAACGGGTGAACGCGTCATCGTCGAAGCCAGTCCCGTTGACCGCATCTGGGGCGTGGGCCTGGCCTCGGACAATCCGCGCATCGGCGATCCGGCCCGCTGGGACGGCTTGAACCTGCTGGGTTTTGAATTAATGAAAGTACGCACCGCCCTGCGCGGATGATAGCGCCTGACCAAACCTGCTGCGCGTCGGCATAGGTGGCCTGCGATGCTCACCGTACTAGAGTACGGTTGCGCTTCTCGGCCACCTCTCCCTTCCGCTCGCGACGGTTTTGTCAGGTGCCGTGAAGCCGGCGATTTTCCGATTGTTGTTTGATTGTTGTTTTCTTGAGGCTGCCATCTCACGCGTGGCCCGTTAAGCCCCTGCCAGCCCTGTGGTCATCGAGGGGCGCTCTGACAAACCCCGCCGAATTTGTTATACTTGACTAAATCATTCAACTACTCAGTGTTTGAGAAGTTGAAAAGCCGCAATATTTTAAACTAGTTGAACCGAGGATGTATGCGTCTGACTACAAAAGGCCGTTTTGCCGTGACTGCAATGATCGATCTTGCCCTGCGCCAGGGCAAAGGTCCGGTCACCTTGTCCGGCATCAGCCAGCGCCAGTCGATTTCCCTGTCCTACCTGGAACAGCTGTTCGGCAAGCTGCGCCGGCATGAGATCGTCGAATCGATCCGTGGTCCGGGCGGCGGCTACAGCCTGGCGCGCCGTGCCGACAAAGTAACGGTGGCCGACATCATCATCGCCGTCGATGAGCCGCTGGACGCCACGCAGTGCGGCGGCAAGGAGCATTGCCACGGCGCCGACGCGGCCACGGGTGCGCGTTGCATGACGCATGAGCTGTGGTCCACACTCAACGAAAAAATGGTCGATTATCTGGATTCTGTGTCCTTGCAGGATCTGGTCGACCAGCAGAGACAAAAGATTGCCGAGCAAAGCGTGATGGTGATGCACCGTAACCACGCCGCCCTCGGTTGATAAATACAAAATACTAAGTTGCTGATTGCATTGGAGTTATTGATGAACGCCCCTGAAAAAAACGTAGGCCAAGTGCACTTTGAAACCGCACCGCATTTCCCGATCTATATGGATTACTCGGCCACGACGCCGATCGATCCACGCGTCGCCGACAAGATGATTCCTTACCTGCGCGAGCAGTTCGGCAATCCGGCATCGCGCAGCCACATGTATGGCTGGACGGCGGAAAAAGCCGTGGAAGAGGCACGCGGCTACGTGGCGGCCCTGGTGAACGCCGATCCGCGCGAAATCATCTGGACTTCCGGCGCGACGGAAAGCAACAACCTGGCCATCAAGGGCGCGGCGCAATTCTACAAGACCAAGGGCAAACACATCATCACCGTCAAGACCGAGCATAAATCGGTGCTCGACACGGTGCGCGAACTGGAACGCATCGGCTTCGAAGCGACGTATCTGGAACCGCAGGACAACGGCCTGATCACCGTCGAGCAGCTGGCCGCGGCCGTGCGCCCGGACACCATCCTCGTGTCGGTGATGCTGGTGAACAACGAAATCGGCGTGATCCAGCCGATCGACGAAATCGGCGTGTTCTGCCGCTCGAAAGGCATCATCTTCCATTGCGACGCCGCGCAAGCGACAGGCAAGGTCGTCATCGACCTGCAAAAGACCAAGGTCGACCTGATGACCTTCACGGCGCACAAAACCTACGGCCCGAAAGGCGTGGGCGCGCTGTACGTCTGCCGCAAGCCGCGCGTGCGCCTGGAAGCGCAGATGCACGGTGGCGGCCATGAGCGCGGCCTGCGCTCGGGCACCCTGCCGACGCACCAGATCGTAGGCATGGGCGAAAGCTTCCGCATCGCCAAGGAAGAAATGGACAGCGAAATCGGCCGCATCAAGGCCTTGCGCGACCGCCTGGCCAAGGGCTTGCAAGAGATCGAAGAAGTCTACATCAACGGCGACATGGAGCACCGCGTGCCGCACAACCTGAACGTCAGCTTCAACTACGTTGAAGGCGAGTCGCTGATCATGGCGATCAAGGATATCGCCGTGTCGTCCGGTTCGGCCTGCACCTCGGCCAGCCTGGAACCATCGTACGTGCTGCGCGCTCTGGGCCGCAGCGACGAACTGGCGCACAGCTCGATCCGCTTCACCATCGGCCGCTTCTCGACCGAGGAAGATATCGACTTCGCCGTGAATCTGCTGAAATCGAAAGTACACAAGCTGCGCGAACTGTCGCCGCTGTGGGATATGTTTAAAGACGGCATCGACATTAATTCGATCCAATGGGCAGCCCACTAACCAACACCGTGGCCTCTGCTAATGGGGCCGGCAAGAATATTAAAGGAGCATCAAAATGGCTTACTCGGACAAAGTACTCGATCACTACGAAAACCCGCGCAACGTGGGCGCTTTCGACAAGGGTGATGACACCATCGGCACCGGCATGGTAGGCGCGCCCGCCTGCGGCGACGTGATGAAACTGCAGATCAAGGTCGGCGCCGATGGCCTGATCGAAGATGCGAAATTCAAGACCTATGGCTGCGGTTCGGCCATCGCGTCGAGCTCGCTGGTGACAGAATGGGTCAAGGGCAAGACCCTGGACCAGGCGCTGGCCATCAAGAACACGCAGATCGCCGAAGAACTGGCCCTGCCGCCAGTGAAAATCCACTGCTCCATCCTGGCGGAAGACGCCATCAAGGCGGCAGTGCTGGATTACCAGACCCGCCATCCAGTAGCAGCTTAAACGTTGGCAGCCCGCCCCAGCCGCAAGGCCGGGGCAGTTGCGGAGAAATACATGATCACACTGACCGAAAAAGCGGCGAAACACATCAACCGTTATATCGAACGGCGCGGCAAGGGCATGGGTTTGCGCTTTGGCGTGCGCACCACGGGCTGCTCGGGCCTCGCTTACAAGCTCGAATATGTCGATGAAGTGGCGGCCGAAGACAGCGTCTTCGAATCGCACGGCGTGAAGGTCTTCGTCGACCCGAAAAGCCTGCCTTACATCGACGGCACGGAACTCGATTTCGCGCGCGAAGGCTTGAACGAAGGCTTCAAGTTCCACAATCCGAACGAAAAAGACGCCTGCGGCTGCGGCGAGTCCTTCAGGATTTAAACAGCTGGCAAGACCCCGGTCGGTGCGCTGTACCCATCGATTGCGGTACAGCGACCACCGACCATTATGCAAAATCACTTCGAATTATTCCAGTTGCCGGCGCAGTTCGGGCTCGACATGAGCGCGCTCGACTCTGCCTACCGCGACGTGCAGGGCAAGGTCCACCCGGACCGCTTCATCAACGCCAGCAGCGCTGAAAAGCGCGTGGCGATGCAATGGGCCACGCGCGCCAATGAAGCCTATCAAACCCTGAAAAGCCCGCAAAAGCGCGCGCAATACCTGTGCGAGCTCAATGGCGTCGATTTGCAGACGGAATCGAACACGGCCATGCCCGTCAGCTTCCTGATGCAGCAGATGGAATGGCGCGAGGAACTGGGCGATGCACGCGCCGGCAAGGATGCCGACGCGCTCGACGCCCTGGACCGCCAGCTGCGCGGCGAACGCAAGGCCTTGCTGGCCCAGGTGGCGGCCCAGCTCGACGCCGCCGACTATGTGAATGCCGCGCAAAGCGTGCGCGCCCTGATGTTCCTCGACAAATTCGGCGAGGAAGTCCGTTTTGCATACGAAGCCATGGAAGCCTGACTGACCAAGCGCCAGTCCGGCGCGCGTCTTATAATGCGCGACAGGCATCAGCAGCACCACGCACAAAATTAATCGAGGCACGAATACAATGGCACTTCTGCAAATTTCCGAACCAGGCATGTCGACCGCGCCGCACCAGCACCGCCTGGCCGTCGGCATCGATCTGGGTACCACCAATTCCCTGGTCGCCACCGTGCGCAACAGCATTCCCGAGGTGCTCAACGACGAAGACGGGCGCTCCCTGCTGCCCTCCGTCGTGCGCTACCTGCCGAACGGCCACGCGAACATCGGCTACAAGGCCCTGTCCGCGCAAACCACCGACCCGAAGAACACCATCGTGTCCGTGAAACGCTTCATGGGCCGTGGCCTGGCAGACATCGCCTACGCGGAAAACCTGCCCTACGACTTCCAGGATACGCCTGGCATGGTGCAGCTGAAAACCGTGGCCGGCGTGAAAAGCCCCGTCGAAGTGTCGGCGCAAATTCTCGCCACCCTGCGCCAGCGCGCGGAAGATTCCCTGGGCGACGACCTGGTGGGCGCCGTGATCACCGTACCCGCCTACTTTGACGACGCGCAGCGCCAGGCGACCAAAGATGCGGCGCAACTGGCCGGCATCAATGTCTTGCGCCTCTTGAGCGAGCCGACGGCCGCCGCCATCGCGTATGGCCTCGACAATGCCTCCGAAGGCGTGTACGCCGTGTATGACCTCGGTGGCGGCACCTTCGACATCTCGATCCTGAAACTGAGCAAGGGTGTCTTTGAAGTCTTGTCCACGGGCGGTGACTCGGCCCTGGGCGGCGACGATTTCGACCGCCGCCTGTTCTGCTGGATCAGCGAGCACGCCAAGCTGGCGCCGCTGTCGGACGAAGACACGGCCATCCTGATGGTGAAAGCGCGCGAGATCAAGGAAACGCTGTCGACCAAGTCGGAAACGATGATCGACGCGGCCCTGAACTCGGGCGAAGAAATCCACCTGCGCATCACGGCGACGGAATTTGCCGCCATGACGCAGCATCTGGTGGGCAAGACCATGAACGCCATCAAGAAGGCCTTGCGCGACGCGAACGTGGATGCGGACGACGTCGACGGCGTGGTGATGGTCGGTGGCGCCACGCGCATGCCGCACGTGCAGCGCGCCGTCAGCGAATTCTTCCACACGACGCCGCACGCGAATATCGACCCGGACAAGGTGGTGGCGCTGGGCGCCGCCATCCAGGCGAACTTGCTGGCCGGTAATCGCGCCGCCGGCGACGACTGGCTGCTGCTGGACGTGATCCCGCTCTCCCTGGGCATCGAAACCATGGGCGGCCTGGTGGAAAAGATCATCCCGCGCAATTCGACCATACCGTGCGCCCGTGCGCAGGAATTCACGACATTTAAAGATGGCCAGACGGCCCTGGCCGTGCACGTGCTGCAGGGCGAGCGCGAACTGGTGAGCGATTGCCGCTCCCTGGCGCGCTTTGAACTGCGCGGCATTCCACCGATGGTGGCGGGCGCCGCGCGCATCCGCATCACGTATCAGGTCGATGCGGACGGCTTGCTGTCGGTGTCGGCACGTGAATTGCGCTCTGGCGTGGAAGCGTCGATCAGCGTCAAGCCGGCCTATGGCCTGGGCGACGATGACATCGCGCGCATGCTGCAGGATTCGTACACCTCGGCCGACGTCGACATGGTGGCGCGCGCGCTGCGCGAAGAGCAGGTGGAAGCGGAACGCATCCTGCTGGCCACGCAGTCGGCGCTCGATGAAGACGGCGGCTTGCTCGATGACGCCGAGCGCGCCACCGTGGATGGCTTGATGAACAAGGTGCGCGACGCCATTGCGCAATCGCAAAGCGGCGCCATCGACCACCAGGCCTTGAAGCTGGCGATCGAAGCGCTGGCCGACGGCACCGAGGATTTCGCCTCGCGCCGCATGGACCGCAGCGTGCGCACGGCCTTGAAGGGCAAGTCCCTGGACCAGGTCGTTTAAGAATAATTGAAATGCGCGCCGTGTGCACTTGCCGCGGCAGCGCTCCGAATCATTGAAATTGTAGAGGTAATATGCCCCAAATCGTCATTCTGCCGCACGCCAAGCTTTGCCCGGACGGCGCCGTCATCGAAGCCCCGGCCGGCAAGTCCATCTGCGACATCCTGCTGGAAAACGACATCGACATCGAGCACGCCTGCGAAAAATCGTGCGCCTGCACCACCTGCCACGTGCTGGTGCGTGAAGGCATCGAATCCCTGAACGAAGCGACGGAACTGGAAGAAGACATGCTGGACAAGGCCTGGGGCCTGGAAGCCGTGTCGCGCCTGTCGTGCCAGTCCATCGTGGCCGATGCCGACCTCGTCGTCGAAATCCCGAAATACACGATCAACCAGGTCAGCGAAGGCAGTCACTAACATGAAATGGTCTGACATTCACGTGATCGCCGAGGCGCTGTACGACGCGCATCCGGACATCGATCCCCTGACCGTGCGTTTTACCGACCTGCATAACTGGGTGGTGGAACTGGACGGCTTCGACGATGACCACACGCGCGGCGGCGAAAAAGTGCTCGAAGCGATACAGATGGCGTGGATCGATGAAGCGCGCTAAGGGCGCGGCAGCCGCCGCCACCGCAGTCGCTGCACCGAAAGACGTCATCACGGCCGCCAGCAACATGCCTGAGATCAAGGATGGCCAGTCGGTCGCCTTGCTGCAGGAATTGCACATCCTGACGCGCGACGGCAAGATGAACCAGGACAGCCGCCGCAAGCTCAAGCAGGTGTACCACCTGACGCAGTTCATCGAGCCGCTGCTGCGCGAAGTGCAGCTCGATCACCCCGGCGTGTCGCTGGTTGACCATGGCGCCGGCAAGTCCTACCTGGGTTTCATCTTGTACGACCTGTTCTTCAAGAACGGCAACGACGGTTCGCACATCTACGGCATCGAGACGCGCGAAGAGCTGGTGCAGCGCTCGCAAGAGCTGGCGAAGAAATTCAAGTTCCCCGGCATGTCCTTCCTGCCCCTGTCCGTGGCCGAATCGACGGAATCAAACTTGCTGCCCCAGCAGATCGACATCGTCACGGCCTTGCATGCGTGCAACACGGCTACCGATGACGCGATCCACTTCGCCCTGAAGAAAAAGGCGAAGTTCATGGTGCTGGTGCCGTGTTGCCAGGCCGAAGTGGCTTCCGTCTTGAAGAAAAACAAGGGCAAGAGCCTGGGCAAGAGTGCCTTGACGGAATTGTGGCGCCACCCGCTGCACACGCGCGAGTTCGGCAGCCAGATCACCAACGTGCTGCGCTGTCTGCAGCTGGAAGCGCACGGCTACCAGGTCAGCGTGACGGAGCTGGTGGGCTGGGAGCATTCGATGAAGAATGAACTGATCATCGCCAGCTACAAGAACTTGCCGCGCCAGCGTCCGACGGAGCGCCTGCAGGAAGTACTGCAGACGCTGGGCCTGGAAGAGATGGGCCACCGCTTCTTTGCCGAGGAATTGGCCAAGGCGCAGGCCTGATTGTTGGATTACGCGGCAAGCCACTAATCCAACCTACCAAAGCCGCCACCGCCGCGCAGGTCGGGTGGGTCGGGTAGGTCGGGTAGGTCGGATTAGCGTAGCGTAATCCGACAATCAGCAGCGTAATCCGACAACCACCTGGCAATCAGCAACAACGTCAACAAGAGGGGAGGAGCGGGTCGGTTACAATACCGGCTTTCTCCTCCTCTTGCTTTTTGCGCCTCCCCATGACCACACCACACGAAATGCCCACCGTCCGCCTGGCCAAGCGCCTGTCTGAAGACGTGCCCTGTTCACGCCGCGAGGCCGAGCTGTATATCGAGGGCGGCTGGGTCACGGTCGATGGCGTGCTGGTGGAAGAGTCGGGCGCGCGCGTGGCCGACAATCAGGCGGTGGTGCTGCTGCCGAACGCCACCCTGGAAGAAATGCCGCCCGTGACGATCCTGCTGCACAAGCCGGCCGGCATCAACGGCGGCGTGGGCAGCGAAGGCAAGCCGGCCCTGGCCTGTTTGCGTCCCGAGGAGCTGTTCACCGCGGAAAACGTGCTGCCCAGCGCCGTCACGCGCTTCCTCAAGCGCCACCTGATCGGCCTGACCATCACCAATCCGCTCGACACCATGGCGTCCGGCCTGCTGGTGTTCACGCAGGATTTCCGCGTCGCCCGCAAGCTGGTCGACGAAGCGAAAACGGTGGAGCAGGAATTCATCGTGGAAGTGTCGGGCGATATCGCGGAAAACGGTCTGGCGCTGCTGAATCACGGCTTGCCCTTCAATGGCAAGCCTTTGCCGCCGATCAAGGTCAGCTGGCAGAACGAGACGCGCTTGCGCTTTGCCCTGAAAAATGTGCAGCCAGGCCAGATTGCCCATATGTGCAAGATGGTGGGGCTGGATGTGGTCGCCATTAAGCGCTTGCGCATCGGGCGCATCCCGATGGGCGCCATGCCGTCAGGTCAGTGGCGCTATCTGCAGGGTTACGAGCGGTTCTAGGAACGCCTGAGCAAACCTACTGCGCGTCGCTATTTGCGGCCTGCGATGCTCACTGTACTAGAGTACAGTTGCGCTTCTTAGCCACAACTAGCTTCCGCTCGCTACGGTTTTCTCAGGCGTCGTGAGGCTGGCTGTTTGCTGCGGACTGCATTTGCTCGCGTGGCTTTCCGCAAAGCTTTTCCATAGCCGTTCGGCAATATTCAAGGCGATGGTGTCGGCCTTCTCTTGCAGGGCCGGGTTGCCCATGCTTTCGGTCGTGGCGAAGAACAGGGTCAGCCAGCGGCGGAACATGCACGGCGTCAGGTGTTCCATTTTCGCGTGCTGGGCCAGCGGCTTGCCGTGGTATCGCATGGTGCCGCGCAGCAAACCTGACCAGAAATCGACCAATGTTGCCAGGTGGGCATCCCAATCCTTGACCTCGGCGGCAAAGATGGGGCCCAGCATGGCGTCATCGCGCGCGGCCGCATAAAAGGTGTGGACGAGGTGCTTGACGTCGTCTTCGCTGCAGACTTCCTCGCGGTAGGGAGCGAAGCGTGTGTGGGGGAGGGGGGCGGTATTATTCATGGCATGCCATGATCGCAGAGCGCCCGCGGCGCTTCAATGACCCAGGTCAAGCCGCGTAAAAACTCAGGCGGTGACTTTCTTCGACTTCTTCGCGGGGGCGGGCAATTGCACGATCTGCGTGCCCGCCAGCTTGTCGTGCAGGAATTGTCCATTGCCCGTCAACAGGGCCGTGGCCGACCAGGCCAGAATGCCCACGCCGATGGCGCCCAGTGCTGTCCAGTGCTGCAAATCGAATGCATACGACACCAGCAGGGCCGGCAGCAGCCACATCCATGAAAGGATGTAGCGGAAGGCGGCCACGCGCAACGGCACGTGCGCGTGGCCCGCCAGCACCAGTTGCAAACGCCAGGTCTTCATGGCCAGGGTTTGCCCTTCGCGGCTCCATTGATGGATGAAGTAAGCGCCCATGACGAGGAAGGCCAGGCACTGGCGCATGTGTTCAGTCAGTGGCGTATGCGCGCCTTGCACGGCCAGTTCAAACAGCAGGAAGGGCAAGAACAGCACGGCCAGGGCCAGCAGCGACTCGTACACCATGGAAATCAGGCGGCGCTTGATCGTGGGATGGGAAGTGATGCTGGCGGCAGGCGTGCTATTGGTGCTATTTGGCATTGGTAGTCAGTGGGGCAGGCGTGGCAGGTGGCGTGACGGGCACGGTGGCGGGGGCCGCGGCAGGATCGGCTGGCGGCACGCTTGCCGCTGCGGGAGCGGGCGGCAGGACAGGCGTGGCGACGGCAGGCGCTGCCGGCATGGCCGGTGGCACGATCACGGGCGGTTTGCTGGTATTCGAATTGATTGCAGGCACCTTGCCCAGCGGTTTTTTCGGCACCAGTTCCGTCGCCAGCTTTTTCTTTTGATCTTCCGGTAATTGCTGGTATTGCTCCCACTGCGCGGTTTTTTGACCAGGATCGATCTTCTTCGTGCGCGTATAGTTTTCGCGCACCAGGCGGCGCTGTTCCGGCGTCAGCTTGACCCATACACGCATGCGTTCATGCACGCGGTTTTGTTCGTCGGGCGACATGGAGGCAAAGCGGCTGGCGATATCGAGCCATTTCTGCTTGCGCAGCGCTTCGAGCTTGTTCCATTCGCCCGCCAGCGGCTGCAGGGCTTGCTGCTGCGCGTGCGACAGCTTGTTCCAGGAAGGGTTGTCGCTGGCCTTGGGCGGCGTGCCGCCTTTGCCGGCCGTGCGCGGCGAACCGGGCTTGACGGCCGGGGCCGGCGCCACCACGGACGCTGCCGCCACGGCAGTGGTCGCGGGTGCAGGATGTTGTTGCGCGCCTACCCAGGCGGCGCCAGCCAGGGCGCAGGCGCCCAGGCCGATGCCGCCAGCCAGCCAGGCTTTGCGTACGCTCAAGCGTGCCATGCTTATTGCTCGCGTTTCGTCAGGTAGGCGTTGAAGCCATGGTCCATATAGGCCGAGAGCGGCAATTCGTCCGACAGCACGGCGGCGTCGATTTCTGCCAGTTCGGCAATATGTTGTTCTTGCTCAAACTGATAGATACCCACCAGGCCGCCGACCAGCAGCAGCAGGGGGATGATCACGCTCATGCGGCCCAGCCACGACAGCGGTTCGACAAACAGGCCGCTGGCGACGCCGGCGAACACGTTCTGGCGCACGGCAACGGCGGCGGGCGCGTCCGCCTTCTTGCGCGACAGGGCCAGCTTGCGTGCCGCTGCCAGGCGATCGGTGGCCGATGCGGGCAGGTCGTCGAGTTTTTCGTTCAGTGCATGGCGCACTTTGTAAGCGAAATTGAGATCGTCGGTGTTCATAATTTTATTCCCTTGGCTTTCAGCGATTCGGCGAGCGTGTGGGTAGCTCTAGAGCAATGTGTTTTCACGCTACCTTCGGAGCAACCCATCGCTTCCGCTGTTTCAGCCACATCCATGTCCTGCCAGTAACGCATGAGGAAGGCTTCGCGTTGACGTGACGGCAGTTTTTGTACCTCTGCATCAATCAAATCAAGCATTTGCGCGCGTTCGACCTGGTCGGCCGACGATTCGGCGGCGCTCGAACCCTGTTCCGATTCATACGTGTCGAGTATATCAAAATCTTCATGCTCGTCGCCCGAGGGCTTCATGCCAGAAAACAGGCTGACCCAGGTGTTGCGAACTTTTTCTCGGCGGAAATAATCAAGGATGGTGTTCTGCAAGATGCGCTGGAACAGCATCGGCAGTTCGGCGGCCGGCTTGTCGCCGTACTTCTCGGCCAGCTTGATCATGGCATCCTGCACGATGTCGAGTGCCGATTCTTCCTTGCGGACCGCGTAGGCGGCCTGTTTGAAAGCGCGCCGCTCGACATTTTCTAGAAAGTCGGATAATTCTTTGTCTGTTGCCATGCGGTATGGGGATCTTAGCGGGCTGCGGGTGCGGTGGGCGAAATGGGGGCGGGTATGCTTTTTGCAACCCCGTGCATGCTAGCAAAAAATGTGCATTTCCGCAGGGTTTTTGCACGTCGTGCGAGCAAAAATGCAGCGAGGCTGACATTTTCCTTGACCATAATGGTGCAACGCGATAACGTATGGGACGCTTTGAACACCCCAAAGCCCTATGGTCAGGTCGCGACCGGCACACAAGGCCATCCGCGGCAAGACGCGCTTTCATTTGTAGGCAGTTTGTTCTAACCCGTGCCACAAGCGCGAGCGGTTCGTACAGGCGCCACAGAAACTCCGGCCAAACGAGTTGCGTTAAGCGTTGTTTTGTAAGGTATCTATGGGTGCCCAAAGAAATTGCGTGACCGCATGAAAAGGGAAGCAGGAGCACTGTCGCGCACAGCGAACTTCGTCAGGAAAGAACATCCGATCAATCTCCAATGGACCTTGAAAGGAATGTTTCATGAATACCGAAGCAGCAGCAGGACCAATTACCGGCGCAGAAATTGTCGTGCGCTGTCTGGCTGAAGAGGGCGTCGAGCACGTCTTTGGATACCCGGGCGGAGCCGTACTCTACATCTACGACGCCATCTTCCAGCAAAACAAATTCCAGCATATCCTGGTACGCCACGAGCAGGCCGCGATCCACGCCGCCGATGCCTATTCGCGCAGCTCGAACAAAGTCGGTGTCGCCATCGTCACGTCCGGTCCGGGCGTCACGAATGCCGTCACGGGCCTGTCGACCGCGTACATGGACTCGATTCCCATGGTGGTGATCTCCGGCCAGGTGCCGAGCCACGCCATCGGACAGGATGCGTTCCAGGAATGCGACACGGTCGGCATCACCCGCCCCGTGGTCAAGCACAACTTCCTCGTCAAGGACGTCAAGGACCTGGCAGCGACGATCAAGAAAGCCTTCTTCATCGCCCGTACCGGCCGTCCGGGACCCGTGCTGGTCGATATCCCCAAAGATATCAGCATGCACAAATGCCATTTCGACTATCCGAAGGAAGTCGAGATGCGTTCCTACCGTCCCGTCGACAAGGGCCACTCGGGCCAGATCCGCAAGGCCGTGCAGCTGCTGCTGCAAGCCGAACGCCCGATGATCTACACGGGCGGCGGCGTGATCCTGGCGAATGCGGCTCCCGAGCTGAACAAGCTGGTCGACCGCCTGGGTTTCCCGTGCACCAATACCTTGATGGGCCTGGGCGGCTACCGCGCATCGAGCGAGCAGTATGTCGGCATGCCCGGCATGCACGGCACCTACGAAGCGAACATGGCGATGCAGAACTGCGACGTGCTGATCGCCATCGGCGCCCGTTTCGATGACCGCGTGATCGGCAACCCGAAACATTTTGCCTCGCATCCGCGCAAGATCATCCACGTGGACATCGATCCATCGTCGATTTCCAAGCGCGTCAAGGTCGATATCCCCATCGTTGGCAACGTCAAGGACGTGCTGATCGAGTTCCTCGCGCAACTCGACGCGGCCGAAGCCAAGCCGAACGTCAATGCGCTGAGCAACTGGTGGAAGCAGATCGCCGAATGGCGTGGCCGCGAATGCCTGAAATACCCGACTTCCGACCTGGTCATCAAGCCGCAATCGGTGGTGGAAAAAGTCTTCCAGATCACCAAGGGCGACGCCTTCATCACCTCCGACGTGGGCCAGCACCAGATGTGGGCCGCGCAATATTATGGTTTTGATAAGCCTCGCCGCTGGATCAATTCCGGCGGCCTGGGCACCATGGGGGTCGGCTTGCCGTACGCCATGGGCGTGCAGATGGCCAATCCGGACGCCACCGTTGCCTGCATCACCGGCGAAGGCTCGATCCAGATGTGCATCCAGGAACTCGCCACGTGCAAGCAGTACCACCTGACGCCGAAGATCATCATGCTCAACAACCGTTTCCTCGGCATGGTGCGCCAGTGGCAGGAAATCGATTACGGTTCGCGTTATTCCGAGTCGTACATGGATTCGCTGCCCGACTTCGAAAGGCTGGCTGAAGCCTATGGCCACGTGGGCATGAAAATTGAAAAACCGGGCGACGTCGACGGCGCCCTGAAAGAGGCGTTTGCGATGAAAGACAGGCTGGTATTCATGAATTTCATTACCGACCAGTCCGAAAACGTATGGCCCATGGTGAAAGCCGGCAAAGGCCTGTCCGAAATGATGCTCGGTTCGGAGGATCTCTAATCATGCGCCATATTATTTCTGTCTTGCTGGAAAACGAAGCGGGTGCCCTGTCGCGCGTGGTGGGCCTGTTCTCGGCACGCGGCTACAACATCGAAACCTTGACGGTGGCGCCGACGGAAGACTCGACCCTGTCGCGCATGACCATCGTCACCAGCGGCTCGGACGACATCATCGAGCAGATCACCAAGCACCTGAATCGTCTGATTGAAGTGGTGAAGGTGGTGGACCTGACCGAAGGCCAGCATATCGAACGCGAGTTGATGCTGATCAAGGTTCGTGCCGTGGGCAAGGAGCGCGAGGAAATGAAGCGCACCGCCGACATCTTCCGTGGCCGCATCATCGATGTCACCGAAAAGACGTACACGATCGAACTGACCGGCAACAAGGTCAAGCTCGACGCGTTCATCGATTCGATCGACCGCGCCGCCATCCTGGAAACCGTCCGTACGGGTGGTTCCGGCATCGGCCGCGGCGAACGCATCCTCAAAGTATAAAAGCACACAGCAGCTCTACGCGGCCCACGGGCCGCATTTAAAACAACAACGCATCATCAAATTATAGGAAATACCATGAAAGTTTTTTACGACAAAGACGCTGACCTCTCCTTGATCAAAGGCAAAAACGTTGCCATCATCGGCTACGGTTCGCAAGGCCACGCGCACGCACAAAACCTGAACGATTCGGGCGTCAACGTCACCGTCGGCCTGCGCAAGGGCGGCGCTTCGTGGACCAAGGTCGAGCAAGCTGGCCTGAAAGTAGCGGAAGTCAACGACGCCGTGAAAGCGGCCGACGTCATCATGATCTTGCTGCCAGATGAAAACATCGCCCAGGTCTACAACGAAAACATCGCCCCGTTCGCCAAGCAAGGCGCCGTACTGGCCTTCGCCCACGGCTTCAACGTGCATTACGGCCAAGTCGTGCCACGCGCCGATCTGGACGTGATCATGGTCGCGCCGAAAGCCCCGGGCCACACCGTGCGCGCCACCTACACCCAGGGTGGCGGCGTGCCCCACCTGATCGCCGTGTACCAGGACAAATCGGGCATCGCCCGCGATATCGCCCTGTCGTACGCCTCGGCCAACGGCGGCGGCCGTGCCGGCATCATCGAAACGAATTTCCGTGAAGAAACCGAAACGGACTTGTTCGGCGAACAGGCCGTGCTGTGCGGCGGCGCCGTGGAACTGATCAAGGCCGGTTTCGAAACCCTGACGGAAGCCGGTTACGCGCCTGAAATGGCGTATTTCGAGTGCTTGCACGAACTGAAACTGATCGTCGACCTGATCTATGAAGGCGGCATCGCCAACATGAACTACTCGATCTCGAACAACGCCGAATACGGCGAATACGTGACCGGTCCTAAGGTTGTGACCTCGGCCACCAAGGATGCGATGCGTCAATGCCTGAAAGACATTCAAACGGGCGAATACGCGAAGAGCTTCATCCTGGAAAACAAGGCAGGCGCACCGACCCTGATCTCGCGCCGCCGTTTGACGTCCGAGCACCCGATCGAAGAAGTGGGTGCCAAACTGCGCGCCATGATGCCTTGGATCGCCAAGAACAAGATGGTTGACCAGTCGAAGAACTAAGCAGCAGTCGTTCCACGAAGAAGCCGGCGCAAGCCGGCTTTTTTTATTACAATCAGGCCCATTCAACGATACCGTGAGCACCATGCTTATTTTTTCTAAAGTTTTTGTCGGGAATCTTCATGTGGTCAAGCGCCCCGTCTTGGTTGCCATCAGCTGCTGGTTTCTGGTCCTCGGCTCGGTCTCAGCGCTGGTGTCGTCCTACCTCGGCCGCAACGATCCCGCCATGCTGGCCGGAATGGGGCACGGCGTGATTCCCGCCGAGGTGCAATACGCGATTTTTCTCTTCAGCCAGGGCATTACCCTGGTGGCTGCGCTGGCCATGCTGCAAAGGCAGCGTGGCGCGCGCACCGTGTATCTGGTGTGGGGCGTGATCGACATTGCGTTCTGCCTGGCGACCTTGCCGCTCAAGATGCACGTCTTGCCTGGCGCGCTGACGTTCGCCGTCATCTGCGCCTTGCTGTACAGTCCGAAATCGAATGCCTGGTTTTCGCCACGCAAGGCGGCCAATGATGCCTGCATGACGCCAGCTTGAGCACGGTTGTTTGAGCACGCACGTTTTTTGCCCGTCTCCTATATAATCCCGCCCTTCCTTTGCAGTTTCCTATGGACTGCATCTGTTTCGGTATCTGCCGACCGCAACGCGCATCACCGCTTTTGTCGCACGCCAGGCGCTAATTGATCAGCCGCTTGCGCAAGTAGAAGGACCCCCCCCCCCATGACTGACCGTATCACCGCCACGGCGCCCTCGCAGGCTGCTGTTGACTCTTCCATTCCCATCCTGGCCTTGCTGGCCCTGGCCATGACGGCGTTTCTTGCCCTCCTGTCGGAAACCTTGCCGGCCGGCTTGCTGCCGCAGATCGCCCAGGGCCTCGGCATTTCCGAAGTCATGACGGGCCAGCTGGTGACCGTGTACGCCATCGGCTCGATCCTGACGGCGATTCCCCTGACGGCACTCACCAGCACCTGGCGCCGGCGCAATGTCTTGTTGCTGGCCATCATTGGCTTCCTGATCTTCAATACGGCGACGGCCCTCGCGCCCAACTATATGGTCGCCCTGGTCGCGCGCTTCGTGACGGGCATGGCCGCCGGGCTGGCCTGGGGCTTGATGGCAGGCTATGCGCGCCGCATGGTGCGTCCCGAGCAGCAGGGCAGGGCGATGGCCATTGCCATGATCGGCACGCCGCTCGCCTTGTCGCTGGGCGTGCCGCTGGGTACCCTGATGGGCGGCGTGCTGGGCTGGCGCAGCATCTTTGGCATCATGTCCGGCCTGGCCGTGGTGCTGGTCGCGTGGGTATTGCTGGTCGTGCCCGATTATCCTGGGCAAAAGCGTGGCGAACGCCTGTCGATCCGCCAGGTGTTCGTGACGCCGGGCGTGCGGCCGATTCTGTTTGTGATCGTCGCCTGGATGCTGGCGCATAACATTCTGTATACCTATATCGCGCCGTTCCTGGCGCCGTCCGGCTTGCGCCCCCGCGTCGACCTGGTGCTGCTCGTGTATGGCGTGGGTTCGCTGGCCGGTATCTGGCTGGTCAGCCAGCTCATCGACCGCTGGCTGCGCCCGCTCGTGCTGGGCTGCATCGCCGCCTTTGCCCTCGTGGTGGTGGTGCTGGGGCTGGCAATGGACTCCCCCATCGTCATCTATGTCAGCATGGCCATCTGGGGCATCACCTTCGGCGGCGCCGGCACCTTGCTGCAGACGGCGTCGGCGGACGCGGCCGGTGACGGCATGGACGTGGCGCAGGCGATGGTGGCGACCATCTGGAATGTGGCCATCGCGGGCGGCGGCCTGGCGGGCGGCATGCTGCTCGACGGCTATGGCGCGGCATCGTTCCCGTGGGCCATGCTGGCCTTGCTGCTGGTGGCGCTGGCGATCGCCTGGCGCGCGCACCGCCACAGTTTCAAGCCGGGCCGGCGCAGCGGTGGCGCGGTCGTAGGTCACTAATAACATTGTTATTTATGATAACAGTGTATTTAAATGTGAGCAGATGTGACTGGCGGACGCATTTTGTGACGATTTGTTAATTTGCGCCACAGGAATGAACGAGGCGTTAGAATCTACACAGTTTGACAAGTTTCTCAGGCGAAAGGGTGGCAAAAGCGCCCCTTTCGCGGGCTGTCAGCCACATTAACTAGCTAGGAGTACCCCCATGACCGTGATGAAATCCGTCCTTGTTGCCGCCGCAGCCACCGTTGCCCTGAGCGCACAAGCGCAAACCTTGCCAACTTCCGGCACCCTGGTGGTCGTCCCCGCATTTGGCGAAGTCAAGCATGTCAATGACCAGGTGGTCGCTACCCTGGCCATCGAAGAACAGGACAAGGACAAGGCTGCCGCCGCGTCGAGAGTCAACCAGAAGATGAACAAGGGTATCGCCATCGTCAAGCAGGCCGATCCGTCGGCAGCGCTGAAATCGTACGGCTACTACACTTATCCCGTGTATCCGGAAGAGCGCCCATTGCCCGCCGGCGCCGTGGCCAAGCCACGTTTGCCAACGGCCTGGCGCGTCGGCCAGTACCTGGAAGTGACGACGGCCAACCTGGCGTCCTTGCCAAAAACCGTGTCGGCGGCGCAAGGCGTGCTGACCCTGAATGGCCTGAATTTCGGCCTGAAGCCGGAAACCATCCGCCTGCTGGACGACCAGCGCATTGCCGCCACGTACAAGAACCTGAACGAACGCGTGGCCGCCATCGCCAAGGCCATGGGCCGCAATGTGTCCGATGCCGTGCTCGATACGGTGGACTTCGAAGGTTCGGGCAACTACGCCAACGAAAGCCGTCCTGCCGCCGCGCCGATGATGATGCGCAGCGCCAAGATGGCCGAAGACAGCACCGTCGCCGAACCGAGCTTCGAGCCGGGCGAAACCACGCTCGACATGCGTGTCGTCGGCAAGGTCAAGTTCAAGTAAGCGCCAGCGTGGAATTATTTCCGCGATAGACTGTTTTGAAGATCATGGGGCTGTTGGCCCCATGCTCGTTTTTTCCCTATTATTTTCCTGGAGAACACCATGACCGTCATGAAATCGCTGCTGGCTGCGGCCGTCGCTACCGTTGCCCTGAGTGCACACGCCCAGACCTTGCCCACTTCCGGCACCCTCGTGGTGGTGCCCGCGAATGGCGAAGTGGTGCATGCGAACGACCAGGTGACCGTCACCCTGGCCGTCGAGGAGCAGGACAAGGACAAGGCAGCCGCCGCCTCGCGCGTGAACCAGAAGATGAACCAGGGCGCAGCCATCGTCAAGAAAGCCGACCCGCAAGCCGTGCTGAAGACCCAGGGCTACTACACGTACGCCGTGTACCCGGAAACGGCACCCCTGCCGCCAGGCGTCGCCGCCAAGCCACGCGTACCGACGGGCTGGAGAGTGGGCCAGTACTTGCAGGTGACGACGACGAATCTGGCCGCCTTGCCGAAGACAGTTTCCGCAGCGCAAGGCGTGCTGACCCTGAACCATCTGAACTTCGGCCTGGCGCCCGCCACCATCCGCAAGCTCGACGACCAGCGCATCGCCGCCGCCTACAAGAACCTCAATGAACGCGTGGCCGCCATTGCCGGCGCCATGGGCCGCAATGTCAATGACGCCGTGATCGACACCATCGATTTCGAGGGTTCGGGCAACTATGCGCAGCGCGTCAGCGTGACGGGGGCGCGCAACATGAGTGCCGACTCCATGGGTTTTGGCGGCAACCAGGTGGCCGAACCGAGCTTTGAAGCGGGCGAAACGACGCTGAACATGGGCCTGGTGGCGAAGATCCGCTTCAAATAAAGCTTGAATCGGCGTCAATATTGCCAGCTTGACGCCGCCGCGCTTTTCTTTGGCGGTGGCTCCTCTATAATGGCAAGATTGGCAGGTGCATGCCGCAAGATGAATGCGCCTGCCGTCTGGCACCGAATCCCCGCAGTACACAAGATATGGAACAACATGGCAAACTTCCCCCGTCGTAGAGGCAAGAACGGCACTCCCGCAGCATCCAAAGCGTCCCGCTTCAGCAAATTCGTGCGCCAGCCGGTGAGCGATGGCACTGGCAAGAAAACCTTGCGCCGCCGCGGCATCTACCTGTTGCCGAATGCCTTCACGACGGCAGCCCTGTTTTGCGGCTTCTACGCCATCGTCATGGCCATGAACCAGAAATTCGAACATGCGGCCTGGGCCATCTTCATCGCCATGATCCTCGACGGCCTCGATGGCCGCATCGCGCGCCTGACGAATACGCAGAGCGAATTCGGCGCCCAGTACGACAGCCTGTCCGACATGGTGTCGTTCGGCGCCGCCCCGGCGCTGGTGATCTATGAATGGTCGCTGCGCGGCATGGGCAAGCTGGGCTGGCTGGCCGCCTTCGTGTATTGCGCCGGTGCCGCCTTGCGCCTGGCCCGCTTCAACACGAATATCGCCGTGGTCGACAAGCGCTTCTTCCAGGGCTTGCCCAGCCCGGCAGCGGCGGCCATGGTGGCCGGCTTCATCCTGCTGATGAACGACCTGGAATTTGCCGGCAACCAGCTGGCCTGGGTATCTTGGACCATCGCCCTGTTCGCCGGCCTGACCATGGTCACGAACGTGCCGTTCTACAGTTTTAAAGATGTGAATTTCCGCAAGTCCGTGCCCTTCATCGTGGTATTCCTGCTGGCATTGTTCTTCGCGCTCATTTCCATCGACCCGCCGAAAGTGCTGTTCCCGATTTTCGTCGCCTATGGCCTGTCCGGCTACGCCGTGTTTTTCTGGCGCATGGCGAAGGGCAAGCCCGTCAGCATCATCCAGACCGACCCCGAGCATTAATGCGCTGAGTCGGTAGTGTCGCCAGTCTTCAGCCAGCCAGGAGCAGCCATGAACACCAGTAACCGACTCATCATTTTTGACACCACCTTGCGCGATGGCGAGCAATCGCCGGGCGCCTCCATGACGCGCGAGGAAAAGCTGCGCATCGCCAAGCAGCTTGAACGCATGAAGGTCGATGTGATCGAAGCGGGCTTCGCCGCCGCCTCGCAGGGCGACTTCGAGTCGATACGGGCGATTGCCGGCGCCGTGCGCGAGTCCACCATCTGCTCGCTGTCGCGCGCCAACGACCGCGACATCGCGCGCGCCGCCGAAGCGCTGGCGCCTGCCGAGCGCAAGCGCATCCACACTTTCATCGCCACCTCGCCCCTGCACATGCAGATGAAGCTGCGCATGACGCCTGAGCAAGTGCTTACGCAGGCGCAGAACGCCGTGCGCTACGCGCGCCAGTTCACGGACGATATCGAATTCAGCCCCGAAGATGGCAGCCGCTCGGACGAAGATTTTCTGTGCCGCGTGCTGGAAGCGGTGATCGCCGAGGGCGCCACCACCATCAATTTCCCCGATACGGTCGGTTATGCCGTGCCCGAGATCTTCGGCAATACCATCAAGCGCTTGCGCGAACGCATCCCGAACTCGGATAAGGCCATCTGGTCCGTGCATTGTCATAACGACCTGGGCCTGGCCGTGGCCAATTCGCTGGCCGGCGTCATGATAGGCGGCGCGCGGCAGATCGAGTGTACCGTCAATGGCCTCGGCGAGCGGGCCGGCAACACGGCGCTGGAAGAAGTGGTGATGGCGCTGCGCACGCGCGCTGCCTATTACAATTTGACGGTCGGCATCGACACGACGCAAATCGTGGCGGCCTCGAAAATGGTGTCGCAAATTACGGGCTTTGCCGTGCAGCCGAACAAGGCGGTGGTGGGTGCGAATGCCTTCGCGCACGCGTCCGGCATCCACCAGGACGGTATTTTAAAGGCGCGCGAGACGTATGAAATCATGCGCGCCGAAGACGTGGGCTGGACCGCCAACAAGATCGTCCTCGGTAAATTGTCGGGCCGCAATGCCTTCAAGCAGCGGTTGCACGAACTGGGCATCGCGCTGGAATCGGAGGCGGAAGTCAACGCCGCCTTCCTGCGCTTCAAGGAGCTGGCGGACCGCAAGTCCGAGATTTTCGACGAAGACATCATGGCCCTCGTCAGCGAGGAACAGCAGGCGCAGGAGAGTGAGCACTACCGTTTTATTTCCCTGACACAGCAATCGACGACGGGCGCCGTGCCCCACGCGCGCGTGGAGTTTCTTGTCGGCGGCGTGCAGCGCAGCTGCGAAGGGCAGGGCGACGGTCCTGTCGATGCCACCGTCAACGCCATCGAAAGCGCGGCCGCCAGCGGCGCGGAGCTGGTCTTGTTCTCCGTCAACGCCATCAGCACGGGCACACAATCGCAGGGCGAAGTCACCATGCGATTGTCGCGCGATGGGCGCATCGTCAACGGCGTGGGCGCGGACCCCGATATCATCGTCGCGTCGGCCAAGGCATATTTGTCGGCGCTCAACAAATTGCACGCCAAGGATGAGCGGATCGACCCGCAGCCGTAAACGCGCCGCGCCCGCAGCTGCCCGTACGCAGGCTTACTTGCGCAAAGGCATGTCGCTGCGGTAACGGATCGATGCCTGTGTGACGATGCCGTTGCAGTTGTCGTCATAGTCAATGGCGGCGCGCGCCAGCTTGCCATCGCCATCGAGTGCGAAATCGAGCATGCGGACCGTGCCTGTATTGACGCCGAAGCAACCTACCTTGGCCGTACCCTGTGCGCCGCTGGTGTTGCCGGCGCCATAGGTGAACGTCAGCCCTGATTGCCAGGTGACACCCGGTATGGCGATCTGGAAGACGTTGATGCGCGCAGGGGACAGCAACTGCAAGGTGTTTGTGCTTGCCACGTAGAGCGTGTTCGGGGTGAACTCGGTGCGTGCCGTGCTGTCGACTTCAAGCTCGCCGTTGCCGGTGCGTGAACTGTAGACCAGGGCCTGGGAAAGGTCGCTCAGCACGTCTATGCTGATCTGCCGGGTATCCTTTTCGCCTGCGGCGTTCGTTGCGTCGAGCGCTATCACCGCGAGGCCCCTTGATGGTGCCGCGCTGGAGAGCGTGACGCGGGCGGCGTTGGGATTGTCCATCGTCAGGCTTGGCCCCGACACTTGCCGCCAGCGCGTGCCGCTGACGGGGCCGCCGTTGGCCGACGAGGCACTTGCGTCCAGCGTCAGCGTCCCCGCAGGGCCCAGCAGCAAGGGCGCCATGCCGCCAGTACTGATGGCGGCGCTAATACTTTGGGCGACATTCACATTGACCCTTGGGGTGGGCAAGGTATTACCGGCCGTATCGCGCACGGGTGCATATGTCTTCGCGTTGAGGCGCACGTCGTAGATGGCGCCTGCCTTGAGCTGGCTCGATGGCGTGACGGTAACAATGGCGCCGTTGTAGCTGATTCTGGCTTCGATGTTGCCAGCGTCCGCGCCTTGCCCTTGAAAGAGGGCGTGGGTAACTGACGTGGTGTCAAGCGGCCGGGAATAAGCCCACGACAAGCTCCCGCTTGGTGCCATATTGTTGACATCTGGCGGCACTAGCAGCTTGAAATCGGTAGCCAGGACGGGTTTGATTTCGTAATAGTCCAGGTTGGGCTTATTGCCGGGAAGCCAGTTGCCGCTGCTCCAGAGAAGTCCCACATCCAGGCTATCTTGCGCGCGGATCACGGTGTCGCCAAGCAATGATTCAAACAGGTTGCGGTTGCTCGCATTGACGCGCAGGCTGGCCTTGCTGTTGCTTGCGCCGCTCAGCACCAGTTCACCCGCATCGGCATAGCTGTCAAACCAGGAGCTCAGCGGGGTGCGCGTAGAAACATCGAGGCTGCCTCCCAGAAGGTTGCTTGCCAGGTGGAGGCGGATGCTGGTGGAAGCGCGCGCGGTATCGAGCCGCAACTCATGCTGCACGTCGAGCCCCGTGATGGTGTCGTTCTTGGTGGCGCTGGCATCGGAAAATGCCATGATGAATGGCTGCGTGTCGGAGTAAACATGCAGCAGTCGGGAGATGACACCACTGGTGTAGTCGAAGCGCACGCTGCCCAATATGCCCTGGCGTGGCGTTTCCGTGCGATCGCCGAAACCTGGCATGAAGCTGATGATGCCGGCCAGTTGTTGCTGTGCCAGCGGCGCCGTGAAAACGATGTTCATGGTGCCGTCGAGCACGCCGTCGAGTTCCTTTGCGCGACAGTTTACATACGTCACGCTTAGCTTGTCGCCAGCGCTGACACGGCCGTTGCCATCTGCATCAATGAAGGCGGCAGTCTGGCTACCGCCGTTGCCGCAGGTCTTGGGGATGGTGGCGCTGGTACTGACGCGTGCCGACCAGTCAATCACCATTTGCGCCACGGCCAGTGGCGTGGCGCCGTAGGCCAGTACGAGTGTGGGGGCCGCGTCGGCATTAATTGCGTTCAGCAATAGCGCTGTATCGGCACTGTTTGCCGGTGGTGTCACGGGCGGTGTCACGGGCGGCGTGACGGAGGAGCTATTGCTGCCGCCACCGCCACCGCCGCATGCGCTCAGCAAGGAGGCTAATAAGAGGGTTGCGGTGATGGCAGGGCAGGAAAAACGACTGGTTTGATGGACTTTCTGTGGGTCTTGGCGCATCTGCTTCCTTGTTGGCTGTGGGCGATTGGCCAGACATGTTAGTCTGGCCATTTTTTTCGCCCGACTTTACACGCCAATGCTACGCAAAAACTCACACATTGTCACAATTCGCAGGAGTGCGGTTGTTCGTCCGCTGGCTACCAGAAAAAGCGTCGCTCTTCCTTGGCCGGATCGGGGCCGTTCATCATCATGCGCACGATGCCGTCGTGGTCGAAGTGCACGTGCATCATGGAATCCCACACGCCCGATTCCTTGTAGCGGTAAGACCAGACGTGCAGTTTCGGCAGCGCCAGATACGATGTTTCCGTCGGGCGGCCCAGGGTGTGCAGCACGTCTTGCTGGGTCGACACGCCTACCTTGATGCGGGCAAAGCCTGGCGTGTCGAGCACTTGCTCGTAGGAAATGAGCTTGTCGTCGGGGCCGAAGCGCGCCATGTACGTGTACTGGCCGTACGGCCCCGTGGCGTATTCCAGTTCCGGGCCCGTGGGCAATGAGTAGATGGCCGTGGGACGGCCCAGGCGTGCTTCCACGGCGGCGCGCGGCTCGCCCGGCTGCGGCGGCGGGACGTTCCAGCTGGCGCAGCCGGCCAGCGTGGCCAGCAGCACAGGTGTTGCCAATTGGAGCAGTTTTTTCATGGTTATCCTCCTGAAATGCGGGAAAATCCTATCATGCGCCGAGAAAAGAGCGTACGGCAGGATACAGACGGGCTTTTTTCCGATATACTTGCGCGTCTGGTTAGAAGCATAGGCCAGTATTTTAATAATCGTAGTTCACGGTGGATAGGGTTCAGACTCTGTGCACCGCATGTGAAAGGTTTATCATGACAGTAGAAAACATCAACAAAGCCGCTATTATCGCGGACAACGCACGTGGTCAAAACGACACCGGCTCCCCTGAAGTGCAAGTTGCACTGCTGACAGCTCGCATCAACGAACTGAACGGCCACTTCAAAGCCCACTCGAAAGATCACCACTCCCGCCGCGGCCTGATCATGATGGTCAACCGTCGTAAGAGCCTGTTGTCGTACCTGAAGTCGAAAGACGCTACCCGTTATCGCGACCTGATCGCTAAACTTGGTCTGCGCAAGTAATTTTTGCCGTACAAGGTTTATACAGAAATGCCTGCGCCAGTTCGCTGACGCGGGCATTTTGTCATTTGAATTCCGGTTTTATGTCTGTAAGTGCAGTATTCTCTTACCGATATCATGCTTTAAAAGTAAAGTAGTAAAGGCGGCAACGGTTTTTCCACCGCCTGTGGTGAGGTGAACGACAGCCCCTGAAAATCTGTCGGCAATTAGAAAAGGGATACCCCATGTTTAACAAAGTTACGAAAACCTTCCAGTACGGTCAACACCAAGTGACCCTGGAAACCGGCGAAATCGCACGTCAGGCATCCGGCGCAGTGCTGGTGTCGATCGAAGATACCGTCGTGCTGGCAACGGTAGTGGCACGCAAAGATGCCAAACCAGGCCAGGATTTCTTCCCTTTGACGGTTGATTATGTTGAAAAAACCTATGCTGCCGGCAAAATCCCGGGCGGTTTTTTCAAGCGCGAAGGCCGTCCTTCCGAAAAAGAAACACTGACATCCCGTTTGATCGACCGTCCTATCCGTCCGCTGTTCCCGGAAGGCTACCTGAATGAAGTGCAAGTCATCATTCACGTGTTGTCGGTTAACCCTGAAATCGATCCGGACATCGCCGCCATGATCGGCGCCTCGGCTGCCCTGTGCGTCTCGGGCGTGCCTTTCAGCGGCCCGATCGGCGCCGCGCGCGTCGGTTACGCGAATGGCCAGTACATCCTGAACCCGACCGTCCAGCAACTGAAAACGTCGGAAATGGACCTGGTGGTCGCCGGTACCGAAACGGCCGTGCTGATGGTCGAATCGGAAGCGAAACAGCTGTCCGAAGAAATCATGCTGGGCGCCGTGGTCTTCGGCCACGACCAGATGAAAGTCGTCATCGACGCGATTCACGACCTGGTGCGTGACGGCGGCAAGCCGGAAGTGGAATGGGCGCCTGCGCCGAAAAACGAAGCACTGATCGCCCGCGTCGCGCATTTCGCCAACGCCAAGATCAATGACGCGTATCAAACCAAGGACAAGCAAGAGCGTACGGCCAAGCTGAAAGCGGCGACGTCGGAAGTGATCGCCGACCTGTCGGCTGAAGCCGCCGCCAACGGTGGCGCGTCCATCGACAGCGCCGAAGTGAACAACATCCTGTTCGACATCGAGGCGAAAATCGTGCGTACGCAAATCCTGGACGGCGAGCCACGCATCGACGGCCGCGACACGCGCACCGTGCGTCCGATCTCGATCCGCACCAGCGTGCTGCCACGCACCCACGGTTCGGCCCTGTTCACGCGCGGCGAAACGCAAGCGCTGGTCGTCGCTACCCTGGGCACCGCCCGCGACAGCCAGAAGATCGATGCGCTGATGGGCGAGTTCACCGATTCGTTCATGCTGCATTACAACATGCCTCCGTTCGCCACCGGTGAAACGGGCCGTGTCGGTACGCCAAAACGCCGCGAAATCGGTCACGGCCGCCTGGCCAAGCGCGCGCTGATCGCCGCCCTGCCAGCAGCTGAAGAGTTCAGCTACTCGGTGCGTCTGGTATCGGAAATCACGGAATCGAACGGTTCTTCGTCGATGGCATCGGTGTGCGGCGGCTGCCTGGCACTGATGGACGCCGGCGTGCCGATGAAAGAACACGTGGCCGGTATCGCCATGGGCCTGATCAAGGAAGGCGGCAAGTTTGCCGTGCTGTCCGACATCCTGGGCGACGAAGATCACCTGGGCGACATGGACTTCAAGGTAGCCGGTACCCGCAACGGTATCACGGCGCTGCAGATGGACATCAAGATCATGGGCATCACCAAGGAAATCATGCAAGTGGCACTGGCGCAAGCCAAGGAAGGCCGCGAGCACATCCTGGGCGAAATGCAAAAAGCCATGCCGCACGTCAAAACCGAATTGTCCGATTTCGCACCGCGTCTGATCACCATCAAGATCAACCCGGAAAAAATCCGTGACGTGATCGGCAAGGGCGGCGCCGTGATTCGCGCGCTGACCGAAGAGACGGGCACCCAGATCGACATCAGCGACGAAGGCGTGGTCACCATCGCTTCCGTCGACGCCGCTGCCGGCCAGGAAGCCAAGCGCCGCATCGAAGAACTGACCGCTTCCGTCGAAGTGGGCAAGACCTACGAAGGCACCGTGCTGAAACTGCTGGACTTCGGCGCCATCGTGCAAGTCATGCCAGGCAAGGACGGCTTGCTGCACATCAGCCAGATCGCCAACGAGCGCGTCAACGCCGTGGCCGACTACCTGAAAGAAGGCCAGTTGGTACGCGTCAAAGTGCTGGAAACGGACGACCGTGGTCGTCTGAAACTGTCGATGAAAGCTGCTGAAGGCAACGAAGCGCCAGCCGCTTAAAGTTGTCTAAGTTCGACTGACTGCGGCCTGGTCCGCATGCTCAACAACCGCCAGCGCGCAAGCCCTGGCGGTTTTTTTTTGCGCCGCGTTTGTGCTGCATCAAGGTAGATGCCGCTTTGCGAATCGGCCTTGATCCAGCTCGCATTGGCCAGTTGTACGCCTTGTAGATTCGGGAGGGGATCTTCCCCTGAACGAGTCTTCCAAGGAGATGCAGCATGCGCACATTCTGCGGGCTGGCCGCCGCCTTTCTGCTTGCCGCCGCGCCCGGCGTCCGGGCCCAGCTGGACAACGCGCCCATGCCGGTGCCGCTGCCCATCCCCATTGCCGCCGCGTCCACGGCCATGCCGGTGCAAGATCTCGACGCCTTGCGCGCCGTGCATGCACGCGAAATCAATGACCTCAGCACTTTCAAGACGGCGGGCTTGCAGCGCGAAGCGATCGACTCCTATCTCGATAGCGGACCAGGACAGCAGTTCCTGCGCGAACTGCGCGCCGCCGACCCGGCCGCCCCGGCCGAGACGATTTATGCGCGCGCGGTCGAGCAGCTCGCTTCCGGCAGCACCTTGCCGGACCTGCAGCCCATGTCGGCCGCGCTGGTGAAGATCGTGCCGCATGGCCAGAATGTGTCGCCCTATTCGCCGTATTTCACCACCAGCGCGCAATTGCAGCTGGCATCTAGCCAGTGCGCCAGCCTGGCCGACTGCTTCGGCTTGCCCTTGAAGAGCGAGGCGCCGCTGTATGATGTGTACCAGATCATGCCCAAAAGCACGGTGAACGTCTTCGTCAGCCAGGTGGCGCCCACGCAAGAGCTGGGCGGGCTGGTGCGGCGCCGTGGCGGGGCGCAACAGTATTTATTGCCAAATCGCAACTTGTGGTCGGCGCCCGTGCTGATCGGCACGATCAGGAACTGAGGAGAGATGATGGACCAGCAGCGCTTGCAAGCCCTTGCCGCAGAACTGGAACAGTTGCTGGCGCGCCTGGCGCCCGCCGATGGAGAGGTGGCCGACTTGCGCAGCGCGGTCGAGCCGCTGCTGGCCCTGGCGGGCAGCGGTGCCTTGAGCGCGCCCCTGCCATGGGGCGATATCCCCGGCGGGCGTTATTTTACGGAAGGCGGCTTGCGCCAGTACCCCGGGCTGGAACAGGCATTTGCCCGCTTCCGCATCGAAGCGACGGGCGGCGAATCGCCCGCCTTGCGCAAGCTGCGGGGCGACATATAGTTAATGTATCGTTAATGTGAAATTAATATAAGGTATCAATTGTTGTTTCTGGGTAATTGATAGTCGGTATTGCTTGACGACAAAATCTTATTCCCTGACCATGGCGCATCCCTCCCGATTTTCCCTTTTTTATTGGATGCACCATGTTGTCCTCCCTTAAGGCACGGCTGATCGCCATCGCCGTTTCCATCGTCGTGCTGGCCATGCTGGCTGTGGCCATCGCCAATTTCTTCACCACGCGCTCCAGCACCCTGGCCGCGCTCGACACGCAGATGCTGCAGTTGTCGCACAGCCATGCGGCGGCCATCGCCGAATGGCTGCGTTCCAAGCAGGCTGTCGTCGCTTCGCTCAAGCAGGGCGCCACGGCGGCCGATCCGCTGCCGGCCCTGAAGGCGGCCGAGCAGGCGGGCACGTTCGACATGGCGTATATCGGCTTTGCCGACAAGCACGCCGTCTTTTCGCAGGAGCGCCAGCGCGCCGCCGACTACGATCCCACGGCGCGGCCCTGGTACAAGCTGGCCTCTGAATCGGGCGGCCCCGTCATCACGGCGCCGTATATCGGTGCCAGCACGGGCAAGCTGGTGGTGACGTTTGCCGAGCCGCTGGGCGGCAAGGGCAGCGTGACGGGCGTGCTGGCGGCCGACGTGATGATGGATGCCGTGGTGCAAAACGTCGCTTCGATCAAGCCGACGCCGTCCAGCTACGGCTTTCTTGTCGATGGCGGCGGCAAGATCATCGCCCATCCTGACGGCAAGCTGACCCTGAAGCCGCTGGCCGAGCTCGATCCGGGCCTGAGCGCGCAGGCGCTGGCCGATATTGAAAAGAGCGGCGACGGCGCCGCCATTCGCCTCGGCGAGCGTAACGGCATCTTGCATGTGAGTAAAGTGCCGGGCAGCGACTGGCTGCTGGCGACCGTGCTCGACCGCGCCGAAGCGACGCAAGCCCTGAGCTCCATGCTGCGCGCCTCGGCCCTGACGGCCTTGCTGGTGCTGGCCCTGGCCGCCACGGTATTGAGCGTGCTGGTGGCGCGCGCCCTGCGCCGCCTGGGCCTGGTGCGCGATGCGATGGAAGCGATCGCCACGGGCGACGGCGACCTGACCAGCCGCCTCGACGCGCAAGGAGCGGACGAACTGGCGCAGATCGCCAAGGCCTTCAATTTGTTCGTGGAAAAGATCGCCACCGTGCTGGTACAGATCCGCAGCATCAGCACCCTGGTGCGCAGCGAGTCGGCCGATATTGCCGCCGGCAACGCCGATCTGTCCTCGCGCACGGAAGCGCAGGCGGGCGCTCTGGAAGAAACGGCCAGTTCGATGGATGAACTGACCTCGACCGTCAAGCAGAATGCGGAAAACGCGCATGCGGCCAACGAACTGGCCATGTCCGCCTCGGAAGTGGCGGCCAAGGGCGGCCGCGTGGTGCAGCAAGTGGTGGGCACCATGGCCGGCATCCAGGAAAGTTCGCGCAAGATCGTCGACATCATCGGCGTCATCGACGGCATCGCTTTCCAGACGAATATCCTGGCCCTGAACGCGGCCGTCGAGGCGGCGCGCGCGGGCGAGCAGGGCAGGGGCTTTGCCGTGGTGGCGTCCGAAGTGCGCAACCTGGCGCAACGCTCTGCTGGCGCGGCGAAGGAAATCAAGGAATTGATCGGCGACTCGGTGGAGAAGGTCGATGCGGGCGGGCGCCTCGTCAATGAAGCGGGCCTGACCATGGATCAGGTGGTGGCCTCGGTGCAGCAATTGACGACCATCATGAGCGAGATCACCGTGGCCAGCCGCGAACAGAGTGCCGGCATCGGCGAGATCAATACGGCCGTCACGCACATGGATACCATGACGCAGCAAAATGCGGCCCTCGTCGAGCAAGCGGCCGCTGCCGCGGAAAGCCTGCAGGAGCAGGCGGTGGACCTGGCGCAGGCCGTCGGCATGTTCCGCCTCGGCGATGCCGACCCTGCCACAGTACCCGCGCCCGTGACGCGCCTCAAGGCGAAGCCGGCCGCATCGGTGCCACGTGCGCCGGCCCGCGCGCTGTCGGCGGCCAAGCCCGTCAAGGCAGCCAAGTCCGGCGCCGACGAGTGGGAAGAGTTTTAAGCGCGCAGCAGTAGCGACGCTTGTTCGGCACGTTTATCCGCGTTTTTGTCAGGCCAGCCTGCCAAAAGCGCAGTTCGTCGCAATCGGCGTGTCTGCCGGGGGCGGTATGGCTATAGTGACACCATACCGCAAGCCCACCGCCAGACACCCGAGGAGATTCACATGAACGTCGCTAAAAACATGGAAGTCATTGCCGTTGCCGCCGCTATCCTGCTCAGCGCCAGCTGCTACGCCATCGCCCCGGCCGCTCCGGCCCTGCAAGTGGCCAGTTCCACGGCCACCGTGGCCGCGCCAGCGAACAAGGCTGCCATGCACGTGGTGGTGGTCAAGGCCAAGCGCCTGAGTACCGCCGAAAAAGCCCGTTTTGCATAATCATTGCCAGTCATTTTCCGCGCTGCTAGAGTGCAAGGCGCGATGCAATGTCGGTCGCCCAACGCGGGCGCCGCAATACATAAAAACAAGATACCGAGGATGCACTACATGAAGAAGATACTGCAACTGGCGCTGCTGTTCCTGGCGACTTTTGGCCTGGTGCGCTGCGTGGCCGCCGAGACCCGCTTGCTGGAAATGCGCAACGTCGACGCCCGCGTGGTACGCGTCAAGCTCGACGGCGTGATGGAAGTGCGCATTCGCCAGGGCAACGTGGCGTCCTTGAGCATCACGGCCGACAAGCGCTACATCGCCGACGTCAGCACGGCGCAAAGCGGCGATACCCTGCACATCGAGACGGAAGTGCGCGGCTTCAAGCTCGGCCCTTCGTCGATCCGCGCCGACCTGGTTCTGCCGAATTTGCGCGAAGTCAGTTCGGAAGGCTTTGGCAGCACGGATATCACGGGTTTCAAGGGTGAGGAACTGACCCTGTCGCTGGAAGGGGCGGGCAGCATCAAGCTGGTGGGCGACTACCGCAAGCTCAATGCCAGCCTGGGCGGCGTGGGCAGCATGCAGCTCTGGATCGGCAACAATGAGCGGGCCGAGCTGGACTTGCAGGGCGCCGGCTCGGTGGTGCTGGGCGGACGCGGGCGCACGCTGAAAGCGAGCCTGGGCGGCCTGGGCAGCCTGAATGCGCAGCAATTCGAAGCGGATGCCGTGAACCTGGAATTGAGCGGCCTCGGCAATGCCACGGTGAATGCCCATACGAATGCCAAGCTGAACCTGAGCGGACTCGGTTCGGTGGTGGTGTACGGCAAGCCGGCCAACCGCGATGTCAGCGTCGAGGGCCTGGGCAAAGTTAGCTGGAAGTAAAAGCATCCTGCCGCATGCTTTCGGCAGGACAAGAATAAGTAGTCAGACCACATCCCATTCCGATGAAAAAACTGATCATTACATTACTCATGCTGTTGACGATACAGCTACCCGCGCGGGCTGGCTTCGCCGAAGGCGCCAGCGCCTACAACAACAAGAATTACACGCTGGCTTACAAGGAAATATTGCCTCTTGCCAAGACCGGTAACGCCGATGCCCAGCATTTGCTGGGCTTGATGTATTACATGGGACGGGGCTTGCCGCAGGATTACAAGCAAGCCATGTTCTGGCACCGCAAGGCGGCCGAGCAGGGCAAGGCCGATGCCCAGTACGTGGTGGGCGCCATGTATTACACGGGCAACGCCGTACTGCAGGACCACAAGCAGGCCGTGGGCTGGTTCCGCAAGGCGGCCGAGCAGAACCATGCGGAGGCGCAGCAGGTGCTGGGCCTGATGTACCGCTACCACATGGGTGGCGTGCCACAGGATAACGTCATCGCCTACATGCTGTGGAACCTGGCGGCGGCGAATGGCAACGCGAATGCGGCCGACCAGCGCGCCGCCGTGGTGCGCAAGATGACGCATGAGCAAGTTGAGGAAGGCCAGGCCCTGTCGGCGAAATGGAAGCCCGGCACGCCGCTGCCGCGCCAGTCGAAGACGGGCGCCGGCTAAGAAGAAGGGGCGGTCTGCAGGGGAGAGCGGCTTGGCGTACAATCGCCGTTTTCCCTTGAAAGAGTCCCGCCATGCGTGCAGTTGCCATCAGCCAGCCAGGTCCCGCCGACGTTTTGCAGATCGCGGAGCGTCCCATGCCGCAATATAAGGCGGGCGAACTGCTGATCAAGGTGCACGCGGCCGGCATCAACCGCCCTGACGTGCTGCAGCGCCTGGGCAAGTATGCGCCGCCGGCCGGCGCGTCCGACTTGCCGGGGTTGGAAGTGGCGGGCGAAGTCGTCGATGGCGACTTTAGCAATACTGAATTCAAAAAAGGCGACCTGGTCTGCGCGCTGGTGCAGGGCGGCGGCTATGCCGAATACTGCGCCGCGCCCGCCGGCCAGTGCCTGCCCCTGCCCAAAGGCTTGACGGCGCTGGAAGGCGCCTCTTTGCCGGAAAACTTCTTTACCGTGTGGAGTAATGTGTTCGACCGCTGCGCGCTGGCCGACGGTGAAACCTTATTGGTGCAGGGCGGCACGTCCGGCATTGGCGTGGCGGCCATTCAATTGGCCGCTGCGCTTGGCCATCGCGTCTTCGCCACGGCCGGCAGCGACGAGAAGGCGCGCGCCTGCGAGGCACTGGGCGCCGAACGGGGTATCAATTACCGCACGGAAGATTTCGTTGCCGTCGTCAAGGAATTGACTGATGGCAAAGGCGTCGACGTCATCCTCGACATGGTGGGTGGCGACTATCTGCCGCGCGAGATCGATTGCCTGGCCGACGACGGCCGCATCGGCCTGATCGCCGTGCAAGGCGGCAGCAAGGCCACCTTGGACCTGGGGCAGGTGCTGCGCCGCCGCCTGAGCGTCAGCGGCTCGACCCTGCGCCCGCGCCCGGTCGCTTTCAAGGCCGCCATTGCGCAGCATTTGCGCACCACCGTCTGGCCGCTGATCGAGGCGGGCAAGATCAAGCCCGTGATCTATCAGACTTTCCCGTTGGAAAAAGCCAACGAGGCGCATGCCTTGATGGAAGCGAGCACGCACGTGGGCAAGATCATGTTGCAAGTTGCCTGAAACGGGGTGCTGCCTGTTTGACCGGCATCGGTGCCGGGGTTAGAATGACGGGTTATTAAAATTTAGGCTACTATGCGTCGCAAACTCGTCGTCGGAAATTGGAAAATGAACGGCAGTCGCACCTCGAACGCGGTGTTATTGTCTGAAATAGTGGCTGGCCTGGCTGCCTCTGGCGCCGCCAGCGCCGTCTGTGTGCCCGCGCCATATCTGGCGCAGTGCCAGGCGCAATTGGCAGGCTCGCCTCTCGGCTGGGGTGCGCAAGATGTTTCCGCGCACGCCAGCGGTGCCTACACGGGAGAAATCTCGGCTGCCATGCTGCAGGATTTTGGCTGCTGCTATGTGGTGATCGGGCATTCCGAGCGCCGCGCCTACCATGGCGAGAGCGATGCACAGGTGGCGGCCAAGACGGTTGCCGCGCTGGCGGCGGGCATTACGCCTATCGTCTGCATCGGCGAGACGCTGGCGCAGCGCGAAGCGGGCCAGACCGACGCGGTCGCGGCGCAGCAGCTGGGTGCCGTGCTGGCGGCGATTTCCGCCGACGACGTGGCGAAACTGGTGCTGGCCTATGAGCCGGTCTGGGCCATTGGCACGGGCAAGACAGCCACGCCGCAAATGGCGCAGGACGTGCATCAGGTATTGCGCGGCCAGCTGGCGGCAAAGAATGCGGTAGCGGCCGCCGGCGTGCAAATCCTGTACGGCGGCAGCATGAAACCGGAGAACGCAAAAGAATTGATGGCGATGCCGGATATCGATGGCGGTCTGATCGGTGGGGCGGCATTGAAGGCGGCGGATTTCCTGGCGATTATTCACGCCGCTGATTGAATTAATTTAAACTAAGAATGGAATTGCAATGAACATGATGTTCAATCTGGTAGTGGTGGTACAGGTTATTTCGGCATTGTCGATTATCGCGCTGGTGTTGCTGCAGCACGGCAAAGGCGCCGACATGGGTGCCGCGTTTGGTTCGGGCGCCTCGGGCAGCCTGTTTGGTGCGACGGGTTCGTCGAACTTCATGTCGAAATCGACGGGCGTTGCCGCTGCGATCTTCTTCGGCGCCACCCTGGCCCTGTCGCTGATGGCCAATCAGCGCGCCACCACGGTGGGCGGCGGCGTGATGGATAAAGTCGTCAAGCCAGTGCCTGTCACCGGCGCGGGCGCGATCCCGACGACGGTACCTGCGGCAGCGCCAGCGGCCAGCGCTCCAGCGGCGGCAGCCCCTGTTGCCAGCACCCCGGCAGGCGCGATTCCGAAGTAATTCAGTGTCACCGAGCAGTATCTCGATACCTCATCGAGAGTAATTCTCATTACGGGCAGATTATTGCTCAATGTTTTGGCAGCGCAGCAGGAAAAAATCGTGGTGCGCTGGAAGATGTAAAAATTTATCGTTTTTATCTGTGTTTTGATGCATTTGTGCATTAACTTTAGCGGCAAAGCAGAGTAGAATACGGGCCTTACCGCCGACGTGGTGAAATTGGTAGACACGCTATCTTGAGGGGGTAGTGGCGCAAGCTGTACGAGTTCGAGTCTCGTCGTCGGCACCAGAAATCAGAAGCCAGCAACGGCGCACGAGCCATGGCTCGTACAAAGTTGCTGGCTTTTTTTACGAGGATGTGTCGTTCGATCCTGGTCTTAGCTTTGATTGGGGTCGTGCGTTAGATACGCTGCAAATGATCGCAGCGTCCTCATTTAACCGATCGTTCAATATAAGCTTATCAATCGTGAACCTCGAAAATTACTTCCCCGTCCTGCTGTTCATTATTATCGGCCTTGGTGTCGGTATCGCTCCCCAGCTCCTGGGGCGCCTGTTAGGCCCTCACAAGCCTGACGCAGCAAAACTCTCCCCGTACGAATGTGGCTTTGAAGCATTCGAAGACGCGCGCATGAAATTTGATGTGCGCTACTATCTGGTCGCAATCCTGTTTATTTTGTTCGATCTGGAAACGGCATTCTTTTTCCCATGGGGCGTTGCAATGCGCGACCTGGGCTGGGCCGGTTTCGTCACGATGATGGTGTTCATCGCTGAATTCGTGGTCGGATTTTGGTACATTTGGAAGAAAGGTGCCCTTGACTGGGAATAAGCCATGGCTATTGAAGGCGTATTAAGCGAAGGTTTCATCACCACCTCGGCCGACAAGCTGATCAACTGGGCGCGCACCGGGTCTATGTTCCCGATGACGTTCGGTCTGGCCTGCTGTGCGGTCGAAATGATGCATGTGGGCGCAGCCCGCTACGATATGGACCGTTTCGGCGTCGTGTTTCGTCCGTCGCCGCGTCAGTCCGACGTCATGATCGTTGCCGGCACCCTGTGCAACAAGATGGCGCCGGCCTTGCGCAAGGTCTACGACCAGATGGCAGAGCCACGCTGGGTCATCTCGATGGGTTCCTGCGCCAATGGCGGCGGGTACTACCATTACTCCTATTCGGTGGTGCGCGGTTGCGACCGCATCGTGCCCGTCGACGTGTATGTGCCTGGCTGTCCTCCGACCGCTGAAGCCTTGCTGTACGGCATCATGCAGTTGCAGAACAAGATCAAGCGTACCAGCACGATCGCACGCTAACCGGGCCGCTTCAGATTATGACAACACATTTAGAAGTATTGCAAAACGCCCTCGGCACTGCCCTGGGCGATCGCGTTAGTACCACGGTTGCACTGGGCGAAGTCACCCTGGTCGTCAAGGCCGAGGACTACCTGGCCGTGATGCAGACCTTGCGCGACGATCCGACCCTGCATTTCGAGCAATTGCTCGACCTGTGCGGCGTCGACTACTCGACCTATGGCGACGGTAGCTGGGATGGCCTGCGTTTCGCGGCCGTCTCGCACTTGCTGTCGGTCAAGCACAACTGGCGCGTGCGCGTGCGCGTGTTCGCGCCCGATGACGACATGCCGCTGCTGCCGTCCGTGGTGAATATCTGGCGTGCCGTCAACTGGTACGAGCGCGAAGCGTTCGATCTGCTGGGCATTCTCTTCGAAGGCCACAACGACTTGCGCCGCCTGCTGACCGACTACGGTTTCATCGGCCATCCGTTCCGCAAGGATTTCCCTGTCTCCGGCTATGTCGAGATGCGTTACGATCCGGAACAAAAGCGCGTGATTTACCAGCCCGTGACGATCGAGCCGCGGGAAAACGTGCCGCGCGTGATCCGCGAAGAACATTACGGGATGAAATAATGGCTGAGATTAAGAACTACACCCTGAACTTTGGCCCACAGCATCCGGCCGCGCACGGTGTGCTGCGCCTGGTGCTGGAGATGGATGGCGAAGTCATTCAGCGTGCCGACCCGCATATCGGCCTGTTGCACCGCGCCACCGAAAAGCTGGCCGAACAGAAGACCTATCTGCAATCCGTGCCGTACATGGACCGTCTCGACTATGTGTCGATGATGTGCAATGAGCATGCGTACGTGATGGCCATCGAAAAGATGCTGGGTCTGGAAGTGCCGCTGCGCGCGCAATATATCCGCGTCATGTTCGACGAGATGACGCGCATCCTGAATCACCTGATGTGGCTCGGCACCCACGCGCTCGACGTCGGCGCCATGGGCCCGTTCCTGTATTGCTTCCGCGACCGCGAAGACTTGTTCGACGCCTACGAGGCAGTCTCGGGCGCGCGCATGCATGCGGCCTACTACCGTCCGGGCGGCGTGTACCGCGACTTGCCGGATTCGATGCCGCAGCATAAGGCCTCGATCATCCGCAACGCCAAGGCGATTTCCAGGCTGAATGAAAACCGCCAGGGTTCCCTGCTGGACTTCATCGAAGACTTCGCGCGCCGTTTCCCTAATTCCGTGGACGAGTACGAAACGCTGCTGACCGATAACCGTATCTGGAAACAGCGTACCGTCGGCATCGGCGTGGTCTCGCCGGAAGATGCGCTGGCCATGGGCTTTACCGGCGCCATGCTGCGCGGCTCGGGCGTGCAGTGGGATTTGCGCAAGAAACAGCCGTACGAAGTGTACGACCTGATGGATTTCGACATTCCTATCGGCACCAACGGCGATTGCTACGACCGCTACCTGGTCCGCGTGGAAGAGCTGCGCCAGTCGAACCGCATCATCAAGCAATGCGTGGAGTGGCTGCGCAACAATGAAGGTCCTGTCATGACCAGCAACCGCAAGGTGGCGCCTCCGGGCCGCGTCGACATGAAGACCAACATGGAGTCCTTGATTCACCACTTCAAGCTGTTTACCGAAGGTTTCCACGTGCCGCCAGGCGAGGCCTACAGCGCCGTGGAACATCCGAAGGGCGAGTTTGGCGTGTACCTGGTGTCTGATGGCGCCAACAAGCCATACCGCATGAAACTGCGCGCGCCAGATTACGCTCACTTGCAGTCGCTCGACGAGATGGCGCGTGGGCACATGCTTGCCGACGCCGTGACCATCATCGGGACGCAAGATATCGTGTTCGGCAGTATTGACCGCTAAGAGGCAAAAAGTATGTTGTTATCAGAGCAATGCTATAAGAAAATTGACCGCGAGCTGGCCAAGTACCCGGCCGACCAGCGTCAGTCGGCCGTCATGGCCGCGCTGGCCCATGCCCAGGATGAACTGGGCTGGCTGGCGCCGGACACCATGAAGGAACTGGCCGATTACATCGGCATGCCGGCGATTGCCGTGCAGGAAGTGGCCACGTTCTACAATATGTACAACGTCAAGCCCGTGGGCAAGCACAAGATCACCGTGTGCACCAACCTGCCATGCGCCCTGTCGGGCGGCGTGCGCGCTGCAGAATACCTGAAGCAGAAACTCGGTATCGATTTCCGCGAAACCACCGCTGACGGCCAGTTCACCCTGGTTGAAGGCGAGTGCATGGGTGCTTGCGGCGATGCGCCGGTCTTGCTGGTCAGTAATAAAACCATGTGCAGCTGGATGTCGAACGAGAAAATCGACGCCATGCTGGAGGAACTCAAGAAATGACGTCACTCCACAACCGCCATATCGATCCATTGATCCTGAAGGATCTGGATGGCAAGAACTGGCATTTGCAAGATTATGTGAACCGCGGTGGCTATAGCGCCCTGCGGCGTATCCTGGAAGAGAAAATCACGCCGGAACAGATCATCGCCGACCTCAAGGCGTCGTCCTTGCGCGGCCGTGGCGGCGCGGGTTTCCCTACCGGCTTGAAGTGGAGCTTCATGCCGCGCCAGTTCCCGGGTCAGAAATACCTCGTCTGCAATACAGATGAAGGCGAACCGGGCACTTTCAAGGACCGCGACATCATTCGTTACAATCCCCATGCGCTGATCGAAGGCATGGCCATTGGCGCTTATGCGATGGGCATCACCGTCGGCTACAACTATATCCACGGCGAAATCTGGGCCGAGTACGCCCGTTTCGAAGAGGCGCTGGAAGAGGCGCGCGCCGCCGGTTTCCTCGGTGACAAGATCATGGGCAGCGAGTTCTCGTTCCAGTTGCATGCGCACCATGGTTATGGCGCCTACATCTGCGGCGAAGAAACGGCTTTGCTCGAATCGCTGGAAGGCAAGAAAGGCCAGCCACGCTTCAAGCCGCCTTTCCCTGCCTCGTTTGGCCTGTACGGCAAGCCGACGACGATCAACAACACGGAAACCTTCGCGGCCGTGCCATTCGTGCTGAACATCGGCCCAGAGAAATATCTGGCGATGGGCAAGCCGAACAATGGCGGTTCGAAGATCTTCTCGATCTCGGGCGACGTGGAAAAACCGGGCAACTACGAAGTGCCGCTCGGCACCCCGTTCGCCAAACTGCTGGAACTGGCAGGCGGCATGCGCGGTGGCAAAAAGATCAAGGCCGTGATCCCTGGCGGCTCGTCCGCGCCGGTGATCCGCGGCGACATCATGATGCAGACCGACCTGGACTATGACTCGATCGCGAAAGCCGGTTCGATGTTGGGTTCGGGCGCCGTCATCGTGATGGACGAAACACGCTGCATGGTGAAGGCGCTGGAGCGCCTGTCCTACTTCTACTTTGAAGAATCGTGCGGCCAGTGTACGCCTTGCCGTGAAGGCACAGGCTGGATGTACCGCATGGTGCACCGCATCGAGCAGGGGCAGGGTCGTCCAGACGACCTGGACATGCTCAACTCGATCGCCGACAACATCCAGGGCCGCACCATTTGCGCGCTGGGCGATGCGGCTGCCATGCCGGTACGGGCCTTCATTAAGAATTTCCGTGAAGAATTTGAATATCATATCGAGCACAAGCATTGCTTAGTGCCCGCATATATCTAAGCTGCGTCAGGTAACGATCACCATGGTTGAAATCGAAATAGACGGCAAAAAAGTCGAAGTCCCTGCTGGTAGCATGGTGATGGACGCCGCCAACAAATTGGGAACCTACATTCCGCACTTCTGCTATCACAAGAAATTGTCGATCGCAGCGAACTGCCGCATGTGCCTGGTCGAAGTGGAAAAGGCGCCCAAGCCTTTGCCCGCTTGTGCGACCCCGGTCAGTGCCGGCATGATCGTGCGCTCCGCCAGCGATAAGGCTGTGCAGGCGCAAAAGTCGGTCATGGAATTCTTGCTGATTAACCACCCGCTCGATTGCCCTATCTGCGATCAGGGCGGCGAATGCCAGTTGCAAGACTTGGCTGTGGGTTACGGCAAGAGCGAATCGCGCTACAAGGAAGACAAGCGCGTGGTGCAGCCGAAGGAAGCCGGTCCGCTGGTGTCCATGCAGGAAATGTCGCGCTGCATCCAGTGCACCCGCTGCGTACGCTTTGGCCAGGAAGTGGCCGGCGTGATGGAGCTGGGCATGATCGGCCGCGGCGAACACTCGGAAATCGTGTCCTTCGTCGGCCAGACGGTCGACTCCGAACTGTCGGGCAACATGATCGACCTGTGCCCGGTTGGCGCACTGACCTCGAAGCCGTTCCGCTACAGCGCCCGTACGTGGGAACTGTCGCGCCGCAAATCGGTCAGCCCGCATGACGGCCTGGGCACCAACCTGATCGTGCAAGTGAAAGCTGGCAAGGTCAAGCGCGTCCTGCCGCTGGAAAATGAAGCCGTCAACGAGTGCTGGATCTCGGACAAAGACCGTTTCTCGTACGAAGCGCTGGACAGTGCCGAACGCCTGACTTCCCCGATGCTGAAACAAGGCAACGAGTGGAAAGAAGTCGATTGGCAAACGGCGCTGGAATACGTGGCGCACGGTTTGAAAAACATCAAGCATGAGCATGGCGCTGACGCCATCGCCGCGCTGGCAACGCCGCATTCGACCGTCGAAGAACTGGTCCTGCTGCAAAAAGTCGCCCACGGCCTCGGTTCCGAGAACGTCGACTTCCGCCTGCGCCAGACCGACTTCGCACTCGACGCCAGTGTGAAACCATGGCTGGGCATGCCGATCAGCGAATTTGGCCAGATCAAGCGCGCCTTCGTCATCGGCTCGTTCCTGCGCAAGGATCACCCACTGCTGGCCACGCGTTTGCGCGCGTCCGTCAAGGGCGGCGCCAAGCTGTCGATCCTGCACGCGTCCGACGATGATCAGCTGATCAGCATCGCCAACAAGATGATCGTGGCACCAGGCGATTGGCTGGCGGCCTTGTCGGAAGTGGTCGTCGCTGTTGCCAAAGCCAAGGAAATCGCCGCGCCAGCCGGTTTTGAAGCGGTTGCCGCTTCGGACGTGGCTGTGGCCATCGCTGCCAGCCTGATGGCTGGCGACCATGGTGCCGTGCTGCTGGGTAACGCGGCAACGCAACACCCGCAAGCGTCGCAACTGCATGCTGCCGCGCAATGGATCGCCGAACAGACGGGCGCCAAGCTCGGTTACCTCACGGAAGCGGCCAACACGGTAGGCGCGCACCTGGTCGCCAAGCCGCGCGCCAATGTGCAAGCTGCCTTTGCCGTGCCGAAAAAAGCTTACGTGCTGCTGCACGCCGAGCCGGAACTCGATGCCGCCAATCCACAAGCGGCGCGCGCCGCCCTCGATGGCGCCGACATGGTCGTGGCGATGTCGGCCTTCAAGCACGGCATGGATTACGCCGATGTCTTGCTGCCGATCGCCCCGTTCGCTGAAACCTCGGGCACCTTCGTCAACTGCGAAGGCCGCGCGCAAAGTTTCAACGGCACCGTCAAACCGCTGGCCGATACCCGTCCAGCCTGGAAAGTGCTGCGCGTCCTGGGCAACATCCTGGGCCTGGCCGGTTTCGACTACGACACCTCCGAAGCGATCCGCGACGAAGCGTTTGGTGCCGGCGTGACCGATCTGTCGGCACAGCTGAACAACATCGCCAGGAACGCGCCGGAAGCGGCAAGCTACGCACCGGCTTCGCCGGCACTGCAACGCATCGCCGACGTGCCGATCTACTTCGCCGACGCGCTGGTACGCCGCTCCGAACCGCTGCTGCGCACGGTCGACGGCGCCGCGCCGCAAGCGCATCTGTCGCCAGCATTGGCCGAGAAGCTGGGCATCAAGGCAGGCGACAAGGTCAAAGTGGCGCAAGGCTCCGGCAGCGCCATCCTGGTGGCGGCAATCCATGCCGGCCTGCCAGCCAATGTGGTCAAAGTGTCGGCGGCGCATGCCTCGACGGCTAGCCTGGGCGGCATGTTCGGTGACATCACAGTTGAAACAGCAGAGGGGAAAATCTGATGGCTCTGCCTGAATTTGTAAACGTCATCAACAGCAGCGGCCAGGATTTGCTGGGCGGCTCCTGGCCGTTCTTCTGGACCCTGATCAAGATCCTGTGCGTGCTGTTGCCGCTGATGGGCTTGGTTGCCTACCTGACCTTGTGGGAACGCAAGCTGATCGGCTGGATCCAGATCCGCGTCGGCCCGAACCGCGTCGGTCCCCTGGGCTTGCTGCAACCGATCGCCGATGCGCTGAAACTCTTGTTCAAAGAGATCATCATCCCGTCCAAGGCCGCCAAGGGTCTGTTCGTGATCGGCCCGATCATGACCATCATGCCGGCCCTGGCCGCCTGGTCGGTCGTGCCGTTCGGCCCGCAAGCCGTGCTGGCCAACGTCAACGCGGGCTTGCTGATGCTGCTGGCGATTACCTCGATGGAAGTCTACGGCATCATCATCGCTGGCTGGGCCTCGAACTCGAAGTACTCGTTCATGGGCGCCATGCGCGCTTCGGCACAGATGATTTCGTATGAAATCCCGATGGGCTTCGTGATGGTCATCGTGCTGATGGTCTCGGGCAGCCTGAACTTCATCGACATCGTTGGCGGCCAGCAAATCGGCTTCTTTGCCGACAAGGGCGTGAACTTCCTGTCGTGGAACTGGCTGCCGCTGCTGCCGATGTTCGTCATCTACCTGGTGTCGGGCCTGGCTGAAGCCAACCGTCACCCGTTCGACGTCGTCGAAGGCGAGTCGGAAATCGTCGCCGGCCACATGGTCGAGTACTCGGGCATGGCCTACGCCATGTTCATGCTGGCCGAATACGCCAACATGATCCTGATCGGCGCGCTGGCTTCGATCATGTTCCTCGGTGGCTGGTCCGCACCATTTGCCTTCCTCGAGTTCTGGGGTGGTTTCGGCGGCTTCTTCTGGCTGTTCGCCAAGACCTTCTTCATCGTCTCGGTGTTTATCTGGGTGCGCGGTACTTTCCCACGCTACCGTTATGACCAGATCATGCGCCTCGGCTGGAAAGTGTTTATCCCGTTGACGCTGGTCTACCTGGTCTTCGTCGCTGCCTGGATGCAGACATCCTGGAATATTTGGAAGTAAGAGAGTGCATACGAATGGATAAGGTAAAAGATTTCTTCAGCAGCCTCTTGTTAGGCGAGCTGATCAAGGGCATGGCGCTGACAGGCAAGTACATGTTTTCGCGCAAGATCACGGTGCAATTCCCGGAAGAGAAGACACCGATCTCGCCGCGTTTCCGTGGCTTGCACGCGCTGCGCCGCTACCCGAACGGCGAGGAACGTTGCATCGCCTGCAAACTGTGCGAAGCGGTTTGCCCGGCGATGGCCATCACGATCGAATCGGAACAGCGTGACGACGGTTCGCGCCGCACCACGCGTTACGATATTGATTTGACCAAGTGCATCTTCTGCGGTTTCTGCGAAGAGTCCTGCCCGGTCGATTCGATCGTCGAGACGCAAATCCTGGAATACCACGGCGAGAAACGCGGGGATTTGTATTACACGAAAGAGATGTTGCTGGCCGTGGGCGATCGTTATGAAAATGACATCGCCGCTGCGCGCGCCGCCGACGCACCTTATCGCTGATGGATGCGCCGCAGCCCCAAAGCTGCGGCGCGCCCCTCGTTCATCTGTACGTCTATTGGGTTTTTTATGGACTTTAAAACAATTTTGTTTTACGCCTTCGCGCTGATCTTGATTCTGGCAGCGACGCGCGTCATCACGGCCCGTAATCCGGTCCACGCAGTACTGTTTCTGGTGCTGTCCTTCTTTTCCGCAGCGGGCATCTGGATGCTGCTGCAAGCTGAATTCCTGGCCATCGTGCTGGTATTGGTGTATGTCGGCGCCGTGATGGTGCTGTTCCTCTTCGTGGTCATGATGCTCGATATTAATATCGACCGCATGCGCGAAGGTTTCTGGGGCTACCTGCCATTGTCGGTGACGGTGGGCGTGATCATCGTGCTGGAAATGGCCGCTGTCCTGTGGCACGGTTTCCGCAACTTTACGCCTAGCATCGCTCCGGTGAACGTCAACCTGGGCGGCACCAAGGAACTGGGCCTGCTGATCTACACGGAATATGTGTTCGCCTTCGAGATCGCTGCCGTCGTGCTGCTGGTGGCCATCGTTGCCGCAGTTGCACTGACCCTGCGCAAACGCAAGGACACCAAGCATTTTGCTCCAGGCGATGCGGTACGCGTCAAGCGCAACGACCGCCTGAAGATCATCAAGATGGACGCGGTGGTCGAGCGTCCTGCGGCTGAGCCGGAAGTTAAGGAGGCACCATGACATTATCGCTCACACATTTTCTGGTCCTGGGCGCGATCCTGTTCGCAATCTCGATCGTCGGTATTTTCCTGAACCGCAAGAACATCATCGTATTGCTGATGGCAATCGAATTGATGCTGCTGGCGGTGAATATGAATTTCATCGCGTTCTCCCATTTCATGGGTGACGCGGCCGGTCAGATCTTCGTTTTCTTCATCCTGACGGTTGCCGCCGCTGAGTCGGCTATCGGTCTGGCTATTCTGGTGGTGATGTTCCGTAATCTGGATACCATCAACGTCGAAGACCTGGACAGCCTCAAAGGCTGATGTTTTTCAGACTCGATCTCTCGAATAATAACGATTAAGGTTCATCATGGCGGGGCAACTCCTCAACCCTAACCTCCTTCTTGCCGTACCGCTGGCGCCGCTGGCCGGTGCCGCGATTGCAGGTTTGCTTGGCACCCAGTTCCTGGGTAATTTGGTCGGACGCAAGACGTCGCATACCGCGACGATCCTGGGCGTACTGATTGCGTTCATCCTGTCCGTGCAGACACTGCTGGCAGTGATGGATGGCGCGACATTCAATGGCACGATCTATAACTGGATGACGATCGGCACCCTGAAGATGGAAGTGGGCTTCCAGATCGATTCGCTGTCGGCGATGATGATGTGCGTGGTCACCTTCGTCTCCCTGATGGTGCACATCTACACGATCGGCTACATGAAGGACGACGAAGGCTACAACCGCTTCTTCGCCTACATCTCGCTGTTCACGTTCTCGATGCTGATGCTGGTCATGGCCAACAACTTCCTGCAACTGTTCTTCGGTTGGGAAGCCGTGGGCCTGGTCTCTTACCTGCTGATCGGTTTCTGGTACCAGCGTCCGACGGCCATCGTGGCCAACATGAAGGCTTTCCTGGTCAACCGCGTGGGCGACTTCGGCTTCATCCTGGGCATCGGTTTGCTGCTGGCTTACGCCGGCACCATGAACTACCAGGAAGTGTTCGCCAAGAAGGGCGAACTGGCGCTGTTGAGCTTGCCAGGTACCGACTGGGCCCTGCTGACCGTTGCCTGCATCTGCCTGTTCATCGGCGCGATGGGCAAATCGGCGCAGTTCCCGCTGCACGTGTGGCTGCCTGACTCGATGGAAGGTCCTACCCCGATCTCGGCACTGATTCACGCCGCGACGATGGTGACGGCCGGTATCTTCATGGTCTCGCGCATGTCGCCGCTGTTCGAACTGTCCGACACGGCGCTGTCCTTCATCCTGGTGATCGGTTCCATCACGGCGCTGTTCATGGGTTTCCTGGGCATCATCCAGAACGACATCAAGCGCGTCGTCGCTTACTCGACCCTGTCGCAGCTCGGCTACATGACCGTCGCGCTCGGTTCGTCCGCGTACTCGGTGGCCGTGTTCCACCTGATGACGCACGCCTTCTTCAAGGCACTGCTGTTCCTGGGCGCCGGTTCCGTCATCATCGGCATGCACCATGACCAGGACATCCGCAACATGGGTGGCTTGCGCAAATACATGCCGATCACCTGGATCACGTCCCTGGTCGGTTCGCTGGCCCTGATCGGCACGCCGCTGTTCTCCGGTTTCTACTCGAAAGACAGCATCATCGAAGCCGTCGAAGCGACGCACATCTGGGGTGCTGGCTTTGCCCAGTTCGCCGTGCTGGCTGGCGTGTTCGTCACCGCCTTCTACTCGTTCCGCATGTATTTCCTGGTCTTCCACGGCAAGGAACGTTTCGGTCAGGCGCATGCGCACGGCCATGACGACCATCACGCGCCTGCGGCCAAGCATGATTCGGACGCGCACGATGAAGAAGACGAAGACGACCACGCGCACCACGGTCTGGAACCTGGCCAGAAGCCGCATGAATCCCCATTCGTCGTGTGGTTCCCGCTGGTGATGCTGGCGATCCCGTCGCTGCTGATCGGTTACCTGACGATCGGCCCGATGCTGCATGGCGATTTCTTCAAGGGCGTGATCTTCGTCGGCGAAAACCATCCAGCAATGGAAGAGTTGTCGCATGAATTCCACGGCGCAATGGCGATGGCGATCCACGGCCTGTCGACGGCACCGTTCTGGCTGGCATTGTCCGGCGTGGTGGCAGCCTACTACTGCTACATGGTCAACCCGCGTGTGCCGGCCTGGTTCTTTGCCAAGTTCCACGCGATCCACACCCTGCTGGACAACAAGTACTACATGGACAAGTTCAATGAAGTCGTGTTCGCCGGCGGTGCCCGTTTGCTGGGTAATGGCCTGTGGAACTTCGGTGACAAGAAGCTGATCGACGGTTTCGTCGTCAATGGCAGCGCCAAGGTTGTCGCCTGGCTGTCCTCGCTGTCGCGAGTGTTGCAGACCGGCTACATCTATCACTATGCATTCGTGATGATCCTGGGCGTGCTGGGCTTCCTGATCTATTTCCTGCCATTCTGGCCCGCTAAGTAAGCTGACCTGATAAAAGAATACTGAGAACCATGATGCAGTCTACGATTTCTACACTACCTCCTTACCTGAGTCTGTCGATCTGGGTGCCGATCATTTGCGGCGTCCTGGTCCTGGCTCTCGGCCGTGACAGCAAAGCGGGCTTTACCCGCTGGCTGTCGCTGGCTGGCGCCGTGCTCAGCATGCTGTGCACCTTGCCGCTGATCCAGCATTTCGACAACGCCGCACACGGCATGCAATTCGTCGAAAAAGCACCGTGGATAGCAACCTTCAATATCTGGTACTCGCTGGGTATCGATGGCCTGTCGTTGTGGTTCATTCCACTGACGGCCTTCATCACGGTCATCGTCGTCATTTCGGCCTGGCAAGTGATCGAGAACCGCATCGCCCAGTACATGGGGGCCTTTTTGATCCTGTCGGGCCTGATGATCGGCGTGTTCTGCGCGCTGGACGGCTTGCTGTTCTACTTCTTCTTTGAAGCAACCCTGATCCCGATGTTCATCATCATCGGTATCTGGGGCGGTTCGAACCGCGTGTACGCGTCGTTCAAGTTCTTCCTGTACACCTTCTTCGGTTCGCTGCTGACCCTGGTTGCCATCATCTACCTGCGCAACGTGACGGGTAGCTTCGACATCCTGGCCTGGCATGCGTTCAAGCTGACGATGAACGAACAGATCTTCATCTTCCTGGCCTTCCTGATGGCGTTTGCCGTGAAAGTGCCGATGTTCCCGGTCCACACGTGGTTGCCGGACGTCCACGTGGAAGCGCCTACCGGCGGTTCCGCCGTGCTGGCCGCCATCATGCTGAAACTGGGCGCCTACGGCTTCCTGCGTTTCTCGCTGCCGATCACGCCGGACGCCAGCCACTACCTGTCGGGCTTCATGATCGCCTTGTCGCTGATCGCCGTTATCTACATCGGTCTGGTTGCCCTGGTGCAAACCGACATGAAAAAACTGGTCGCTTATTCGTCGATCGCGCACATGGGTTTCGTCACCCTGGGCTTCTTCATGTTCAACGACATCTCGGTGCAGGGCGGTATCGTGCAGATGGTTTCGCACGGCTTCATCTCCGGCGCGATGTTCCTGTGCATCGGCGTGCTGTATGACCGCATGCATACCCGCAACATCGCCGACTACGGCGGCGTCGTGAACCGCATGCCGAAATTTGCCGCCTTCTTCGTGCTGTTCTCGATGGCCAACTGCGGTCTGCCAGCGACTTCCGGCTTCGTCGGCGAGTTCATGGTGATCCTGGGCGCGGTGCAATACAACTTCTGGATCGGTCTGCTGGCTGCAACGGCACTGATCTGGGGCGCGGCGTACTCGCTGTGGATGGCCAAGCGCGTGGTGTTCGGCAAGATCAAGAACAAACATGTGGCCGAATTGACCGACATTAACAAACGTGAATTCTTCATGCTTGCTTTGCTGGCCATCGCCGTGCTCGTGATGGGTCTGTACCCAGCCCCGTTCACCGACACGATGCAGACTTCGGTTGCTGACCTGCTGCAGCATGTCGCCACCAGCAAGTTGCCTTAAATAGAAGACCGATAACATGACTAATGCACCTAATCTGGTACCGCTGTACGCGGAAATCTTTCTGCTGATCGCCACGTCGGCGCTCTTGCTGATCGATATGTTCTTGCCTGCGGCGAAGCGTTCGATCACTTATGCGCTGTCCTTGCTGACCCTGGCCGGCTGCGCCTTGCTGACCGTGGGCGACTTCAACGCGGGCACCACCGTCTACACGTTCCATAACATGTTCGTGTCGGACCCGATGTCGCAGTTGCTGAAACTCTTCTCGTACGGCGCCGTGGCGCTGACCCTGATCTACTCGCGTGCCTATGCCACCGACCGCAGCATGCTGTCGGGCAACCTGGGCGGTGAGTTCTACGTGCTGGCCCTGTTTGCACTGCTGGGCCAGATGATCATGATCTCGGCCAACAACTTCCTGATCATCTACCTGGGTCTGGAACTGATGTCGCTGTCGCTGTACGCACTGATCGCTCTGCGCCGTGACAATGCCAAGGCCACGGAAGCGGCCATGAAATACTTCATCCTGGGCGCACTGGCTTCCGGTTTCATGTTGTACGGTATCTCGATGCTGTACGGTGCCTCCGGCACGCTGGACCTGGGCGAACTGCGCGTGGCGCTGGAAAACGGCAAGACCAACGGCACCATCATGGTCTTCGGCCTGGTATTCCTGGTCGCCGGCCTGGCCTTCAAACTGGGCGTTGTGCCATTCCACATGTGGGTGCCTGACGTGTATCAAGGTTCGCCAACGGCCGTGACCTTGCTGCTGGGCGGCGCGCCGAAACTGGCTGCGTTTGCCATCACCCTGCGTCTGCTGGGCGAGGGCTTGCTGCCGATGGCGCATGACTGGCAGCAAATGCTGCTGGTGCTGGCCGTGATGTCGCTGGCCATCGGTAACTTCACCGCCATCGCGCAAACCAATTTGAAGCGCATGTTGGCGTACTCGACCATCGCTCAAATGGGCTTCGTGCTGCTGGGCCTGCTGTCCGGTACCGTGGACGCACCGAACAACACCCTGAACGCGGCTGGCGCAGCCACCGCCTACGGCGCCTCGATGTACTACGTCATCACCTATGTGTTCACCACGCTGGGTACCTTTGGCGTGATCATGTTGCTGGCACGTAATGGTTTTGAAGCAGAAGAACTGGCCGACTTCAAGGGCCTGGGCAAACGCAGCCCGATCTTCGCGCTGGTGATGACCCTGTTCATGTTCTCGCTGGCCGGCGTGCCGCCGCTGATGGGCTTCATGGCCAAGTATTCGGTGCTGGCCTCCGTGCTGGCCACGGGCCAGCTGTGGCTGACCATCGCTGCCGTGCTGTTCTCGCTGATCGGCGCCTTCTACTACCTGCGTGTCGTGAAGATGATGTGGTTCGACGAGCCGACCGATACCAACGCGCTGGTCGTGCATGGCGACATGCGCGTTGTGCTGGCCCTGAACGGCGTGTTCGTCCTGGCCCTCGGTGTGATGCCTAACAGCATCCTGGCTGCCTGCGCGACGGCCATCACCAAGACCCTGGCGTCCTGACCGATGGATGTCACCGCGTCGAGCTGGCTGGTGATCGCCCTGGGTATCCTGGGCGCCAACCTGCCATTTCTGAATGAGAAACTGTTTGCCGCCGTGCCGCTGAAAAAAGCGGCGCAGGCAGAGCAGGGCTGGCGCAAGCCGTTGGCACTGCGCCTGCTGGAGATGGTGATTCTGTACTTCATCGTCGGCGCCGTGGCGTTCGCGCTCGAAGCGCGCATCGGCAACGGTTTCCCGCAGACGTGGGAGTTTTACGCCATCACCGGCTGTTTGTTCCTGGTGCTGGCTTTTCCCGGCTTTGTCGGACGCTACTTGCGCAAGCGGCGCTAGCCACATCGACCGAAAGCGGCGCCTCTGGCGCCGTTTTTTTTTATTGAGCATAATCAACGTATGGATACAGAACATATGGATATGAATTTAACTGAGACCAAGGTTGACGGCGAGCTCGTCTACCAAGGCGGCTTCCTGCGCGTGCAGCGCGACCGGGTGACCCTGCCGGACGGCAAGATCACGGCGCGCGAATTCATCCTGCATCCGGGCGCCGTGGTGATCCTGCCGCTGCTCGACGATGGCACGGTGCTGATGGAACGCCAGTACCGTTATCCGCTGGACCGTGTCTTCATTGAATTCCCGGCCGGCAAGATCGATGCGGGCGAATCGCACCTGGCCTGCGCCCAGCGCGAGTTGCTGGAAGAAACGGGCTACACGGCCAGCGACTGGCAATTCGTCTCCACCATCCATAACGCCATCGCGTACTCGGATGAACACCTGGAACTGTTTTTGGCACGCGGCCTGGTGGCCGGCGAGCGCCGCCTTGACGAGGGCGAGTTCCTGGAAACGTTTACGGCCACCGTGCCGCAGCTGCTCGACTGGGTCAAGGATGGCACCATCACCGACGTGAAAACCGTCATCGGCATCTTCTGGCTCGACAAGATCACCAGCGGCACCTGGCCAGCGGCTTGATCTTGCGCCTGCGCCTGCCCATTTTCCTGCTGCTTGCCTGTGTCACCCTGGGTGCACAGGCGCAGGCGCGCACGCCGTTCCAGGTGCGCTGCGAAGACACGATCAGCAAGACGGTGTCCGTGCTGACGGCGCAGCAGAACGGCTACAGCATCGATACGCATCTGCCGTACAAGGCGCTGACCGTCATGAAGGGCACGGCGCGCGCCAATACCTGGGTGCTGGGCCTGACGAAGACCGATTCGCGCGTGGCCATCGCCCTGGCCGGTCCCATGCTGCAGGACCCGGCCAGCGGCTATGAATGCGTGGCGCCGCAGATCACCGTGAGCCTGACGTATGCGCCCGTGGTGATCTATATCGGCCGCGAGTTCGCCCCCGGCACTTGCGCATATGATGAGATACTCGCGCATGAACTGCGGCACATGAAGACCTATATGGAGCATTTGCCGCGCGTGGAAAAGACCGTGCGCGCCGCGCTGGCCAGGCGTTTCGAGGCGCGGCCCCTGTACGCGCCCAGCGGCACGGCCAAGGCGGCGCTGGCGCGCGAGATCGACACGGGCTGGTTGCCCTACGTCAAGGCCGAGATGCGCAAGGTGGAAACCTTGCAGGCCGCCATCGATTCGCCGCAGGAATATGCGCGCCTGGGCAAGGCGTGCAATGGCGAAATCCAGAACATATTGGCGGGCAAGGTACAGCCCGCCCAGCAATGACAAGACAAGGAATGGCATGACAGCAGCACCGAATCGTCCCCGTTATTTTGCGCTGATCCCCGCCGCCGGCGTGGGCGCGCGCATGGAAGCGGGCAGCCCCAAGCAATATTTACCCATCGCCGGCAAGCCCATGCTGCGCCACGCCGTGGACGCCTTTCTCGCCAGCCCCCTGATCGCGCATACCTACATCGTCGTCAGCGCCGAGGATGGCCTGATTGACACGGTCGTGCCCGAGCAAGGCGCAGGGGTTGGCATATCGGTGCTGCGCTGCGGCGGCGCCACGCGCATGGAAACGATCTTGAATGGCCTGCAGGCGTTGCGCGGCAGCCTGGCCGCCCACGACCAGGTGCTGGTGCACGACGCGGCGCGGCCCGGCCTGACGCCGGCGCTGATCGCAAAGCTCATTACCGAGGTCGGTGAACATCCGGCCGGGGGCTTGCTGGCCTTGCCCGTGGTCGATACCGTCAAGCGGGCCGGCCCGGCTAGCGTCTCGGCGCAGACGGTGCCGCGCGACGGCCTGTGGCTGGCGCAGACGCCGCAAATGTTCAGCTATGCCTTGCTGCACCGGGCCTTGTCGCAAGCGCCCGATCCGCTAGCGATCACGGACGACGCCAGCGCCGTCGAAGCGCTGGGCCTGGCGCCCAGGCTCATTGAGGGCCACCCGCGCAACCTGAAGGTAACCCTGCCGCGCGACATACACACGGCCGAGCTGTACCTGGCCCATCCTTGAATCCTGAACAGAAAGACCGCATGACGACCATCACCACTCCCGTACTGCCTTTCCGCATCGGCCAGGGCTATGACTGCCACGCGCTGGTGGAGCACCGCGACCTGATCATCGGCGGCGTGAAAATCCCCCATCACCTGGGCCTGCTCGGCCACTCCGACGCCGATGTGCTGCTGCACGCGATTACCGACGCCATCTTCGGCGCCGCCGCCCTGGGCGACATCGGCCGCCATTTCCCCGACACGGACGCGCAATTCAAGGGCGCCGATTCGCGCACCCTGCTGCGCGAAGCCGTGCGCCGCGTGCAAGCAACCGGTTATATCATCGGCAATATCGATGCCACCATCATCGCCCAGCGCCCGAAAATGGCGCCGCACATCGCCGCCATGTGCGCCAACGTGGCCGCAGACCTGGGCGTGAGCGTGGGCCAGGTGAACATCAAGGCCAAGACGAATGAAAAGCTGGGCTACCTGGGCCGTGAAGAAGGCATCGCGGCCGAAGCCGTGGCCTTGCTGCTGCGCGCCTGAACCGCCACCTTCGCAGCATCCACCGACAGGAGAGAGCATGTTCCAGTTACGCCGCATCAGCATCTTGCTTGCATGGGCATTGACGGCCGCGCCATCGGCCTGGGCCGAACTGCAAGCCACGGGCGAGCCGCCCGCCGCCAAGCAGGGCTGGAAGGCCGAGACCGTCGCGCAGGGCGTGCGCCAGCCGTGGGGCATCGCCTGGCTGGGCGAGGGCCGCGCGCTGGTTACCAGCAAGCAGGGTACCTTGCATTTGCTGAATGGCAAGAGCTTCGAGGACGTGGCGCTGGAAGGCATGCCCAAAGTCTTCACGGGCGGGCAGGGCGGCCTGCTCGATATCGTGCTGCATCCGCAGGATGCCAACAAGCCGAACCCGCGCGTGTACATGACGGTATCGACGGGCACGAATGACGCGAACCGCACGACCCTGGTGCGCGGCGTGTTCGACGGCAAGAAGGTGACGGGCATCCAGACCCTGTTCAAGGTCGCCACCGACAAGAGCGGCGGCCAGCATTTCGGTTCTCGCCTGCTGTGGCTGCCGGATGGCACTTTGCTGATGAGCGTGGCCGACGGCGGCAATCCGCCGCTGCGCATCGGCGACCGCCTGGCGCGCGAGCAGGCGCAAAACCTGGCCACGCACCAGGGTTCCATCCTGCGCCTGACGGAAGAGGGCAAACCGGCGCCCGGCAATCCGCTGGCGGCCAAGGGCGCCTTGCCGGAAATCTGGTCATATGGCCACCGCAACGTGCAGGGCCTTGCGCTCGATCCTGTTTCGGGTCGCGTGTGGGCCACGGAACACGGTCCCTACGGAGGCGACGAGCTGAACCTGGTGGTGGCGGGCGGCAATTATGGCTGGCCCCTGCAAAGCTATGGCGCCGACTACAAGACGCACGAACCCATCGGCAAGCACGAAGTGGCCGGCATGCTCAATCCAAGCGTGGCCTGGGTGCCATCACCGGCGCCGTCGGGCCTGGCCGTCTACACGGGCGACAAGATTGCCGCCTGGCGCGGCAGCATCTTCAGCGGCGGCCTGGCGGCCAGGGATATCCGCCGCATCGCCGTCGATGCGAATGGCAAGGTGACGGGGCAGGACCGCCTGGCCATCGGCGCGCGCGTGCGCGACGTGCGCCAGGGCCCGGACGGCTACCTGTACGCGCTGACGGATGAAGACAATGGCCGCCTGCTGCGCATCGTGGCGCAGTAGCACGGCAGGCGCCCACTTCGCTTAAGATGGCGCCTTTACTTCATTCAAGGTGGCGGCATGGCCCGTGATACTTATGCATACCGGCACGTTGCCGTCGAATCGCGCGCGATCAATGGCTGCGTGGAAATCCGTCCCGTGCCGGGCCAGGCCTTTTCGCCCGAGCTGGCCGTGCAATGCTCGCGCCGCCTGGTCGACCTGCAGCGCTATCCGCTGGGCAGCCGCTTTTTACTTTTTGCCAAGCTGACGGACCGCCTGGGCGGCACGCCTTTCCTGTACGCATATCATGGCGACGCGGATGTGCCGATGACGCCGGCCGACGTGACGAAATTCCTCGGCGAATTTCGCCGCGGGCGCATCTGAACCGACTTCCTTGCTAGCCTTGGCAAGCCGCACCGGCATCCGCCTTGACGCTGGCCTGCGGCTTGCCGAAGAGTGCGATCGTCAGCGCGCAGCCGAGGGCGAATACGCCGCCCAGCACCATTGCGCTGGACACGCCCAGCCGGTCCACGGCCATGCCACCGAGCAAGGCGCCGGATGCCAGCGACACTTGCACGATGGCGACAAACAGCGCGCTGCTGCCTTCCATCAAGTGTGGCGCCGCCTTGAACATCCACGTTTGCACGGCGATCGGCATGGCGCCGAAACCGAAGCCCCACACGGCCACCAGCAGCATCGCCGTCACCGAATGGCTGCCGAACGTGGCCAGCGCCAGCGTGGACAGGCCCAGCACGGCGCCCGTCAGCATCAGCGCGGCCCGTTCGTGGCGGCCGGCGGCCCAGCCACCCACCAGGTTGCCGATGAAGCCGGACGCGCCATATACCAGCAGCATGGCGCTGACGGTGCCGGCGGCCAGGTGCGAAATCTGCGTGAGGAAGGGCGCGATATACGTGTAGGCGGCGAATTGGCCCGTGAAGAGCATGGCCGTGGCGATCAGGCCCAGCCTGGCCTTGCGGATGCCGAAGATCATCGGCAACTGGCGCAGGCGGATGGCCTGCGTCGGCGGCAGCTTGGGCAACAGCAACAGCTGGCCGAGGAAGACCAGCGCGGCAATGGCGCTGGCCGCGCCGAAAGCAACCCTCCATCCGACCAGTTCGCCCACCAGCGCACCGGCTGGCACGCCCGCCACCGTGCCCAGCGAGACACCGGCAAAGATGATGGACATGGCGCGCGACGCATGTTGCGGCGCCACCAGGCGCGGACCGATGGCGCTGCCGATGGCCCAGAAGCCGCCCACACCGACGCCCAGCATGGCGCGGCCCAGCAGTATCGCCGCATACGAGGGGGCCAGCGCCACCAGCAGGTTCGAAACGACCAGCAGGGCGGTGAGGGCCAGCAGCACGATGCGGCGGTCCAGGCTGCCCGAGCCGACGGTGACGAAGATGGCGGCAAATGCGGCAACGATGCCGGGCGTGGTGATCATCAGTCCCGCCTGGCCCTTGCTGATGGCCAGTTCGGCGGCCATGGCCGGCAGCAGCCCGACGGGCAGGAATTCGGAGGTGACGAGGGCGAAGGCGCCGATGCCGACCGATAAGACGGCCAGCCAGGGCGCCAAGGTGGTATCGTCGCCAGTAGCGTTGGAAAGTGCTTGCATATGAGGTTCCTGAAAAGCCGAGAGGTTTTTAACCGGTCGGTATATAATCAGGGCAGGCAGACAGTGTTGTCAATAATTTTTTACCGAACGGTATGAAACAAGATAAAAAAGAGCCAGCGGTCAAGGCGAAAACAGGCCGGCCACGCACCTTCGACGCGGATGAAGCGCTCGATTGCGCCATGAAAGTGTTCTGGGAAAAAGGCTATGAAGGCAGTTCCCTGCCGGAATTGACGAAAGCCATGGGCATGAACCGGCCCAGCCTGTATGCCGTCTTCGGCAACAAGGAGCAGCTGTTCCACAAGGCGCTTGAACGCTACAGCGACACGCGCATGCAGTTTTTCGATGCGGCGCTGGAACAGCCGACGGCGCGCCAGGTGGTGGAAGCCCTGCTGACGCAGTATGTCGATGCGCAAACCATGCCGGACGGCCCGCACGGCTGCATGGGCGTCAATGCAGCGCTCGCCTGCAGCGACGATGCCTTGCCGATCCGCGATGAATTGTTTGCGCGCCGGCTGCGCGGTGAAATCAAATTGCGCGACCGCTTGCGGCGCGCCAGGGAGGAGGGCGATTTGCCGCCCGATTCCTGTCCCGAGCAGCAGGCGCGCTTTGTCGTGACCTTGTCGCAGGGCATGGCCATTCAGGCGGCGGCGGGCGTATCGCGCGAGCAACTGCAGCAGATGGTGGGCTTGCTGCTGCGCAATTGGCCGATGTAACTACCCGGTCGGGGCGATGGTCTTGGCCAGGTCACTGGGCGCCTTGCGCCGCCAGGCGGCCGTCAGGGCGGCGGCCAGCATGTCCAGCTCGGCATCGGCCAGGCGCACCGTGATGCCGGCCAGGCGTTCGCCCCACCACAGCTTTTGACAGCCGGACGGCGTGATGACGGTGGCGATATGCGCCGCTTCCGCATCGAGCAGCACGTTGATGTGCTCGTCGTCGGGCAGGGTGGCAAAGATCTTCCCGCCCACGCGGAAGGCTGGACGGTCGTGGTGTTCTTCCTCGGTGGTGTCGGGAAACGACAGTGCCAGATAGCGTAGTTCTTCCAGGTCGACCATTTCCTCTTTCCCCCTCATCGGACAGATAGCTGCATGTATGCATTTTGCCATGCTGTTTCGCCCCGTGGTGCAGCGGCATGTGAAAAGAAATGCGCAAGATGCGACAGTGGCGGCGCCATCTGTGGCGTGGTCGCGACAATCGGAGCAGGGGATGATGCTTGTTATAATAGAATCTTTAGTGGTTAAAAGAAAAATACTTTTCTTAAAAGAAAATTAGGATAAAATAGCTTTATCGTCTTGCCCGACCCGTCAACCGTCTGAACCTGTCCCGGAAACCCGACCCCTTTCCTGGACGCTTGCAGCGCAGTGCAATTGCGTAGCAAGTCCGCGATCTTGCGCGGTAGTTCCAGCCCCCGACCGCTCATCTTTGCAGTCTCTAGCGCTCCCACCGACACGCCTCAGTGCAGCGTGTATTGAGTCCAAGCACCCGCATGCCTACTGAATAACTACTGGATATAATCATGAAAAATTTGCCTAAAATCGCCCTGTCCCTGATCGCTGTCGGTGTGTTTGCCCACGCGAACGCCAGCACCATCACCGTGTCCACCGGTTTCTCGAACGCCGGCGCGCAAGCTTCCGCCGCCGCTTACCAGTCCGTCGTGAATGCCGCCGTGGCCACGCCGGGCGCCGGTTATGGCTCGACGACGATTGCCAGCTACGACAATGTCACGAACAGCGGCCTGTTCGGCAGCGGCTCGAACATCGCCTTCAAGTCGGTGATCAACTTTGGCGTCAGCGCCGCCGATGCGGGCGCCTGGAGCTTCCGCACCGGCGTCGACTTCGGCAAGGGCGGTGCCCTGTTCCTCGACGGCGTGGCGCTGGACTTCAAGAGCAACGACATGTGGTGGTCGGGTAACTACAACAATGGCAGCCAGTTCCTCAGCGGTTCGAACTCCCTGTCGGCCGGCAACCATACCCTGAGCATCTTCGGCCTGGAAGGCTGCTGCGATGGTGGTCAGCAAGCGCAGTTCAAGGCGGGCAACAACAATTTCGTCAGCTTCGGCGCGAATGACGGCTTGATCTCGGCCGTCCCTGAGCCAACCACCTACGCCATGCTGCTGATCGGCCTGGGCTTGCTGGGCTTTACGGCACGCCGCAAGCAGGAAGCCAAGTTCTAAGCAGGTTTCAAGCAGCGATACTTTGGGCGCCACGCGGCGCCCGTTAAAAAGCCCGCCGGTCTGTCAGGACACGGCGGGCTTTTTTGCATGTGCGTTGTCAGTCGCCGCTGTCGTCGTCTTCGTCGGCGCCCTTGGCCGCCTTGCCCCGCTCGGCGTCGACGGCGCGCTGCAAGCCGGCCGCATCGCGGAAGAAAGCCTCCGTCGTGTGATTCGGGCTCAGACGCAGGGCCGGCGGGTAGATCGCCGACATGTAGGCCTCGTCGGCCAGGCGGCCGCTGATTTGCAGGTTGCTCAGCAAAATCAGGGTCGAGCCAAGGATGGCCAGCACGACGGCAACGAGGCCGAAGCGGCGCGGATGCTGCGGTTTGATCGTGCGCAAATGGTAGTAGATCATGGCGCAGACGATGACGATGAACATATGCCGGCCATAGCGCGTCAGCACTTCCAGCGACAGTGCATACGCCGCCACATTGCTGCCCAGTTCCCATACTTCCATGGCCAGCAAGCCGCAGCCGATGATGAACAGGTGGCGGCCGAAGCGCGCCACATGGCCGAACAGGCGGTTCGCCACGGCCCAGATCGACGCCCACACGAGGCCGCCGGCCAGTGCGTAGGCGATGATCATCAGGTAGGAAATCGGCTCGAAGGCGTCCGCATCACTGAGCCAGTTGCTGAAAGCGGCCGAGGCGCCGATCATGGCCAGGCCGGCGACGGCGGGGCGCAAGCCTTCCCAGTCGTGCCTGGTGGTATCGCTCAATTCGGGTGCAACAGGGTGGTCGCTGGCGCGCACGCGCAGGCGCGTGTGGCCCAGGCGCACGATGCTGTTGCCGCTCAGGGCCACTTGCAGTTGCCGTTGGCCCCGGTGGATCACGCCATTCTGGCTGCCCAGGTCGCGCAGCAGCAGCCCGCCTGCGCCATCGTCTTCGACAATGGCGTGCTTGGCCGCCGTGTGCGCGTCGTCGAGGATGAAGTCGTTGTCGTAGCCGCGGCCTATGCGGATCGGCAAGGTGGCTATGCGCTGGCGCTGCTGTACTTCGCCATTCTCGGTGAGGATTTCGATGAAATACGGTGCTGTCATGGCTTGCGCGTCCCGGTGGTCGATGGTGCGCGCGACAGCGCGTCGAGGAAGGTGCGCGTGACGCGCATGCCGTTGGCGTAGGACACGCCGCGCGCGTCGATGCGGCTTTGCAAGCTCATCAGTGGCTCATCGGTGCTGGCGGCCAGCAGGGCAAAGTCGTACAGGCCGGTAAACTTGCGGTAGGCGCGCACGCACAGCACGGCGCGCAAGGGCAGGGTGGCATTCTTGACGAACTGTTCGGTGCAATGGGGGCCAGTCAGGTGCGCGCTTTTGTAGCTGCCGAAACTTTCATTCTTGAACGAGGCGCTGGCCAGTTCGGAAAAGCGCAGCGCGCCCAGTTCGCTGCTGCGCAGGAATTCGTGGCGCATCGACACTTGCCCCGTCTGCAGGGCGCCGGAAATGAAGATGGCCGATTCCATGGCGCAGCTGGTGTTGTCGAGCATGTAGGGCTTGTCGGACTTGACGTTGGAGCGGCCCCAGCAGCGCATCTGGTCGGACTCGCGCACGGGCACGCGGTACGGGCCCATGGCTTTCAGGCTCAGGGGCGTGTCGAGCAGGCGCGCCAGCATCACTTCCTGGTGCGCCAGCAGCTGCGCCGTCACCAGCGGCTTGAAGTCTTTTGGCGCCTTGCCTTGCTGCGCCACCTTGGCCAGCAATTGCTGGGCATAGCGGGCCGGCACGAGAAAACTCACGAGCTCGCCATCGAGGCGTTTCGAGACGTTCACACCGGCGACGTCGCCATTCGCCGTGACGCTGGGGCCGCCGCTCATGCCGGCATTGATCGGTCCCGTAAACATCAGCTGGTCGTAGAAGCTGCGGGTGACGACGCCGTTGTACGAGCCTTCCGAGATGGCGAAGCCCAGGTCCAGCGGATTGCCCATCGAATACAGGTACTGGCCCTGAGTCAGGGGCGCCAGCGGTTCGGGCATCTTGAAAAAGCCCGTGCCATGGCGGTTCACGCGCAGCACGGCCAGGTCGTGCAGCACATCGACGGCCAGCAATTCCACATTGCCGCGCTGGCCGCTGGTATCGACCCATTCGCCCACGTAGGTATCGGGGTCGAGCGCGAATTGCGACACGACGTGATAGTTGCTTACCACCAGGTCGCCCGTGCCGATCAAAAAGCCCGAACCCACCGACGATTGCGTGCGGCCGTTTTTCAGCAGCACGCGCACTTGCAGGATGTCGGCGCGCGCGGCCGTGTACAGTTTTTGCGCGGCGGACGAGGGCGGCGGCAAGGCTGCATGTTCGGTGGCAGCGGGTGCGGCGGTGGCCGGTGGCGGTTTGGCGGGGGGAGTCGCAGCGGTGGGGGCCGCAGCTGGCGGAGGCGTCGGGGCCGCGTGTGCGCCTGCGGCAGCGCACAGGCTGGCCAGCAAGAAGGCGAAGTTAGATAATTTCATGCATCCTTTGTGCGTGAGCCGGAGCGAGGCCGGCCCGGCGCCCAAGTGACGCGCCATTCCGCGCCAGCCCCGACAATTACAGGGCGCCGTCTTCCAGCGCCGGTGCCGTTTCCGGCGTCATCATGTGACCGAGCTTGCTTTGCTTGGTATTCAGGTAGTGCTGGTTGAAGGCGTTGCGGTTGACCAGCAGCGGCACCCGTTCGGCCACCGTGATGCCCAGCGCTTCCATGGCGGCGATCTTGCGCGGGTTGTTCGTCATCAAACGCAGGCTGTTGATGCCGAATTGCGCAAACATGGGTTTGCACAAGGTGTAGTTGCGCGCGTCGGCCTTGAAGCCCAGCTGTTCATTCGCCTGCACCGTGTCGGCGCCTGCCTCTTGCAGGCGGTAGGCGCGGATCTTGTTGATCAGGCCAATGCCGCGCCCTTCCTGGCGCAGATACAGCAAAATGCCGCGGCCTTCCTCTGCGATGCGCTTCAAGGCGCCTTCGAGCTGGGCGCCGCAATCGCAGCGCTGGGAAAACAGCACGTCGCCCGTCAGGCACTCGGAATGCACGCGCGCCAGTACCGGTTCGCCGTTGCCGACATCGCCCAGCACCATGGCCAGATGTTCCTTGCCCGTGGCGTGTTCGACAAAGGCGTGCAGGGTGAACTGGGCCCACGGCGTTGGCAGTGCGCAGGAAGTCGTGTAATCCAATTCGCCTGTCGCCAGGAGGTCTGCGCCGCTTTGCATGGTTGTGCTCATATAGGTAATTATCAAAAATAAAAGGCGCGCGACACCACTGCGGTGCCGGCGCGCCTTGCCATCATACCAAAAAGCAGGGGAAACCATTTCCCCTGGCTGAGATTTGAAGGCTGGAATGCCTGGTACTACCCCTCTAATTGCGGCCGGATCCGCCTTTTACAAGACGGCCGCCTTGCCGACGCCGCGTTTCCCCAGCAACAGCATGCGGATTTGGCCAGCTGCCCTTATTGAGGCAGATCGAAGACCAGCACTTCGGCATCTTCTGCCTGCGTCAACGTCACTGCGGCCTCCTGGGTCAATTTCAGCGCATCGCCCGCTTTGAGCGGCGTGCCGTTGACCACCAGGCTGCCGCGGATCAGGTGCACATACGCAATGCGGCCTTCATCCAGCGCATGTGCGGCTTGCTCGCCTTCCTGCAGGATGCTGGCGTAGATGGCCGCATCCTGGTGGATCAGCACGGAACCCTGGCGCCCGTCGGACGAGGCGATCAAACGCAGCTTGCCGCGTTTGCTTTCCGGCGTAAAATGTTTCTCTTCATAGCTGGGTGGAATGCCCGTCACGTTCGGCTGGATCCAGATCTGCAGGAAGTGCAAGCCATCCGTGGCGGAATGATTGAACTCGCTATGGCGCACGCCGCTGCCGGCGCTCATGCGCTGCACATCGCCGTAGTGCAGCACGGAACCGGTACCCATGCTGTCCTTGTGTTCCAGCGCGCCGTCGAGCACATACGAAATGATTTCCATGTCGCGGTGGCCGTGCGTGCCAAAGCCCTGGCCTGGCGTGACGCGGTCTTCGTTGATCACCAGCAAGGGGCCAAAACCCATGTGCAGCGGATCGTGGTAGCTGCCGAAAGAAAAGCTGTGGTGGGAATTGAGCCAGCCGTGGTTGGCGGCGCCGCGTTCTTCGCTGTGACGAATCTGTAACATGGTGGACTCCGTTTCTATCAATGAATGTGCGATAATTTCGAAGGAGCGTTGCCCGGCTGCTGCCTTGCTACCGATGCTGCCCTTCGCTGTACGATGGAGAAAGTATAGGCCGCCTGCTCCAGAAAGAAAAACGGAAAATCTTGCGACCTATGATCGAAAAAATCGAATGTTAAGACTGAGCCTGGAAGCCTTGCAAATCGTCGACGCCATCGACCGTCGCGGATCGTTCTCGTCGGCCGGCAAGGAATTGCATAAAGTGCCGTCCACCATTTCCTATACGGTGGCCAAGCTGGAAGACGACCTGGGCGTGCAAGTGTTCCGGCGCAATGGTCCGAAAGTCATGCTGACGGCGGCCGGCCAGGAGTTGCTGAAAGAGGGCCGCTATTTATTGAAGGCGGCACAGGACCTCGAACACCGCGTCCGCCGGGTGGCGTCCGGCTGGGAAACAGAGTTGTCCATCGGCATCGATTCCATGTTTTCCGCCGTGGCCCTGGCCGACGACGTGCGCGCCTTCTATGAAGTAGCGCAACAGACGCGCTTGCGTCTGTCGCAGGACACCCTGTCGGGCACCTGGGAAGCGTTGCTGGACCGCCGGGTCGACTTGCTGGTGGGTGCGCCCGGCGACGGACCGGCGGGCGGCGGCTATATCGCGCAGCCGATCGGCATGCTCGACTTCGTCTTTGCCGTGGCACCCACGCATCCGCTGGCGCAGGTGGCAGAGCCCCTGTCGCGCGGCCATCTGCAGCAGTACCGGGCCGTGGTGGTGGCTGACTCGGCGCGCCAGATGGCGCCGCGCACCGTGGGGCTGCTGTTGGGGCAAGATGCCTTGAGCGTGCCGAGCATGCAGGTCAAGTTCGACTACCAGGTGCTGGGACTGGGCTTTGGCTTCCTGCCGGGACCGTGTGCGCGTGCCGCCATTGCGCGTGGCCAGCTGGTGGAAAAGGCCGTGGAAGAACCAAAACCGTCGGAAACGTTTTACCTGGCGTGGAGAGTGGGCGAGGATGGCGCTGCGCTGCGCTGGTGGATGGCGCGCATGCGCGAACCGGATGTGTTTGCCCGCCTGGCGCAGCATCTGCCGGGCCATTCGGCGTAGGTCTTAAAATGTTGACATATGCCAACATTTTTAAGTTACCATATTCATAGTATTTCGACCGTCTTTCTGCTCCGACCTGCATGCCCCATAGTGGGATTTTGATGATGACACACACCGCAGCGCCCCTGATATGTTCCCCTGACCTGGCATACGCGCGGGGTTGCCATGCTTGAGGCGAAGGTCACGCTGTGCCTGGGCCTGGCCCAGGACGCCCGTGAACAGGCTGGGGCGCAGCAGGCCGCCACTCTGGCGCGGCTGCAGGAAGAGCTGGAGCGGCTGCGCGGCGTCAGCCGGCCCGTGGTGCGCGTGGCGCTCGCCGACGCCTTGCTGGAAATCGATCCCGATGGCTTCCTGATCGGCTGGAACCATGGCGCCGAACAGATGTTCGGCTATTCCGAACTGGAAGCGCTGGGCCAGCACATCCTGTTTTTGTATCCGGAAGACGATGCGGAAGCGAGCGTGCTGGAACTGCATTTCAAGCAGGGCGACGTGGCCACTGATGTGCGCCGGCGCAAGAAGTCGGGCATGGTAACGTGGCTGCGCATGCACCGCCACGTGATCCACGATCAGGCGGGCAAGGCGTGCGGCATGGCCGTGCGCCTGTCGGCCATGAGCGAACCGCTGTCCGACCTGGACAAGGTGAGGTTGCACGCACGCATCATCGAAGACAGCGAGCAAGCCGTGCTGATCACGGACGCGGAAGAGCGCATCGTCTCCATCAACAGTTCGTTTTCCCGCATCACCGGTTATTCGCCGGCCGAAGCCATCGGCCGCACGCCGGACTTGCTGCGCTCGGGCGTGCACGACCCCGATTTCCGCGCCAAGGTGCGCGCCGCCATGCGCGGACACGGCTCCTGGCGCGGCGAAATCATCGGCAAGCGCAAGAATGGCGAACTGTTCCCGCAAGACGTCACCATCAGCGTCGTGCGCGACGAGTATGGCGAGATCAGCCATGTTTTTTCCCTGTTTTCCGATATCTCGCTGCACAAGGATGCCGAGGCGCGCATGCAGCGCATGGCCAATTACGACAGCCTGACGGGCTTGCCCAACCGCTGCCTGCTGAACCAGCTGGTGGGCCAGGGCCTGGCTGAAGCGAAACGGCAAGGCACGCATGGCGCGCTGATGGTCATCGACATCAGCCGCATCGGTTCCATCAGCGACACGCTCGGCCACGAAGTGGGCGACCAGCTGGTGATCGCCATCGGTCAGCTGTTCCGTGGCGCCTTGCGCGACGCGGACATCCTGGCGCGGGTCGACAACAGCAAGTTCGTCGTGGCGCTGTTGCATATCGAAAAGCGCGAACATGCGGCGAACGTGGCGCAAAAGCTGCTCAACCTGTTGGAAGCGCCCATCAATATCGATGCGCACGCGCTGCACGTGGGCGCCAGCATCGGCATTACCGTGTATCCGGAAGATGGCCTGGAAGCGCCGGCCCTGTTCCGCTTTGCCGACGTGGCCGTGGCCAAGGCGGGGCAGACCATCGAATCGACCTTCCTGTTTTACCGTGAAGACATGAACCGGCGGGCCAAGGAACATTTGCGCCTGGAAAGCGAAATGCGCCTGGCGCTGGGCGACAAGGAGCTGGAATTGCATTACCAGCCGAAAGTGAGCCTGGCCAGCGGGCGGATCGTGGGCGCGGAAGCCTTGCTGCGCTGGAAGCATCCGATGCGCGGCATGGTCTCGCCCGGCCTCTTCATTCCCGTTGCCGAGGAAACCAGTTTGATTCTCGAACTGGGCACCTGGGTGCTGGACGAGGCTTGCCGCCAGATCCGCAACTGGGAAGACCGTGGCCTGCACATGCCGGCCATCGCCGTCAACCTGTCGGCGCGCCAGTTCGACGAACAGTTGCCGGCGCGCATAGCGGCCGTGCTGGAACGCTATGGCGTGCGGCCCGACCAGATCATGCTGGAAATCACGGAAAGCCTGCTGATGCGCGGCGCCGATAAGGTGATCGACATCATGAACCAGCTGGTGGCCATGGGCCTGGCGCTGGCGCTGGACGACTTCGGCACCGGCTATTCCAGCCTGGCGTATTTGAAGAAATTCCCCATCAGTACCCTGAAAATCGACCGCTCGTTTGTCGTCGGCTTGCCGTTCGATGAAAACGATTGCGCCATCGCCCGCGCCATCGTCACCATGGCGCAGCAACTGCGCCAGGAAATCGTCGCCGAAGGGGTGGAAACGGCCGAGCAGATGCGCTTCTTGCGCGAACTCGGTTGCGACCAGCTGCAAGGTTATCTGTTCAGTCCTGCCGTGCCGGCGGCGGAATTCGAAGTGATGCTGGGCGAGGGGCGGCAGCTGCGCCTGGAAGCGGTGGTGATTTAATCGCTACCCAGCTGCACTTTTTCCAGCAGATAGTCGAGCATCACGCGCACCCGGGCCGGCACTTGCAAGCCCGGTCCCACGAAGACAGCGTGCACGAGTTCACGGTCGCCCGGATTGTAGTCCTGCAGCAAGGGTATTAAATGACCTTGCTCGATATCGCGCAGCACATGCTGGCGCGAAAAGCGTCCCAGTCCCATGCCCGCCAGCACCAGCTGGCGCATGCTTTCGCCATCGCTGACGCAGGTATTGCCCTGCGGCGCCACCTGCAAGCTTCCTCCGCTCCCGTCGAGGAAGGGCCAGGTTTCGTTCTGGCAGCGGAAGTTGAAGGCTAATAAATTGTGTTCGGATAATTCGAGCGGCGTGCGTGGCAGGCCATGGCGCGCCACGTACGCCGGCGACGCCACCACGACCATCGCATCTTCGCCCAGTTTGCGCGCCACCAGGTTCGATTCCTTCAGCTTGCCCGTGCGGATGGCGATGTCGGTGCGGTCTTCCAGCAAGTCGACGATGGCGTCGCTGACGACCACGTCGAGCACGATGTCGGGATAGCGCTGGGCGAACTCGGGCAAGATGGGCAGCAGATGGCGCACGCCGAACGGCACGAAACAGTTGATGCGCAAGCGCCCGCGCGGTGCCGCGCCCTGCGCCGCTTCGCGCTCGGCGCCGTCGATATCGTCGAGGATGCGCTTGCACTGCACGAAGAAGGCGTCGCCCTCTGGCGTGGTGTGCAATTGCCGCGTGCTGCGCTGGAGCAAACGGGCGCCGAGCCGTGCTTCCAGCCGGCTGACCAGTTTGCTGACTGCCGACGGCGTCAGGGCCAGGCGGCGCGCGGCGGCGGAAAAGGCGCCCGTTTCCACCACGGCCACAAACACGCCCATCTCGAACGCGCGGTTGATGTCTTGCCTGGCCATTATTGAATCCATTTCACAGGTGTTTCCATTATTAGAGTCTATATCAAAAGCGTGTGCATCGATACACTGGCTGGCTTGAACCATTGTTGGAGCCATCATGACCACCGCAAGCCCTGTTTTCCCTCCAGCCCGCAGCATGCCGCCAGGCGTGCTGGCGCTGGCCGTCGGCGCCTTTGCCATCGGCGTCACCGAATTCATCGTCGTCGGCATCCTGCCGAGCATCGCGAAAGACCTGCATATTTCCATCGAATCGGCCGGCTCGCTGGTCAGCTTGTATGCGCTGGCGCTGGCCATCGGCACGCCGCTGCTGGTGCTACTGATGTCGCGCCTGCCGCGCAAGGCGGCCTTGCTGGGACTGATGAGCGTGTTCCTGGCCGGCAACCTGCTGGCCGCCTTCTCGCATACGTTTGAACTGTTGCTGGTGGGGCGGGTCATCACGGCTGTGGCGCACGGCACCTTCTTTGCCATCGGCGCCACCGTGGCCGCCAGTCTGGTGACGAAGGCGCAGGCGGGCAGGGCGATTTCCGTGATGTTTGCGGGCTTGACCCTGGCCATGGTGATCGGCGTGCCGTTCGGCAGTTTCCTCGGCAACTTGATGGGCTGGCGCTTGCCCTTTTTTGCCGTCGTCGTGCTGGCCGCCGTGGGTCTGGGCGCCATGGCGCGCTGGCTGCCGGCCGGTTTGCAGCAGGGCAAGGGCGGCAAGGCCATGACGCAGCTGGCGGCCTTGGGCTGCGGCCCCATTTTGACGATGATGGCCGTGACGACGTTCGGCTTTGGCAGCAGCTTTGCCGCCTTCACTTTTATTACGCCCATCCTGACGGATGTGACGGGCTTTTCCGCCACCATGGCCAGCGCCTTGCTGATCGTGTTCGGCATCGCCACCTTTGCCGGCAACCTGGCGGGCGGCTACCTGACCAGCCACCTGGGCTGGCAAAAAGCCTTGCGATTGATGCTGCTGTTGCTGGCCGTCACGCAAGTGGGTGTGGCCCTGAGCATCAGCTCGCCATGGATGATGACAGTGATGTTGTTCGTCTGGGGTGTGTTCGCCTTCGGCCTGTCGCCCGCCCTGCAAGCCGGCATGCTGGCCACGGCCGAGCGCTACACGCCGCAAGCCGTCGATTTCGCCTCGGGCCTGAATATTTCTGCGTTTAATCTGGGTATTTCCTTCGGCTCCATGCTGGGTGCGCTGATGGTCTCGCACCAGTTGATGGCGTCGTCGCCGTGGGCGGGCGTGGCTGCCGCATTACTCGCCTTGCTGCCGCTGGCGTGGCTGGCGCGCAAGAACCTGGCCGCCCATGTGGCGGGTGCGGCCGTGCATTAAGGGTACAGTTCAGGTATGCACGGCGGCGGCGGGCGCCCGTTTCTGGCGCTGCGCCATGTACGAGCTGCCCATCGACGCGGCCATGATCATGGCGATGGCCAGCCACTGCCCGGCACCCAGGCGCTCGTCAAGCAGGATGTACGCCAGCATGGCGGCCACGGCCGGTTCCATGCTGCTCATGATGCCGAACGCTTGCGGCGTCAGCCGCTTCAGGGCCACCATTTCCAGCGAGATCGGTATCGCGCTGGAAATGAGCGCCACGCCCAGGCCCACGCTCAGCACGACGGGCGAGAGCAGGGCGGCGCCGCTATGCATCACTCCCACGGGCACCACCACCAGCGCGGCCATCGCCAGGCCCAGCGATACCGAATGGCCTGCATGCAAATGGCTGGCGCGCTTGCCGAAGAGGATATAGCTGGCCCAGCAGACTGCGGCGCCCAGGGCGAACAGCACGCCCGTGGGATCGAGATTGCTGACGTCGTGGCCGAGCGGCAACAGCAGCGCCAGTCCCGCCACGGCCAGGGCCACCCAGACGAAATCGAGCGGCCGGCGCGAGGCCAGCAGGGCCACGGCCAGCGGGCCGGAAAACTCGATCGCCACGGCGATGCCGAACGGAATCGTGCGCAGCGCCATATAAAAACACAGGTTCGTCAGCCCCAGCGCCGCGCCGTACAGCGCCACCGTGCGCAGGTCGGCGCGGCTCAGCTGCCAGCGCCAGGGGCGCCAGAACAGCAACAGCAGCAGGGCGGAAAAGCCCACGCGCACGGCCGTCGTGCCCTGCGCGCCGACCAGCGGGAACAGGCTGTGCTTGGCCCACGAGGTGCCCAGTCCCAGGCAGGTGACGGAGCCGAGGATGGCGAGCAGGGGAATCAGCGAGGAATAGCGGCGTAATGGCATGGTGATAAAAGGCTTGATATCGGAATAGCGAAAGTTTATTGTGTCTGCTCTGATATTTGCACTGCATTTTGACCCTCATGACGCAACTTTCGCTCGCGCCCTCCCTCGCCCTCGACGACTTCGACCTGGCGATCCTCGACATTTTGCAGCGCGATAACACGACCTCGCAGCGCGAAATCGCCCAGGCCGTGCATTTGTCCGCGCCCGCCGTGCAGCGGCGCATCCGCCGCCTGCGCGAAAGCGGCGTGATCCGTCAGGAAGTGGCCGTGCTCGACGCCAGTCGCCTGGGCCGCCCCTTGATACTCACGGTGGAAGTGCATCTGCACGACGAGCACCCGCAGCGCACGGCCGGCCTGCGCGCGCGCATCATGGCCGAGCCTGCCATTCAGCAGTGCTACGGCATCACGGGCGAGGCCGACTACCTGCTGGTCATTACCGCCAGCAGCATGGCCGAATACGAGGCGCTGACGGAACGTTTGTTCGGCGGCGACGACAATATCCGGCGCTACCGCACCTCGGTGGCCTTGACTTGCCTCAAGATGGGCTTGCACGTGCCTCTGGGATAGAGCGATGAGCACCTCCGACACGATGCAATCCTCTGTGACGGCCGCCATGCCCGCCAGCCTGCGCGCCGCCGTGGCTGCTTATCAATGGACGCGCGACAGCGTCGGTGAGTCGGACGCTGCCGTCTACCGGCTGCGGGGCAAGGGTGGTGCGCCGGACCTGTACCTGAAGCACGGCAGGGGTAGCGCCGCCGCCGACCTCGCCGATGAACTGGCGCGGCTGCGCTGGCTGGCGCCCTATCTGCCCGTGCCGGCCGTGGTGCAGTTCGCCCGCGTGGCAGACCCGGAGCAGGCATGGCTGCTGCTGATGGCCTTGCCAGGCACAACGGCATCCGCAGTGCTGGAAGCGCACCCCGCGCTGGGTCGCGTCGTGGTCGACGCGCTGGCGGCCTTCCTGCGCCGCCTGCATGCGCTGCCCGTGAGCGACTGTCCGTTCGACGCCGGCCATGCCGTTCGGCTGGCCCAGGCGCGCCAGCGCATCGATGCGGGCCTGGTCGATGCCGACGATTTCGATGCCGGGCGCCAGGGCTGGACGGCGGAACAGGTGTGGACGGCGCTGCAAGGCAATCTGCCCCGCGTGCCCGACCTCGTTGTCACGCATGGCGACTTCTCGCTGGAAAATATCGTGATGCAGGAAGGCGCCGCCGTCGCTTGCATCGACGTGGGACGGGCGGGCGTCGCCGACCGTTACCAGGACCTGGCCATCGCATGGCGTGCTCTCGGTGAGTTGGACGCCGCGCTAGCGCAAAGGTTGTTGCAGCAATATGGGATTGCTGATGCCGATCAAGGCAAGCTGCAATGGCACTTGCTGCTCGACGAGCTGTTTTGAATGTTCGCAGTCATCGCGGCGTCGCGCGCCCGTGTCGCCCACGCCGACCTGTGCGCGTGGCACAAGTGCGTGTCACAATGCGTGACCCGCACGCCACGTGCCACTCATCCCAGGACTTTCATGACCCGCGCCATCCTCGACGAAGCCCAGATCCATCCCGCCGCCCGCCCTTTGATCGGCAGCAAGCACCAGGACATCGTGCGTGAAGTGCAGGCCGCCATCGCCGCACACCAGGTGGTGGTGGTCGGCATGGCGCTCAATCCGTTTCCGCGCAAGGCGCGCAAAATCCTCGACGTGCTGGGCACGCCCTACCAGTACCTGCAATACGGCAGTTATCTGAACCAGTGGCATCGCCGCAATGCCTTGAAAATGTGGACGGGCTGGCCCACGTTCCCCATGGTCTTTGTCAATGGCGTGCTCATCGGTGGCGCCAGCGAACTGCAAACGCTGGTGGGGAATGGCGAGTTCAGCGCCATGCTGGCGAAGAAGGTGCGCCAGTTTTAAGACCCGCCTTACTTCTCTTATTCGCCCGGCCGCCACGGCGACTTGCGCGTGCGCAAGGGGTCGAGCAAGCCGCGCAAATCATTGTGGTCGAGCTCGTACATCAGCGCAATTAAACTGCCCAGTTCGCCCGAGGGGAAACCCTCGCGCGCGAACCAGCCCAGGTAGTGTCCCGGCAAGTCGGCCAGCAAGCGTCCCTGATATTTCCCATACGGCATTTCGCGCGTGACCAGCAGCGCCAGTTTTTCTGAATTCATGGTGGTGACCCCGTGTTGATGCGGCCAGTGTAGCAGACCATTATATTCTTGATTTGAGCGCAACTATCTTCTGCCCGATGAGGTATTTTTAGAAACAAAGAAAACCCCGATACTGCATGCCACCATTATTTATCGGAGTTTGTCATGCCCATTGCCTTGCTCGCGCTGACCCTCAGCGCTTTTGCCATCGGAACCACCGAGTTTGTCATTGTCGGGCTGTTGCCCACCATCGCCGCCGACCTCGGCGTCAACCTGCCGTCGGCCGGCTTGCTGGTCAGCCTGTATGCGCTGGGCGTCGCCGTCGGGGCACCCGTGCTGACCGCCCTGACGGGCAAGATCCCGCGCAAAACCTTGTTATTGTCGCTGATGGTCCTGTTCACCTTGGGCAATTTGCTGGCCTGGAAATCGCCCGGCTACGAAACCCTCGTCATCGCCCGCATCCTGACGGGGCTGGCGCATGGCGTATTCTTTTCCATCGGCTCGACCATCGCCACCTCGCTGGTGACTAAGGACAAGGCGGCCAGCGCGATCGCCATCATGTTTACGGGCTTGACCGTGGCCCTGGTGACGGGTGTGCCGCTGGGCACCTTCATCGGCCAGCATGTCGGCTGGCGCGAAACCTTCCTCGCCGTCTCGGCGCTGGGTCTGGTCGCCTTTGTCGGCAGCCTGCTGTACGTGCCATCGACGATCGCCCACAGCAAGCCCGCATCACTGTTGCAGCAAGTGCAGGTGCTGGGCCAGCCGCGCCTGCTGCTGGTATACGCCATGACGGCCGTCGGCTATGGCGGCTCCTTCATCGCCTTTACCTACCTGGCGCCGATCCTGCAGCAAGTATCGGGTTTCAGCGCCGGCGCCGTGGGCGCGGTGATGCTGGTGTATGGCGTGTCCGTGGCCTTCGGCAATATCTGGGGCGGCAAGCTGGCCGACAAGCAGGGCCCGGTGCGTGCTCTGAAGCAGATCTTCTTGCTGCTGGCGTTGGTGTTGCTGCTGTTGACCTTTACGGCGCCGCATCCCGTGCTGGTCGTCATCACCGTGCTGCTGTGGGGCGCAGTGGCCTTCGGTAATGTCGCTGGTTTGCAAGTGTATGTGGTGCAGCAAGCGGAGCACTTCACGCCCCGCGCCGTGGACGTGGCCTCGGGCTTGAATATCGCCGCTTTTAATCTTGGCATCGCCGGTGGCGCCTGGGGCGGCGGCCTGATCGTCGAACACCTGGGCCTGGTGCATACGGGCTGGATCGGCGCCCTGGTCGTGCTCGGTGCATTCGGCTTGACGGCCCTGAGCGGCCGCCTGGATCGCCTGAACCCGATTCCCGTGCGAGCTGGCGGCGAAAAGTCGATGCGTGCGGCGGGCCATTGACACCTCGCTTGCCCTTGCTTCACGGTGCAGTTTGCCTGTAATCAAGCTGAAATATTTGTCGTTTATGCTCCGGCCTCGTAATCAAGCTGGTCTGTCCCACGATATTTATTTATAACGGAAGAAACAAAAAATGTCGAATTACGCCCCTGAGTCCTCGCGCCGCCGCCTGTTGCAACTGTTTGCCGGTGCCCCCATGCTGCCGTTGGCCGGCTTGACCGGTGTCAGCGCCTTTCTGTCCGGTTGTGGCGGCAGTTCCGATAACGACCTGCCGCCGGTGACCACGCCAGTCACGCCCACCGCGACGTTTACCACGGCAGAATTCACCGGCATGGCGGCGCCGCTGGCGAGCGCGCCTGCCGCGCTGGCCACGACCACCGTCGGCTCCAAGCTCAAGGTCAATTTCAGCGATGGCAGCAGCAACAGCTATAACCTGGCGTACCAGCCTTTCTTCCTGACCGGTGACCGGGTGCCGGACGGCAAGGGCGGCAGCGTGATTGCGGGCGCTTATTTCGACATCAAGAACCAGCCCATCATCGACAGTTCGGTGCCGGGCAAGGAGCGCCAGTTCTTCTCGGACTCGCCAGACGGCAGTTCGATGCTGACGGTTGCCAACGCCAGCGTGACCGGCGTCAAGGGCAAGCCTGTGTTTGCCGTGGTGCAGTTTGAATACAATTCGTTCAACCAGGCCGGCGCGTCCACCTACGGTACGCTGCCGTCGCCGATCGCCGTGCTGACCCTGGACCAGGACCAGACCACCGGCAAGTTGTCGCTGGTGAAATACCACAATGTCGATACCTCGTCCGTCAAGGGCCTGTGGATTACCTGCGGCGCCAGCCTGTCGCCATGGAACACCCATCTGTCGAGCGAAGAATATGAACCCGATGCCTTCGACCAGGGCCTGGGTGGCCAGTCGCTGGCTGTGCTCAAGGAATTCAGCAAGAACGTCTTTGGCAATACGGCTACCGCCAATGCGTATGACTACGGCCACTTGCCGGAAGTGTCGGTGAACCCGGACGGCACGGGTAGCATCAAGAAACACTACTGCCTGGGCCGCTACTCGCGCGAACTGGTGCAGGTGATGCCAGACCAGCGCACCATCCTGGGCGGCGACGACTATACGAATGGCGGGTTGTTCATGTTCGTGGCCGACAAGGTCGCCGACCTGGCGGCAGGCGGCACCCTGTACGTCGCCAAATACACCACCCAGCTGACCGAGACCACCACCGGCAAGCTGCAATGGGTCAAGCTGGGCCATGCGACGCACGCCGAAATCAAGGCGCTGGTCGACGGTGGCATCAAGGCTACCGATATCATGGATTCGACCTTGGCCGATCCGTCCGACGCCAGTTACACGAAGATCGTCCTGAACAAGAAAACCGCCTGGGTCAGAGTCAAGGCGGGCCAGGAAAAGGCCGCCGCTTTCCTGGAAACCCACCGTTACGCCGCCCTCAAGGGTGGCAGCATGGCCTTTACCAAGAACGAAGGCACGACGGTCAACGCCAAGGACAAGATTGCCTACTCGGCGTATGCCAACATCCAGGATTCGATGGTCGAAGGCGGTGCGGGCTACGTGGCTGGCAACAACGTCAAGTTCAAGAAACTGGTGGCGGGCGGCGTTGTGTCGCACAAGCTTGCGGGCGGACAGAAGGATGACACGGGCGCGGCGATCGACAGCGAATGGGTGCCGAGCGAATCGACCCTGCTGATCGCGGGGGAAGACATCGCGGCCGATGGCCTGGGCAATACGGCCAACCCGGCCAAGATCGCCAGTCCCGACAACCTGAAGTTCTCGGAAAAACTGCGTACCTTGTTCATCGGCGAGGACAGCGGCAACCACCTGAACAACTTCCTGTGGGCGTATAACGTCGATACCAAGAAGCTGGAACGTTTGCTGTCCTGCCCGGCCGGCGCGGAATCGACGGGCCTGCATGCGGTCGATGAGATCAACGGCTGGACCTATGTGATGAGCAACTTCCAGCATCCGGGTGACGAGTGGAACCGCTTCCCCGGCCTGCCATCGGCGCTGAAGGATCAGATCAATATCCTCATCAACACCAACTACAACAGCAAGGCCAGTGGCGCTGTCGGCTATCTGACGGCGGAACTGGCGCAGGTCAAACTGTCGAAATGATGCGCGTCAGCTGATCTGGCCGCGGGCATGCAGGGCAGGGAGGCGCAGGACTTCCTTGCCCTGTGCGCGCGGCTGGGGACATGGCTGCATGGTCTTGGCTGGAAGGCAAAGTAACTTTCTGGCAGAAAACAGCAAAACGGGGGAAAATGGCGCTTCCCTTCCTTTGGCGTCCCCTACCATGTCCGATACTGCAGCTTCACCGCTACGCCTGCGCACCGCTATCAATCCGAAACCGCTGGGCGTTGCCCTGTTGCTCATCGTACTGGGTGCGTGGTATCTGGCGCTGACCGTCGGTGCCACCCAGTCCGCGCTGTACGTGGTGGGTGCCTTGCTCGGCATTACGCTGTATCACGCGGCCTTCGGTTTCACGTCCGCCTGGCGCGTCTTCATCGCCGATGGCCGCGGCGACGGCTTGCGCGTGCAAATGCTGATGCTGGCCGTGGGCGTGGCGCTGTTCTTCCCCGCGCTGTCGGCCGGCAGCCTGTTCGGCACGCCCGTCGCGGGCCTGGTTTCTCCCGCCGGCACCTCCGTCATCTTCGGCGCCTTCATCTTCGGCATCGGCATGCAGCTGGGCGGCGGTTGCGCCTCCGGCACCCTGTACACGGTCGGTGGCGGCAGCACGCGCATGCTCATCACCCTGGCCGCCTTCATCGTCGGCTCCGTGATCGGCACGGCGCACATGCCGTTCTGGACGGCGCTGCCGCAATTGAAACCCATTTCCCTCGTCACAAGCCTGGGCCTGGTACCCGCGCTGGCGCTGAACTGGATCGTTTTTGCATTGATCGCCGGCATCACGGTGCTCGTTGAAAAACGCCGCCATGGCAAGCTCGTCGCCACGCCGCTGCGCCCGGCGCAAGCGTCGCCCTGGCTGCACGGCCCCTGGCCGCTGGTGGCGGGCGCCATTGCGCTCGTCGTGCTGAACTTCGCCACCCTGGCGCTGTCGGGCAAGCCGTGGGGCGTGACGTCCGCGTTCGCCCTGTGGGGCGCGAAAGCCGCGTCCGTGGTCGGCATCGATACGGCCAGCTGGGCCTACTGGTCGACCAAGGCCAACGCGGCCGCCCTGGCCGCGCCGCTGACGCAAGACAAGACCTCCGTGATGGATATCGGCATCGTGCTGGGCGCCATGCTGGCGGCGGCCCTGGCCGGCCGCTATGCGCCCGTGTGGCGCATCCCGCGGCGCTCGATCATCGCCGCCGTCGTGGGCGGCTTGCTGCTGGGCTACGGCGCGCGCCTGGCCTACGGCTGCAATATCGGCGCGTATTTCAGCGGCATCATCTCGGGCAGCCTGCACGGCTGGCTGTGGCTGGTGTGCGCTTTCGTCGGCAACGTCGTCGGCACGCGCTTGCGTCCGTGGTTTGGGCTGGAAGTGGAGCGCGTGAAACCGTCCGGCTGCTGACACCGGCGCCAACAGGGGCTTTGCTGTATATTTCTGCCCCTGTTCACCTTGCCGCCAGCGTCTCTCCCATGTCACCCCTCATCCTGTTTGCCGTCGTCCTCGCATATTTCCTGATCCTGCTGGGCGTGGCATGGCGCACCTCGCGCCATGCCACCAACGACAGTTTTTTCATCGGCAACAATGACAGCAACTGGATGCTGGTGGCCTTCGGCATGGTGGGCACCACCCTCACGGGTGTGACCTTCATCAGCGTGCCCGGCGCCGTGGGCAGCAACGGTTTCGGCTACATCCAGCTGATGATCGGCTATGTCCTCGGCTACCTGGCCATCACCTTCATCTTGCTGCCGCTGTACTACCGGCTGCAGCTCACATCGATTTACCGCTACCTGGAATGGCGCCTGGGACGGCGTGCCTACCAGAGCGGGGCGGCATTCTTCATCCTGTCGCGCCTGCTGGGCGCCACGGCGCGGCTGTATCTGGTGGTCAATATCCTGCAAGCGACCATACTCGATAGCCTGGGCGTGCCATTCTGGCTGACGTCGTGCGTCGTGCTGCTGCTGATCCTGCTCTACACCTACGAGGGCGGCGTAAAAACCATCGTCTGGACCGATACCCTGCAAACGGCGTGCATGCTGGCAGGTCTCATCATCTGCAGCGTGTTTTTGTTGCGCGAGATGGATCTGTCCTTCATCGACAGCCTGGAGCGCATGCGCGCGCAGGGCCTGACGCGCATCTTCACCGTCGACCCGGACAGCCCCGCCTATGTGTGGAAGCACATCGTGGCCGGCATGTTCATCACGATCGCCATGACTGGCATGGACCAGGAAATGATGCAAAAGAACATTTCCGTGCGCACTTTGCGCGACTCGCAAAAGAACATGCTCAGCCTGACCGTGGTGCTCACCGGCGTGCTGCTGCTGTTCCTCTTCCTCGGTGGCTTGCTGCACCTGTACGCGCCGCTGGCAGGCGTGACGGCCACGGGAGATAAACTGTTCCCTGCCGTCGTGCTCGGGCATTTCCCCGCCGTGGTGCAGCTGATTTTCTTCATCGCCCTCATTTCCGCCCTGTTTCCCAGCGTGGATGGGGCGCTCACTGCCCTGACGTCCACTTTCTGCATCGACATCCTGGGCCTGCAGCGCAGGCCGGAGTTGAGCGCGGCGGCGCAGATGCGCTGGCGCCGCCGTGTGCACCTGGGGTTTGCCGCACTGTTTTTGATCCTGATCATGGCCTTCAAGTGGCTGGACGACCCCAGCATGATAGTCGTGATCCTGAAGCTGGCCAGCTATACCTATGGTCCGCTGCTGGGCCTGTTCGCCTTCGGCCTGCTGAGCCGGCGCGATGTGCGCGACCGCTGGGTGCCGCTGGTGGCTGTGGCGGGGCCGCTGCTGTGCGCGCTGATCGAAGGGGAGCAGGCGCGGCTGTTCGAACATTACCGCATCGGCCTGGAATTGCTGATCCTGAATGGCGCCCTGGTGCTGGGCGGCCTGTTCCTCATTTCCACGCCGGCAGGGCAGGCCATCAACGGCGCGGCACACTTGTCAAAATAAGACGATTCAGCCCGTTTTCAGTTATATTGGTTTCCTTTCGGTACACAACCCCACGGAGCATCAATGTCACTCAACCCCTTCCCGCCGCTGCGCCGCGGCTTTGGCGCATTCTGGCGCGCGCTGGACGCCACCCGCCGCGCGGTCATCAACCTGATTTTCCTGCTGATCGTCATCGCCATCCTGATCGCCATCTTTGGCGGCGGCGCCAAGCCCCTGGCGGAAAAGACCACCCTGGTGCTGGACTTGCAAGGCCCGCTGGTCGAGGAAACCCCGGGCGGCGTGCGCGAGGCGGTGCTGGCCAATGTGAGCGGCGAAGTCAAGAAAAACGTGCAGTTGCGCGACGTGCTGGCGGTACTCGATACGGCGTCCAAGGACAAGAACATCGGCTCCATGGTGATCCTGCTCGACGAGCTGCAGGGCGGCGGCCTGGCGTCGCTGCGCGAAGTGGCGGCCGGCGTGGAACGTTTCCGCGCCACGGGCAAGAAAGTCACGGCCTGGGGTTCGAGCTACAACCAGCGCCAGTACCTGGTGGCGGCCAAGGCCGACGAGGTATTCCTGCACCCGATGGGCGGCGTCATGCTGGAAGGCTTTGGCCGCTACCGCAATTACTACCGCGACGCCCTCGATAAAGTGGGCGTGACGGTGAACCTGCTGAAAGTGGGCACGTACAAGAGCGCGGCCGAGCCGTTCATCGCCAACGGCCCGTCCGAAGCGGCGGCCGAAGCGGACCGCTACCTGAACAACGGCCTGTGGACCACCTACACGACGGACGTGGAAAAGGCGCGCAAGCTGCCGGCCGGCGCCATCATGCAAACGATCGACAACCTGCCCGCCATGATGACGGCCGCCGGTGGCGATATTGCCAAGCTGTCGCTCAATGGCAAGCTGGTCGACGGTCTTAAAACGCGCGATGAACTGCGCCAGTTCATGATGGCGCGCGGCGCCAAAAATACGGAAGGCACGAACTTCCGCCAGATCAATTACACGGATTACCTGGCGCGCCTGCGCCCCGTGCATATCGGCGACGCCGTCGGCGTGGTCATCGCCTCCGGTGAAATCGGCGACGGGATCGCTTCACCGGGCGCCATCGGCGGCCTGTCCACCTCGCGTCTGATCCGCCAGGCACGTGAAGACAAATCGATCAAGGCCATCGTGCTGCGCGTCGATTCGCCGGGCGGCAGCGCCTTCGGCTCGGAATTGATCCGCCGCGAACTGGAACTGACGCGCGCCGCCGGCAAACCGGTGGTCGTTTCGATGGGCAACGTGGCCGCTTCGGGCGGTTACTGGATCAGCACCTCGTCAGATGAAGTGATCGCCGACGCGGCCACCATCACCGGTTCCATCGGCGTGTTCGCGATTCTGCCGACGGCCGACAAGGTGGTGGAAAAGCTGGGCATCCACACCGCCGGTTCGCCCACCACCTGGCTGGCCGACGCAGGCAACCCATTGCGTCCGCTCGACCCGCGCTTCGCGCAAGTGATCCAGGGTTCGATCAACCACGTGTATGGCGACTTCCTGAACCTGGCCGCCAAGGCGCGCAAGACGACGCCGGAAAAGATCGATGAAGTGGCGCAGGGCCGCGTCTGGACAGGCTTGCAGGCGAAAGAGCGCAACCTGGTCGACCGCATCGGCAGCTATGGCGATGCGCTGGCATCGGCCGCCAAGCGCGCCAAGCTGGGCAGCGATTACCGCGTGACCTACCTGGAGCAGGAAACGTCGAACGTGGACCGCTTGATCGGCATGTTCGGCTCCAAAGCCATGGCCTCGCTGGGCCTGGGCGAGCACGTGAAGCTGGGCCTGGCCACGACGGGCTTGCCGGCCGACGCGGCGCTGGGCATGGCGCAGGACCTCTCCTGGCTGTCGGGCATCACGCGCGAACACAAACCGTTCATGGCCCTCACGCACTGCCTGTGCGAGGTGCCACTCGGCGGCAAGTAATACCCACATCGACAACCTACCCAAGCCGGCTTCGCCCGGCTTGTTTTCTATGCAGAGCAGACTATGGCAAGCGACATGAATACACGCACTGACACGGCGATCACCATCCGTCCCTGCGCCAAGGGCGATGAACAGGCGCTGGCGCTGGTGGGGCAAGCCACTTTTCTTGAAGCGTTCGCCGGCATCCTCGATGGCGCCGACATCATCGCCCATTGCCAGCGCCAGCACGACGTGCAGCTGTATCGCGACTGGCTGGCGCTGCCGGCCATGCGGCTGTGGCTGGCCGAGGCCACGCCCGGCGGCGCGCCCGTCGGCTACCTGGTGCTCAGTCCCGCCAGCCTGCCGGTGGCGGACCCGCATCCGCAAGACCTGGAAATCAAGCGCATCTACCTGCTGCACCGCTTCCAGGGCCAGCGCGTGGGCCAGCGCCTGATGCAGGCGGCGCTGAGCCAGGCGCGCGCCAGCGGGGCGGGAAGGGTGCTGCTGGGTGTGTACGCGGAAAACCACGATGCGCTGGCGTTTTATGCGCGCTGCGGCTTTGCGCAAGTGGGCCGGCGTACTTTCCGCGTGGGCCGCACCGACTATCAGGATGTCATCCTCGGCCTGACCTTGTAAAGCCAGGTAAAGAAGTCCCGCCGCCTGAGCACCCGCATGGCGCCAGGTCAAGGCCGATGGCGGGAGATTTGTAGCGAGTTTGTATCTGCATGCGAGTCGCCCGCGCACCGCTGGCGCCGGGGCGCGAGGCCCCGCAAGCCTGATTTTTCCACCGTTCGCTCACAGCGCAGGCACGCCAGCCTGTCCTCCTGATCCTCGCATGCCAGCCTGGCTGTGTGTAATTGTTTCAAGTAGAAATGAAACAGATACATGACTATGCTAGAGTCGTTTCGCGCTAGGGAGCGCTGTTTTTTCAGCTGATTTTCAGCTCTTGACTCCCTGACTGCTTTGTAGCTCATTCAACCCCGAAAAACGGTCGTCCGGCCTGAGTGTGTTCCACCTCGGCCGGCGCCACAGACTCGCCGTGCCCGCGGCGTATACAAGGATAAGCGATGGATTCGCAGACAACACCCAACACCGCGCGGCGTAGCCGCCGTTCGAAAATCGTCGGCACAGTCATCGCGCTGGCCGTGATGGCTGCGCTGGGGGGCGGTGCCTGGTACCTGACCCACTCCGGCACCAGCGTCCAGGGCGGTCCTGGCATGGGCGGTCCTGGCGGGCCAGGTGGCCCCGGCGGGCGCCGTGGCGGTCCATCGACCACCGTGGGCGTGGCCACGGCCGTCAAATCTGACTTGCCCGTGGTGCTCGATGCGCTGGGCACGGTGACGGCCGCGTCCACCGTGACGGTGCGCCCGCAAGTGTCGGGCATTTTGAAGGAGCTGAAATTCAAGGAAGGCGGCATGGTCAAGGCGGGCCAGGTGGTGGCGCAGATCGACCCGGCGCAGTTCGAGATGGCGCTGATGCAGGCCACGGGCCAGCGCCAGCGCGATGAAGCGCAGCTGGAAAACGCACGCCTGACCCTGAAGCGCTATCAAACCCTGCTGGGCCAGGATTCCATTGCGCGCCAGGATGTCGATACGCAGGCCGCATTGGTGAAACAGCTGGAAGGCACGGTCATGACGGATCGCGCCGCCGAAGGCACGGCCAGACTGAACCTCGGTTATACAAAAGTGGTGTCGCCGATCAGCGGCCGCGCAGGCCTGAAGGTGGTCGATATCGGCAATCTGGTCAGCACCAGCGACGCGGGCGGCGTGGTGGTGGTGACGCAGCTGTCGCCCATCGACGTGCAGTTTTCCGTGCCTCAGGATAAAGTGCAGACCATCCAGGAGCGCCTGAATGCCGGCTCGGCCCTGGCGGCGCTGGCGTTGGACCGGACGCGCACGCACACGCTCGACAAGGGCAGCTTGAGCGCGCTCGATAACCAGGTCGACGTGCAGACGGGTACCGTGCGCGCCAAGGCCCGCTACGCGAACGACAAGATGGCCCTGTTCCCCAGCCAGTTCGTCAACGTGCGCCTGGAGCTGGGCAATATCACGGGCGCCGTGCTGGTGCCCGTCACGGCCCTGCGCCACAGTAACAACGGCGACTTCGTGTATGTGCTGAAAGCGGATAAAACCGTCACCGTGCGCATGGTCACGCGTGGCCAGGCCACCACCGACATGGTGGAAATCCGCGCCGGCCTGGAAGCGGGCGAACAAGTCATCACGGAAGGCGCCGACCGCCTGAAGGAAGGCGCGAAAGTCACCCTGGCGGGCGACAAGCCTGCCGGCGCGCGCGGTGCAGGCGCCGGTGGCGCAACGGGCGCGAACGGCGAACGCCGCCACCGCCGGCAGCAGGCTGACGGCACGGCCAGTGCATCGGCATCCGCATCGGCATCCGCGCCGGCCGCAGTGCCAGCTAGCGCGCCAGCGAAGGGCGCAGCGCAATGAGTCCATCGACTCCCTTCATCAAGCGCCCCGTCGCCACGGCGCTGCTGATGCTGGCCATCGTGCTGGCGGGGCTGGTCGGCTTCAAGTTCCTGCCGCTGGCCGCCTTGCCGCAGGTGGACTTCCCCACCATCCAGGTGCAGACCCTGTACCCGGGCGCCAGTCCCGAAGTCATGGGGCAGACCGTCACGGCGCCGCTGGAGCGCCAGTTCGGGCAGATGTCGGGCTTGCAGCGCATGAGTTCCACCAGCGCGGCCGGCGTCTCCCTCATCACCCTGCAATTTACCCTGGGCCAGACGCTGGACGTGGCCGAGCAGGAAGTGCAGGCCGCCATCAACGCGGGCGGCTCGCTGCTGCCGACCGACTTGCCGGCGCCGCCCGTGTACGCGAAGATCAACCCGGCCGACGCGCCCGTGCTGACCCTGGCCATCACCTCGGACACGATGCCGCTGACGCAGGTGCAAAATATCGTCAACACGCGTCTGGCGCTGAAAATCAGCCAGGTCAACGGCGTGGGCCTGGTCTCGCTGTCGGGCGGCCAGCGTCCCGCCGTGCGCATCCAGGGCGATACCAAATTGCTGGCCTCGTACGGTCTCGGCCTCGACAGCCTGCGCACCGCCGTCGCGGCGGCCAACGTCAACAGCGCGAAGGGCAGTTTCGACGGTCCCACGCGCTCGTTTACCATCAACGCCAACGATCAATTGGTGACGGCGGAAGACTACAAGCGCCTGATCATCACCTATAAAAACGGTGCGCCCGTGCGCCTGTCCGACGTCGCCAATGTCGTCGACAGCGCGGAAAACACGCGCCTGGGCGCCTGGTCGGGCAAGCGGCCGGCCATCATCCTGAACGTGCAGCGCCAGCCCGGCGCCAACGTCATCAAGACGGTCGACGCCATCAAGGCCCTGCTGCCGGACTTGCAGGCCAGCCTGCCGGCGGCCATGAAGCTCGATGTGCTGAGCGACCGCACCACGGGCATCCGCGCCTCCGTCGAACACGTGGAAATGGAACTGCTGTTGTCCGTGCTGCTGGTGGTGCTGGTGATCTTCGCCTTTTTGCACAGCATGCGCGCCACCGTGATCGCCAGCCTGTCCGTGCCCATTTCCCTGATCGGCGCCTGCGGCGTCATGTATCTGCTCGGCTACAGCCTGAACAACCTCTCCTTGATGGCCTTGACCATCGCCACCGGCTTTGTCGTCGATGACGCCATCGTCATGATCGAAAACATCGCCCGCTACATCGAAGAGGGCGAAACGCCGATGGCCGCCGCCCTGAAGGGCGCGTCGCAGATCGGCTTTACCATCATCTCGCTGACGGTCTCGCTGATCGCCGTGCTGATTCCCCTGCTGTTCATGGGCGACGTGGTGGGCCGCTTGTTCCGCGAATTTGCCATGACCCTGGCCATCACGATTCTGATTTCCGCCGTGGTGTCGCTGACCCTGGTGCCGATGATGTCGGCGCGCTGGCTCAAAAGCCGTGCCGATGAAAAGGTCAGCGCCACGGGCCAGCGCATCCAGGCTTTCCTCGACCGCGTGATTGTGCAGTACGACCATGCGCTGGTGTGGGTGCTGAAACGCCAGGGCTTGACCCTGCTGGTGGCCCTGGCCACCTTGCTGCTGACCGTCATCCTGTATATCACCATCCCGAAAGGCCTGTTCCCCACGCAGGACACGGGGCAGCTGAAGGCGCGCATCGAAACGTCGCAAGCCGTCTCGTACGAGCGCATGGCCACCCTGCAGCAGGCCGCCGCCAGCGCGTTGCTGGAAGACCCCGCTGTCGATACCCTCAGTTCCCTGGTCGGCGTGGATGCGGCCAACAACACCATGCTGCACACGGGCAGCATGCTGATCAACCTGAAACGCCCGCGCAGCGGCAATCAGGACGAGATCATGGAGCGCCTGCGCAACCGCGTGGCCAAGGTGGCCGGCGTGACGCTGTATCTGCAGCCGACGCAGGATCTGACCATCGATGCGGAATCGGGCCCGACGCAGTACCGCGTCTCGCTGGAGGGGGCCGATACGGCCACCGTCACCGAGTGGGCCGGCAAGCTGGCGGCGCGCATGCGCGAGCAATCGCAGCTGCGCAACGTCGTCACGGACGCGGGCGCCACGGGCGCCGCCGTCACGGTGGCGATTGACCGCGACAGCGCCGCGCGCATGTCGGTGACCACGGCGACCGTCGACGACGCCTTGTATAACGCCTTCGGCCAGCGCATCATCTCGACCATTTTCACGGAAACCAACCAGTACCGCGTGATCCTCGAAGCGCAGCCCGGCATCGTCACCACGCCGGCCGACCTGTCGGAACTGCAGGTGCGCACGGGTTCCGGCAAGTCGACGCCGCTGTCCGCGTTTGCCAGCGTCGGTGAAAAACAGGCGCCGCTGCAAATCACGCACGTGGCGCAATATCCGGCCACGACCCTCGGCTTCGATACGACGCAAGGCGTGGCGCTGGGCAGCGCGGTCGACGCCATCCGCCAGGCGGCGCAAGACATCGCCTTGCCGCCATCGGTGACATTGACGTTCCTCGGCGCGGCCGGCGCGTATGAAAATTCGCTGTCGAACCAGCTGTGGCTGATCCTGGCCGCCGTCGTCTGCGTCTACATCGTGCTGGGCGTGCTGTACGAAAGCTATATCCACCCGCTGACGATTCTGTCGACCCTGCCGTCGGCCGGCGTGGGTGCCTTGCTGGCGCTGATGATTTCCGGGCAGGATCTGGGCGTGATCGGCATCATCGGCATCATCCTCTTGATCGGCATCGTCAAGAAGAACGCCATCATGATGATCGACTTCGCCATCGAGGCCGAACGCGACGAAGGGAAAAGCCCGCAGGAAGCCATCCACCAGGCGGCGCTGCTGCGTTTCCGTCCGATCCTGATGACCACCCTGGCGGCGCTGTTCGCGGCCGTGCCGCTGATGCTGGGCTGGGGCGAGGGCGCCGAGCTGCGCCGTCCGCTGGGCCTGGCCATCTTCGGCGGCCTGATCGTCAGCCAGGTGCTGACGCTGTTTACCACGCCCGTCATCTACCTGGGCTTCGACCGCCTGGGCCAGCGCTTCGCCGGCAAGGCAAAGAACGCTGTCAGCCTGGATAAACCAGGTGCGGGGAGCGCCGCGTGAACCTGTCCGAACCGTTCGTCAAGCGCCCCATCGCCACCGTGCTGCTGACCATCGGCATCGCGCTGGCGGGCATCGGCGCCTTCTTCGTGCTGCCCGTCTCGCCGCTGCCGCAGGTCGACTATCCGACCATTTCCGTCAGCGCCAGCCTGCCCGGCGCCAGCCCCGCGACCATGGCCACCTCGGTGGCCACGCCGCTGGAGCGGCGCCTGGGCGTGATCTCGGGCGTGAACGAGATGACGTCGTCGTCGGGCACGGGTTCGGCGCGCATCAACCTGCAGTTCGACCTGAACCGCAAGATCGATTCGGCCGCGCGCGAAGTGCAGGCGGCCATTGCCGCCGCGCGCGTGGATTTGCCGGCCACCCTGCGCAGCAACCCCACCTACCGCAAGGCCAATCCATCCGACGCGCCCGTGATCATCCTGGCGCTGACGTCGAAAACGCGTACGCCGGGCCAGATCTACGATGCCGTGTCGAACCTGGTGCAGCAAAAGGTGGCGCAAGTGAAGGGCGTGGGCGACGTGGAACTGGGCGGCGGTTCGCTGCCGGCCGTGCGCGTGGAATTGCTGCCCTATCAGCTCAATCACTATGCCGTGTCGATGGAAGACGTGCGCGCGGCCATCCAGGCCACCAATGCCAACCGTCCCAAGGGGGCGATTTCTGGCGATGAGCGCAGCCTGCAAATCTATTCGGGCGCCAGCACGGCCTCTGGCGGGCGCAGCGCAGCCGACTATCGCAGCCTGGTGGTGGCGTGGCGCGACGGCGCCGCCATCCGCCTCGACGACGTGGCTGAAGTGGTCGACGGCGTGGAAAACAACAATACCCTGGGCCTGTTCAATGGCGACCCGGCCGTCATCGTACTGATCACGCGCCAGCCGGGCGCCAACGTCATCGCCACGGTCGATGGCGTGCGCGCGCTGCTGCCGCAACTGCAGGCGCAGCTGCCCGGCGACATCAAGCTGCAGGTGGCGTCCGACAGCACCAACTCCATTCGCTCCTCGCTGCACGAGATCGAATTCACCTTGATCCTGTCCATCGTGCTGGTCGTGCTGGTGGTCAGCGCCTTTTTGCGCAGCGTGCGCGCGACCATCATCCCGGCCGTGGCCACCATCGTCTCCCTGCTGGGTACCTTTGGCGTGATGTACATGCTGGGGTTCAGCCTGAACAACCTGTCGCTGATGGCGCTCACGGTGGCCACCGGCTTTGTCGTCGACGACGCCATCGTGGTGCTGGAAAACACGCAGCGCCACATCGAGGCCGGCATGGACCGCTTCAAGGCGGCCCTCCTGGGCGCGCGCGAAGTCGGTTTCACCGTGCTGTCGATCAGCCTGTCGCTGGTGGCTGTCTTCATCCCGCTGCTGTTCATGGGTGGCCAGGTGGGGCGGCTGTTCCGCGAATTTGCCGTCACCCTGTCAGCCGCCGTGATGATTTCGCTGGTGATTTCACTGACCACCACGCCGATGATGTGCGCCTGGCTGCTGAAAAGCGGCCAGCAGCATAAAAAGCCGGGCCTTGTCGCGCGCTGGTTCGAACGCGGTTTCGAGCGCATGCTGAAAGTGTATGAACATTGCCTGGACTGGGCTTTGTCCAGCGCCGCGCTGGTGATGACCATCCTCGTCTTCGTCGTCGGCCTGAACGTGTATCTGTTTGCGGCCGCGCCCAAGGGCTTCTTTCCGCAGCAGGACACGGGCCAGATCAATGGCGGCATGCGCGCCGACCAGAGCATCTCGTTCCAGGCCATGCAGGGCAAATTGCGCCAGCTGGTCGACATCATCAAGGACGATCCGGCCGTCGCCACCGTCGTGGGGTTCACCGGCGGCGGACGGGCAGGGGGCGGCTTCATGTTCATCGACCTGAAACCGGCCTCGCAGCGCACCGACAAGGGGCAAGCCGTGATCGCCCGTTTGCGTCCGCAACTGGCCAAGGTGACGGGCATTTCGCTGTTCCTCAACCCCGTGCAGGACTTGCGCATGGGCGGACGCTCCAGCAACTCGACCTACCAGTACACCCTGATCAGCGACAACCAGGCGGACCTGAAGAAATGGGCGGCGAAACTGGCCGACCAGATGAAGCTGCAGCCTGCCCTGATCGACGTCGACACGGACCAGGCGGAAAACGGCGTGGAAACCTATGTTTCCATCGACAAGGACCGCGCCACGCAGCTGGGCGTGCAAGTCAAGGATATCGACAATGCGCTGTATAACAGCTTCGGCCAGCGCCAGGTGGCGACCATCTACGATGAGCTGAACCAGTACCACGTGATCATGGAAGTGGCGCCGCGCTATGCGCAAAGCCCGGAAGCGCTGCGCTCCGTGTATGTGCCGGCCTCGAATGCGGCCGCCGTCGCGGCCACCGCCACGACAGCCACCACCGCCACCACCAGCGCCGTTGCTGCGACGGCGTCGAACACGACGGCGGCGCGCGATCCGTCCAGCGGCTCGGCCCTGTCCACGACCCTGGCGCACATGGTGCCGCTGTCCTCGTTCAGCAGCTTTGCGGAAAGCTCGACGGCGACGTCGATCAACCACCAGGGCGGCGAACTGGCCACCACCGTGTCGTTCAACCTGGCCGACGGCTATCCGCTCAGCGACGGGCAGGCGGCCGTGGCCCAGGCAGAGTCCGAAATCGGCATGCCGGTGAATGTGCGCGGCAGCTTCCAGGGGTCGGCCAAGAGCGCGCAGGACAGCAACAAGGAGCAGCCGCTGTTGATCCTGGCGGCCATCGTGGTGATCTATATCGTGCTGGGCATCCTGTACGAAAGCCTGATCCACCCGATCACCGTGCTGTCGACCTTGCCGTCGGCAGGGGTGGGCGCCGTGCTGGCCTTGCTGCTGTTCCGCATGGAATTTTCCATCATCGCCCTGATCGGCGTGTTCCTGTTGATCGGTATCGTCAAGAAAAATGCTATATTGATCATCGACTTCGCGCTGGAGGCCGAGCGTTCGCGCGGCTTGACAGCGGTGGAAGCGGTGCGCGAAGCATGTTTGCTGCGTTTCCGCCCCATTCTGATGACCACCCTGGCGGCGGCGCTTGGCGCCTTGCCGCTGGCGATCGGTTTCGGCGAGGGGTCGGAGCTACGCCAGCCCTTGGGGGTCGCCATCATCGGCGGCCTGATTGCCAGCCAGTTACTCACATTGCTGACCACCCCGGTGGTCTACATCCTGCTCGACAAGCTGCGCACGCGCGGCGCCGACGAGCAGCAATTGAGCCGCATTCCTGGGCCAGATAACCCGAGCACACAATCATGAAGCAAGTAAAACCTATCGTATCGACCGTCCCCGCACGCCACCTGCTTGCATTGGCGGCGGCTGCAGTTCTCCTGGCCGGTTGCGCCGTCAGTCCCGCGTATGAAACGCCGATGGCCGCCGCGCCGCAAACGTTCAAGGAGGCGGCCGGCTGGCAGCCTGCCGTGCCGGCCGACACCCTGGAGCGCGGTCCCTGGTGGACCCTGTTCGGCGACGCGCAGCTGAATCAGCTGGCCGACAGCATCGAGATATCGAACCAGAACGTGGCGGCCGCCATCGCCTCGTACGAGCAGGCGCGCGCGCTGGTGCGCGAACAGCGTGCCTCGCTGTTCCCGAGCGTGAACCTGACGGGCAGCGGTGCCCGTTCCGGTGGCGGCGGCGAGCAGCAGACGAACAGCAACTTCAAGGCCGCCATCGGTGCCTCGTGGGAACCGGACATCTGGGGCCGCCTGCGCGCCGGCGTGACGGGCGCGGACGCCAGCGCCGCCGCCAGCGCGGCCGACCTGGCAGCGGCGCGCCTGTCGGCGCAGGGCGAGCTGGCCATCAATTATTTTTCGCTGCGCCAGAGCGATGCGCAGATCGCGCTGCTCAATTCGACCATAACCGGCTACAAGCGCGTGCTCGACATCACCAGCAACCGCTTCAATTCCGGCATCGCCGCCAGGTCCGACCTGCTGCAGGCGCAGACGCAGCTGGCCAATGCGCAGATCGATCTGTCCAGCCAGATGCGCGCCCGCGCGCAGCTCGAGCACGCGATCGCCATCTTGCTGGGCAAAGCGCCGTCCGACTTCAGCCTGGCCGTGGCGCCGTGGACCCTGACCGTGCCCGAGGTGCCGCTGGGCGTGCCGTCGACTTTGCTGCAGCGCCGTCCCGACATCGCGGCCGCCGAGCGCAGGGTGGCCGTGGCCAACGAGCAGATCGGCATCGCCCGCTCGGCCTACTATCCAAGCCTGAACCTGACGGGATCGTACGGTTCCGGCGCCAGCCGTGTCGGCGACCTGTTCAATGCTTCGTCGAGCCTGTGGTCGCTGGGCGTGTCGGCCGCGCAAACGCTGTTCAACGCGGGCGCCACCACGGCCAGCGTGGACGCGGCCAAGGCGGGGCATGCGGCGGCCGTGGCGCGCTACCGCCAGACGGTATTGAGTGCCTTTGGCGCCGTGGAAGACCAGTTGTCGGCCACGCGCGCGCTGGCCGAGCAGCTGGCCTTGCGCCAGCAGGCGTCGTCCGCCGCCGACCAGGTCGAGCAGCAGATGCTGAACCGCTACAACGCGGGCCAGGTCGGCTACACGGACGTGGTGACGGCGCAAGTGACGGCGTTGTCGGCACGCCGTTCGCTGGTGCAGGCGCAGGCGGACCGCCAGACGACGGCCGTGGCCCTGATCCAGTCGCTGGGCGGCGGCTGGCATACGCCGCAGGCACAGTAGGGGGACGGGCTGGCGCAGGCTGAAAAACCTGCGCCAAATTCGCGTTTTGCCGTGCGTCTTGGGTGCTAGAATGCAAGATTATCCATCCGCCAGCCTGGCGCACGTGCCGCGGCTGCATTCTTGCCGACGATGACACGCAGCAAACACAGCAAAGCTCCAGCGCCTGAGGTGGCCGCCATCGATTTTCCCGTGGTGGCCATCGGCGCGTCGGCCGGTGGTCTCGATCCGATTGTCGCTTTCCTGACGAATGTGTCGCCGCAGAGCGGCATCGCCTATGTGGTGATCCAGCACCTCGATCCCACGCAAAAAGCCATGTTGCCGGAACTGCTGCAGCGCGCCACCAGCATCCCCGTCACGGAAATCACGCAGCGCGCCGCACTGCAGCCGAACCATATCTATGTGATCCCGTCCAATGCGGACCTGAGCCTGTCCAAGGGACACTTTGTGCTCAGCGAGCCGCTGCAGCTGCGCGGCCACCGCCTGCCCATCAATGCTTTCTTCGAAAGCCTGGCGGCCGAGCTGGGCGAACTGGCCGTGGGCGTGATTCTGTCCGGCATGGGCAGCGATGGCACGCGTGGCATGCAAGCCATCAAGCAGGCCGGTGGCCTGACCCTGGCCCAGCATCCCGATACGGCCAAGTTCGACATGATGCCGCAAAGCGCGATTTCCGCCGACGCGGTGGACCTCGTCGATTTTCCCGACAAGATGCCGGAAAAGATCGTCAGTTACCTGTTTCGCAGCAGCTTCCTGGCGTTGCCGGGCAAGGCGCCGAGCGGACGCAATGCATTGCAGGAAATTGTCGCCTTGCTGTCCGAACATACGGGCAACAGTTTTTCAGACTACAAGATCAATACGGTGCTGCGCCGCATCGAGCGGCGCATGAGCTTGTACCAGATGACGTCGATGGAAGAGTACATTCCCTATCTGCGCAACAATCCCGCAGAAATCGACCTGCTGTTCAAGGAATTGCTGATCGGCGTGACGAATTTTTTCCGCGACGCGAAGGTGTGGGAGTACCTGAAGATGGTGGTTTTGCCGCAAATGCTGGCGGCCCACCCGGACGGGCGCGCCTTCAAGGCCTGGATACCGGCCTGTTCCACGGGAGAGGAAGCCTATTCGCTGGCCATGGTGTTCCACGAAGTGGTGGCCAGCAGCAACTCGCCGTCGAAATACAGCCTGCAGATCTTTGCCACAGACCTGTCGGCCGACGCCATCGACCGCGCGCGCCAGGGCCGTTTTCCATCAACGATCAGCAGCGAAGTGTCGACCGAGCGCCTGGAACGGTTTTTCATGCAGGACAAGGGCGATTACCTGGTCAGGAAAGAGATCCGCAACATGATCATCTTTGCCCAGCAAAATGTCATTTCCGATCCGCCGTTCACCAAGCTCGACATCCTGTGCTGCCGCAACCTGTTGATTTACCTCAATGCCAAGCTGCAACAGCGTTTGATTCCCCTGTTTCATTACGCCTTGAACCGCGATGGCGTTTTACTGTTGGGCAGCGCCGACACGCCCGGTCATTTTTCCGAGCTGTTCGCGCCGCTGACCACATCGACCCGGCTGTACCGGCGCCTCGACAACCTGGCTCGCCAGCGCTTGCTGACATACTTTCCCACGAAGGTATCGTCGGCTACTCCTCCTACCCCCAGCGACACGAGAGACGTCAGCATGCCCGGAAAAATCCAGTCCCATGTCGAGCAATTATTGCTCCAGAAATATTCGCCTGCGGCCGTGCTGCTGAACCAGGATGGGGATATCCTGTACATCAACGGCCGCACGGGCGCCTTCCTGGAACCGGCGGCTGGCAAGGCCAACTGGAATATCCACGCGATGGCGCGCGAGGGCTTGCGCTACGAGCTGGCCGGCCTGATTTCGCAGGCGCTGCAAAGCGACAGCCTGGTGCGCCTGACCGGCCTGGTGCTGAAGGATCACGCAGGGCCGGCGCAGGGCGTGGACTTGACGGCGGAAGCCTTGCGCCAGCCTGAAGCGCTCAGCGGCATGGTCTTCGTCACGTTTGCCAGCACGCCGCTGGCGGCTACGCCGCGCCGGGGCCGCTCGTCGAGCCCCAAGATGCTGGAACTGGAGCAGCAGCTGATCCAGGCGCGCAATGAAATCCAGGCCGTGCGCGACGAAATGCAGACCTCGCGCGAAGAACTCAAATCGGCCAACGAGGAATTGCAGTCGACCAATGAAGAACTGCAATCGGCGAATGAAGAGCTGACGACGTCGAAGGAAGAAATGCAGTCGCTCAATGAGGAGTTGTACACCGTCAATGCCGAGCTGCAATCGAAGGTCGATGATTTGTCGCTCGTCAACAGCGACATGAAAAATCTGCTCAATAGTACCGATATCGCCACCATTTTCCTCGACAGCGAACTGCGCATCCGCCGCTTCACGGCGCCGGCCACGCAAATCTACAAGCTGATCCAGACGGACTTGCGCCGCCCGCTCAGCGACATCGTCAACGACCTGGCCTACCCGAACCTGGAAGCGGACGCGCTGGAAGTGATCCGCAGCCTGGTGTTTTGCGAGCGGCAAGTGGAAACCAAGACGGGACGCTGGTACAACGTGCGCATCATGCCGTACCGCACGGTGGAAAATGTGATCGATGGCGTGGTGGTGACCTTCATCAATATTACAGAATCGAAACTGCTGGAAGCCCAGTTGCGGCAAATCCAGTCCGGCGCCGCGGCAGACGGGAAAGCAGGAGAGAGCGCGTCATGAGCGAACCATTCGACGACGGGTGCGGGCCGGCAAGCTTGCGAGAGCAGGCCGAGCAATTGGCGGCGCTGCAGCGCCAGTCCATAGCGCCGCCGCAGTCGAATGAAGAGGTGATGCGTCAGCTGCATGAATTGCAGGTCAGCCAGATCGAGCTGGAAATGCAGAGTGCGGCCCTGGCCGAACTGGAACAGCTGAAGAATGAGTTTGAAAGCAGCCGTGACCGTTACGCGCAGCTGTATGAACAGGCGCCCGTCAGCTATTTTTCGCTGGCGCGCGAGGGTGTCATCACGCGTGTCAATGTGGCGGCCTGCGGCTTGTTGCAGCGCGACAAGAACCAGCTGCTGGGGCGGCGTTTCGAGCAATTCGTCGCGCCGCAGGCGCAGGGCGGCTTCCGCCGTTTCCTCGATGCCGTCTTTACCAGCGGTGCGCGCCAGGTGCTCGAGGCGCAACTGTTCCAAGGCGAGGCGGGCGGCATGGGCGGCATGGTGCGTATCGAGGCCAATTTCGACGCGGCCAGCGCCACGGCGCGCATGCTGGTGACGGACCTGGGCGACGAGCATGCGCGCGACTCGGCCTTGCGGCGCGCCTTCGTCATCCTCGATACCATCCGCGAAGGCGTGCTGGTGACGGACAGCGACAACCGCATCATTTCCGTCAACCCCGCTTTCACCACCATCACCGGCTACCAGGCGGAGGAAGCCATCGGGCGCGATCCGTCCTTCCTCGGCGGCGGCACGCATTTGCCGCAGTTTTATGAAGCCATGTGGCGCAGCCTGCACCAGGATGGCAGCTGGTATGGCGAACTGGTGAACCGGCGCAAGAATGGCGAGCGCTTCGTCGAAGCGTTGTCGATCACGCCCATGCGCAGCCAGGATGGCGCCATCAGCCACTTTGTCGGCGTGTTTTCCGATATCACGGAGCGCAAGCTGGCCGAAGCGGACTTGCGCGAACTGCACCGCGAACTGGACCAGCGCGTCATCGAGCGCACGGCCGAATTGCTGCGCGCCAACCAGCATCTGCAGCTGGAAGTGCAGCAGCGCGAGCGGGCGCAGGAAGCCTTGCGCGATGCCGAGCGCTTCTTTCACGCCACCATCGATTCGCTGACGGACCGGGTGCTGGTGCTGGACCAGGCGGGCAGCCTCGTGCATGCCAACCAGGCGTGCCTGGCCTTCGTCGGGCACACGCCACGGCCGCTGCAGTACCTGGAATTCTGCGAGACGGACCCGCGCTGGCAGCGCAGCGCCGGGCGCGAGCTGGCCGCCGGCATCCGCGCCGTCATTGCAGGCACGGCCGACACGTTTGCGCTCGAGTATGAATTTATCACGCGCTCAGGCCCCCGCTGGTCGCAGGCCAGGATCAGCCGTTTCCTCGGTGAAGGGCCGCTGCGCGTGGTGGTGGCGCACACGGACATCACCGAGCGCAAGCTGATGGATGGCGCATTGCGCCAGTCGCATGCGCAGCTACGCCAGCTGGCGCTGCACCTGGAAACGGCCAAGGAAGACGAACGCAAGCGCATTTCGCGCGATATCCACGATGAACTGGGGCAAAACCTGCTGGCGCTGCGCATCGACATTTCCATGCTCAGTGCGCGTACGGAAGGTTCCCATCCGCGCCTGCACCGCCGCGTTGGCGCCGTGCTCAGCAATGTCGACACCACCATCAAGAGCGTGCGCGGCATCATGAACGAGCTGCGCCCGATGGCGCTGGACCTGGGCTTGCAGGCCGCCATCGAATGGCAGGTGGGTGACTTCCGCAAGCGCAGCGGCGTCGCTTGCCGCCTGCTGATACGCGACGAGGCCCTGTTTGCCGCCATCGGCAGCCAGGTCGAGATCGTGCTGTTCCGCATCGTGCAGGAAGCGCTCAGCAACGTCATGCGCCATGCCCAGGCCAGCCAGGTCGAGATCGAGCTCAGTTCGGATGCCTGCGCCGTGTATGTGGTCATCAGCGACAACGGCATCGGCATCACGCCGCAGCAGCAGCGCAAGAAGCAGTGCTTTGGCCTGATCGGCATTGCCGAACGCGTGACGGCGCTGGGCGGCCACTTCGAGGTGGGCATGCCGGCCTCGGGCACCGGTTGCCGTTTGTCCCTGCAGATTCCCTTGCCGGGGGCTGGGCGGCCTGCCGCCTGATATAGAAATTGCAATGGGTTAATTTTTGCCGACTCAGGCCCCTGTGACAGGCTATACTTTCGCCTGCTATTTATGGAGGGGCATATCTTGTTCAAAACAATCGTTTTACCAGTCGCCTTGTTGGGCGCGTTCGCCGGCGCACACGCCGACGAAGGGCAGTGGCAACCACACCAGCTGCCACAGCTGAAAGCTGATCTGAAACGGGTCGGCATTGAAATACCTGCGGAAAAACTGGCCGACCTGAGCAAGCATCCGATGAGCGCCATCGTGTCGCTCGGCGGTTGCTCGGCCGCTTTCGTCTCCGACGCGGGCCTGGTGGTGACGAACCACCACTGCGCGTATGGCGCCGTGCAGCGCAATTCCACGCCGGAACATAATTACATCACCAACGGCTTTCTGGCCAAGACGCGCGCCAGCGAGCTGCCGGGCGGTCCGAACAGCCTCGTGTATGTGACCGACAAGGTCGAGAACGTCAGCGAGCGCGTGCTGAAAGGCTTGACGGCCGACATGACGGGCCGCGCGCGCCACGAAGCGGTGGAAAAGCGCGTCAAGGATCTGATCGCCGAATGCGAAACGGACAAGATGTACCGCTGCTCCGTGCCCGCCTTCCACCGCGGCCTCGAGTACTACCGCATCCGCCAGATGATGATACGCGACGTGCGCCTGGTGTATGCGCCATCGGACAAGATCGGCAACTTCGGCGGCGACATCGATAACTACGAATGGCCGCGCCACACGGGCGACTACTCGTTCCTGCGCGCCTACGTGGGCAAGGATGGCCGTCCGGCCGATCCGTCGCCCGACAACGTGCCGTACAAATCGAAGGACTTCCTGGTGGTGTCGGCCGAAGGCTTGAAAGCCGGCGATGGCATCTTGCTGGCAGGCTACCCCGGCCGCACCAGCCGCTACAAGCTGCCGGCGGAAATCCGCTTCGCGCGCGATACTGCCTTCCCCCTGAAAGTATCCGAACTGCAAGCCGACCTGGCCGTGATGGCCGATGCCACCCATGGCGACGCGGCCGCTGCCGTGCGCTATGCGAGCGTGGTGAAGAGCATTAACAACGTGCTGAAGAAAACCCAGGGCTTGCTCGACGGTTTCGCCCGCAAGGACATCGCCGCCATCAAGGACGTGCAGGATGCCGAATTCCGCGCCTGGTACGCCAGGCAGCCGAATGTCTCGACTACCCTGCTGGCAGAACTGGACGCGGCGATCGCCAGCGACATGGCCTTGAGCGAAGAAGAGTTCGCCTGGTCCGTGGCCACCAACAGCGACTTGCTGAAAAGCGCGCGCACCATCTACCGTTTGTCGCTGGAGCGCCAGAAAGCGGACGCCGAGCGCGAATCGGGCTTCCAGCAGCGCGACCTGGCCTTCATCAAGGCCCGTTTGGCTCGCCTGGAACAGTCGTATGTCAACCAGGTCGACCAGGCGCGTTTTGCCGCGGGCCTGAAGCGTTACGCGCAACTGGCCGCGAAGAGCCATCCGCAAGGCCTGGACGCGCTGCTGCCGGCGCCAGCGGCCGTGCCGGCCCTGTACCAGCAAACGCAGCTGGCTGATACGGCCAAGCGCCTGGCCTGGCTGGAAAAGGATCAGGCTGCCGTGGCCCGGTCTGACGACGCCTTCATGCAGCTGGCCGTCAAGTTGCAGCCAGTGGAAATGGCGCTGGAAGAGCGCCGCAAGGAAATCGACGGCAACCTGGAACGCGTGATTCCGCAATACATGCAAGCCGTGATTGCCTGGAAAAAGTCGCAAGGCAAGCCGGTGTACCCTGACGCCAACTCGACCCTGCGCGTTACCTACGGCACGGTATCGCCGTACTCGCCGCGCGATGGCATCACCAAGGGACCGTTCACGACCGTAGAAGGCATCGTCGAGAAAGTCACGGGCAAGGCGCCGTTCGAAGCGCCGCAAGGCCTGATTGATGCCGTCAAGGAAAAACGCTACGGCCAGTTCCGCGACCCGGTGCTGGGCACGGTCCCCGTCAACTTTTTGACCAGCGCCGACACCACGGGCGGCAATTCCGGCTCGGCCGTGATGAACAAGCGTGGCGAACTGATCGGCCTGAACTTCGATTCGACGTATGAATCGATCACCAAGGACTGGTACTTCGACACGGCCATCACGCGCGCCATCCACCTCGACATCCGCTACATGCTGTGGGTGATGAAGGAAGTGGACCACGCGGATAACTTGCTCAAGGAAATGACGATCAAGTATCCGAAAGCTGCCAAGAAGTAAGTATCAGCTTTAACTTCAACTCGCGCTAGCGCAAAGCCGCATCCGCCGTAAGGCCGATGCGGCTTTTTTACGCTTGCAGATGGCGCCGCCCGTTCCTTGCCCCGTTCCCACCAGGCGCGGCCCTTCCAGCAGCACAAAGCTGATGGAAAATTGATCGTCATGTAGTGCATCCAGGCCAATCGGGCATACACTATGCACGGGATCCATGGACTTCACGCATCTAAAAGAGTGATGAAAATGAAAGTTGTCAGGCTGTTTGCAATTCTCGCTATCTTGCTGGCGCTGCCTGGCCAGGCGCTCGGCGAACCGCTCAGGATTGCCACCATTCTCGGCCCGCCATGGGGATTCATGGGGAGCGACGGCCAGCCCACCGGCATGATGTACGAAATCGGCAATCGCATCGCGGAAGTTGCCGGGCTGCGCTATACCAATTCCCTTGTTCCTTATCCCAGAACCGCCGCCGATATTGAAAACGGGAGCGCTGACGTAACCATACGCTTCGGCAACGATCAAATGGCGCGCGGCGCCGTGCCGGCAGGCGTCGTCGTGTCCATGCCTGTCATCCTCGTGGGCCCATCCGGCAAGAACTACAGCAAGCTGAGCGAATTGCACGGGAAGACCGTCGGCGTGGTACGCACCAGCAAATATGTGGAGCAATTCGACACCGACAATGCGATCCAGAAGTATCCCGTTAATGACTATGTCACCATGGCAAAAATGTTGGCAATGCGACGTTTGGACGCGGGAGTGGGGTCGAGTATGGGCCTGTTTTATGGCGTGTACATGGCCGGCGTGAAACCGGAAGACATAGGCGTTCCGCTCGTCTTGGGTAGCAACGATTTCATTTTGTTTGTTTCCAAGAAAACCGCAAAGCCGGAAACGACTCGGGCACTGAAAGAGGCGCTCGATAAACTCTCGGCTAGCGGCGAGATCAAACAGATCATGAGCAAGTACAGCAAGTCATTCAGTCTGTCACAGAGATAAACCGTCCCTTGGCGCCCATGCGCGCACTGCACACATGCTGCCGTCTGCCGCGCGGGAAGTGCCACGTATAATTGCTTTACCATTTACCGCTATTCTTTTTCGACTGGCCCCCATGCCCCAGACTCCCGATTTGCCGCCGGATTGGCACGCATTTGAAACGGCCTATGACGTTGAAGCAACCTGGTTCAGGCTGGCCAGCGCCTCGCTGGCGCTGCTTGGCGCGTCCGCTTTCAAGGATCAGCCATTTTCAGCCTTTGCCTTCAACGCCGTATCGTTTCCCTCCCTTTCACTGAGCTTTGACACCGATTCCGATAACCGGCAGCGCGATGACTATCCTCCGGACTGGTCGAACGAGTGCATGGAAGACGATGTGCCGGAAATTGGCCAACTGTGGGAGGACGGCCACGCAAGGATCGAAGGCGCGCTGCGCGAGCTGATCGATGCCGCCGATGACGAACTGCTCTGCGCCATCGAAGAGGGCTATCTGCACAGCCTCAGGAAAACCATGGTGCGGCTGGAAGCGAGCCATGCTTTCGAGCAAATCAAGACGTGCGCGCCGTTCTGGACCGTGGTCACGCAAGTCGATGCCGATACGGATGAAGAGGAGCGCCTGCTCGAGCAGGCGCGCCTAGGCCTTCTGGCGTGAGCGCTATAGCAAGGCTTGCCATGCGCGGACTTGCCCGTCCGTAAGTACTGGCCCCCAGCCGCCACGCAGCGCCGCATCGTGTTGCGCATAGTGTTCAAGCTGCGGTATGCCCACCGCATGCCGGACGCAGATGGCAAAGACGGCTTCCAGCTGGCGCCTGCTTGCCGCAAGGTCATCGCCATACCAGCTACAGGCGCTTGTTTCCAGCACATGCTGCACAAGTTCCTCCAGCGCGCCGGACAGGTGCCCGGGTATGGACATGCGTACGTCCTCCGGCCATGGGTCGCCCATGCCCGTCACTGCCAAGGATGCAAAGCCGCGTTCCCAGGCTGCAAAATCCCCAGGCCCTGCCTGCGCCAGTTTCCACACGTGCCCGGCGAACGCGGACAGCGCCGGATGGTGAATGTCAAAGCGCCGGCAAAAGCGTTGCAGACACGTCACGGCAATGCATTGCCTGGCAATTACTGAGAGCGTGTCTATCGATATGTCATGCATAAATAATGGTGTTTCAAAAAAATAATGGCTAGCCTCGGCTGAATGCGCGCCCTGTCAATCCCCTGGCGCACGCTGCTTCAGATCGAATCATTTCTCAAAGACAATCCAGGACCAGCTTACCCCCGCCTGGCGATTCTGCTGCTGAACGGATGGCGCCTGCGTACTCAACATCAATTTAAGCTGATATCGCATCGCGAGGTCTGTTGTTTCATTGGCAGAGACATCAAAGATGCGACGGCCTTCAGGGGCTGGGCCATGCCTCAGGGACATGACGAGCATGGCGCCGGGCTTGAGCAACTTGCTGATATTGCCCATCGCCTCGATCCTTTCTTTCGCTGCCAGATGCATCCAGACGGCCGCGACGACAATAAGGTCATACTTGGCAGGACGCGCTCCTAGCGTGGAAAGAGCGGGGAGGCTGTCGTTCACCCATTCGATGTTGGCCAGGGCATGCGCCTTCATGCCCGCTGCGCGGAAGGCTGCAACGGGCTCAAGCGCGGTCACTTTGTGGCCTGAGCTTGCAAGCCACGCAGCGTCGCCGCCTGTCCCGGCGCCGATGTCGAGCACGGCGCTTGATATCGTCGGCAAGAGATGACTGACGGGCCGGTATTTATCAAGGAATGTTACGTTGTCGTATCGTGCAATGAGCTGCCCTGCGTTTTCTGCATAGCCCTCGGTGCCCGGGACAGTAGATGACTCCATGGGATCCTGCATTTCCTGCATTATCAGTCGGCTCCTCTGGCGATGTCCATTTCTGCAGTCATAAGGGCTTTTCTTCCGCTTGCTGATGCGCCTGCCGCAACGCCGCCACCGGCAACTGAAAAAAGCGCGGCACCATCGCTGGCGACAGCTCGTCGCCGCTGTCCGCCATGGCCAGGCGGCCGCTCAGCAGCAGCATCACGTAGCCGTGGCCCAGCGACCAGCCGGCGCTGGCGGCGGCCTTGTCCCAGCGCGCATCGAGGCCCGCTTCGCGCACGGCCGCGCCGGCCGTCTGCAGCACATACTGGAAGCACGCTTGCGCCGCTTCCTGCAGGGAGGGGAACTGGCGCACGTCCTGGTGCTCGAACATCAGCCGGTAGTGGGCAGGTGCGGCCAGGGCGAATTCGATGTATTGCTGACCCAGCAGCTGAAAACGCTGCTCGGCGGGCAGGCTGCCCGGCGGCGGCAGTTCTGCCTCCCATTTGGCGATCAGGCTGGCGAAGCCGGCCGCCGCCACGTCGGCCAGCAAGGCTTCCTTGCTGGGGAAGTGGCGGTACACGGCGGCGATCGAAACGCCCACCGTGCGCGCCAGTTCGCGCAGCGACAGGGCGGCGTCGTGCTGCTGCGCCAGTTGCGCGATGGCGGTGGCGACCAGGGTGTCGCGCAAGTTGCCGTGATGATAGGTGCTCGTTGTTGTCATTTTATGTTATCGCTGTTCACATTGTCGTGTATGATGGCCATGTTATCACTGAACACATGGAGAGCACATGCAAGAGATGAACATCGCCGTCCGCGCCGTGGCCTTGCCGCCCGGTGCCAGCATCGCCCCCTTGTACCCGGGCAGCAACCTGGCAGACGCGTATGCCGTCGACCTGCCGACCGCGCGCGCGCGCGAACTGGACATGGAAAGCCTGGCGCGCCAGCTGCTGGGCAGCCAGCCGGGCTGGGCGCGCAAGCTGATGGTGGTGCGCGACGCCATCGTGGCGCGCTTCGGCATCCGGACGGCCAAGCAGATGGAAGCCAGGCCAGGCAAACGCATCGGCATCTTCCGCATCTTTACCGTCAGCGACGACGAAATCATCGTGGGCGAGGATGACAGCCACCTGGATTTCCGCATCTCGGTGCTGCGCAACCGGGGCACGGGGCGGCATGGCAGCGTGACCGTGGCCAGCGTCGTGCATTGCCACAACGGGGTGGGACGCGCCTACATCCTGCTGATCCGGCCTTTCCACAAGCTGATCGTGCAGCGTTCGCTGGCGCGCGCCGTCAAGGGCGGCTTTGCCTGAGCAGGCAATCTTGCTTATTCATGGCTGGTATTGCATACTGCACCACCAGCCTCATCACGATTCCCATGAACGATACGCTTCTCCTGCTGGGTTTTGCCACCACGCCGCTTGAACTGATTTCCTTTGTCCTGGCACTGACAACCGTTGCGCTGAACATCCGCCAGAACCACTGGGCGTGGCTGTTCGCCATCATTTCCTCGGCCGCTTACGGTTTCGTCTTTTTCGAGTCGCGCCTGTATGGCGACATGGCCTTGCAACTGCTGTTCATCAGCGTCTCGTTCTGGGGCTGGTACCAGTGGCTGCATCCGGCCAGCGGCGGCAAGACGCTGCCCGTGACGCGCCTCGATGGCCGCGGCTGGCTGGCCTGCGCTGCGGGCTGGCTGATCGGCTTCCTGCTCATTGCCTGGCTGCTGACGACGACGGACACGGACGTGCCGCATGCGGATGGCTTCCTTACGGCAGGCAGCCTGGTCGGGCAATTCCTGTTGTCGCGCAAGAAGCTGGAAAACTGGATCGCCTGGATCGTCGTCGACGTGCTGTATGTCTGGCTGTACCTGCACAAGGGCCTGACCCTGACGGCCGTGCTGTATGGCTTCTTCGTCGTGATGGCCACCATCGGCTTGCTGGCGTGGAGAAAGTCGGCCCCGGCCGCGCCCGATGCGATGGTCCTCAAGTGATGGCGCCTTGCGTGCGCGTGGCTATCCTGGGCGCGGAATCGTCGGGCAAGTCGACCCTGGCGGCCGCCCTGGCCGAGTGCTACGGCACCGTCTGGGTACCGGAATACTTGCGCGAATTCGTGGCAACGCAGGGCAGGGTGCCCGTCGCGGCCGACCAGTATGGTATTGCGCGTACGCAAGTCGAACGCGAAGCGGCAGCCGCCGCGCAAGCGCGTCAATTCCTGTTTTGCGACACCACGCCCTTGATGACGGCCGTCTACAGCCGCCATTATTTTGATGGTGCGGACGCGCAGCTGGCGGCGCTGGCCGATGCCACGCAGTACGAAGTGACCCTGGTGACGGCGCCCGACAGCCCGTGGGTGGCCGACGGCTTGCAGCGCGAGTCGGAAGCCGTGCGCCAGCTGATCTACCGCTACCTGCTCGACGAGCTCGACGCGCGCGGCATCGTCTACCACGTGCTGCACGACAACCTGGAGGCGCGCCTGGAACAGGCGGCGCCTTTGCTGCAGCAGGCGCTCGCTGCAGCGCCTGCCATTTCCCTCAATTAAAAGTCAAACTGCGCTGAAAGCTTGAACGTGCGGCTGGCGCCCGGATACAGATAACCATCCGATTCCGGCGTCACGTCGCGCCAGTAAAACTTGTCTGCCACGTTGTTGACGCTGGCGCGCAGCACGGCTGCCTTGCCCGCGATGCGCGTGGCCCAGGCGGCGCCCAGGTTGAACACGTTGTACGACGGCACGAAGGTCGTGTTGTTGTACTCAAACGCTTTCTTGCCCGCATATTCCCAGTTGCCATTCACGCTCAAGCCCGCCACCTGTTGCACGGCATAGTCCGCATGCACGGCCGCCTTGAAGGCGGGCACGTTGGGTACGCGCTTGCCATCGAGGTCCGCATTGCCCGTGCCCGACTGCTGGCTGTTCAGGGCCGTCACGGAGGCACCCAGGCTCAGGTTGGCCGACGCCTTGCCCTGGGCCGACAATTCCAGGCCCCGGTGCTGCGCCTGGCCTGCGCGCACGAAGTTATATTTTTTGGGCTGCAATGCCAGTGGCTGGTTGAATTCCAGGCCCTTGCGGATCTGGAACAGGCTGGCCGCCAGCATGAAGTCGGGCGTTACATCCATCTTCACGCCCAATTCGATCTGCTTCGAACGGCTGGGCGACAATTCCACGTTGGCGTTTTCCGCCTTGCGGTCGGCCGTGCCGCCATGTTCCATGCCCTGCGAGTAGGCCGCATACACGGAGACATTGTCGAGTGGGGTGTAGACGAGCGCGACGTTGGGCAGCAGGAAGTCGTGCCTGGCGCGGATCTCCGTGTCGGCCTTGAGCACATACTGGTAGCCGTCGACATCGATATGGCGCAAGCCGCCATGCAGTTTCCAGTTCGGCGTCAGACTGATGATGTCCTGCACGAAGACGGAGTTTTCCGTATCCTTGCGTACCAGGCGCACGGGGCCTTGCACTCCCGTCGACATATCGACGATTTGCGGGCGGTAGATATTGCTCACGCCAGCCCAGTCGTACACGTACAGGCCGGCGCGGTCCTTGCGGCGGAAGGTCGAGACGCCGGCCGTGAATTCATGGCGCAGGCTACCGGTGGCGAACTTGCCCTGGATCATGGCTTGCGCGCTCAGCGGCTTTTTCGTCTCGCCCAGGCTGCGGTAGTCATACACGTCGTAGTCGCCATTGCCGCAGAAGCCAGGGTACAGGTCCTGTCCGCTGCAGCCGTACGGGAAGGCGGTGTAGTCATCGCGCTTGAACGAGTGCTGGTTGGCCGACAGGGTGGCGTGCCAGTTGTCATTGAACGCGTACTGGAAGCGCAGGCCGAGGTTGCTGGTGACGGTTTCCACGGGGCGCGTCCACGGCTGCCGGTTGAGCATGGCGTCGGCGCTGATGCCGGTCGGCAAGCTCGTGTTATTCAGCAGCTGGAAGCCGGGCGCCGTGGCCTGCGCCTTGTCCTGGTAGTCGGCATCGAGCTGCAGCAGCGCTTGCGGCGAAATCTGCCAGTCGAAGGCGCCGGAAATGAACTTGCGGTTGCCGTCCGCACCCTTGATGTAGGAGCGCAGACGCTCGGCCGCCACGTTGACACGGTAACCGAAGCGCGTGTCTTCCAGGCGGCCGCCCAGGTCGACGGCGCCGTACAGGGTGCCCCGTTCGCGCGTTTCCACGGTGACGGTGCGCAGCGGCGCGTTGGTCGGGCGTTTGACGATGAAGTCGATCACGCCACCGGGCGCGGCCACGCCTGCCTGCAAGCCGGCCAGGCCCTTCAGCACTTCGATGCGTTCCTTGTTTTCCAGCGGAATTTGCGTGTCGCCAGGAATGGCCACGCCATCCTTGCGGTAGCTGGAATTGTTATCGAGCTTGAAGCCACGGATGGAAAATTGCTCCGCATAGCCGACGGCGTTGTAGGCATCGTTGATGCTGGTGTCGAGCTTGACGGCGTCGCTGAGATTGCGGATTTGCAAGTCCTGCATGTCTTTTTGCGAAATGACGGTGACGGACGCGGGTGTCTGCAGCAGCGGCGCGTCGGAAAAACCGCCCACGGAGGCGCGCTTGGCGGCAGGCGCCTTGCTGGCCGTGACGACGACTTCAGCCATGCTTTGCGTGTCGGCCGGCGCTTCGGCGGTGTCATTCGCGGCCAGGGCGGGCGCGGCAAACGCGTGCAGGATGGCCAGGGTCAAAACGGAAATAGATAAATTCGGTGTGGACATAGATTGCTCGTGGTTCAAGCCGTCTCGGGAGGGAGCACGGCAGGCTGCTTGTTCGGCTGGCGCCAACGCAGGAGCTATCAAAGGAGGGAGGTACTTTGCGCTTTCCTTCGCTGGCATTATCCAGATCAGGTACGAAGGGTATCTCTCACCCGGATGACTGCTCCAGGACCCCTAGCGAAATGACAGCTTAGCATGAAGCACGGCCAGCTGTCCCGCTGGCTGACCGTTTTACAACAGTGTGGTGCGAATCTACAAACTGAGTTCGAGCACCTTGCGGCTGACGGCGGGCGTCACTTCGCGCTGTTCGCCCAGCGCCGTCATGCCGTGCGCTTCCAGGGCGGCGACGACGGCGTCCACGCTGGCATGGTTCAGTCCGTAGTCGGCCAGGCGCGTCTTGACGCCCATGTGGCGGAAGAAGAATTCCGTGCGTGCGATGGCTGCCTCGATGCGGCCATCCTCGTCGCCGCCGTCGAGGCCCCAGACGCGGGCCGCGTATTGCAGCAGCTTGGCGCGCTTGGCCTGCTTGCGCACGCGCAGCATGCTGGGCAGGATGATGGCCAGGGTTTGCGCATGATCGAGCTCGTACAGGGCTGTCAATTCGTGGCCGATGGCGTGCGTGGACCAGTCTTGCGGCACGCCCACGCCGATCAGGCCGTTCAAGGCCAGGGTGGCGCTCCACATCACGTTGGCGCGCACGTCGTAGTCGTCCGGGTGCGACAGGGCTTTCGGGCCTTCCTCGATCAGGGTCAATAAAATGCCTTCGGCGAAGCGGTCCTGCACCGATGCATTCACGGGGGTGGTCAGATACTGTTCCATGACATGCGCAAACGCATCGACGACGCCATTGCCTACCTGGCGCAGCGGCAAGGTGAACGTTTTCGACGGGTCCAGCACGGAAAATTTCGGATACACCTTGCGACTCATGAACGAGCGCTTTTCCTGCGTGGCCTTGCGCGTGATCACGGCCGAGCCATTCATCTCGGAACCGGTGGCCGGCAAGGTGAGCACCGTGCCGAAGGGCAGGGCGGCCTCGACGATCTTGCCGCCTTTCGCCAGGATGTCCCACGCCTCGCCCTCATGCAGGGCGGCGGCGGCGATGAATTTCGTGCCATCGACCACGGAGCCGCCGCCGACGGCCAGCAGGAAATCGATGCGCTCGCTTTTCACGAGGGCCACGGCCTGCATCAGGGTTTCATAGCTGGGATTGGGTTCGATACCGGCAAATTCCAGCACCGTGTGGCCAGCCAGCGCCGCCCTGACTTCATCGTAGACGCCGTTGCGCTTGATGCTGCCGCCGCCGTAGGTCATCAGGACCCGCGCCTGCGGCGGGATCAGGCCGGCGATGGCGGCGATCTGGCCCTGGCCGAAGAGGATTTGCGTCGGATTGTAAAAGTCGAAATTGAACATGGGGCTCCTGCCGCTGAGGTTTAGGCTGTTGCTGAGTCATGATTATGGCCGAACGGGTGGAAACGTGTCGTGGACGCTTGAGCTTTTCGCCCGCGCGGTGGAGAATGCAGCCGATGTCTCCACCACGCGAAAAGGAATGCGCATGACCACCGTCCCACTGGAAGAATCGGGCTTGCCGGCCACGGCACTCGACATGCACCGCGCCATCGGCGCCACCATCGCCGCGCTGCACGCGCTGGACTTGAACAGCCAGCGTTTCGAGGCGTGCACGGACCCGGAATTGCGCCGCGTGCTCGCGCATGCGGGCGACACCAGCCGCAAGGAAGCGGCCATGCTGCTCGAATGGATGCGCCGCCGCGACGCGCGCCTGGATACGGCCATGAAGGAAGCGCTGTTCAAGGCGGGGCCGATTGTTGCTCAGTATCACTATGACGAGAAAATAGTGTAACTATTGGTCTGTTGCTGTGGCGTACCATGCGCCACATAGCCCTTGCTTCGCGTAGACTGTGCCCCGAACACGATTTTGGGGGAGTTTGCAGAAATGAAATCATTACCATACCGGGAAGGCAGCTGGTTTGCTGTGCCCTTGCCGGGCGGCGGCTATGCCGCCGGCGTGGTGGCGCGCCGGGCGCCTGCCGGGCGCATCATGCTGGCGTATATGTTCGGGCCGAAGCGCGACAGCCTGCCTGCGCTGGAAGAGCTGGAAGGCTTGCGGCCAGAACAGGCCGTGCGCCGCCTGCGCACGGGCGACATGGCCCTGCTCAACGAACGCTGGCCCCTGCTGGGCGACAGCCTCCACTGGGAGCGCAATGCCTGGCCCATGCCGGCCTTTATCCGCCGCAATGAGTCCTTGCAACGCGCCTGGCGCGCCAGCTATGCGGATGCCGACCCTGCCAAGCTGAACCGTGAGGAATCGATCCCCTTCGATACGCCGGGCATGGAAAGCGATTCCCTCTACGGCTACGGGGCGACGGAATTGTTGATGGATAAATTGCTGGCGCAGGAAGCGGCGTCGGTTTGACCGTTGTGGGGCAGCGTAGGTCGGATTAGCGAGGCCTTGCCTCGCGTAATCCGACAACATTGTTGGCCAAGGCCGCTGGTGGTGTCGGTTTACGCCGCTGGCAAGCTGATCTGAAACGCCAGGCCGCCGCCTTCGCGGTTGCGTACCTGCAATTCGGCGCCATGGCGCAGCAGCACGCGGTCGACGATGGCCAGGCCCAGGCCCGCACCGTTGGCTTGCCCGCGCGCCGTGTCGAGGCGGGTGAACGGTTTCATCAGTTGCTCGATCTTTTCCGCCGGCACGCCTGTGCCGTGGTCTTGCACCTCGATAATCACCTTTTTCGCGCCGTGGCTGGTGCGCAGATGGCAGGCGATATCGATTTCCGTGACGTCGCTGCCCGGCGTCTTGCCATAGCGGCGCGCATTCTCGATCAGGTTGTTCAGCACGCGGCGCAAGTCGGTGGGGTTGCCCATCGCATGCGCGCCTTCGGCGATGCTGGCGTTGATCTTCACGTCCGGCAGGCGCATCGCTTCGCGCGTCATGTCGAGCAGCAAGCCGCTCAGGTCCACGTCCGTAAAGCTCGACGTTTCCGTCGGCTTGGCATAGTCGAGGAACTGGCCGATGATGGCGTCCATTTGCCCGATATCGGACTGGATGCCTTCGCGTGCCTCGTCCGACAGGTTGGCCATTTCCACTTCCAGCTGCATGCGCGCCAGCGGCGTGCGCAAGTCGTGCGAGATGCCGGCCAAAATCACGGCGCGGTCCGATTCCACCTGTTTCAAGTCATCGACCATCTGGTTGAAGCTGCGGTTCGCCTCGAGGATTTCGATCGGGCCTTTTTCCGGCAGCGGCGCCGGCTGCTTGCCCTTGGCGATGTCGCGCGCGGCCGCCGTCAAGCGCGACAGCGGCAGATTGATCAGGCTGGAAATGATGGCCGCGCCCAGCAGGGACAGCAGGGACACCAGGCTGGCCCAGCCCAGCCACTGGAAGCCCGTCAGGCCGCGCAGGCGCTCGCGGTCCAGCATCAGCCAGTACTCGTCGTCGTCGATCTTGAAGCTGACCCAGAAACCGGCCACGCCGTTGACGCGCGCGGAAAAGCGCGTGTCCTTGCCCAGCTTGGCTTTCACCTGTGCCTCGATCTCGGGCATCAGGTAATTGTCGGGCGGCGGCTCGATGCGGTCGTCCTCTTCCAGCGAGAAGATGCGGATGCCTTCATTGCTGACGAGGTCGAACAGCAGCTCGCGCCGCAGCTCGGGCGCCGAGTGCGTCAGTGCCGCATGCGTGATGGTAACGACGGAAATGATCTGGGCGGAAATCTGCTGCGCCTGCGGCTCACGCTGGATGACGGAAATCATGCCGATCCAGGTGATCATGCTGACCGTGGTCAAGGTGCCGAGCAGCAAAAAGGTGCGCCAGAACAGGCCGCTTTTCAGCCGCGCCAGGCTGATATCGGGAACAAGCTTCATCATGCCTCGCCTGCGATCAGCGCGGCTGTCCGTCCGGGATGAAGACGTAACCGAGGCCCCACACGGTCTGGATGAACAGCGGGCTCGACGGATCGGGTTCGATCAGTTTGCGCAGGCGCGAGATTTGCACGTCCAGGCTGCGGTCGAACACTTCGTATTCGCGTCCACGCGCCAGTTCCATCAGTTTTTCACGCGACAGCGGCTGGCGCGCATGGCGGGCAAACACTTTCAGCACAGAAAACTCGCCGGTGGTCAGCGGCACCGTTTCGCCACTCTTTTTCAATGTGCGCGTGCCCAGGTCCAGCACGAAGTCGCCGAATTCGAAGGTTTGCGGTGTTTCCGACGGTGCGCCCGGGATTTCATCGGGACCCTTGCGGCGCAGCACGGCGCCGATGCGGGCCACCAGTTCGCGCGGGTTGAACGGTTTCGGCAGGTAGTCGTCGGCGCCCATTTCCAGGCCCACGATACGGTCCACATCTTCGCCCTTGGCCGTCAGCATGATGATCGGCGTCTGGTCACCCGCGCCGCGCAGGCGGCGGCAGATCGACAGGCCGTCTTCGCCGGGCAGCATCAAATCGAGCACCAGCAAGTCGTAGCGTTCGCGCAGCCACAGCTTGTTCATGGCCGTCGCGCTCTCTGCCGTGAAGACATTGAAACCCTGTTCGGTCAGGTAGCGGCGCAGCAGGTCGCGCAGGCGCACATCGTCATCGACCACCATGATTTTCGCCTGGTGGCCGTGGATCGATTGCGTAGGCGTGTTGCTGCCGGAAGTGGAGGTTGTGGTCATTTAAGGTGTCGTGTTATCTTATATTAGTTGCTATAGTAACGCCTCGCGTGGCGTCGGCAAGGGGGTAGGGCGACCCATTACAAAGTGTTACAAACTTTACCCAATTACTCTTACTGCACCGTGTAAAGCATCATACACTGGGGCCACAGTGGAAATCAGCTTTAAGTTTATACGGCATCGCGGAAGAGGAACTCAATGAATATCTTTACTAAAAAAATTCACACCGCTCCCAGCGCAGCTATTGCTGCACGTACGACTGTGCTGTCCGCATTTGCCGTTTGCTCCGTGTTTGCCGCCAGCCTGGCGCTGGCACAAAACCAGCCGCCGCCACGCCGTGACGACCAGCCGCAAGTACAGGCCCAGCGCTATGAACAGGTACAGCGCACCAGTAGCAATGATACGCGACTGCGCGAACAGCGTGACGCACGCAGTTTCGACACGCGCGCCGAAGAGCAGCGCCGCGCCAGCGAAGGCGCCGACGCCTCGCGCCGCACGGGCCGCATGACGCCCGACGAGCGGCGCGACCTGCGCCGCCAGATCAACGAAGTAGGGCAAGATATTTACTCCAACCCGCCGCGCCGCTAATTATTTAGACATCGCGCACCCCATCCCACAGGGCCATCTCGCAAGACATGGCCCTGTTGGCATCTGGCAAGCACATTTTTGCCGAGTCAGGCACACCGCCACGCCCCGTGATATTGTTCTAGTGCATTGAGGCAATTCTCTGAATGTGTTGCTGGGGGAGACAAGGCGTGAGCGACGACGACACACCCGTTCCTGAGGCGGTCCCCGCAGGCGCCTTGCCGCGCGGCCTGGTCCAGCGCGACGAGGGCGTGTGTCTCGACCTGTCGCTGGCGCCAGCGCAGTTGCGCGCCGCCGTCGACCAGCTGTTCCAGTCGGGGCAACTGCTGGCCGGTCTCGACTACGCTTTATTCCTGCTGACCCTGTTCCATGCCCCCGCGCCCCGCGCCGCGCCCAAGAGCGATGCCTTGCTGCGCATTGCCGCCCGCGTGGCGCCATTCCCGGCCCAGCGCCGCGCACTGTATAAACAAATCAAGATCCGCGGCGACAGCGCCGAGTTCTACTTTGAAGCGCTGTCGCCTGACGCGGATGGCCAGGTGCCGGCGCGCCGCGAGTTTGACGAGCTGGTGGCTGACCTGTGGTGCAAGGGCGTGCGCTATGGCATCGATGGCGCGGCCGTGCGCGCCATTCTCGGCAGCGGCAAGGCCGAGCGCATTACCGTGGCGCGCGCGCTGCCGCCGCAGCCGGGCCGCGACGCGCAGCTGGTCGAAGTGTCGCAAGGCATCCACCGCGACGATGCGCCGCGCGAACGCTCCGATGGCCGCCTGGATTTGCTCAGTTTCAAGAACCGTTTTCCGCAAGTGAAAAAACACGCGCGCCTGCTGCGGCTGCTGCCCGGTGCGCCCGGCTTGCCCGGCTACGACCTGGACGGTACGCTGCTGCCGCCGCCCGCGCCGCTGGAGCTGGACCCGGCGGCGGTGGCAGGGGCGGGCACGGCGGTCGAACGCTTCAGCGATGGCGATTACGTGGTGGCCACCCAGGATGGCTATGTGAATGTCGATGCGCTCGGCAAGCTCTCCATCGAAAACAAGATCGTCAGCCGCGAAGGCGTCAGCAGCCGTACCACGGGCAACTTGAAGCTGCGCGCCGCGTACGAGGAATATGGCGAAGTGCAGGAGCAGCGCCAGCTCGACGGCAGCGACATCACCATCCATGGCGACGTGTACGGCCACCTGCACTCGCATGGCGGGCTGATATGGCTCCAGCGCAATCTGGTGGGCGGCACGGCCTTCAACGAGCACGGCGACGTGCGCGTCGAGGGCGTCGCTTCCGGTTCCGTGCTGCAGGCGCTGAGCGGCGAAGTCCACGTGAAGCGGGCGGAAAGCTGCGTCATCGCCGGCACGCGCGTGGTGATCGAGCATGCCAGCAATTGCGAGATCATCGCCGACGAGGTCGTCATCGAGCTGGCCGAAGGCTGCGCCGTGGCGGCACGCACCATCCGCATCGGCAGCGCCGGTCCGCGCAAGCAGGTGGAGATGCTGCTGTTCCCGCTGGTGCCCGATTTGAGCGCCCTGGACCAACAGATCGCGGAAAGCCTGGCGAAGGCCGCGCACTATCAGCAGTTGCAGCATAAGCGCCAGCAGGAAATCGATGCCATCGCGCATTTGCCCGAGGTGCGCAACTACCTGACGCTGGCGGGCCAGCTGCGGCGCGGCGAGCTGCAGCTGCAGCCGGCGCAGCAATTGCAGTACGACAAGCTGGCGGCGCGCATCGCTCCCGTATTGAAGGAAGTGGCGCGCCTGCGCGTGGAAGTGAAACAGTCGGAAATCCTGCACGGGCAAATGCTGGCCCTGGTGGCGCAAGTGCGCCAGCAGCGGCAAGCGACGGCCGGCCAGTCGCGCTGCAGCCTGGGACTGGTCGACGGTGAAACGGTCGTGCGCGCCATGGTCGTGCCGCCTGGGCCGGCCAAGGTCTACGACCGGCCGCCGAAGGAGATCAAGGCGCTGTTGCGCAGCGCCACGCCGGCCACGCAGAGCGTGTTTGCGGACAGCACAGGCAGCCTGGACTGGACTTACCAGCCGCCGCCGTAATCAGTCGATCACCTTGCCGCGCGACTGTTTCAGCACGCTGTGCGTGCTTTTGCTGTCGAGGCGGCGCCGCTGCGAGCTGCGCGTGGGCTTGGTGGCGCGGCGCACGGCGGGCAGGAAGGTGACGCTGTCGATGATTTCCTGCAAGCGCCGCAAGGCTTCTTCCTTGTTCTGCTCCTGGCTGCGCGACTGCTGCGCCTTGAGCACCAGCACGCCATCCTTGCTGATGCGGCTGTCGCGCAGGGCCAGCAGCCGCTCCTTGTACGCTTCCGGCAGCGACGAGGCGGCGATGGGGAAGCGCAAATGGATGGCGCTGGACACCTTGTTGACGTTCTGCCCGCCCGGCCCCTGAGCGCGGATGGCGGAAAATTCAACTTCAGCGGGATTGACGAGGTGTTGCATGGCCTGCCTGTGGGGAAACGATGGGGGTATTGTAAGGGAAGATGGCTGCGCCGGCGCAAGGCCGGAGCGGCCAGTCGATGATGTCTTCCGGGAAAGTTGATGTTTCTCAACGCCGGGTGCGGCGATGCTGGTTAGCATGGGGCTAACGTTGCGCCACTGCGCATCCTGGCAGCGCTTACCGGATGAAAGGAACACCATGCAGCCGACGACCACGCCTGGCGCCGCAACGGCCCAATACTTGAGCTTCCGGCTGGGCGGCCTGGAATACGGCCTCGACTACCGCTGCGTGCGGGAATTGCGCCCGCTGAAGGAACTCGACCGCTTTTCCTCGGAAGGGGAGGTGCTGCGCAGCGTGGCCGTCTCGCGCGGCGTGATCATCCCCATCGTCGACATGCGCGCCGCGTTCGGCAGCGCCCAGGGTACGCCCGACCCGTCCACTGACGTGATCATCTTGCAGCTGAGCAATGGCGTGATGGGCATGGTGGTCGATGGCGTCACAGACATCGTCAGCCTGGCCGCCAGCGACATCGCCGCCGTGCCCGGCCTGGGCGCGGCGGAAGCCGATTATCTGCTGGGCCTGGGTACGCTGGCGGGACGCAGATTGATCCTCGTCGACATCGACCGCCTGATGGCCATCCGCAGCCCCGGCCCCATGCAGGCGGCCTGAAAAAAAAGACGACCCGGAGGTCGTCTTTGTGTTGTGCGTTAGCCGAGTTTCTCTAACTGATCCTGCAGATCGAGCCATTCCGCTTCCAGCTGCGCCAGGTCCTTGGTGAAGAAGGTCTGATCGGCCAGCAGTTGCTTCAGCTTGGCCTTGTTGGCGGCGTCGTAGATGGTCGGCTCGCCCAGCTTGGCTTCCGTTTCCGCCTTTTGCGCGTTGCGCTTGGCAATCTGCTCTTCCTGGCGCTTGATCTTGTTTTCGATCGGCTTGCGCAGGGCGGCGGCCTTCTGGCGGTCTTCCGCTTCCTGGCGCTTGTCGCGCACGGGCGCGGCAGGGGCGGCGGCTACAGCTACCGGTGAGACGACTGGGAAGTCCGTCTTGTTGGCCTTGCCGGCGGCCGGCAGCACGTCCGTGCCCTTGCCCAGCTTAGTCTTGAACAGCCAATCCTTGTAATCGTCCAGGTCGCCGTCGAACGGTTGCAGCTTGCCGTCGGCCACGATGATGAATTCGTCGGTGGTGGCGCGCAGCAAATGGCGATCATGGGAAACGACGACCAGGGTGCCTTCGAACTGCGCCAGCGCTTCCGTCAGCGCTTCGCGCGTTTCCAGATCCAAGTGGTTGGTCGGTTCATCGAGCAGCAGCAGGTTCGGACGTTGCCAGACGATCAGGGCCAGCGCCAAACGGGCTTTTTCGCCGCCCGAGAATGGGGCGATCGAGGCGGTGACCATGTTGCCGGGGAAGTTGAAGCCGCCCAGGAAGTTGCGCAGTTCCTGCTCGCGCACGGTAGGGGCGATCTTCGACAGATGCCACAGCGGCGATTCGTCGTGGCGCAGCATTTCCACCTGGTGCTGGGCGAAGTAGCCGATGTTGAGGCCCTTGCCCATGGTGGCGTCGCCCGTCAGCGGCATCAGTTCGCCGGCGATGGTCTTGATCAGGGTCGACTTGCCGGCGCCGTTCTGGCCCAGCAAGCCGATACGCTGGCCGATCTGCAGCGAAAACTTGATGCCGTTGACGATGGTTTTATGCGTGATTTCGCCCGTCGCTTCGTTTTCGATCTTGTAGCCCGCGTCGACGTCTTCCATCACCATCAGCGGGTTCGGCGCGGAGAGTGGCTCGCGGAATTCGAACGAGAATTCGGCGGCGGCGCGCAATGGCGCCAGCTCTTCCATCTTCGCCAGCGCCTTCATGCGGCTTTGCGCCTGGCGCGCCTTCGAGGCTTGCGCCTTGAAGCGGTTCACGAACGATTCCAGGTGGGCACGCTTGCGCTGCTGCTTTTCCAGCGCGCCGGCGGCCAGGATCATCTGCGCCGCACGCTGGCGCTCGAAGCTCGAATAGTTGCCCGAGTAGCGTTTCAGCTTGCGTTCGTCGATATGCACGACCACGTTGACCACTTCATCGAGGAAGTCGCGGTCATGCGAAATGATCAGCAAGGTGCCGGCATAGCGCTTGAGCCAGTCTTCCAGCCAGATGATGGCGTCCAGATCCAGGTGATTGGTCGGTTCATCGAGCAGCAGCAGGTCGGACGGGCACATCAGCGCTTGCGCCAGGTTCAAGCGCATGCGCCAGCCGCCGGAAAAACTCGCCACCGGTTGCTGCATCTGGTCCAGCGTGAAGCCCAGACCCAGCAGCAACTGTTCGCCGCGCGACTGCACCGTGTAGGCGTCTGCATCGGCCAGCGCGCTGTACATGTTGCCGATGGCGATGCCGTTTTCCGTGCTTTCCGGTTGCGACTCGAGATGCGCCAGCTCCGCTTCCAGTTTGCGCAGGGTGATGTCGCCATCGATCGCGTAGTCGAGCGCGGCACGGTCCAGCGGCGGCGTTTCCTGCGCCACGTAAGCCACGCGCCATTTGGCCGGGAAATCGATCTCGCCCTGGTCAGGGTGCAATTCGCCACGCATCATGGCGAACAGGCTCGATTTGCCCGCGCCATTGGCGCCGATCAGGCCGATCTTGTCGCCCGGATTGAGCGTGACATCGACTTGTTCGAGCAACGGTTTGATGCCGCGCATCAGGCTTACTTGTAGGAAACGTATCATTTTTTTCTTTGTAAAGGCTGGGAATGAACCCGCGCCGTAAAATTCAGGTAGGTCGGATTAGCCCGAAGGGCGTAATCCGACGGGCAGCATGCACATTTGTCGGATTACGCTACGCTAATCCGACCTACCAAGTCGATCACACCAGCTTGAGCTGTTCGGCCGTCAGCAGGAATACCATGTCGTCGCCGGCGCTGGTTGTCAGCCAGGTCAGGCCCAGCTCGCCGAAGGCCGCTTCCGCGTAGGCGCGTTCGTTGCCGATTTCAATCATCAGGATGCCGTCGTCCGTCAGGCGTTCGGCCGCGCCGGCGATGATCTTGCGCACCAGGTCCATGCCGTCGCTGCCGCCGTCGAGGGCGATTTGCGGTTCGGCCAGGTATTCCTGGGGCAGCGTGCCCATCGACGCGGAATTCACGTATGGCGGGTTGCTGATGATCAAATCATATTTCTTGGCCGGCACATTGGTGTACAGGTCCGATTCGATCAGCTTGACGCGGTCTTGCAATTTATACGTGTCGACGTTGCGCTTGGCGACGGCCAGGGCGTCGGCGGAAATGTCCACCGCGTCGACGCTGGCGTTGGGGAAGGCGTCGGCCATCATGATGGACAGGCAACCCGAGCCGGTGCACAGTTCCAGGATGTTTTCCACCGCTTCCGGTTCCGCCACCCATGGCGAAAAGTATTCAGGGATCAGCTCGGCGATGAAGGAACGGGGCACGATCACGCGTTCGTCGACGTAGAAGTTATAGGTGCCCAGCCAGCCTTCCTTGGTGATGTAGGCTGCCGGTACGCGGTCGATGCTGCGGCGGTCGATGACCGTCATGACGCTGGCGATTTCCGACGGCAGCAGCTTGGCGTCGAGGAACGGTTCGAGCTTGTCGAGCGGCAACTTCAAAGTGTGCAGGATCAGATAGGCCGCTTCGTCGAACGCTTCGGCGCTGCCGTGGCCGAAAAACAGCTTGGCGGTGTTGAAACGGGTAACGGCGTAGCGCAGCAGGTCGCGTGGCGTGGAAAACGGGTTCGGGGTCATGGCATTCTCGAAAAGACGGTGTTCTGGCCCGCCGTGACGGGCCTCGGTGCTGGTTCAGACGGGCAGCAAATGCTCCAGCGTGCGCCGGTAAATATTCTTCAGGGGATCGATGTGGCGCAGTTCGATGTGCTCGTCGATCTTGTGAATACTTGCATTGGGCGGCCCGAATTCTATCACTTGGGGGCAGATTTGCGCGATAAACCGGCCATCCGAGGTGCCGCCCGTGGTCGACAGCTGCGTCATAATGCCCGTTTCCGCGTGAATCGCGGACGACAGCGCATCGGAGAGGGTGCCGCGCGGCGTGAGGAAGGGCAGGCCGCTCAGGGTCCACTGCATATCGTATTGCAAGTCATGCCTGTCGAGGATGGCATGCACGCGCGCTTGCAAGCTTTCCGCCGTGCTGGCCGTGGAAAAGCGGAAATTGAAATCGATCACCATGTCGCCCGGAATCACGTTGTTGGCGCCCGTGCCGGCGTTGATATTCGACATTTGCCACGAGGTCGGCAGGTAGTACTCGTTGCCCGCATCCCATTTTTCCTCGACCAGGTCGGCCAGCGCCTGCGCCGCTTCGTGGATCGGGTTTTGCGCCAGGTGCGGGTAGGCGATATGGCCTTGCACGCCCTTGATCGTCAAGCGCCCCGACAGCGAACCGCGGCGCCCGTTCTTGATCATGTCGCCCAGCTGCGCGCTCGACGTCGGCTCGCCCACCAGGCAATAATCGATCTGCTCGCCGCGCTCTTTCAACTTGTCGCAGACGATGACGGTGCCGTCCGTGGCCGGGCCTTCCTCGTCGCTGGTGATCAAGAAGGCGATCGAACCTGTGTGCTCGGGTGTGGCGGCGATGAATTCCTCGCAAGCCACCACCATGGCGGCGATCGAGGTCTTCATGTCGGCCGCGCCACGGCCGTACAGCTTGCCGTCGCGCTGCGTGGGAATGAACGGCAGCGAGCGCCATTGCTCGACGGGACCGGTCGGCACCACGTCCGTATGGCCGGCAAAGACGAACACGGGGGACGTCGTGCCACGCCGTGCCCACAGATTGGTGACGTCGTTCGACTGTATCGTCTCGCAGACAAAGCCCAGCGGCGTGAGGATGTCGATCAGGTGCTGCTGGCAGCCCTTGTCATCGGGCGTGACCGAGGACAGGGCGATCAGTTTTTCGGTCAGGGCGAGGGTTTTGGAGGTGGTCATGGTGTAGAGCGGGGTGCTTCTGTCTAAGTAAAAATTACAGCCCAAAAATGGCTGCGTACTGTGCATCTGAAAACGCCACGCTGAACTTGCCATCCTTGTCCAGTACGGGGCGCTTGATGATGGACGGGTTTTCCAGCATCAGTTCCATGGCGCTGGCCGCATCGGTGATCGATGCCTTGCGCTCGTCGGACAGGGCGCGCCAGGTCGTGCCTTTCCTGTTGACCAGCACATCCCACGGCAATTGCCGCAGCCATGCCTCGACGGTGGCGCGTTCCAGGCCCTGCTTCTTGAAGTCGTGGAAGGTGAAATCGAGTTGCTGCGCAGCCAGCCAGGTGCGGGCCTTTTTGACGGTATCGCAATTGGGGATACCGTAGAGTGTAATGGTCGTCATGGGTAGGGCCAAGGGGAATGAATGCGGTTCGCTTGATCGCGGCGCTTGCGCCAGGACAAAATGCGATGGTAGCCGCCATTATACAGTCGATGCGCAGTCGATGCGGCAGTGCAACACGGCCTGGTGATTTCCCCTACACGGGCCGTGGCGCCGCCTTGCCTGTCTCCGCCGGACCGAAATGCAGGCCCAGCCGCAAGGCCAGCGCGCGCAGGGCGCCGCTTTCCTGCAGGTGCAGGGCCAGCGCGATGTGGCCGTCGGGGCGCACCAGGTAGGCCGCGTCGCGCCCAAGGCCGGCCAGCTTGGCGGCCACGTTATAGGTGTAGCAATGCACGGGCAGTTTCAGCACGCGCGCCTCGTTCAGCAGTTCGGGCGCCGGCTCGCCATAGATGTGCAATTGCCAATCCATGCTGCGCAGGGCCGTAAAGTTGTCTTGCGTGCCGTCCGAGAACCACGGCAGGCGGTCGCCGCCGCGCAGATATTCCGCATGGCCCGCGGACAGGGCGCTGTCTTCATAGCTGATCTGGATTTGCGACACGGTCTGGAACAGCAAACGGCGCGCCCGCCCGAAGCCCGAGAGGAAGGGCAGCGCGTGGGGCACCAGCCAGCGGCGCAGGAATTGCCCGGCGATTCCTTGCGCGACGATGGCCTGGAAGGCACGGTCGGTGGTGGCGACGAGCTTGCGGGCAAACACGATGCGCTCGCTTTCATAGGTGTCGAGCAGGGCATCGCTGCTCTGGCCGTGCAGCTTTTGCGCCAGTTTCCAGGCCAGGTTGACGGCGTCGCCCAGGCCCGTGTTCATGCCCTGGCCGCCCACGGGGCTGTGCAAATGGGCCGCGTCGCCGAGGATGAAGCAGCGCCGTTCGCGGAATTGCGCCGCCACGCGGTGATGCACTTTATACGTGGAAAACCAGTTCACATGCTCGACCTGGATGCCCAGCAAGGTTTGTACCTGTTCGCGCACATCGTCGAAGACGGGCGCCGGCGCGCCATCGGGACGGTCGGGCAGGATGCCGATCAGGCGCTGCATGCCGCTGGTGCGCACGGGCAGCATCAGGGCGAAAGAGTTCGCGCCCAGGTGGGCGTGCAAATCCGTATTGTTGCCGGCCACTTGCGCATCGGCCACATAGTACAGATGGTCGTAGGTGCCGCCAGAGAACTCAAAGCCGGCGATCTCGCGGACCTTGCTGCGGGCGCCGTCGCAGCCGCAGATATAGTCAAACGTGCAATATTGGCGTTCGCCATCTTTCAGCAGAATGGCTTGCACTTCGCTATCGTCCTGCGTCCACAGGTCCAAAGTGACGTTCCATTCCACGTGCACGCCGGCCGCCGCCAGCTTGCTGATCAGGAAGCGCTCATGCTCGTCCTGCGGCAGGCTCAGCACGAAAGGGTAGGGGCTCAGGCCTTCGCCGATCTCGCCCAGCGCCAGTTTTACCAGCTCCTCGCCGCCTTCGTGGATGTGCATGGCATTGATCTTGATGCCCAGGCTGACCAGCTCGTCGGCAAAGCCCAACTGCTGGTAAAACTCCAGGGTGCGCGCATGCACGGCCATGGCCCGCGACGCCTGCCCGGGGCCGCTGTTTTTATCGATGATGCGGCAAGCTACGCCATGGCGCGTCAGGCGCAGCGCAAGCATGAGGCCGGTAGGACCGGCGCCGACGATCAATACGGGAGGAGTATTCATGCCATCCAGTATAGGACAGGATGAGAAGCGGGGGCGGGACGATTGAAGTTGCTCGCCAGAAATGAAAATGTCCCGCCGAAGCGGGACATTCAGGGTGCGGCGTGCGCCTTGCGGCGCAGTAATTAGATGCCGCGCAGCAGTTCGTTGATACCTGTTTTCGCGCGGGTTTTTGCATCCACGCGCTTGACGATGACGGCGCAGTACAGCGAGTACTTGCCGTCTTCCGAAGGCAGGTTGCCCGAGACCACGACGGAACCGGCTGGCACGCGGCCGTAGGTCACTTCGCCCGTGGCGCGGTCGTAGATCTTGGTCGACTGGCCGATGTACACGCCCATCGAGATGACCGAGTTTTCTTCGACGATCACGCCTTCGACGATTTCCGAGCGGGCGCCGATGAAGCAGTTGTCTTCGATGATGGTCGGGTTCGCTTGCATTGGTTCCAGCACGCCGCCGATGCCGACGCCGCCGGACAGGTGGACGTTCTTGCCGATCTGGGCGCAGGAGCCGACGGTGGCCCAGGTATCGACCATGGCGCCTTCATCGACGTAGGCGCCGATGTTGACGTAGGACGGCATCAGCACGACGTTCTTGGCGATGAAGCTGCCGCGGCGGGCGACGGCTGGCGGTACCACGCGGAAACCGCCCTTGGCGAAGTCTTCGGCGGTGTAGTTGGCGAACTTGGTCGGCACCTTGTCATAGAACTGCATCGTGCCATCCGATGGCAGGACGACGTTGTCTTCCAGGCGGAACGACAGCAGCACGGCTTTTTTGACCCACTGGTTGACAACCCAGTCGCCCGTGGTTTTTTCCGCCACGCGGATGCTGCCGTTGTCCAGGCCATTGATGACGTGGGAGACGGCATCGCGCAGTTCGGCGGTGCCGTTGCGCGGATTGATCTCGGCGCGGTTTTCCCAGGCCTGGTCGATGATGGTTTGCAGTTGTTGGCTCATGATGATGTCTTGTTTATTTAGTTGGTTGATGCGGATGCGGAAAGCTGCTGGCAGAATTTTACTATGCGCAATGCCGCTTCCAGCCCTTCGGCCGTTTCGGCCACCAGGGCCATGCGGATGCGGTTGCGGCCCGGATTGATGCCGTGCGCGTCGCGCGCCAGGTAGCTGCCAGGCAATACCGTGACATTATATTCGGCGTACAGGCGTTGCGCGAATTCGGTGTCGGACAGTCCCGTGCGGCTGACGTCGGCCCACAGGTAGAAACCGGCGTCCGGCAATTGCACGTCCATCACCGCTTGCAGCAGCGGCGTAATGGCGTCGAACTTGGCGCGGTACTTGGCGCGATTTTCCTCGACATGGGTTTCGTCGTTCCAGGCCGCGACGGAGGCCGCCTGCACGGCAGGGCTCATGGCGCCGCCGTGGTAGGTTCGGTAGAGCAGGAATTTTTTCAGCACTTCCGCGTCGCCGGCGACGAAGCCCGAGCGCATGCCTGGCACGTTCGAGCGCTTCGACAGGCTGGAAAACACCACCAGGCGCGCATACGGACGTTCGATCGTGGACAGGCCCAGCATGTGCGCCGCCTGCAGCGCGCCCAGCGGGGGCGTGTCGCCGTGATAAATTTCGGAATAGCACTCGTCGGCGGCGATGACGAAGTCGTAGCGCTCGGACAGGGCGAACAGGTGTTCCCAATCCGTCAGGGTGAGCACGGCGCCCGTCGGGTTGCCGGGCGAGCACAGGAACAGCAGCTTGACCTTTTCCCACACGGACGCGGGCACCGCGTCGTAGTCGCAGCCGAAATTGCGTGCCGGGTCGGAATTGACGAAATACGGTTCGGCGCCGGCCAGGTAGGCTGCGCCTTCATAGATCTGATAAAACGGGTTCGGACTGATCACGAGCGAACCGGCCGACGGATCGATCACCGTTTGCGCCAGCGCAAACAGCGCTTCGCGCGAACCGTTCACGGGCAGGATTTGCGTGGCAGGATTGAGCTTGGGGATGCCATAGCGGCGCTCCAGCCAGCCGGCGATGGCGGTACGCAAGGCTTCCGAACCGATGGTGGTCGGATAGCTGGCCAGGCCGTGGATATTGTCGACCAAGGCTTGCTCGATGAAGCTTGGCGTCGGATGCTTGGGTTCGCCCATGCCCAGGCTGATGGGCGCATACTCGGGGTTGACCGTCACGCCGGCAAACAGCTGGCGCAGCTTTTCGAATGGATATGGTTGCAGTTTGGCAAGAAGTGGATTCACGGAGCGGACCAGGGCAAGAGTGGAAAGACGATGTTGCTGAGCGATGTTGCTTGGTAATTTTGCTTAGTAATGGCTGAACGGGCTGAGCGATTGCTTGGCACGGCAGACGTGATGCCGGTCAAATAATAAGCTGCGTCTTTCATTATAGCCGTCCTCGCGGGCCCGCTGTGCAAGCCGCATCGGCCTGATCGCTGTCCGGCTGCTCCATGCCTGCCGCAGCGGGGAGTGCCGCGCCATGGCGCGGCAAGGTAAAATACGCCATGCCTATCTTACTTCCCACCCTGCTTGCTATTGAAACTTCGTCCGAACTCGCCTCCTGCGCCTTGCTGCGCGGCGATGTCATCCTGTCCCGCGCCTCGTCGGGCGTGCGCACCCATTCCCAGTCGATCTTGCCGATGGTGCAGGAATTGCTGGCCGAAGCGGGCGTGACCCTGGCGGACGTGGACGCCATCGCCTACGGCTCCGGTCCCGGCTCGTTTACGGGCGTGCGCACGGCCTGCGGCATTGCGCAAGGCCTGGCCTACGGCGCCAAGCTGCCTGTCGTGCCCGTCGTGACACTCGACGCCATGGCGCTCGCGTGCCACCAGCAGCATGGCGCGCAGCACATCGTGACCGTGCTCGACGCCCGCATGGGCGAAGTGTACTGGGCGCAATATGATTACCAGGATGGCTTGCGGACCGTGTTGCCACCGGCCCTGAGCGCGCCGGCCGGCGTGGCGCCGCAAGGCGACGTGGTCGGCTGCGGCAACGGTTTTGGCGCCTACGCCGAAGCGCTGGCCGCACTGCCGTGCGCGGCCACGGCCGACGCCGCCATCATGCCGCACGCCGTGCAAGTGGCGCAATTGGCGCGCATCGCTTTTGCCGCCGGCCAGTTTGTAACGGCGGCCGAGGCGCAGCCTTTGTATTTGCGCAACAAGATCGCCTTTACGAGCGCGGAACGGCAGGAGATGCAACTGGCCAAGGCCGCTGCGGAGTCGGCGCAATGATGGAGGAGGGCAAGGATGCAGTGACGCAGGACGACAGCGCGGCAGGCTGGGACTTGCTGCGCCTCGACTACCAGCCGATGGTCGAAGCTGACCTGATTGAGGTGCTGGCGCTGGAGCAGCGCGTGTATCCGCATCCCTGGACGCATGGCAACTTCGTCGATTCGCTCAAGAGCGGCTACCCGGCCTGGGTGCTGCGCGACGTGGACGGCACCCTGCTTGGCTACTTTTTATTGATGCTGGTGGTCGATGAGGCACACCTGCTCAATGTGGCCGTCGAGGGCGCCATCCAGGGCCAGGGGCTGGGTCGCTTCCTGCTGAACCAATCCTGCGCCTGCGCGCGCCAGCTTGGCATGGAATCGATGCTGCTGGAAGTGCGCCCGTCGAACCTGCGCGCGCTCGATATTTACCAGCGCTATGGATTTGAACAGATCGGCCGGCGCAAGGGATACTATCCGGCGGCCAACTCGCAACGTGAGGACGCCATCGTGATGCGTTATACCTTATGAGCCGCAGCGCCGTTTTCCTCGATGAAATGGGCGTCGGTCCCCTGTGGCGTTTGCGCCAGGGTGCCGCGCCCGAGGCGCTTGATGTCGCCGTCGAGGCTGCCGTGGAGATGGATGTCGCCGTGGCGGCGCCCGTGGCCGAAGCCGTTGAAGCCGTGACCGCAGTGGTCACTGAGGTGGTCACCGAGGTGCAGGTCGAAATACCCGTCGCCGTTGTCGCTACGCCAGCTCCTGCCGCCGAGTCGGACGACACGGCCTGGTTCGACGATGCGCCCGCGCCCGCGCCAGTGAAGCAGCTCAGCGACACCGACATCGCCACCCTCGACTGGGAAGGCTTGACGGCCGCCGTCGCCAAATGCGCGCGCTGCGACTTGTGCAAGACGCGCAAGGGCGTCGTCATGGGCCGTGGCGACCGCCAGGGCGCCTGGCTGATGCTGGCCAGCAGTCCGTCGCGCTTGGAAGAACGGGAAGGGCTCGCCTTGCCGGGCGAACAGGGAAAATTGCTCGACAATATGCTCAAAGCCATCGACCTCGAGGCGGGCCGCGACGTGTACATCACGCACTTGCTGAAATGCCGTCCGCTCGACGAGGCGGGGCAGGAACGCTTGCCCACCGAATCAGAGTCGGCCGCCTGCCGCCCGTATTTCGAGCGCGAACTGGCCCTGCTGCAACCGCGCACCATCGTCACCCTGGGTTCCATGGCCGCTGCCGGAATCAAGCCCGGTGAAAAACCCGTACGGGGCAAGGTGCGCCAGCTGGGCAGCGCCTCCGTCGTGGCCACCTTCCACCCGGAAATGTTGCTGCAGGATGCGACGGGCAAGGCCAAGGCGCGTGCCTGGGCCGACCTGTGTCTGGCGAAAAGCACGGACGGTGGTTGATACGGCTGTCGCTACCTTTCAGGTCCGCTTCGAGCGCCGCTGGGGCCATCTGACGCACCCCCGCGTGCGTGCACTGGCCTGGCTGCTCGACTCGCCAGACTTGCTGGACCCTGCCAGCGCCCACTGGGGTGGGCGCATCGCCAGCTTGCCTCCCGTCACGCCTGCCGTGGCGGCATGGCTGGGGGCGCTGCAAGATGATCCGTCGCCGCTCGATGCGGCGCTGGGGCCGAAATTCTATTCCCGCCTGGGCCTGTACGCTGAAAAGCTGCTGGCCTTTTATTTTGAGCAGCACGGCGTGCTCGCTGCGCATGGCTTGCAAGTGCAGGTGAACCGCAACGATACGGTGGGCGAGTTCGATTTCCTGCTGCGTGACGGGAACGATCTGCTGCACTGGGAATTCGCCACCAAGTTCTACCTGCTGGAAGGCGCGCCCGATCCCGGCATTTTCAACCACTTGATCGGCCCCAACCTGGCCGATACTTTGGGCTTGAAAATGCGCAAAATTATCGACAAGCAACTGGCCTTGTCTCGCCACCCGGCTGCGCAAAGCTTGCTGGCCCAGCCCGTGCGCGCGGCGCAGGCGCTGGTCAAGGGCTGGCTGTTTTATGCTCCGGACGCCACGCCCGCCGTGGACGGTATTTCCCATGAACATGGACACGGCTTCTGGTGCACGCCAACACAATTGCCGGCGCAGCGCTATGTCGTGCTGCCGCGATTGCAATGGCTGGCGCCGTTCAAGGGGCGCGAGGTGGCAGTGCTGGACGACGATGCCTTGCGCGCGCAGTTGTCTGATCTGGCGCAACCGGTGATGGTGGCCACGGTGGACCATGTCGAAGGCTGGGAAGTGGAGCGCACGCGCGGTTTTGTCGTGCCCCATGACTGGACGCAGCAGGCTGCCGCGCGGCGAGTAACAGGCGCGCTACCTGCGTAGGTCGGGTAGGTCGGATGAGCGGGGCCGCCGAGGCGCCTAGCGCGTAATCCGACACCACCGTTAATGCTTGTGCTCGCCAATCAACGACATATTGTCATGCTCGGCCTGGTTCAGCTTGTGCCGGCGCATGATCATGTACATGGTGCCGGCGACGAACAGGCCGAACAGGGTGATGATGATATTGAGCGGCAGGTGCAGGCGGATCATGATGGAATATACGGCCAGCATGGTGAGAATCGACAGGTTTTCATTGAAGTTCTGCACGGCGATGGAATGGCCCGCACTCATCAGGACGTGGCCGCGGTGTTGCAGCAGGGCATTCATGGGCACGACGAAGAAGCCGGACAGGGCGCCGATCAGTATCAGCAGCGGGTAAGCGATCCACACGGAGTGCACTTGCGTCATCATCATGACGATGACGCCCATGGCGATGCCCAGCGGAATGACGGTCAGCGACTTGCGCAGCGGAATGAAACGCGCCGACAGCACGGCGCCGGCGGCTACGCCGATGGCGACCACGCCCACCAGGCTGGTCGCCTTGTCGAACGGCATGTTCAGCGACTGCTTGGCCCATTCCAGCACGATCAGTTGCAAGGTGGCGCCAGCGCCCCAGAACAGGGTCGTCACGGCCAGAGTGATCTGGCCCAGCTTGTCTTTCCACAGGATGGAATAGCAATTGGCAAAATCGGTGATCAGTTTGATAGGATTGCGTTCCTGGTGCGCATACACGCAGCCCGTGTCGGGAATCTTCAGGTTGGCCAGGGTCGCCAGCACATAAATGCCCACCACCACGCACAGGGCCGCTTCCGTTTTGTTGGCGATGCCCGTGTCGATCAGCGGGATGTCGATCGATAGCAGCATGTCGGACACGTGGCCGCTGACAAGCGCGCCGCCCATGACGGTGCCGAGGATGATGGAGGTGACGGTCAGGCCTTCGATCCAGCCATTCGCCGCCACCAGCTTTTCCGGCGGCAGCAATTCCGTCAGGATGCCGTACTTGGCGGGCGAATACACGGCCGCTCCGAAGCCGACGACCGCGTAGGCCAGCAAGGGATGCACATGGAAGAAGACGAGGGCGCAGCCGAAGATCTTGACCATGTTGGCGATGAACATGACCTTGCCTTTCGGCAATGCATCCGCGAAGGCGCCGACAAAAGCGGCCAACAGCACGTAAAACAGCACGAACGACAATTTGAGCAGCGGCGTGATCCACGCCGGGGATTTCATGGACACCAATAAATCGACGGCGACAAAAAAGAGGGCGTTATCTGCCAGCGAGGAAAAGAACTGCGCCGCCATGATGGTATAAAAACCACGATTCATTCTGGATTGCCTGAAATCATATCTGGCTTGCTTTATACCACGAAAAAACGGCAAACCCCAAGTTTGGGCGGGGTCGCTTTGCATAGTCTTGCCTAAGCGAAGCTTAATTTTTCTGCCGTAGAAAAATACACATAGATGTGAGCATTTTATAAATGATGTCCTCTGCACACGATCCTGGGCGTCTGCAGTGTCCGCTTACTGTGCATCCGGTAAAATACGGCTTTCCCACCCGCCGTGAACGACGCATATGCCCAGGCCCCTCATCGCCACCATCCATCTGGATGCCATGCAACAGAATCTGGCGCGCGCGCGTGCCTGCGCCCGCGGCGCCAAGGTGTGGGCCGTCGTCAAGGCGAATGCCTATGGCCACGGCCTGGAACGGGCCATGCGGGGCTTTGCCGACGCCGATGGCCTGGCGCTGGTTGAGGTCGATTACGCCGTGCGCTTGCGCGAACTGGGCTGGAGCAAGCCCATCTTGCTGCTGGAAGGTTTTTTCGACGCCAGCGATTTGCCGGTCATGGCGCAATATGGCTTGAATGGCAGCGTGCATTGCGAAGAACAGATCGCCATGCTGGCAGCGGCGCGCTTGCCGCACGCTATCGATGTGCATCTGAAAATGAATACGGGCATGAACCGCCTGGGCTTTACGCCAGATGCCGTGGCGGCTGCGTATGCGCGCCTGCGCGCCATGCCGCATATCGGCACGATCACCCTGATGACGCATTTCGCCAATGCGGACGAGGCGGCGCCCACGCGCTTGCCACTGGCCCAGCAGATGCTGCGTTTTGAAGCGGGCGCGGCCAGTATCGATGCGGCCTTGCCGCGCAGCCTGTGCAATTCGGCCGGCTTGCTGCTGCACCATCTGGACAGCGACTGGGTGCGCCCCGGCATCATGCTGTATGGCGGCACGCCCAGCGGCACGTCGGCGCAGGCGTTCGGCTTGCTGCCCACCATGACCTTGCGCAGCAGCATCATTGGCATCCAGGATGTCGCCGCTGGCGAAGTGGTGGGCTATGGCAGCCGCTATGAAGCGGCCGGCAATATCAAGGTGGGCGTGGTGGCGTGCGGCTATGCGGATGGCTATCCGCGCCATGCGCCCGAAGGCACGCCCGTGCTGGTCGACGGCGTGCGCACGGGGCTCATCGGCCGGGTCTCGATGGACATGCTGATGGTCGATTTGACGCACGTGCCCGGTGCGCGGGTCGGCAGCAGTGTGACCTTGTGGGGCCAGGGCCTGCCGATCGACGAGGTGGCGCTGGCCGCCGGCACCATCGGCTACGAGCTGATGTGCGCATTGGCGCCGCGCGTACCGGTGAACGAAGCGTAGGGTGACGCGGCAGCGCGGTTTGTATATACTGTATATATAACCAGCTGTTTCATTTTACCTGAGCAAAGTACACCATGGCAAAAGTCAAGACCATCTATACCTGCAGCGATTGCGGCGCCATCAGTAATAAATGGATGGGGCAATGTACCTCGTGCAACCAGTGGAACACCATGGTGGAAACACTGCCCGAAACGGGCGGCAACAACCGCTATTCGAACCCGCAGCACATGTCGCTGGCGCAGACGGCGCCCGTGCTGTCGCTCGACGATATCGATGCCATCGACGTGCCCCGCTTCGGCACGGGCATCGAAGAATTCGACCGCGTGCTGGGCGGCGGCATGGTGGCGGGCGGCGTGGTGCTGATCGGCGGCGATCCCGGCATCGGCAAGTCGACCCTGCTGCTGCAGGCGCTGGCCAACATGTCGCACCACAAGCGCGTGCTGTATGTCAGTGGTGAAGAGTCCGGCGCGCAGATCGCCCTGCGGGCCAAGCGTCTCCTCATCGATGCCAAGGAACTCAAATTGCAGGCCGAGATCCAGCTGGAAAAAATCCTCGGCACCCTGGCCGACCTGAAGCCGGAAGTGGTGGTGATCGATTCGATCCAGACCGTGTATTCGGACGCGCTCAGTTCGGCGCCCGGTTCGGTGGCGCAAGTGCGCGAGTGCGCGGCGCAGCTGACGCGCGCGGCCAAGCAGACCGGCGTGACCATCATCCTGGTGGGTCACGTGACGAAAGAGGGCGCGCTGGCCGGCCCCCGCGTGCTCGAACACATCGTCGACACGGTGCTGTATTTCGAGGGCGACGCTCATTCCAGCTTCCGCCTGGTGCGCGCCATCAAGAACCGTTTCGGCGCCGTCAACGAACTGGGCGTGTTCGCCATGACGGAAAAGGGGCTGAAAGGGGTGTCGAACCCGTCGGCGCTGTTCCTGTCGCAGCATGACAACCAGGTGCCCGGTTCCTGCGTGATGGTGACGCAGGAAGGCACGCGTCCGCTGCTGGTGGAAATCCAGGCCCTGGTCGATACCAGCCACTTGCCGAATGCGCGCCGCCTGTCTGTCGGCCTGGAGCAGAACCGCCTGGCCATGCTGCTGGCCGTGGCGCACCGCCACGCGGGCATCGCCGCGTTTGACCAGGACGTGTTCATCAATGCCGTCGGCGGCGTCAAAATTACGGAACCGGCGGCCGACCTGGCCGTGTTGTTGGCGATTAACTCGTCGATGCGCAACAAGCCCTTGCCGCGGGGACTCGTGGTGTTTGGCGAAGTGGGCCTGGCCGGCGAAATCCGCCCTGCGCCAAGGGGCCAGGAACGCTTGCGCGAAGCGGCCAAGCTGGGCTTTACCCTGGCCGTGGTGCCGAAGTCCAACCTGCCCAAGCAAGCGATCGAGGGTCTCAAGGTCATCGGCGTCGAGCGCATTGACGAAGCGTTTAACAAGTTGCGCGATCTGGAGTAAGAGTTGGTATGGTGTAAATGCCAATTTTGAGACAAGTCAAACAGAATTTCCGTTTAGAACTATAATATTTGTCCGATGGATTCGTCTCATGAATCCGCATCGACAATGCATAGCGAGAGAAGCGGAATACAGTGTCAGTTGAGCAAAGGCAGGGCGCACGCAAGATATTGCGTGCCAAGGCAATGTTGGTAATGGATGGCGCGGGGCCTGTAGCGGCGCGCACCCTCGATGTGGGGCCGGGCGGCATGGCGGCCGTCATCGCGGAACCGGTGCCGACAGGCAAGCAGGGCAAGGTGCTGTTCGAGTTGTTTTACGATGGCTCGGCACACATTATCGAGGCGCGCGTGTCCGTCTCGCACTGCATTTTCAGCAGTGCAGGTTTCAAGGTGGGACTCACTTTCCCGCAGCTGGACATGGCTGTCAGCAGTGCCATTTCGAAATTTATGCGTTGAGGCATGCCCGCAGAGGGGCGGCACATGAAATGCGCTATCATGGTGCATATGGGTTTGCAGTCAGGAAAAACTTGTTCTGTTCGCTGTTTTGATATTCCGGTAATACTGCATAATTATCAACCAGAAGAAGGACCTTGCCGCGCCACGCGCGCTTGCCGTCCGTTTCCAGCGCAGCGCGCGGTCATGACCTGAACCGTGTGCCATGACCTTACACCCGACGGGAATGCCCACCATGTTTAATTCGACCATCAACAGCAAGGCTTACACCAACAACGCGCAGCAGACGACGCAGGGCAGTATCTCGGCCGATGTGTATGCGAAGGTGGAGCGCCAGATGCAGTCGCAGAACACGGGTGTCGTCAAGCTCAATGCCAGCCTGGCGCGCGACCAGGCCAAATTCTCCGGCCTGGGCCAGTTGCAATCGGCGCTGGCGAAATTCCAGACCGTGGCCAAGAACATGGCCGGCAGCGGCCTGGCCACCTCGGCCACGTCCAGCAGCAAGGATGTGCTGAGCGCCACCACCACCGACAAGGCTGTCAGCGGCAGCCATGCCTTGGACGTCAAGCAGCTGGCACAGGGACAGACCCTGCAGAGCGGCGCGCAGAAAACCTCGAGCGCGGCGATCGGCACGGGGGCGCCCGCGCTGGTCAAGATCGAAGTGGGCGCGACCGACGGCAAGCAATTTACCCCCGGCAGCGGCAAGGTCATTTCGCTGACGATTGACAGCAGCAACAATAGCCTCGACGGCATCGCCGACGCGCTCAAGCAGCAGGGCATCGACGCCAGCGTGGTGAAGGGTCCGGATGGCTATGCGCTGGCCCTGAACGGCAAGAGCGGCGCCGACAGCAGCATGCGCATCAGCGTGTCCGGCGACGCAGCCGTCAGCAACCTGCTCAGCTATGCGCCAGGTGCCGGCAAGGGCCTGCAACAGACGGCCGCCGCGCAGGATGCGCTGCTCACCGTCGACGGCAAGGAAATCAAAAGCGCCACGAATACCCTGACGACTGCCGTCGAGGGCGTCACCATCGAATTGAAGAAAACAGGCACGACGGACCTCGTCATCGCCAAGGACAGCAGCCAGATCGCCAGCAACGTGGCCAGCTTCGTCACGTCTTACAATGAGCTCAACAGCAAGCTGCAGAGCCTGCAGCAGGGCGATTTGAAATCCGATACGGCCCTGGGCCAGGTGCGTTCGCAGATGGAGCAAGTGCTGCGCACTGCCAGCACGGGCGTGCCCGCTTCCATCCTGGCCAGCGCTGGCGTGACCCTGGGCAAGGGCGGCGAGCTGGTACTCGACGATAAAAAACTCAAGGCCGCCATCGCCGCCGATCCGGACGCCGTCAGCAAGCTGTTTACGAATAACGGCAAGGGCGTGGCGGACCAGTTTTCCAGCAAGATCGGTGAACTGACGGGCGAAACGAGCATCATCCGCAAGGAAGTGCAATCGGTGGGCAAGGACATCACGACGCTGAACAACAAGAAAGCCGTGCTGGCCAAGGCGCTGACGGCGCAGGCGCAGGCACTGGTGAAGGCGTATTCGGCTCAGGAGCAGATGGGCACGAACTCGGCCCTTCCGGGCTATACGGGCAAGAATTCCCTCTTCGACTTCATGGCTTAAGAGCGCACCGCTACAGCGCCCATGGCGGCGTTGCACCGCCTTGCCGTACTAGCGTACTGCCTGCGGCGCTGCGCCTTGCCCTGAGCGCTGTATCGGCGTGCTTTCCAGTTGGCTAGATTCTGTCGCCCTGCGCAAAGAAGGCCGATGGCGAACTGCCGAAAGTCTTCTTGAACATGGCGGAAAAGGCCGACTGGCTGGCGTAGCCCAGTTCTTCGGCCACCTGCGACAGCGGCACGCCGCGCGCGATCAGGGGCGCCGCGTGCGCCAGGCGCACCTGCTGGCGCCACTGGCCAAAACTCATGCCCAATTCCCGTTCGAACAGTCGCGCCAGGGTACGCTCCGAGGCGCCGACCTGCTGCGCCCAGTGTTCCAGCGTCTGGTTCAAGCCGGGCTTGTCGATCAGGCTGTCGCACAGGGTCTTCAGGCGCTTGTCGCTGGGCAAGGGCACGCGGATGGGACGCGTGTCCGAGCGTTTCAGCTCGTCAAGGATCAGTTCGGCCAGCAGCGCCTCGCGCGCCGGCTCCTGGCCCGGGTCCAGCTGTTCCAGCGCCATGATCAGCTGGCGCAGCAGGTTCGACACTTCCAGCACCTTGCAATCGCGGCCCGCGAACGGCGCGCGCGCGGCATGGATGCACAGGGGGCGCAAGCGGGTTTTTTCCAGTATCGTGACGGCATGCTCCACGTTCGGCGCGATCCAGATCGCGCGCATGGGCGGCAGCACCCAGCTGCTGTTGTTGGCGGTAATGCGCAGCACGCCTTCGAGCGCCATGGTGACCTGGCCCCAGGGGTGGCTGTGCGGTAATAAAAATTCATCGGGTTGCAGGTCGCGCGCGACCATGGTCACGGGGATGGTCGCACTGGGCGCCTCCCTTGGCGGACACATGCGGGTATGGTGGAGGATAGGTACACCCATCAGCTTGGCCTTAATTCGATAAATTATGTCGTTCTGTCGGAAAACAGACGATGGTATTTTGCATACACTTGAGCTTCACCAGTATAAGACAGGGTATGACATGATAACAACTAACTCGGCAAGGCACTTGCCACCGCAGTCCCCGCCAACCTTGCGCAGCGACGCGCGCGTCATCGCCCTGGTGGGGCTGGCGCATGGCATTTCGCACTTCTACCACCTGATCCTCGCGGCCCTGTTCGTCTGGCTGAAGCCCGCCTTCGGCCTGTCGTATGCGGAACTGGGCCTGCTGATGACGGTGTTTTTCATCATCTCGGGCGTGGGGCAGGCGCTGGCCGGCTTTGTCGTCGACCGCTTCGGCGCGCGTGCCGTGCTGTTTTCCGGCATATTCTTGCTGGGTGTGTCGGCGCTGGCCCTGTCCACCGCGCACAGCTATGCTGCGCTGATGCTGGGCGCCATGCTCGCCGGCATGGGTAACAGCGTGTTCCATCCGGCCGACTATACGATCCTCAACCAGCGCGTCTCGGCGGCCCGCGTGGCCTACGGCTTTTCCGTGCATGGCATCAGCGGCAACATCGGCTGGGCTCTGGCGCCTCTGTTCATGACGTACGTTGCCACCCAGTATGACTGGAGAATCGCGCTGCAATGCGCGGCCGTGCTGCCGTTCGGCGTGCTGCTGATCCTGTTTTTGAACCGCCACGCCATCCGTCCCGAGCCTGTCAAGCAGGCCGCGCCGGGCCAGGCGGGCGGCGGCGAAGGCACGCTGGACTTTTTGCGTTTGCCGGCCGTGTGGATGTGTTTTGCCTTCTTCTTCATTACCGCCATCGCCCTGGGTGGCATCCAGAGCTTTGCCAGCGTGGCTCTGGTCAAGCTGTACGGCATGAGCCTGGCGCTGGCCACCAGCGCCTACACGGCCTACATGCTGGCTTCGGCCGTGGGCATGCTGGCCGGCGGCGTGGTGGGCGCGCGCAGCACGCAGCCGGACCGCAACGTGGCGATCGCCTTTTCCGCCGCCGCTCTGCTGGCCGTGCTGCTGGCCATGGCAGTCGTGCCGGCCTGGGGCGCGGTGGTGCTGATGGGCGCCATCGGCCTGACGTCGGGTGTGGCGGGACCGTCGCGCGACCTGATGATACGCGCGGCGGCGCCGAAGAATGCCACCGGGCGCGTGTATGGCGTCGTGTATTCGGGCCTCGACAGCGGCCTGGCCGTGGGGCCACTGTTCTTTGGCACGCTGATGGATGGCGACCATCCGGCCTTGCTGTTCGTCTTCATCGGCGTGTTCCAGGCGCTGGCGATTGCCACGGCCGTTGGCGTGGGCGGTAAAACACGCGCCGCGGCGCTGCAAAAGGCATAGAATCGTTGCCATCTGCCACTCAAGGAGTTCCCATGACCTTTGCCACCACCGATTTGTGCGACGACCATGCAGCCATGCTGGACGATGGCACCCTGGCCGTGCTGCCGCCCGTGTACCGCGCTTTCGGCCAGCGCGTGCGCTTCAGCGGCCCGGCCACCACCTTGCAAGTGTTCGAAGACAATGCCCTCGTGCGCAGCACCCTGGAAACGCCGGGCCAGGGCCATGTGCTGGTGATCGATGGCGGCGGCAGCCTGCGCCGCGCGCTGGTGGGCGGCCAGCTGGGCGTGCTGGCGGAGAGCAACGGCTGGGCAGGCATCGTCGTCGATGGTTGCATCCGCGACAGCGAAGAAATCAATGTCTGCCAAATTGGCGTACGCGCGCTGGGCACGCATCCGCGCAAGAGCAACAAGACGGGCGCCGGCCAGCGCGACGTGCGCGTGCAGCTCAGCGGCGTGGCCGTGCATCCGGGCGACTGGATCTACGCCGACGCGGATGGCATCCTGGTGGCGCGCCAGGAACTCGATTGAACTGTTCTCTTCCGGGAGGGGGGCGTGTGTTGAAAATGTTGCATATTGTCCACGTTAAATATATTTTTGCAAAGTTCTTTGTTTTTCATCATGACTGAGATATGATTTCACTTAAGGTAACTTTAATATCAACAGAGCAAGGAAATCAGACCATGAAAATCGCCACCATCGCAGCAGTTGTCGCTCTGTTTGCAGCAGGCACCGCCAGCGCCGGCCCCGTCAACCTGATCACGAATGGCAATTTTGAAACGGTCGCTGACGGCTATACCTTTAACAGCGGTTTTAAAGTCATCAACAACGGTTCGTCGGCCCTTACGGGCTGGACTGTGGGCGCCAGTTCCGTCGACCTTATCCGCAATGCCTACAATGCCATCGATGGTTACAGCATCGACATGCTGGGCACACCTGGTCCAGGTTTCCTCTCGCAAAGTTTCAGTGTCGTTGCCGGTCAGAGGTATAACCTGAGCTTTGACATGGCGCGCAATTCCAGCGGCCCCGCAGGCCAGGGCGTGGCGGTCAGCTTCGGTGGCGTGGCCGGTAATTTCTACTCGACGGCTGCCGCCTCGAACACCTTGTCCAGCAACACGCTGAGCTTCACGGCCGCTTCCACCGGCCTGGCGACCCTGTCGTTTGCCAGCGCCGCCAAGGCCGGCACGCCGTTCGACAATTTCTCGGGCGCCGTGATCGACAACGTGTCCGTGATGGCCGCCGTGCCGGAACCGGAAACCTACGCCATGCTGCTCGCTGGCCTGGGCCTGATGGGTTTCCTGCGCCGCCGCAAGGCCGCCAAGTAAGCCTGGTTTTGTCCGAGATCAAACCGCCTGCTGCCATGCACAGGCGGTTTTTTTACGCCAGGTTTAGTTGCGCTGCATCGGCCTCTCCCCGCAACGGACACGCCGCCGCCTCCGGCTCCAGCCGCCGCGCCAATTCGCTGCGCAACTGCGTCAATCCCGCGATGCGCGCATCGATTTCACCCAGCTTGCGCGCCAGCGCCGCACGCAGCAGTTCCGCTGTGGCGGGATCGCCGGCGGCCGCCAGCAGCGGCATGTCCGCTTCGATTTCGGCCAGGGTAAAGCCCAGCTGCTGCGCCGTGCGCAGGTAGCGCAGCCAGTCGGCCGCCTCGGGCGGGTAGTCGCGGTAGCCATTCGCGCCGCGCCGCGCGCGCAGCAAGCCCCGTTTTTCATAGAAGCGCAGGGTATCGCGGCTCAAGCCCGTCGCCTGCGCCATCTCGCCGATCTGCATGGATTTTCTTTCATAAAATGCTTGACCATGGAGTGTACTCCAACCTTGATCATGGGCGCTTTCCATCGATAGGAGTTGCCATGTTGTCCGTTTCCGCTTTCCGCCGCCTGGTGCGCGCCAGCGCCATTTATGATGTGCTCATGACGGCCCCGTTTACCACGCCGTGGACGTTTTTGCTGCTGCGCGAGCACTTGAGCGCCCTCAACGTGGACCTGGGCGGCGTGCCGTTACCCGTCTTCGGACCGTTTCATCTGCTCATCAGCAGCTTGTTTGGCAGCGTGGTGATGGTCTGGTCGGTGCTGCGCATGCTCGACCCGCAGCCGCGCTTCGGCCGCTATGACGCGGCGGCGCGCTACCTGTTTTCCACCTGGATGGCGTGGGCGTTGCTGGTCACGGGCCAGCCCGTGCTGTGGCTGTTCATCGTGCCGGAACTGGCCTGGGGCCTGGCGCAAAGCCTGCCATTGCACCCCGGCGTAGGCACGGGGGGAGGGCGGCCGCACGAATCGCTGTTGAGATGACTATAACGAAATGCAATAATGGCCGTGCTTTACAGCAATAAACGACTCTAAGGGATGACTATGCAGCAGGATGCCGCAGGAAAAAACATGGCGTTGCTCGATCCGGTGGTGGCGCCGCGCATCGCGGTGACGCGCCTGGTGACGGGCCTGCTGCAAGGCTTGCTGCTGTACTGGCTGTACAGCACGGCGCAAGACAAGGTGTGGCCTGCCACGGAAGCCTACCTGCTGGGCCCGTTGATGCTGATCAGCCTGCTGTTGCCCATCCTGCTGGTGTCCAGCCTGGGCCACATGTCGGCGAAGCGCATCGGCCTGTGGATGGCCGGCGCGGCCGTCGTGCTGGCCGTGCTGGCCTGGCATGACGTGGCGCGCGGCGCCGAGCACGTGATCTGGGGCAATTACAAGCCCGGTGCGCCGCTGCGCGTCATTTCCGCCCAGCTGTTCGGTTTTTGCGTGGTCGGTTTCTATATCGCCCACGCGCTGGTGCTGGCCAGCGCCCAGGATGGCCAGCGCATCGCCCGCTATCCCACGTATTTTGAAATCGCCTGGAAGCTGGGCATCCAGTTGCTGTTTTCCCTGCTGTTCGTGCTGGGTCTGTGGCTGGTGCTGTGGCTGGGCGGACAGTTGTTCCTGCTGATCAAGCTCAGTTTCCTGAAAAAATTACTGGGCCAGGCCTGGTTCGTGATTCCCGTCATCTGCTTCGCGTTCTCGTTCGCCATCCACATCACCGACGTGCGCCCATCCATCGTGCGCGGCATCCGCACCCTGCTGCTGGTGCTGCTGTCGTGGCTGATGCCGATTGCCGCCGTGCTCGTTTCCGGTTTCCTGCTGACCCTGCCCTTCATCGGCTTCGAGCGCCTGTGGGCCACGCGCCATGCGGCGTCCGTGCTGCTGGGCATGGCCGGCGTGCTGGTGGTGCTGATCAATGCCGCCTTCCAGAATGGCGAAGTGGGCCATGGCGTGGCGCGCGGCATCCGCCTGGGCACGCGCCTGGCCTGTCTGCTGCTGCCGTGGGTGGTGGGCATCGCCATCTATGCACTGACGCTGCGCGTGATGTCGCATGGCTGGACGGCCGACCGCCTGATCGCTGCCGCCTGCCTGCTGGTGGCCACCTGCTACGCCGCCGGCTATGCCTGGGCGGCCAGCAAGTATGGCGACTGGCTGCACCTGATCGCCAACGTCAACGTGGCCACCGCCTTTGTCACCCTGCTGGTGCTGTTCGCCCTGTTCTCGCCGCTGGCGGACCCGGCGCGCATTTCCGTGGCCAGCCAGATGGCGCGCCTCGACAGCGGTAAAGTGAGCGTGGACAAGTTCGATTTCGAATACCTGCGCTTCCAGGGCGCGCGCTATGGCCAGGCGGCCCTGCAGGAATTGACGAAACGCACGACGGGGCCGGATGCGGCCATCGTGCGGGCCCGCGCCGAGGCCATGCTCAAGCGCCAGAACCGCCTCGACGAGACGGGCGCGCTGAGCGACGTGTCGATCAACCTGACCCTGCGCCCGGGCACGGCGAAGTTGCCGGACAGTTTCCTGCGCCAGGACTGGACACAAGTGAGCCCGGCCTGGCGCCTGCCCGCCTGCTTGAAGCGGGCAGGGCCCCAGTGCGATGCCTACCTGCTTGATTTCGACGGCGATGGCAAAGAGGACGTGTTGCTGATCAGCAATGACCCGCGCGCCTCGTCGGTATTGCTGGCGGAAAAGGAAGACGGCAGCTGGACCGCGCGCGGGCAAATCCCCACCGATGCCCTGCGCTGCAAACCGCTGCGCGAGAAACTGCAGGCCGGCGAGTTCCAGCTGGTGCCGCCGAAGGTGCGCGAACTGGAAGTCGACGGCCAGCGCGTGCCGATGACTTTATATACGCCAGAGGATGAGGTCAGCTGCCCGGATGAGACGGTGCCGTCACCGTAAACGGCAGAGAGAAGACTTGGCGCGGCGAACAAAACCTTCATCCTGCCATGAGGGCAACAATTTTGTGCGCTGAGCCATTCCGACAGTCCGCAGCCAAAAGCGGACCAAGTCAATTGAAATAAGGAGGTGGTGTGTCAGTCGCAGATGAGTTTTGCAAGGCACTGGATAGGGGGATGGCCGAACTCAGCGATGATGAGTGGTCTGTCACGAAGATCAGAGAGCGCGCGCTTATTGGCGTGGCCCCAAACGACGCATTCGGTAGCATTTCCGGGGTTTTGAATTTAGCAGGCAAGCAGCCAGACGAATATGCTTTCGTATCCTGCTGTTGGTTTGCGATGGATTTGGTGAGACTCAGTGATACGACCGAGCCTCCATCGGGTGTGGCGGAAGTGTTGATTTCACTGCAACCAGCAGCAAAGAAATTTGGAGCTGCTAACGAGTTAAAAAATATTGCTAACTGGTATCGGCTGACAATTTGAAGCAACGTCAATAGGCCACTACCGGCCAAAAGCGGACCTTTTGCATGATTCCATAACCGCTCTTGAGAGCCGCCTGATGCATGTACGTCAATTTGGAACATTTGGTAAGCAATTTGGCCTCATTAAAGGAGGTTGTGAAATGCTGTCGCAAGGTTTTCTCGACTGGCAAATGACGTTCCTGCCAGAGCGCGGCATGCGGCTTACTGAGGAACCGATAGCGGGAACGATAAGCGATGCGCTCCGCAAACTTCTACCCCGTACTGTGCCCATTGTCACAAGATATCTTTTCTGGCCGCTGAATGTGGAATGGACATTGTATTTTGACAATGGACGGCTTGGCGCATCGCAGGCATCTGTACTGGCCGCTAAGCTTCGTAGGCTATCCTGTAGAGATTGCCTTTGCGTTGAATGCGCGCGAAGCCGAGTTCGCCAAGGTGCATGCCGGCGATGAGGATGTTGTCCGAGCTGACCACATCCAGCAGTTTTGAACGTGTTTTGGCTGAAAGAAGCGGATCTTGATCGAATGCAATGGATACGTCGGGACGCGCAATCTGGATTTGAGGGAAATGAACAATATCCCCCCAGATCAACAGGCTGCGATCAGCGGATTCGATGCGATAACCAGAATGCCCTGCGGTATGCCCCAGTAGGGGCATGGCAATAATACCTGGGAGAACTTCATTATCGGTAAACAGGCGCATTTTTTCCCTATACTGGTCAAACACCTTCCGAGCAAACAGAAAGTTTCCGCGAGCACGCTCACTGGCTCGGCTGAGATTGCTATCGTCTTCCCAGAAAGAAACCTCATGCTGGTGGATCACTAACTCCGCATCGGGAAAGGCTGCTTCTCCTGACGAATCAAGCAGCCCCCCGACGTGATCGGGATGTGCATGTGTCAGAAGAATCGTGTCGATGTCGGAGGGTTGTACACCAGCCAGTGCAAGATTCACTTTCAGCTTGCCACCCCATTGCTTGAATCCACCTGCACCTGCATCAATCAAAATTGTGCGGCCCCGGCCGCGAACCAAATAGCAGTTGATATGAATGGAAGAGGGGTCGTTCACACCTGCGTCTTGCTGCAACTTTGACGCATCCAATAAATCGATATTGGAGAGTAAATCGAGACTGGCGGAAAGGTATCCGTCACTGATGGCCGTGATCGAAAACTCCCCAATCTGCTGGCTTGGAAATTGCGTGTGATTCATTGCCGTACTCCTATCTACTAATAATCAGTTGCGTGCATGAATGGCCGGGGCCGCGTAGCCAAAGCAACGGATGCGTGCAGTAAGGCCGGTATTTCCTTTGATGATGCCATCCAGTTTTTTCATAAAGAAATCCATGACGGGTTTCGTCCTGAACGGCTCAAGGCGGTATTTGATTTCTGCATATGCCTGATAATTCCCCCGGCCATGACGGACTCCAACATAGATGATGTGTACGTTCGCCAGCGCAGCTTGAAGCATCTCTGTGCAAAGCTGGGTGCATTGATCGGTGAGTTCCTCCAGATTTCCATCCGACGGCATCTTTTCGCTTGGTATGAAAATCGTAACGTTGGGCATTTGGCTCTACCGCGAGATTTGGAGAACGATGTCACTGCCACTCGTCAATTGGCCGGTCATAGGCGCATACAGATGGACGCCTTTCGGAAGATGTTCCGTGCCGAGGTCAACAGAGGGCCCCATCTTCGCGATCCATCGATGTTCAGGGAACCTGTCCAATGCGACAGCTTGCATCCGATAAGGAATGAGGCCCATTTCGATAAGCGGCGCCGGGCCGACTGTACTCGTCACCAGATGTTCGTCTTGACCGATGGCCGGTGCGCGGTCAAGGCCGCCATAGAGATTGCGGTGCCAGTCGCTGATGTGCTGCTGCCAGCGCGCGAAATTGCCACCGCCTTTCCGGCGATACTCATCTCCATGAAGTACATCGAGATCGTCGATCGTATGCATGGCGAGGTAGACAGGGCATCCGGCGCTCAAGGCCTTGAAGCGCTGCGAGGTATGGAACCCGCTCACTGAAATGAGCGCGGGCAGTTTTTCCAGACTGTAGAAATGATTCCACTCTGCTTCACTGGCTGGATCGGCAAAGCTGCATTCGACTGTATAAATCATAAGATCATTCGTGACCGGCAGCGTTGCGCGCCGGTGTTCCTTGTTGATGTTCAGTCATTATGCGACTTGAATTTCGCCGTATAAATCGATTTTTTGGTATGCTTCCATGATTAAAAATCAAGGTGAGCCAATGCCTGGCTCTGTATCAGGAACTCTCATGCGCAGGAAGATCCCCAGCAACGCTGCACTGATGGCATTCGAGGCCGCCGCCCGCCATGGCAGTTTCGCCCGAGCGGCGGCGGAGTTGTCACTGACGGAAGGGGCCATCAGCCGTCAGATTGGCCGACTGGAAGCCTTTCTCGGCGTGCTGTTGTTTGAGCGAGTCGGAAATCGCGTCCGGCTGTTGCCCAACGGGGAACGCTATGCGGCGCAAGTGCGCGAGTCGCTTGACCGGCTGGAACGAGACAGCCAGTACCTGATGGGCCAGCCAGTCGATGGTGCAAGCCTCGACATAGCCGTCATCCCGACTTTCGCGATGCGGTGGCTCATTCCTCGCTTGTCACAATTCCAGCAGAAGCATCCGAACATCACTGTGCATCTTGCCGAACGCATGGAACCCTTCGTACTTGCCGGCAGCGGGTTCGATGCCGCAATCCATTTCGAGCATCCGGCCTGGACGGGAATGAGGACTCACCACCTTTTGGATGAGGTGTTGGTTCCGATTTGCCATCCAGAAATTCTGACAGAAAACGAAGGCACAACCGTACTGGATAACCTGCCGCGCCTGCACCGGCGACAGAACCCCGAGGCTTGGCAACGCTACTCCGAAGAGACTGGAATCCCTCTGACCAATCCAGCGATTGGTGCACGCTACGATCTTCATGCGATGTTGATCGAAGCAGCGTTGGCTGGCCTCGGTGTTGCGTTAGTACCGCGCCTCTACGTTGAAACCGAACTTGCTCAAGGACGGTTGGTCGCTCCATGGCCAGAGGGAAAAGCAATTTCCAAAACCTTCTGTCTCGTGCTTCCTGAGTCGATCGGATTGAGCGGGGAGCCAATAAAAGCGTTTGCTCAATGGATACTAGACGAAGCCAAGAAACCAGCGTCGACGCGACATTGATCGCAGCACCATCGTCGACCAGGAACAATGATGACAAGCGTGATCCTGGTAAGTGTAAAGCCAAAGCCATCTCGAGCCTCGCCTTGATTTGCTAGACGATGGCATCACAACTATGGGATGCTGCGTGTTGTTTAAGACGAGGAAAGCTGCGCGGCGCAGTTCCAGGCCAGGAAGTCGCCAACCCGATTGACCGGGGAATCAGCGAAATTAGTCAGCACGTGGCGCAGCCAAGCCTCGGAGTCAACCCCCGTAGAACTTGGCCGTACCGATCAGCGAGTAAATAGTGGCGGTGCGCTCGCCACCGCTTCGTGGCAGGCAGGTGCAAAAGTCAAGGAGCGGAGCCGGCGCCCATGCTAGGTCCTCCCTTCCTCCAGAATCTGCTTATTTAGGCGTCGACGGCGGAGGCACCGGCGTGGCACCGCTCAGGCGCGGGGGTGCCCCAACCACTGCTCGGCGAACGCGGCGGCCGGCAGCGGCCGGCAAAAATAGTAGCCCTGCGCATCGTCGCAGCCCAGCGCCAGCAGCGCCTCGGCCTGGGCCGCGTGCTCCACGCCCTCGGCCACGGTGCGCAGTTGCAGGTTGCGGGCCATGCCGATGATGGTAGTGACGATGGTGTAGTCCTGGCGGTCGCTGAGCATGTCGCGCACGAAAGAGATGTCGATCTTGAGCGTGTCGGCCGGCAGCCGCTTCAGGTAGGATAGCGAGGAGTAGCCGGTGCCGAAATCGTCGATCGACACGGTGAATCCGGCCGCCTTCAGGGTCGCCATCACGCCGATGGCGTGCTCGACGTTGTCCATCAGGCCGCTTTCGGTCAGTTCCAGTTCGAAGCAGTCGGGACTCAGGCCGGCCTGCTCGACGATGGCCAGGATCTGCCCGGCCGCGTCGGCGCCGGCCAGCTGCCGGGCCGCCAGGTTGACCGCCAAGCGGCCCGGAAACACCAGGCCGGCAGCACGCCAGGCGGCCATCTGGCGGCAGGCGGCGCGCAACACCCAATTGCCCAGCGCCACTATCATACCGCGCGCCTCGGCGATGGGGATGAAGGTGGCCGGACTGACCGCGCCCCAGTCCGCGTCGTGCCACCGCAGCAGCGCCTCGGCGCCGTCGACGGCGCCGCTGTTGAGCCGTACCTTGGGCTGGTAGTACAGTTCCAGCGTGCCGGCCTCAATGGCCAGGCCGAGCCGCCTGGCCATTTCAATGCGCTTGTCCAGGCCGGCGCTCATGTCGGGCCGGTAAGCCTGGTGGCCGCCGCCCTGGGCCTTGGCGCGGTACATCGCCAGGTCGGCGTGCTTGAGCAGTTCCTCCACGCTGCGCCCGTCCTCGGGGAACAGGGCGGTGCCGATGCTCACGCTGAGCGGGAAGCTGTGGCCCCTCGCCGCCACCGGCAGGCGCAAGGCGTCGAGCAGGCGGCCGGCCAGGCGGGCCGCTGTGGCCGCGTTGGCCGAGCCGGCGATGACGACGAACTCGTCGCCGGCCAGCCGGGCCAGCAACTGCTCGCCCGGCAGGGCCGCCTGGAAGCGCTGCGCCACGCCGATCAGCACCTGGTCGCCGACGTCGTGGCCCAGCGTGTCGTTGATTTCCTTGAAGCGGTTCAGGTCCAGGAACAACAGGGCCAGGGTATCGTCGTTGCGCGCGCCATCGGCCAGGGCCTGGCGCATGTGCTGCATGAACATGCGCCGGTTGGGTAGCCCGGTCATACTGTCGTACAGGGCCATCGTGCGGATCCGCGCCTCCTGCTCCTTGCGCTGGCTGATGTCGGTGTTGATGATGAACACGGACTGGGCCCGGCCGGCGCCGTCGCGCACCAGCGTGCGCTGGCTCTCGACGGTGAAGCGGCCGCCGTCGCGGCGCAGTTGCACCAGCTCGCCACGCCAGCTGCCCTGCGCCAGCACTTGCCGCTTGATCTCCTGCAGCTCGGCCGGATCGTCGTACATCGCGGCGGCGCCCGGCGCGCCCAGCACCTCGGCGGCGCGCCAACCGTACAGGCGCTGCGCGCCCATGTTCCAGAACACCACGCGGTCGTCCATGTCGCGCACTATGATGGCGTCGGTGGCCTTGTCGAGTAGTGCGGCCTGGTTGCGGTAATGCGCCGCCGGCGAACACGACTCCTGGCACTGCTCCTCGCCACGGATGCCGTCGTCCAAGCTGAGCAGCAGTCGCGCGCCGATGGCGCCGATATCGACCACGGCGAAGCTGGCGTTCAGGCAGCGCCCGCCGACGACCACGGCCATGGCAGACGGCGCGGCACCGCCGGCCAGCAAAACCTGCGCGCGCGCGCACAGCGGTGCGCTGGGCAGCAGGGTGGCCAGCGCCAGGCCGGCCGGCTCCAGCGCGCCGGCCAGGCCGCAGATGGCGCGGCCGCGCCCGTTGATGGCCAGCACCCGCAGCGCACCGTCGGTCACGACCACGCCCACACACAGTTGGTCGAGTATGCTCGCGGCGCAGCCGAGCCAGTCCATGGCCGGCGCAGCCGGCATCCCCGATTGATTGATGGCGCCCCTAGCGACCATGCTCGTTCCCATTGTTCCAGTTGGCCGCGCCGGCACCGGCGCCGCAGGCGATCCGTTCAGACCGGACTCAGAATGCTTCCCACTCGTCGACGGCGGCGGACCGGCGCAAACGGGCCTTGACGGCGGCCGGCGCGAACCCTGTGCTGTGGCGGCGCGCCGGAACCGGGGCTGTGGCAAGGGGCGCCAGCGTACCGTCCTCGGTGCGGAACACGCCAACCGTCGCGGACAGGCCGCGCGCCTGTTGCTGCAGGCTGGCGGCGGCGGCAGCCGCCTCCTCCACCAGCGCGGCGTTCTGCTGGGTCACCGCATCCATCTGGGCGATCGCCTCGTTGACTTGGGCGATGCCGGCGCTTTGTTCGACGCCGGCGGCGCTGATCTTGCCCATAATGTCGCTGACCCGGTGCACGCTGGCCACCACCTCGGCCATGGTGCGGCCGGCGTCGCTGACCAGGCGGTTGCCGCATTCGACCTGCTCGACCGAGTCGCGGATCAGCAACTCGATCTCCTTGGCCGCCGCCGTGCTGCGCTGGGCCAGGCCGCGCACCTCCGCTGCCACCACGGCGAAGCCGCGGCCCTGTTCGCCGGCGCGCGCCGCCTCGACAGCGGCGTTCAGCGCCAGGATGTTGGTCTGGAAGGCAATCGCCTCGATGACGCTGATGATGTCGACGATCTTCTGCGACGAGGCGTTGATCGAAGCCATCGTGTCGACCACCCGGGCCACCTCGGCGCCGCCCTTGCTGGCCACCGCGCTGGCGCCGGCGGCCAGCGCGCTCGCCTGGCGCGCGCTGTCGGCGTTTTGCTGCACCGTGCTGGTCAGCTGCTCCATCGCGGCTGCCGTCTCCTCCAGCGAACTGGCCTGCTGCTCGGTGCGCGCCGACAGGTCCAGGTTGCCGTCGGCGATCTCGCTGGCGGCGGCGTTGATGGTGTCGGTGCCGCTGCGCACCTGCCCGACGATGCGTTGCAGGCTGTCGTTCATTTCCTGCAGCGCCTTGAGCAGGCGCGCCGTCTCATCGTCGCCGCTGACCCTGATGTGGCTGCGCAGGTCGCCGCCGGCGATGGCTTGGGCGACGGCCATGGCACCGCGCAGCGGGCCGGTGATGCCGCGCGTGATCCAGACGCCCAGGCCGCAGGCCAGCAGCGTGGCCAGCGCCGCCAGGCCGAGCATCCAGTTGCGGCTGGCGTGGTAGGTCAGCACCGAGTGCTCGCCGGCCTTCTCCATCAGCTGACCGACCAGGTTGACCAGGCTGCGCACCTCGTCGAAGTAGGCTTGCTGGTCGCGCATCACGCTCGACAGCAGCAAGGCGCTGGCCTGCGCCTTGTCGTCCGCCGCCAGCAGCGCGAGGAAGCGCTGTTGCCCGGCGGCGTAGCGGGCCCGCGCGTCGAGGATGCGTTTGAGGCTCTGGCGGCCCTGCTCGGTCGACAGTTCCCGTTCCAGCGTGGCCAACTGGCCCGTGACCTGCTTGCGCGCGAGCGCCATCCGTTCCAGCGCCTGGGCAGCCTGCGCCTTGTCCTCGAGGATCAGCAGGTTGCGCATCTCCACCGCAGTGCTGTTGATGCCGTCGAGGACGGCGTTGGCGATCGTCACCTTGCGGTAGCGGTCATTGACGATCAATTCGCTGCTGTCGTTGACGGAACTCATGCCGGCGATCCCCTGCAGGGTGATGCCCAGCAGCAAAACAATCACCAGCAAGAAGGCGGCGCTCAGCCGGGTACCCACATTCATATTCATTCAAGCTCTCCAGTTGCGGTGGGGTCCCGCCAGTTTGCCGGCATCGACCGGTAGTCGGCGCGCGGGCGCAGCGGGAGGGAAGGCGACGCCGGCGGCCTGGACTGGCGGCGCGGGCAATACAGGTCGCGCGGGCATCACGAAATGAGGCACGGAACAACTTGATTCCCGATGGAAATATATAGCGGAGCTTGAGGCAAGTCAATCGTTTTGAGCGGTTTAATCGGTTTAATCACTAATGTCCCGCCGATGCGACAGCGCGCCACCGCCGTTCAAACCAGCGCCAGCGCGACCGCCCGAAGCAGCGCGCCGCCGGAAATGGGCTTGTCGAAGCAGCGCTGGATCCCGCAGCGCGACAGCGCCGCCTCGTCCAGGCCAGCGCACTGGCCAGTGCACAGGAAGATCGGCAGGCCGGGACGCAGGCGGTGCAGCGCGGCGGCCAGCGCCAAGCCGCCGATGCCCGGCATCGTCTGGTCGGTCAGCACCAGGTCGACCGCCATCGGCGTGGCTTGGAAGGCGGCCAGCAACTGCAGCGGATCGTCGAAACGGCGCACCCGGTAGCCCCAGTCGCCCAGCAGTTCGGCGATGTAGCGGGCCACGGCCGGCGTGTCGTCGACCACCCATATCTGCTGGCCGGCCCCGGCCACGCCGTCGAACACGGCGGCCGGCCCGGCCACGGCGGCCTCGCCGGCGGTGGCCGCCGCGACCGGAAACAATAGCTGGAAGCAACTGCCCCGGCCGGGCGCCGTCTCGACCAGCACGTGGCCGCCTGCGCGCCGCAGTATGCTTTGCAGCATGGCCAGGCCCAGCCCGGTGCCCTTGCCCACCTCCTTGGTGGTGAAGAAGGGGTCGAACAGGCGCCCGACATGCTCGGCGGCGATGCCGCAGCCGTCGTCGCGCACCTCGATGGCCAGGTAGTCCCCCACCAGCCGGCGCCGGCTGACGGCGCACAACTGGCCGTCGAGAAGGCGGCGGCGCACCCGCACCTCGATACTGCCGTGCTCGCCGATCGCGTCGCGCGCATTGATGATCAGGTTGACCAGCACCTGATGCAGCTCGCCGGCCGCCATCAGCACGCAGGCCGGATCGTCGACGCGGCTGTGCAGGGCGATGCCGGACGGGATGGACGGGCGCAGCATCGCCAGCACCTCGGCGATCACCCCGGCTGGCGCCAGCGGTCCGGCTGGCGCGCCCGGCTGCATGCGCGCGAAGGTCAGCATCTTGGCCACCAGTTCGCTGGCCCGTTCGCTGGCGCCGACGATTTCGCGCAGGTAGGGGCCGAGCTTGCCTGGCTGGGCCGGCAGGCAGCGGCGCAGGGCCAGGTTGGCGTAGCCGAGAATGGCCGTCAGCGCGTTGTTGAAATCATGCGCGATGCCGCCGGTCAACTGGCCGAGCGACTGCATCTTCTGCGACTGCAGCAGCTGCCGCTCCAGGTCGTAGCGGGCGGCGGCGGCCGCCTCGTACTCGCTGCGGTCGTGCAGGAACACGAAGACGTGGCCCGTCGCGGGGTCGTGGGTGGCCGACATCTCGACGACGAACTCGTGGCCGTCGGCGTGGCGGTGACGGCTCTGCAAGCGCAACTGCCCCTGGCTGGCGAGATGCGTCATGCGCAGCGGGATGTCGCGGGTGAAGGCGGCCGCTTCCAGTTGGTCCACGTTCATCCGCAGAAGCTGCGCCACCGTGTAGCCCGACATCTTGGCGTAACCCTGGTTGACCTCCAGCAGCCAGCCGTCCGCGCCGATAATCCAGAAGCCGTCCAAGGCAGTGTCGAGCACGCGCTTGTAGCGCTGCCGCGCCGCGATGCGCTCGGTGACGTCCTCGGCGGTAATGACCGAGCCGTACACCGCGCCCCCGTCGTTGCGCAGCGGCGTCGCCGTACAGTCCAGGATCAGGCGCGGCCCGCCGTCCTGGCCCAGCCGCACTTGGCCGCGCCAGAGCACGCCGTTGGCGAGCGCAGCGCGCATGCCAGCCAGCGCGGCTGGATCACTGTCCAGCAAGGCCGACTTGAACTGCTGGCGCGCGGCGCGCCCTGGAAAGGCCTGGCGCAGCAGTGCGTAGGCGGCGCGGTTGCGCCATTGCACCCGGCCGGCCAGGTCAGTCACGAAGACCGGCATCGCTGTCGAGGACAAGGCCAGCGAGCGTGTGCGCAATTGGGCGTTGGTCTCGGTCAGGGCATGGGCCTGCAGCGACAACTGGTGGTAGGGCTTGCGCACGCTGGCGACGAACATGGCCTGGAACAGCAAGCCGTAGCTGAGCAGCTTGTACAGGTGGCCGAACAGATTGCGCAGGTCGGCCATGATTTCATGATTGATCAGCAGCAACCCGCTTAGCGCCCCTGCCAACGCGGCGAGGAACAACGGCCGCAGGCTGTCGGCGCCGGCGCCGCGCGCCAGCCGCCGGTAGCGCCAGGCACTGTGCAGCAGCAGCGCCGCCGCCAGGCCTTCCAGGATATTTTTCAGGCTGAAATAGTCCATCGCGCCGCCTCCGCCGGGCAGCTTGGCCTCGTGCCAGAACACGCCCCACAGCAACAGCAGGTTGAGCGCGGCAGCGCCGGCCAGCAAGCCGTAGCGGCCAAGCCGGCTGGGACGCCGCAGATGCGGATAAAAACTCACGCCCAGCAGCGTCAGCGCCACGATGAGGCGGGCCGCCAGCCAGAACGCCGTGGATTTTTTCGCCGTCGACGGCGTGATCAGGTCCGGCATGCCGCGGAACGACAGCGCATGGGCCAGGTCCAGCCAGCCGGCCGAAAATAGCGCGACGGCGATCAGCAGCCAGGAAGCCGAAACGGCGTTGGACGGGGTGTACCAGAGCGTGGCGAAGACGAGAAAGGCGACGACGATGGAGGCGAACTCAAGCAGCGTATGCAGGGGCAGGTAGTGACGGAAGGGAATGTCAACCTGGCCCCAGGGCAGCAGCATCAGCAGCGCCACCAGCAGCGCCAGCGCCACGGCGAGGCCATCGTGCCGAGCCGGCGCCGGCCTGATGTACTTAACCATGTTCTCCTATCGCGCCATTCATCGTTGCGTCTGGTCTGCCGACAGCACGGCGGGCGCCGTGCGGTGCTGGACGGTCAGACCTCCAGGCCCATTGCCTTGAGCAAGGCCACCCCGTCTATGGGTTTGGCGATGCAGTGCTCGGCCCCGGCCGCCAACAGCTCGCCTTCGTTCTCGGCCGTCAAGTAACCGCTCATGGCGATCACGCGCACACTGTCCAGCCCCGCGCTTTGCTTGATCTGGCGGCACACCTCGGTGCCGCTCAGGCCCGGCATCATCAGGTCCAGCAACATCACGTCTGGGATGAAACTCTGCGCCAGGCAGCCGGCGTCGAAACCGTTGTGCGCCGTCTCGACCACGACGTCGTAGTCACCACCGCCGATCAGTTCGCGCAGGAAACCCACCACGCCCATGTCGTCGTCGACGATCAGTACGCGCAGCGGCCCCTTGTTGCCAGCCGGATTCCACTGGCGCGCGAAGCGCTCGACTTCTTCGCGGCGGAACCGGCGGTGGCCGCCCGGCGTCACCTCGGCCTGCAACAGATTGCGTTGCGCCCAGCCGCGCACGGTGATGGGCGACACCATCATCCAGTTGGCCACTTCGGTGGGGGTCAGGTAGGGTCGGTCTTTGGGATCTTTGGACATAATCACTCGGCACAATTGAACCCTCATTTTAAGCGATTTCGCCTAGAACCCGGCGATTGCTTCCGGCGCGGCCGAACCGCCCGCGCCGGCGACGGTTTTGGCCAGGATCTATTGAACTCCGTTGAAATTGAAGAAGGCCTGATCTGCTTTCTGCTGCGGATTCAATCGGTCAACGACTGCAAGCAGCCAGAAGCTTTCATGACAGACTGTATTGCCTCAATCCGTTGCCGAGCCAAGCTGCTTGTCGGCAGCCTTCATGGCGTGTTCAACAAAGCCGATCTTCAACGACAGCAGCAAGGCAGCAGCGGCGAATCCTGCGGCGAGCCAGAGGTTGGCGCAGAGGCCTAGCCCGTCGACGGCCTGTCCACCGGCCCATGCCCCGAGCGCAATGGCAACGTTGAATACGCCCACATACAGCGCGGCGACTATCTCCACGGCCCGGGGCGCCGCCTTCATCATCAAGGTCATCAGGCCGACCGATACGCCACCGTAGGCTAGTCCCCAGGCCAGCAACACCACGCCGCCGCCGATGCTGGAGTCGCCGACTGCCAGGAAGAGTAGCGGCGTGAGCAGCAAGCCAATCGAGATAGCGATGATGGTTGGCACCGTGCGCCGCACCGCAACGGCACCGGCCAGGAAGTTTCCAATGATGCCAGCGAAGCCATAGAAAAACAGCAGTGCGCCCAGCCATTGCGCATCAAACCCCGATACTGACAGCAACAACGGACGCACAAAGGTGAAGGCCATGAAATGGCTCGTCACCAGCAACAGGGTCAGTAGCAGCCCCGCTTGCAATTGCCGGTTGCGCAACTGCTTGCCGAATTGGCGCAAGGTCGCCGCACTGGCAGCAGGCAGCGCTGGCATGACGGCCAGATGCAGTGCCAGCACCAGGCCGCTCAACAGCGCCATGGCGCCAAAGGCCCAGCGCCATCCTGCAACGTCGCCGATTTGTGCGCCTAGCGGCACGCCCAGCACGGAAGCGATCGCTACTCCGCCGAAGATAATCGACGTTGCCATGCCGATGGAGGGAGCCGGAACAAGGCGGGCAGCCAGACCACCGGCAATGGCCCAGATGCCGCCCATGCAAAAACCGACGAGAACACGTGCAGCCAGCATCCACGCCATGTTTTGTGCCAATGCCGAGGCAATGTTCGCGATCACCAATAGACTCAGCAAACCACAGAGAATTTTGCGCCTGTCCAGGCTTCCCGCTGCGATCACCAGCAGCGGAGCGAACAAGGCCGCCAGCAATGCTGGCAGCGAGATCATCAGGCCGGCGGTTCCGGTGGAGGTGTCCAGGGTGTCAGCAATCGGCGTCAACAGGCCGACCGGCAGCATTTCCGTCGTCACGACTGAAAAGGTGGCCATGCCTACGGCGGTGACCGCCAGCCATGGGTGACGGACAGCGGTTTCTGCTGCAGCGCAGGGAGACGTATTCATGCTTCATATCCTTCATTCGATAAATGGCTTGTGCCGGCATCATGCGGCGTCGGGTCGCTGTGATGTAATGGCATACCCAGCTTGCAATGGAGACACGTCGCAGTGATAATACATACAGTGCGTATGAATAAGTATATATTCATACGCACTGTATGTAAATAATCATGCGCTACGTATGTAAGGAGGAAACAATGGTTCGCCGCACCCGTGCCGAAATGGAAGAAACCCGTGCATCGCTGCTGGCCACTGCTCGCAAAGTGTTCAGCGAGCGCGGTTATGCCGACACATCAATGGATGACCTCACCGCGCAGGCAGGGCTGACGCGTGGTGCGCTGTATCACCACTTTGGCGACAAGAAGGGCTTGCTGCTCGCGGTGGTGGAACAGATCGACGCGGAAATGGATGACCGCCTGCAAACCATCTCCGAACGCGCCGACGATCTGTGGGACGGTTTTCGCAGCCGCTGCCGTGCCTATCTGGAGATGGCCCTGGAGCCGGAAATTCAGCGCATCGTTTTACGCGATGCCAGGGCGGTCCTCGGCGGTGCCTCACCGGACTCGCAGCGCCATTGCGTCGCGTCGATGCAGGGCATTATTCAGGAGCTGATTCATCAAGGCATCGTGGCGGACGCCAGCCCGAGGGCACTGGCTTCGCTGATTTATGGCAGTCTGGCAGAAGCGGCGTTCTGGATCGCAGACGGTGACGAAGGCGCGGCGCGATTGAGCGAGGGAATTGCTGCCTTGGAATTGCTGCTACGCGGGCTGCTGGTTACAAGGTCATCGCGCCAATGACAGCAAGCCGCCAGAAGCGCACAGGCGTATCCGCTGGCGTCGCCGGAAGCCTGACGCGCCGGGCAAGCGAAACAGGCCGGATCAGTTCTTCGTGCGCACCTGGCGTACGTGGTTTTCCAGTTCGCTGAACGAAGGGCGTTCCGTGGCGGAAATGACCTTGCGGCCGAATTCCACGGCCAGCGCCGGCGCATAGCCGTTCAGGCTGGCCAGCAGGGTCACTTTCACGCACTGGTACATCTTCGCCGTTTCATGGTGCTTGCGGCGCAGCAGACTGGCCAGCGGGGCGATGAAGCCATAGGCCAGCAGGATGCCGATGAAGGTGCCCACCAGCGCCTGCGCGATCAGCACGCCCAGCTCGGCCGGCGGCAAGCCGACGGACGCCATGGTATGCACCACGCCCATCACGGCGGCCACGATGCCGAAGGCGGGCATGGCGTCGGCCAGCTGCGAAATCGTCTGGATCGGCATTTCCGCATCTTCATGGTGCGTCTCGATCTCGTTATCCATCAGGTTTTCGATCTGGTAAGCATCCATATTGCCCGACACCATCAGGCGCAAATAATCGGTGATGAATTCCAGGATGTGCTCGTCACCGAGCGTGTACGGATATTTCACGAAGATGGCGCTGCGGTACGGGTCGTCGATATCGTCCTCGACCGACATCAGGCCTTCCTTGCGGATCTTGCTGAGGATTTCATACATCAGCCCCATCAGCTCCATATAGCGCGCTTTCGTGTATTGCGAACTGTGGAACAGGGTGGGCAGGGCGGCGAACGTGGCGCGGATGGCCTTGGCGTCGTTGCCGACAAAGAAAGTGCCCAGCGCGGCGCCGCCGATCATCAGCAGTTCCAGCGGCTGGAACAGGGCCGCCAGGTGGCCGCCCTGCATGGCGAAGCCGCCGAAGACGGAAAACAGCACGACGAGAAATCCGAGTATGACTAGCAAAACTTACTCCTTCATAATATTGCCATATCGCAATATTGTAGTTTAACCTGATTCCGCCGCCGTGGCCGCTTCCGGCTGCAACTGCTGGCCGAGAAAATTGATAAAAGCGCGCACTTTGGCGGGCAACTGGTGGCGGCTGGGGTAGTAGGCGTACAGGTCGGCAGGCGCCAGTGCGTAGTCTTCCAGCACCACGCGCAGGCGGCCACTGTCGAGGTAGCGGGTCAAATCCCATTCCGAGCGCAGCAGGATGCCGTGCCCGTCCAGCGCCCAGCCCAGTACCACGTCGCCATCGTTGCTGGCCACGGTGCCGCGCACCTTCACCGTGTGCGTGGCGCGGCCACGACTCAAACGCCAGATGCCGTAGGCGTCGTCGTTCTGCCGGTGCACGATGCAGCGGTGCCGCGCCAGGTCGTCGGGCGTTTGCGGCGTGCCATGCGCCTGCAGGTAGGCGGGCGAAGCGCACAGGAAACGCCGGTTCGACATGATCTTGCGCGCGGAAAGGCGCGTGTCGGGCAAGTCGCCGAAGCGGATGCCCAGGTCATATGCCTGCTCGACCAGGTTGATGGGGCTGTCCGTCAGCTGCAGCTGCACTTCCAGCTGCGGGTGGCGCAGCGCGAATTGCGACAGCAGGGGCGCGATCACCGTGCGCCCGAAGCCCAGGGTGGCGTTCACGCGCAGCAGCCCGCGCGGTGCCGCGCTGCCGCTGGCCAGGGATTCTTCCATGGCGCGGATATCGTCGAGGATTTGCCGCGCCTGCTGCAGATAGCTTTCGCCGTCGCCCGTCAGGCTGATGCGCCGCGTGCTGCGGTTCAGCAAACGCACGCCCAGGCGCTGCTCCATCAACTGCAGGCGCTTGCTGACAGCGGGTGGCGTGATGTCCAGCTCACGCGCCGTGGCCGACAGGCTGCCCAGCTTGGCCAGCAGCACAAAGAAGGCCATTTCCGTGGTGACGTCGCTTTTCATTATTAACTTAAAGTGAAGAATGGTTTAAATTGCTATTGATTATACGGCTCAAAATCGCGCGTAAGCTGGCGTCATTGTTTTCACCCACAGGAGAGCCACATGAAAATCGTCGATATCCGCGAAAAGACCATCCCCATCTCATCGCCCATCCGCAATGCCTACATCGATTTCACGAAGATGACATTGAGCCTGGTGGCTGTCGTCACGGATGTGATGCGTGACGGCAAGCCCGTCGTCGGCTATGGTTTCAATTCGAATGGCCGCTACGGCCAGGGCATGCTGATGCGCGAGCGTTTCATTCCCCGCATCCTCGATGCCGATCCGGCCAGCCTCGTGACGGAGGACGGCAGCAACCTCGACCCGCACAAGGTGTGGGATTGCATGTATACCAATGAAAAGCCGGGCGGCCACGGCGAGCGCTCGGTGGCCATCGGCACCATCGACATGGCCATCTGGGACGCCGTGGCGAAGATCGAGAACAAGCCGCTGTTCCAGTTGCTGGCCGAACGCCATGGCGCGGGTGCGCCGGAAAAAAAAGTCTTCGTGTATGCGGCGGGCGGCTATTACTATCCGGGCCAGAGCCTGTCTGCGCTGCAGGATGAGATGCGCAGCTATATCGACCGCGGCTATACGGTGGTCAAGAAGAAGATCGGCGGCGCCTCGCTGGACGAAGACTTGCGCCGCATCGACGCCATCATGGAAGTGCTGCAGGACGGGCAGAAGCTGTGCGTGGATGCCAACGGCCGCTTCGACCTCGACACCTCGATCGCCTACGCCAAGGCGCTGCGTGAATATGACCTGTTCTGGTACGAGGAGGCGGGCGATCCGCTCGATTTCGAGTTGCAAGCCACCCTGCGCAGCTACTACGACAAGCCGATGGCGACGGGCGAGAACCTGTTTTCCATGCAGGATGCGCGCAATCTGATCCGCTACGGCGGCATGCGCGCCGACCGCGACTGGCTGCAGTTCGACTGCGCCCTCAGCTACGGCCTGGTGGAATACCTGCGCACGCTGGACATGCTGCACCAGCACGGCTGGTCGCGCAGCCGCTGCATCCCGCACGGCGGCCACCAGATGTCCCTGAATATCGCGGCGGGCCTGGGCCTGGGCGGCAATGAATCGTATCCGGACTTATTCCAGCCGTTCGGCGGCTTCCCCGATGGCGTGCGCGTGGAAAACGGCCACATCACCATGCCCGATCTGGTCGGCATCGGCTTCGAGGGCAAGGCGAATCTGTATGCGGAAATGCGCGCGCTGAGCGATCAGTAAGCGTTATGCGCTGCGCTGCCAGAAGCGCAGCCGGTTGCCGAACGGGTCCGCCACTTCCAGGATGCGGCCCCAGTCCTCGTCGCGGATGCCGGGCCGCGCATACGGGTAATCCTTGGCCTGCAGCTCCGCGTGCAGGGCGGCGACGTCGTCGACGGGGATCAGCAGCGCCGCACCTGGCGTGGCGTCGCCGTAGTGCTCGCTCAGGTGCAGCACCAGCTCGCCCCGCGTCACCTGCAGGTACAGCGGCGCCGTGGGCTCGAAGCGGTGTTCCCAGTCCAGGGTAAAACCGAGAAAATCGAGGTAGAACTCGCGCGTCTTGGCTTCGGAAAAGCTGCGCAGGATGGGGATGGGAGCATGCATGGCGGCGCTTTCAACATGGTGGCGATTCCGCCATTCTAGCGTCAGGCCGGCGCCTGCCGCTTGATGCGCGCGGCAGTACTGATTTTCTCCCAGCGGAACAGCCACATGATGATCAATTTGGTCGTGGCGCTGACGCAGGCCAGCAGCAGCAGGGGCCAGCCTGTTTTCAGCCCCATGACGCAGGCAAAGAAGATGGTGCTGACATCCATCGCCAGGATGAACTGGCTCATTTTCAGCGACACGGCGCCCGTCTTGCCCGAGCGCCAGATCAATCGGATCTGGTGCGCATAGCCCTGCGCCAGCAGCACGGTGACGGCGACGATCAGGCTTTGCGAGATCACGCGCTTTTCATCGCTGAAGGTGGGGCCGAACGCCAGCCCCGCCACACCGGCGCACAGCAGCAGCGCGCAGGCCAGATCTTTTGCAACTGCGACCACAAGCCGTACAAGCTGACGACGATGAAGAGGGTATTGAGGCTGCCGGCGAGGGCGTAGAGGGAAGGGGGCTGCAAGGCATCTCCTGGGATGGCAAGGCATCGCTGTGGTAACAGGGCGCCTTGCCTATACAATTTATTTGGACAACATGCTCTCATGAAGTAAATTGACAGGCAAGCAATGCTTTTGCTGCCACGGCCTGTTGCAGCAGTACTTGCTCGGACGCACCTGTTCCTGCGCTAGCCCTTATAATCAGGGCATGACTTTCTTATCACTGCGTGCCCGCTCCGTGCTGGCCACCCTCGGCAAAATGGCCGTTTCCCTGATTCTTCTGTTGACCGCACTGTGGGGCGCGCTGGCGCTGTGGTACCAGCTGTCCGGCGGCACGGCGGCGCAAGCCATCGGCGCGCTGCTGTGGGGCGCGCTGGGCGTGGCCAGCGTGGTGCTGTGGTGGACGCGCGGCGATGTGCGCGTGCTGCTGCCGTATGCGGCCGGTTTTATCCTGCTGCTCCTGTGGTGGAGCCTGATCACGCCGAAGCAGCAGCGCGTGTGGGCCGACGACGTGGCGCGCAATGTCACGGGCAAGGTGGCGGGCAATCGGGTCACGCTGGACAATGTGCGCAATTTCGACTGGCGCAGCGATGACGATTACACGGTCAAGTGGGAACAGCGCAGCTACGACCTCGACGAGCTGCGCACGGTGGACACGGCGCTGTCGTACTGGACGGGGCCCTACATCGCGCATACCCTGATTTCCTTCGGCTTTGCCGACGGGCGCTTTTTGACGTTTTCCATCGAGATCCGCAAGGAAAAGGGCGAGAGCTTTTCCGCCATCGGCGGCTTCTTCAAGCATTTCGAGATGAGTCTGATCGCCGCCGACGAGCGCGACATCCTGCGCGTGCGCACGAATGCGCGCGGCGAGGACATGCATCTGTACCGCGTGATGATGCCGAAAGCGGCCATGCGTTCGCTGTTCCTGGCCTACCTGGACGAAGCGCAGGCGCTGAAGGCCAAGCCGCAGTTCTACAACACCCTGACGGCCAACTGCACCACCATCGTCTTCGAGATGGTGCGCCGCATCGTGCCGGGCCTGCCGTTCGACTACCGCCTGCTGGCCTCGGGCTACCTGGACCGCTATCTGTTCGACGTCAAGGGCCTGGTGCCCGGCCAGAGCTTCGAGCAGCTGCGTACAGGGGGCCACGTCACGGCGCGTGCGCGGGCGGCGAATGACGATGCGGACTTTTCGCACGCGATCCGCCGTGGCATGCCGGGCTACGATGAAACGGGCCATCCGAAGCTGCAAATGCCACGCCAGTAGCGGTCTGCCTTATACTGTCGCAATTCCGACCGGCCGCCTTTCGCGGCCGGTCTCACTTTACGAATAAAGAAGGCCCGCTATGCCATTTTCCTCACTGGGTCTGATTCCCGCCCTGGTCCGTGCCGTTGACAAGGCCGGCTATGCCGCGCCGACGGCCATCCAGGCTGCCGCCATTCCCGCCATCCTGCGCGGCAGCGACGTGCTGGGCGCGGCGCAGACGGGTTCCGGCAAGACGGCCGCCTACGCGCTGCCGCTGCTGCAGGCGCTGATGGCACCCGCTGCCGGCCCGCGCCAGGTGCGCGCGCTGATCCTCGTGCCCACGCGCGAGCTGGCCGCGCAAGTGGGGCAGACGGTGCACGCGCTGGCCAAGCCGTTGCCGATCAAACTGAAGATTTCCGTGCTGTTCGGCGGCGTCTCGATCAATCCGCAGATGATGGACTTGCGCGGCGGCGCCGATATCGTCGTCGCTACGCCGGGCCGCTTGCTGGACCTGGTGCGGCAAAATGCCGTGAAACTGGGCGGTGTGTCGCTGTGCGTGCTCGACGAGGCCGATCGTTTGCTCGACATGGGTTTTAGCGAAGAAATCAACGCCATCCTGGCGCTGCTGCCGGCGAAGCGGCAAAACCTGTTCTTTTCCGCCACCTTTCCCGACAGTGTGCAGGCGCTGGCCGACAGCCTGCTCAAGGAACCCGTGCGCATCGAAGTGGCGTCCGAACCGCAGGACAAGCCCGACATCGTGCAGCGCGCCATCACGGTCGACGTGCCGCGCCGCACGCAGCTGCTGCGCTACCTGATCCTGCAGCAGCAGTGGGATCGCGTGCTGGTGTTCGTCGCCACCAAGTATGCGGCCGAACATGTGGCCGACAAGCTGCAGCGCGCGGGCCTGCATGTGGGCGCCTTCCACGGCGAATTCAGCCAGGGTACGCGCAGCCAGCTGCTGGCCGACTTCAAGGCGGGACGCTTGCAGGTGCTGGTCGCCACCGACGTGGCCGCGCGCGGCATCGACATCGCCGGCCTGCCGGCCGTCGTCAATTACGACTTGCCCCGCTCGGCCGTCGACTACACGCACCGCATCGGCCGCACGGGCCGCGCGGGCGAAAGCGGCACGGCCATCAGTTTCGTCACGGCCGATACGGAAGCGCATTTCCGCCTGATCGAAAACCGCAATGACTTGCGCATCGTGCGCGAAGTGGTGGCCGGTTTCGAACCGACGGAACTGCCCGCGCCGGTAAGCGCCGTCACGGACACGGTGAACGGCGGCGTGAAGGGCGCGCGCAAAAGCAAAAAGGATAAATTGCGCGAAGCGGCTGCCATGGCGGCAAAAGCGGTCGGGGGCAATTAAATCCCCCTTATGTGCGCTGGCCGCTTGAACAGCCAGGTTTCCCGGACTAAGATTGTGTTTCTATAAAGCAAGGGGATGGGAATGCACATGACATTCATCACGCGCGCGGGCGCACTGGCTTGCGCGCTGGCGCTGACTGCTTGCGCCGGCATGGGCGGGAACAATGGCACGAACGGCATGCAGATGCCGGGCAAGACAGCGGCTGATGCCGCCGTGGCCGCCACCTGGTACAACCCGCCCAGCGAATTTCCCGGTATTTGCCTGACCCAGTTCAAGGATGGCAGCCTGCGTTTCGACGGCGGCTTCGCTTTCTATAACCCCGGCCGTTGGGCGTATGACGCCGGCAGGGGCGAATTGCGCCTGGCGCTGGCGCCGACGCCCTCGTTGGAGCTGTCGCACGCGCAAATCGTGCAGCACCAGAATCTGCTGCGCATCGAGGCGGACAAGAATACGCTGGTCTATGGCGTGAATGCCGACACCAAGGCCATCGGTCTGGGCGGCTTTGTGTTTTACCGCGACACGCCTTGCCCGGCGCGGCACGGATAAGTGCCGAATAAGTGCCGAATAAGTGCCGGATAAGTGCGGGATTAGTGTCATACGGGAATATTTAGTCGTATAATTTTAGCGCAAGCCGATTGCCGCGCAAGATGATGCTGCGCGGCAGATTCCCGCTCCAGGCAAGCGTCCATATCGCCTTGGCGATGAGAGGATGGTCCGATGGATTTGCACGACGAGCATGGTATGCCGGGTACTGCGGTGCTGGCGGCGGATGCCGTACAGCAGCCTGCGGCGCAGCGGCGCACCTTGCTGCTGGTCGATGACGAGCCGAATATCCTCGCTTCCCTCAAGCGCCTGCTGCGGCGCGATGCCTACCATATCCTCACGGCCAACAGCGGCCAGGAAGGACTGGACGTGCTGGCCAGCAATGCGGTCGACGTGATTGTGTCGGACCAGCGCATGCCCGGCATGCTAGGCGCCGACTTCCTGCGCAAGGCCAAGCTGCTGTGTCCGCAAACCATCCGCATCATGTTGTCGGGCTATACCGAGTTGCAGGCCGTCACGGACGCCGTCAACGAGGGCGCCATCTTCAAGTTCCTCACCAAGCCCTGGGAAGACCATCAACTGCGCGAGCATATCGCCGAAGCCTTTCGACTGAAGGGCATCGACGACGACAATGTGCGTCTGAATGCGCAACTGCGCGACGCCAACCAGGCGCTGGCGGCGGCCAATGCCGCCATGCAGGCGCTGGTGAGCCAGCAGCAGCACCAGATCAGCCGCGATGAAGTCAGCCTGGGCATCGCGCGCGAAGTACTGCAATTTCTGCCGCTGCCCGTGATCGGGCTCGACGACGAAGGCATGATCGCTTTCATCAACGCGTCGGCAGCCAACCTGTTCGAGCGGGGCGCGACCCTGCTGGGCAACGAGGCGGCGCTGGTCTTGCCGCAACTGTTCGACGGGCAGGACACGCCCCGCCTGGTCGCCATCAACGGTCAGCCGTATGTCGTGGCAGTCCATCCCATGGGCTTGCATTCGCGCTCGCGCGGCAGCCTGGTCACCCTGAGTCGTCATGGAGCCGATACATGAGTGAAAGCGGACGCGAGATTTCCATGGAGCAGGCGCAGGAAGGCATGGTGCTGGCGCAGGCGTTGAGCGACGCCAGCGGCGCCGTGCTGCTGGCCCGGGGCGCCACGCTGACGGCGGCCAGCCTGACAGCTTTGCGCAGGCGCAATGTAGAGCGCTGCCATGTCGTCATGGACGAGGCGCCGGACCCCGCCGCGCAGGCGCATGCCGAGCAGGAACGCTTGCGCCGCCTGGAACGGCTGGCCGTGCTGTTTCGCGCCACGCCGCCCGATTCCGCCGGGGCGGAACTGCTGGCGCTGCTGCAGCGCTACCGGCAAGGGGGGGCGGCATGAATCGGCTTAATTTTGAACACATCATTCGCCAGATACAGGAATTGCCGTCGCTGCCGGTGGTGGTGCTGGAGCTGCTGTCGAGCATGGACCAGGACGACACGGATGTGCATGTGCTGGCGCAAAAGATCGAGCTGGACCAGGCCCTGGCGGCAAAGACCTTGCGCATCGCCAACTCCTCGTTCTACGGCATGCAATCGAAGGTCACCAGTATTCCGCAAGCCGTTTCCGTGCTGGGCTTTCACAGCATCCGCACCGTCGTCACGGCCTGCGCCCTGACGGGCAGCTTCGCGCCCGTGGCCGGCGGCTTCGATTTCAAGGCGTTCTGGCGTCACTCGCTGGCCACGGCCATCGCCGCGCGCCTGCTGGCGCCGCACTTGCGCGTCAATCCCGAGACGGCGTTCACGGCCGGCTTGTTGCACGACCTGGGCACGCTGGTGCTGGTGACGCGCTTCCCGGCCGAGCACGCGCTCGTGCGCAGCTACCGCCAGGCGCATGACTGCCAGATGGCCGAGGCCGAACTGGCCGTCATCGGCATCGATCACGCGCAGGTGGGCAGCGCCCTGGCCGCCTACTGGAAGTTTCCCGAGGCGATACAGCAGGCGGTGGCCGACCACCACACCATCGACCGCCTGGAGGCGGGCGGCTTGCCGCTGGCCGTGCACATGGCCAACGCCGTCGCCCTGGCGCTCGACCTGGCCGGCGTCGACGATGCGCTGGTGCCGCCCCTGTCGCCCACGGGCTGGCGCAGCATCGCGCTGGACGAGCCGGCCTGGCTGGCGCTGCTGGAGCAAACTGAACACACCTTCGATGAAATGTCGCGGATCATGCTGGCATGAACAGGAAAGAGGCCATGGAAACAGACGCAGGAAAGGCACTGCCCGCCACGCCGGAACGCCGTCAGACCGACTCCATCGCGTTATCGGCGTTCTTCGACGGCCATCCCGTGGCCACCTTCGCCATCGATACTGACCATGTGGTGACGCACTGGAACAGCGCCTGCGAACAGTTGCTGGGCTATACGGCCGCCGAGATGGTCGGCACGCGCGAGCACTGGAAGGCGTTTTATCCGCAGCCGCGCGCCTGCCTGGCCGATCTGCTGGTGGCCGACGATATCGCGCTCGGTGAAAATGACCTTTACCTTGGCAAGCTGAAGCGCTCCCCCGTGATTCCCGGCGCTTACGAGGCCGAGGATTTCTTTGCCGATATCGGCCCTGACGGCCACTGGCTGCATTTCACGGCGGCGCCCCTGCGCGACCGCCAGGGACGTCTGGTGGGCGCCATCGAAACCCTGCGCGATGTGAGCGAACGGCGCCTGGCCGAACTGGCGCTGCGCAAGGCGCACGACAACCTGGAACACCTGGTGGCCAAGCGCACGGCCCAGCTGGCCGAAATGAACGAGCGCCTGGCCGACGATATCCGTCAGCGCCAGATCGCCGATCTGGAATTGCGCGAGCGTAACCTGGCCCTGACGGAATTGAACAGCAAGCTGTCGCTGGCCCAGCAAAAGCTGCTGCAGTCGGAAAAGCTGGCCTCGATCGGCCAGCTGGCCGCCGGCGTGGCGCACGAGATCAACAATCCCATCGGCTATGTATTTTCGAATTTCGGCACGCTGGAAGGCTACCTGGACGATCTGTTTTCCATGCTCGACGCCTACGAGGAAGCCGAGCCGGCCGTGGCCGACGCCGTGGTGGCGGCGCGCCTGCGCGCCTTGCGCGAACAGATCGACCTGGACTTCCTGCGCACCGACATACCGCTGCTGATGGGCGAGTCGAAGGAAGGCATTTCGCGCGTGCGCCGCATCGTGCAGGACCTGAAGGATTTTTCGCGCACGGATGCACACCAGGAGTGGGTCTGGGCCGACCTGCGCCAGGGCATCGATACCACGCTCAATATCGTGAATAACGAGGTCAAGTACAAGGCCGACGTGGTGCGCGAATATGGCGACATTCCCGATATCGAATGCCAGCCTTCCGAACTGAACCAGGTGATCATGAACCTGGTCGTCAACGCGGCCCACGCCATGGGCGAGGAGCACGGACGCATCACCTTGCGCACGGGCAGCGATAATACGACGGAAGTGTGGATCGAGGTCGAGGACACGGGCGGCGGCATCGCGCCCGAACACCTGTCGCGCATCTTCGATCCGTTCTTTACCACCAAGGCCGTCGGCAAGGGCACGGGGCTGGGCCTGTCGCTGGCCTACACCACGGTGCAAAAGCACCACGGCCGCATCGACGTGCGCAGCGTCATCGGCCGCGGCACCACCTTCCGCATCACCTTGCCCGTGCGCCAGGCGCAGGCCGCCATACCATGACCGAACAGGACAGCATGAGCACCAGTACCAGCACCAGCGCCAGCACCGCGGCCGCGCCGCCGACCATCCTGTGCGTCGATGACGAACCGAATATCCTCTCGTCGCTGCGGCGTCTGTTCCGCCCGCACGGCTACCGCGTGCTGACGGCCGACGGCGGCGCGGCGGGCCTGGCCCTGCTCGAGAGCGAGACGGTGGACCTGGTCATCTCCGACATGCGCATGCCGCAGATGGATGGTGCGCAGTTCCTGGCCCAGGTGCGCCAGCGCTGGCCCGGCACCATGCGCTTGCTGCTGACCGGCTATGCCGATATCCAGTCCATCCTCGACGCCATCAACCAGGGCGAAATCTACCGCTACGTGACCAAGCCCTGGGACGAGAACGATATCGTGCTGGTGGTGCGCCACGCGCTGGAACGGCGCGCGCTGGAACAGGAAAAACTGCGCCTGGAAGCGCTGACGGCCAGCCAGAACGTGCAGCTGCAGGCGCTCAACGCCAGCCTGGAAGCGAAGGTGGCTACCCGCACGCAGCAGCTGAAACAGTCGCACGACGAGGTGCAGGCGGCCAATGAGCGCCTGAAGGCCACGTTCGTGACGACGATCAAGGTGTTTTCCAACCTGATCGAGATGCGCGGCGGCAAGCTCGTCGGCCATGCGCGGCGGGTGGCCGAGCTGTCGCGCAAGCTGGCGCAGGCGCTGGGCCTGGAAGGGCAGGAAGCGCGCGACGTGTTCATCGCGGCCCTGCTCAAGGATATTGGCAAGCTCAGCCTGAGCGACGATGTGCTGGAACTGCCGGCCAGCGCCTGGTCGGGCGAGCAGCTGGCCGCCTTCCGCAAGCATCCGCTGCGCGCCGAACAATTATTGATGGCGCTCGACGAGTTGCGCGCCGTCTCCGTCATCCTGCGCTCGCAGCTGGAGCGCTTCGACGGTGGCGGCTTTCCCGATGGCATGGTGGGCCTGGCCATTCCGCTGGGCGCGCGCATCCTGGCGCTGGCGTCCGACTACGACGGCTTGCAGATCGGCGCCATGGTGCAGCGCAGCCTGCGCGCCGACGAAGCGCGCACCCTGATCTACGACAGCGTCGGCAAGCGCTACGACCCGGCCGTGGTGGCTGCTTTCCGCAGCATCATGGAAGAGACGGAGCCGCCGGCACGCGACCTGACCGTGCTGTCGGGCCAGCTGGAGCCTGGCATGACGCTTTCTCGCGACCTGATCAGCCGCGATGGCCTGATGCTGCTGGCGGCCGAACACGTGCTGACGGCCCGCGTGATTGCCCAGCTGCTCGATTTCGAAGGCAAGAATGGCGGGCGCCTGAGCATTCGCGTGTACGCGCCCGTCAAGGAAGCCTAGGCGTTCGTGGCGGTGGGCGGCTGCAGCGGCAGGTGCACGGTAAAGCGCGTGCCCTGGCCCACTTCGGACGCCACCTCGATGCGCCCGCCATGCTTGTTGACGATGCCGTACGACAGCGACAGCCCCAGGCCCGTGCCGCTGCCCACGGCCTTGGTAGTAAAGAATGGCTCGAAGATGCGGTTCAGGTGCTCCGGTGGGATGCCGGCGCCCGTGTCGCCGATTTCCACCCACACCCAGTCGCCCGCGTGGCCCGTGCGGATGCTGATCACGCCGTCGCTGCTGATGGCCTGGCCCGCGTTGACGAGCAGGTTCATGAACACCTGGTTCAGCTGCGACGCCAGGCACAGTATCGGCGGCAGTTCGCCATACTGTTTCTCGATGCGCGCCTTGTATTTCAATTCGTTGGCGACGATATTCAGGGTACTGTCCAGGCCCGCGTGCAGGCTGGCCACTTGCCAGTCCGTCTCGCCCACATGGGAAAAATCCTTCAGCGCCTGCACGATGTCGCGCACGCGCTTCAAGCCATCCATCGATTCGCGCACCAGGTCCACCATGTCGTCCTGCAGGAAGATCAGGTCTGCCTGCGCGCGCACCTCGGCCACGCGTGCGGCCAGGGCAGGGCCGTCGGGCGTCTCGCGCATCGCCGCTTCATATTGCCCGATGACGCCGAACAGGGTGCCGACATAGCCTTGCAGCGAACTCATGTTGGAATTGACGAAGCCGATCGGGTTGTTGATTTCATGCGCGATGCCGGCTGCCAGCTGGCCGATGGAGGCCATTTTTTCCGATTGCAGCAGCTGGTCGTGCGCTTCCTGCAACTTGCTGATCAGTAGTTGCTGTTCTTCGCCGCGCGCCTGCAGCATCGCTTCCATGCGCTTGCGTTCCGTGATGTCCGTCAGCGAGCCGATCACCTCGAACGGCACGCCATGCTCGTCGCGCACCAGGCGCAGACTGTCGTGCATCCACAGATAGCTGCCGTCGCGCACGCGGAAACGGTATTCATAGGCGCGCGCGCCTTCGACGAAGATCTGCGCCAGGCTGGAAAAAATACCGGGCGCATCGTCGGGGTGGATGTGGTCGAACCAGAAGTTGGGGTCGGCCACCATGTCTTCGGGCGGGTAGCCCAGCACGTTCAAGGCATTGTTGCTGACAAAGGTCATCTTGAAGTCGCCGCTGGGCACGGTGCAATAGATGATGGAGGGCGTATTGTCGAGCAGGTATTGCAGGCGTACGGCCGTGGCGGCCGACTCTTCGTCGCCAGGCGCCGCGCCGCCATGCCGGCCGGTATCGGGAGTGGAAAGGTCGAAATCCTCGAACTGCATCGTCATACCTCGCTGCCTGCACCGCATTGCTGCCATCCTGGCTGAATTATGCCTGACTATGCCTGATTCCGCCTGCCTTGGGCCGCCATCGGCACGCTCAGGGGGCCAGCGGCTGCTCGACGATCGCCATGCGCCGCGCAATGTGTTGCGCCGCTTGCGTGTCGCCCGCCTGTTCGGCGCGCAGGCGCTGCACGCCCAGCCACGCCAGCAGCGGGCGGCGCCAGCCCTGGTCCGAAGCGGTGGCCACGGCCGTATCGAGCAGCGCCGGCGTGGCGCGGCCCGAGCGCAGCAGCACGCCAGCCGCCACCATCTGCGACAGCGGGTCATCGATGGCCGCCACGGCGCTGGCGGCGGCCGTGTCCGAGCCGGCCTCGGCTGGCGCGCGCTGTGCTTGCGGCAGCAGGGCGATGTCAGTAGCTTGCGCCTTGCCGGCCAAGTAAGCCGCATACGCGCGGTCGGCGGCGGTCGCATCGGCTTGCAGGGCGTCGAAGCCGGCGCAGTCCTCGAAGGCCAGGCTGGCCACGCGCGCGGCGCAGCGCAGCAGTTCGATGCGCGCCACGAGCTCGAGCTTGCCCGTGCCGGCCACCTGGCTGCGGGCACGGCGGAATTCCGTCTGCTCGACCAGCGCGTTGCCACTCAAGTAAGCCGCTTGAAACCGCTCGACGGAACTTTGCGCATTCATTTTCCAGTCCGGCACGGGCGGTCCGCTGGAACAGGCGGCGAGCAAGGTGCACAGCAGGGCGGCGATGGCGGGGCGGGATATTGTCATGGCAGTTTGATCTCCGGATTGCGCTTGAACGGCCATTTGCGATTGATTTCATTGACCAGCTGCTCGACCTTGCGCAGATTGCTTTCCACGTCCGCGCGCAGCGGGCCCAGGTCGGCTGTCGCCGCCCTGGCGTTGGCGCCCACGGCTTGCGCCTCGACCAGCACGGCGTCGACTTTTTTCAGGCTGTTGCGCGTGTCGGCCAGCAGGGCGTTCAGCTGCACGATGGTGGCCTGCGCATCCGTCATCACGCCCTTGTCGCCAAAGACGCGCGTGTCGGCATTGGCCACCAGGCCATCCGTGCGGCGCGCCAGCTGGTCGGCTGTGACCAGCAGGGCGTTGGCCCGCTCGACCAGCAGGCGCGACTGCTTGTCGTCGCCCGTCAGCAAGCCCATGGCGCCGCCCGGGCCGCTCAGCTTGCCGGTCACCGCCTGCACATTGCGCAGGGTGCCGTCGAGCGGAGAATCGGTGCCTGTCAGGCTGCCCAGATTGTTCAGCAAGTCTTTCGCGGCGGCCAGCAGGCGCGGAATTTCCGCCGCCATGTCGCCCACCAGCAAGTCGCGCGTGGCGTCGTCGGGCAGCGGCGGGTCTGTCAGGATGCCGCTGTAGGCGCGCAGCTTGGCGCCGCCGACGATGCCCCGCTCGAGCGTGAAGATGGAGCTGCTGCGCAGCCAGTGCGCGTCTTTGCGCGGCACGTCGATGATGACGCGCGCGCGCCCGTCCGGCGCCAGTTCGATGCGCTGCACGCGGCCGATGGGAAAGCCGGAAAAGGTCAGGTCGGCGCCCACGCCCACACCGTCCGAATCGTCGGCCGTCAGCACCAGCGTTTGCGTGGCTTCGAAGGCGCCGCGCGCATACATCAGGTAGACCACGGAACCGACCACCAGCACGAACATGAAGACGAGCAGGATGGCCGCCTTCAGTTCGGCGTGGCGCACGGGCGGCGGGGCGGGCAGCACGGCATCTGGCGTGAGACCGGCGGGTGCCGTGACGTCGACCTGGTCGGGATTGGGGGGCTGGCTCTGGCTCATGGATTCTGGCTCTCGTATGGGTGGTTCGGGGATCGCTGGCGGCGGCGGGGCATCAGTAGTAATTGCCCATCAGCGAAGCCACTTCGATCAGCAGGATGACGGAAAACAGGCGCAGCATTTCGGACAGGCCGTGCGCGGCCCATAGCCGGTTGCGCCGGCTGTGGGGTTCTTCCGGATAGTAGGAAGAGGCCAGCGGGATCAGGGCCACGGCAAAGCTGAAGAAGATGACTTTGAGCATCAGGATCAGGGCCACGGCCGGATTGAAGATTTGCCCGACGACGCGCGTGTAGCCTTGCAGCGCCCACGGCGTAAAACCGTAGATGGTGACATACGCGAGGATCAGCGAGGTGACGCAGCTGACGATGGCCAGCATCCACACGGCGAAGATGCCCGACATGACGCGCGGAAAGTACTCGCGGCGCAGCAGGTCGACGCCCTGGCGCTGCATGGTATCGAGCATGCCGGAAGAGCGCATTTGCGCAAACGCAATGCCGTCGGGCAGGGTCAGGCGCAAGGCCACGAACAGGGCAGCCGTCAGTGGTATCAGTTCCAGCACCAGCACGCGCACCACCATTTCCAGCGCATAGCGCGACAGGCCGTAGCTTTGCGCACTGACGACGACGATGCGTATCAGCACCAGGCTGACCAGAGCGCAGGCCACGCTGAACCACACGAGATTGGGCGCCGTGTTCGTCACCAGGCGGTGCGCGAGGATGGGGCGGTTGTCGCGGTTATAGCTCGATGGCGACAGGGCCAGCGAAAACACGAGGGTGGCGAAATGCAGCATGCGCCACCAGCTGACCAGCCAGGCCATGGTGGCCCGGTGCAGGCGGCGCAGGCTGATGATGAGGGAGACGGATAGGGTCATCATGGCATCTTAACATTGGATGCGTTCGATACAAGCGATTGTCCAGTCGTGCCGCCGTGCCTGGCCGCTTCGCTATTGGCCTGCCACGCTGGCGACGCTGTGGATAATCGCATCGGCCGCCGCGCGCACGCGTGCAGAGCGGTTCAGGTCCGCATGCATGACCAGCCACACGTCGTAGCTTTCCGCCCGCTCGGGCCAGATGCGTACCAGTTGCGGGTCGATATCGCCCAGGTGGGTGGCCAGCTCGGCCACGCCCAGCCCTGCGCGCGTGGCTTCCTGCAGCATCGCCGCCGAATTGACTTCCATGGCGACCCTGGCGTTGGCGACGGATTCGCCAGCAATTTTTTCCCCGTGACGCGGCGTCACGGACTGGTGGTAGATGACGATGTCGTGCCCGGCCAGTGCCGTGCCGCGCACGGGCTCGCCCCGTTCGGCCAGGTAGCTTTTCGACGCATACAGGCCCAGGCTGCGCTTGACCAGATGGCGCGAGATCAGGTCCGGGTCGGTGGGGCGCACGCCGCGCACGGCGAGGTCCGCCTCGCGCCGCGTCAGGCTGGCCAGCGCAGGCGCCACGTTGAGCACGATGCGGATGTCCGGGTGGGCCGCGTGCAGCTGCTGCATGGCGCGGATGACGAAATGGCTGGCCATGGTGTCGGTGGTGGCCACGCGCACCAGGCCGCTTAAACGGTTGTCGACGCCCTGCATCTCGCGTTGCAGCTTGTCGGCCGCCCGCTCCATCGCTTCGGCCGCCGTCAGCGCCAGTTCGCCGGCCGGCGTGGGCACGTAGCCCGACGGCGTGCGCAGGAACAGCGTGGCGCCCAGCGAGCTTTCCAGCGCGGCCAGGCGGCGCCCGCAGGTGGCCTGGTCGATGCCCAGCAGGGCCGCCGCGCCGCGCAGGGTGCCGGCGCGGCCGATGGCCAGAAAGATGCGCGCGTTATCCCAATCCATGGCATTCCTTATTCGGTTTCTCGATGCATTTTTGCATTGCTGCGCCGAGTTTATGCCTGTTTACTGCATCACGCAACGCTCGCATAATGGCTGCCCCCTGTCCCTGCAAGGAAATATCATGATTGCCCCCACACCGCACCGCGCCAGCGGCTTGATCCTGCTGACCCTGGCCTTCGGCTTCGTCATGGCCATGCTCGACGTCACTGCCGTCAACGTGGCGCTGTCCGATATCGCCCTGGACTTGAGCATCCCGCTGACGGGCCTGGTGTGGGTGGTCGACGGCTACACGCTGACGTTTGCCGCGCTGTTGCTGGCCGGCGGCGCGCTGGCCGACCGCTACGGGCCGAAAGCCGTGTACCAGGGAGGCCTTTGTGTCTTCATCCTCGGCTCGATCCTGTGCGGCGCCGCGCCCGACGGGCATTTTTTGACGGCGGCGCGCTTGCTGCAGGGCGCGGGTGCGGCCCTGTTCATGCCCAGTTCGCTCAGCCTGCTGACGCACAGCTTTGAAGACGAGCGCGAACGCACGCGCATGCTGGGTGCCTGGTCGGCACTGGTGGGCGTGGCGGGCGCGTCCGGCCCCCTGATCGGCGGCATTCTCGTGCACCAGTTCGGCTGGCGCAGCGTGTTCTGGGTGAACGTGCCGCTGGGCGCGCTGGCCATCGTCATGGCGCAGCTGCTGCTGGCCGCACCGGCGCGCCAGCGGCGTGATTTGTCGCTGTTCAGCCATGCGCTGGGCGTGGCGGCGCTGGCTGGCCTCAGTTTCGTGCTGATCGAAGGGCCGGTGCTGGGCTGGCTGTCGCCCGGCGTGCTGGCGGCGGGGGCATTGACCTTGCTGTCGGCCTGGCAGCTGCTGCGGCGTGAACGCAGCGGCAGCCATCCGCTGTTGCCGCGTGAACTGTTTCACAGCAGCAGCTTTGGCGCGGCCAATGGCGTAGGCTTTTTGATCAATTTCTGCGTCTTCGGCCAGCTGTTTTTATTGAGCCTGTTCCTGCAGCAATCTGGCGGCGCCGATGCCTTGCAGTCGGGCTTGCGCCTGTTGCCCATGATGGCGGCTTACACGGTAGGGAACTTTATGGCGGGAAGTATTGCGGCGCGCCATGGCACGCGCTTGCCCATGCTGGCGGGCTTGCTGGTGGGCGCCGTGATGTCCTTGCTGCTGATGGGCTTGCGTCCGGACACGCCGTATGGCTGGCTGGCGCTGGGCACGGCCGTGATGAACGTGGCCATCGGCATCGCCATTCCCGCCATGACGGCCACCGTGATGCGGGTGGCCGGCAAGCAACATGCGAACAGCGCGGCGGCGGCCCTGAACGCCAACCGCCAGATTGGCGCCCTGGTGGGCGTGGCCCTGATCGGCAGCATCCTGCACATGCTGCAGGACTGGTCGTTGCGCTTGCCGCTGGCCTACGCGACGATTGCCGTCGCGTATGGCCTGGCGGCGGGCCTCGTCTACCGAAACGTGCATTTTCCCAAGGCCGTGGACGCCTGATGCTTTATTGCTCGCGCGTGCTGCGCCATTCCACCAGTTCTTCGATGGTCAGGATCGGCATGCCGTGCAGCTCGGCGAAGCGTTCGATATCGTCGCCGCGCATCATGCTGCCGTCCGGGTTCATCAGCTCGCACAGCACGGCGGCCGGGTTCAGGCCCGCCATGCGCGACAGGTCGACCGAGCCTTCCGTGTGGCCACGGCGCTCGAGCACGCCACCGGGCGCTGCGCGCAGGGGGAATACGTGGCCGGGGCGCACCAGGTCGGCGGGCTTGGCGTTCGGCGCGATGGCGGCGCGGATGGTGGTGACCCGGTCGGCGGCCGACACGCCCGTCGTGACGCCGTCACGCGCCTCGATGGAGACCGTGAATGGCGTGCCGTAGCGGCTGCCATTGTCGGGCGACATGGGCGGCAATTCCAGCGCGCTGACGACGTCGGTGGGCAGGCACAGGCAGACGATGCCGCTGCATTCGCGGATCAAGAGGGCCATGGTTTCGTTGGTGAGTTTCTCGGCCGACAGGATCAGGTCGGCTTCGTTTTCACGGTCGAAATCGTCGAGCAGGATGACGGGAATGCCGGCGCGCATGGCGGCCAGGGCGGACTGGATGCGACCTTCGAGGTCGTTGGAAAGCAGGGTATAGCTGTTGACTAACATGGTGAAACGCTCCTCGCATAGGCGAAAAACGCTGCAGGGCAAGCGAATAGACGCAGCCGGCCGCATCGACAGGTCGAGCGGACATCGCGTTTACTGCACATCTTCTTTCATCCGGACTATACCGTCGGCTCTGGAGTCACACCAGATCTGCTGACCTCATCAGGCGAAACCTGACAAGCGCTCGCGGGCTTGACCGTTGCCGGTCTTACCGCCGGTGGGGAATCGCACCCCGCCCCGAAGACGTATTGTTGTGCCGGTCCACATGACCGGCGGCAATACTTTAGCACAGATGAAAAACTGTGGCAGGTCACTGTTGAGTTTGTCATTCGGCAAAGTTGCCAGGGAGGGCAGTTTTCCTAAGCTGTTTTTAATGGCGGAAAGACGATTTCAGTGTAAGGTATGTCTACTGAATCTTACCGTTGAGAATACATGAAGCTGAGTAAATTACGCCTGATCTCGGGCGCCGTCTTGCTGGCGTGCGCCTGCATGGCCCAGGCGGAAATCCGTTTGACCGATCCCCTGCCGCTGGCACCGGAAGTGACCGTAGGGAAATTGCCAAACGGCTTGACCTATTACATCAAGAAAAATGCCCGTCCCGCCCAGAAAGTGGAATTGCGCCTGGTGGTAAAAGCCGGCTCCATCCTGGAAGATGACGACCAGCAAGGCCTGGCGCATTTCACGGAACACATGGCCTTCAATGGCTCCACGCATTTCAAGCGCAATGAGCTCATTTCCTATTTGCAATCGATCGGCGTGAAGTTCGGCGCCGACCTGAACGCCTACACGAGTTTCGATGAAACCGTGTACGTGCTGCCGATTCCGACGAACAAGAAGGAAAACCTGGAAAAGGGTTTTCTCGTGCTGGAAGACTGGGCGCATGGCTTGAAATTCAATCCGGCCGATATCAACAGCGAGCGCGGCATCGTGCTGGAAGAGGCGCGCCTGGGCAAGGGCGCCAGCGACCGCATGAACAAGGTGCTGTATCCGAAGCTGCTGAACGGTTCGCGCTATGCGCAGCGCATGCCGATCGGCAAGGAATCCGTCTTGAAAACGTTCAAGCCGGAAGCCATCAAGCGTTTCTACAAGGATTGGTACCGGCCCGACCTGATGGCCGTGATGGTGGTCGGTGACGTGGAGCCGAAACAGGCTGAAAAGCTGATCCAGCAGCATTTCGGCAAACTGAAAAACCCCGCGCAACCGCGCCCGCGCCTGTATGCGGAAGTGCCGCAGCGCTCGCAGACGGAAGCGCTGGTGATCACGGACAAGGAAGCACCGGACGACAGCGTCTTCATCCGCTATCCGATCCGCGCCGCGCAGGAGCCCGTCACCATTGCCGACTACCGCCGCCAGATGATCGAAAACCTGTATGGCCAGATGCTTAGCGCGCGCATGCAGGAATTGACGCAGCAGGCGAACCCGCCCTTCATCCAGGGCGGCAGCAGCATGGGCAAGCTGGTGCGTGGCTACGAGTCGTTCAGCGCGTATGCCTTGCTGGGCAAGGGCGGCGTGCAGCCGGCCGTCGACGCGCTGGTGCAGGAAGATGAGCGGGCGCGCCGCTTCGGTTTCAGCCAGGATGAGCTGGACCGCGCGCGCAAGAACATGCTGCGCAATTACGAGCGCGCGTACAGCGAGCGCGACAAGTCCGATTCGTCCGGTTTCGTGGCCGAGTATTCGCGCAACTTCCTGGAGCAGGAAGCCATCCCCGGCATCGCCAATGAATTGCTGTACGCACAGGAACTCTTGCCTCAGGTAACTTTGCAGGAAATCAACGAGACGGTCGCCAAGGTGATTCCCGACCAGCAAAAGAAACTCGTCGTCTTCATGGGTGCCGAGCCGAAAGCGGGCGCCAGCGTCCCGACGCAGCAGCAATTGCTCGACGCCGTGGCGCAAGCCGAGCGGCAGAAGGTCGAGCCGCGCACGGAAAGAGTGCTGGCCAGCAAGCTGATGGATGGCCCGCCGGCCGGCGGCAGCATCGTCGCTGAAAAATTCAATAGCGCCATCGGCGTGACGGAGCTAACCCTGGGCAATGGCGTGCGCGTGCTGCTCAAACCGACCGATTTCAAAAATGACCAGGTGCTGATGGGTTCGACCCGCTTCGGCGGCCAGTCGCTGTTTGGCGACGCCGATATCTATAACGCCCGCTATGCCAGCGCCGTGGTCGGCAGCATGGGCTTGAAGGACCTGGCGCCGCTGGACTTGCAAAAGGTGTTGGCCGGCAAGACGGTCAATGTGGGTGCCTCGCTGGGTGAACTGAGCGAAGGCTTTGGCGGCTCGGCCAGCAGCGCCGACGCGGAAGCCATGCTGCAACTCGTGTATCTGTATTTCCATGACGTGCGCAAGGATGCGGGCCTGTACCAATCCTTCATCGGCAAGCAGCAGGATCTGGCGAAAAACAGCATGGCGCAGCCGGAAGCCGTATTTTACGATGCCGTCCAGCACGCCACGTTTGGCGACAACCCGCGCGTCGATGGCGTGCCGCGCGCGGCCGACTTCGACAAGGTGGGCCTGGACCGTTCGCTGGAAATCTTCCGCCAGCGCTTTTCCAGCGCGCGCGACATGACCTTCATCTTCACGGGCAGCTTCGAGCTCGAGAAGATCAAGCCCCTGATCGCCAGCTACCTGGGCACCTTGCCCGTGGCCGAGGTGCCGCACGCTTACCGCGACGTGGGCATGCGCCCGGTGGCAGGGATCGTCAAGAAAGATATCTACATGGGTAGCGAGCCGAAGAGCACGATTTCCATCACCTTCAATGGCGACGTGGCGTATTCGGACGAGCAAAAGCTGACCTTGCAGGCGCTGGGCGAGGTGTTGAACCTGAAAGTCATCGAAGTGCTGCGCGAAAAGATGAGCATGATCTATGGCGGTGGCTTCGAAACGTCCATGGGCCAGCATCCGTACGGCCATTACTCGGTGGCGCTGAACTTGCCGACGGGGCCGGAAAACGTGGACAAGGTAATCGCCGCCGCCTTTGCCGAAATCAACAAGATGAAGGCCGAGGGGCCGTCTGTGGCCGACCTGGAAAAGGTCAAGCTGAACTGGATCACGCGCCAGCAGAAATCCTTGCGGGAAAATAACTACTGGATGAACCAACTGATGGGTTCGGTGACGCAGGGCCGCGATCCCGCGCAGATCCTGCGCTACGAGCAGCGCGTGCGCGCCATCACGCCGCAAGCCGTCAAACAGGCGGCGCAGCGCTATCTGGACCTGCACAACTACGTGCAGGTGGTGCTGTATCCGGAACGCAAGAACGTTGCAGTGAAGTAATCTTCATTGTTGAACTGCAGCGGCGGCAACGTGGCGAAGCTGTTAAACTGCTGCTTATTGATGTGATCGCAATTTGACAAGCAAGGAAATACGATGGCTAAGAAAGAAGAACTCGATCCGGAAACCCTGGAATTGATCAACTGGTGTATCGAGGTTGAAGGCTTCCTCGTGGCCGGCGGCGCCACCGTGGCACAGGCGCAAGACCACATCGAAGAGCAGGTCGAGTGGTTTACCGACCAGTTCTACGACGGCTTGACGCCGGAAGAGGCGGCCAAGGAAGCGTTGGCGTGATCCGCCAGTAACATGCGAGCAGTAACAAAGCGGGCGGTGCCTGCCAGGCATCAGCCTGGTAGCGCCGCCCGCTTTGCTTTTGTAAAAAAATTTCCATCAGGAAATTGTTTATAATTCCACGCTTTATTTTCCATCCCAGGCTCCCATGACACTCCGTTCGCGCATTCTTCTCCTGTGTTTCAGCACCTTGCTGGGCATCGTCCTCATCGCGTCGTTCTCTCTGTATTCGCTGCGCCAGACCATGATGGCCGAAAGGGTCGAGCAATTGACGGTGTTGGTGGAATTGGCCAACGCCTCGGTGGAAAAGGCGTATGCGCTGGAACAGTCGGGCAAGCTCACGCGTGAGCAAGCCCAGCAGCAGGCCAAGCTGGCCATCGGCAGCTTCGTCAAGGACGAGATGTATTATTTTGTGCGCGATTTCAGCACCGACTTGCTGTACGTGCACCCGAATGCGTCGCGCATCGGTGTGCCGCAAAAGAATATGCAGCAGTCGGGCGACCGCTACCGCGCCGCGCTGGCCACCAGCCGTGTCGGCCTGGTGCAGGCCGACGGCACGCGTCCCGGCGTGAAGGACCCGGTGGCGAAGATGTATGCCGTGGTGAAATTTGCGCCGTGGGACTGGCTGATCGGCACGGGCACCTACATCGATGACATCAACCACAAGTTCTGGGCCCAGGCCGGCGTACTGCTGGCCATCGGCGGCGCGCTGATGCTGGTGGTGGGCGCCCTGGCGGCGCTGATGCTGCGCCGTATCCTGGCCCAGCTCGGTGGTGAACCCGACTATGCAGCGGCCATCGTGGCGCAAATCGCCCAGGGCGATCTGACCACGCACATCGACACGCGCCCCGGCGACACGTCGAGTTTGCTGATGGCGATCAAGGCCATGCGCGACAACCTGGCGCATCTGGTGAGCCAGGTGCGCAACGATGCGGAATCGATTTCCACGGCGTCCGGCGAGATCGCTTCCGGCAACCACGACCTGTCGGCGCGCACGGAGCAGCAGGCGGGCTCGCTGGAAGAAACAGCCTCGACCATGGAAGAGATGACCTCGACCGTGCGCCAGAATGCGGACAATGCGCGCCAGGCCAACCAGCTGGCTATTTCTGCCTCGCAAGTGGCGACGCAGGCGGGTGGCGTGGTGAGCCAGGTGGTCGACACCATGGGCGCCATCAATGCCTCGTCGAAAAAGATCGGTGACATCATCGCCGTCATCGACGGCATCGCCTTCCAGACGAATATTCTGGCCTTGAATGCGGCCGTGGAAGCGGCGCGCGCGGGCGAGCAGGGGCGTGGCTTCGCCGTCGTCGCCAGCGAGGTGCGCAATCTGGCGCAGCGTTCGGCTGCCGCCGCCAAGGAAATCAAGCAATTGATCGACAGTTCCGCCGAGCAAGTGGGCGCCGGTGAAAAACTCGTGGCGCTGGCGGGCGAGACGATGGAAAAAGTAGTTTCCAGCGTGCAGCATGTGACCGATATCGTGGCCGAGATTTCCTCGGCCAGCGCGGAGCAGAGCGCCGGCATCGAGCAGATCAACCAGGCCATCGTCGAGATGGATAACATGACGCAGCAAAACTCGGCCCTGGTCGAACAGGCTTCGGCGGCGGCGCAGGCCATGAACGAGCAGGCGGCCGGGCTGGCGCAGATCGTCAGCGTGTTCAAGGTCGGTGCCGTGGCGCCGGCAGCGGCAGCGCTACAGCGCAGCGTGCCTGCGGCGCGGCGCCTGGCGCGCTAAGTACATTTTCTGTCATGCGGGGAACTTATCCCTGGCTCACCTGTCCAAACTTTTTCGTCCGCAAGGGACGCACAGAAGAGGTGAGCATGACAGACGGTTTTTCGTATCACGCGGCATTTGCCCGCAACCTGGGCTGGGTCACGCAGGCGGAGCAGGACAGCTTGCGCGGCAAGCGCGTGGCCATTGCCGGCATGGGCGGCGTGGGCGGCGTGCATTTGCTGACCCTGGCGCGGCTGGGCATAGGCGCTTTTCACATCGCCGATTTCGATACCTTCGATATCGCCAACTTCAATCGCCAGGCCGGCGCCATGATGTCCACCCTGGGCCAGCCCAAGGTGGCCGTGCTGGCGCAGATGGCGACGGACATCAATCCCGAACTTGAGATTAAACAATTTCCTGACGGCATACACGACAGCAACCTGGCGGAGTTTTTTGCCGGTGTCGACCTGTATGTGGACGGCCTGGATTTCTTTGCCTTTCCTGCGCGCCAGGCCACCTTCGCCACCTGTGCGCGCCTGGGCATCCCCGCCATCACGGCCGCGCCGCTGGGCATGGGCACGGCCGTGCTCAGCTTCATGCCCGGCGGCATGACGTTCGAAGAGTATTTTGGCTGGGGCGACTTGCCCGAGGAAGAAAAAGCCCTGCGCTTTCTCGTCGGGCTGGCACCGGCGGGCTTGCACGGTCCCTACCTGGTCGACCCGTCGGCCATCAACCTGAAGGAGCGGCGCGGACCATCGACCATCATGGGTTGTCAGCTGTGCGCGGGCGCGGCCGCCACCGAGGCGCTGAAAATACTCTTGAAGCGCGGCAAAGTGATGGCGGCGCCGCATGGCATGCATTTCGACGCCTACCGCAACAAGCTCGTGCGCACCTGGCGTCCCGGTGGCAACCGTCATCCGCTGCAACGCCTGACGATGGCCATCATCAAGCGCCGGCGCACGGCGCAGGGGGCATAAATGCCACAAGCACCGCTGATCGCGCAGATCGATTCTGTGCTGGAAAACATCCTCGACCAGGCGCGCTGGGCGCCCAGCGGCGACAACACGCAGCCGTGGCGTTTTGAAGTCGTGGACCCGCGCCATGTCGTCGTGCATGGCTTCGATACGCGCAGCCACTGCGTGTACGACCTTGACGGCCATCCCAGCCAGCTGTCGCTGGGCGCCTTGCTCGAAAGCATGGCGCTGGCGGCCAGTAGCCATGGATTGCGCATGGAAGCGCGCCGGCACGGCGGCTTGCCCGATACCTTGCCCACGTTTGATGTGCGCTTTGTCGACAGCCCTGGCATGCTGCCCGACCCGCTGGCGGCCTTTCTGCCGCAGCGCAGCGTGCAGCGGCGACGGCTCAGCACGCGCCGCCTGCGCGCCAGTGAAAAGGTGGCGCTGGCGGCCAGCTTGCCGTCCGGCTACAGCGTGCAGTGGTTCGAAGGCTGGCGCATGCGCCTGGCCTGTGCGCGCCTGATGTACGACAATGCGAAGCTGCGCCTGACCATGCCCGAAGCGCACAAGGTGCACCGCGATGTCATCGAATGGGGCGCGCGCTTCAGCACCGACCGCATCCCGGAGCAGGCGCTCGGTGTCGACCCGATGACGGCGCGGCTGATGCGCTGGGTCATGCACAGCTGGCTCCGCGTGGATTTTTTCAATACCTGGCTGGCTGGCACCGTCGCGCCCCGGTTGCAGATGGACTTGTTGCCCGGCCTGTATTGCGCTGCGCATTTCGTGCTGCTGGCCGAGGCGCCGCCGCGTCACATCGATGATTACGTGGCGGCGGGCCGGGCCATGCAGCGCTTCTGGCTGACGGCTACGCAGCTGGGCCTGCAGTTACAGCCGGAACTGACGCCGCTGATCTTCGCCCGTTATGTGCGCGAACGACGGGCCTTTTCGCGCACCGACGGCATGCTGGAGCTGGCGCAGGAACTGGCGCTGCAATGCCAGGCCGTGCTGGGTGCGGTGGCGTTTGATCGGGCCGTGTTCCTTGGCCGCATCGGCGCCGGCCCGGCGGCCCAGGCGCGCTCCTTGCGCCGGCCCTTGCAAGACTTGCTGGTGGCGCCGGTCAACGGGAGGACGCTTGCGTGAACGGCATGGGCTTGCCGCTTGCCGCAGCGAAAAAAACCGCTGAGGACATCAGCGGTTTTCAGACTGGATGATCGCATGTCAAGCCTGGCGTTGCCCGCCTTGCTGGCGGCGCGCAGTCATGCCCAGGCCAAACAGGCCGATGCCGAGCAGGGCGATGGTGCCTGGTTCAGGTACAGCTGCCTGGAATAATTCCAGGCCGCCACCGTCGGCCATCGCGACGAAACTGTCGGTCAGGCTGCCGCTGATGAAGCTGTTGGTATTCCCGCTGAGGGACTCCAGCGGGAAAAACGGGTCGGGGTTGACGAAAAACAACTGTCCTTGCGGCGTCAATGTGGCGTTCAGCAAGGCCTTGAAGTCGCCCTGGGCCAGGCCGGCGAAAATATGTGCTTCGCCCACGTCGAGCGTGTAGGTCACGATCGCATAGTCATCCCCGGAGACGCCACCCACATTCACCGGCGAGCCTGCGACGTTGCTGACCGACAGTGACGTGTCCTGGTTGGGGTCGATGTACAAGGTCATGGTCAGGGTTTGAAAGGTAGCGAAGATCCCGCCAGCCAGCGTATCGGACTGGCCGGTGATGGAAAACAGGCCATAGATGCCATAGCCATTCAGGGCGTTCAGTTGCGATGGAACGCTGCCGCCAGTGGGACTGCCGAAAGCGGCCTTGCTCAGAAAGCCTGTTTGAGTGAAGGGATCGTTACCACCACCCAAACCGCCAACGATGGTTTGTTCGACGCGCGCGTGATATTCAAAGCTGATGCGGTCGGCCACCACCAGATTGGCTGCGGTACCGGGGACGGAACCTTCATTGACGGTAAACAAAGGACCAGCGAATGCGGGAGCACTGATCAGCGCGGCGCCGATGGTGGCCGCGGAGAGAGCGAGACGCAGGAATGAGGACAGCGTTTTCATGGCATTTCCTTCAGCGTGAGGGTTGATCGGACCAGGTCACTGTGGCGGCTGCCTCAGATAACCTCATACGCCCTTGAAGCAGAATTCGTACCATGTAATATTTGTATTTAAATTCAACAGCTTATAAAAACAGGGATGGCGTTTTTCGTGCTCGTGTAAAAAAAATCGACGTTTTACCGGCCGATGGCGCGGCACGCGGGCGCCAGTCTTTCCTGTCATCGGCTAGAGTGGGGCAAAGGAGGTCACCATGCAACTACCATCCCGTCACGCCCCGCTGCGTGCGCACAGCACGCCTGAACCGGATATCCCGCCGCCGCCCGAAGGCGATCCGCTGACGCCGCCGCCGGAAAAGCCGCCGCACACGGAGCCCGTGCCCGTCGAGGAGCCGACGCCACCACCGCCGCCCGTCAGGATGGGCTGAGAGCCAGTCGTCGCACGCCTGAGCACGGCTGAGTACACCTGAGCGGCGATGCCACTGCCGCGCGCTGTTTATTTCTGATCGGAAATGAATTGTGCGGGCGGCGGGGTCGCCACGCCAATTAAACAACAAAAATGCCAATAAATATTGCCGAGTGGATACAAATCAAGCGCTAACTGCTGTGTGTCATGTGGCCGTCACGATTCTGTTCTTATAATGAGACATCATAAAAATTCTTGTACAGGAGACCATCATGGGCAATTCCTTGCATAACAAAATCTACCTGGGCCGGCGCCCAGTGATCACCGGCAAAAACCTCGCAGCGCTGGCGCTGGCGGGCGCCGTGGCTGGCTGCGGCCTGGCGTGGCTGCTGCTGCGCAGCTACAAATAAGCGCGCTCCACGCGCATTTTCAGTACGCCATCCGTGGGGCGGGCGGCGACTGAATCACGTTGCCTGTTGCCGATGCGCAGCGGGGCGCGTACCATGGGGGCCGAACACCTGGCCTTTTATGGAAAAGTAATGAAGAACGAGAAATTAACAACCGATGAATATGACGCGCTGGAGCAAGTTGCACGCGGCATCAAGACCGAGCGCCCCAGTGCTTGCGTTGCCCGCAATGCCAAGCGCCTGTCCGGCCTGAAGCTGCTCAGCTATGCACGCGATGGCCGTTTGTCCATCACCGAGAAAGCACAACAGTTGCTGTTCCTGCGCCGCTGCATCATGGGGCTGCGCGCCGTCGCCGCCGATCCGCTGACCAGGCTGGAATCGGACGTGGCCTATTTCCTGGGCAAGAAAGCCCACATCGTGGCGCGCGCGGAAGGCGAGGGCCACGACATTTCCGACAAGGGCCGCGACTCGTTGGCCGACATCGACACCCTGGGCCTGTAAGGTCTGCACCGGCCCCTGGGGCCGGTTTTTACGTCCCCCTCACTTTTATTCCCCCTTGGAGAACACTTTGGACAGTGCGATGAACTGGTCGGCCCACGAACTGACGATGACGGTCCTGATGACGCCAGATATGGCCAACTTTTCCGGCAATGTGCACGGCGGCACCATCCTGAAATACCTCGACAGCGTCGCCTACGCCTGCGCCAGCCGCTATTCGGGCAGCTATGTGGTGACCCTGTCGGTGGATCAGGTGATGTTCCTGCAGCCTATCCACGTCGGTGAGCTGGTGACGTTTCTCGCCTCGATCAATTACACGGGCACGACCTCGATGGAAGTGGGCATCCGCGTGGTGACGGAAAACATCCAGCAGCGCCTGGTGCGCCACGCCAACAGCTGCTATTTCACGATGGTGGCCGTGGACGCCAACCGCAAGCCCGTGGCCGTGCCGCCGCTGGTGCTGGAAACGCCGGAGCAGCAGGTGCGCTTCGAGCAGGCCAAGCTGCGCAAGCTGTCGCGCCAGAAGGTGTCGAAGAAATAAATGCAGCGGACAATAAAAAACGGCCACCAGAGCGATCTGGTGGCCGTTTTTTATTGTCTGCCGCCTGCTGGCGGCATGGCGCCGTGATTAACGGTCGCCGTAGCTGCGGCGTGCGCCGTCGGTGCTGCGCGGGTTGGAACCCTTGTAGCCGCCGCCGGTGCTAGGTGCGCCGTCTTTGCGTGGTGCGCCTGGCTTGCTGAACGTGCGTTGCGCTGGCTTCGCGCCGCCGCGGTTGTCGCCTGGTTTCCAGCCGCCTGGACGGGCGCTCGAACGTGGTGCCGACGCCGTTTTCTTAGGCTCGAAACCTTCGATGACATTGACCGGGATCAATTGCTTGGTGAAGCGTTCGATGCGCTTGACGTTCATGCCTTCAGCGTGGTTCACCAGCGAGATGGCCAGGCCATTGCGGCCAGCGCGGCCGGTACGGCCGATGCGGTGGACGTAGTCTTCAGGGAACTTCGGCAGATCGTAGTTGAACACGTGGGTGATCGTTGGTACGTCGATGCCGCGGGCGGCAACGTCGGTGGCGACCAGCACTTTGACCTGGCCGCGGCGCATGCCGTCCAGGGTGCGGTTACGCGCGCCCTGATGCATGTCGCCGTGCAAGGCGGCAGCGGAGAAACCGGCGATGTTCAGACGGTCGGCGATGGTGTCGGCGTCACGCTTGGTGGCGGTAAACACAACAGCCTGGTCCAGGGTTTCGTCGCGCAGCAGGTGGTCCAGCAGGCGATTCTTGTGCGACAGATCGTCGACGAAGTGGACGCGCTGGGTGATGTTTTCATGCTTGTTCGACGAACCGGCGATCTGGATGACCAGCGGGTTTTTCGTGATGCGGCGGGCCATGTTGCCAACCACGCCATCCAGCGTTGCCGAGAACAGCATGGTTTGACGGCCTTCTGGCGTCGCGTCCACGATTTTTTCGATGTCGTCGATGAAACCCATGTCCAGCATGCGGTCGGCTTCGTCCAGCACCAGGATTTCCAGTTGCGAGAAGTCGATCTTGCCCGAGTCCATGTGGTCGATCAGACGGCCAGGGGTGGCGACCAGAATCTCAGGATTCTTGGCCAGCAATTGCATCTGTTTAGGGTAAGGCATGCCACCCAGGATCGACACAGCCTTGATGCGGCGGATGCCGGTGCTGTACTTGTCGGTGTTGGTGGTCACTTGCAGGGCCAGTTCGCGCGTTGGCGTCAGCACCAGCATTTTTGGCTGGGCAGCCTTGAAGCGTGGACGCTCGCCGCGGGCGCGCGATGCTTGCATTTCCTGGTTCGGCGTCTTGCTGGCGGCGCTTTGTTCGGCGCTGGCCAGTTTGTGCAGCGACGGCAGCATGAATGCTGCGGTCTTGCCCGAACCGGTCTGCGACGAGACCAGCAGGTCACGGCCTTCGATCGCGGCTGGAATCGCTTGCGACTGTACCGCGGTTGGCGCGGTGTAGCCCGATTCGGTCAGAGCGGCGATGATGGACGGATGCAGGCCTAAGGATTCAAATGTCATTCTTTTCTTTCGTAAAAATCAGCGTTCTTGCAAAAAGCAGAACGCAAAATAGCAACGCCAACCAAAACGAAATGACTCAACTAGAAAGAAATTTCGGCACAAAAGCTTTGCGCCGGGACGGTGTCAGGTGCGACACACAAGGCGGGAGGGCTTTATAAGCGGCATCCTGTGGATGCGCTAAGGCTTGCGAAGCTGCTAAGTTTGTAATTGCATGTTACTGCGGTGTTGCCATCGCTTCAAGCGAACATATTGCAGCGCACAACGACACTATACCGTATTTGCCGCCGTTTTGCACGGCCTAAATGGGAAGAAACGACAGTCCTACCACGTTTTGAACATGTTTCCTATGCGAAATAAGTAAGAATACGTAGTTTTCGTTCATTTAATTGAGCATGGCCGACGATGTCGGCGGGCAGTTGGGGTGCCTGTGCCGTCTTCCTGGCCAGGTTGATTTGCCGGCTTACCTGCGCCAGTTCGGCCAGGCCCGCGAAGTTGGGCGAGGCCTCGGCCATCACCGCATCACTCGACTTCGGGATTGACGGCCATCACTTGCGAAAAGCCGCCATCGACGTAGGTAATCTCGCCCGTGATGCCCGAGGCCAGGTCGGACAGCAAAAAGGCCGCCGTGTTGCCGACCTCTTCGATGGTGACGTTGCGTCGCAACGGGGCGTGTTCCGCCGCAAAGCCCAGCAGCTTACTGAAATCCTTGATGCCGGAGGCGGCCAGGGTCTTGATGGGGCCGGCGGAGATACCGTTGGCGCGGATGCCGCGCGGGCCCAGCGATTCGGCCAGGTAGCGCACGGACGCTTCCAGCGACGCCTTGGCCAGGCCCATGGTGTTGTAATAGGGCACGGCGCGCACGGCGCCCAGGTAGGTCAGGGTCAGGACCGAAGCGCCCGGATGCAGCAGGGGGAGCGCGGCCTTGGCCATGGCCGGAAAACTGTAGGCGGAAATATCGTGCGCGATGCGGAAGCTGTCGCGCGACAGGCCGTCGAGAAAGTCGCCGGCGATCGCCTCGCGCGGCGCAAAGCCGATGGCGTGCACCAGGCCATCCAAATGTTCCCAATGCTGCGCCAGGTTGCTGAAGACGGCGCTGATCTGTTCATCGCTGGACACGTCGCAGTCGAAGATCAGTTCGCTGCCGAATTCGGCAGCAAATTCCGTGATGCGTTCCTTGAAGCGCTCGCCCACATAGGTGAAGGCGAGGGTCGCGCCTTCGCGGTGGCAAGCCTTGGCGATGCCGTAGGCGATGGAGCGGTTCGACAGCAGGCCCGTGATGAGGATTTTTTTGCCTTGCAAGAAAGCCATGACGACTCCTGTCTGGGTGGGTGGGCGGATGTGCAACCGGCCGCGACAGCAAAGCTGTGGCGGCCGGTGAGGTGCGTCAATACAACTCAGGCGATCAGTGACGCGCTTTTGCCCGGCTGGTGCCGCCGCCGCGCTGGATGCGCGGTTTCACCAGGGAAATTGGCGCGGCTTGCACCTTGCCGCCCTTGGCGACGCGGCGCAGTGCCTTGGCGGCCCGTTCCGGACGGTCCGCTTCCAGCAGCATGGTGGCGCTGTCGGCGATTTCCTGGGTGATGTCCTTGTTCATCGTGGCCGAAGTCTTCGGCACGAGAATGGTGGAGCCGGCGCGCAGGCTGGTGCGCTGGGGAATGTTGTTGGCCTGGCGCAGCACGTCGGCCGTGGTGCCGAATTTCGACGCCAGCGTTTCGATGCGTTCGCGCGCATTGGTGATCTTGTGCGTGGTCCAGCTCGACAAGGCATGGCCCCATTGCGCCAGGTTGGTGGTGAACTTGGCGGCGTTTTCCTGTGGCAATAGAATCTTGGTCTTTTCGCCGCCGATGATGACGGGGCGGTTAAATTGCGGATTCAAGGCCTTGAATTCATCCATCGACAGTTCGGCCAGCTGGGCGGCGACGGTGATGTCGATGTCGCTGGTCTTGTCGATGGCCGTGAAGTAGGGCTGGTTGTCGACCACGGGCAGGGTCAGGCCGAACTGGGCCGGATTGGCGATGATGTTTTTCACCGCTTGCAGCTTGGGTACGTAATTGCGCGTTTCGGCCGGCATCAGGTCGGCCAGGCTTTCGAAATCGGTCGGCTTGCCCAGCGCCTGGTTTTTCTTGATGGCGCGCTGCACCGAGCCTTCGCCCCAGTTGTAGGCGGCCAGCGCCAGTTGCCAGTCGCCAAACATGTCATACAGGCGCTGCAGATACGTCAGGGCCGCGTCGGTCGAGGCCAGTACACCGCGGCGCTCGTCCTTGAACATGTTTTGCTTGAGGTTGAAATCGCGCCCCGTGGCAGGCACGAATTGCCACATGCCGGCCGCATTGGCGCTGGAGAAGGCCTGCGGGTTGAAGGCGGACTCGATGAACGGCAGCAAGGCCAGCTCCGTTGGCATGCCGCGCTTTTCCAGTTCCTGCACCACGTGGAAGATGTAGCGCGAGGCGCGCGCCGTGGTGCGGGCGATGTAGTCGGGGCGGGTGGCGTACCAGTTGACGTGGTTGGCCACCAGTTGGTTGTTAATGTCGGGAATCGCATAGCCGCTGCGGATGCGGCCCCAGACGTCGGCTTCGCGCAGCGGATCGGAATTGTCGCTGAGGTTTTTCAGCAGACGATCGGTCTTTTGCAGGCGGTTATCGAGGGTGGGGAGTTTCGCCGTGACCTGGGCGGTCATCGGGATCAGGGCAGGTGTGGTTGCAGCGACTGGCGCGTTATCGCTCTCAACACCGGCTTCGTACGCCTGGCTGAGGGCGGGCGCAAGCGCCAGGGCCAACGCCGCCAGGACGGTAGATTTAAAGGAGTTTTCGTGCATAGTGTTCCATTGTTGTCGTCGGAGAAACATCGGACAGACCCATGATCAAGCTGCGAGTGTACGTATATCCACATGCCGGAGTCAAGAATTATGTCAGCATGATGACAGGAAATGCGCGGCAATAAGTGGGAAACGACAAGGTTTCCATTCGCAGATGCTGTCATTATTGCAAATTTAATTTGCCCGATGCGTGATTCGGCCGCTGTTATAGCATACATGGCGAGGACGATGGCGCAAGCCTGGCAGCCGTCCAGTATGAGACTGCGCAAAGAGTGCGTACAATTTGGCTTTGGCCGGCCATTGGGCTGCCGGCCGCCATATTGATAGAGAGTCATGCATATGAACACCCCGCCGCGCCACGACGACGACAACGCCGTCATCATCGCCAATACCGTTGCCTGGCTGGAAAAGGCCGTGATCGGCCTGAACCTGTGCCCGTTCGCCAAGGCCGTGCACGTCAAGAAGCAGATCCGCTATGTGGTGTGCGAATCGAGCAATCCGGAAGATCTGCTGGCAATGCTGATGGACGAGCTGCAAACGCTGGCCGACACGGACCCCGAGCAGATCGACACGACCTTGCTGATCCATCCTTACACCCTCAACGATTTCCTCGACTACAACGAGTTTCTCGATGTGGCCGATGCGGCCGTGGAAGACATGCACCTGGCCGGCGAACTGCAAGTGGCCAGCTTCCATCCGAACTACCAGTTTGCCGAGACGTTCGAGGACGACATCAGCAACTACACCAACCGCTCGCCGTATCCGACCCTGCACCTGCTGCGCGAAGACAGCATAGAGCGCGCCGTCGAGGCGTTCCCGGAAGCGTCGGAAATTTTTGACAAGAATATCGCCACGCTGGAAGCGCTGGGCACCGAAGGCTGGGAAAAGCTCGGCTTGCCGAAGGTATCCTGATGGCTGACAAGGAATTGCCGCCGCGTCCCGATACGCCCTGCGTGGCTGTCTGCTCGACCACCTTCGACGAAATCTGCCGCGGCTGCGGTCGCAGCGTGGTGGAAGTGGCCCACTGGGTGTCGATGACGGATGAAGAGAAGGAAGTGGTGTGGGTGCGGATTCTTTCGCAAGGGTATCCGCGCCGGAATACTTGACGTTTGTGTTGTCAAGCCCAACGGCAACTGCTGGGGTCAGTCACTTCGTGATCGGAATGTGCTCCATTGGAGCACATTCCCCCCGACGGGTCTGACCCCGGTACTGTTGACGCTAACGATTAATAGCTGCCGATAAAATCTTTTTTACCGACTTCGATACCGTTATGGCGCAGGATGTCGTAGGCCGTCGTCGCGTGGAAGAAGAAGTGCGGCAGCGCGTAGTGGAACAGATACGTCTGGCCCGTGAAGTGCTTGGTCTTTTCGCCGCTGCCGGTGGTGATGGCGCGCGTTTCGCTGCCGTCGATGTCCGCTTGCGGCAGGCTTTCCAGGAAGGCGATGGTTTTCACGATGCGCGCTTTCAGCTCTGCAAAGCTCTGTTCGCTGTCTTCGTACGGTGGCACGGCCACGCCGGCCAGGCGTGCGCCGCAGCCCTTGGCGAAGTCGGTGGCGATCTGGATCTGGCGCACGAAGGGCAGCATGTCCGGGAACAAACGGAATTGCAGCAGGGCGTTCGGGTCGATTTTCTTGTCTTGCGCGTGCGTTTCCGCCTTGTCCAGGATGGCGGCCAGGCTGCCCAGGATCTGTTTGAAGACGGGGATGGAAGCGGAGTAGATGGAGAAGGTCATGGTGGTTCCTCTAGGTAAAGTGGCGCGATGATAGCAAGCTGCGCGTTTTTCTGCTGGCGCTGGCCCGGCGCGCCGGCCCGCGTGTGGTTTTTCAGCCCTGTGTATATGGCATGAGGTCGCCCTTGGCGCGTGTTTATTGGTGACTTACCCCGCTTTTTCCATGCATAATTGCTCTTGAAAAAGTTTCTTCCCGCCTTATCACCCGGATTCCCCTGTAAAGTTCCATGACCGCCTGCCTGATCCCTGTTGCCCTGTTGCCGCATGTTTAATTCGCCCTATCAGCGCTTGCGCGCCAGCCTGCGTGTGCTGTACGGCTCGTCGATCTATGGCGCCTTGCTGCTGGTGGTGTTTGGCGGCCTGGTGGTGCCCGCCATCTTCGGCAGCTATCTGCTGGTCGGCGTGCATGAACGCCAGTCGGCGCGCACCAGCCTGAACGAAGCCTTGCAGCGCAATGCCGACATCCTGGCGCTGGGCATGCAGGAATCGCTGTGGAACATGAATGCGGAATCGGCCCATTCGCTGGTCGAGTCGGTGATGCGCGACCGCGCCGTGCTGCTGGTGCAGGTGCTGGGGCAGGGCGACACGGAATTCATTCGCCTGCAGGCGCCGCAGCGGCCCGTGGGCAATCTGTACCGCGCCGAGCGCGACATCCTCGTGCGTGGCGAACGCATCGGCCACATCGTCGTCGAGATGGACGATGCGCGCAGCCAGCAGGAGCTGCGCGAAAAGCAGAGGTCCTATATTTTCGTGCTGGGCGCTCAGCTGGCCGTGTCGATGGCGCTGATCGTGCTGTTCCTGAACCGCCGCCTGTTGAAACCCCTGCGCCGCCTGACGCGCTTTTCGGACCGCCTGTCGCACGGCGATTTTGACACGCCGCTGGCCTCGCACAGCAATGACGAGCTGGGTCGCCTGACGGCTCAGCTCGAGCAAATGCGCGCGGCCATTCGCCAGCTGTTCGAGGATGTGGGGCAGCGCGAAGAGCGTTTCCGCACCATCGTCACGCAGGTGCCGGGCGCCGTCTTCCGCTACCGGCCCGACGGGCCCATCGATTTCGTCAGCGATGCCATCGAAGACATCGCCGGCTATTCGGCGCGCCAGTTCATGCGCGGCCGCACGCACGCCTGGGCCGACCTGATCTGCCCGGAAGACCGCCGCGAGCACCGCCGCGCCGTGCGCCAGGCGGTGTTTGAGGTGCGCCCGTATGCGCTGGAATACCGCATCATCGACGCCTTCGGCATCGAGCGCTGGGTGTCCGAGAATGGCCAGCCGCAGGCCGGTGAACAGGGCGTCGTCTGGGTCGACGGCATCATTGCCGACATCAGCCAGCGCAAGCACCACGAGATGCGCATCGAGGCGCTGCTGACGGAGCAAAGCGCCATCCTCGACAATGTGATGTTCGGCGTGATGTTCGTGCGCCACCGCCGCATCATTTCCGTCAACCGCCGCTGCGAGGAGCTGTTCGGCTACGCTCACGCCGAAATGACGGGCCGTTCGACCGCCATCGTCTTCCCCACGCACTTCGAGTTCGAGGCGGCGGGTGAGCGCCAGTATCCGGCCCTGGCGGCCGGCGGCGACTTCAGCGAGGAGCGCCACTACCTGCGCCAGGATGGCAGCCAGTTCTGGGCCCTGGTCAGCGGTTGCGCGCTCGATCCGCTGCACCCCAACGACGGCAGCATCTGGGTGTATGCCGACATCACTTCGCGCAAGGAAGCCGAGGAAAAGCTGCGCCTGTCGGCCACCGTGCTGGAACATATCGCCGATGGCGTGATGGTGGTCGATCCCGCCGGCATCATCGTCGCCGTCAACCCGGCCTTCACGCAGATCACGGGCTACCACGAAGCCGAGGCGCTGGGGCGGCACTCGTCGCTGACGCGTTCGCAGCGCCACGACGCGGCGTTTTACGACGCCATGTGGCATGATCTGAAGGCCAGCGGTTTCTGGCGTGGCGAGATCTGGCACCAGCGCAAGAACGGCGACATCTACCTGGAGTGGCTGACCATCAGCGCCGTGCGCGACACGCAGGGCGTCACCACGCATTATGTGGGCGTGTTCAGCGATATCACCCTGCTCAAGGAATCGCAGGAAAAGCTCGACCACATGGCGCACCATGATCCGCTGACGGCGCTGCCGAACCGCCTGCTGTTCCACGACCGCCTGCAGCACGCCTTGCTGCGCGCCGCGCGCGACCAGGAGCAGTTGGCCATCCTGTTCATCGACCTGGATCGCTTCAAGAATGTCAACGATACGCTGGGCCACCATATCGGCGATGAATTGCTGCAAAAGGTGGCCAGCCAGCTGGCGGCCCGCCTGCGCGAAGGCGACACCCTGGCGCGCCTGGGCGGCGACGAATTCATCGTGCTGCTCGAGCGCGTCGATGGCGAGTACGGCGCCACGCAGGTGGCGGAGAAGCTGATGACCATGTTCGAGCAGCCGTTCACGGTGGCCGACCATGAATTGTTCGTCACGTGCAGCGTGGGCATCAGCCTGTATCCGGATGACGCGCTGGACTTGAACATGCTGATCCGCAATGCCGACGTGGCCATGTACCAGGCCAAGGCGCGCGGGCGCAACGGCTACCGTTTCTATGCGCCGTCGATGACGGGCGAGGGCGTCGAGCGCCTGCGCCTGGAAACCTTCCTGCGCCGCTCGCTGGAAAAGAACGAGATGTTCCTGAATTACCAGCCGCAGGTGGAAATCGACACGGGCCGCCTGGTCGGCGTGGAGGCGCTGGTGCGCTGGAACCACCCGGAACTGGGCCTGGTGCCGCCGGTGCGCTTCATCCCGCTGGCCGAGGACAGCGGTTTCATCAACCAGCTGGGCAAATGGGTGCTCGACGAAGCGTGTCGCCAGATGATGCGCTGGCAGGCGCAGGGCTTGCGCGTGCCGAAGATGGCCGTCAACCTGTCGGTGAAACAGTTCGAGCGGGGCAGCATCGCCGGCATGGTGGCCGATATTTTGAAGGAGACGGGTCTGGAGCCGCAGCGCCTGCAGCTTGAGGTGACGGAATCGGTGATCATGAACACGGGCGACGCGCTCGGTTTCATCAACGATCTGCACGCCATCGGCGTGGGACTGGCCATCGACGACTTCGGCACCGGTTACTCCTCGCTCGCGTACCTGAAGCAGCTGCCCGTGCAGACCTTGAAGATCGACCGCTCCTTCATCAAGGATATCTCGACGGACGTCAATGATGAAGCGATTGCGATTGCCATCATCCAGCTGGGCAAGAGCATGCACTTGTCGGTGATCGCCGAGGGCGTGGAGACGGAAGAGCAGGCCGCTTTCCTGCTGCGCCATGGCTGCAAGCTGGCGCAAGGTTATTTGTATAGCCGCCCGGTGCTGGCAGAGGATATGCTGGAGCGCTGGCTCGACCCGCTGGATCGTCCACTAACTAATTAAAGGGTATCCCATGGCCGCAGAAAAAAACACGTCGCGTCGCCGCTTCCTGCTCGGTGGCCTTGGCCTCGGCGTGGCCGGCGTGGGCGCCCTGGTACTGGGCTGGGGCGTGCTGCCGCCGCGCCAGCGCCTGCACGGCAGCGTGCCGCTGCCGCTCCAGGATGGCGCCGTGGCGCTGAACGGCTGGCTGGCTATTCAAGCCGACGGCAGCGTGATCCTGGCCATGCCGCGCAGCGAGATGGGGCAGGGCGTGCATACGGCCTTGCCGATGCTGGTGGCCGAGGAGCTCGACGTCCCCCTGGCCAGCGTCAAATTGATCCAGGCGCCGATGGATAAAATCTTCGGCAATGTGGCCATGCTCAAGGATAGCCTGCCGTTCCACCCGGACGACCAGGGCCGCGTCAAGGCGTTGGCGCAATGGACGGTGGCCAAGGCGGCGCGCGAACTGGGTGTGATCGTCACGGGCGGCTCGTCGAGCGTGAAGGATGGCTGGGGCCCCATGCGCGAAGCTGGGGCGTCCGCGCGTGCCATGCTGGTGGCCGCCGCCGCCGCGCAGTGGCAGGTGCCGGCCGCGCAATGCCGCACGCACGATGGTGAAGTGCTGCACCCCGATGGCCGGCGCGCCAGCTACGCCAGCCTGGCGCAGCGCGCCGCCGCCATCGATCCGGGCACGCCCGTGCTGAAATTGCCCCAGGATTTCAAGCTGATCGGCCAGCCGGCGCCGCGCCGCGACACGCCGTCGAAAGTCAATGGCAGCGCGCGCTTCGGTATCGATGCGCGTCCGCCCGGCATGCTGTACGCGGCCCTGCATCTGCCGCCGCGCCTGGGCGACACCTTGGCCGCGTTCGACGCGGCACCCATCCTGGCCATGCCTGGCGTCAAAAAAGTGCTGGACCTGACGCCGCACCTGGCTCAGCGCAGCGTCTCGTGCGCCGCCGTGGTGGCCGACACCTGGTGGCGCGCGAAACAGGCGGCCGCCGCCTTGCCGACGCAGTGGAAGGCCGGTGCGCAAGCGAACCTGTCCAGTGCCGACGTGTATGCGCAGTTTGCCCGCCTGTTGGATACCGAAGCCGGTTATGCCTACCACGCCAGCGGCGAGGTCGAGGGCAAGGTCGCGCAGGGCTTGCGGCAGGTCAGTGCCGAGTACCGCGCGCCATTCCTCGCGCACGCCGCCATGGAGCCCGTCAACTGCACCGCGCAGGTGAAAAATGGCAGGGTGATGCTGTGGGTCTCGACGCAGGCGCCCGGCATCGCGGTCGACGTGGCGGCGAAAGTGGCTGGCGTCGATGCGAAAGACGTCGGCATCGAAGTACTGCTGCTCGGTGGCGGTTTTGGCCGCCGCCTGGAAGTGGATATGATCGCGCAAGCGGTGGCCATCGCCTTGCAGTGCGATGGCGCACCGGTGCAGCTGGTGTGGACACGCGAGCAGGATACCAGGCACGATATGTACCGTCCCGCCGCGCTGGCGCGCTTTGCGGCGCGCCTCGACGAGCACGGCCGCATCGCTTCCTGGGATAATAAATCCGTCAGCGGTTCCATCACGCACCAGTTTTTACAGCGCAACTTCGGCTTGCCTGGCGCGGGGCCGGACAAGACCACGGCCGAAGGCGAATTCGACATGCCGTATGAAATTGCCAACCAGCGCATCGCCCACGTGATCGCCGACAGCCCCGTTCCCATCGGCTACTGGCGCTCCGTGGGGCATTCGCACAATGCCTTCTTCAAGGAAAGTTTTATCGATGAGCTGGCGCATGCGGCCGGGCAGGATGGCATCGCCTTCCGCCGCGCCATGCTATTGAAACATCCGCGCCACCTGGCCGTCCTCGATGCTGCAGTCGCCAGGGCGGGCAGTGCGCCGCCCGGCCATGCGCACGGCGTGGCCTTGCACCAGTCGTTCGGCAGCATCGTTGCGCAAGTGGCGCAGGTATCGGTGGAAAACGGCGAGATCCGCGTGCAGCGCGTGGTGTGCGCCATCGATTGCGGCATCGCCGTCAATCCGAACATCATCGCCCAGCAGATGGAGTCGGCCGTGCTGTTCGGCCTGTCGGCGGCGCTGGGCGGCGAGATCACCTTCAAGGATGGCAAAGTGGAGCAGGGCAATTTCCACGACTATCCCGTGCTGCGCATGGGCCAGGCGCCCGAGGTGGAAACCATCATCATCGCCAGCGCCGAGCATCCGGAAGGCGTGGGTGAGCCCGGTACGCCACCGATTGCGCCGGCCGTGGCCAACGCCATCTTCATCTTGACAGGGAAACGGCTGCGCAGCCTGCCGCTGCGTCTGGCCTGATGTTTATTATGTCAGGGTGGCGGCCAGCATGTTGCGCAAATTGCAGTCGCGCTGCCAGTCGCGCCGCTCCTGCGTGCTGCCGGCCAGTGCCGCCAGTTCCTCGGCGCTGAGCGCCTGCTGCGCCTGCACCATGCGGTGCGCCAGGCCGCCGTCGGGCAGCACCGTGCCGAAGAAGGCGACATGGTCCTCGCGCTGGATCAGCAGGGTGGGGAAGTTGTCGATGTCGAGGTCGCCCACCACGTCGGCCTGGTCTTCGATGTCGATCCAGACGAAGAGCGTGTCCGGGTGGCGCGCGGCCAGTTCCTCGAACGTGGCGCGGTAGCTGCCGCAGGTGCCGCACCACAGCGCACACAGGCAGGCCACGGTCCAGCGTGGGCCGGCCAGGGCTGCCGCGACGTCGGCGCGGTTATCGGTCGTGAGGGTCAGGCTGTGCATGCTCGTATCTATTCGTGGGCGGATGGGCGCGGGGCGCCCGATGCGCGTATTCTACCGCGCCCGGCCCCCTCGGTCCTGAGAATGCATGAGCTTGTTTAACGGTGTTTTTTGATGCAATCGCCCTTTCTGGTGGATAATGCTGATAATTGCGCGCTGATTACGCTGGTCCATGCTGTTTCCTGGCCCCGCAGCCTGACCCCTCCAGTCTGTTTCCATGCCCTGCCCGGTGTCAGCGCTCCCGCCTTTGTTTATTTTTATTATGGAATTAGCCAGCTTATGTTGAGTTACCGCCACGCCTTTCACGCGGGTAATCACGCCGATGTGTTGAAGCATTATGTGCAGATTCAGTTGTTGCAATATCTGAATCAAAAAGATACCGCCTATAGTTATATCGATACCCACTCCGGCGCGGGTGTGTATGCGCTCGACGGTGGTTATGCCGCGAAAAATGCGGAATACGAAACGGGCATCGCGCCCCTGTGGGACCGCACGGACTTGCCGGCCTCGCTGGCCGAGTACATGAAGCTGATCAAGGAAATGAATCCGAGCGGCAAGATGCGCTACTACCCGGGTTCGCCGTACTGCGCCGACAAGGTCAGCCGCGAGCAAGACCGGTTGCGCCTGTTCGAGCTGCATCCTGCCGATGCAAAAATTCTGGCTGACAACTTCCGCAAGGTCGAGGCGCATGCGCTGGCCCAAGGCGAGCGTCCTACCGTGCGCGGCAAGCGTGTGCTCATCACCAAGGCTGACGGCTTCCAGAGCCTGAAAGCCCTGCTGCCGCCGCCATCGCGCCGCGCGCTGGTGCTGATCGACCCGCCATATGAAGACAAGATGGATTACCGCAAGGTCAAGGACACCCTGGCCGACGCCCTGGTGCGCTTCCCGTCGGGCATCTACGCCGTCTGGTACCCGGTGCTGCAGCGCATGGAATCGCGCCAGTTCGCCGACAAGCTCAAGCAACTGCCCAGCTCGGACTGGCTGCACGTGACGCTGACGGTCAACACGCCGTCGCCGGACGGCTTCGGCTTGCACAGCAGCGGCATGTTCATCTTGAACCCGCCGTACACGCTCGAGCCGATGTTGCGCGAAGTCATGCCGTACCTGGTCAAGGTATTGGGTCGCGACGATGGCGCCAAGTTTGTGTTGGAAACGGGCAAGGGCGGGCAGAAAAACACGGGTACCCGCCGAGTCTGAGGACACCTGACCAAACCTACTGCGCGTCGGTATAGGCGGCCTGCGATGCTCACCGTACTAAAGTACGGTTGCGCTTCTTAGCCACCTCTCCCTTCCGCTCGCTACGGTTTTGTCAGGTGTCGTAACTATCGTAGTTGAGCAAAATAAACGCCACGGCAAATATGTTCGTGGCGTTTGTCGTTTACTGTCCCAACAACAAGAACACTGTCGGTTTCTTGTGGAAGTCCGGTGCCTTGCCGGCGGCCAATTGTTTCTTCCACTGCGCGCCATTCCACGTTTGCACGCTTTCCGTGTCCAGGCTCAGGTCGGTGGCGACGCAGATCAGGGTCGACGGCGCGCATTGCGCCACCAGCGCCTCGAGCATGGCGGCGTTGCGGTACGGCGTTTCGATGAACAGCTGGGTCTGCTTTTCCGTGCGTGACCGCACTTCCAGTTCCTTGATGCGCTTGGCGCGCAGGGCCGCATCGGTGGGCAGGTAGCCGTTGAAGGCGAAGCTCTGGCCATTCAATCCGCTGGCCATCACGGCCAGCAGGATCGACGACGGGCCCACCAGCGGGCGCACTTTAATGCCGTGCTGATGCGCCAGGCGCACCAGGTCGGCGCCGGGGTCGGCCACGGCGGGCACGCCCGCTTCCGAGACGAGACCCGCATCGCGTCCTGCCAGCAGCGGCGCCAGCAAGCCGGCCAGCGCTTGCGCCGGGGTATTGACGTTGAGTTCGGAAATCGTGATTTCCTGCAGCGGCTTGGCCAGCGGATGCTGGTTGCCGATCAATTTCAGGAAGGCGCGCGCCGTCTTGGCGTTTTCCGCTACGAAATAATCGAGCTGCGAGGTGATCTGCCGCACTTGCTCGGGAATGATGTGGGCCAGCGGGTCGGCCGGGCCGTCGGACAGGCCGAGGTGGTTGGGAATCAGGTACAGGGTGCCGGTCATATTCTTCTTGTCGATAAATTAAATGGTAAAAAACGTGACGCCCGCCTTGCGCAGCATGCCGGTGAGGGCGATCAGCGGCAAGCCGGTGAGGGCGGTCGGGTCGGTGGTGGCGATGCATTCGAGCAGGGCGATGCCCAGGCCCTCGTTCTTGGCGCTGCCGGCGCAATCGTACGGTTGCTCGATGCGCAGGTAGGCATCCAGCTCGGCATCGGGCAAATCGCGCACGGTGACGAGGGTCTGGATGTCTTCCACCTGCGCCACGGGCGGATTCTGACGGCCGTCGAGCAGGCACAGCGCCGTATGGAACACGGTCTGGCGCCCGCGCATGGTTTGCAGCTGCTGCAGGGCGCAGTCATGGTTGCCCGGCTTGCCGATCTGGGCGCCGTCCAGGGTGGCGACCTGGTCGGACCCGATGACGAGGCTGCCAGGGTAGCGGTCGAGCACGGCCTGCGCCTTGGCCTGGGCCAGGCGCAGGGCCGTGGCGCTGGGGCTTTCACCGGGCAGGGGGCTTTCGTCGAGATCGGGCACGGCCACCTCGAAAGGCAGGCGCAAGCGTTGCAGCAATTCCTTGCGGTAGGTCGAACTCGATGCAAGAATCAAGCGCAATGGGGCGGAAGTTGGTATCATTCGGTAGTGGATGGCGGCCGGCATGGCCGCGCTGGTCGATGTCAGTGGAATATCACGTGGTTCCAGGGCGCAGAGCCCATAAATGAGGCTCCATGCGGCATGACGGTGTTGATGAAGTTGTCATGTCAATAGCAAAGATTGCGTCAAAAAAGATGCTTAGCCTTTGACTCCGTGCTCAAAACCCTGTTATTATCGCAGGTTTTCCGGGGAAATTTTCTACCAATGAATGCTTTTGTGATCGACGCCTTTGATTTTTGTCGTATCAGCGGGAGCCGCGAGGGTGTAACTCCTGTCGCTGAAATGACCCGGTTGACCAAGGATTGTGCAGATGCTTCCGGCGACATCGCCTGGAAGATCGTCGGCGGCACCAGCAAGCTGGGCTACCCACAACTGACCTTGTCGGTCAACGGCACCGTTCAGCTGGTTTGCCAGCGCTGCCTGACTCCGTATGCTTACGCAATTGATTCGACGACTACTCTGATGCTGGGCAAGGATGACGAGCAGGCCGACGAGATCGAAGAAATCATCAACGATGAGACGATCGACGTGATCGTCGGCAGCCGCAGCATGGATGCCGCGGCCCTGATCGAAGATGAAGCCTTGCTGGCCCTGCCGCAGGTACCCAAACATGACGTCTGCCCCGATACGGCGCAGCTCGATGCTCTCAAGACTGAAAAGCAGTCGCCGTTTGCGGCACTGAAAGATTTGAAGCCAGAATAATTTTTGTATTTTGTAGTACGTAAAAGACGTGTCAAACGCGTGTTGTAATCGAGTATGGCAAGTGTAGTGAAATGTAATTGTAATAAACGATGTCGGTCCGGGCTATTTTCGGATAGTCTTTGCCGCTGGGATACTCGATTCGCATGTATTTGCCTATCGATTGTGCTAAAATTTTAGAACTTATGTATTAGGAGTCATCATGGCAGTTCAACAGAACAAGAAAACCCCTTCCAAGCGCGGCATGCACCGTTCGCACGACTTCCTGGTCGCGCCGCAATTGAGCGTCGAGCCAGTTACCGGCGAAACACACCTGCGTCACCATATCAGCCCTAACGGCTTCTATCGTGGCCGTAAAGTGTTGAAGACCAAAAACGACGAGTAATCGACGTTTTTGTTGGGTAAGATGAAAGCGGTGTTGCGTGGTTATTCGGCGTGGCGCCGCTTCTTCTTTTTTATCGGCTGCAATTCATCTTGCGCACCCGTCATTTTGAATCACGCTGTCCAGGTCTGTGCATGACATGCTGCGCCCTGCATATGCTCCAGTCCGATTCACATCTTGCCGCACGCCCGCAGCGGTATTGAATCAACACAAATGACAATCAAAATTTCTATCGACTGCATGGGCGGAGATCATGGTCCCTCAGTCACTATCCCTGCAGCAATTTCCTTCGTAAAACATGAGCCTGAAGCCGAACTGATCCTTGTTGGATTGGAAGACGTGATCCGTGCCGAACTGAAAAAACATAAAGCCGACACGCATCCGCGCCTGTCGGTATTGCATGCCTCCGAACAAGTTACCATGGACGATCCCCTGGAAGTGGCGTTGCGCCGCAAGAAGGATTCCTCCATGCGCGTGGCCATCGAACAGGTCAAGAGCGGCGCGGCGCAAGCCTCCGTTTCCGCCGGTAATACGGCAGCCCTGATGGCCGTGTCGCGCTATGTCTTGAAAACCATGTCCGGCGTCGACCGCCCGGCCATCTGCAGCATCTTGCCGAATCAAAAGAATGGCCCGACCTACATGCTGGACCTGGGTGCCAATGTCGATTGCGAACCGCATCACTTGCACCAGTTCGCCATCATGGGTTCCGTGCTGGTGTCCGCCATGGAAGGTATCGCCCGCCCGACGATCGGCTTGCTGAACGTGGGCACGGAAGATATCAAGGGCAATGAAGTGGTGAAACTTACCTCGAAGCTGCTGCAGGCCGACCACGAGCGTGGCGCGCTGAACTTCTACGGCAACGTGGAAGGCAACGATATCTTCAAGGGCACCACCGATATCGTCGTCTGCGACGGTTTTGTCGGCAATGTCACCCTGAAAGCCATCGAGGGCCTGGCGCGCCTCATGAAGGACGTGCTGACTACCGAATTCAAGCGCAATCCGATCACCATGCTGGGCGCGCTGATTGCCCGCGGGGCCCTGAAAGCCATCGGTAATCGCCTGAATCCTTCGCGTTACAACGGCGCCAGCCTGCTGGGCTTGCGTGGCCTCGTCTTCAAGAGCCATGGCAGCGCCGATGCCTATTCGTTTGAATGGGCCTTGCGCCGTGCCTTTGATGCGGCAAAAAATGACGTGCAAGCGCACTTGGCCAGCCTGATCGCCGAGCTGATGCCGCGCACGCCAGTACCGGATGAACCTACTTCAACAAGCTCTACCATTTAGTGGACGGGTACTTGCATGACTGTTTTTAGCAAAACTTACAGCAAAATTATCGGCACCGGCAGCTACCTGCCGGAAAAGCGCGTCACCAATCAGGACTTGACCGAACAGCTCGCCGCCAAGGGCATCGAGACCTCGGATGAATGGATCGTCTCGCGCAGCGGTATCTCGGCGCGCCATTACGCGGCACCAATGCAAAACTCCTCGGACCTGGGCGTGGAAGCGGCCAAAAAAGCCCTGGAGATGGCGGGCCTTAGCGGCAACGACCTGGACCTGATCATCGTCGCCAGCTCGACCCCCGATTTCTTCGGCAGCTTCCCCAGCACCGCCTGCATCGTGCAGAGCAAGCTGGGCATCACGAATCACTGCGCCGCCGTCGACGTGCAAGCGGTCTGCAGCGGCTTCGTGTATGCAGTCGCCACGGCCGATAGTTTTATTCAATCTGGCATGCACAAGAATGTGCTGGTGATCGGCGCCGAAGTATTTTCGCGCATCCTCAATTTCGACGACCGCGGCACCTGCGTGCTGTTCGGCGACGGCGCCGGCGCCATCGTCATGACGGCCTCCACCGAGCCTGGCATCCTGGCCACCAAGCTGCACGCGGACGGCCGCCACTCGAACATCCTCAGCGTACCGGGCAGCGTGGCTGGCGGCGCGCTGGCCGGTAGCGCCTTCCTGTACATGGACGGCCCGGCCGTGTTCAAGCTGGCCGTCTCCGTGCTGGAAAAGGTCGCGCACGAAGCATTGGCGCACGCCAACATGACTTCGGACCAGATCGACTGGCTGATTCCGCACCAGGCGAACATCCGCATCATGAACAGCACGGCCAAGAAACTCGGCTTGCCACTGGAAAAGATGGTCGTCACCGTCGACCAGCATGGCAACACCTCGGCCGCTTCGATCCCGCTGGCGCTCGACATCGCCGTGCGCGATGGCAGGGTCAAGAAGGGCGACAACGTCATGATGGAAGGCGTGGGCGGCGGATTTACCTGGGGCGCCGTGCTCGCAAGAATGTAAACTGGTTAGCGCCGGGGTCAGCCCCGTTTGGGGGAATGCGCTCCAATGGAGCGTACTCCGCTCCCGCAGGGACTGACCCCAGCCTTTGCCTTTTGGGTAAAGAAACTACTTTACGGCAACTCGAATACCAAAAATTCAAAACGGAGTCACCATGACACAATTTGCATTTGTTTTCCCAGGCCAAGGCTCGCAAGCGATTGCGATGCTCGACGGCTTCGCCGGCAACCCCGTGGTGGCGCAAACCGTGGCCGAAGCGTCGGACGCCCTGCAATTCGACTTGGGCAAGCTGATCACCGAAGGTCCTAAGGAAGAACTGGATCTCACCACCAACACGCAACCGGTGATGCTGACGGCGGCCGTGGCTTTCTACCGCGCCTGGCTGGCAGCGGGCGGCCCCGTGCCAAACGTCGTGGCCGGCCACAGCCTCGGTGAATACTCGGCGCTGGTCGCCGCGGGCGTCATCTCGTTCAAGGATGCCGTGCCGCTCGTGCGCTTCCGCGCGCAAGCCATGCAGGAAGCCGTGCCCGTGGGGCAGGGCACGATGGCTGTCGTGCTGGGCCTGTCGGATGACGACGTGCGCGCCGCCTGTGCGGAAGCGACGTCGGAAAACCCTGCCCTGGTGGTCGAGCCTGTCAATTTCAATGCACCTGCGCAAGTGGTCATCGCCGGCCATACGGCGGCGGTCGAGCGTGCCTGTGAACTGGCCAAGGCCAAGGGCGCCAAGCGCGCCATGAAGCTGCCTGTCTCGGCGCCATTCCACTCGTCGCTGCTGAAACCTGCCTCGGACCGCTTGCGCGAGTACATGGCCGGTCTGACGTTCGCCGCGCCACAGATTGCCCTGATCAACAACGTCGACGTGGCCATCGTCAACGATGTCGCCGGCATCAAGGATGCGCTGGTGCGCCAGGCAGCGAGCCCTGTACGCTGGGTGGAAACGATGCAGAAAGTGGCGGCCGACGGCATCACGCAAGTGATCGAATGCGGTCCGGGCAAGGTCCTGATGGGCCTGGCCAAGCGCATCGATCCCGTGCTGGTGGGCGACGCCATCGTCGACCAGGCCTCGCTGGAACGCATTTTGACGCAGCTCAAATAAACATCAGATCGCGGCAGCCTGCCTGCCGCACTTGCTTTTAAGGATACTCATGAATTTAGCAAATCAAGTCGTGCTGGTCACGGGCGCCTCGCGCGGCATCGGCCGCGCCATCGCCACCGAACTGGGCAAGCAGGGCGCCACCGTGGTCGGCACCGCCACCTCGGAAAGCGGCGCGCAAGCCATCACCGATTACCTGGCCGCCGAAGGCGTGGCGGGCAAGGGCCTGGTGCTGAACGTGACCGATGCGGCGCGCTGCGCGGCAGTGGTCGATGAAGTGCAGAAAACCTACGGCAGCCTGTCGATCCTGGTCAATAATGCGGGCATCACGCAAGACCAGTTGGCCATGCGCATGAAGGATGAGGAGTGGGATAGCGTCATTTCCACCAACCTGTCGGCCGTCGGCCGCCTGTCGCGCGCCGTATTGCGCGGCATGATGAAAGCCAAGGCTGGGCGTATCATTAATATCACCTCGGTGGTGGCTTCGTCGGGTAATCCGGGGCAGATGAATTATGCGGCGGCCAAGGCCGGCGTGGAAGGCATGAGTCGTGCCCTGGCGCGCGAAATCGGTAGCCGCAACATTACCGTGAACTGCATCGCCCCCGGCTTCATCGATACCGACATGACCAAGGCCCTGAGCGAAGAACAGCACGCGGCCCTGTTGACGCAAATTCCCCTGTCCCGCCTGGGCAAACCGGAAGACGTGGCAGCGGCGGTGGCCTTTCTGGCCTCGCCGCAAGCGGCGTATATCACGGGCACGACCCTGCACGTGAACGGCGGAATGTACATGAATTGATGTGAAAGCTAGACAGGGCGGGCGTTTGTGGCATGATTCAACGGTCGTTTTTGTCTATAATCGCATCTTTTAGCAGCAGCTTCGGTCGAATTAGCAGCAGACACCGAAATTAGTATTCGGACGCGCAAACCTGATAAAATGCGCGCACTTTCCGTAACACACACTTTGGAGCCATAACATGTCGGATATCGAACAACGCGTTAAGAAAATCGTCGCTGAGCAACTGGGCGTTGCAGAAGCAGACATCAAAATCGAATCCTCCTTCGTCGACGATCTCGGCGCCGATTCCCTGGACACCGTGGAACTGGTCATGGCCCTGGAAGACGAATTCGAAATGGAAATCCCTGACGAACAAGCTGAAAAAATCACCACCGTGCAACAGGCGATCGACTACGCCACCGCACACGTCAAGGCCTAAGCCTGTTTGACCGACTTCAGGAGAATCGCTTGAGCCGTTCTAAAAACCGTCGTGTTGTTGTAACCGGCCTGGGCTGTGTTTCACCTGTCGGCAATACTATTGCCGAGGCGTGGAGCGCAATTACCGAAGGTAAATCCGGCATTGCCACGATTACCAAGTTTGATGCATTGCCCTTCACCACGCATTTTGCCGGTGAAGTCAAAGGTTTCAATATCGAAGAGTACATCTCCGGTAAGGAAGCCCGCCACATGGATACCTTTATCCATTACGGCATGGCTGCAGGCATCCAGGCGATGCAGGACTCCGGTCTGGAAGTGACCGAGGAAAACGCCGAGCGCATCGGCGTGATCATCGGTTCCGGTATCGGTGGCTTGCCGCTGATCGAGGAAACCAAATCCGAGTACGAAAAGCGCGGTCCGCGCCGTATCTCGCCATTTTTCGTGCCTGCCTCGATCATTAACATGATTTCTGGCAATCTTTCGATCAAATATGGTCTGAAGGGTCCGAACCTGGCGATCGTGACGGCGTGTACCACCGGTTTGCACAGCATCGGCGCTGCCGCGCGCATGATCGAGTACGGCGATGCCGACGTCATGATTGCCGGTGGTGCTGAATCGACCGTGTCGCCGCTGGGCCTGGGCGGTTTCGCCTCGGCACGTGCCTTGTCGACCCGCAACGACGATCCGGCAACGGCATCGCGTCCGTGGGATACCGACCGCGACGGCTTCGTGCTGGGCGAGGGTGCTGGTGTCATGGTGCTGGAAGAGTACGAGCACGCGGTGGCCCGTGGTGCCAAGATCTATGCCGAAGTGCATGGTTTCGGGATGAGCGCAGATGCTTATCACATGACCTCGCCGCTGGAAGATGGTAGCGGCGGCAGCAAATCGGTGATTGCGGCCCTCAACAACGCAGGCTTGAACCCGGATCAGATTCAGTACCTGAACGCGCACGGCACGTCGACCCCGCAAGGCGACGTGGCGGAAGTGATGGGCATCAAACGCACCTTCGGCGAGCATGCCAAGCATATGGTCGTCAACTCGACGAAGTCGATGACGGGCCATTTGCTGGGCGGCGCGGGCGGTCTGGAAGCGGTGTTTACGGTCCTGGCATTGCACCATCAGGTGTCGCCACCGACCATTAACATCTTCAACCAGGATCCCGCTTGCGATCTCGATTTCTGTGCCAACACGGCGCGGGACATGAAGATCGATTATGCAGTGAAGAATTCGTTCGGCTTCGGCGGAACGAATGGCACGCTGATTTTCGGTAAAGCGAAATAAGCAGGAACTTTCAAGCGCTCACTACGGTCAAATCGTAGTGAGCGCTGATTCGGTGCCAACGTTCGTTGGTGCCTGAATTTGCCCGGCATGGTGCCGGCGCGCCTGATGTTTTTCCCTTTGAGTTGGCATTATGTCGATCGCGGTAGCGGCTGTCATTCGCACGCCTGTCTGTTTGCGCCTGCTGCAAGCGCTACTGGGGCTGTGCGCGGTGCTGGCCGCCTGGCCCTTGAGCGGCGCGTGGCACGTTGCGGCCCTGTCTGGCTCTGGCCTCGGCGCCGCCCAGCTGGTGGGCGGCTATGCGCTGGGCTGGCACGGGGCACTATCGAGTGCGGCTGGCGGCGTGTTTTTGCTGGCTTTGCTGCGCCAGCGCAGAAAGCCGCAGGTGCTTGATATTTCGCCGGTCGGCCAGTTGCGGCTGGCGGTATATCTGGAGCATGGCGGGGCGCCGTCCGGCGCGGGGCCGTTGGTGCCGCCAGTGCTGCACCTGTTGCCGGGTTCGACCCTGTGGCCATCGCTGCTGGTGCTGTGCCTGGCCGATGCCGCGGGGCGGCGCACGCAGGTGCTGGCGCAGCGTGGCAGCGCTTGCGCCGCCTTCCGCCCGCTGGCCGTGGCGTGCCGGGCCATCGCGGCGCGCAGCGGGGAAGAATAAAGTGGGGCGAACACTGAACTTCTTGCAGCGGGCCAACTCTATATCCATACAGGCGCCCACGCTGCATGCGAACAGGGGCATCGGGCGTGAGGACAGAGCGCGAGTATGATCAGTTACTGGTCGAGCGGGTGCAGGCTGGCGACAAACGGGCATTCGATGTGCTGGTATCGAAATATCAGCGCCGCTTGATGCGCCTAGTATCGCGACTTGTGCATGACCCGGCGGAGGCCGAAGATGTGGTGCAGGAAACCTTTATCAAGGCATACCGGGCGCTGCGCCATTTTCGCGGCGATGCCGCCTTCTATACCTGGTTGTATCGCATCGGCATCAATACGGCCAAGAATTATCTCGTCACGCAGGGGCGGCGCGCCGCCACGTCCAGCGACGCCGACGCCGAGCAGGCGGAGTCCTTCGATGACGGCAATAAATTGCGTGACAACAATACGCCCGAATCGGTGCTGGCCAGCAAGCAGATTGCCGCCACCGTCAACGCTGCCATGGAGGTGCTGCCCATCGAGTTGCGCACGGCCATCGTGCTGCGCGAGATCGAGGGCCTCAGCTATGAAGAGATCTCGGAGATCATGGCGTGCCCCATCGGCACCGTGCGCAGCCGCATTTTTCGCGCACGCGAAGTGATCGCAGAGAAATTGAAACCGTTGTTGGATATGCCGATTGACAAGCGCTGGTAATCTGCGGAGTATGAGCTTGGCATGGCTGCGTCCGGTTTCCGCAACTACCCTCTTGAAATGGCAGGGCCCATCATGGACACGCATACACGATTGCACGAGACAATTTCCGCCCTGGCCGATGGCGAGCTGGCGGCGAGCGAACTCGAACTGGCTTTTGCCGCCCTCGACACGGATGAGGGGCGGCAAGCCTGGGATGCCTATCGCCTGATCGGCGACGTGCTGCGTTCGGAGCATTGCGGCCATGCCCTGAGTGCCCAATTCGACGCGCGCCTGGCCAGCCGGCTGGCCGCCGAGGCGGCGCCTGACGAGCCGCTTATCCGCGCGGAGCCCTTGCTGCCCATCGTGCCGCCCGTCGCTGCCGAGCCGCTGGAGGCGGGGCCGCTGGCGCAACGCTAGTGCTGCGGCATCTGCGGCATCTTATGCCGGCGGGTCTTGACACTTAGAGCCTATCCCAGTAGATGAGTACATCCCCTGCTGGCGCCCCTCAGAAGCGGGGACTGCGTTGCTCGTCGTCGCGTGGCTCGCCACGCGTCCTCCTCACGCCTTGTCCGCGCTCCTGATGAACTGCCAGCAGAAGACGCTCCCTACTGGGATAGGCTCTTAAGCTGCTCCTGGCCCTCTTGACACGGGACTTCGCTACGATTGACACTGTGTGCAGGCAATATCTTGCTTTTGCGATATATTGTTGCTGCCATGCGCGAGACCAGGTGTAGTTGCCCTTGGGATTCCGTCATGACACCCAATCATGCACGCAGGCAATCGCCGATCCGCGTTTTGATCCGTTTATATACTCGAAAAGATCCTTTCCATGAAAAAAAACATGTGTGTTGCCAGCAAGTCGTTTTCTGTGAAGACGCTTTCCGCCTTATTGTTCGGTACGGCTGGCGTCTTTTTCGCCCCGACCATGCTCGGCCTGGCGCCACAGGCGCAGGCCGCCGTGCCGGCCGTGAAACTGCCTGATTTCTCGGACCTCGTCGATGCCGTCGGCCCGGCCGTGGTGAATATCCGCACCACCGAGCGCCTGAAGATGACTGCATCCGGCGCGGGCGGCCAGGATGAGCAGGAAATGCAGGAATTCCTGCGCCGCTTCTTTGGCGGCGCCATGCCCACGCCGCGCCAGCAGGCGCCGCGCGGCGGCCGTCGCGCCGTGCCGCAGGAGCAGGAAGTGCAGCGCGGTGTCGGTTCCGGCTTCATCATTTCGGCTGATGGCTACGTGCTGAGCAATGCCCACGTGGTCGATGGCGCCGATGAAGTCTACGTGACCCTGACGGACAAGCGCGAATTCAAGGCCAAGGTCATCGGTGCTGACGCCCGCACCGACGTGGCCCTGCTGAAAATCGAGGGCGCCAACCTGCCGCGCCTGACCATCGGCGACTCGAACAAGATCCGCGTGGGCGAGTGGGTGATCGCCATCGGCTCGCCATTCAACCTGGAAAACACGGTGACGGCCGGCATTATTTCCGCCAAATCCCGTGACACGGGCGACTACTTGCCGCTGATCCAGAGCGACGTGGCCGTCAACCCCGGCAACTCGGGTGGTCCGCTGATCAATATGCGCGGCGAAGTGATCGGCATCAATTCGCAGATCGCCACCTTGTCCGGCGCCTACAATGGCATTTCGTTTGCCGTGCCCATCGATGAAGCCATGCGCGTGGGCGAGCAGCTGAAAAAAACGGGTAAAGTGGTGCGCGGCCGTATCGGCGTGCAGATCGGCGAAGTGAGCAAGGATGTGGCGCAATCGCTGGGCCTGCCCAACGCCAAGGGCGCGCAAGTGTCGATGGTGGAAGAGGGCGGCCCGGCCGACAAGGCGGGCATCAAGCCGGGCGACATCATCCTGAAGTTCAATGGCGCGCAGATCGAGCGTTCGTCCGACCTGCCGCGTCTGGTAGGCGGCGCCGCCGTCAACGGCAAGTCCACGGTCACCGTCTGGCGCAAGGGCGCGCAGCAGGATATTCCTGTTACCGTCGTCGAGCTGGAAGCCGAGAAAACGGCCAAGAAGGGCGCCCGGGAACCGGAAGCGCAAGCCGTCAATGCACTGGGACTGAAGGTCAGCGATGTGCCGGCCGCGAGGAAGCAGGAGCTGAAGATCGACGCGGGCGTGCTGGTCGACGATGCGGATGGCGTGGCGGCCCAGGCCGGCCTGCAGCCTGGCGATGTGATCTTGCAGTTGAACAACGTTGCCGTGAAAGATGCCAAGCAGTTCAATGCCCTGGTGGCCAAGCTCGATCCGAAGAAGTCGTCGGCCGTGCTGGTGCGCCGTGGCGACGTGGCGCAATTCGTTTCGCTGCGTCCGTCGGCGAAGTAACTATGTGATCATCCCGCATTCCGGCCACGGCCGGGATGCGGTATCCTGCCCGCCATGCATTTCACTCTCTATTCCCGCAGTTACTGCCATTTATGCCAGGACATGCTCGATGCCTTGCTCCTGCTGCAGCCGCCTGATCAACCGTTTACGGTGGACGTGATCGATATCGATGCGTCGCCCGATGCGAGCTTGCTGGCCCGCTTCGATGAGCTGGTGCCGGTGCTGTTTGGCGATCTGGCCCAACCCGAGCTATGCCATTATTTTCTGGACGAGGCCGCCGTCCGGCGCTGCCTGGCGTAGCCTAAATGCCAATATTGACACTGCATTGCAGCATTCCGCTGCTGGAAACAGCTGAAAATGTCGGCTTGCCCGCTGCCGGCCTCTGAAAGACGGGCTTTCCGCTCTGAAATCCGGTAAAATGGGGAGGTCGAAAAAGCTACTGTCCGAGGCAGCAGCTTCTGTCGCTTCAAAAGCGCTCGCCTGGGCATGCAGATGTCCTGCTCGGAGCGCTTTTTTCATCATGAGTGGGGCGCCTGGTTTCGGCCCTGTTTGGCCCGGACATGATCCCCTTGATTCCTGTTAAAGCAGTGTTGTCACTCGCACATATATTAGTTAATGAATAACATACGCAACTTCTCCATCATCGCCCATATTGACCACGGTAAATCGACCCTGGCTGACCGCATCATTCAATTGTGCGGCGGCTTGTCCGACCGCGAGATGGAGGCGCAGGTGCTCGATTCGATGGATCTGGAGCGCGAGCGCGGCATTACCATCAAGGCGCAAACGGCGGCCCTGCACTACAAGGCGCGCAATGGCCAGATCTACAACCTGAACCTGATCGATACGCCAGGCCACGTCGACTTCAGCTATGAAGTGTCGCGCTCGCTGTCGGCGTGCGAAGGCGCGCTGCTGGTGGTGGATGCATCGCAAGGCGTGGAAGCGCAAACGGTCGCCAATTGCTACACGGCGCTGGACCTGGGCGTGGAAGTGGTGCCCGTCCTGAACAAGATCGACTTGCCGAACGCGGATCCTCCAAACGCCATTGCCGAGATCGAAGACGTGATCGGTATCGACGCGGCCGACGCCGTGCATTGCTCGGCCAAGACGGGCCTCGGCGTGCTGGACGTGCTCGAGCAACTGATCGTCAAGGTACCGCCACCGAAGGGCGACCCCGATGCGCCGCTGCAGGCGCTGATCGTCGACTCCTGGTATGACGCCTATGTGGGCGTGGTGATGCTGGTGCGCGTGGTCAACGGCACCCTGAAGCCGAAAGACAAGATTCGCCTGATGGCCACCGATTCGGTGCAGCTGGTGGAAGACATCGGCGTATTTTCGCCCCGTTCGCAATCGCTGCCGCAGTTGTCGGCAGGCCAGGTGGGCTTCATCATCGCCGGCATCAAGGAATTGAAAGCGGCGAAAGTGGGCGATACCGTCACCCTGGTCAGCCGTCCTGCCGCCGCGCCATTGCCGGGCTTTAAGGAAGTGCAGCCGCAAGTGTTCGCCGGCCTGTTCCCGGTCGAAGCGAACCAGTACGACGCGCTGCGCGATTCGCTGGAAAAGCTGAAACTGAACGACGCGGCCCTGATGTACGAGCCGGAAGTGTCGCAGGCGCTGGGCTTCGGCTTCCGCTGTGGCTTCCTGGGCTTGCTGCACATGGAAATCGTGCAGGAACGCCTCGAGCGCGAATTCGACATGGACCTGATCACCACGGCGCCTACCGTGGTGTACGAAGTGATCCAGCGCGACGGCACCATGATCAACGTCGACAATCCATCGAAGATGCCCGATCCGTCGCGCATCGAGGAAGTGCGCGAGCCTATCGTCACGGTCAATCTGTACATGCCGCAGGAATACGTGGGCTCCGTGATTACCCTGTGTATCGGCAAGCGCGGCATCCAGATGGACATGAGCTACCACGGCCGCCAGGTCAAGCTGGTCTACGAAATGCCGATGGCCGAGATCGTGCTGGACTTCTTCGATCGCCTGAAATCGACGTCGCGCGGCTATGCCTCGATGGATTACGAGTTCAAGGAATACCGCGCGGCCGACGTGGTCAAGGTCGACATGCTGATCAACAGCGAAAAAGTCGATGCGCTGGCCATCATCGTCCACCGTTCGAACAGCCAGTACCGTGGCCGCCAGGTGGCCGCCAAGATGCGCGAACTGATCCCGCGCCAGATGTTCGACGTGGCCATCCAGGCGACCATCGGCGCCAACATCATTTCGCGCGAGAACGTGAAAGCCTTGCGCAAGAACGTGCTGGCCAAGTGCTATGGCGGCGACATCAGCCGCAAGAAGAAATTGCTGGAAAAACAAAAAGCGGGTAAGAAACGCATGAAGCAAGTGGGTTCCGTGGAGATCCCGCAAGAGGCATTCCTGGCAATTTTACAAGTGGATGGTTAATCAATGAACCTGCAAGTGATTTTAGGAAATTTCGCTTTAATCCTGTTCGTGCTGATGGTGTTGACGGGCCTGGTCTGGTGCCTGGATGTGTTTTATCTGTCCAAGCAGCGCCGCAAGGCGGCCGATCTTGCCCTGGCCGAGTTCGATGCGCGCCAGTCCAAGCTGGCCGCCGAGCGCATCAAGTCCGATGCGGGCGGCAGCCGCGCCACCATCGAGGCGGCGCTGTTGCGCCAGCCGACCTGGGTCGAGTATTCGGGCAGCTTTTTCCCCGTCATCGCCCTGGTGTTCTGCCTGCGTTCGTTCCTCTACGAACCATTCAAGATCCCGTCGAGCTCGATGGTGCCGACCTTGCTGGTGGGCGATCTGATCCTGGTTAACAAGTTCACTTATGGCATCCGTTTGCCGATCGTCAACAAGCGCATCATTGAAGTCAACGATCCGCAGCGCGGCGACGTGATGGTTTTCAAGTACCCGAAAGATATGTCGCAAGACTACATCAAGCGCGTGATCGGCGTACCCGGTGATAAAATCACCTATGAAAACAAGCGCTTGACGGTCAACGGCAAGGAAGTGCAGTACACCCCGCTGGACGACTACCTCGATGACGAAAGCACGGTGTACCACAAGCAGCTGGAAGAAAATCTGACGGGCGTGAGCCACCGCATCCTCAACGATGAGCCTGCTCCCACGTTGAACTTGCGCGAAGTGAAGGATTTCCCGCACAAGGATGCGTGCAACTACAACGAAGATGGTTTTACGTGTGTGGTGCCACAAGGCAATTACTTCATGATGGGCGATAACCGCGACAATAGCGCGGACAGCCGCTACTGGGGCTTCGTGCCGAACGAGAACATCGTCGGCAAGGCTTTCCTGGTGTGGATGAACTTCAGCAACCCGAAACGCGTGGGCGGCATCCACTAGGCCGCTTCTATGGCTGCCGCGCCGACTCCCCGCGCGGCGGCCAGCCGAATTACTCAGATGATACAGAAACAACAATGAATCTTCAGCTATTGCAAACCCGTTTAGGCTATACGTTCCAGGATGCTGGCCTGTTGCAGCAAGCCTTGACGCATCGTAGCCACAGCAGTTTGCATAATGAGCGGCTGGAATTCCTCGGCGACTCCATTCTCAACTGCGTGGTCGCTTCCATCCTGTACGAACGCTTCAAGACCATCGACGAGGGCGACCTGTCGCGCTTGCGCGCGAATTTGGTGAAACAGCAGTCGCTGTATGAAATCGCGCAAAAGCTGGAATTGTCGCAATTCCTGCGCCTCGGTGAAGGCGAGCTCAAATCGGGCGGTTTCCGCCGTCCCTCGATCCTTGCCGATACCCTGGAAGCCTTGCTGGGTGCCATTTTCCTCGATACGGGCTTCGATGCGGCCAGCACGGTGATCCGCGCTTTCTACATACCCATCCTCGACTCGGTCGATCCGCAAACCCTGGGCAAGGATGCCAAGACGCTGCTGCAGGAGTTTTTGCAAAGCAAGAAAATTTCGCTGCCACAGTACAACGTGGTGGCCACCCATGGCGCCGCCCACAGCCAGGAATTCGAGATCGAATGCCTGGTGCCGAAATTGAATATCCAGGTCTACGGCCGTGGCGGAAGCCGCCGCGCCGGTGAGCAAGCCGCCGCCAAACTGGCGCTGGACGTGGCCGAGCAGGCGCTGTTGAAGTCGCCTGCCGCCAGCCGCAAGCCCAAACCGCGCGCCGCCCAGCTCAAGCTGGCCGGCATTGCCACCATCCAGAGCGACGACGCGCAAGCTCCTGCAGCCCCGGCGATCGCCGCTCACACTAAACAGAATCGACACTAGCATGACAGCCATCAAAATGCCCGACAACTTCCGCTGTGGCTATATCGCCATCGTGGGCCGCCCCAACGTGGGCAAATCGACCCTGATGAACGTGCTGATCGGCGCGAAGGTCAGCATCACTTCGCGCAAGGCGCAAACCACGCGCCACCGCATCACGGGCATCCAGACGGTGCCGGACGCGCAATTCATCTACGTCGACACGCCCGGCTTCCAGACGCGCCACTCGAACGCGCTGAACAAGACGCTGAACAAGACCGTGACGAACACGCTGATTTCCTCGGACGTCATCCTGTACGTGATCGAGGCGGGCACGTTTGGCCCGGCCGACCAGCAAGTGATGGATTTGCTGCCGAAGGAAGTGCCATGCATCCTCGTCATCAATAAGTCCGACCGCGTGAAGGACAAGGCCGTGCTGCTGCCGTTCGCGCAAAAGATCGCCGCCATGCGCGACTTTGCCGCCATCGTGCCCGTCTCGGCCAAGCTGCATTTCCAGCTGGAAGGCTTGCAGAACGAGATCAAGCGCTTCTTGCCGGAAAACCAGCCCATCTTTGGACCGGACGACATCACGGACCGCAGCGAAAAATTCCTCGCTTCGGAAATCGTGCGCGAAAAACTCTTCCGCTTCGTGGGTGACGAATTGCCGTACACGAGCACCGTGCTGATCGAGAAATTCGAGCAGGAAGGCGATCTGCGCCGCGTGTTCGCCGCCATCCTGGTCGAGCGCGATACGCACAAGTCCATGATCATCGGCAACAAGGGCGCGCGCCTGAAGGAAGTCTCCACCCAGGCCCGCCTGGATATGGAAAAGCTGTTCGGCGGTCCTGTGTACCTGGAAATCTGGGTCAAGGTCAAATCGGGCTGGGCCGACAACGAGGCGGGCTTGCGCGCCTACGGCTACGAGTAATCCGCAACCCGGGGGCGACGCTACACGCATGAGCACCACCACGCCAGCGCAGCCTGACATCGCGCCAGCCTCGCCTGCTGCATCTGCTGCATCTGCACCTGTCCCCGCGCCGGTGGCCATCGCGCCGCCGGCCGCACCTTCCGCAGCGCCCACCTCGGCAGCCCCCCGGCGCAGCCGTCCGCCCGCGCGCGACGGCCGCATCACGGGCCAGCCAGCCTTCGTGCTGCACAGCTACCCGCATAAAGAAACCAGCCTCATCGTCGACGTGTTTACACGCGAATACGGCCGCATCGCGCTCGTCGCAAAGGGCGCCAAGCGGCCCCATTCGCAGTTGCGCGGCGTGCTGCAGACGTTTCAACCGCTGCAGGCGGGCTGGACGGGCAAATCCGAGCTGCGCATTTTGACGGGCGCCGAATGGGTGGGCGGCATGTTGCCGCTGGAAAAGACGGCGCTGCTGTGCGGCTTTTATCTGAACGAATTGCTGGTCAAATTGCTGGCGCGCGACGACCCGCATCCCGTCCTGTTCGACCACTACGTTGCTACATTGAATCAGCTGGCGCACAATGAGCCGCCACCCATCGTGCTGCGCAAGTTCGAGCGCGCCCTGCTCAAGGAAACGGGCGTGGCGGCCGACCTGACGCGCTGCACGGGCACGCGCCTGGCCGTCGAGGCGGGGCAGGTCTACGTGGTCGACCCGGAACGGGGACCGCGCCCGGCGCGCGCCAGCGATGCCTGGCCGAAGATCACGGGCAAGACCCTGCTCGACATGGAGCGCGAAGATTATCTCGATGTGGCCACGCAGGCGCAAAGCAAGCTGCTGATGCGCTTTTTGCTGGCCCATCAACTGGGGGGCGCCACCTTGAACACGCGCCAGATACTGATCGATTTAATGCAGCTGTAGCGGCGGTTTGCCGCACAACAGCACTTTACGGATACCATCACTATGAGCTTTTTGCAGCCTTCCGGCCCCGTCATCGACCTGGGCGTCAATATCGACCACGTGGCCACCTTGCGCAATGCGCGCGGCACCGCCTATCCGGACCCGATCCGCGCGGCCCTGCTGGCCGAGCAGGCGGGCGCCGACGCCATCACCCTGCATTTGCGCGAAGACCGCCGCCACATCAAGGATGCGGACGTGATCGCCATCGCGCCGCAATTGCTCACGCGCATGAACCTGGAAGCGGCCGTGACGCAGGAAATGATTGACTTCGCCTGCCGCATTCGGCCGGCCGACGTCTGCCTGGTGCCGGAAAAACGCACGGAAGTGACGACCGAAGGTGGCCTGGACGTGGTGCGCTACTTCAAGGAAGTACAGGCTGCCGTCAAGCAATTGCAGGGCGAGGGCATCCGCGTGAGCCTGTTCATTGATGCCGACGAGCAACAGATCGCCGCCGCTGCCGAACTCGGTGCGCCCGTGATCGAGTTGCACACGGGCCGCTACGCCGATACGGCAGGCGCCGAGCAGTTGGCGGAACTGGAGCGCATCAAGGCGGGCGTACTGTTCGGCGTGGGCCGAGGCTTGAAGGTCAATGCGGGCCACGGCCTGCATTACACCAATGTGCAAGCGATTGCCGCCATTCCCGATATTACTGAACTGAACATCGGCCACGCCATCGTCGCGCATGCGGTGTTTGTCGGCTGGGAAAACGCCGTGCGCGAAATGAAGGCCATCATGGTGGCTGCGCGCCTGGGCAACAAAGCATAAGGAATAGGACTAGCCCATGATCTACGGCATCGGCACCGACATTTGCAAGATCCCCCGCATCGAGGCGGCGCTGGCGCGCCATGGCGAGCGTTTCGCGCAGAAAATACTGGGGCCGCAGGAGATGGAGAAATTCCGCGCCCGCGGTGCGAAAAACGCCGTGCGCGGCGTGCGCTTCCTGGCCACCCGCTTCGCGGCCAAGGAGGCGTTTTCCAAGGCCATCGGCCTGGGCTTGCGCATGCCGATGACCTGGCCTGCCGCGCAGATGCTGAATCACCCCAGCGGCAAGCCGATGATCGTCTGCAGCGGCGTGCTGGCGGACTTCATGGCAGCAAACCGGCTGAGTGCGCAAGTGACCATCAGCGATGAAGAAGAATATGCGGTCGCGTTCGTGATCGTGGAGCAAGCAGCATAACTATAAGTGCGCCATCAGTGCGCAATGAGCCAGCAATGACCGAAGCAAGCCCAGAACCATCCTTGGTGGAAACGCCGCCCGACCCGCGCGCGCAAGTGCTGGCCACCGTCGCCAAGCTGCCGAATTTGCCTGGCGTGTACCGTTATTTCGACGCCGCCGACAAGGTGTTGTATGTTGGCAAGGCGCGCGACCTGAAAAAGCGCGTCTCCAGCTATTTCCAGAAAAACCTGGCCAGCCCCCGCATCGCCATGATGGTCGAGCGCATCGCGCGCCTGGAAACGACCGTCACGCACAGCGAAGCGGAAGCCTTGATCCTGGAAAATAACCTGATCAAGGCGCTGCAGCCGCGCTACAACATCCTGTTCCGCGACGACAAGTCGTATCCGTATTTGAAAATCACCAATGGCGATGCGCCGCGCATGGTGTATTACCGGGGCGCGGTGGACAAGAAAAACCAGTATTTCGGGCCGTTCCCCAGTTCCTGGGCCGTCAAGGAATCGATGCAGATCCTGCAGAAGGTGTTTCTCATCCGCACCTGCGAGGACAGCGTGTACGCCAACCGCACGCGTCCCTGCCTGCTGCACCAGATCGGCCGCTGCAGCGCGCCGTGCGTGGACCTGATCAGCAAGGAAGACTATAAAAACGACGTGGAAAACGCGGCGCGCTTCCTGCGCGGGCGCCAGAGCGAAGTGATGGCCGACCTGGAAAAGAAGATGCACGCCTTTGCCGCCGAGCTGAAATTCGAGCAGGCGGTGGTGGTGCGCAACCAGATCGCTTCGCTGTCACGCGTGCTGCATCAGCAAAGCATGGAAACGACGGGCGACGCCGACGTCGACATCCTCGCCGTGCTGGTGCAGGGCGGGCGCGCCTGCGTCAATCTGGCCATGGTGCGCGGCGGGCGCCACCTGGGTGACCGCGCCTATTTCCCCAGCCAGCTCAGCGATGCGGCGGCGATTGCCGAAGAACCGATCGAGGTGGAAGTGCTGGCCGCCTTTCTGGCGCAGCATTACACGGAAAAGTTCATCCCCGGCACCCTGATCCTGAATATCGAATTCGACCAGCCGGCCCTGATGGTGGCGCTGATGGAGCAGTGCGGCCACCGCATCAACCTGATCTTCCAGCCGCAGGGACAGCGCCGGCAGTGGCTGGAGATGGCGCAAAAGGGCGCCGAGATTTCGCTGGCGCGCTTGTTGTCCGAGCAGGGGTCGCAGCAATCGCGTACGCGTGCGCTGGCCGAAGCGCTGCGCCTGGAGGCGGAAGACCTCGACAGCCTGCGCGTCGAGTGTTTCGACATCAGCCACACGCAGGGCGAGGCGACGCAGGCCTCGTGCGTGGTGTTCCACCATCACGCCATGCAGAATGGCGAATACCGGCGCTACAACATCAACGACATCACGCCCGGCGACGATTACGCGGCCATGCGCCAGGTCCTGATGCGCCGCTACGAGAAGGTGGCGAATGGCGACGGCGTGATGCCCGACGTGGTGCTGATCGACGGCGGCAAGGGGCAGATCGAAATGGCGCGCCAGGTGTTTGCCGAGCTGGGACTCGATATCAGCTTGATTGTCGGCGTGGCCAAGGGGGAAGGGCGCAAGGTGGGCCTGGAGACCCTGCTGTTCGTCGATGGCCGCGCGGCGCAGGAACTGGGCAAGGAATCGGCGGCGCTGATGCTGATCGCGCAAATCCGCGACGAGGCGCACCGCTTCGCCATTACCGGCATGCGCGCCAAGCGCGCCAAGACGCGCCAGACCTCGCGCCTGGAAGAGATAGAAGGTATCGGCGCCAAGCGCCGCCAGAAGCTGCTGTCGCGCTTTGGCGGCTTGCGCGGCGTGGTCGATGCCAGCGTCGAGGATCTGATGTCGGTGGAGGGGATTTCCACGCAACTGGCAGAAGAGATTTACAAGCAGCTGCACTAATGACTCGATGGCCTGGTCCGGCGCTGCGGCAACCGGACTAGGCTAATACCCCCGGGCCATGTAGACTAGTGGCGCTTTCTTCACGCTTTCTTCATGTTCAATTTACCCGTCGGCCGATTGCTTCCTTATGCCTTTTAATATTCCCATTCTTTTGACCTGGCTGCGCGTGGCCCTGATCCCGCTTGTCGTCGGCGTGTTTTACCTGCCGCCGTCGATGCTGCTGCATGGCGACCAGAACCTGGTTGCCACCCTGGTTTTCATTGTTGCCGCCGTCACCGACTGGTTCGATGGTTTTCTGGCGCGGCGCTGGAACCAGACCTCGGCCTTTGGCGCCTTCCTCGACCCGGTCGCTGACAAGCTGATGGTGGCGGGCGCCTTGCTGGTGCTGGTACAGCTGGACCGTGTCAATGCCGTGCTGGCCTTCATCATCATCGGCCGCGAAATCACCATTTCCGCCTTGCGCGAATGGATGGCGCAGATCGGCGCATCGAAATCGGTGGCCGTCAGCTCGATCGGCAAGATCAAGACGGCCGCGCAAATGACGGCCATTCCCTTGCTGCTGTACCACGAAGTGATCTTCGGCGCGATCGACACGCATGTGTGGGGCGAGCGCCTGTTGTGGATCGCCAGCGTGCTGACGGTATGGTCGATGTTCTATTATCTGCGTCTGGCATGGCCGCTGATCAAGGAAAAGGCCGGCAACTTGCATTGAACTGTTTGGCCCAAACGCAAGAGCTGGGGTCAGACCCAATGGGACTCGGCGTCCCCGTCTGACCCAAATATTTTGCAAAAGACCAGATATTGCCCGTTGACAGCCCCTGTAATCCCTCTATAATGCTGGCCTGTTGTTGATGACGCGGGAGTAGCTCAGTTGGTAGAGCGCAACCTTGCCAAGGTTGAGGTCGAGAGTTCGAGACTCTTCTCCCGCTCCAGTTTTTTGGATCGTGTCATAGGTAAAAACAGCAGATGCAGTAAAAAGTAGTACTGGCGATGTAGTAGAGCTTCTGATACAATGTTGTCCACTGCGGGAGTAGCTCAGTTGGTAGAGCGCAACCTTGCCAAGGTTGAGGTCGAGAGTTCGAGACTCTTCTCCCGCTCCAGTGAATACTGGATCAGCAGTAAAGCAGCACTGGTAAACGGTAGTAAAAAGCAGTAAAATAGCGGTTCGTATGCGGGAGTAGCTCAGTTGGTAGAGCGCAACCTTGCCAAGGTTGAGGTCGAGAGTTCGAGACTCTTCTCCCGCTCCAGCGCAAGCTGGAGGCAGTACAGCAAGATGGCAGTAGCAGAAAATAGAAGCTCCAATGCGGGAGTAGCTCAGTTGGTAGAGCGCAACCTTGCCAAGGTTGAGGTCGAGAGTTCGAGACTCTTCTCCCGCTCCAGAATTCTAAAGGGAAGCTAAGCTGGCTTCCTTTTTTTATCCGCCGCAAAGCAGTTGGCGCGGCGCGATTAAGTGGTAAACAAGCTCCAATGCGGGAGTAGCTCAGTTGGTAGAGCGCAACCTTGCCAAGGTTGAGGTCGAGAGTTCGAGACTCTTCTCCCGCTCCAGTTTTCAAGGTGGGCCGCAAGGCGCATCCAAGCAGTTCCTCTGGCGAGGTAGCAAAGAGGTTATGCAGCGGCCTGCAAAGCCGTTTAGACGGGTTCGATTCCCGTCCTCGCCTCCAGATGAAAAAAATAGCCCGCTTTCGAGTGGGCTATTTTTTTGCCTGTAGCGCTTCTTGTATAATGCCCGCACGCTCAGCCGCGCCGCCTGGCGCCGTGATGAAACTTCCCCTTTCCGCCAACCCCATGTAGTCACTGACGATTTTCCTCTCCGTTAAACTTCGGCACGGCATTTTTCTGACGCCCGCTGGCATGGCTGCGCCCGATGAATCTGCGTCAGGCGCGGATTTCCCAGTTTCGACCTTGGATTTGAATCAATGATCAACACGACTTTTCGGGATGAGTGGTTCCCGAATGTACAAAAAAATGTCCTGGCGGGCCTGACCACCTCGTTTGCCCTGGTGCCCGAATGCATCGCTTTCGCTCTGGTGGCGCAACTCAATCCCCTGATGGGCCTGTATGGCGCCTTCATCATTTGCGCATTGACGGCAATCTTTGGCGGGCGCCCCGGCATGATTTCGGGCGCGGCCGGGTCCATGGCCGTCGTCATCGTGGCGCTGGTGGCCCAGCATGGCGTGCAATATCTGCTGGCCACCGTGGTGCTCAGCGGCATCCTGATGGCGCTGTTTGGCATCTTGCGTCTCGGTAAACTGATCCGCATGGTGCCCTACCCGGTGATGCTGGGCTTTGTGAATGGCCTGGCCATCGTCATCGCCATGGCGCAGCTGGAACACTTTCGCCAGGCCACGCCGCACGGCGAAACCTGGCTGCAAGGCACGCCTTTGCTTGTGATGGGCGCGCTGGTGGCGCTGACCATGGCCATCGTCTACGTGCTGCCGCGCGTCACGAAGGCTGTGCCGCCCGCGCTGGTGGCCATCCTGGGAGTGGGCGTGCTCAGCCATGTCTTGCACTTGCCCACGCGCACCCTGGGCGACCTCGCGCATATCGCCGGCGGCTTGCCGGCCCTGCATTGGCCCGCCGTGCCGCTGGATATGGCGACCTTGCACATCATTTTTCCGTATGCGGCGCTGATGGCCATGGTGGGCTTGCTGGAAACCTTGCTCACTTTCAATCTCACCGATGAGATGACTGAAACGCGGGGCCAGCCCAACCGCGAATGCATCGCCCTCGGTGCCTCGAATGTCGTGTCGGGCCTGTTTGGCGGCATGGGCGGCTGCGCCATGATCGGACAGACCATGATCAACCTGAGTTCGGGCGGGCGCTCGCGCCTGTCGGGCGTGACGGCTGGCGTGATGATTTTATTGTTCATCCTGTTCCTCTCGCCGCTGATCGAGCGCATCCCGCTGGCCGCCCTGGTCGGCGTGATGTTCGTCGTGGCACAGCAGACATTTGCCTGGGGTTCCTTGCGCGTGCTGGGCAAGGTGCCGCTGCAGGATGCGCTGGTGATCGTCGCCGTGACGGTCATCACGGTGTTCACGGATCTGGCGACGGCGGTGCTGTGCGGCATCGTCATCGCCGCCTTGAATTTTTCCTGGCAACATGCACGCGACATGCGCGCCGACATCGATGACAGCTGCCCTGGCATGCGCGTGTACCTGCCGCACGGCACCCTGTTTTTCGCCTCGGCCACGCACTTCCAGGAGCTGTTCCAGCCCGCGGCCGATCCGGCGCGCGTGACGCTCGATTGCCGGCACCTGCACATGGCCGATCACTCGGCCATCGCCGCCATCGAAGCCCTGTATGAACGCTATGAGAAGGCGGGCAAGCACCTTCAGGTGACGCAGTTGTCCGCTCGCAATGAGGCCTTGCTGCAGCGGGCCGGGGTGGATGTGAGCGTGGCGTAAAATAGGGGATTGTTGAATGCCTGTGGAGTGTGAATGCTGTCGAACGAACAAGAACAATTATTGCAACAAAGCCAAACGGCTTTTGACGCCTACTATGACGCGCTGGGCGCCTCGCTGGTGAACTTCGTCGAGCGCCTGGGCATCCAGCCGGCGCACGAAGTGTTGACGAACGCGGCCGAATACCTGCCGTACATCGATGCGGCCATGCGCACCATCGTCATCCGCGACGAGAGCTGGCAGTGGGTGAAAACCATGCTCGGCTACTTTATCGGCGAATACTTCGTGCAGGGCCATGCTGGTTGCTGGTATGTGGAAACGCGGCCCGAATCGCCGCATTTCTGCCGCATCATGGTGGGGGGCTTTGAGCTTGGCTTGCCGCCGGATGCAGCCATCGATCCGGAACAACTGGCGCTGGAATTTCTGGGGCAATCCGTGCCGCGCGAGCTGGCGGCACTGATCACCCAGGCGCAAGCCCGCGCGGCGTGATGCCGCACGGCTTGCTTAAGCAGATTTAAAACTCTTCCCACTCGCCTTCGGCCGGCGCCGCAGCCTTGCCGCTCTTGCGCGTCACGGGCAGGCGCAGGGCAGGGGGCGAGGCCTTGCGGGCAGGCGCGGCCGGGGTTGCCGGAGCTGCCGGCGCGCTGCGCTGTGCCGCTTTCATGCTGAAACGGTCGGTCGCCGCCGCATTCGCGTCCAGGCGGAACACGCTGACCACTTGCGCCAGTTCGCTCGCCTGCTCCTGCATCGCTTCGGCTGCGGCCGAGGCTTCTTCCACCAGGGCTGCATTTTGCTGCGTCACCTGGTCCATTTCGGAAATGGCCTGGTTGACTTGCTCGATGCCGGCACTCTGCTCTTCGCTGGCGTTGCTGATCTCGCTCATGATGGACGTGACGAAGCCTATGCTTTGCACGATTTCTTCCATCGTCTTGCCGGCCTTGTCGACCAGATCCGTGCCCACGTCGACCTTTTGCACGGAGTCGTCGATCAAGCCCTTGATCTCTTTTGCCGCCGCTGCCGAGCGCTGCGCCAGGTTGCGCACTTCCGTGGCCACCACGGCGAAGCCGCGACCCTGTTCGCCGGCGCGTGCCGCTTCCACGGCCGCGTTCAGGGCCAGGATGTTGGTCTGGAAGGCGATGCCGTCGATGACGGAAATGATATCGACGATTTTCTTCGACGAGGTATTGATCTCGCCCATGGTGGCCACCACTTCGGCCACCACGGCGCCGCCGCGGCTGGCGATGCCGGCGGCGTCGCCGGCCAGTTTATTGGCCTGGCGCGCATTGTCCGCATTCTGCTTCACGGTACTGGTCAATTCTTCCATCGACGACGCGGTTTCTTCCAGCGAGCTGGCTTGCTGTTCCGTGCGCGACGACAGGTCCTGGTTGCCGGCGGCAATTTCTGCGGACGCCGTGGCGATGGTGTCGGTGCCGCTGCGCACCTGGCCGACGATGCCGACCAGGCTGTCGTTCATGGTTTTCAGTGCATGCATCAGCTGGCCCGTTTCATCGCGGCCTTGCACCGTGATGATACTGCTCAGGTCGCCTGCTGCCACGGTTTCCGCCACTTTCACGGCATCGCGGATGGGGCCGGTGATCGAACGCGTGATCCACCAGGCGAAGCCGATGCCCATCAGCACGGCCAGCACGCCCATGGTGATGAGGAAGATGCGGGTGCTGCTGTAGGCTTCGATGATGCTGGCGCCGACGCCGTCGGCGGCCTTGATCTGCATGCCGGCAAAACGTTTCACTTCGGCCAGGTAAGCCACGGTGATCGGCGCGACTTCCTTGTCGAACACTTCCTTGGCGCCCGCCACGTCGCCGTCGGCCTTCATCTTGAAGGCGCGTGCGCGCGTCGTCACATAGTCGGTGCGCACCTTGCGCACGACCTTGAACTGCTCGATCACGCCCGGGTTGCGCAGCGAGGCGACGATGTCGTCCTGCAGTTTGCTGGAACGCTCGGCATCGACTTTCAAGTCTTCCTCGATCTTGGCGCGCACGACGGGATCGGGGATTTCAAACGAGGCCACGCCGCGCACGCTGTTCAATTCAATGATCTTCGACCATTCGGCCACCATGCGCTGGTTCTTGATGCTGGTATTGATGAGGCGGTAGGTCAGGTCGCTGGCCGTTTGCATGCGCACCAGGGCGGTGATGGTCAAGGCGGCAAGCAACAGCAATACGACAGCAAAGCCGACGCCAAGGCGGCTGCCGATGTTCAGGTTTTTCATGTAAGTCCTAACAATGTAATAGTCATGATCGCCGCCGCCAGCAGGGGCGGACAGGCGCCGCAAGGCGCAGGGGATCGGGGTCTTCGGGTGCCGCTTGATTGCATTGCGGCGCGCCGCGCTGTGCACGGCGTTGGAGGTAAAGCAAGGGGTGTGGCGGCGTGGGGAGCCGCTGACCAGCAGGCGCAAGTATAGCATTGACGCACGGAAATAGTTTTTCAAAGCAATTTTAATTACTTATTGACATTAAATCATTGTTGCTTTTTTACATCAAGTACCTGGTTCATAAGTACTATCACTTACATTTCACCTTACTTTTTGCCGTGCCGGCTGATAAAATACTAATGATAATCATTCGTATTAAATAATCGACCAGGGAATTGTATGCAGCAACAGCGCAAGCCAGGATGTAAACCGATCACGCTCGCCGTACTGGGCGCCTTGAGCTTCGGCGCCACGCCATTGGCGGCGTGGGCGCAGGAAAGCTTGCCCGCCGTCACCGTGACGGCATCGAAGGACAAGGACGGCTATGTCGCCGGGACGTCCGCCAGCGGTACCAAGACGGAAATGGCCCTGCGCGACGTGCCGCAGACGATCAATGTGGTGCCGGCCGCCGTCATCCGCGACCAGAACGCCATGTCGATCCAGGACATCATGAAGAATATCCCCGGTGTGGGCTTGTCCACGGGCGACGGCCAGCGCGACCAGGTGTTCATTCGCGGCTTCACGGCCATCGGCGACCAGTTCGTCGACGGCTTCCGCGATGACGCGCTGTATTTCCGCGACCTGTCGAATGTGGAGCGGCTGGAAGTGATCAAGGGACCGGCCGCCGTGCTGTACGGTCGCGGTTCCTCGGGCGGCCTGGTCAACCGCATCACCAAAAAACCGGGTATCGATATCACGGACGTGGCCTTGAGCCTGACGAATACAAAAGGGCGTCGCGGTGAAGTCGACGTGGGCCGCGTGGGCGAGACGGTGGACTGGCGCGTCACGGGCGCGCGCGAAGTGTCCGACAGCTACCGCGCGCAGCAATTCATCAACCGTACGGCGCTGGCGCCATCGGTGGCCATCCGCCTCTCTGGCGCGACCAAGCTGCTGCTGCAGGGCGATTACCTGGAAGACCGCCGTCTGACGGACTTCGGCATCCCGTCCTGGCATGGCCGCGCTGTGGCTGTCGATGCGAGTACTTACTACGGCGCTGCCAATGCCCGCGATGCCGATTTCAGCCAGTCGCGCGTGGTCTCCACGGCCGCCACCCTGACGCACAAGTTCAGCGATAGCTTGTCGCTGCGCAATGCCTTCCGCTATTACGATTACCACCTGGACCGCAACAACACGAATATTTCCGGCAACGTCAACGAAGTCAAAGGCACGATGAACTTGGCGCACGCCAAGCTGAACCGCGACGAGAGCGGCTGGTTCAACCAGACGGAACTGACGCAAAAACTGGTCACCGGCAGCCTGCGCCACGAAGTGCTGTACGGCGCCGAGTTCGGCAAGCAAAACAAGGATGCCAACAGCTGGGCCGCCATCTTGGTGGCGCCGAACGTGTCGATCTTCAATCCTGTCCTGCAGCAGGTCAACCGCAGCAAGCTGGGTGTGCGCAGCGATACCTTCGGTACCTACGACACGGCCGCCGCCTACGTGCAGGATGCCATTGCTTTCAGCGACGAGTGGAAGGCGCTGGCCGGCTTGCGCTATGACCGCTACAAGCAGCAGTCGCGCCTGGCCAATGCGCTTGGCGTGACGACGGCAGACCTGTCGCGCACGGATGCGGCGTTCAGCCCGCGCGCCGGCCTCGTCTGGCAACCGAGCGCCGTGCAGTCGTACTATGCGTCGTGGAGCCGTTCCTTCCAGCCCAGCGGCGAGAACTTCGCCCTGGCCGCCAACAATACCGACCTGGCGCCGGAAACCACGCGCAACACGGAAGTGGGCGCCAAGTACGATCTGTGGGGCGGCCGCGCGAATGCCACTGTGTCGCTGTTCCGCCTGGAACGCGACAATATCAAGACCAGCGATCCGATCACGAACCGCATCGTGCCCGTCGGCACGCAGCGCACGGACGGCCTGGAACTGACCTTCAACGCGGATTTGCACGATGGCTGGAAAATGATGGCCGGCTATGCTTGGCTGGACGCCACGATCACCGATTCCATCGCCGTCGACAAGAGCGTCAACGTGCCGGGCGGCATCATCGCCAGAGAAGTGCCTGTCAAAGGCAAGCGCGCCACTTTGACTGCGCGCAACACGGCCAATCTGTGGCTGACGAAAGAGCTGGGCCACGGCTTCACGGTGGGCGGCGGCGCGAATGCCGTCGGCAGCCGTTTTGCCAATGCCGGCAACACGGTGGTCTTGCCCGGCTATGTGACGGCCGACGCCATGGCGGCATACCGCACGGGCCGCTATGAAGTGCAGCTGAACGTCAACAATATCGGCGATACGCGCTACATCGTCTCGGGCCACGGTTCCAGCCCGAACCTGAGCTTGCCGGGCGCGCCGCGCAACGTGGCGCTGACCTTGCGTTACAGCCTGTAATTTTGTCGCTTCCTCAAAACCCGCTCGCGAGCGGGTTTTTTCATGGGGGAGCTGGGCCGGGCGGGCTGCCATTGTTTAGAGGAACTATTCGGTACCGGTCAAATAATGTTGACTATGTGCAATTTTATCCGACGGACTGAGCCTTGACGGGGTTTGAGGCGTAAAATACTGTCATACGGCACAGGCATGGTGCTTATATCTTGGCGATATGACACCACCACGACGTTGTATGACTTTTTATTTACTCACATCATAGAGGCCTGAATATGGTTCAGATGTCCAGGCGCCAGTTCCTTCGGGTAACTGGCGCGACCATTGCTGGTTCCAGCCTCGCCCTGCTCGGTTTCGCACCGGGCCAGGCGATGGCGGAAGTGCGGCAATACAAGCTGTCTCGCACCACCGAGACACGCAATACCTGTCCTTACTGTTCGGTAGGATGTGGCGTCCTGCTGTATGGTCTGGGCGACGGCGCGAAAAATGCCGTCTCCAGCATCATCCACGTGGAAGGCGATGCCGATCACCCGGTGAACCGCGGCACCCTGTGCCCGAAAGGTGCCAGTCTGGTCGACTTCATCCACAGCCCGAACCGCCTGAAAGTGCCCGAATACCGCGCACCGGGCGGCACGGAATGGCAACCGATCTCCTGGGATGTGGCGCTCGACAAGATCGCGCGCCTGATGAAGGACGACCGCGATGCCAACCTGATCGAGAAGAATGCCGACGGCAAGACCGTCAACCGCTGGCTCTCCACCGGCATGCTGGCCGCGTCCGCCGGCAGCAACGAGGTCGGTTACCTGACCCACAAGACAGTGCGCAGCATGGGGATGCTGACCTTTGATAATCAGGCGCGTGTATGACACGGACCGACGGTGGCAGGTCTTGCCCCGACGTTTGGCCGTGGCGCGATGACGAATCATTGGGTCGATATCAAGAATGCCGATGTGATTTTGGTCATGGGCGGCAATGCAGCAGAAGCACATCCTTGCGGATTCAAATGGGTTACGGAAGCGAAGGCGCATAACAAGGCCAAGCTGATCGTTGTCGATCCGCGTTTTACCCGTACCGCATCCGTGGCAGATTACTACTGCGCCACGCGTACCGGCACGGACATCGTCTTCCTCGGCGCGATCATCAATTATCTGCTGACGAACGACAAGATCCAGCATGAGTACGTGCGCAACTACACGGATATGCCTTTCATCGTGCGCGAAGACTATGCGTTCGAAGATGGCCTGTTCTCGGGTTACGACAAAGAAAAAGGCAAGTACACCAACAAGGCCACCTGGGATTACGAGATCGGCGACGACGGCTATGCCAAGGTCGACCCGACCCTGGAACACCCGCGCTGCGTCTACCAGATGATGAAGAAGCACTACGCACGTTACACGACCGAGATGGTCGAACGGACGTGCGGCGTGTCGCCCGACAAGTTCCACAAGGTGGCTGAAGCCCTGGCTTCGACCGCCGTGCCGGGACGCGCCGGCACCATCCTGTACGCACTGGGCTGGACGCACCACTCGACGGGCGCGCAAACCATCCGCACGGGCGCCATGGTGCAGCTGTTGCTGGGTAATATGGGTATCGCGGGCGGCGGCATGAACGCCTTGCGCGGCCACTCGAACATCCAGGGCTTGACCGATCTGGGCCTGATGTCGAACCTGTTGCCAGGTTATATGACCCTGCCGAATGAAGCCGAGCAGGACTTCGATGCGTATATCGGCGCGCGCGCCACCAAGCCGCTGCGGCCGAACCAGCTCAGCTACTGGAGCAATTACCGCAAGTTCCACGTCAGCTTCATGAAGACGTGGTGGGGTGATTTCGCCACGGCCGAGAACAATTACGCGTTCGACTACCTGCCGAAACTCGACAAGCCGTATGACTTGATGCAAGCCATCGAGAACATGCACCAAGGCAAGATGACGGGCTATATCTGCCAGGGCTTCAACGTGCTGGCGTCCGCGCCGAACAAGCAGAAGGTCACGGAAGCGTTGTCGAAACTGAAGTTCCTCGTCATCATGGACCCGCTGGCCGTGGAAACGGGCGAATTCTGGAAGCCGCATGGCCAATACCACGAAGTCGATCCCACCAAGATCATGACCGAAGTGTTCCGCTTGCCGACCAGCTGCTTCGCCGAAGAGCGCGGTTCGCTGGTGAGTTCCTCGCGCGTGCTGCAGTGGCACTGGCAGGCGGCCGAACCGCCGGGCCAGGCGCGCAGCGACCTGGAGATCATGTCGGGCCTGTTCTTGCGCATGCGTAGCATGTACCAGAAAGAGGGCGGCAAGTTCCCCGATCCTATTCTCAACCTGACGTGGAATTATGCGCAGCCGCATAACCCGCAGCCGGAAGAAATCGCCCGCGAATTCAACGGCCGTGCGCTGGCCGACTTGTACGATCTCAAGGATCCGACCAAGCTGCTGGTGAAAAAGGGTGAGCAGCTGGCCTCGTTTGCGCAATTGCGCGACGACGGCACGACGTCGAGCGGTTGCTGGATCTTCGCCGGCAGCTGGACGCAGGCGGGCAACCAGATGGGACGGCGCGACAATAGCGACCCGACCGGCATCGGCCAGACTCTGGGCTGGGCCTGGGCGTGGCCGGCCAACCGCCGCGTGCTGTACAACCGCGCTTCGTGCGACTTGAAGGGCAAGCCTTTCGACCCGACGCGCAAGTTGATCGAGTGGAATGGGACGAACTGGAGCGGGGCAGATATTCCCGACTTCAAGGTCGACGAGCCGCCGGAAAACGGCATGGGTCCGTTCATCATGCTGGGCGAAGGCGTGGCGCGCTTCTTTGCGCGTGGCGCCATGGCCGAAGGGCCGTTCCCCGAGCATTACGAGCCGTTCGAAAATCCGCTGGGCTACAACCCCATGCATCCGAAAAACCCGCAAGCGACCAGCAATCCGGCCGCGCGCGTGTTCGCCGATGACCGGAAAATGTTCGGCACGCACGAGGAGTATCCGCATGTGGCGACCAGCTACCGCCTGACCGAGCATTTCCATTACTGGACCAAGCATGCGCGCCTGAACGCCATCATCCAGCCGCAGCAATTCGTTGAAATCGGCGAAGAGCTGGCCAAGAGCATCGGCGTCGTCGCCGGCGGTGAAGTGCGCGTCAGTTCCAAGCGGGGTCACATCATCGCCAAGGCCGTGGTCACCAAGCGCATCAAGGCTTTGATGATCGAGGGCAAGCAGGTGCATACCGTCGGCCTGCCGCTGCACTGGGGCTTTACGGGCGTGGCCAAGCCGGGGTATCTGATCAATACCCTGACACCGGGCGTGGGGGATGCGAATTCGCAAACGCCGGAATTCAAGTCCTTCCTCGTGAAGGTGGAAAAAGCATGATGGGAGCTCAATAATGGCACTGCAATCCTTAGATATCCGGCGCCTGTCGGCTACCACGGTGACGCCGCCGCAAGCGCGCAGCCCGGTGACGGGTACCGTGGCCAAGCTGATCGATGTGTCGAAATGCATCGGCTGCAAGGCTTGCCAGACGGCGTGCATGGAATGGAACGACTTGCGCGACGAAGTCGGCGAAAACCATGGCACCTATGACAATCCGACGGACCTGACGCCGCAATCGTGGACGGTGATGCGTTTTGCCGAACACGAAGACAACGACGGCAACCTCGAGTGGCTGATCCGCAAGGATGGCTGCATGCACTGCGAGGATCCGGGCTGTTTGAAAGCCTGTCCGGCGCCGGGCGCCATCGTGCAATACACGAACGGCATCGTCGATTTCCACCAGGAAAACTGCATCGGTTGCGGCTACTGCGTGGCCGGCTGTCCTTTCGACGTGCCCCGCATTTCGAAAAAGGACGACCGCGCCTACAAGTGCACGCTCTGTTCGGACCGCGTGGCCGTGGGCCAGGAACCGGCCTGCGTGAAAACCTGCCCGACGGGCGCCATCCTCTTCGGCACCAAGGAAGACATGAAGGTGCATGCGGAAGAGCGCATCGTCGACCTGAAGTCGCGCGGTTTCGAGAACGCGGGCCTGTACGATCCGCTGGGCGTGGGCGGCACGCACGTGATGTACGTGCTGCACCATGCCGACAAGCCGAAGCTGTATTCGAACTTGCCGGAACGCCCGCGCATCAGCCCGATGGTGGGCTTCTGGAAGGGCTGGTCCAAGCCGCTGGCAGTGGCCGGCATGGCTGCCACGGCACTGGCAGGCTTCTTCCATTACACGCGTGTCGGTCCGAACGAAGTGAGCAAGGACGAAGAGCACGAAGCCTTGGAAGAGGCCAAGCGCATCCGGGAGGAACAGCATGAAGCATAGTGAACATCACGATGGCAAGCTGCGCGACAAGGATGGCAACCCGTTGATCCAGCGTTACGACTCGAACGAGCGCACGAATCACTGGGTCACCGCGATCACTTTCGTCATGCTGGCCCTGTCCGGCCTGGCCATGTTCCATCCCTCGATGGCGTGGCTGGCGAACCTGTTCGGCGGCGGTCAATGGACGCGCATCTTGCATCCGTTTGCCGGCCTGGTGATGTTTGTCTCGTTCGCGATCCTGGTGGTGCGCTTCTGGCACCACAACAAGTTCGAGGACGGCGACAAGCAGTGGCTCAAGCAAATGGACGACGTGCTCAACAACCGTGAGGAAAAGCTTCCGAAGATCGGCAAATACAATGCCGGCCAGAAGATCCTGTTCTTCGTGTTGCTGGTCAGCATGATCGGCTTGCTGCTGTCGGGCATCGTGATCTGGCGCGCGTATTTCGCGTTCTACTTCCCGATCGACGTGGTGCGCTTTGCCGCCTTGCTGCATGCCGGTTGCGCTTTTGCCATCATCTGCGCCATCATCGTGCATATCTATGCGGCGCTGTGGGTCAAGGGCTCGATCGGCGCCATGGTGCGCGGCACCGTCACCTACGGCTGGGCGCGCAAGCACCATCCGAAGTGGTTTGAATCGGTGATCCGTCATACGGAAAAGTAGGCAGCAGGGTAGGTCGGCTTAGCTTCGCGTAAGCCGACATGCTCCGCCGCCGGCGTTTTCGTATGCCAGGGCCAGTCCCCCAGGACTGGCCCCTTTCTTTTTATCGATTAAAATACTTTTACAGCACAGCCAACTCCGCTGGCTCTGCCTTGCTTTTTTTGATGGGAAAACTCCATTGGTACAACGCATTCTTCAGCCAGGCGAAATCGAAGGCCTGGACCACAACGCGATTCCGCGCCTGCTGCTGCCGCAGCCTGACAGCTTGTTCAAGGCGCGCGCCTTGCGCTTGCGCGAACTGGCGCAAGGCAATATCAAGGGCATCCCCGTCGACGCGGGCATGCAGGGTTACCTGGTGCTGATGGCCGCGCTGGCCGACGCGCAGGCCGCCGTGGTGGGAAAGCTGACGCCCGGCGCCGTGCCCGCCGCCGACCCCGACGCGCTGCGCCGCGCGATGCAGCACCGCATGCCGGTGCTGCCCGTGAATGGCGCCCGTCCGCCCGTCTGGCGCGACATCTTTGCCAGCCTGCTCGATGAATTGGCGAGCACGGCGGCCAGCCAGCCGGCATTGTCCGGCGGCCTGACCCAGGTGCTGGCGCAGCTGCGCGCGCTCGATGCGCCAGCGCTGGACGCCTGCGCCGATGCCGTGCTCGATGAAAACGGCGACAACCTCAATCCCATGCACGCGCCGTTCGTCGCCGCCGCGCTGCAGATTTTATGGTCGGTGTCGGCCAGTGAACTGCGCGCCGCGCGCGTGCCGGACCTGGAAACGGGTACCCTGTGTCCCGTCTGCGGTTCGCACCCCGTCGCCAGCGTGATCCGCATCGGCGGCCAGTCGCAGGGTTACCGCTATCTGCACTGCGGCATTTGCGAAAGCGAATGGCATATGGTGCGCGTGAAGTGCTCGACTTGCGAACAGAATGGCAAGATCGCCTACCAGGGCCTGGACGCGGCCGATGCTGCGCCGTTCGACCCCGTGGCGGCGAAGGACGACAAATTGCCCAACAAGGCGAATGATCCGAAGAAGGTGGCGCGTGCGGAAACCTGCGACGATTGCCATACCTATCGCAAAGTCTTCAACCAGGAACACGATTACAATGTCGAACCGCTGGCCGACGACCTGGCCAGCCTGATGCTCGACCTGCTGGTGGGCGAAGCGGGCTACCAGCGCGCCAGCGGCAATCCGCTGCTGTGGCTGGGGAAGAACGACAGCGGCGAGGGCCAGCCAGCATGACGACGGGGCAAACCGTGCGCCTGCCGTCGGTCGACCGCATCCTGGGCGACGCGGCTTGCCTGGCCCTGATTGCGAATTACGGCCGCGTGCAAACCCTGGCCAGCGCGCGCGCCGTGCTGGCCGAACTGCGCACGGCCATGCTGGCCGGCGCAGTGTGCGAGGAGGGCGCATCGATCACCGCCATCGCCGCGCACATGGGCGAGCGGTTGCAGGCCCAATCGCGCTCGCAGCTGCGCGCCGTGTTCAACCTGACGGGCACCGTGCTGCACACGAATCTGGGCCGCGCGCTGCTGCCCGACGCGGCCGTGCAAGCCGTGGTGGAAGCGCTGCAGTGGCCGATGAACCTGGAATTCGACCTGGAGACGGGCAAGCGCGGCGACCGCGACGACCTGGTCGAGGAATTGCTGCGCGAACTGACGGGCGCCGAAGCGGCCACCATCGTCAACAACAATGCGGCCGCCGTGCTGCTGATGTTGAATACCCTGGCGCAGAATAAAGAGGTCGTCGTCTCGCGCGGTGAACTGGTGGAAATCGGCGGCGCCTTCCGCATCCCCGACGTGATGACGCGCGCCGGCGCCGTGCTGCGCGAAGTAGGCAGCACCAACCGCACCCACCTGGCCGATTACGCCAATGGCGTGAATGAAGACACGGCCCTCTTGATGAAGGTCCATTGCAGCAATTACGCGATCACCGGTTTCACGAAAAGCGTGGAACTCGACGAACTGGTGCCGCTGGCATCCAAACACGGTGTGCCGACGGCCGTGGACCTGGGCAGCGGCACCCTGGTCGACCTGGCCCAGTATGGCTTGCCGCATGAAACAACGGTGCGCGAAACCATCGAAGCGGGTGCCGACCTGGTCACCTTCAGCGGCGATAAATTGCTGGGCGGGCCGCAATGCGGCGTCATCGTCGGGCGCGCCGATTTGATCGCGAAGATCAAGCGCAACCCCCTGAAACGCGCGCTGCGGGTCGGCAAGCTGACCCTGGCGGCATTGGCCCCGGTGCTGCAGCTGTACCGCGCGCCGGACTTGCTGGCCGAACGTCTGACCACCTTGCGCCTGTTGACGCGCCCCGCGGCCGCCATGCGCGGGCAGGCGCAAACCCTGCTGCCGCTGCTGCAGGGCGCGTTGGGCATGCAGTACGTGGTCACGGCCGAAGCCATGCAAAGCCAGATCGGCAGCGGCGCCTTGCCCGTCGACCAGCTGCCCAGCTTTGGCCTGGCCATCCGCAGCGCTTCCGGCTCGCGCCTGAGCAACCCATTGGGCGTGCTGGAACAGCGTTTGCGCGCCTTGCCGTGCCCCGTGATCGGGCGCATCGGCCAAGACACTCTGTGGCTGGACCTGCGCTGCCTGGAAGCGGCGCACGAGACGGCCTTCATCGCGCAGCTCGGCGAGTTGTCCGCATGATCGTCGGCACCGCAGGCCATATCGACCATGGCAAGACGACGCTCACGCGCGCGCTGACGGGCGTGCACACGGACCGCCTGAAGGAAGAGCAGGCGCGCGGCATCTCGATAGAACTCGGCTATGCCTATCTGCCGCTGGCCGACGGCACGGTGCTGGGCGTGATCGACGTGCCGGGCCACGAAAAATTCATCCGTACCATGGCGTCCGGCGTGACGGGCATCGACTTCGCCCTGCTGGTGGTGGCGGCCGACGACGGCATCATGCCGCAGACGCACGAGCACCTGGCGATTTTGCAGCTGCTGGGCGTGACGCGCGGCGCCGTGGCGCTGACCAAGATCGACCGCGCCGACGGCGCCCGCGTGGCGCAGGTGGAGGCGGACATCGAGGCGCTGCTGGCCGGCACGCCGCTGGCGGGCAGCCCCATCTTCCCCACGGCGGCCAGCCGCGACAACGATCCCGGCGTGGCCGCCTTGCTGGCGCACCTGAGGCAAGTGGCGCGCAGCCTGCCGCAGCGCGATGAACGGCGCTTGTTCCGCCTGGGCGTGGACCGCGTGTTCACCTTGTCGGGGCAGGGCACCATCGTCACCGGCACGGCGCTGGCGGGACGCGTACAGGTGGGTGACATGCTGCAACTGGCGCCTGGCGGCGCGCAAGCGCGCGTGCGCAGCATCCATGCGCAAAACCGCGCGGCCGGGACGGGCATGGCGGGCCAGCGCCTGGCGCTGAACCTGGCCGGCATCGAGCGCGAACGCATCGAACGGGGCAACTGGATCGTCGCGCCGGAACTGGCGCAGTGTTCCGAACGCCTCGACGTGGAACTGACCCTGCTGCCCGACGCCGGCGTGCAATTGAAAGCCTGGTCGCCGCTGCACGTGCACCTGGGCGCGGCGCACCAGCTGGCGCGCGCCGTCATGCTCGATGGCGAAACTCTGTCGCCGGGGCAGACGGGCAGAGTACAACTGGTGTTCGAGACGCCCATGCACGGCGTGCCGGGCGACCGCTTCGTCGTGCGCAATGCGCAAGCGACGCAGACGGTGGGCGGCGGCATGGTGCTCGACCCGTTCGGCCCCGCGCGCAAGCGGCGCAGCCCGGCCAGGCTGGCCTGGCTGGCCGCGCTGGCCGCCTTTGTTGCACAGGGCGATATTGCTGCCTTGCTGGCGCAAAGCCCGCTGGGGCTGCGCGAGTCGCTGCTGGTGCGCCTGTCGCTGCTGCCGGCGAACGCCATCGCGCTGCCGGCCGAGACGCGGCGCATCGCCCTGCGCGGTGGCGACGCCCTGCTGCTGGCGCCGCCAGCGTTGCTGGTGCTGGAAGAGCGGGTGCTGGCCGCCCTGGCGGTGTTCCACGCGCGTGCACCCGATGAAGCAGGGCCGGAACTGTGGCGCCTGAAGCGCATCGTCGACGCGGAGATGGAAGACGCCTTGTGGAGCCATCTGGTCGAAGGCTTGCTGGCGCGCGGCGAAGTGCTGGCGCGCGGCGCCAGCCTGCATCTGCCGACGCACAGCGTGGAACTGACGCCGCAGGAGCAGGCGCTGGCCGAACCCTTGCTGGCGGCGTTGGAGCGGGGGCGCTTCGAGCCGCCGTGGACGCGCGACCTGGCGCGCGACTTCGGCCTCGCCGAAGATGACGCGCGCCGGCTGTTGCGTAAACTTGCCAAGGCAGGGCAGATCAGCCAGGTGGTGCACGACCTGTTTTATCACCAGGCGGCGCTGGCCGAGCTGGCGCAACTGGTACGCACTCTGACCGAAAAAGCGGAGCTGGATGAGAATCTGGCGCCCGGTTCCGGCGCCGTGGGCGCGGCCGCCTTCCGCGATGCCAGTTGTCTGGGCCGCAAGCGGGCGATCCAGGTCTTGGAATTCTTTGACCGCGTCGGTTATACTCGCCGTGTTGGCAATGGGCATCTATTACGCCCGCAAGCGCTGTGGTCCTATACTGCAGCCTTGCCCAACAGTTAGCTCAGGCACCGCGGAAAGCACACTCATCCGGTGATGTGGCCGGGCTTCAAACCCGGTGGAGGGCGTCAGACGTTCTCCCGTAGGTTCGACTCCTACTGTTTTCCGCCAGTGATTCTTCCTTCCCCCTGCATGCTGATCGTCCCGGCGTTGGCCTGTTGCCACGTTGCGGAAAATAGATGGTGTAATTGATAATATGCGGCGATGCCGGCACGGGGCGATGGTAACATCGGTTTGAATCCCCTGTAGCAGATGAAAGCAAGCATGAAACAAGCAAGCATGGCGCGGCTGCTGGCATTGGCGCTGCTGATGCCGGTGCTGGCCGCGGCGGCTGGCCTGCGCATCGTTGGCGAGCACTTGCCGCCATCGAGCATGATGGAAGGTAATGTCGTTGTCGGACGCGAAACGACGAAGGTGCGCGACATCATGGCGCGCGCCGGCATCGCCTACAGTATTGAATTGCTGCCGTGGAAGCGCGCGTATGCGCAGGCGCTGCGCGAGCCGGATACCTGCATCTTTTCCACCAGCCGCACGCAAGAGCGCGAAGCGCAATTTCGCTGGATCGGCCCCCTCAACGAAGCGGAGTGGGTACTGTATGGCCTGGCCGAGCGGCATCTGACGCTGCGCACGCTGGCCGATGCGCGCGGCCTGGTGATCGGCACGGTGCTGGGCGACGCACGCGACGACTACCTGCGCCAGCATGGCCTGAACGTGGCGCCCGTGACGCAGGAGTGGCTCAATCCGCAAAAACTGCTGCTGGGGCGCATCGACCTGTGGGCCGTGGGCATGGCGGTGGGCAGCAAGCCGTTTGCCGGCAAGGAGTGGGAGGGCAAGGTGGAACCGCTGCTGACCTTTAATCGCGTGCAGACTTACCTGGCCTGTAACCTCAAGGTACCCGAGGCGCAGGTGGCTGCCATGCAGCGCGCCGCTGCCGCCATGCGCCGCGACGGCAGCATGGCGCGCGAACAGCTGCGCTGAGGCAGTGCTTTGAGTCAGCTTTCCAGCCACTGGCGCACGCAGTTGCGACCTTCGCGCTTGGCCTGGTACAGGGCCTGGTCCGCATGGCTGTAGGCCGTCTCGAACGGCGTGCCGGCGCGGTTCCAGCTCAGGCCCACGCTGACGGTAATGGCGCGCGTGATGGGCGCCGCATGGCGCTGGCGGCCGACGCTCTCGCAGATGCGCTGCGCGATGTGCGCCGCCTCGTCGCGCGAAGAGGTGGGCCAGACCACGGAAAACTCTTCACCGCCGACCCGGCCGATGGCCGTCTCCTGTCCCAATAATCCCTTCAGGCAGTCAACCACGGCCTGGATCACGCCGTCGCCGGCCGGGTGGCCGAAATCGTCGTTGACCTGCTTGAACAGGTCGATGTCGAGCACGATCAGGGCCATGTCGCCCTGCGCCAGGCAGTGCGAGGCATGCTCGATCACGGCGCCGCGGTTCAGGGCGCCCGTCAGCGGGTCGTGCGTGGCGCGGTATTCGAGCTGGCCGGCCAGGGTTTGCAATTGCCGGTTCAGCAAATGCATGTCGCGCTCGGCGCGGTCGCTGCGGCCGATCAGGCGCCGTGTCTCGCGCATCAGCCGTTCGTAGTGATTGATCAGTTCACCGAGCACGCGGCGCTGCGCCTCGCCGCTGGCATGGACGTCGGCGTGCATGCGACGCGCGGCAGCTAGCGCCGCCGCTTCCACGGTGAACAGGTCGGGTTCCAGGCCGGACTCGGAGATGGCGGCGTGCATGCTCTAGCTGCCTCGCACGGGATGGTCGCAGAAATCGAGCGCCGTGAAATCCTGCTGCAGCTCCTGGCCGAACTCCAGGATGGTGTCGTCGTCTTCGTCGTGATACCAGTTCAGGCGCACCTGGTTGCCGTCGATGGCCGCCTGGTTCAGGGTGTCGAACAGGGTAAACAGCATCTTCGTGCTGGAGCTGTTGAAGTAGGCCAGCGAGACGTTGACTGTGATGGCGCTCTCGCCGCAGGCGTCCAGATAGGCGCGCACGGTGGCGATCAGCGGGCCATAGAAGGCGGCCGCGTTTTCCGGATATGACTCGCCCTTGATCGACAGGGTGTGCTGCTCGAAACGGAAGTCGATTTCGGGCGAACACGGGGTCGCGGCGATGAACAGTGGTGACGGTAATTGCATATGCTTTCCTGAGTCGGCTCTTTCAAATGATGGCTTTGATGCAGAAGATGGTGTGCCCCGGCTCCTGTGGGTCCTGGACGAATTCGAATTCCAGCGGCTCGCTGGCGTCGCGCGCCATGGTGAGAAAACCCAGGCCCGCGCCCTTGCTGTCGGCCGGCGCTTCCTCGCGCAGGGCCTTCTTGTAGGCGAGGCGGATTTCTTCCATCGTCATCGTGTGCAGCGGCTCCAGGCGGGCGCGGATCTGCGCCACGTTGTCCGTCGAGACGGGGTTGGCGCACAGCAGAAAGAAGCTGTCGCCGCGCGTGCCGATGCAAAACGAGCCGCGCCGCATCTGCTGGTCCAGCTGCGCATCGGGCGTCAGGCTGTCGGCGGAATAGTGCATGATGTTTTGCGACATCTCGATGAACGAGGAAAAGATGCGCCGCCGCGTGGGTCCGGCCGCGCCGGCCGTGTCGAGGCGCGCCTTGATGGTTTCGGAAATGGCGCTCACCACGTGCTGCGAGAAATAGCCCACGTAAAAAAAGATGATGTTGCGCTTGCGCGCCACATCCCAAAACTCGTTGAATTCTTCGTACAGCACGTCCGTGCTCCTGGCTAGCCGGTGACCCGGTTTCTTGTTGATAAGGTGCTTCGATGGCGCCAAAACTACAGGCGGAAACAGAAAAAGGTCAGGTCGTCGCGGCGCGGTTGCTTGCCTTGCCAGGCGGCGCTGTCCTGCAGCAGCGCCGCCGCCACGTCGCCGGCGGGAGCGTCGCGCTGCGCCAGCAGCTGCTCGCGCATGCGCCGCTTGCCATAGGCGATGTCGCGCGCGCCGCCGATCTGGTCGAGCAAGCCGTCGGTCGTGATGAACAGCAGGCTGCCGGCGGGTATGGCGAGCGTCTCGTTGTGCCAGCAGTAGCCGGGCGGCGTATCGACATAGCCCACGCCCATGCGCGCGCCGTCGATGGCGCGCACGGCCTCTTCGCCCGGCGCCACCACGTACAGCGCCAGTTTCGCCCCCGCGAAACGCAGGCTGGCGCTGGCGTCGTCGTAACACAGGAAGGCGCAATCCATGCCGTCGTTCGAACCGGCGTGGCCTGCGTTGTCGCTGCCGGCGCCGTCCTGGCCCAGCAAGGTCTTGATGGAGCGGCTGACGGCGCCGATCAGGGCGGCCGGATCGCGCGGCCCCAGTTCGCGCAGTGCCTGGCTCAGGGCCGACGAGGCGATCAGGGTCATGAAGGCGCCCGGCACGCCGTGCCCGGTGCAGTCGGCGATGGCGGCAAACCAGCCGCCCGCGTGGCGCTCGAAGAAGTAAAAATCGCCGCCGACGACGTCGCGCGGCTGCCATTCCAGGTGCGCGTCGGGCAGGGTGGCGCGCAATTCCGCGCTTGATGTGCGCAGCCGGGCGCGCTGGATCACGCTGGCGTAATCGATGCTGTGCATGATTTGCCGGTTCTTTTCCGCCTGCATGGTGGCCACCACGTTCATCAGCTGCAAGCCGAAACCCACGCCGGCCAGCGCGCCACCTTCCGTGATGATGAAGCCGTCGGCCAGCGCCTTTTCGCCCGCTTCCACGGCGCGGAAGGTGAGGTCTTCGATGCTCATGGCGCCATCGACGATCAGCGGTTCCTTGTCCATGAAGGCGATGCAGCTCTTCTTGCCGTACACCTCGTGATAAAAGGGCTTGGACATCTGCGACATGAAGATGTTGCGGCTGATCAAGCCGATGGGTTTCTGCTGCTCCGTGACTGGCAGGCTCATCATGTCGCGCCGTTCCGTGAACAGCTCCAGCACGGCGAAATTGCTGGCGTCGGCCTGCACCGATTCCGTGGGTATGCACAGATCGAACGCCACGGAGGTGCGATAACGGGGAAGATGCAATCGAGAAGCGTTGAACTCCACAGCGGCTACCTTTACATGACGAGCGGGCCCTTGTTGTCGCGACGGCAAGGCGACTGACAAACAGGCAATATCATCATGGTAGCCCTGGAATGTGACGGCTTGATTACCAGCTTGTCAAAACCGTATGCAAGATGGCTGCATGGCAATCCGTTTCCAGCCCTACAGGCGCCGGGCCAGCGCCTGCGCCTGCTCCAGCCAGCGCGCGCGCTGCACTTCGGTGGAATCGAGGATGGGGCCGAAGCTGGCCACCTTGACGGGCTTGACGCCGCAAAATTCCAGCGTCGTCTTGCGCAGCTGGTGGATGCCGGGCATGTGATAGGCCCAGCGGAAATACCAGGGTGGCGTGTCCATCGTCACCAGGAGCTGGGCCGTGCGGCCCTTCAGCAGCTGGGCCGGGAAAGCCTTGCCCGGGCGGTACTTGAAGGCAAAGCCGGGCAGGAAGACGCGGTCGACAAAGCCTTTCAGCAGGGCCGGCGCGCCGCCCCACCAGATGGGGTAGGCGAACACCAGGTGTTCGGCCCAGCTGATGGCTTCCTGGGCCGCCAGCAAGTCCGCTTCCAGCGGCTGCACCTGGCGGTAGCCTTCGTGCAGGATGGGATCGAAGTCCAGCTGGCCCAGGCGCAGCTCGCGCACGGTATGGCCTTCGTTGCGGGCCGTGGCGGCGTAGGCTTCGGCCAGGGCGGCGCAGAAACTGTCGCTGGACGGGTGGCCGAGAAGAATTAAAATGTGTTTCGGTGTAATGTTGCTCATGCTGCAGGCTTTCCGTTAAAGAACAACTTGCATGCTAAAGCCTGCCCCTAGTGGCAGAGTCAAGCGGCCGCTGAAAGGTGCTGTCGCGCCAGGCAGTCGCGGATTTCCGTGTCGATGTCGTCCAGTTGCGCGTCGAGCTGGCGCAGGCGCGCGATGTCCTGCTGTATCTGCGCGCGCTTGGCGGCGATGTGCTGCGACAGGGCGGCCCAGTCGGTCTCGTCGCCGGCCAGGATGGGCAGCAGTTCGGCCAGGCGGAAGCCCAGCGCTTGCGCCTGGCGTATCAGTCTGACTTGCGCCAGGTCTTGCTGCGTGTAGACGCGGTAGGCGCCCGAGCGGCGCACGTCGCCCAGCAAGCCCAGCGTTTCATAGTGGCGCAAGGCCTTGGGCGAGGTCCCCGCCAGGCGGGCGATTTCTCCGATGTACATGCTTGTCCCTTGTTGAGCTGCGGCGCACGCAGTGTAGCGCAGGTGGCTTGCCAGGCGCTAGCTTGCGCGCTGCCTCAGGAGGCTTTGCGCGGCGGGACTTTCTTCGCCGTGCATTCGGCGCAGGTGCCGTACAGCGACAGCGCGTGCTCGTGCAGCACGAAGCCCCGCTCGGTGGCGATTTCATTTTGGCGCAGTTCGATGCCTTCATCGACGAATTCATCGACCTTGCCGCAACCGGTGCAGACCAGGTGATCGTGGTGCTGGCCCTCATTCAGTTCGAAGACGGCATGGCCCGATTCGAAGTGCCGGCGAAACAAAATGCCCGCCTCGGCAAACTGCATCAGCACGCGGTAGATGGTGGCCAGGCCCACGTCGATTTTTTCAGCCAGCAAGAGTTTGTAGACATCGTCCGCACTCAGGTGCTTGATGCCCCCTTCTTGAAACAGCTGCAGAATCCGCAAGCGGGGGATGGTTACTTTCAAGCCCGATTCACGCAGTTCCCTCAATATATCCATGTCTCCCATTCCTTTTTATGATCGCCTGAGCGAGCGCTTAAGCGTGAACCTGCATTATATCGCAAATGATAATCATTACCATTCGCATGTGCGAAATGGAAATATTATGCGGTGTAGCCAGTTGGGTATCCAGTGACATCGGCGCAAGTGGCCATTGCGTGGCGGGCAACTGCTGCCAGGGTGTTGGTTCAATATGGAATAGTGGCGCTCGAATCGTTACACTGTGCAGCAGACAATAACAATGGAGGGGGCATGGACCGATTTGATGCGATGCGTCTGTTTACCCGCATCGTCGAGCTGCGCAGTTTCACGCAGGCGGCGCATGACCTTGGCTACCCGAAGGCCACCGTCACGCATGCGATCAAGCAACTCGAAGCGCGGCTGCGCGTGCGCCTGCTGCAGCGGACCACGCGGCAAGTGACACCCACGCCTGATGGCGAGGCGTATTACCAGCGCTGCGTGCGCCTGCTGGCGGACCTGGAAGAAACGGAAGCCGTGTTTTCCTCGGCGATGCAGCAGCCGGCCGGCAAGCTGCGCATCGACCTGCACGCGACCCTGGCCATGCATTTCGTCCTGCCCGTGCTGGATCGGTTCTGCGCCCGCTACCCTTTGATCGAACTGGAAATCGGCATGGGCGACCGCCTCGTCGACCTGGTGCGCGAAGGCGTCGATTGCGTGCTGCGCGTGGGCGAGCTGAGCGACTCGTCGATGGTGGCGCGCCGCGTAGCGCTGCTGGAACAGCTGACGTGCGCCAGCCCAGGCTACCTGGCCGTGCACGGCACGCCGCGCAATCTGGCGGAACTGGCGGGCCACCGCGCCGTGAATTTCTTTTCCGCCCAGACGGGCAAGGTCTGGCCCTTCGATTTCAAGGTGGACGGCCAGCGCCACAGCGTGGCCTTGCCGGGCACGGTATCCGTCAATAATGCCGAGGCGTATCACGCCTGCTGCCGCGCGGGCCTGGGCCTGATCCAGGCGCCCCGCTACCATCTGCAGCAGGCGCTGGCCGCCGGTGAGCTGGTGGAAGTGTTGTCGGCCATGCGTCCCGACCCGCTGCCGGTGTCCGTACTGTATCCGCATCAGCGGCAATTGTCGCCGCGCGTGCGCGTGTTTGCAGACTGGCTCGCCAGTCTGTTCGCCGAGCCGGCTTAATTTTGCAATGCCGCATTTTCTTGACCTGGGTAAAGAAAAAAATCCCTTTAGTGATGCCATCTAGCACTATTTGATGTGGATCAAAGTTTTTGTTGCACTGCACTCTTAGACTTCGCAGCGTTACTTAACGACAAAAAAGAGGGAACTAGAATGAAGAAGTCCGCAACTGCAGCAGCAATCGTCCTGGCCGCCATCGGCGCATTCGCCGGTAATGCAATGGCGCAGGAAAGCCCATGGCTGGTGCGCGCGCGCGCCGTGCACATCGATCCTGCAAACAAATCCACCCCTGTTGGTGGCGTCGGCGCATCGGACACGATCCACGTCAGCAGCAAGACGATTCCTGAAATCGATATTTCGTATTTCTTCACGCCGAACATCGCTGCCGAGCTGATCCTGACGTATCCGCAAAAGCATGACGTCACCTTGGGTGGCCAAAATATCGGTACGTTCAAGCATCTGCCGCCGACCTTGTCGCTGCAATACCACTTCATGCCTGAAAAACAGTTCAGCCCATACGTCGGTGCAGGCGTGAACTATACGAATATTTCGAGCGTGAAACTGCTGAATGGCGCTGGCCGCCTGGAGCACGACAGCTGGGGCTTCTCGCTGCAAGCCGGCGTCGACTACAAGCTGGACAAAAACTGGTCGCTGAACTTTGACATCAAAAAAGTCCAGATCCGCAGCGACGTCTTCGTCGGTGCCGCCAAGGCCAGCGAAGTCAAGATCGACCCTGTCCTGATCGGCGTAGGCGTGGGTTATCGCTTCTAAGCATGGCGTGACAGCGCCCGTGTGGCGCGCAGAATAAAAAAGGACGGCCTTGGCCGTCCTTTTTGCATTACATCTAGCAGTTTATTTTTTCAGCGTCTTTTCCAGCGCCAGCTGGTAGTCCGTCTTTTCGTAGCCGGCCAGGTATTTGTTCGTCGCGTCGAGGAAGGCGCGCGAACGGTAGGCCGCTTCCAGGTCCTTGACCCATGGCTTGGCCTTGTCGGCCGTGCGGATGGCCACCAGGTTGATATAGCTGTCCGAGATCTTTTCCACGCTAAGGGCCGAGGTCAGCTTCATGCCGGCGGCCAGGGCGAAGTTGCCATTGACGAAAGCGTAGTCGGCGTCGGCCAGCGAACGCGGCAGCTGCGCCGCTTCCAGCGGCACCAGTTTCAGCTTCTTCGGGTTTTCCAGCACGTCGCGCTCGGAAGCGCGCAGCGGGTCGACGTTCGGTTTCAGCTTGATCCAGCCCATCTTGGCCAGCATCACCAGCGCGCGCGCCTGGTTGGTCGGATCGTTCGGCATGGTGATGGTGGCGCCGTTCTTGACTTCCGCCAGGGTTTTTTGCTTGCCGCCGTACAGGCCGATCGGCATGGTCGGTACGGTGATCAATGCGCTCAATGGCAGCTTGTTATCGGTGGCGAACTTGGTCAGGTACACGATGTGCTGGAACACGTTGGCATCGAGCGAGCCTTCGGCCAGCGCGTAGTTCGGCTGCACATAGTCGTTGAATTCGACGATCTTGACCTTGTAGCCCTGTTTTTCCAGGATAGGCTTGATGCCCAGCTTCAGCTGGTCCGAATACGGGCCGGAGCTGGTGCCGATGACGAGTTCTTTCGGGTCCTTGGCGTGGGCGGCGGTGGCGAAGGCCAGACTGGCGGCTGCCAGGAGCAGATTGCGGCGAAGATGGTTCATGCTTTTCCTTGTACTGAAATACTGAATATGAATTAACGTTTGTCGAGGCGCTTGGCGATGCGCGTGCCGGCGAACTGGATGGTTTGCACCAGCACGATCAGGATGGCCACGGTGACGACCATGATGTCCGTCTCGAAGCGGTAGTAGCCGTAGCGGATGGCCAGGTCGCCGATGCCGCCGCCGCCCACCACGCCGGCTACGGCCGAATACGACAGGAAGCTGATCGACAGCACGGTCAGCGCCAGCACCAGGCCGGAGCGCGCTTCGACCAGCAGCACGCGGAAAATGATCTGCATTTCCGACGCGCCCATGGCGTGCGCCGCCTCGATCACGCCGCGCGGCACCTCGCGCAGGTTCTGTTCCACCAGGCGCGCCAGGTAGGGAATGGCGGCGAACGACAGGGGCACGGCAGCTGCCAGCGGGCCGATGGAGGTGCCCGCGATGATGCGCGTAAACGGCGTCAGGGCGACCAGCAAGATGATGAAGGGGAAGCTGCGCACGGTATTCACCAGCCAGCCCAAAATTGTCGACAGCGGACGGTTTTCCAGCGACTGGCCTTCCGAAACGAGGAACAGCACAATGCCCAGCGGGCCGCCGATCAGAATGGCGGCCGTGAGACCGATGCCCAGCATGGTCATGGTCTGGCCCAGCGCGACCCAGATTTCCGGCAGCAGATTGACGACGTTAGTGATCGATTCTTCAAACATGTGTTGCATCCTTCCATGCGGTGGCTTCAAACGCCTCGGTGCCGTAATACGCCAGCTCGCGTCCCAGCGCCGTCTTGCGCGGGGTGGCCGTGTCGCTCAAATCGAATTGTTCGGCGATGGCGCCGTTTTCCACGACGGCGACTCGGTTGCAGATGGCGCCCAGCACCGACAGCTCATGGCTGACGATGACGATGGTCACGCCAAGGCGCGCATTGATGTCGCGCAGGGTGTCGAGCAGGGCGCGCGTGGTCTCCGCGTCCAGCGCGGACGTCGGCTCGTCGCACAGCAGCACGTCGGGGTGGCTGGCCAGGGCGCGCGCGATCGCCACGCGCTGTTTCTGCCCGCCGGACAATTGCGCCGGATAGCTGTGCAGCTTGTCGGACAGGCCCACCAGGGCCAGGCATTCCTCGACCCGGGCGGCGATCTGTTCGCCCTTGGTGGTGCCATGGATTTTCAAGGGGAAGGCGACGTTGTCGAAGACGCTGGCATTTTGCAGCAGGTTGAATTGCTGGAAAATCATGCCGATATTCTGGCGCGCGTCGCGCAGTTCGCTCTTGCCCAGGCGGGTCAGTTCGCGTCCGGCCACGGTAATGGTGCCGCTGTCGGGACGCTCGAGCAGGTTAATCAGGCGCAGCAGGGTGGATTTGCCGGCGCCGCTCTTGCCGATCAGGCCGAAAATATCACCGGGATAGACGTCCAGCGTGACCGATTTGACCGCGTGGAATTGTTCGCCCTTGGGCAGCGCGAAGGTCTTGTTCGCGCCATCGATGCGAATCACCGGCGTACGGGGTGGTGTGGTCATGCAGTGTTTCCTTTTTTATTGGACCGTGACAGGCTTGTTTGCAGGGGCCAAATCGCCCGGCCTGCTACGTCGGTTGCGTAGTATACCTCCGATCGTGTTATTACTCCTACGACAGAATCTTGCTTTGAATATGCAAATAATGTCTATGCGCCGGTTTTCAAGTTGAAAAAGCGGAAAAATGGCGCTCCTGCCGAATTTAATCGCGTGGACTGGCGTGGTGGAGCCGCTTGTTGGTGAAAAGTTCGACGCGCCCTGCGTGAGCATCGCGGCGCTTTTATGTGTGGTTCGCCTGACTTGGCGTTTTTTTGACGTGGGCGGGGCCGTTTACTGCCTGCCATGGCCCTCTTCGCGGGCAGATTCTGCTCCGCTGGCGGCAGGGCCTTCGGGCCGCCGCAACAGGTAGACGAGGACGGCGATTTCCATGGCGCCCACCATGGCGATGACCCACCACGGCGGATGGCCCAGGCACATGGCGACAAAGCCGATGGCCATGCCCAGGCAAGCCATGGTCTTGCCGCGCCGCGAGACGGCGCGGTGTTCGCGCCACTGGCGCAGCGGCGGGCCGAAGCGGGGATGCTGCAGCAGCCAGTGCTCGAGGCGCGGCGAAGCGCGGCTGAAGCAGGCCAGGGCGAGGATCAGGAAAATCGTCGTCGGCATGACGGGCAGCATGGCGCCGATGATCCCCAGCAGCACCATCAAGGCGCCGGCGGCGGTCCAGGCCCAGCGGCGCAGGCGCATGCCGTGCGCTTCGCGCAGGGGTGTCTGGGCGTGCGGCTCCTGCATCAGGCGAAGACGCCGGCGGTCATGCCCTGGCTGCGGGACGGGGAGGTGGTGGGGTGCGCGTTCACTGTGCTCGTATCGTGGCGGGTGGCCGTCATGGTTTTTTCTGCTCTGGGTTCTGCCCCATTATGGAGGAATCAAGGCGACGCTGCATGCGCGCCAAGGCCGCGATGATACCCATCCTATAGAATAATAACAAGAATCATTCTCATTTGATGCATTCGGCGGCGCCGGATAACGCTGGATATTTTGGGCAATGCAGACAATAATCGGCAGCAGAAGGCGCTGTCGTGGACATCATCGTTGTTATTATCGATTTTATCGATGCTAACTAGGTATATTTTGCGTTTTACATCGATCTTCATGCCATGCATAATCTGTTGTAACTGAAGCCAGACAATCAGCCGCATGCGTCGTTCGCCTGCAGCTGCTTGCGGTTTTGACATCCTCCACTTTTTATCAGGAATCTACAATGAAAAAACTGCTCGCTTTTATCGCCGCCGCCGGCTTCTCGCTGTCCGCCGTTGCCGCACCTGAAGTCTATGTCATCGATGGCAGCCACACTTTCCCCCGTTTCGAGTACACCCACATGGGCTTCTCGACGCAGCAAAGCCGTTTCAATAACACCACCGGCAAGGTCACGCTGGACCGCGCCGCCAAGACGGGCGCCGTCGAAGTGCTGATCGACACCAAGTCCGTCGATACGGGTTCGACCCTGTTCAACTCGCACATCCAGGGCGAAGACTTCCTCGATACGGCCAAGTACCCGGTCGCCACCTACAAATCGACCAAGTTCAATTTCGACGGCGACAAGCTGGCCTCCGTGGAAGGCAACCTGACCCTGAAAGGCGTGACCAAGCCAGTGACACTGACCGTCACCTCGTTCGCCTGCGCACCGCACCCGATGCTGAAAAAAGACGCTTGCGGCGCCAACGCCACGGCCAAGATCAAGCGCTCGGAGTTCAACGCCGGCAAATATGCGCCAGCCGTCAGCGATGACGTGACTTTGACGTTCGCCATCGAAGCCATCAAACAATAATATTGTTGGCTGCGGGATGAAAAATGGCGGCGGACTTCGGTCCGCCGCCATTTTTTTGGGGTGGCGGTAGGTCGGATTAGTGCGGCAAAGCCGCACGTAATCCGACATGAACCGCCAACAATGTGTCGGATTACGCGGCGTGCCGCTAATCCGACCTACGCGGGCTGCATCACCTTTACGCCAGGTGATGCACCTCCTGCTGCCCATACACGGGCGTGTTCAAACCCTCCATGCGCGCCTTCAGCTGCAGCGACAGGTATTGCGAGTAGTGGCGCGACTGGTGCAGGTTGCCGCCGTGGAACCACAGCGCTTGCTGCTGCGTGGGCTTCCACATATTGCGCTGTTCTCCCTCCCACGGACCCGGGTCCTTCGTCGTGGCCGAACCCAGTCCCCACACCTTGCCCACTTTGTTCGCCACCTCGGGCGAGATCAGGTCGGCCGCCCAGCCATTCATGGAGCCATAGCCGGTGGCGTACACCACCAGGTCGGCCGGCAGCTCCGTGCCGTCGGACAGCACGATGGAATGGGCCTTGAGTTCCTGCACGCCGACGCCGCTTTTCAGCTTGATCTTGCCGTCGGCGACCAGCTCGGAAGCGCCCACGTCGATGTAGTAGCCGGAGCCGCGGCGCAGGTATTTCATGAACAGGCCGGAATCGTCGTCGCCGAAGTCGAGCATGAAGCCCCGTTCTTCCAGGCGTGCATAGAAAGCCGCATCGCGCTCGCGGATGGCCTTGAAGACGGGCTTCTGGAAGTCGGCCAGGATTTTATAGGGAATCGAGGCGAATGTCAGGTCGGCCTTGGCCGTCGTCATGCCGGCCGCCAGCGCCCGTTCCGAATACAGGTCGCCCAGCGCCAGGTCCATCAGCGAGTCGGATTTGACGATGTGCGTCGACGAGCGCTGCACCATGGTCACGTCCACGCCCGCTTCCCACAGGGCGGCGCAGATATCGTGCGCGGAATTGTTCGCGCCGACCACGACGACCTTCTTGCCCACATACGCGTCCGGCCCCGGATGCTGCGACGAGTGCTGCTGCTCGCCCTGGAACACGTCCATGCCCTTGAACTTCGGCATGTTCGCCTTGCCCGACATGCCCGTGGCCAGCACCAGTTGCTTCGGCTTCAGGGTGACGGGCTGGCCGTCGCGCAGCACCTGCACCGTCCACTCGCCGCTGGCTGCGTCGAAGCTGGCCGATTCGCATGACGTCGAACCCCAGTAGTTCAGCTCCATCACCTTGGTGTACATCTCCAGCCAGTCGCCGACCTTGTCCTTCGGCGTGAAGACGGGCCAGTTGTCGGGGAAGGGGATATACGGCATGTGGTCGTACCAGACGGGGTCGTGCAGACACAAGGACTTGTAGCGCTTGCGCCAGCTGTCGCCCGGGCGCGCGTTTTTCTCGATGATGATGGTGGGGACGTTCAGCTGGCGCAGCCGTGCGCCGAGCGCGATGCCGCCCTGGCCGCCGCCGATGATGACGCAATAGGGCTGGCGCGCGTAGCCCAGTTCCTTTGCTTCCTGTTCGCGCTGCTCCAGCCAGCTGCTGCGGTCCGTGCGCGCGCCGTGTTCCGCGCCCATGGGCCGGCGGCGGCCCTTGGCTTCTTCAAAACCCTTCAATTCGCTCATGGTGGTGAGCAGGGTCCAGATCTTGCCGTCGCGGATGCGGATGAAGCCCACGCCGCGCGCCACGTTCGTCTCCACCGTGATCCAGCTTTGCAGCACGCCGCCCGCTTCCACCGCATGTTCGCCGTCGGCGATGCGGATGGAAACGGGCTGCACGGCGCCCAGCTGGGCGGCCAGCATGGCAGCGATCTGCTCGCGGCCTTCCAGGGTTTTCAGGTTCCAGGTAAACAGCACCAGGTCGCGCCAGTAGCCATCCTGTTCGAACAGTTGCGCGGCGCCCGTGCTGTCGCTGGCGCGAAGAAAGCCTTCGAGCTGCTCCAGGATGCCGGCTACGGCCAGGTCGTGCGGGTTGTTATCGGTTTGCATCGTGTCTCCTCCAAGTCTGCTGACTTTATGATGGGATGCGGCTGTGTTGCCGCTGACGATGTTGTAACACTGGCGTTCCGGCCCCGCATCCTGCAGCGCAGCATGGCGGAATATGAGACGGAAATCTCAGCTTGCCGGATGCCTCACTGGCGGTGCGGCGGCACGATGTGCAGCTGCTTGAGGCGCCGGTACAGCGTGGCGCGCGAGACGCCCAGCATGGCGGCCGCCTGCAGCGGATGCCATTTGGCGGCGTTCATGGCGTGGACGATGCGCGTGCGCTCGGCCAGCTCCGGCGGCGTGTACTCCAGCACGCCGTCCGCGACGGGCGCCTTGCGTGCTGCGCGCAGGCGCGCGCTGGCCTGGCGCAGCGGCGCGCGCACGCGGGCGTGCAGCCAGGTGCTGCCGCCGGCCAGGCGCAGCGACAGCAGATTGTGTCCCGCGCGCGCGTCGAACAGCCGCTCGGCGCGCACTTCCAGCACCTCGGCGACGGGGCGCGGCAGGGTGTCGAGCCCCCCGATGACGTCGCGCGCGCAGCCGTTGGCGGCGACGATGTCGCCATGTTCGTCGATGGCCAGCAGCATCTCCGGCTGCACTTCCACGAAGTGGCGGTTGCGGTGCGCCAGCAGGATGCAGCAATGGCTGTAGGACTTGAGAAAAAAGCCGTCCTCGATCAGGGTCGCGCCCTGGCGCACCAGTTGTTTCACCAGGCGCTGGCTGTCGCGCGCATCGGGCGAGTTCAAGGCCGACGCATCGAGCACGCCGATCAAGTCGCCGTGCGGCGAAAAAATCGGTGCGGCGCTGCAGGTCAGGCCCGTGAAGGCGGCGCGGAAATGGTCGCTCTTGTGCACGGTGATGGCTTCCTGGTCGAGCAGCACGGAGGCGATGCCGCATGTGCCTTCCTCTTCCTCCGACCAGCACGAACCCGGATACAGGCCCGCCTTCTTGAAGTCCTTGCGCTGGTCCGTGTCGACCACGTAGTCGATCGTCACGCCGCGCGCATTGGCCAGGATGACGCAGTAGCCCGCTTCGCGCACCATGGCGTGCAGGCGCGGCAGGCACTGGCCCGTGGAACGCAGAAAGCCTTCCTCGGACTGCTGGATGGCGCGCAGTTCGGCGCCCGTCAGGATGCGCGGCCCCGTGGTGGAGGCGGGGTCGAGCCGGTAGTCGTCCAGCGAGCGCCGGTACGACGACGCCAGCCTGGCCGTCTCGGCCCCTGGGTTGACGATGCGCCCGGCGATCAGGTCGCGCACGCGCTCGATATGGCTGGTCTGGCGGACGTAGGGCATGGCGCTCTCCGGTGTCTCGGGTCAGGTTTTTATGGTGTTGTCGTTTGTAGCACGAAGCGTCGGGCCGCGCATCCTGCGCTGCAGCATGGCGCGCGCGTGAGACGATCGTCTCAGCGCGTGGCCCGCACAATAGAATGCTTTACAACAATAAAAAAGAGCATCTCTGATAACATCCGCTCAAATTGACAGTCAGTTAGCGCAAGGGATATCTATGGCAATGCAAACGATGTTCCTGATACGCAGAACGATGGTGCTGGCCTTGCTGGGAGCGAGCGCCGCCTGCGGCGCCGCCGGCCAGCTCGATCCCGATGGGCAGAGCAGCATGGAAAAAGAGGTGGCCCGGCGCGCCGCCGCCGAGCCGCTCATCGGCGCCGGCTGGCAAGTGACGCGTTCCGTGGAAGCGGGCGTGCAGGTGGCCGGCGAGAGCAATCTGTTCTGGAAGCTGTCGAATACGCCGGCGCGCAATCCCGACTTCGATTTCAAGCCCTACTGGTACGAGTTCTATGTCAAGCCGGCGCTCGGCTTCAAGCGCAATTTCGGCGACGGCAGGCAGCTGTATGCACGCGTGTCTGGCGTCGGCTCGGGCACCTTGCGCCACGATCCTTTTGGCGCGGGCGACACGGGCCGCATCTCGATCGAGGAATTCGTCGCCGGCATCCGCATGCCGCTCGGCGGCACGCGCGCCATGCTCGACCTGTCGGCCGGCGCGCAGAATTTCACGCTGGGCACGGGCATGCTGATTGCCAATGGCGGCTCGAACGGCTTTGACCGCGGCGCGCTGAAGCTCGGCCCGCGCAAGGCCTTCCAGAATTCCGTGGTGGCCAAGATAAGCCAGGATGCGTTCAGCGCCCAGGCGTTTTACCTCGACCCGAATGAAAACCCCGACAACGATAGCGGCACGCGCGTCGTCGGCGTGGATGTCAGCTACGCGCCCGCGAACGACCGCAAGGCGGGCATCGCGTATGGCAAGGTACCGCGTTCGCATGCCGCGTATCCGCAGGCGGCGCCGGGCGGCATCGGCGCGCCGCTGGCCGTGCCCGATGGCCGCAAGGATCTGCAGTTCGCGTATGGCTACGCGCGCGTTCCCGTGCTGCCCACGCTGTTGTCGAAAGGCTGGTTCGGCGTCGATGCGGCGCGCGAATGGAATACGCGCGAGCCGATGCGGGGCTGGGGCTGGCGCACGGAAGGGGGCTTTTCGCTGCCCGACGTGGCCTGGACACCGAAGTTCACCCTTGGCTACCAGAGTTTTTCAGGCGACGATCCGCGTACGGCGCGCAACGAGCGCTTCGACCCGCTGTTCTTCGAAGGCACGCCGGGCGCCTGGGCTTCAGGCAGCAAGGCCACCTGGGTTTTCGTGAATGCCAACGTGAACGCGCTGCAGGCCACCATCGAGCTGCACCCGACGCCGAAAGACACCGTGACGGCCTACCTGGCCCAGGTGCGGGCCAACCAGATGGGCAGCCCGCTGCAGTTCGGCCAGGCCACGCGCCTCGACGTGCCGGGCGACGCCCCCGTGGTGATCGCCGGCGTACTGCGCCCGATGCTGGCCAACGATGTCTTCGTCAAGTATGTGCGCGTGGTGAACCCGAATACCTATCTGACCCTGGGTTTCAGCGCCTCGTTCGCGCAGTCCGGCGTCAACCAACTGGTGAATGGACAGGCCAAAACGTGGACGGGCTGGCTGGCGAATGTCGTGTGGGTTTATTAAATATTCTGTTTATCAAGGAGAGCATCGCATGAACGATTTTCCCAGCATGAAACGCCTGGCCCTGGCCGCCGCCTGTCTGGCGCTGGCCGCCGGCACCCACGCGGCAGAGACGACCAAGGTGGCTGCCACCCCGCTGTCAGCGGCCGCCAGCGATCCGGCTGCCTTGCAATGGATGGTGGGCGCGCCGCCGCCGGCCGATAAAATCATCCGCTTCGACGATGGCAGCTATTTCAATTTCCCGCAGCTGCGCTGGAGCGTGTCGCACTTCCGCCAGCTGATGCCGACGGTGGAAGTAGCGCGCGGCTTGAAGGCGCCCGTGCCATTGAAACGCGCGCTGCGCAAGGATATCGACAGCCTGCGCTTCACGCCCCTGGGCGCGAAGGAAACGATGACCTGGGAGCAGTCGCTGGGTGCCAACTACACGGACGGCATCGTGGTGCTGCACCGGGGTCGCATCGTGTATGAGCGTTACTTTGGCGTGCTGAAAGAGAGTGGCCAGCATGGCGCCATGTCGGTGACGAAGTCCGTGATGGGCACCATCGGCGCGGCGCTGGTGGCCGAAGGCAAGCTCGATCCGGACAAGAAAGTGGCCGAGTATGTGCCGGAACTGGCCAAATCGGCATTTGGCGACGCCACCGTGCGCCAGGTGCTCGACATGACCACGGGCCTGAAATTCAGCGAAGATTACGCCGACCCGAAAGCGGAAGTGTGGCAGCACGCGGCGGCAGGCAGCCCATTGCCCAAGCCGAAGGATTACACGGGGCCGCGCAGCTATTTCGAGTACCTGCAAACGGTGCAGCACGAAGGCCGGCACGGCGAGGCGTTCGGCTACCGCACGGTCAACTCCGACGTGCTGGGCTGGATTATTGCCCGCGTCACGGGGCAGAACGTCAACGCGTATCTGTCCGAGCGCATCTGGCAAAAGCTGGGCGCCGAGCAGGATGCCTACATGACGGTCGATTCGACGGGCACGCCGTTTGCCGGCGGCGGCTTGAATGCGGGCTTGCGTGACCTGGCCCGCTTCGGCGAAATGCTGCGCAACGATGGCCGCTACAACGGCCAGCAGATACTGCCCAAGGCGGCAGTCGACGATATCCGCCGCGGCGGCGACAAGCAGCTGTTCGCCAAGGGCGGCTACGATTTGCTCAAGGGCTGGAGCTACCGCGACATGTGGTGGGTCACGCATAACGACCATGGCGCCTACATGGCGCGCGGCGTGTACGGCCAGCGCATCTATGTCGATCCGAAGGCGGAAATGGTGATCGTGCGTTTTGCGTCCACGCCGACGGCGGCCAATGCGGCGAATGACCCGACCACCACGCCGGCCTTCGAAGCGCTGGGCAAGCTGCTGCTGGCCCAGCCGAAATAGGCTGCCAGCCGTGCGGCGGGCTGGGCACAACTGGAATACACTGTCCTTTCGTCATTAATTGTTGCCTGAATGGTAATTCATGCACCGCACGCAAGGGAAGCACACTGTGGAAACCAGCCCGCCAGATCAACCGCGCCCGCCGCTCTGGCGGCGCCTGCTGTGGCCGGTCGCCCAGCTGGGCTCGGCCTTCAAGCTGACGGGCACGCACCTGCTGCACCACGTGATCGGCGCCAGCCTGATCGCCGCGCTGATGCTGGTGCTGGAAGGTTTTCACGTGCTCGAATGGCTCGATGCGGCCATGCTGCGCGCCAGCGCGGAACAGGGGCAGCTGCTGGAGCGGGGCAAGGACCCGGGCGCCGCCTACCGGCCCGGCATCATCGAAATCGACCAGCCCGCGTTCGAACAGGTCTTCGACGAGCGTGAACCGCTGGAGCGCACCCGCCTGGAGCAATTGCTCGCCAGCGCCGCCGCGCGCGGCAGCAAGGTGCTGGCCATCGACCTCGACCTGGCGCCAGCCGTGTATGAACAGCACAAGGCTGGCGAACGGCCGCTGGACCGCATGCTCGACCAGTTGGCCGCGAATGGCCGGCAACTGGTGCTGATCCTGCCCGAACAATCGGACCAGAACGCGAACTTGCCCTGGATACGCGCGCGCTGCGCGGCCGGCATTCACTTCGCCAGCCCGCGGATCCGCGAACGCATGGGCGCAGTCACGCGCATCGAGCTGAAAAGCCCCGTGCTGGCGGCCGTGGCCTTTGAACTGGCGCATGGCGCCGATGAACAGGAACAGCAGCAGCCGATGCCGGCCGTCTTGTCCGAGCAAAAGGATGGGCTGGCGCTGGCCGCCCGCGTGTGCCAGCTGGCCCGGCGCACGGACAGCGAAAAGGAATTGGCGCGCTGGGCGTTCGAACCCGTGATCCACGGCGACGCGAAGGATGCGGCCGAACAGAACGCCGTCACGGCGCCGTTTCACCCGGCCGCCGTGGCGCCGCAATTTCTGAACCCCACGCGCACGCGCGTCCAACTGATCGATGGCCAGGCCGGCGTGGCGGCGAATGCACTACGCAAGAACGTCGTGTATATCGGCAGCACCTATGATGTGCGCGACCGCTATACGACGGCAGAAGGCGAACAGGCCGGCCTGCACCTGCACGCGGCCGCCCACACGTCGCTGGGCATCGGTACGGCCGACGTCAATAAATATGCGGTGTTCGTGGCCGACATCGTCATCGGCGTGCTGCTGGGCTGCCTGTTCGGCGGCCTGTGGACCCTGTACGGCCGCGCCGAACTGGCCATCGACAAGCGCATGGAAGACCACGATTTCAGCCGCTTGCACCGTCTTGGTACCCTGTTCGAATTCTATGGCATCCGCCTGATGCTGGCGCTGGTGTGGGCTTCGCCGTTTGTCATCGGCGCGCTGGCCATCTACCTGTCGCGCGGCTTGCTGGAGCAGGGCTGGTGGGTCAACCCCGGCCCCCTGATCGCCGGCATGTTCCTGCACGCGATGTCGCTGCGCGACGAAGCCCACCACCCGCACGAAGAAGTGCCGGGCCTGTCCGTGTGGGCCCAGCTGCGCCGCACGCATCCCGGCATCGTGCTGGTGCAGGCGCCGCTGGCGGTGGTGCTGTTGATCATTGCCGTGATTTAGCGCAAGGCGGCGTGCCGCAATGGCCTGGGTATGGCTGGCCGATAGTTTGCCGCGGTATTGCGGCGCGCGCAGCGAAGGGTAGGTCGGATCAGGCCGCAGGCCGTCATCCGACAACATTGTTGGCGATGCCTGTCGGATTACGCTACGCTAATCCGACCTACGTGACCCATGGTTTCAGCCGATCAGCTTCAAGCCCGGCGGCAGCGCCTCGCCCAGCATGCGGCGGGTAACAGCTTCGTCCAGCTGCGTCACTTCGCTGACCATCGCCTGCCACAGGGGCGGGGCGCCCACGGCTTTCAGGCGGGCCAGGATGGTGGCGCGCAAGTCGTCGGCGATGTCGCGCGAGCGGTCGCCCGTCATGCGCGCGAGGTGGGTGGCGGCAAACGCCGCCGGTTCCGTCTTTTTCCAGTCCAGCGCCAGCAGCATCGTGAGCCATCCGGCCACGGTGGCGCTGTCGACCACTTCGTGCGCGCTGCCGTGGAAGGGCTGGCGCGCGCCGACCCTGGCCAGCGCCCACAGGGTATTCGTATCCGCCACTTCGCTATGCGCCTTCTGCAGACGCTTGATCAGCCAGGCGCCCACTTCCGCCTTGTAGGCGCCGGGGATGCGCTCGAGCGAGGCGCCCAGGCGCAGCATGTCGTCGTCGCTGCCGTTCACCAGGGTGACGGGGCGGCTGCCGCGCTGAGCCGCATCGGCCTGCAGGTTGAAGGCGAAGTCGTCGAGCAGCCGCAATTGCTGCTGCGTGCTCAAGCCGCCGGCCACCCTGCGCCACAGGGTCCACCATTCGGCGCAGACCTGGTTATCTTTGTGATGCTGGATGCCCGTGTCGAACAGGTCCCACAGTTGCTCGATGCGCCACGGGTCGAGCGCGTCGCCATAGCCGGGACGCAAACAGTAGCCGGCCAGGTTCAGCCAGACACGCTCATGTTCGGCGGAGCGGCGCCGGCCACGCGCGCGTTGTAGCAAGGCGTCGAACAGCTGGCGCAGCAGCGGCGTCTCCCAGCTTTCGCGTCCGCCCAGCCCGCGTTCCAGGTGCTGGCGCAGCTGGCGCACTTCTTTGGTGTCGACCTTTTGCGCCTTGCCGCCGAAGATGCGCTCGATTTTTTCGATGGCTTCCTTCACGCGCGGCGAGGCGGTGGACGTTACGGCGTGGTTTTCCTCTTCGCCCCGTAGCTGGAATTCCAGCAGCCAGCGCTGGCCGGCATCGGCTTCGGCCACACAGTGCACTTCCAGCGTGCCCACTTCCGTCATGACGGTAGCCAGTTGCACGGTGATTTCGCGCTTGTCACTGGCATCCTGTTTATCATGCAGCACGCTGGCCAGCGGCGGCAGGCGCAGGTATTCGCCAGCATCCAGGTCGACGATCTCGCCCAGCTTGGGCGGCGCGCCCGCCTCAAAGAGCGAAGTGGCCAGGTGGAAGCGCACGGGCCGGCCCAGGCGCAGCGCGAACAGGCGCTCCGTCAGGCGGATTTCCTCGCCGCTGGCGCTGCCACGGGGCAGGATACAGACGGCACGGTTGTCTTTGCCCGCTTCGCCCAGCACGAGGAAATAGCTGCGCGGCGAGCCACCGCCGATGCGCGGCGCCTGGCCACGCCGGGCCAGCGCGTAGGCGACAGCGCCACGCGCCACGGCCACGTCGGGATTATCGTTGTGCAGGATGGTCAGGGGCGCGCCGCGCCAATGCGCCAGGGTCTCTGCCAGGCGGCGCGCCAATGCGTCGGCGCGGAACACGCCGCCGTTCAGCAGCAGGGTGTCGGGCAGCTCGCCCTGTTGCTGGTGCAAAAAGCTGGCCAGGTGGCGCGTGATGGCAGCATCCTGCGCATACGGCAGGCCGAATTCGACGATGCCGGCGCGGGTTTTTCTTGCTACCTCGCTGAGTTCCACCTTGGGGAAGAAGCCATCGACCACCAGGGCCGCCACTTCCTCGCGCGTGACGTCGGCGGAACGGCTGCCGCCGATCAGGCGCGCGCCGGCGCCCAGCAGGGTGACGCTGGCGCTTTCCGGCGCATCGTTCGACAGCAGCAATTCTTTGGCGGCGCGGCAGCGCTCCATCAGCTGCGACAAGCGCGCGGCGGACAGCTTCATGCCACCTTCGACGCCTGCCGCCATGCGCGTTTCCACCAGGTGGGCCAGCGCCAGGTCCATATTGTCGCCGCCGAGTATCAAATGGTTGCCCACGCTGCTGCGCGTGAGCTGCGGTTCGCCATCCTCGTCGAAGGCGACGTCGATCAGGCTGAAATCGGTCGTGCCGCCGCCCACGTCGCAGACTAAAATGCGGCGCGTATTGGCCAGGTCGTCGCGCAAGGTGGCGCGCCGCCGCTGCAGGAAATCATAGAAGGCCGCCTGCGGCTCTTCCACCAGCCGCAAGGTGGGCAAACCCGCCAGGCGCGCCGCCTCCAGGGTGAGTGCGCGCGCACCCTCGTCGAACGAGGCGGGGATGGTCAGCACCAGTTCCTGCTCTTCGAGCGGCGCCTGCGGGAAGCGGTGATTCCAGGCGGCGCGCACATACGCGAGGTAGCTGGCGCTGGCCGCCACGGGCGACACCTTGGCCACGTCGGCATCGGCGCCCCAAGGCAAAATCGGCGCCTGGCGGTCCACGTTCGCATGCGACAGCCAGCTCTTTGCGCTGGAAACGAGGCGGCCCGGCACTTGCGCGCCGAGCTGGCGCGCCAGGGCGCCCAGCACGGGGTGTTCAACGTCCTGCTTTGGCCACGGCAGCTGCAAGTCGCCCGCCGCCAGTTCGCCGGCGGCAGGATGGTAGCGCAAGGAAGGCAGCAGGGGGCGTGCGCCCACTTCGCCGGGAGCGAGCAGCTGCTCGATGGCGAACAGCTGTATTCCCGCCTGCGCATCGTTGGCATCCGCATACGCCACCACCGTGTTGGTGGTGCCCAGGTCGATGCCGACCAGGAAGGCCGGCTTGCCCACAGCGCTGCGCATGTTTATGGCTGCGGCGTGCCGCGCACGTCGAATTCCACTTTCCAGCGCTCGGCGCCGTCAGGGGAAACGGCCAGCAGTTCCAGCGTGCCCGCTTCTGTCACGCGTGCGTGCAATTTCACTTGCACCACGTCGCCGGCCGACCGGCCTTCGGCGGACAGGGTCGCCTGGATTTCGCTCAGCTCCTGCAATTCATCGGGGCCCCAGAAGTCGAGCAAGTCGCCGATCTGGTCGTTGCGGCGCGTGGACGAGGCGAAGAAGCGGAAGTGCACGGGCTCTCCCACCACCAGGCCGAATTGCTGGCCCGGCAGTTCCAGTTCGCTGCCTTCTTCCATGCCGAACGGTGCCACGCACAGGGCCTGGATCGGCGGTTCCATGCCGGGGATGGCCGGCATGGCCGATTCGATGGCGACGTAGAAGGCGCTGGCTGTGCCGCCGCGAATGCGTACGCCATGGCCGCGCCGCACGTAGCTGTAGTAGGCCGCGCCACGCGCCACGGCCAGGTCCAGGTCGGCCCCGGCCAGCATGCGTGCCGGTTCCGCGCCTTCCAGGTACAGCCAGTCGTTGACTGTCGCCATGATGCGCTGCACCAGCAAGTCCGACTTGAAGACGCCGCCGTTGAACAGCACGGCCGTCGGGTGCAAGAAGCTGGCGCCTTCTGCCTGGCGGCCGGCAAAGCCTTCCAGTTCGCTGGTGGCCGCCACTTGCCGGCCCAGGAACGCGGCCAGGTGGCGCGTGATGGCCGCGTCCTGCGCATATGGCAAGCCCAGTTGCGTCAGGCCGGCGCGCGTGCGCACGGCAGGGCGGCTCGATGCTTCCACTTGCGGGAAGAAACCGTCGAGAATGAAGGTGGACACTTCGGCGCGCGTCAGTTCCGTGCGGATGGAGCCGCCAATCAGTTTCGAGCCGCGGCTCGGCACGACGATCGGTGCCACATCGAGGCCGCTGTCGGCCAGCAGGCTTTCCTTGGCGCTACGGCAGCCATAAGTGAGTGCGCGCATTTGCCAGGCGTCGAGCTGCGTGCCATTGGCGGCCAGCTTGCGTGCCACCAGGTGGGCCAGCGCCAGGTCCATATTGTCGCCGCCAAGCAGGATGTGTTCACCGACGGCCACGCGATGCGGTTCCAGCACGCCGTCGCGTTCGAGCACGGCGATCAGCGAAAAGTCGCTGGTGCCGCCGCCCACGTCGACCACTAAAATGATGTCGCCCGGCTTGACTTCCTTGCGCCAGCGGCCTTCGCTGGTCTGGATCCAGCTGTACAGGGCCGCCTGCGGCTCTTCCAGCAGGGTCAGCGAGGTGTAGCCGGCCGCCTGCGCCGCTTCCATCGTCAGCTCGCGCGCGGCCGGATCGAACGACGCGGGTATCGTCACCGTGATTTCCTGCTGCGCGAACGGCGCCTGCGGGTGGGCGTTGTCCCAGGCCTGGCGCAAGTGCGTCAGGTAGCGCGTGGCGGCCGTGATGGGCGAAATGCGCGCGACTTCGGCCGGCGCGTCGTTCGGCAAAATCGCCGCGCGGCGATCGACGCCCGGGTGGCACAGCCAGCTTTTCGCGCTCGAGACCAGACGAATCGGCGTGGTGGCGCCGCGGCTGCGGGCCATTTCGCCGACGACGAACGGTGCTTCGGCTTCCTCGGTGACCCAGGGCAGGGCCAGGTCGCCCGCCGCCACTTCGTCGGCGTGCGGCAGATACACGAACGAGGGCAGCAGCGAAAGGTCTTCGACGGTGCCCGGCGCCGACAGTTGCGGCACTTTCAGCACGCCATGGCTGGACTTTTCGCCGTCGCTCTCGACCAGGTTCACATATGACAGGGCGCTGTGGGTGGTGCCCAGGTCGATGCCGATGGCGTAGCGCGGGCCAGGGTTGACGGTATCGTTCACAGTTCCACCTCGGCCGGAGCCAGGATGGCGGCGTCGTGCTGCCCGCTCAGTTTCGGCAGGCGCACGCTGGCGGCGCGCCAGCCGCGGTGGCTCAGGGTGCCAGTGAATGGCGCCGAGCCGACCACGTTGCCCGTCAGGCGAACTTGCGCGGAATCAAAACCTTCCTGCAGCACGATGCGGCTGCCCTCGGCTTCCTGGCGCACGGCCTCGATGGTGAAGTATTCGCGCATGACCTTGGCGCAGCCTTCGTGCACCACGCGGGCGGCCGCGCCGATGTCGGCATCGGCATGGCTGCCCAGGTTTTCCTGGGTGAAGTCGATCAGGCGTGCTTCGCGTTGCAGCAGCGCCAGCAGTTGCAGGGCGGCGTCCGGCGTGGCTTCTTTTAATATGACGGGCGCGGCGGCCGGCGTTGGCACGGGGGCTGGTGCAGGAGCAGGAGCCACCGGCGCCGCCTCGGGCAAGGACAGTTTTTCCACGCGGGCCGCATAGGCGGCGTCCGACAGGGTGCTGAAGAAGGCGCCGAAAGCCAGCGGGACTCGGCGCCAGAACGATGGGTGGGACGATGGTGTGCTCATAGGAACTCGTTTCTCTGATCTGTAGGGTGGCGTCGGCGGCGCGCCGGGTGGCGGGGCCGCTTCGCAGGGTAGTGCAGGTGCCGGGCCGACAGGGCCGGCTGCGTTTGCCCGCATGATACCAGCTACCGGGCCGCCGCCAAAGCCGCCGGCCCCGGCGCAGCCAGGCTGACGCATGGTTTTTCTTTGTTCCTGCGCAAGGAAACGCTCGATTTCGGGCCGTTTCGACTAGAATCGCGCATTATCTTTTTGCATGATCTTGATGCCATGGTTACCGACTTTTCCATCTATCTGGCCAGCAGCACCTATATCGACAGCGAGCATCCGGCCGTGCGCGCCAGGGCGGCCGAACTGGCTGCCGGCGCGGTGGGCGACGCCGCCATCGCGGCCCGCTGCTTTGCCTTCGTGCGCGACGAGATTGCCCACAGCTGGGATTACCAGCGCAATCCCGTCACCTGCCGCGCTTCCGAGGTCTTGCAGCATGGCACGGGTTACTGTTATGCAAAGAGCCATCTGCTGGCCGCGCTGCTGCGCGCCAACGGCATTCCTGCCGGCCTGTGCTACCAGCGCCTGGCCGTGGGCGAAGTGGGGCCGCCGTTCTGCCTGCATGGCTTGAATGCCGTGTATCTGCAAGAGTTTGGCTGGTACCGCATCGATGCGCGCGGCAACAAGCCCGGCGTCGCTGCCGCCTTCACGCCACCGCAGGAGCAGCTGGCCTTTCCCGTGCTGGCGCCCGAGGAGCGCGATCTACCGGAAATCTGGCCGGCACCGCTGGCGCAGGTGGTGGCGTCCCTGACCGGCTACTCCACGGTGCAGGATGTGGCCGCGCATTTGCCCGATGTTGAGATGTTGCCGGTTCGAAAATAATTCAAAGAAAGAAAGCATGAAAAAACTGTATATCAGCCTGATCGGCCTGTTGCTGCTGGCCGGTTGCGGCGGCAAGGGCGAGAGCGCGGGCCAGTCCAGTGCCGCGCGTCTCGATGGCAAGGAAAAAGGCAGCGAGTTTCTTGCCTATGAACACAATGTCAGCGTCGATACGCACGAGGCGCAAGTGCGCCCCCTGTATGAACAAGTGGTCGCCGCCTGCAAGGCCGACACGGAAAACGGCTGCTTGCTGCTCGACTCCAGCATTGACGGCGGCCGTTACGTGCACGCGCGCATCAGCATGCGCGCCAAGCCGGCCGGCATCAAGAAGCTCGTGGCGCTGGTCGCGGCCGGAGGCGACGTCACTAGCCAGGGCACCAAGGTGGAAGACCTGGGGCGTCCCGTGCTCGACAGCAAGAAACGCCTGGAGATGCTCAAGCAGTACCAGGCGCAATTGCAGGACCTGGAAAAACGCTCGGGCGCGAACGTCGACGCGCTGATCAAGGTGACCAAGGAACTGGCCACCGTGCAAGTGGAACTGGAGCAGGCGACGGCGGCCAATGCGCTGTTGATGCAGCGCATCGACACGGACTTGCTGAACGTGGCCATCAGTGCCGAAGGCAAGCAGTCGTTCTGGCGTCCCGTCAAGCGCGCGCTGGGCAATTTCACGGAAAACCTGTCGGAAGGCGTGGCCAACGCCATCACGGCCATGGCGTATATTCTGCCGTGGCTGATCGCGTTCGTGCTGCTGTTCCCGCTGGGACGCAAGGGCTGGCGCCGCCTGCGTGGCAGATCCGGGGAGGCAACGCGCTGAGGCGGCTGGATGTGAACTGCTGCGCTGTCCGATAAAAAGCCTGGTTGCGTTGCCGAAAATTCATTTCGGCGCGCAAGCAGGCTTTTTTATTGTCAGGCGATATGCATGATAGCGGCCTGAAACAGGGCGACCGCGCTGGCCAGTACGGCCCGCCCTTTAAAACCCTTTGGCTGCTGGCTGTGCCGGCATTTGCTGGCGAAAATCATCGACTTCATCTTTCGATACCACGGACATCACGTCGTGACCTTTTCTCAGGCGTTTCTTGATATTGCTGCCAGTAACTGCTTCACTATCTTCATAGGCCACCTGATTGCCTGGCGTTCCCGCCGGCATGGGCGAGGAAGCACAAGCGCTCAAAAGGGATAATGCAAATAAACTCAGAAGAATTTTTTTCATGAATGAAATTAACCTCGGTGGAAAATAAAAAGACATTGCTTCCATTTTTTTGCATGCCGTTTGAATCGCGACATGTTGTTATTTGATCTTAATCCAGTTATCAATAAGGCTCAATTGTTTTTTGAATAAATATCTTCATTGCGATAATTTCGGGCTCTGTCCCCGGTAAATAGCGCAGTTTATTCGACGCGGGGCGCCTCCGTTCCCCACGCAACACGATCAAAGGCAACGCTGGGAGCGTTTCCTCACCGGAAAATAGCGCTGTCGCACCAAATCAGGGGAGGGCTGCCCCATTCCGGACTCGCCGCTGAAGCTGGCTTCCTGGCTGCGCAGCTTGCTGTAAGCCTGGCATGCATTCTGCTTTAACAACATCGTATGCCCAGTCCATCCCCCCACGAATACATCACAGGAGTCCCCATGTCACGACGTATCATCCTGAAAGCGGCGGCCGCCGCCGCATTCGCCCTGGCCACGTCCACCACCATGCAGGCCGCCTTGGCCGCCGACACCATCAAGGTGGGCATTTTGCACTCCCTGTCGGGCACCATGGCCATTTCCGAAACGTCACTCAAGGATGTGGCGCTGATGACGATCGCCGAGATCAATGCCAAGGGCGGTGTGCTGGGCAAGAAGCTGGAAGCCGTCGTCGTCGATCCCGCGTCGAACTGGCCCTTGTTCGCGGAAAAAGCGCGCCAGCTGGTGGCGCAGGATAAAGTGGCTGTCGTGTTTGGCTGCTGGACGTCCGTGTCGCGCAAGTCGGTTTTGCCCGTCTTCAAGGAACTCAACAGCCTGCTGTTTTACCCGGTGCAATACGAAGGCGAGGAGCTGGAAAAGAATGTGTTTTATACGGGCGCCGCGCCGAACCAGCAGGCGATCCCGGCAGTGGAATACCTGATGAGCAAGGATGGCGGCGGCGCCAAGCGTTTCGTGCTGCTGGGTACGGACTATGTGTATCCGCGCACCACCAACAAGATCTTGCGCGCCTTCCTGAAAAGCAAAGGGGTCAAGGATAGCGATATCAGCGAGGTCTACACGCCGTTCGGCCATGCCGACTATCAAACCATCGTCGCCAACATCAAGAAGTTTTCCACGGGCGGCAAGACGGCCGTCATTTCCACCATCAATGGCGATTCGAACGTGCCGTTCTACAAGGAACTGGGCAATGCAGGCTTGAAAGCCACGGACGTGCCCGTCGTCGCGTTTTCCGTGGGCGAGGAAGAGCTGCGCGGCATCGATACCAAGCCCTTGCTTGGTCACCTGGCGGCGTGGAATTACTTTGAATCCGTCAAGAACCCCGTGAATACAGCCTTCATCAAGCAGTGGAAAACGTATGCGGTGGCGCAAAAGTTGCCGAACGCGGGTTCGGTGGTGACGAACGACCCCATGGAAGCGACCTATGTGGGCATCCATATGTGGGCGCAAGCCGTGGAAAAGGCCAAGTCGACGGACACGGACAAGGTGATCGCCGCCATGGCCGGCCAAAGCGTCAAGGCGCCATCGGGCTTCACGCTGACCATGGATGCGACGAATCACCATCTGCACAAGCCTGTGATGATCGGCGAGATCAAGGCCGATGGGCAATTCAATGTCGTGTGGAAAACCAAGGAACCGATACGCGCCCAGCCGTGGAGCCCGTATATCAAGGGCAATGAGGGCAAGCAAAAGCTGTAAAAGCAACGCCGGCGCCATCGGGCATGCGTCCGGTGGTGCTGACCATCAACGCTTTCCCGGGAACTCAATGAGGCTATTTACATCGCTGCTGGTCTTCGCCTGCCTGTGCCTGTCATCCATGGCGCAGGCCGCCATCTCTCCTGATCTGCTGAAACCGCTGGCTGGCGACGACCCTGAAGCCCGCGTCGTTGCCGTCGCGCAGATCGCCGCCCTGGCCACGCCCGAGGCCGCCCGTGTGCTGCAAGCCTTGCAGGACGACGCCTTGTATGCCGCGCCCGATGGCAAGGTGTATGTCGTCGACGGCGAGCAAGCCTACGATCCGGCCACGGGCCAGCTGGGTGCCGTGCCGGACGGCATCGATGGCGTGATGGTCAACAACCGCTTGCGCGCGGCCGTGGCGGGCGCCTTGTCGGGCTTGCAGTTGCTGGCACCGCAACGGACGGTACGGCTGGAGGCCGCGCAAGCCTTGCAAAAGGCGCTTGATCCCGCGCAGCTTCCCCTGATCCGCACGGCGCTGGCGCAGGAAAACGATGCTGAAATTAAACAGCTATTGCAGGTGCTGATCGCCAGCGCCAACCTGCATGCGCCCGATACCGCTACGCGCAAGGCCGCCGTGCAGGCGCTGGCCGGCAGCAGCGATGCGCGCTTGCTGCCCGTGCTGCAAGCCATGCTGGAGAAAGGGGGGGAGCCCGACGAGACTGTGCAGCTGGCCGCCATCGAGACCATGCGCCAGATCAAGGGACGAGTGTCACGCATGGAATTGGCCGGCAATGTGTTCTACGGCATTTCCCTGGGCAGCGTACTGCTGCTGGCGGCACTGGGTCTGGCCATCACCTTCGGCTTGATGGGCATCATCAACATGGCGCATGGCGAATTGCTGATGATAGGCGCTTACACGACCTATCTGTGCCAGCTGTTTTTCCGCAGCTACTTGCCGGCCATGCAGGACTGGTATTTGCTGGCCGCCTTGCCGGCCGCCTTTTTTGTTGCCGGCCTGGTGGGCGTGGCGCTGGAACGCACGGTGATCCGCTGGCTGTATGGCCGGCCGCTGGAAACCCTGCTGGCCACCTGGGGCATCAGCCTGATTCTGATGCAGCTTGTGCGCACCATCTTCGGCGCGCAAAACGTGGAAGTGGCCAACCCGGCCTGGATGTCGGGCGGCGTCAGCGTGCTGGGCGGCCTCGTGTTGCCGTACAACCGGCTGGCCATCATCGTCTTCGCCGTCATCGTCGTGGTGGCCGTGTGGTTGATCCTGAACAAGACACGGCTGGGCCTGTTCGTGCGGGCCGTCACGCAAAACCGCCGCATGGCCGATTGCGTGGGCGTGGCCACGGGCAAGGTCGACATGCTGACTTTCGGCCTCGGTTCCGGCATCGCGGGCCTGGGCGGCGTGGCCCTGTCGCAGCTGGGCAATGTGGGGCCGGACCTGGGCCAAAGCTACATCGTCGACTCCTTCATGGTGGTGGTGCTGGGCGGCGTGGGCCAGCTGGCCGGCACCGTGATCGCCGCGCTGGGCCTGGGCGAAGTCAACAAATTTCTTGAACCGGTGGCGGGCGCCGTGCTGGCGAAGATCGCCATTCTCGTGTTCATCATCATTTTCATCCAGCGCCGGCCGCAGGGCCTGTTTGCCATGAAGGGACGCAGCGTCGAATGACTAGCTCCTACCCGATAAAGCAGGGCCTGTTCACGCGGCCTGTCTGGCTGGCGATTGCCGCATGCACGGTGCTGGCGGCGCTGTTGCCGATTTTTAACCTGGCGTTTGCCGAAGGGCATGCGCTGCACGTGTCCGCCTACGTGGTGGCGCTGGTGGGCAAGTTCATGTGCTATGCACTGGCCGCACTGGCGCTGGACCTCGTCTGGGGTTACACGGGCATCCTGTCCCTGGGCCACGGCGTGTTCTTTGCGCTGGGCGCATATGCGCACGGCATGTATCTGATGCGCGCCATCGGCGACCAGGGCCAGTACCACAGCAGCTTGCCCGACTTCATGGTCTTTCTCGACTGGAAAACTTACCCCTGGTACTGGGCGTTTACCGAACATTTCTGGTACTGCATGGCCCTCGTCGTGCTGGTGCCAGGCGTGCTGGCTTTTGTCTTCGGTTACTTTGCCTTTCGCTCGCGCATCAAGGGCGTGTATTTTTCCATCATCACGCAAGCGATGACGTATGCCTTCATGCTCTTGTTCTTCCGCAATGACACCGGCTTTGGCGGCAACAACGGTTTCACGGATTTCAAGACCATTCTTGGCCACAGCATCACGGCACCGGCCACCCGGGCCGTGCTGTTCCTGCTGACGCTCACCTTCCTGCTGGCGGCCTTGATCGGTGCGCGCGCCATCGTCCGCTCGAAGCTGGGTCGCGTTCTGCAGGGCGTGCGCGACAGCGAGGCGCGGCTGATGTTTCTTGGCTACAACCCGCTGTGGTTCAAGCTGTTCGTCTGGACTTTGTCGGCCGTGTTGTGCGGCATCGCCGGCGCCCTGTACGTGCCGCAGGTGGGCATCATCAACCCGTCCGAAATGTCGCCCGCCAACTCCATCGAAATGGTGGTGTGGGTGGCCGTGGGCGGACGCGGCACCTTGCTCGGCCCGATTTTGGGCGCCTTCACCGTGAACGGCTTGAAGAGCTGGTTCACGGCTGCCTTGCCGGAGCTGTGGCTGTTCGCGCTGGGCCTGCTGTTCATCGTCGTCACCTTGTTCATGCAGCAAGGCATGCTTGGCGTGTTGAGCAAGCTCAAACGCAAGCCCGTCGTGGCAGAGGAGGCCGCATGAGCATCCGCATGTTGCCCGGCATGGCCAGCGCCGAAGCTGGCCCCACGTATTCGCGCGTGAAAGGCGAGGGCGTCGACACGACGCACGGCGCCATTTTGTATCTGGAAGACATCTGCGTGTCCTTCGATGGCTTCAAGGCCATCAACAAGCTGAGCCTGGATATTTCCGTGGGCGAATTGCGCTGCATCATCGGCCCGAACGGGGCGGGCAAGACGACGATGATGGATGTCATCACGGGCAAGACGCGGCCCACGTCCGGCACGGCCTGGTTCGGCCAGACCATGAATCTGGCGACGATGACGGAAGCGCAAATCGCCCACGCGGGCATCGGCCGCAAGTTCCAGCGTCCCACCGTGTTCGAGCAGCATACGGTGTTCGATAACCTGGAACTGGCCATGAAGATGGACAAGCGCGTGGCGCCCACCCTGTTTGCCCGCTTGAGCTCGGAGCAGGCGGGCAGGATCGAAGCGATATTGCGTTTGATCCGCCTCAACGGCCACGAGGCGCGGCCGGCCGGCTTGCTGTCGCACGGGCAAAAGCAGTGGCTGGAAATCGGCATGCTCTTGATGCAGGAGCCGCAGCTGATCCTGCTGGACGAACCGGTGGCCGGCATGTCGGACGCGGAAACGGCGCGCACGGCGGAATTGCTCAATGAATTGCGCGGCAAGCACTCCATCATGGTGGTCGAGCACGACATGGGTTTCGTCACGGACATTGCCCAGCAAGGCATCGTCACCGTGCTGCACGAAGGGGCAGTGCTGGCGCAGGGCCGCATGGACGAAGTGCAAGCCGACGAGCGGGTCATCGAAGTCTATCTGGGGAGGTAACCATGCTCGAAGTGCAACAGTTGAATCAATACTATGGCTCCTCGCATACCTTGCGCGGCATCAACATGTCGGCGCGCAAGGGCGAGTGCCTGGCCTTGCTGGGCAGGAATGGCGTGGGCAAGACGACCTTGTTGAAATGCCTGATGGGCGTGCTGCCCGTGGCGCAGGGCACGGTGGCCTTTAACGGGCGCGACATCACGAAGCTGGCGCCGCATGCGCGGGCAAAGCTGGGCATCGCCTACGTGCCGCAGGGGCGCGACATCTTTGCGCGCCTGACGGTCGAGGAAAACTTGCTGATGGGTATGGCGGTGAAGCGGGGCAGGCAAGCCTCGCGCATCGATCCCCACGTGTATGAACTGTTTCCGGTGCTCAAAGAGATGCTGCAGCGGCGTGGCGGCGATTTGTCGGGTGGGCAACAGCAGCAGCTGGCCATCGCCCGCGCGCTGCTGGCCGAACCGCAATTGATCATCTTCGACGAGCCGACGGAAGGTATCCAGCCGTCCGTCATCAAGGATATCGGCAGGGTCATTGCCTTGTTGAAACAACGCGGTGACATGGCCATCGTGCTGTGCGAACAGTATTTTGATTTCGCCCGCGAACTGGCCGACGACTTCATCGTGCTGTCGCGCGGCAGCGTGGTGGCCAGCGGAAGTGCAGAACAGATGGATGGCGAGGAGGTGAAGCGCCATTTGGCCGTGTAGGCTTAATAACTGGCTTAACAACGCCTAACAAAACCGTAGCGAGCGGAAGGAAGGCTCGGCGCCCCCGTTGGCTCGAGAAGCGCAACTGTACGAAGGTACGGGGGCGCCGAGCCAGTGAGCATCGCAGGCCGCAAATTACGACGCGCAGTAGGTTTTGATAGGCGTACTAAACCAGCTGGAACCAGCCCAGCACGGCGCCGGCCGCCAGCAGCCACAATAAATGGATCTTCGTGCGCCAGATGATCAGGCCGGCCACGATGGACAGGCTCCACAGGGGCCAGTCCGTGCGGAGGTCATGGTTGGCGCCGCCCAAAATCATGCCGGTGGAAATCAGGAGGGCGACGACGATGGGCGCCATGCCTTGTTTGAACGCGCGCACGGGGCGCAGGTCGCGGTTCCGGTAGCCCCACTGGGCCGCCACGTAGGTGAGGGTGGTGCTGGGCAGCATGATGCCCACCATGGTCACCAGCACGCCCAGGTACGCGGCCGTGTAGCTGCCCGCATTCATGCCCACGTTCCAGCCCATCAGGGCGACGAACAGCACGTTGGGGCCGGGCGCGGCCTGGGCGATGGCAATCGACTCATTGAATTGCGCCTGCGTCAGCCAGCCATGCTGCTCGACGAGGAAGCGGTGCATTTCGGAGGTGGTGGAAATGGCGCCGCCGATCGACATCAGCGACAGCATCAGGTAGTGGCCGAACAGGTTCAGCCAGTCGCCCGCGCTCAACACCAGTTGCAGCGGCGGATTCATGCGGACAGCTTTCGATACGTCAGCAGGCAGCCGATGCCGCCCAGGCCCAGCAGGATGTACAGCAGGGGCCAGCGCAGCACGGCCACCATCAGCACGCCCAGCGCGGTGATGGACAAGGTCAGCCACAGGGGCAGCGGATGTCTGGCCAGCGCGGTCGCCAGTTTCACGCCCGTGGCGGCGATCATGCCGGCCGATACGGCGGCCATGCCGCGCAGTGCGCCCGCCATCTGCGGGTTGTCGCCAAAGCGCGTGTACAGCACACCGAGCAGCAGCACGATGACGAGGGGCACGGCCAGCATGCCGGCCAGCGCCGCCAGCGCGCCGCGCAAGCCGAAATAGCGCCCGCCCACCATCAGCGACAGGTTGACGACATTCGGTCCGGGCATGATTTGCGCCACGGCCCAGTCTTCCAGGAATTCCTCCTGCGTCAGCCAGCGCTTGCGCTCGACCATTTCGCGCTGGATCACGGCCAGCACGCCGCCGAATCCCTGCAAGGCCAGCCAGGTGAACGAGAAGAACAGGTCGGCCAGCGAGGCCGGTTGCGGGCGGGGCAGGTCGGGCGGGAGGGCGGCAAGGGGGGATGAAGGCATGGCTGATTATCGCCGTGGCCGATTGCGCTTGTCCATCGCTTTCGGCTCCAGTTGTGCCTGCAAGAAAAAAACTGTGGCTCATGTTTCCCTGCCATTGACATCGAGAGTTTATCGGCAATACTTTATCGGCAGCACGACCACTGTTCCGGTCAGCGCGGGTGCGGTTCGTAGCGCTACGCCGTCTCCATCCCTCCGTTCCCCTTCGCAGGAGTTGTTCATCATGCCTAATGCCACAGAAACGCTGCATATGCCCGTCAAAACCGTAATGCCGCATGCCCGGGTCGATCAAAAGATGTGCGATATCGTCAACTTGGGCATTGCCGTGCAGGCCGCGTTCAGTACCTTGTGTGCGCTGGAATACCTGAAGTCATACAATATCGCCCCGGAACTGATCGAACGCGTGCTGCTGCATCCGGAGCAGCGCCGCCAGACTATGCATTGAGTAGCCACACGGCAACTGTGTTGCCGGCAGCGTCAATCCGGCGTTGTCGGATTGATCATTACGGCTCAGTTATGCACAAATGATGGGTTAACGAAATTGGCGAAATAATTTTCTTGTGATTATGCGTGGATTTCTAAGTAATTGATTTTAATGGGTTTTATTTTTGCTGTTTGATTGAGCAGTTTATTGAAAGCCGCACGGGCTGTGGCTTTGAAGCCTGTCAATAGGCGCTTATCCACAAAGATATCCACAGTCCGTGTGGATATCTGAAAAAGCGCTTAACAATCCGCTACTTAGGAAATAGGGGCCGGTCAGCGCCTGCCATCGGCCAGCAAGATGGGCCAGAATGGGGCATGCCACAAGCCTGTATGCCTATCCAGTGCTTTTGTTTTTATGACTGAAAGTAGCGGCGGCTGCTCAGGGTTTGCCGCCAGCCGGTTGCGCTGGCGCGTCGCCGCAGTGGGCCAGGGCGGCGGCGAGGTCGGCGACTTGTTGCTGCGCTTCGCGCAAGGTGGCATAGGTGCGCAGCGAGGCGATCACGGTGGTAAACAGCTTGCGCGTGGTCAGGTCGGTCTTGCACCAGAAATCATTGATGTCGTAGTCGATGATGATGCGGTGTTCCAGTGCCTGGCCAGGCTGGCCCGTGCGCAGGATGATGCGCACGGCACTGTTGTGTAAGTCTTCGCGCACCTGGCGCGCCACTTGCAGCCCGGCATCCTGGGTTTCCATGATGACATCGAGCAGCACCACGGCGATATCTTGTGTGCTGCGCAGCAAGGCGAGCGCCTCGGCGCCCGAATACGCGTGCAGAAAGCTCAGCCTGCGGCCCTGGAAACTGGCCTGGCTGAGGGCGAACTTGGTCACCACGTGCACATCGACATCGTCATCGACAATCAGCACGCGCCATGGCGCCGCGTTGGCGGACTCCGCCGCCGCGTCTGCCCGCCCGGGTGGCTCTTCGACCAGCCAGTCGGGTTCGTCCGCTCCCTTGGCGGCACTGTCGCTATCCATATTCATGCATTTATCCACCGTTGATCGTGCTCACTCACTCCACACTATGCCAGTCTGCGGGGTTTGTCAAAACAATGCGGTTCAGGCAAGACGGTCTGGAGCAAGATTGCGTATGCCCAGAAAAATATATTTTCATGGTGTTCGAGCAACTTTGCTTTGGCGTAAAATCATGATTCTAAGTCATTGATTTCATTGGAGTAAAAAATTGCCTGTGAAATCAGCAAATTGTTGAAAGCCGCATCGGTACTGGCGTTGCGGCTTGTCAAGAGGGGCTTATCAACAACTTTATCCACAGTTGCTGTGGATATCTGAAAAAGCCGTGCAAAAACCGGGGCTTAGCGCCCGTTCGCGCGGCAGGCAGGAAGCATTCACGCTGCCAGCCCCAGCCCGCTCAGCTGGGCAAAGGCATGCAGGAAGCGCTGCTTGGCTTCGGCCGGATCCATGGCTTCGATTATACCGGGCAAGGGGGCGATGCCGTCAAGGTAAGCCCAGCGCTCTGCCGAGTGCGGCATCAGGTCGCGCTTTTCCGTGGCCAGCGCGATCAGGTCGGCCCGCTTGATGGGGGCGTAATCGGAAAAATCCAGGCCATACGTGGCGGCGATGATGGCGCTGACCTTGTCTTCCAGTACGGCAAATTCCGGCAGCAGCACTTTCAAGGGCTTCACCATGTCGCCCAGGTAGGCTTCCGCCGCGTCGTGCAGCAGGGCGGCCAGGCGCAAATGGGGCGGCACCAGCCCGGCGACGATCAGGCTGTGCTGGGCGACCGAGTAAAACACTTGCGTCTGTCCATTGAAGCGGCATTGGTAAGCGAGGCCGTGCGCAATGTCTTCAATGACTACCTTGTCGATATGCGGGCGCAAGGGATAAAAACGGTTGCCGGAATAAGTGGAAACGTAGTCGGTGGTAATCATTGCCTGTGCTCGGATATGCAAGATGGCTCATCGTACACCCGATGGCACAGGCTTGCCCCGGCCGCCACGCGTGTGGCGGGCTGCTGAGCCTATGCATCTTGGCAAATCCTTTCATTTATTTCATATCATTCATTGTTCTTTCTCAATACACTGTAGCAATCTTGTTTGTCTGAAACTTCACAGGGGCAGGGCAATGACGGCGCAACCTTCGGCAAGACCTTCGTATATCTATCAGGGCGGTTCGGTGATGATGCACTCGCCGCTGCAATTGAAACAGTCGGAAATGTTCGGCTATTTCGTCAGGGGCGACCTGGCCAGGCTGCAGGCCACCGTGAATACCACCTTGAACCAGGTGGCGGGCAAGCGCATGACCCTGAAAGCGCTGTCGCCGTACGTGATGCTGACGTTTACGCGCGTCAACCATGCGGACTCCGCCAATCCCGTCGACCAGGCCAAGGGCTGGATCACGGAAGTCGACATCGTCACCTGGATCATGGTGGGCCAGATGGATGCGGCAGGCAAGCTCGCGCATATCTATTGGTACCCGTGCCATATTTTCGTCGATGACGCCATGGCCCTGATCAACGGGCGCGAGCTGTTCGGGTATCCGAAATACCTGTGCGACTACGAGATTCCCGCCGCCGGCAGCGAGCCGCTGCGCTGTGCCGTCGCCGCCAAGGGTTTCCAGCATTTTTCGCCGGAAACGAAACTGGCGCTGCACCCGTTGCTGGAAGTCAACGCCACCGTGCGGACGGGGCAGCACAAACCCGTCAACAGTTTCCTGGAACTCATCGAGCAGGCCTTCCAGATTTTCCTCTCCATTCCCGATTTCTTCGACATGGACCAGGCCGGCTGGGCCGACATCCTGTCGCTGTTGCGCAAGCCCCGCATCGACCAGATATTCCTCAAGCAGTTCCCCGACAGCGCCGGCGTGAAAGCCGTGTACCAGGCCCTGGTGGCAGCGCCGGCCGAAATCAACAGCCTGCACAGCGCGCGCCTGCTCGGCTACGAGTATGAATGCACCCTGCACGCCTTCGACAGCTTTCCGCTGGAGCAGACCCTGGGCTTGCAGCTGGGGCCACAGGCGGCGATATTGCCGTTCCATGTGAACTTCGACTTCACGGCCATGCCGGGCGAGGAGCTGGTCGACAATTCGCAGATCGCACCGGAAAAGATCGCCATCCTCGGTGGCGGCGTGGCGGCCATGACGGCGGCATATTATTTGACGAGCCAGCCGGGCTGGCAAAACCAGCATGCCATCACCGTCTACCAGCTGGGCTGGCGCCTGGGCGGCAAGGGTGCCAGCGGCCGCAATGCGCAGCTTGGCCAGCGCATCGAGGAACACGGCCTGCACATCTGGTTCGGCTTTTACGCCAACGCCTTCAAGATGATCAAGGAAGCGTATGCGAGCCTGGAACGCCCGCCCGGCGCACCGCTGGCCACCTGGCGCGACGCTTTCAAGCAGCACGATTACGTGGCCCTGGCGGAAGACGTCAAGGGCCAGTGGCGCAACTGGTCGATCGTCTTTCCCACCTTGCCGGGCGAGCCGGGCGAGGGCGGCGAAGACATCACCCTGTGGCAGATGGCCATCGCCATGGTGGGCTGGATCGAGCAGTGGCTGCGCCAGATCCGCCTGGTGGCGGACGCCGACGCGCGCATAGAGCGTGCCAGTGCCAGCGCCAGCGCCTCGCCGGGAGAGGGCGTGTGGCCGGGCTGGCTGCGCCGCCTGGCCGACGAAGTGGTGGGGCAGGCCGATGAACTGGGGCTCGACGTGGGCCTGTCTGTCGGCGCCCTGGCGGCGCTGGTGGCCGACCTGGCGCCGGACTCCTCGCGCCACGACCAGGCGCGCCACCAGCTGCTGGCTAGCACCCTGAACGGCATCCGCGCCTGGCTGCGCCTGCGCTATCGCGGCCTGATCGATGGCGACGATGAATTGCGCCGCCTGTTCACCTGCCTCGACCTGGGCATCACGGTCATGAAGGGCATGTTCGAGGATGGCGTGTTCAAGCACGGCTTTGACGTCATCAACGACATCGATTTCCGTGCCTGGCTGAAAAAACACGGCGGCGACGAGCGGTTCAGCGTCAATTCGGCGCCCGTGCGCGGTTTTTATGACCTGGTGTTTGCCTACGAGGGCGGCGATTTTGCGAAACCGAACATCGAGGCAGGGACGCTGTTGCGGGCGATGGCGCGCATCGGTCTGGCCTACAAGGGCGGCATCATGTTCAAGATGCAGGCCGGCATGGGCGACACGATTTTTACGCCGCTGTACGAGGTGCTGAAAAAAAGGGGCGTGGAATTCAAATTCTTCCAGCGCGTGGAAGAGCTGGTGCCGGGCGCGGGCGACATCGACAGCATCCGCATCACGCAGCAGGTGCAATTGAAGGACCCTGCCGCCGGCTACGCGCCGCTGGTGGATGTGAAAGGCCTGGCTTGCTGGCCCAGCACGCCCGATTACGCACAGATCGAGCCGGCCCAGGCAGCGCTGCTGCAAGCGCAGGACGTCAACCTGGAATCGTACTGGAGCGACTGGCCGCAGCAGTACCAGCAGGCGTTCGGCCGCCAGCTCCCCGCCACGGTCTTGAAGAAGGGCGTCGACTTTGACAAGGTGGTGTTCGGCATTTCCATCGGCTCGCTGCCCGCCCTGTGCCCGCAACTGCTGGCGCAAAGCCCGGCCCTGCAGCTGGCGGCCGAGAAGGTGCAAACCGTGGCCACGCAGGCCTATCAGGTGTGGCTGAACAAAAACCTGGCGCAGATGGGCTGGACCACGCAGCCGAAAGGGCAGCAACCGGTGCTGTCGGCCTTCACGGAACCGTACGACACGTGGGCGCCGATGGAGCAGTTGCTGGCGCACGAAGACTGGCCGGCGGGGCTGGAGCCGAAAAACGTCTCGTATTTTTGCAGCGCCTTCCCCATCGACAGCTACCCGCCCGTCACCGACACGGGCTTTCCCGCCCGCTGCGCGGCCAGGGCGAAACAGGGCGCGCTGCACCAGCTGGAACGCGAGATCGGCGCACTGTGGCCAGAGGCGGGCGCGCCCGGCGCGTTTCCGTGGCAATGGCTGGTCGACGCGAAAGCCGGCACGGGGCCGGCGCGCTTCGACAGCCAGTACTGGCGCGCCAACGTCGACCCGTCGGAGCGCTACGTGATGTCGGTGGTGAACAGCACGCAGTACCGGCTGGCCACCGACCAGTCGGGCTTCAGTAACCTGTTCCTGACGGGCGACTGGATCAGGACGGGCCTCAACGCGGGCTGCGTGGAAGCGGCCGTGATGGCGGGCATGCAGACCTCGCGCGCCATGACGGGCTATCCGGCCGTGATCCAGGGCGAGACGGATTTCCAGGCATGAAACGCCTGATACTGCTGTGTCTTGTCCTGCTCCACCTGCACGCGGTTGCCGCGCCGGCCGGCGCGCTTCTGCTATGGTCCGGTGCGCCGCCCGGCGGCGCGGCGCCTGGCCCGCAGCGCGACAGCGCCAGGGGTTCCATCACGCAAGTCGATCAGCCTTACCTGCTCGTGCACCTCCCTGCGCGTCCGAACGGCACGGCCATCCTGTTGATCAGTGGCGGCGGCTATGCGCATATCGAGGCGGGCAAGGAAAGCGGCCCGGCCGCCGCCTGGTTGCAGGCGCAGGGCATTACCGCGTTTGAACTCGTGTACCGCCTGCCGCAGGAGGGCGGCGGGGTGGCCGCACCTTTCCAGGATGGCCAGCGCGCCATGCGCGTGATCCGTGCGCGCGCGACCGAGTGGGGCATCGACCCGGCGCGCATCGGCATGCTGGGTTTTTCCGCCGGCGCGCACCTGGCCGGCATGACGGCTGTCCAGCCGGACGCCGCGCGTTATGCGCCCGTCGATGCGATCGATGGGGCATCCGCGCGGCCCGACTTTGCCGTGCTGCTGTACCCCGTGCTGACCATGCAGCGGCCATTCGACACGACGCATGCGAAGCAGCAGCTGCTGGGAATCCACCCCACGCAGGCGGCGCGCGATGCGCTGTCGGTGGAATTGCAGGTCGATGCGCGCACGCCGGCCATGTTCATCGCGCAGGCACTCGATGACCCGGTTGCGCCGCCCGAGAACAGTCTATTGATGGCCGCGGCCCTGCGCCGCGCGGGCGTGCCCGTCGAGCTGCACCAGTTCCGGAGCGGCGGCCATGGCTGGGGCCTCGGCAAACCGGGCAGCGAGCCGGCTGCGTGGCCGCAACTGTTGCTGGCTTGGCTGCGATCGCATGGCTGGATGGTTCAAGCTCCGGGCTGAGTTTCCAGGTCGCGCCGCGCCACGTCCAGCGCGTCTTTCAGCTGCGGCAGGAACTGTTCGACGTTCTCCAGCTGGCCGTTCGAGGCCAGGGTTTCCATCTGGTGGCATAGGCCGTGCAGGGTGGGGCGGCTCAGGTAGCCGGCGCTGCCTTTCAAGGCGTGGAAGGCGGCCGCGGCCGCGCTGGCGTTGCCATCGCGCACGGCGTGGCAGGCCAGGTCCAGGCGCCGCGGCGCTTCCATCAGGAACGCTTGCGCGATGCGCTGCAAGTGCTGCGGCGACAGGCCTGCCAGCGGCACAATGTGCACGGGCGCCGTCATGGGATCGGCCGGCGCGGATGGCTCGTCTTCGGCGTCGTCCAGGCCGAACTGGCGCGCCAGGGGCTCGTCCCCGGAGGGCACAGCCGGCGGCAGGGCGTGGCCGCGCGCCAGCAGCAGATCGATGATGGCGTCGATTTTTTCAAATAGCAGCGCTTCGTCGACGGGTTTGCTGAGGAAGTCGTCCATGCCGGCAGCCAGGTAGCGTTGCCGGTCATGTTCGCTGGCGTTGGCCGTCAGCGCGAGGATGGGGATGTGCGCGTCGGAAATGGGGAATTGCGCGTTGCCGCCGTCGCGGATCAGGCGCGCGGCCTGTTCGCCATCCATCAGCGGCATGCGGCCATCCATCAGCACGCAGTCGTAGGCGCCCGTGCCCAGCGCGCGCAGCGCCTGTTCGCCGTTTTCCACGATGGTCACCTCATGGCCCATGCTTTCGAGCAGGGTGCCGATGATGATCTGGTTGGTGCGCACGTCTTCGGCGCACAGGATACGCAGGCGGCAGGCATGGCGCGCCTGGTGCGTGGGCCGGCGCGCGTCGGCCGCCGGCGCGCTGCCGTCATGCAGCGGCAGGGTGAAATGGAAGCGCGAACCGATGCCGACCCGGCTTTCCACGCCGATGCTGCCTTGCATCAGTTCGACCAATTCCTTGCAGATGGCCAGGCCCAGTCCCGTGCCGCCATAGCGGCGCGTGGTGGAGTGGTCGGCTTGCTCGAATTTCTGGAACAAACGCGGCAAGGTGTCCGCGTCGATGCCGGGGCCCGTGTCGCTGATGATGAAGTCGATCTCGCTGCTGCCATCGCGGCGCGGCGGCGTGCGGGCGCGCCGCACTTCCAGCAGCACTTCGCCATTGGCCGTGAATTTCAGTGCGTTGCCCAGCAGGTTGATGAGGATTTGCCGCAGGCGCGTGGGATCGGCGCGCACGTAGCGCGGCAGGTCCAGCGCCAGTTCGCGGCGCAGCAGCAGGCTCTTGGCGTCGGCCTGGCCCTGCACGATGCCGGCCGCGTCGCCGATCAGCGCCAGCAGGTCGAAGTCCACCGTTTCCAGGGTCAGCTTGCCCGCGTCGATCTTCGAGAAATCGAGGATGTCGTTGAGAATGGTCAAGAGCGACACGCCATTGTGCAGGCCGATGCGCAGGTATTCCTGCGTGCGGCCCTTGACGGACTGGTCGCGCAGGGCGAATTTCAGCATGCCGATCACGCCGGCCAGCGGCGTGCGGATGTCGTGGCTCATGGCGGACAGAAAATCGATGCGGTGGCGGCTGACCACTTCCGCGTGCTCCTTGGCCTTCAGCAGGGCGTCGTTGCTGAGGGTCAGGGCCAGGGTACGCTCCTGCACGCGCTGTTCCAGGTTGTTGCGCAGCAGGCGGATCTGGTCAGCCAGGGCAAAGGCCAGCAGCAAGCCGTCGAGCGTGCCGCCGAGCAGGGTCACCAGCTGGGCGTTGGCCACCATGGCCGGCATCAGGCCCAGATTGGCCGGCAGGATCAGGAAGCCGGGCAGCATCAGAGCGACGAAGGCCAGTACGAAGAAGCGCGCCGGCTGGTAGCCGCGGCTCCAGACGACGATGCCGCAGATCAGTGCCAGCAGCATCCAGATGCTGATGACGATGGTGGCCAGGGTGTGCGCATACGACAGGGCGACGAAGCAGCTGGGCAAGAGCAGCAGGGGCAGCACCAGGTTGACTTTGCTGAGGTGGTACAGCAAGGGCGAGTAGTCGCGCAGGCGCAGGAAATGCATGTAAAACAGGGTGCTGAAGACGGGCAGCAGGAAGAACGGCACGTAATGTAGCTGCAGCTGGTGCCAGTCGAACAGGTCGGCAAAGACGTGGAAAGTCATGGCCCAGGCCAGGCCATACGTCAGCACGTACAGCGCGTAATAGGCCGAGGCTTTGTCCCGGGTGATGGAAAAGATGAAGAAATTGAACAGGCCCAGCGCCAGCAGGGCGCCGATGGACGCCACCATCAGGAAGTTTTCCTTGCCCACCAGCTTGCGGTAGTCTTGCTGCGTCCTCACGCCGAACTGGGGCGCGCGCGCGTAGTAGGGGCTGGAAAAGCGGATCAGGATGTCATACGTGGCGCCCGGCGCCAGCTGTACGTTCCTGCCGTAGTGCAGCAAATACTCGTGCGGACGCTGGTAGCCCGTCAGCAAGGTGTGCGGCGCCGCTTGCGGTGCGGGGCCATACACGTGCAGGTCGACCAGGTCGATCAGGGTGTCGTTCGGGTCGATGACCCAGGCCGCGACGCTGCTGTCGTTGCGCACCTGCGCATGCAGCCAGTAGGCGCCGCCGAACAGGTCGACCCGTTCGGCCGGGCGCTGGCGCGCCAGCCAGGCGGGCAGGGCGGCCGCATCGGCAGGCGCGGCTTCATTTCCGGCGAAAAACAGTTGCCCGCCGCTGCCCAGGTGCGCGATGCCTTGCTTGCTCAGCGACAAGGGAGCCGCCTGCGCCGCGCCCGCCAGGCCCAGCAGACCGAACAGCAGGCCGAACAGGAGCGGCCAGCCGCATAGCCAGGCGCTGACGCGGGAGCTGGAAGCGCGGTGGCGGGACGGGGGCGGGTGGACTGGCATCAATGAGTGTGGTGATGGTTGCGCGGGACTGGTGGCAACGCCCTTGGCTATGGATGGCTCATTTTAATCGACTCTCGGTGGCATAAGGACAATTTCATGTCCTGCCGGCATGGCGCCCGCTCCGGTATCATGGCGCCTTTTGTCCGCGAGATATTCATGCTCAGTCCCGACCAGTTCCTGGCCTTCCTGGCCGCCGCCGTTTTGATCACCGCCAGTCCCGGCCCCGACAACCTGATGGTGCTGGGTGTGGGCATGTCGCGCGGGCGCCGCCAGGGCATGGCATTCGGCCTGGGCTGCGCCCTTGGCTGCCTCACGCACACGGTGCTGGCGACCATCGGCGTGTCGGCCCTGCTGGCCGCCTCGCCCACGGCATTTACGGCGCTGAAAGTGGCTGGCGGCCTGTATCTGGTGTGGCTGGGCATCGGCGCCTTGCGCAGCCGTGGCGGCGCCAGAGTCGATGGCGCGGGCGCCTTGCCCGACGAGTCCTTGCTGCGCCTGTTCGGCAAAGGACTGTTTGCCAACAGTATCAATCCGAAAGTCGTACTGTTTTTTCTCTCGTTCTTGCCGCAGTTTATCGTCGCTGGCCAGGGCAATGCCAGCTGGCAGACGGCGCAGCTTGGCCTGGTCTTTACGGCCCAGGCTTGCGTGCTGTTCGGCCTGCTCGGTTATTTTTCCGGCGCCGTCGGCCTGTGGCTCAATCGCCGCCCGCGCGCCGGCCTGTGGCTGGACCGCGTGGCCGGCACCATCTTCATCGGCCTGGGCTTGCGCCTGATCCTGGCGCGCTGAGTTCTTGCCGGGCGGTAATGCGAAACGCCAGTTCCATCTGGTCCTGCACGGCCATGGCGCCGCCCAGGATGGCGAACGGCACGATGCCGAAGTCGCTCTGTTTCAGCAGCAGGCTGCCGCTGGCCTGCAGGCCGCGCCCATCGGCCGCTTGCTCGACCCGCACCGGCAGCTGCACTGTGCGCGTCACGCCATGCAGCGTGATGTCGGCCTCAAACACCTCGTTGTCGCTCGTGCGCCGGGCCTCGATGCTGACCCACGGATAACGCTCGGCGTCGAGCACGCGCACCAGCATGTTGTGGCGCGTGCCGGCGATGGCGTCGGCCGACGGCGTCGTCGTCAGGCCGGCCGCCTGGCGCAAGCCCTCTTCATCCACACTCATCTGGTCGAGCCGGAACTGGAATTGCGCGCGTCCCGGCGCGGGCGTCACCACGCCCTGCAAGGTACGGCTGGCGATCACGTGGTCATGTCCCAGGCGGGCCAGCGCGCCGCCGCGCCGCACGGTGATCGTCAGCAGGGATTCCTGCGCGACGATGTCCAGCACGCGCATGCCCGGCTGTTGCCACAGCGGCAGCTGCATGGCTTGCGCCGCTACTGGCGCGGCTGGCTGCGAGGCGGCCGGCGGCGGGGCGAACGGGGTGCAGGCCGCGAGCACGGCGCAGGCGCAGGCCAGCAGCGCGCGGCGATGGGCATGTGGCATCAATGAGGACTCCTGGCAAAGGGATGGCAACGGTCGTGGTGCAGGGCGCAATGGGGAGATAGTAAGCGATCCTGCCATCGGCGCGATAGACGGTACGCGCGAAGGCAGTGCTTGGTATTAACAGCAGGCGCTTGAGAGTGAATGGGGGGCGGCGCAGAACTCAATTGCAGGGCTGCCGACCGTGGAAAGAAAATGCATATTGAAATAATTAGTGAAAATTTTCATTAATAGTTTCTTTTGAAAAACAAACTACGCATTTGATAGTTATGTATGTTTATATAAATGATAATTTAAATGCTGTGTCGAATTGATAAGTATGCTGCAGAAAATAGAATGTCGCCTTGGATACCTGATTAATTTGATGAATGTGTTGCGAAATATCAACAAGATAATTTAATTTTTTTGTTGGAAACAAAAAAAATCACCGTTGTCGTACGCTTGAACTGTTACTTGTTCATATAATCATGACAATCAAATGTCATTTTTACATGCATCTGCTTCATGCAGCAGAACATTTCATAGCGAACAATATGATAAAAACACTACAGGAAACGGCAGGCCGTTCCGGCCGTCATGCAGCTTTTTCGTCCGCCGGGCGCTACATCAGGATGCTGACCTCGATGGCCTGGAGCACCCGCCGGCCCCGTCTTTCCAAGTCCCATATTGTGCCGCTGGCGCTGGCTGCCTTGCTGCTGGGCGCTGCCGCACCGGCTACTGCACAGGTGCTGTGGGAGGATTACCGCGGCATTTCGCGGGTGCCGGCCAGCCCCGCCGCGCCCAATTACGACAACAGCTTCAACGCGGGCAGCACGGCCCGGCTCGGCAGTCTGGCGGCACTGGCCGCCAACCCCGCCGCCAACGCGGCGCGCACGGGTACCTCGGCGCAGCTGGACTGGGCCAATGGCACGGCCGCCAATCCGGGGCAGTTATGTAACTTCGATACGCAGCAAACGTCGGCTGCCTGCCGGGCCTGGATCATGGGCCGCGTGATGTACACGCTGGTGGTGTTTCCGCAGGCGGGCAATTACAAATTCAGCGTCTCGCACGATGACGACGTGAAGGTCGATTTCTCGACCCAGTATTCGACCAATTACCGCAATACCGTGTACAACGTGGCCGTGGGCAGCGTGGCCGAGTATTCGAATAATGAAACGGATTTCCAGAATTTGGCCGGCAATTTCAATAGCGCCACGCCTGGCGGCTGTTATCTTGCCCGCGTCTTGTGGAACAACGTGGGTGGCATCAATTATTTGCACATGCGCTGGACGCGTCCTGACAATGTGACGGAAATTATTCCCGCTGCGCAGTTGCGCGACCCCAGCCTGGCCAGTTCCTATGCCGATTGCACGAATAGCAAGACCGACCTGGCCGTCGGCAAGGTGGGCCCGGCGCAGTTTTCCGTCGGCAAGCCATTGAGCTATACCCTGAAAGTGTGGAACCGCGGCCCGGCCCTCAGCACGGGCGCTACCTTCAACGATGTGTTGCCTGCCAGCTTGAGTAACGTCAGCTGGACTTGCGCCGCCAGCGGCAGCGCTTCCTGCGGCACGAAAACCTCGGGCTCGGGCAGCAACAGCGTCGGCATTACCATGGGCAACCTTCCCGTGAATGCGGCCGTCAGCAACCCCACCACGGGTTCTTATCTGACGGTGACGATCACGGCCACGCCGGGCGACGCCGCCAGCATCGTGAATACGGCCAATGTGACCGTCTCGCCCAACGAAACGGACAGCGATCTCAGCAACAACAGCAGCAGCACCACGGCCACGGTCAGGACGAATACCTTGACGGTGCTCAAGGCGCTGGCGCCCGTCAGCGACAGCGGCCTGTTCATCATGAATGCCAACGGCACGGCCGGCGCGCAGGGTGGCAACGGCGCCACGGCCAGCGCGGTGGTGCGCGTGGGCAACCTTGCAACGTTAGCGGAAAACGCGGGCACGGGCACTAACCTGGTGCAATACCAGAGCAGTTACAGTTGTGTGCGTACGGATACGGCCGCCGTCATCGGATCCGGCGCGGGCAACGCAGGCAACTTCACGATGCCCGAGGCGCCCGTCACGTGTACCATCAGCAACCGTCGCCTGCAGGCCGACATGCAAGCCGTCACCACGGTGCCGGCCGGCCCCTACAATGCTGGCTCCCCCGTGACGGTGACGGGCGTGTGCACGAACAATGGCCCGGACAACGCGGCCGCGCCCACCTGCTTGATGAGCGGCTTGCCAGCCGGCGCCACGGCCAGCTGCAGCGTCCCCGTGTCTCCTTTCATTCCAGGCTCGCGCATCAATTGCACTTCCACCTTCAACCTTCCCGCCAGCGGCAGCGTGACGATCACCACCACGGCCGGCTCGACCACGCTCGATCCCATCCCCGCGAATAACGTCGACAGCGATACGCTGGGCATCGTCAGCCCGCTGGTGCGCGTGCAAAAGAGCGTCGACAAGAGCAGTGCCTTCGTTGGCGACACCGTGCAATGGACCTTGACGGCGAACAATACCGGCACGGGTGCCACGGCGGCGGCGCTGACCCTCGCCGATACCTTGCCGGCCAACCTGGCCAGCATCGTCGTCACGCCCACGGCGCCCGCCATCTGCGCGCCGCTGGCCGGCAATACGCTCACCTGCACGGTAGGCGCCGGCCTGGCGCCGGGCGCCAGTGCCCAGGTCAGCATCACTGGCGTGCCGACGGCAGCCGGCAATTTCGTCAACAGCGTGGCACCGTCGGGCGGCAATGGCGCCAGCTGCGCCACGCCGGCCTCCTGCCAGACCACCACCGTGGTCAGCAAGGCGCTGGTGGACGTCACCACCACCCTGAACGGCTTTCCCGGTTCGACGAATGCGGGCGATGCCATCAGCGGCACGGTCACCTACCGCAACTTGGGACCGGGCACAGCCGAAAACGTGACGTACACGCTGCAGTTGCCGCCAGGCTTGACGGGCGTCTCCGTGGGCGGCGTGACGGGCGTGTACAACGCGGGCACAGGCGTCATCACGCTGTCTGGCCTGCCGCCGAATCTGGCGGCAGGGCAGGGCGTCACCTTTAATCTCAGCTACACGCAGCCCGCCTCGAACAGCTCGTTTGTCACCAGCGTGGTTGGCACTTCCTCCGTCGAAGTTGCCAATGACTTGCCGAATACGGCCACCGTGATGGTGCCGGGGCCGAACGTGCGCGTCACCAAGGTGGCCGACAAGCTGACGGCCAACGTGGGCGAGAACATTACGTGGACCATCACAGTCAGCAATACGGGCAATATCGCCAACCAGGGTCTCGTGAGCCTGGCCGATTTGCTGCCGCCCAACCTGGTGGTGACGAACGTGGTGGCCGCACCCGGCGTGACGTGCCCGCCGCTGGCCAGCTGGGTGGCGTCGAGCACCCAGACCTGCACCATCGCCGCCGGCCAGCTGGCCGCCATCAACGGCAGCCGCACCATTGTCATCACGGCGCACGCCACGGCGGGCGGCAGCCTGGCGAACCGCATCATGCCGAGCGGACCCGATAATCCGTCCTGCGCCACGGCGGAAGATTGCCGCACGGTCAGCTCGATCACCAGCCCCAAGGTGGCGGTGACGAAAACCGTTGACCATGCCAGCATCAATATCGGCGCCAGCCTGACCTGGAGCGTCACGGCGACGAACAGTGGCGATGGCGTGAGCACTGCGCCCATCACCCTGACCGATACCTTGCCGGCCAACCTGGCAGGCCTGAACGTGGCGCTGGTCGGCAGCGCCACCTGTGCCGTACCGGTAGGCAATATCCTCACCTGCACGGTGCCGGCCGGCCTGGCCGCGAACGGCGGCGTCGCCGGCTTCACCGTCACGGCCCAGCCTTCCGCGGCGGGCACGTATGCCAATAGCGTCGTGCCATCCGGCGCCGACAACCCTGCCTGCGTCACGCCTGCAGGCTGCGCTACCACCAGCACGGTGACCAGCCCCAGCGTGGCTGTAACGAAAGGCGTCGACAGAACCACCGTCAACCTCGGCGACACCATCACATGGACACTGAAAGCCATCAACAGCGGCAGCGGCCCGACGAATGGCCCGATTACCCTGACGGACAGCTTGCCCGCCAACGTGGGCGCGCTGCAGATCCTGCCCGTGGCGCCCACCAGTTGCGGCGTGCCTGTGGGCACGACGCTGACGTGCACCGTGCCGCCAGGACTGGGCAGCGGCATGCAGGCAACAGTGCTCCTCAAGGCCGTGGCGAATGCGCCCGGCACGGTGGCCAACAGCCTCGTGCCGAGTGGCGTCGACAATCCCGCGTGCGCCACGCCGGCCGTTTGCCAGACTACCACCACCGTCACCAGCCCGAACCTGGCGGTGAAGAAGACCGTCGACAAGGCCAGCATCAACGTGGGCGACACGCTTACGTGGACTTTGACGGTGAGCAATAGCGGGACGGGTGCCAGCACGGGCATCGTCACGCTGGCCGACACCTTGCCGGCCGGCCTGGCAAACGTTGTCGTCAGCCCGCAGGCACCGGCCACTTGCGCGCCTGTGGCGGGCCAGAACCTGACGTGCAGCGTACCGGCCGGCCTGGCCGCTGGCGCTTCCGTCAAGGTGTTCGTGAGCGCCACGGCCACCTTGGCTGGCGCCGCCGTCAACAGCGTGCTGCCATCGGGGCCCGACAATCCCGCCTGCGTGCTGCCGGGCGATTGCGGCACCACCACCACGGTGGTCAAGCTGCTGGTCGATGTCACCACCACCCTGAACAATTTCCCGCCGAATACCGGGGCGGGCGACATGATTTCCGGTACCGTCACCTACGCCAACGTGGGGCCAGGCCCGGCCGAAGGCGTGACATACACCTTGCAGCTGACGCCGGGTCTGAGCAACGTCGCGTTGACGGGCGCCGTGGGCAGCTACAATTCCGCCACGGGCGTCGTGATCCTCAGCGGCTTGCCCGCAGGTCTGGCGTATGGCCAGAGCACCAGTTTCAATGTCAGCTACACGCAGCCGGCCGACAACCTGTCGACGGTGACGTCGAGCGTCGCCACCACCTCGGTGGAAGTGGCGAACGACTTGCCGAATACGGCCATGGCGACGGTGCCTGGCCCCATCATCCGCGTGACGAAACTGGCCGACAAGACGACGGCCAACGTGGGCGAGACGATTACCTGGACCATCACGGCCACGAACACGGGCAGCCTGGCCAACCTGGGCGCGGTGACTCTGACCGATATCCTGCCCGCCAATGTGGCGGTGCTGTCGGTCACGCCGGGCGCCGGCGTCAGCTGTCCGCCGCTGGCCAGCTGGCTGGCCAACAGCGCGCAAGCGTGTACCGTCGCGGCCGGCCAGTTGGCCGCCGTGAATGGCAGCCGCAGCATCATCATCACGGCCAGGGGCTCGGCCGGCGGCAGCCTGGGCAATAAAGTGCTGCCGAGCGGACCCGACAATCCCGCCTGCGCCCAGGCCGCTTCCTGTCAGACCAGCACCACCATCTTCAGCCCGCAAGTAGCCGTGCATAAAAGCGTCGACAAGAGCAGTATCAACGTGGGCGACGCGTTGACGTGGACGCTTGCCGTGGCCAATACGGGCACGGGCGCAACCACGGGCATCATCACCCTGACCGACACCTTGCCGGCCAACCTGAGCCTGGGGCAAGTGTTGCCCGCGTCGCCAGCCACGTGCGCGGTGCCAAGCGGCAACCAACTGCTGTGTTCCATTCCCGCCGGCATGGCGGCAGGCAGCACGCTGAATATCGTCGTCAAGGGCGTGGCCAATGCGGCCGGCGCCTACGTCAATACCGTCGTGCCAAGCGGCCCCGATAATCCGCTCTGCCTGCGGCCCGCCGATTGCAGCACCACCAGCACGGTCGTGAAACTGCTGGTCGACGTGACCACCACCCTGAACGGTTTTCCTGGCAGCACGCATGCGGGCGATACGATCGCCGGAACGGTCAATTTCAGCAATATCGGCCCCGGCCCGGCCGAAGGCGTGACCTACAGCCTGCAACTGGCGCCGGGCCTGGCTGGCGTGAGCGTCAACGGCGTGGCGGGCAGCTACAACGCCGGCTCCGGCCTGCTGACGCTCAGCGGCGTGCCGGCCACCCTGGCACAGGGGCAGGGTTTCAGCTTCCAGCTCAGCTACATCCAGCCGGCCAGCAACCTGTCAACCGTGGTCAGCCGCATTGCCACGACGTCGGCGGAAGTGCCGAACGACCAGCCCAACGTGGCGACCGTCACCATGCCCGGCTCGATTATTCGCGTCAGCAAGACGGCCAACAAGGCCGTGGCGAATGTCGGCGAGGAAATCATCTGGACGATCACGGCCAACAACACGGGCAGTTTGGCCAACCAGGGCGCCGTCATTTTGACGGACTTGCTGCCACCCAATATCGTCGTGACGAATGTGGCACCAGACGGTGGCGTCAACTGTCCGCCGCTGGCCAGCTGGGTGGCCAACAGCAGCCAGAGCTGTAGTGTGGCCATCGGCCAGTTGGCGGCCGGCAATGGCCAGCGCAAGATCGTGCTGACCGGCAAGGCCAGCGCGGGCGGCACCTTGGCCAACCAGGTCATGCCGAGCGGCCCGGACAATCCAGCCTGCTTCCAGGCCAGCAGCTGCCAGACGCAGACCACCATTACCAGTCCCAGCCTGGCGCTGAGCAAGAGTGTCGACAAGCTGGCGCTGAATATCGGCGACAGCCTGACGTGGACGGTCACCTTGGCCAATAGCGGCACGGGGCCCAGCACGGCCATCGCCACCATCACCGATACCTTGCCGGCCGGCCTGGCAAATATCGTCGTCACGCCCGCCGCGCCCGTCACCTGCGCGCCGCTGGCCGGCAATGTCCTCACGTGCACCTTGCCCGCTGGCCTGGCCGCAGGCGGCAACGCCACGCTGCAAGTGACCGCGCGCGCCGCCGTGGCCGGCAGTCTCGTCAATGGCGTCAGCGCCAGCGGCACGGATAACCCGACTTGCCTGCAGGCGGGCGATTGCAGCACCACCAGCACCGTCAGTGCGCCCTTGCTGAACGCCAGCAAGAGCGTCGACAAGACGGCGGCCAATGTGGGCGATACCCTGACGTGGACCTTGACCTTGCGCAATAGTGGCAGCGGTCCCAGCACAGCCATCGCCAGCCTGACCGATACCTTGCCTGCAGGCCTGGCGAATGTGCTGGTCACGCCGACGGCGCCCGTCACCTGCGCTGCGCCGGCCGGCGATGTTGTGAGCTGCAGCGTGCCGGCCGGCCTGGCCGCCGGCGCCAGCGCCAGCGTCAAGCTGAGCGCCACGGCTACCCTGTCTGGCAGCCTCGTCAATGCGCTGCTGCCGGGCGGAGGGGACAACCCCGTCTGCGCCGTCCCCGGCGACTGCCAGACCACCACGGTGGTGTCGAAACTGCTGGTCGATGTGACGACCACCCTGAACGGCTTCCCCTCCAGCAGCAATGCGGGCGACGCCATCCGTGGCGTGGTGACGTTTGCCAACGTGGGCCCTGGCGTGGCGGAAACGATGACTTACAGTCTGCAGCTGGAAGCGGGCCTGAGCGGCGTTTCCGTCAGTCCCCTCAGTGGCGCGCCCGGTATCAGCGGCGTCTACAACAGCGGCACGGGTCTGTATGTGCTGAGCGGCTTGCCGGCCACCCTGATCGCCGGCCAGAGCGCCAGCTTCAATCTGTTCTATACCCAACCTGCCAGCAACAGTTCGCGCATCAGCAGCGTGGTGGGCACCAGTTCGACGGAAATCGTGAACGACTTGCCGAACACGGCGACGACGAACTTGCCCGGCCCCGTGATCCGCGCCAGCAAGACGGTCGACAAGGTGAACGCGGCCGTGGGCGATATCCTGACCTGGAGCATCACGGCGACGAACACGGGCAACTTGCCGAATCAACAGGCCGTCGTCATTGCCGATGTGCTGCCGGCCAACATCGTCGTGCTCAGCGTGACGCCCGACGCAGGCGTGAGCTGCCCGCCGGTAGCAAGCTGGACGGCTGGCAGCGTGCAGGCATGCACGGTTGCGGCAGGTCAATTGGCCGCTGCTAACGGCAGCCGCAAGGTCGTCGTCACGGGACGCGGCACCCTGGGTGGCTCCCTGTCGAATCGTGTCTTGCCCAGCGGTGGCGACAATCCCGCCTGCGATACGGCCAGCGCCTGCCAAGCCACGACGACCCTGGTGGCGCCGCAAGTGACGGTGCGCAAGAGCGTCGACAAGAGCAATGTCAGCGTGGGCGACGTGCTGACCTGGACTATTACTGCCAGCAATGGCGGCACGGGTGCGACCAGGTCCGCCATCGTGCTGACCGATAACCTGCCAGCCGGCGTCAGCGGCGTGCAAGTGCTGTCCACGCAGTTGGCGACCTGCGCGCCCGTGGCCGGCAATATCGTCACATGCAGCGTGACGGCCGGCCTGGCGCCGGGCGGACAGGCGCAAGTGGTGCTGCGCGCCACGGCCAGCGCCGCCGGAGTGCTGCAGAACACGGTGTTGCCAAGCGGGCCGGACAATCCTGTTTGCGCGCAGGCGGCGGACTGCAGCACCAGCACCACGGCCATCAAGCTGCTGGTCGACGTGACCACCACCCTGAACGGTTTCCCCGGCACCACCAGTGCCGGCGACCAGATCAACGGCATCGTCAGCTACAGCAACGTTGGTCCCGGCACGGCCGAAAACGTGACGTACAGCTTGAAACTGGCGCAGGGCCTGGTGGGTGTGACCCTGAACGGCGCGGCTGGCAGCTATGACGCCATTAGCGGCATGCTAACGGTGACGGGCTTGCCCCCCAGCCTGGCGCCCAACGAGCTGCACAGCTTCGGCCTGTCGTATATCCAGCCGGCCAGCAACGTCTCGACCATCGTCAGCCTTATCGCCACCAGCTCGACAGAAGTGCAGTATGACTTGCCGAACACGGCTACGGTGACCATGCCTGGCCCCGTGATTCGCGTCAGCAAGACGGCCAACCGCAGCAATGCCAACGTGGGCGACAGCATCATCTGGACCATTACCGCCGTCAACAGCGGCGGCGTGGCCAATCTGGGCGTGGTGACCCTGGCAGACATCCTGCCGCCGAACCTGACGGTGCTGGCGGTCAACGCCGATGCTGGCGTGAGCTGCCCGCCGCTGGCGAACTGGGTGGCGAACAGCGTGCAAAGCTGCAGCATTGCTGCTGGTCAATTGGCTATCGGCAATGGCACGCGCAGCGTGCGTGTGACGGCCACGGGCACGCTGGAAGGCGTGCTGTCAAACCGCGTGATGCCTAGCGGTCCGGACAATCCGGCCTGCGCGCAGGCCAGCAGCTGCGAATCGAGCGTGGTGCTGACGGGGCCGAAAGTCGCCGTGAAGAAAATTGCCAACCGCGCCGCTGCCAATGTGGGCGATACCGTCGTGTGGACCATCACAGCCAGCAATACGGGCAGCGGTCCCACGCGCGCCGTCATGACACTGGTCGATACCTTGCCGGCCGGCCTGGCGAATGTGGTGGTGACGCCGCTGCGTGCCACCTGCGCACCCGTGGCCGGCAATGTGCTGACCTGCAGCGTGCCTGCCGGCCTGATCGGCAATGGCGGCGAAGCCAGCGTGGAAGTGTCGGCCACCGTCACGCAGCCTGGGGCGGCGCGCAATAGCGTCTTGCCATCGGGTCCCGATGCGCCGCTGTGCCTGGCGCCAGCCGATTGCCTGACCACCACCAACGTCACCAGCCCCAGCGTGATGGTCAAAAAAGTAGTGGACAAGGTCAACGCCAGCATCGGCGACAGCGTCAGCTGGACCATCACGGCCACCAACAGCGGCAGTGGCGCCACCACGGCCGCCATCACGCTCACGGATGATCTGGCCACCAGCCTGGCCGAGATCGTCGTCACGCCCGCCGCACCCACCACTTGCGCGCCGCTAGCCGCGAACAAGCTGGTGTGCACGGTGCCGTCCGGCCTGGCGCCGAACGCCGTGGCCGCCGTCACGGTGAGTGCCAAAGTGGCCGCCAGCGGCACCTTGAGCAATACCATCGTGCCCGCCGGTCCCGATTTGCCACGGTGCGCGCAGGCATCCGATTGCACGGCCGTCACGGACGTGGCCAATCCGGCCGTCGGCGTGGCGCTGGGCGTGGGCAAGGTGACACAGCTGTCGGCCAAAGTCTTCAATGTGCCGTACACGGTGGTGATCCGGAATGTGGGCAAGGGCGCGGCGCAGAATGTGCAGGCGCTCGACAGTCTGCGCGCCGCCTTCCCCGAACCGGTCACCTGCCGCATCGTTGCGCCACCTGCCGCACCCGCTATCGGCGGCAGCAAGCTGCTGGCCGTCAACCCGGGCTTTACCGGCGGTTGCGGCGGCAGCGACCTGCGTTTGCTCAGCGGCGACGCGGCCCTGGGCGAGGGCGAATTGAGCGTCATCACTTTCACCGTGGAAATTACGGTGCAGGATGCGACCTTGCCGCAATACAACAACAGTGTGTTTGCCAGCGCGCTGGGCGGTAATGTCGCCAATGCGGGCGGCAGCATCAGCGTGCCACCAGCCCCGGCCGTAGGCGTCATCGCTGCCAACCCGGCCTACACGCCGCCAGTGGGCAGCCTGGTGTTTGACGCTTCCAACAATGGCGGCAGCCATGCGGGCGCCGTGGCCACGGCAGCGGACGTGGCCGTACTGGCGGGAAAAGTCGATCCCAATCGCAACGGCAATGCGTCGGAAACCGTCGGCGGCGTGCCGTTCACGGGTGAAGACACGCCCACGCCCGTGGTGTTGCTGCGCCAGGTGGTCGATGTCATCAAGGCAGTGTCGGCCCAGCAGCAAGTCGACGCCAGCAAGTTCGAGATCAGCTACACGGTGCAGGCGGCCAACCGCTATCCTGCCGGTTATCCGACCTCGACCATGGTGCAGGTGGCGGAAAACCTGAAGGCCGTCTTCCCCACGGCGACCAGCGTCACCCTCAAGCCGGGCAGCCTGGCCGTCACGGCGCGGCCCGCCAGCGCCACGGCCTGCGTTGCGAACGCCGACTTCAACGGCACCACCGTGTTTGGCTTGTTGAATGGCAAGGGCGACTTGCAGCCGCAGGAAAGCTGCAACATCGTTTTCACGGTGCTGGTCGACTTTGGCAGCGTGGCGGCGATTCCCGCCGTGCCGCAGCTGAACCAGGTGTATGCCAGCACCATGCTGGGCACGGACGGTGGCGGCATGAACATTGGCCATAGCTACACCGGCACGGGGACGCCGGTGGCGCCCGCCAGCGTGCTGGCCCTGGCCAGCTCGGCAGATACCTTGCTGCTGCCGGCCACGCCAGGCGCTACGCCACCGAGCTTTACGCCCGTGGTGTTCAATACGACGGACAAGCCGATGTTAGTGATCAGCAAGAGTGTCAACAAGACTCAGGCAGAGATCGGCGACAGCCTGCAGTACACGATCGAAGTGAAGAACACGGGTGTGGCGACGGCGTTTGGCGTCAGCGTGCTCGATAAACTGCCGGCAGGATTCCGCTACATCGACGGCACCACCACGCGCAACAATGTGGTGCAGCCTGATCCGTCCGGTAAGCCGGGACCCCAACTGCGCTTCAAGCTGGAATCCCTGGCGCCGAACGCCAGCGCCAGCTTCCGCTACCGCCTGCGGGTGGGTGTCGGTTCGCTGCAGGGCGACGGCATCAACCGCGCTCAGGCATCGACCACTAACGGGCCGCCATCGAACGAGGCGCGCGCGAAGGTGAAAGTGACGGGCGGCGTGTTCACGACGGATGCCTGCATCGCCGGCAAGGTGTTTGTCGATTGCAACAACAACCACGTGCAGGACGCCGAGGAACTGGGCATCCCGGGCGTGCGCCTGTACATGGAGGATGGCACGAACTTCACCACCGACGTGGAAGGCAAGTACAGCTATTGCGGCATTACGCCGAACAGCCACGTCATCAAGGTCGATGGCGCCACCTTGCCGCGTGCCAGCCGCATGATGGAAGCGTCGAACCGTAACCTGGGCGACCCGCACAGCCTGTTCCTCGATACCAAGAACGGCGAGCTGCTGCGCGCCGACTTCATCGAAGGCTCGTGCTCGAACCCCGTGCTCGAGCAAGTCAAGGCGCGCCGCGCGCAGGGCGAGGTGCGCAGCGTGGAAAGGGAGGGCAGGGCGGGGCCGGGACTGAGTTTCAGCAGCCAGCCCGCTAGCGCGCCCGCGCAAGCGACGGACAGCGCCAACCAGCCTGTCGTGGCGCCCCGCTTGCCCACGCCCTTGCCAGCCCATGTGCCAGCCGCAGGAGGCAGCCATGCGCAATAAGCATCTTTCACCTCACTTGCCGCCAGCTTATGCTGTTAAAGAGAAACAGGTTATGAAGAGAACTCTCCCCGCGCCGCGCCGCTTGGCCGCCGCGCTGGCCCTGCTGGCGCTCCCGGCGGCTAGCATGGCGCAACTGCCCTTGTCGGATAACGCGGCAGGCTCTGCCGTGGCGGCGCCGTCCCTCCTCGCCGGCAAGGTCGGCGGCATCGACTACGCCATCAATCGCGGCGTGGCGCGCATTGCCGTCGAAACGGATGGGAACGACATGCCGGCCGATGGCCAGAGCTCTGTCAAGGTGATGGTGAAATTGTTTGACGAGCAGGGCAAACCGTTGACGGGCACGGCCTTGCTCACCATTGAAGCCAGCGGCGGGCGCATCCTGCTGCCCGACGCCCGCACGGACGAGTTGGGCCCCGAGCGGCGCGACGTCGACAAGGTTACGCCCGGCACGCAGTTGACGGTGGAGCACGGAGAAGCGAGCTTCAGACTGCTGGCCCCGGCCACGCCGCAGGACGTGTTGCTGCGCGTGTCGGCCGGCAGTGTGGCAGCCCAGGGTACGATCAGTTTCCTGCCAGAACTGCGCGACATGTTGGCCGTAGGCTTGATTGACGGTATCATCAGCAAGCGCAGCCTGTCGAGCAGCTCGATTTCGCCGTCGCGCTTCAATGATGGCTTTGAACGGGACATTCAGCGCTGGAGCCGGGCGTTTAACAATGGCAAGGCCAACGTGGCCGGCCGCGCGGCCATGTTTTTGAAAGGAACGATCCGTGGCGATGCCTTGCTGACGGCCGCCTACGACTCGGACAAGGATACGCGTGCGCGTCTCTTGCGCGATGTCAATCCGGAAGAATTTTACCCCGTGTACGGCGACAGTTCCGTGCGCAACTTCGACGCCCGCTCCAGCGACCGCCTGTACGTGCGCATCGACCAGCAAAAAAGTTATGTGCTGTATGGCGACTTCGCCACCGGCGACGGCTTCAGCCAGATGACGGGCGGCGGCGCCGTGGCCAACTTGCAGCAGAGAAAGCTGGGTCAGTACAACCGCACGGCCACGGGCGGGCGCGGCCATTACGAGCAGGATGGCATCGTCGCCAATGCCTTCGCCATCAACGATAGCCTCAAGCAAGTGGTCGAGGAATACCGTGCGAATGGCACGTCGGGGCCGTTTGCCGTGCGCAACAATAACGCGATTGAAAACTCGGAAAAGATCGAGATCGTGGTGCGCGACAAGAACCAGAACGGCAATATCGTACAAGTGACGCAGCTGCGCCGTTTCGATGATTACAGTTTCGAGCCGTTCAGCGGGCGTATCCTGTTCAAGCAGGCGATCCCCGCGCTGACGCCGAATGGCGACCCGCAATCGATCCGCATCAGCTATGAGGTAGATCAAGGCGGCGAAAAATTCTGGACCCTGGGCGTGGATGGGCAAGTGCAACTGGGCAAAATGGTTTCGCTGGGTGGCTCGGCTGTGGAAGACAAGAATCCCTTGTCGCCGTATAAATTGCACAGCGTCAATGCGGGCTTGCGCTTCGGCGAGCACAGCTTGCTGGTTCTTGAAGTGGCGCGCACCACGTCCACCAGTTACAGCGCGGGCGGCAGCCTCTACACGACGCCGTCCGGCCAGGCGGGCGAGCTGCGCGATGAAGTCAGCGGCAATGCGGCCCGGGTCGAGCTGCAGCACAAGGATGACAAGCTGGAAGCGAAAGCCTTCTGGAACCGTTCCGACAGGGATTTCAATAACACGGCGGCCGGCATCACGGGCGGACGGGGCGAGGCGGGCGTGAAGGCCGGCTACAAGCTCAGTCCCGCCGTCACCGTGTATGGCGAGGCCATCCGTAGCGACGAGCGCAGCACGGATGCGCGCCGCGATGCGCAGCGCCTGGGCGTGGCGTGGAATGCCAGCGAACGCTGGTTGCTCGACGTGTCCATCCAGCACATGAAGGAGAGCGGCGGCATGCCGTCGACGGCCGGCATCGCGCCGAATACCTCGCCGCTGGGCACGGGCTTGAATCCTACCGGCGGCTTCTTTGGCAACGGCACGGCCAATACGGCCATCGACCCCGTCACGGGCGGCAGCATCACCACGTTTGCGCCGATCAATCCCGGTGCTGGCGCGGGCACGACGGCGCCGCTGGACGCCACCACCGTGCGCCTCGGGGCGCAATACAAGGCTACGCAGCGCTGGACGCTGAATGGCGACGTGGAAAAAAGCGTCTCCGACGCGGACCAGCACCGCTACGGCCTGGGCGCGCAGTACCAGCTGGCTGAACGCAGCCGGCTGTACGCGCGTTATGAAAACCAGACGGGGCTGGCATCCGCCTACTCGCTCAATCCGGCCGACCGCAGCACCAGTTTCGTCGCCGGCGCGGATACGGGCTACATGCCGGGCGGCACCGTGTTTGGCGAGTACCGCATGCGCGACGCCATGGATTACAGCCTGAGCAACCAGCGCGACTTGCAGCTGGCGTCCGGCTTGCGCAACACGTGGAAGCTGGGCGAAGGCCTGGCGGCGAACACGAATATCGAATACCTGAAAGTCATGAACGGCCAGCAACAGCAAGCCGTGGCAGTGGCGGCAGGACTCGACTATTCGGCCAATCCCCTGTGGCGCGGTTCCGTCAAGCTCGAGTATCGGCGATTGTTCGACAGCGAGATTGCGCCCGGCAACCAGCGCCAGGACCAGTGGCTCAATACCATCGCCTGGGCGCGCAAGCTGAGCCGCGACTGGACCTTGCTTGCGCGCAATTACCTGCTGTACACGCGCAACAACGACGACGCCAGCGGCGCGCCCGTCGGCAACGTGCTGCAGGACCGGGCGCAGCTGGGCTTTGCCTGGCGTCCGGTGGACGACAACCGTTTCAATGGCCTTGCCCGCTACGAATACAAGACCGTGCGCGACCAGTCGCAGATCGATGGCGACAATTACCGTGCGCACATCGTTTCCACGCACCTCGATTACCACCCAAGCCGTCCCTGGTGGTTCACGGGCAGGATCGCCGCCAAGCACAACAACGACAAAAACTTGCCTGCCGGGCAGGAAAAGTACACGGCGTGGCTGTTTTCCGGGCGCACCGTGTACGACATCAGCAAGAACTGGGACATCGGCGTGCTGGCGGCCGTGATGGGCAGCCCGCAAGGGGGCAGCCGCCAGTGGGCCAATGGCGTTGAAGTGGGCTATCTGCTGGCACAAAACCTGTGGCTCTCGGCCGGACATAACTGGTCGGGATTCTCCGACCGCGACCTGACGGGTGCCGACTACACGGCGCGCGGGCCCTACCTGCGCCTGCGCTTCAAGTTCGATGAAAACCTGTTCAAAGGCAAAGACGCCACCATCAACCGTACTCTGGCCCGGCCATGACTATTACCATGCGAAAACTATCCAATATGAAACTGACCCCGACCACGATGAAGGTATTGCTGCCGCTCGCCAGCCTGCTGGCCATGGGCCTGGCCCAGGCGGCCACGCCGCCCCTGCCAACGGCGCCGCTGGCCATGCCCCAGCTGCGCATCAGCGACCAGGCCGTCTCTGCCGACCAGCAGGCTTATCGTGTGCTGCAGGAACGCATCAAGAAGCTTAACGACGGCGGTGTGCGTGTGGGCGATTATTACTTGTCCAAGGCGCAATGCTGGCTCGACGTGTCTTTCCACGAATACACGCGCAACGACCGCTCGGCCTTTCCCCTGCAAGCCTTGCAGGAATCGGCAAAGATCGTCGCCGCGCTGGAAGATGGCAGCACACCCAATCCTGGCGACGCCACGCCGCTAGTGAACGATGCCACGCGCTTGCGCGACGATCTGTGGTCCAGCTTTGGAACGTTGCGCGCGTCGCCCGGCTTCGCCTGTGCGGCACAGAAGGTGGCGTGCGGTGAAGTGGAACTGGTGCATGCGGGCAATGAATACAAGCAGCAGGGCTGGCGCCATGCGAACCCGTATGTGCAGCTGGCCGAGGATGCGCAGGCGGCAGCCCAGTCCGCCGCTGCAGCATGCCCGGCCGACAAGCCGAAGCGGGAACCGCAGCCGGAAATCCTGCCGCCGCGCATCGAGCGCGAACGCATCACGCTCGACATGGATGCCTTGTTCCGCTTCGACAAGGCGGGCGCGGCCGACATGCTGCCGCAGGGCGTCGAGAAAATCCGCGCACTGGCGGCGCGCCTGAAGCAGGGCTACGTGCAGATCGATATGCTCTCCGTGACGGGCCATACGGACCGCCTGGGCACGGACAGCTACAATCAGGCGCTGTCCGAGCGGCGCGCCTTGACGGTGAAGCAGTTGCTGCGCGAGCAAGGCATCGCCAATGTCATCAGCGCCTATGGCAAGGGCAAGGCCGAACCCGTCGCCGCTTGCGAAAAGGTGATGCCTCGCGCTGCCCTGATCGCCTGTTTGCAGCCGAACCGCCGCGTGGAAATTGAGTTGACGGGTATCAAAAGTTCCGCGAAGGAGGGCGGCGCACCCTAGCGCTAAGTCATAAGGCGGTCATATGGCGCTGCTATGATGCTTTTGTTGGCACACAGCATGCGTTGCGCACATCACTACGTTCCGGGAGCGATAGGATGCAGGCATGACTCAACAGCTTAGCCGGTGAGCTCAACCATCGGCACCAGACACGTGAAGCTTGTTTTTGTAGTAATGATTGCAGGGTGGGGCAGGGGAAATGCAGGGATGGTGCGGGGATTTAATGAAGTCCTAAGCCTGTCTCAACGCAGGGCTGGCATAGTGGATACATGGCGCACGGAAACCCCGGGCGCAGGGTTGCCGGACACCTCAATGACCGGCACGATTTCCGCTTTTTTCCCAGTTTATCCCTGCGCTCTGAAACAGCGTTTCAACCGGCTACCGCACTTTGCGAAGCCGGTTTTTTTTTGCCTGCGCTTTCTTCCGCCCGGCGCCGCAGCGCCGGCAATTCCACTTAGCCCGTTTGCCTGGCCAGCCACGCATCGACGGCCGGCAGGCGTTCGGCGCGCACCTTGATGCGGTACTTGATGCCGGCCACGGAACTGTCGGCATCGCCGCGCGCGCCGGCCGGCAGGTTGGCCTGCGCATACGCTTCCAGCTTGGCGATCATCTGCGGCTGCGCCGAGCCGGCGGCCAGGCGCGGGAAGTAGCGGCTGCGCGAACTGGCGTCGATGCGCGCATTGACTTGCTCCAGGTGCGCCAGCGCGAAGTCGAAGGCCAGTTCCGGATGCGTGCGCGAGACGCGCGAGATCATGGCCGGGCTGTTGGTCACGCCCGGTTCATCCGTCAGCGCCAGCGCCAGCGCGCGCTGCGCCAGGGCCGTGTCGTCGCTCGACGCCAGCAGGTCGTACAGCTGGTTCTTGATCAGCGGCGTCTTTTCCTGCTGCGCCCTGGCGTGCAGCTGCTCCCAGGTGGCGGCGTCCGCATGCTGCGCCACCACGCCCAGGATGGTGCGGCGCAGCGGTGCGGGCATGGCGGAGGGATCCTGTTCGCTGGCCGCATAGCGGCGGCGCGCTTCCGCGATCACGCCCGGTTCACCCATGTCGCCGAGGATGGCAATCAGGCGGCCGCGCAGGGTCGCCACGCTCGACGCTTCGCCCGCGCGCGCTTCCCAGCCCGTCTGCGCCATCATGGGCGCCAGGCGCGCCATGGCAAAGCGGCCGAAGGCCTGCTGGCGCGCTTTGCTCTCCGTGCTATCACCGGCATACTGTTCGTACAGGCCGCCCAGGGCGCCGGCCACCTTGCCCAGCACCTGCGGGTCGGCCGACAGCGGCGTCGCCTTCACCAGTTCCAGGAAATCAGCCAGGTTTTGCGCACCGGCCAGGCCCAGCGACTGGCTGTCCGCCAGCAAGCCCAGTTGATCGATCGGCGCCAGGCGCGCAAAGCTGCCCGCCAGCGCGCGCGCGTTGGCGGGCGCGTACACGGTGCGGTAGTAGCCGCTCTGGCCCGCGTTCACCAGCAGGGCGCCGCAACCGGGCACGTTCAAGGTTGCCTTGCCATTCTTGACCAGCACGCGGGCCAGCTTGCCGTTGCCGACCGTCGAGGCGATCACCGGCACTTTCCACGACAGCGCTTTCTTCTCCGGCTGGTCCTTGCTGAACTCCGTCTGCGTGAGGGTCACGCGCGTGCTGCCCTTCCTGCACACGGCGTCGCCCACCGTGATCATCGGCACGCCCGGCTGCAGCGTGAAATCATGGGCGATGGCGCTGACGGGCTTGCCCGCGGCCGCATCGACTTCGCGCCACAGGTCGTCGGACACCGTATTGCCATATGCATGCTTGCGCATGTAGCTGCGTACGGCCGTGCGCCAGGTGTCGGCCCCCACGTACGCTTCGAGCATGCGGATCACCGCTTCGCCCTTCTGGTAGGTGATGCCGTCGAAGGCCTGGCTGGCTTGCTCCACGGTGGCGATGCGTTGCACCACGGGGTGCGTGGTGCGCAGCGCGTCCTGGCTCATGGCCGATTCGCGCCCGCCCACGCTGGACAGGGCCGTGTTCCATTCCGGGTGCAGACGCTCCGTGGTGCGGCTTTCCATCCACGACGCAAAACCTTCATTGAGCCACAGGTCGTCCCACCAGCGCATGGTGACCAGGTCGCCGAACCACTGGTGCGCCATTTCATGCGACAGCGTGGTGTAGATGTTTTCCTTGTCCGACTGGGTCGAGATGGCCGGGTCGAGCAGCAGGCCGTACTCGAAGGTGAAGACGGCGCCCCAGTTTTCCATGGCGCCGAAGAACTGGCTGCGGCCCGGCGCGGCGATGTTGTCGAGCTTGGGCAGCGGGTAGCGCACGCCGAAATAATCGTTGTATTCGCGCAGCAGGGTGGCCGATTCTTCCAGCGCGAAGCGGCTTTGCGCCAGCGCGCCGCGCTTGGTGATGACGCCGATCTCCGTGCCGTCGGCCATCTTTGTCGCCCGCTCGAAGTCGCCCAGGCCGAAGAACAGCAGATACGTCGACATGCGCGGCGTGGTGGCGAAGTACACGTGCTTCTTGCCATAGCCCATCTCCTCGCTGCGGGCGATCGGCATGTTGCTGACGGCCATCTGGCTGCTCGGCACGACCACACTGAGATCGAAGGTGGCCTTGTAGTCCGGCTCGTCCCACGACGGCAGCATGCTGCGCGCATCGGAATTTTCGAACTGCGTGTACAGCGCGCGCTGGCGCCCTTGCGGCGTGTCGTAGTCGAGCGAGAACAGGCCCGTGGCCTGCGTGCCGATCTTGCCGCTGTAATCGATGCGCAACAGGTACTCGCCCTTGGCCAGTGGCACGGCAAAGTGCACGGTGGCCGTCTGCTTGTCCGCATCGAACTCGATCTTGCGCGTCACCTGCTTGCTGCCGCCCTGGCCTTCGATGGCGGCGGCCGCAAACGCCAGGTTCAGTGCATTGAAGGTGATGCTTGCCGTCGGCGTGTCGACGGCCACCTTGATGGCGGCTTCACCCTTGAAGGTGGCGGCGGCGGCGTCCGGCGTGATCGACACGATATAGTGCAAGGGCGTGACGCCGCGCGGCAGCTGCGTGGTGGTCGTGGCGGCATGGCTGGCCGAGGCGTATTTGGGTGCCGTGGTGGCGTGGCTCGCATGGGCTGCGGTGATGGTAGCCAGTGCCAGGACGGCGGCTGCCAGTTGGCTGCGCCGGAAGCGCGGAGTCGGTGTGCGATGCATGGTATGCCCTAGTTTCATGGATAAAACGCTTGCCAGCCGGATAGGCTGCGAGCGTTGATGACGTGTTGGGGACATCGCTGGAACTGGTGGTCAGCGTTCCCCTGCAGCAATCTAAGGCGAAACGGGGGCAAAGTCAACGCGCCAGGGGCGGCGTATGCCTGCCGCACGCTGGTATGATGGACGCCTGACTGTACTGCCACAGGCCAGTCCCGCAGCTGATTGGCTACCACCATAACGAGACGAGACCCACCACATGAAACTGACTATCAGCCCCCGCACGCCCAATCCGCGCCGCGTCACCATGTTCATCGCCGAGAAGGGCATCACCGGTATCGAGGAAGTGGCGCTCGACCTGATGGCGGGCCAGCACCGCGACCCCGCCTTCCTGGCGAAAAACCCGCTGGGCCGCGTGCCCGTGCTGGAGCTGGCGGACGGGCGCGTGCTGACCGAGACGCGCGCCATCTGCACCTACCTGGAAGGCTTGCAGCCGCAGCCCAACCTGATGGGCGAAGGCTTCGAGGAGCGCGCCTTCATTGAAATGGCCGACCGCCGCGTGGAACTGCACCTGTTCAGCGCCGCTGCCAACTGGGTGCGCCACGGCCATCCGGCCCTGGTGGCGCTGGAAAACCCGCAGTTTCCCGATTTCGCCGCGGCGCAGGCGGGCAAGCTGCGCGAAACGGCGCAATGGCTGGACCAGGTGCTGGCCAGCCAGCCGTACATCGCCGGCGAACGGTTTACGATTGCCGATATCACGGCCTTCTGCGCGCTGGAATTTGCGCGCGGCCTGATGAAATACCGGCCGGGCGCGGAAGGATTACAGAACCTGCAAGCCTACCGCGACCGCATCGCCGAGCGCCCCAGCGCGCAGGCGAAATAAGCAATGTCTGCGGCCCGCGTCGACAATGTTGTCGGCTTACGCCCGTTGGGCTAAGCCGACCTACGCCGACCTACGCCGGCCTACGTCTACCGACAGTCCGGCAGGTCGGATTAGCGCGTGAGCGCGTAATCCGACACCACCACATTACTTCAGCTGCTCCAGCAGGAAGGTGTAGGTCAGCGCCCACATCAGCGCCTGCTGGTCGTTGTTGGCGGCGCCCGCATGGCCGCCTTCCGTGTTTTCCCAGTACAGCACGTCGTGGCCTTGCTCTTCCATCTTTGCCACCATCTTGCGCGCATGGCCGGGATGGACCCGGTCGTCGCGCGTGGAGGTGGTAAACAGCACGCGCGGATATTTCTTGTCCTTGAAGACGTTCTGGTATGGCGAGTACTTGCTGATGTAGGCCCATTGTTCCGCCACATCCGGGTCGCCGTACTCTCCCATCCATGAGGCGCCCGCCAGCATCTTGTTGTAGCGGCGCATGTCGAGCAGCGGCACCTGGCTGACGACGGCGTTGAACAGGTCGGGACGCTGCACCAGCACGGCGCCCGTCAGCAGGCCGCCATTGCTGCCACCCATGATGCCCAGGTGGCGCGGACTGGTGACCTTGCGCTTGATCAGGTCCTGCGCCACGGAGATGAAATCGTCATACGCGCGCTGGCGATTTTCTTTCAGCGCCGCCTGGTGCCAGCGGGGGCCGAATTCGCCGCCGCCGCGGATATTTGCCAGCACATACACGCCGCCCTTTTCCAGCCACGCCACACCGGTGGTGCCGCTGTAGCTAGGTTTGAGCGACACTTCGAAGCCGCCGTAGCCATACAGTACGGTGGGGTTGCTGCCGTCTAACTTCGTCTTCTTGTTCATGATGGCGAAATACGGCACCTTCGTGCCGTCCTTCGACGTCGATTCGAACTGCTCCACCTTGTACGGCGCCGCGTCGTAGTAGGCGGGCAGGGACTTGATTTTCGTGCGCTTGTCGCTCTGCGCCGTGGCCAGGTACAGGGTGGTCGGGTTGAGGAAGTCCGTCACCGTCAGGAAGTACTGGTCCGAGTCGACGGGATCGAGCGCGCTGACGGCCAGGGTGCCCAGCTTCGGCGCGTCGACTGCGCGGCGCTGCCACTTGCCGTTCACGTGGCGCAGTTCCGTCAGGCGGTTCTTGACCTTGTCCAGGGTCGTCACGAGGATGGTTGATTTCGTTGGCGTGACATTGTCCAGCGAAGACGTGGCCGTGGGCGCGTACAGCACTTCCAGGTCCTGCTTGCCCTGCATGAAGGCCTTGAAGTCGGTCGCCAGCAATGAGCCTTGCAGGTAGGTTTTGCCGTTCACTTTCCAGTCCGAGCGCAGGGTGATGATCAATTGGTCGCGCACGGTGAAGGCCGTCGCGTCGTCCGGCTTCGGCACTTTCTTCAAGTCGGCGCCGTCGCGCAGGAACATTTCGCCGCTGTAGAAATCGATTTGCCGCTCGATGAACTGGTGTTCGTAGCCGGGCGTGAAGTCCTTGTAGGCGCCGGCGCTCAAGTCGTCGGCCTTGGCTTCATACAGCGTGTGTGCCTGCGTCAGCGGCGTGCCGCGCTGCCACTCTTTAATGATGCGCGGGTAGCCGGAGCTGGTCATCGTGCCGGGGCCGAAATCGGTGGAGACGAACAGGGTGTCCTGGTCGATCCAGCTGGCGCTGCCCTTCGCCTCGGGCAGGGTAAAACCGCCGTCGACAAAGGCGCGTTTGGCCACGTCGTATTCGCGCACCACCTTGGCGTCGCCGCCGCCGCGCGACAGGGAAATGAGGCAGCGTTCGCCCTTTGGATACAGGCAGGACGCGCCGCCCCAGACCCAGTTTTCATGCTCGCCGGCGGCCAGCTGGTCGAGGTCGATCACGGTTTCCCAGGCGGGTTCCGCCAGCTGGTACTGCGCCAGCGTGGTGCGGCGCCAGATGCCGCGCACATGCTGGGCGTCGCGCCAGAAATTGTAGTAATACTCGCCTTCCTTGCTGACGTAGGGAATGCGTTCCTTCGAGTTGAGGATGGTTTTCAGGCGCGCCTGCAGGGCGGAGAAGCCGGGCCGGGCTTCCAGTTCTTTGGTGGTGACGGCATTGTGCTGTTTGACCCAGGCCAGCGGCTTGTCGCCGAGGACTTCTTCCAGCCACAGGTGGGGATCAGCCGGAGCAGTGGCAGCGGAGGGCGTGGGTGCTTGTGCATGGGCGATGCCCGCTGCGGCCAGGCCGAGCAGCATGCTGCCGGCGAGATTGCGATATGACGACATGTAGGGTTCCTGGTTGGTCCGATGGAGGCCGCGTTGCAGGCAAAACGGCGCAGCCATGGTGCCATGGATTGCTGTGAGGAACCAGTGTCTATGGACGACTACTTAAAAAAATAATTACTTTTCCAATATTGTTTGCTGGAAAAGGGCGAGGCCGTAGAATCTGCGGCGTGTTGGCTCTTCAGGGGGCGCCAGTCCGTGCCGCCGTTCCCTGATCTGCGGCGTTCACGGCAACTGATCGACCCACACGGGTGCCGACCAGACGATATTGCCATCATCCTGCGTCAGGCGCGCGTAATAGAAATGGGGGCCGGGCGCGGGCGTGAGGGTGGTCTCGGCCTGATCCGATATGGCGGTGACGGAGCCGTTGCCGCCCGGCACACCGTGCAAGATGGCGATGGCCGCCGCTTGCCGTCCCGCGCTGTTGCTGAAATGGGTGGCCAGGTGCAGCGGTCCCCGGTTCTCGAAGTTTTCGCCCATCAGCTTGCCATTCGCCGTAAACAGCAGTTGCGCATGCTTGTCCATGGTGGCAAAGACGCGGCGCGCGCGCAACGCGTCGATGAAGCTGTCGCGTGTCACGGGCATGCCGGCAGCCGGGTTGGCCACCAGCACGGCCGTGCGGTTGCCGTAGGACGCGCCCCAGTTGGCGCAGTGGTTGTCCTGGTTGCTGCTGAAGGCCACGTGGTAGCCGGCGGCCAGGACCCGGTTGCAAGCCGCCTCGTAATTGCTGCGCCGCGTCTCCGTTTCCGCGTCGTTGGTGGAAAAGGCGGAGGTGTTCATCACTTCGCACAGCACCATGGCCGCGTCACCATCTTGTGTGTAGCCGAGCGGCTGGCCGTTGACGAGAAACTGGCCCGTTTGCGCCGGGTGGTTGAACTGGCCCAGCCAGCCCCGTTCGCGCATTAGTGCGTACAGGCCCGCATAATCACCCTTCGGCGTTTCCAGGTCGGCCAGCAGTTCGCCGCCGGCATTTCTTTCCCATCCCAGCAACTGCTCGCTATTGAAGATATTTAAATGGCCGCCCTTGTTGATGACGCCCCATTCCATGCCGTACAGGGCCAGGAAACCGGGATGGGCGGCCGTATACGCGGCCGCTTCGGCCAGGCCCGTCTGGTACAGGGCCTTGGCTTCGGCAGGAGTGGCTGCGGGGTTTGTTCCGTCCGAACCGTCGTACATATGGTTGTGCTCGGATGTCAGCAGCGCGTCCAGCCCGTGTTGCTGCGCGTAGACATACGCGTCGATGGGGCCGTAGGGCGCCGTTTGCGGCTCCTGTGCGCCACGGCAGGCATCGAGCGCTGCGCCGCCGTCGCTGTGGCGCGTCTGGCTGTGCAGGTTGGCGTAGACGATGCGGTAGTCCAGCTGCCCATCCAGGCGGGACAGCTGTTGCAGGCCGGCCTGGAAGGCGGGTACCTTGGGCGCCGTGCTGGCGCCCCGCTGCACCTGGATGTGCCATTGCTGTTCCACCTGCGCCTCTTGCGGCGTGCCGGCGTCCGCCACGGCCAGCAGGCGCAGCTGGTACAAGCCATCGGGCGCCAGCATGCGCCGTTCGCGCGCATCGGCGTCGGCGCGGCCATCCCAGGGCAAGTTCACGCTCTTGCCACCGACGCCCACCTGTTGCGTGCCCGACCAGCGCCGCAGCACGGCACCTTGCGGGCCGGGGCCGGACAAGATCAAGCTCCAGCGCACCGCATGGGTGCGGGCCTCGTCGGGATAGGCGAGGCGAACAATAAAGGTGCGCGCCTGCGTTGTCCGCGCAGCGGCTGCGGCGCGGAAGGGCGCAACGACAGTGGCATCGAGTTCGCTGTGTTCCTTCGGTTCTTGCGCGGCGGCGGTGTTGCTCCACGTAATGAGCAGTACGCCAGCGCACGCGCAAGCGAGCCACGGTGGCCGCCAGCGGCGCAGTATCTTGACCATCGTGGCCTCCTGCGACTACTTCGAATGGTATTTAGACAAAAGTTGCCACTTGCTGGTTCCCGCATGCACCAGCAAGTGGCGTGCTTGCACCGTGATTGGCCATGATCTGGCGCAAACCTCGTATCGATAAGGCTATTTGCCCGTGCGGCAAGCTGGCACGGCGCTTGCTAAACAGAAGGTACGGATCAACGGCGATCCCCTGAATAAACGCACAACGGTCCAACGACGGACCACCTGGACAACGGCGTCCGCTCTGGCTGATTTTTTTCATCGGCGGGGGCGGGCGCCGTTTTTGTTTGCATTTTTGTTATTTTCGGGATACTTCGGGAACCTATCATGGCCAGCCAAAAAGCAACGCGCATCGCGCTCTTCTCCCTCGCCACGCCGCCCATGCGGGCATTCCACCTGACGTGGATGGCATTTTTCGTGTGTTTCTTCGCCTGGTTCGCCTGTGCACCGCTGATGCCGGTCATCAAGGGCGAGTTTGGTCTTTCCTTGGCGCAAGTGGCGAATATCAATATCGCGGCCGTCGCCATCACCATCCTCGTGCGCCTGATCGTCGGCCCCTTGTGCGACCGCTACGGCCCACGCAAGACGTACACGGGCTTGCTGCTGCTGGGCGCCATTCCCGTGCTGGGCGTGGCCGCCTCGCAAAGCTATGAAAGCTTTCTGTTCTTTCGCCTGGGCATCGGCGCCGTCGGCGCCAGCTTTGTCATCACGCAATATCACACCTCCGTGATGTTCGCGCCCCGCGTGGTGGGCACGGCGAATGCCGCCGCCGCCGGCTGGGGCAATGCGGGCGGCGGTGCGGCACAGGCGCTGATGCCGCTGTTGCTCGGTGCCGTGCTGATGCTGGGTGTGTCCGAATCGCTGGGCTGGCGCATCGCCCTGCTGGTGCCGGGCGTGCTGATGCTGGTGATGGCCGTGCTGTACTGGCGCTATACGCAGGATTGCCCTGAAGGCAATTACTCGGACTTGCGCGCCGCCGGCACCGCCATCGAAGGCGGCAAAGGTGGTGGCAAAAGCGGTGGCTGGGCCAGCTTCAAGGCAGCCAGTTCCAACTACCGCGTGTGGCTGCTGTTCGTCACCTACGGCGCCTGCTTCGGCATCGAGATTTTCATCCACAACATCGCCGCCGTGTATTACGTCGACCATTTCGGCCTGTCGCTGAAATCGGCGGGTCTGGCCGCCGGCAGCTTCGGCTTGCTGGCCCTGTTTGCCCGCGCCCTGGGCGGCTGGATGTCCGACAAGCTGGCCCTGCGCGGCAACCTGAACAGCCGCGTGACCCTGCTGTTCATGCTGATGATAGGCGAAGGCGTGGGCTTGCTGTGGTTTGCCAAAGTCGACAGCGTCACGTATGCCGTCATCGCCATGCTGGTCTTCGGCCTGTTCACCCACATGGCTTGCGGCGCCACCTATGCGCTGGTGCCCTTCATCGACAGCCGCGCGCTCGGCGGCGTGGCCGGCATCATCGGCGCGGGCGGCAACGTGGGCGCCGTCGCGGCCGGTTTCCTGATGAAGGGCACGGGCGACATCCGCCAGACCCTGATCATCTTGAGCGCGCTGGTGGTGATCTCAGCCCTGTGCGCCATCGCCGCCCGTTTCACGGGTCTGGCGGCCGAACCGAACATGGCCGCGGCCTGAGGAGAGCAGAATGAACCACCCCGTGAAGATCGTCGTCCTCGGCCATGGCATGGTCGGACACAAATTCCTCGAACGCCTGGCCCTGGAAAACGCGCCGCACTTGTGCGTGACGGTCTTGTGCGAAGAGCCGCGCCCCGCCTATGACAGGGTGCACCTGTCCGAATTTTTTAATGGAAAATCGGCCGAGGACCTCTCCTTGGTGGCACCCGGTTTCTTCGACAAGGGCAACGTCGTGCTGAAGCTCAATGCGCGGGCCGTGTCCATCGACCGCGTGGCGAAAACCGTCACCGTCAGCACGGGCGAAGTGCTGGCCTACGACAAGCTGGTGTTCGCCACCGGTTCCACGCCGTTCGTGCCGCCGCTGCCGGGCAAGGAGCGCGATGGCTGTTTCGTCTACCGCACCATCGAAGACCTGGAAGCCATGCTGGCCTGGGGCGCCAAGTCCACCACTGGCGTGGTGATCGGCGGCGGACTGCTGGGCCTCGAATGCGCGAAGGCCTTGCGCGATTTGAAGCTCGACACCCACGTGGTGGAATTTGCGCCGCGCCTGATGGCCGTGCAAGTCGATGAAGGGGGCGCGCGCGTCCTGCGCCGCAAGATCGAGGAACTGGGCGTGACCGTACACACGCAAAAGAACACGCTGGCCATTGTCGACGGCGAATCGGCCACGCACCGCATGCAGTTTGCCGACGGCAGCCACCTGGAAGCGGACATGATCGTCTTCTCGGCCGGTATCCGTCCGCGCGACGAACTGGCGCGCGCCTGCGGCCTGGATGTGGGGCCGCGCGGCGGCATCGCCATCGACGACCGCTGCGTCACCTCCGACCCCGATATTTATGCGATCGGCGAATGCGCGCTGTGGGGCGGCCTGGTGTTCGGCCTGGTGGCGCCCGGCTACGAAATGGCGCGCATCGCGGCGCGCCATGTGCTGCAGGAAGAGGAAGGAGAAGCGGGCGAAGCGTCGTTCAAGGGCGCCGACATGAGCACCAAGCTCAAGTTGATGGGCGTGGACGTGGCCAGCCTGGGCGACCCGCACGGCAATGCGCCGGGCAGCCGCTCCTACCAGTTCATGGACGAGCGCAAGCAGATCTACAAGAAGATCGTGGTCTCCGATTGCGGCAAATACCTGCTGGGCGGCGTGATGGTGGGCGACGCCAGCGAATACGGCACGCTCTTGCAGATGATGCTCAATAAAATCGAGCTGCCTGCATCCCCCGAATTCCTGATCCTGCCGCAGGCCGACGGCCAGCAAAAGGTGGGCCTGGGCGTGGACGCCTTGCCCGATGCGGCGCAAATCTGCTCCTGCAACGACGTCTCGAAAGGCGCGCTGTGCGCCGCCGTTGCCGACGGCGCCACTACCATCGGCGCATTAAAATCCTGCACGAAAGCCGGCACGGCCTGCGGCGGCTGCGTGCCGCTGGTGACGCAGATCATGAAGGCGGAAATGCAGAAGCAGGGCCTGGCCGTCAACAATCACTTGTGCGAGCATTTTGCCTACTCGCGCCAGGAATTGCACCACCTGGTCCGCGTGGGCAAGCTTCGCAGCTTCGGAGAACTCCTGGGCGCGCATGGCCAGGGCCTGGGCTGCGATGTGTGCAAGCCCGTGGCGGCGAATATCCTGGCCTCGTGCTGGAACGATTTCGTGCTGTCGCCCGTGCACGCCAGCCTGCAGGACAGTAACGATTATTTCCTCGGTAATATCCAGAAGGATGGCACGTACTCCGTGGTGCCGCGCATGCCGGGCGGCGAAGTGACGGCCGACGGCCTGATCGCCGTCGGTACGGTGGCAAAAAAATACGGGCTATATACCAAGATCACGGGCGGCCAGCGGGTCGACCTGTTCGGCGCGCGCGTGGACCAGTTGCCGGCCATCTGGGAAGAGCTGATCGCGGCAGGCTTCGAATCGGGCCACGCCTACGGCAAATCCTTGCGCACGGTGAAATCATGCGTCGGTTCCACCTGGTGCCGCTACGGCGTGGCTGACAGCGTGGGCTTTGCGATTCAGCTGGAAAACCGCTACAAGGGCTTGCGCACGCCGCACAAGATCAAGTTCGGCGTCTCCGGCTGCACGCGCGAATGCGCCGAGGCGCAGGGCAAGGATATCGGCCTGATCGCCACGGAGAAGGGCTGGAACCTGTACGTGTGCGGCAATGGCGGCATGAAGCCGCGCCACGCGGAACTGCTGGCGTCGGACCTCGATGAAGCCACCCTGGTGCGCTATGTCGACCGCTTCCTGATGTTTTACGTGCGCACGGCCGACCGCCTGCAGCGCACCAGCGTGTGGCGCGACAACCTCGAAGGGGGGCTCGATTACCTGAAAGCCGTCGTCGTGGCCGACCGCCTGGGCATCGCCCACGAGCTGGAAGCAGACATGCAGCACGTGGTCGACACCTACGCCTGCGAATGGAAAGCGGCCGTCACCGACCCCGCCGTGCGCCAGCGTTTCCGCCATTTCGTCAACAGCGAGAAGAACGATGAAAACGTGGTGTTCGTCGAAGAGCGGGGCCAGATCCGGCCCGCCACGCCGATTGAACGCCGCAGCAGCGTGATCCCCATCCTTGCCGTGGAGGCTTGAGCCATGAATGCGATGAATGAACTGTCCGGCGCCAGCGCCGACAACTGGGTGGCCATCTGCCCCTTGAGCGACATCGTGCCCGACACGGGCGTGTGCGCATTGTTGAACGGGCGCCACGTGGCCGTGTTCCGCATCGGCGATGCCGCGCCGCGCGTGTACGCGATCGACAATGTCGACCCGAACGCGGGCGCTTCCGTGCTCTCGCGGGGCCTGGTGGGCAGCATCGGCGAGCGCGTCGTCGTCGCCTCGCCCATCTACAAGCAGCATTTCGACCTGGCCAGCGGCGAGTGCCTGGAAGCGCCCGAGCATTCGGTCGCCGCCTGGCCCGCGCGCGTGTTCGGCGGCATGGTGTGGGTGGCCATATGAACACCGCCGCACGGCCGTCTTTAGTCGTGGTCGGCAACGGCATGGCCGGCATGCGCACGGTCGAGGAGTTGCTGAAACTGGCCCCCGACCTGTACGACATCACCGTGTTCGGTGCCGAACCGCATGGCAATTACAACCGCATTTTGCTGTCTCCCGTGCTGGCCGGCGAAAAGACGGTGGACGACATCATGCTGCACACGCGCCACTGGTATGCGCAAAACGGCATCACCCTGCACGCGGGAGACCCCGTGGTGCGCATCGACCGCCAGGCGCGCACCGTGCAATCACTGTCCGGCATCACGGTAGCCTACGACCGCTTGCTGCTGGCCACCGGTTCCACGCCGTTCATCGTGCCCGTGCCGGGCCACGCGCTGCCCGGCGTGATCGGTTTTCGCGACATCAGCGACGTCGACACCATGCTGCAGGCGGCGCGCACGCACCGCCACGCGGTGGTCATCGGCGGTGGCTTGCTGGGGCTGGAAGCGGCCAATGGCTTGCAGCGCCAGGGCATGGACGTGACGGTGGTGCACATGAGCGGCGCCCTGATGAACCAGCAGCTGGACGCACCCGCATCGATGCTGCTGAAATCGGCGCTGGAAGCGCGCGGCCTGCGGTTTTTGATGCAGGCGCAAACGGCGGAAATCCTCGGTACCGACCGGGTGCAGGCAGTTCGCTTTGCCGATGGTACGTCGATCCCGGCCGACCTGGTGGTGATGACGGCCGGCGTGCGCCCCAACATCGCGCTGGCGCAGGCGGCCGGCCTGCACTGCGAGCGGGCCATCGTCGTCGACGACTGCCTGCAAAGCTATGACCCGCGCGTGTACGCGGTGGGCGAATGCGTGCAGCACCGCCGCGCCACCTTCGGCCTGGTGGCGCCCATCTGGGAGCAGGCGCGCGTGTGCGGCGCGCACCTGGCCGGTGCGGGACACCGGCGCTACGTGCAGCAGGCCAGCGCCACCAAATTGAAAGTGACGGGCATCGACCTGTATTCGGCCGGCGACATCATCGGCGGCGAGGGCAGCGAAGACCTGGTGCTGCGCGATCCGCGCCGCGGTGTCTACAAGCGCCTGGTGGTGCAGGGCAGCCGCCTGGTGGGTGCCGTGCTGTATGGCGAGGTGCAGGACGGTCCCTGGTATTTCGACCTGATCCAGCAGCGCCGCGACATCAGCCAGCTGCGTTCCCATTTATTGTTTGGCCAGGCCCTGTGCGGCCAGGCCGCCTGACAGGACATCTCATGACAAGCTGCACGCCCGTAAAAACCACTTGCCCGTACTGCGGCGTCGGCTGCGGCGTGGAAGCGACACGCCTGCCCGATGGCGCCATCCGCATCGCCGGCGACGCCGCGCACCCCGCCAACCTGGGGCGCCTGTGCGTGAAAGGCTCGGCGCTGGGCGATACCCTGGATCTGGACAACCGTTTGCTGCAGCCGCAGGTGCGCGTCGATGGCGTCTTGCAGCGGGCCTCCTGGGACGTGGCGCTGGACAAAGTGGCTGGCGGCTTGCGCGCCATCATAGCTGAACACGGCCCCGACGCCGTGGCCCTGTATGTCTCGGGCCAGCTGCTGACGGAAGATTATTACGTGGCCAACAAGTTCATGAAAGGCTATGTGGGCAGCGCGAATATCGACACCAATTCGCGCCTGTGCATGTCGTCGGCCGTGGCCGGACACAAGCGCGCGTTCGGCGAAGATATCGTGCCGGGCTGCTATGAAGACCTGGAGCTGGCCGACATGGTGGTGCTGGTGGGGTCGAACACGGCCTGGTGCCACCCGATCCTGTTCCAGCGCATCGCCCGCATCCGCGAAACCCGGCCGGAGATGAAACTGGTGGTGATCGACCCGCGCCGCACGGCCACCTGCGAGCTGGCCGATGTCCATTTGCCCGTGAAGCCGGGTACCGACGTGTGGCTGTTCAACGGCTTGCTGTGTCATCTGGCGAGGGAAGGCGTGATCGACGATGCATTCGTCACGCAGCACAGTGCGGGACTCGACGCAGCGCTGGCCGCGGCGCATGTCGACTGTTCAGATCCTGTGCAGGTGGCGAAAATCTGCAAGGTCGACCCGCAAGCCTTGCTGGCGTTTTACCGGGCGTTTGCCGCCACGCGCAAGGTCGTCACGGCGTTTTCGCAGGGCGTGAACCAGTCATCGAGTGGCACGGACAAGGTCAACAGCATCATCAACTGCCATCTGGCGACGGGACGCATCGGCCAGCCCGGCATGGGGCCGTTTTCGCTGACGGGTCAGCCGAACGCCATGGGCGGGCGTGAAGTGGGGGGGCTAGCCAATATGCTGGCGGCGCACCTGGAACTGGATAATCCGCTGCACCGCGACACCGTGCAGACGTTCTGGGACTCGCCCCGCATGGCGCACAAGCCTGGTCTGAAAGCCGTTGAACTGTTCCACGCGATCGAAGCGGGCAAGGTGAAAGCCGTGTGGATCATCGCCACCAATCCGCTGGTCAGCATGCCGGACGCCGACCAGGTGCGCCGCGCGCTGGCCAAGTGCGAACTGGTGGTGGTGTCGGACATCAGCGCCGGGTCGGACACGAATGCGCATGCCGACGTGCTGCTGCCAGCGCTGGGCTGGGGCGAGAAGGATGGCACCGTGACCAATTCCGAGCGGCGCATCTCGCGCCAGCGCGCTTTCTTGCCGGCGCCCGGCGCGGCGCGCGCCGACTGGCAGGTGCTGTGCGAGGTGGCCACGCGCATGGGCTATGCGGGCTTCGATTTCACCTCGCCGCAGGCCATCTTCGACGAGCACGCGCGCCTGTCCACCTTCCGCAACGCGGCAGAAACGGCGCGCCTGTTCAACCTGGCGGGCCTGGACAAGCTGGATGCGGCGCAATACGACGCCCTGGCGCCGCAGCAGTGGCCGCAGGGCAGGGTACGGCTGTTCGGCGACGGCCGCTTCGCGCATGCGGACGGGCGCGCGCGCTTCGTGCCTACGCCGCCGCGCGCACCGCGCAATGCGCCCGACGCAGAGTATCCGCTGATCCTCAATACGGGCCGGGTGCGCGACCAGTGGCATACGATGACGCGCACGGGCAAGGCGGCCAAACTGTCGGGGCATGTCGCCGAGGCGTTCATCGACCTCCACCCGCAGGACGCGCTGCTGTACAGCGTGCGCGAGGGAGAACTGGCGCGCATCTCCAGCGCCTGGGGCGCGATGGTGGCGCGCGTCGTGCATGGCGGCGGCATCGCGCGCGGCCAGGTCTTCGTGCCGATCCACTGGAGCGACGCGAATGCCTCCGATGCGCGCGTGGGCGCCGTCGTCAACCCGGTCGTCGATCCCGTCTCGGGCGAGCCCGAATTCAAGCACACGCCTGTGCGCATCGAGCAGTTCCGCGTGCACTGGCATGCTTTCGTGTTGAGCCGCACGCCCTTGAACCTGGACGGCGTCGCGCACTGGACGCGCATCCAGGGCGAGCAATTCCTGCGCTATGAACTGGCGGGCCGCCAGCGCATCGAGGACCTGGGTGCTTGGGCGCGCGCGCTGCTCGGCGTCACGGACGACAAGGCCGACTGGCTCGATTATGCAGACGCCAGCGCCGGCGTGTACCGCGCCGTGCACCTGGACGAAGGGCGCATCGCGCAATGCGTGTATGTCTCGCCCCGTCCCGACCTGCCGTCGCGCAGCTGGTTGGCGGGCCTGTTTGCACACGCGCAAATGGATGCGGCGGACCGCGCCGGCGTGCTGCTGGGCCAGCCCATCGGCAAGGGCGTCGACGCCGGTCCCACCGTGTGCTCGTGCTTTGGCGTGGGCCGCAACACCATTTGCGCCGCCATCGTGGAGCAAAAGCTGACGACGACGGCGCAGGTGACGGCCTGCGTCAAGGCGGGCGGCAATTGCGGTTCCTGCGTGCCCGAGATACGACAGTTGCTGCTTGAGGCGCGCAGCGCGGCCTGAAAATCTGTCCTTTCCGGCACGGCTTTGTTATATTGCCAGCTCTATAACAGAGAGGCAGTGTGATGACAGCAGCACAACACCCCACGGTCTGGCTGACGGGCTTGAGCGGCGCCGGCAAGACCAGCATTGCGCTGGCGCTGGCGCAAGCGCTGAAGGCGCAGGGATGCGCCGTGGCGCTGCTCGACGGCGACCAGCTGCGCCATGGCCTGAACCGCGACCTCGGTTTTACGCCGCAAGACCGGCATGAAAACATCCGCCGCACGGCCGAAGTGGCGCGCCTGATGAACGCGGCGGGATTGACCGTCATCGCCGCCTTCATTTCGCCGTATCGCGCCGACCGGGCCATGGCGGCCGACATCATCGGCGCAGCGCATTTCATCGAAGTCCACGTCAGCACGCCGCTGGCCGTGTGCGAGGCGCGCGATCCCAAGGGCCTGTATGCGCGCGCGCGCGCGGGGCAGCTGGCGCAATTCACGGGCATTTCCGCCCCGTATGAGGCGCCGCTGGCTGCCGCGCTGACCCTGGAAACGGGCACGCTGGCGCTGGACGAGTCGGTTGAGCGCCTGTGCCGGCATTTGCAGCAGCGACTGTGACGGCGTGGTGACGATGCGTATGAGATTGCGCAAATTGCTGCGCCGACGCCTGCCCGCCAGCCTGAAGGCGCGCATGAGCGTGGTCGTCTTCCTGCTCGTGCTGGCGGCCGTGGCCTCGCTGGCGCTGGCCACCCTGAGCGTGGCCGAGCGCGGCATGCGCGATGTGACGGGACGCCAGCAGTATGTATCGCTGGCCAGCGCCGCTGTCTTCATCGATGAAGAACTTGACACGAAGCGCAATGTGCTGCGCGCGATAGCGGACAGCCTGGCGGCCAGCGGCGCGCACGATGGCGCCGGCCTGCAGCGCTTCCTGGACGCGCAAACGGTGCTGGGCAAGGAGTTTTACACGGCCGGCTTGGCCGCCGCCGATGGCTCCCTGCTGGCCAGCATGGGCCCCGTCAAGCCGCAGGCGGGGATGAACCTGAAAGGCCGCCCGTATTTCGACCAGACGCTGGCGACCCGGCGTTCGGTGATTTCCGCGCCGCTCAACGGCAGCATTTCGGGCATGCCCATCGTGGTGGTGACGCAGCCCGTGTTCGACGCGCAGGGCGCCGTGCGCCATGTGCTGGCGGCCAGCGTGAACCTGCGCCAGCCCGACTTCCTGGGGCGCCTCGGCGCGCTCAAGCCGGGCACGGGTGGTTATCTGTACATCATGACCAGCGAAGGCGTCATCGTCGAGCATCCCGACAAGTCGCGCATCATGCAGCATATCGACGCGCATGGCCCCATCAGCGAACCGACGCGGCGCGCCATGCAGGGCTTCGAGGGCTGGCTGACGGGCACCACCACGCAAGGCGTCGATGCCTTGTTCGCCTATCACCGCATCGCCGCCACGGGCTGGATACTGGCGTCCGTGTATCCCATGCGTGACGCGTTCGCTCCGCTGCACGCCATCCGCAGCAAGATCCTGCTGGCCGCCGTGCTGCTGGCGGCGCTGGCGGGACTGGCCGGCTGGCGCGTGGTGCTGCGCCTGTTACAGCCTTTGGAGCGCCTGCGCCGACAGGTGCACCAGATTCGCCGCCAGCGCCTGGGCATCGAGGCGCTGCAAATCGAGCGGCGCGACGAAATCGGCGACTTGAGCCGCGATTTTTACTCGCTGGTGGCCGAGCGCGAAATTGCCGAGGCGCAGACGCGCGACAGCGAACGGCGCTTGAAGCTGCTGACGGACCATGTTCCCGTGGTGATCGTCTACATCGACCGCGAGCACCGCTACCAGTTCATCAACGCCACGTTTGAAAAATGGTTCGGCCGGTCGCACAAGGAAAGCATGATGCAGTCGATACGCGAGGTGCTGGGCGAAGAAGCGTATCAATTGCGCGAAGCCTACCTGCGGCGCGCCTTCTCGGGCGAGGAGGTGGAATATGAATTCACCATCGACGGCGAGGGGGAGGCGGGCCGGCGTGCCTTCCAGACCAGCTATGTGCCCGATGTCGGCGAGAGCGGCGCGGTGGAAGGCGTGTATGGCCTGATCCACGAAATCACCAAGACCAAGGCGGTACATACGGCGCTGCAGTTTGCCGCCGCCACCGACACCCTGACGGGCATCGCCAACCGGCGCCGCTTCGACGAACAGCTGGTGCAAAGCATGCAGCGTACGCGCGTGGCGCGCGCGCCGATGGCGCTGGCGTATCTCGATATCGACCGTTTCAAGGCCATCAACGACAGCCTGGGACACAAAACGGGCGACGAGGTGCTGAAGGAATTTGCCGCGCGCCTGATGCGCAGCGTGCGCGCCAGCGATTTGGTGGCGCGTCTGGCCGGCGATGAATTCGTGATCATTCTCGAAGGCGTGAACGGCGCGGCGGAAGTGCGCCAGATCGGCGCGAAGATCGTCGACGCCATCCGCCAGCCGTTTGAGCTGGCCAGCGGCCCGCTGCCGGTGACGACCAGCGTCGGTATCGCCATCTTCCGCGAAGGCGCGCTGACGCCGGCGCAGTTGCTGGACCTGGCGGACCAGGCCCTGTATGCCGCCAAAGGGCAGGGCCGCGACGGCGTGGCGCTGCTTGAGGCGGCGCCGTAGGTTTTACAGAGTGGCAGTCCAGTGGTCGAGCTGCTGCGTGGTGGCCGTGACGCCGCCGCAGACGATGACCAGCACATTGCGGTAGGGCGCCAGTTGCGGCACCTTGCCGTAGACGGCGGCCAGCGCCGCGCCGCAGGCCGGCTCCACCACCAGGCGCTGGTCGTCAATGAAGCGCTGGCAGGCATCGACGGCGGCCTTGTCCGAGACCACCACGCTGTGCAGCAGGCGCGTCTGGCTGATGGCGTAGGCTTGCGCACACACCTGGCGCGCGGCCAGCGAGGTGGCGATGCTGCTCACGGCGGGCAGGGCCACGCGGTCGCGCGCGGCCACGGCGGCGGCCAGCGAGGCCGCGCCTTCGGTTTCCACGGCCACCAGGGCCACGTCATCCCAGCCATTGCGCTGCAAGCCTTCGGCCACGCCGGCCAGCAGGCCGCCGCCGCCCACCGACAGCACCACCGCGTCCGGTTTCAGGCCAGCGCTGGCCACTTCATCGATCATGCCCGCGTGGCCCTGCCACAGCAGCGGGTCGTCGAACGGATGCAGGAAAGCGTCTTGCGGCGTGAGCATCGCTTGCGCCAGCGCGTTGGCTTCTTGCCAGGCGGCGCCGTGCACGATGACTTCGGCACCTTCCTGGGCGATCAGGGCCCTGGCCCGCGCGCTGGTCGTTTCCGGCACCACGACGATGACGGGAATGCCCAGCTGGCGTCCCGCATAGGCCACTGCGATGCCGGCATTGCCGCCGGAAGAAGAGATGAAACGGCTGGCGCCGCGCCGCGCGTATTCTTCGCAGGCGATGCCGATGCCGCGGATCTTGAAGGAGCCGGGCGGCTGCAAGGCTTCGAGCTTGAGCCAGATGGCGCGGTCGCTGTGCAGGCTCAGGGCGCGCGAGTTGAGCAGAGGGGTTTCGATGTGCAGGGCCATGCGTGTTCCTGGTAAACGGTCAGGCCAGCATCATAGCCGAAGCGCCCGTGCCACCGTCCCACCCTTGCCGCAAGCGGCCTTAATTCAGGGGCGCGTTCTTGAGCTGATGCGTGCGCGCCACTTCCTTCATCGCCTCGAGCAGGTCGTCGCGCAGCTGGCGCGGCAGCTTGCCGAAGAATTCCTCGTCGTTCTGGTCGGCCATCTCGGCCAGCACCGGCACCAGCGCTTCGCCTTCCGTGGTCAGTTCGATCGAATGCTGGCGGCGGTCCGCCAGCAGGATGGACTTGCTGACCATGCCCTTGCTTTCCAGGCGGTCGATCAGCTTCGACACGGCGCCCTTGCTCATGCCGGACACTTGCGCCAGCACCGTGGGCGAGGTGCAGCCCAGGCGGAACATTTCGCGCAGCACCACCCATTCGGACACCGTCACGCCGTTGGCTTCGGCTTTTTTCTGGAAGCTGTGGGAAACGTGGTTGGAGACGAAACGCAGCCAGTAGCCGAGATGGGCTTCCAGCTCGCTGACGGGAACGCTGTTGGGATGGGCGGTTTGCGGCATGCCGGCCGTTTCAAAATTATGGCTCATTTCTTTTCCTTCACTGGGCGGCGTTGTCGGCATGGTCAGGGCCTTGACGCTGGCTGTCGAGTGGTTTGTTTGGGAATAATCATCGTGCTTGAGGTCGTTTTAACACTGTTTTCACAGGAAATCACTGAGCGACAAAGAGTTTTTCCTTATTTCCTTGCTCTGGATAGATAAAAAGCAATATCAAGCGAGTAATCGTATTGCCGGAGAGGAAGATTAAAAAAATAACGCATGTTGCATCAATGGTAACAGCTTTTTTGCCGAATTGATAAATATTTCAACTGCAATGGATGTCGAATGACAGCGGCTTGTTACTGCCGCCATTCAGCTGAACCGTTCCACCAGAAAATCGACGAAACTGCGCAACTTGGGCGAGCGGTAGCGGTCCGGCAGGTAGACCACGCTCAAGGGGCGGCTGGGCAGCGCATGCGTGGGAAACAGCTGGACCAGGCGACCCGCCCGCACGTCCGTTTCCAGCAGGAAGGCCGGTTGCAGCACGATGCCCATGCCATGCAATGCGGCAACGCGCAGCGCCTGGCCGTGGTTGACTTGCAGGCGACCCGAGACGGGCACGCTGCAGACGTCGTCCTGGTGACTCGTCAGGCGCCAGTGCGCCAGGGCGGCGGGAGAAAAGGACAGGCATTCGTGCTGGCTCAGGTCGGCCGGCTGGCGCGGCGTTCCCTTGCGCGCCAGGTAGTCGGGCGAGGCGCAGATCATCAGCCGGTAGGGTGCCAGCGGCCTGGCGATCAGCGACGAATCGGGCAGCTGACCGATACGGATGGCGGCTTCGAAACCTTCCTCCATCAGGTCGACCACCCGGTCGCTCAGGACCACATCGATGTTCACCTCGGGATAGCGCTCCAGGTACGCGGCCATGGCGGGCATCAGCGCTTCCGCGCCGAAGGTGAGGGGCGCCGTGATGCGCAGCTTGCCGGCGGGCGCAAGTTGCAGGTTTTGCGCCTGGACATCGGTTTCTGCCACCAGCCTGAGGATTTCCTTGCAGCGCGCGTAGTAATCCTCGCCGAAGGCGGTCAGGTGCTGGCGTCGGGTGGTGCGCTGGAGCAGTTGCATGCCCAGGCGTTTTTCCAGCGTCCGCAGGTGGTTGCCGGCCATCGTCGCGGAGATCCCGCAGGCGGCCGCAGCAGCGCTCAGGCTGCCTTTCTCAACGGCGAGTACGTACACCTTCATGCTGTCGAGCAAATCCATTGGCAATCCCTGGTGTTAAATCATTGAATCAAACCATAGTTTATCTATTAATGATTTTAAATGACACTGATGTTTTTCCCGCCAGCGTGCGGCCACCCTGACACACATCGCCCGAGAACAGACCATGCAAGCCATCCAACTGACCGCTCCTTCCCTCACCGCGTTTCGCCCGACCGAGCTGCCCCAGCCGCAGGCCGGCCGGGGCGAGGTGCTGCTGCGCCTGCGCGCCGCCACGCTGAACTTCCTGGATGTGGCCATTGCAACGGGCAATTTTGCCGGCGCGGCCTTTCCGCTGATCCCCGTCGCCGACGGCGCGGGTGAAGTGGCGGCGCTGGGCGACGGCGTCAGCGGCCTGGCCGTCGGCGACCGCGTCATCCCCCATTTCATGCCGCGCTGGCAGGGCGGGGCCATCACGCCGCACAACGTGGGTGCGATGCGCGGCGTCACCTTGCCCGGCTCGCTGGCCGAGTACGTGGTCGTCCCCGCTGCCAGCCTGGTCGCCTTGCCGGCCCACCTTGATTTTGTCCAGGGCGCGGCGCTGCCCATCGCGGCGACGACGGCCTGGAACGCCGTGCGTTCGGCGCCAGTGCGCCCCGGATCGGTGGTGTTGTTGTTGGGAACGGGTGGCGTCAGCCTCTTTGCCTTGCAGTTCGCCAAGGCGTCGGGCGCCACAGTGATCCTGGCTTCGTCCAGCGATGAAAAGCTGGAACGTGCGCGCCGGTTGGGGGCCGATCACCTGATCAACTACCGGGCCACGCCCGCCTGGGACGGGGAAGTGCTGAAACTGACCGGTGGGCGCGGCGCCGACCTGGTGGTCGAGACGGTGGGTGGCGCCACCATCGTGCGCTCGCTCAATGCGGCGGCGGTGGGCGGCACGGTCTTCACCGTGGGCTTTGTCGGCGGCACGGCCGCCAGCATCGACTTGCTGCCCGTCATCGTCAAGGCTTTGCGCATCGTCGGCAACAATACCGGTTGCGTGGCGGACCTGGCCCAGGCGGCGCAGGCCATCGCCGCACATGGCATCGTGCCCGTCATCGACCGTGTGTTCAGCATCGACGACACGGCCGAAGCGTATGCGGAGCTCGCTGCCGGCGGACGCCACTTCGGCAAGCTTGCCATCGCGCACTGAGCCGGGGAGGTGAAGCCTTGCCCGGTGATGCTGCCTGGCACGGCCAGTGGACGAGTCGTCGTCAGGTGGCCACGTGCACTTTTACGTTGGCATCGCGCAAGACCTGGGCAAAGCGGGCCGGCGGCGGCGCATCCGTAAACAGGATATCGATTTGCGCCAGATCGGCCAGGCGCACCAGCGCCTTGCGGCCGAATTTATGCTGGTCAGCCACCAGCCACACTTCGCGCGACTGCTCGATGATGGCTTGCGCCACCTTCACTTCGCGCGCATCGAAGTCGCGCAGGCTGCCGTCTTCGTCGATGCTGGAAATGCCGATGATGCCGATGTCGACCTTGAACTGGCGGATGAAGTCGATGGTGGCTTCACCCACGATGCCACGGTCGCGTCCGCGCACCACGCCGCCGGCCACGATGACTTCGCAGGCGGCGTTGTCGGCCAGGATGGCGGCCACGTTCAGGTTGTTCGTCACCACGTGCAAGCCCGTGTGCTGTCCCAGCGCACGCGCCACTTCTTCGGTGGTGGTGCCGATATTGATCAGGAGCGAACAGCCATGCGGCACTTGCGCCGCCACGGCGGTGGCGATGCGCCGCTTGGCGTCGCTGTTGAATACCTGGCGCTGGCTGTAATCGATGTTCTCCACGGACGAGGGCAAGCCCACGCCGCCGTGATAGCGCGCCAGCAGGCGCGCTTCTTCCATCTGCTTGACGTCGCGCCGCACGGTTTGCGGCGTGACGTCGAGTTGCTGGGCCAACTCCTCGACCGACATGGTGACTTTCTGGCGCACCACTTCAAGCAAGCGGCGCTGGCGGGGATTCAAATTCATGGGCGTGTCTCTTTAAAATTGCATAAGCGAACAAAATCGAACAAATGTGGGTGAAAATATGTTGCTATGAGTTCGATTTATGGCGTAATCTTATCCATATTGCATTCGTATGACATCCGTATTGATCTTAACCACAGTCGCCGGGTGTGCCTAGTCTTTCTTGGTCGCTTGTCCTTGATAACGATGGAGTCCCGATGGCCTCAATGCAGCAGGGAATCGACGCAGTGCCGCAGCCGCAGCCGGTGATGGCATGCGACGTACTGGTGGTAGGCGGCGGCATCAACGGCGCCGGCATCGCGCGCGACGCGGCCGGGCGGGGCTTGTCCGTGGTGTTGTGCGAAAAAGACGACCTGGCCGCGCACACCTCGTCCGCATCCACCAAGCTGATACACGGCGGCCTGCGCTACCTCGAATACTATGAGTTCGGCCTCGTGCGCAAGGCGCTGATCGAGCGCGAAGTGCTGCTGCGCTCGGCGCCGCACATCATGTGGCCGCTGCGCTTCGTCATGCCGCACGCCAAGGGCCAGCGCCCCGCCTGGCTGATACGCGCCGGCCTGATTCTCTACGACATGCTGGCGAAGCGGGAAATCCTGCCTGCCTCCAGCGGCATCGACCTTGAGCGCCACGCGGCCGGACAACCGTTAAAACCTGAGTTCAAGCGCGGTTTCGTGTACTCCGACGGCTGGGTCGACGATGCGCGCCTGGTGGTGCTGAACGCCATCGACGCGGCGGACAAGGGCGCGCACGTGCTGACGCAGACGCGCTGCACGGCCCTGCGGCGCGATGGCGCGGGTGCGGACGCTTGCTGGCAGGCGATCCTGCAGCAAGGCGATGGACGTGAGTTGGCCGTGCGCGCGCGCAGCGTCGTCAATGCGGCCGGGCCGTGGACGGCGGAATTTCTGCAGCAGGCGGCGCCCGGCGGACAGGGCCGGCATTTGCGTTTGATCAAGGGCAGCCATATCGTCGTCAAGCGCTTGTTCGCGCATGATCATGCGTATATCTTCCAGCATCCGGACGGACGCATCGTGTTTGCCATTCCGTACGAGCACGATTTCACCCTGATCGGCACTACCGATCTCGACTACCAGGGCGAGCGCGGCAAGGTGGAAATCGATGACGCGGAAATTCGTTACTTGTGCGAGCTTTCCAGTTACTATTTCAGCAAGCCCATCAATCCTGCTGACGTGGTCTGGACGTATGCGGGCGTGCGCCCGCTGGTGGAAGACGCGTCCGCCGACGCCAAGGCCGTCACGCGCGATTACCGCTTCGAACTGGACCAGGAAGGCGCGCCGCTGCTGAGTATCTTCGGCGGCAAGATCACCACCTTTCGCAAGCTGGCCGAGGAAGCGCTCGATATACTGGCGCCCTTGCTGGGCAATACACGGCCGGCCTGGACGGCCAACGCCTGCCTGCCCGGTGGCGACGTGTTCGGCAGCGTGCCGCAGAACCGGTCCGTGCGCGAATTCGGCCAGTTCGTGCAGGGCTTGCAGCGCGACTATGCGTGGCTGCCGGCGGCGCTGGTGGCGCGCTATGCGCGCGCCTACGGTACGCGCATCCATGTGCTGCTCGATGGGCGTAAGGATGTGGCGGCCATGGGCGAGGAAATCGCCGCTGGCCTGTACGCGGCGGAAGTCGACTATTTGCGGCGCCATGAATGGGCCGTCAGCGCGGCCGACATCCTGTGGCGGCGCTCCAAGCTGGGTCTGCACCTGCCGCGCGAGACAGTGGGCAGGCTCGACGCCTGGCTGTTGCAGCACCCGTTGTCGTTGTAAGCAGCACACGTTGGCGACCACGCCCCGCAGAGGGTGCCGCGAAGAATAAGAAACCATCACTGGAGGAGACGCGCGTGCAACTGGTACTGGACAAGATCAGCAGGAAGCAGGGGGCTGACGATTATTTATATCCGATGTCGCTGGCGCTGGTGCCGGGCGCCATCAACGTCTTGCTGGGCACCACGCGTGCCGGCAAGACCACCCTGATGCGCGTGATGGCGGGCCTGGACAAGCCCAGCGGGGGCACCGTCACGGCCGATGGCGTCGATGTGACGGGCGTGCCCGTCAGCAAGCGTAATCTGGCCATGGTGTACCAGCAATTCATCAACTATCCGGCCTTTACCGTGTACGACAATATCGCCTCGCCCTTGCGCTTGCGCAAGGTGCCCGAGGAACAGATCCGCGCAAAAGTGCTGGCGCTGGCCGAGCGCCTGCATATTACGCCGTATCTGCAACGCACGCCCGGCGAACTGTCGGGCGGCCAGCAGCAGCGCACGGCGCTGGGGCGCGCGCTGATCAAGGATGCCTCGCTGCTGCTGCTCGACGAGCCATTGGTGAACCTCGACTACAAACTGCGCGAGGAGTTGCGCCGCGAATTGACGGAACTGTTTTCCAGCGGCAGCACGACGGTCGTGTACGCGACCACGGAACCGCTGGAAGCGTTGCAGCTGGGCGGCCACGTGGCCGTGCTGCACGAGGGACGCTTGCTGCAGCAGGGGCCGACCCTGGACGTCTTCAACGCGCCCAATTCCATCGCCGTGGCGCGCACCTTCAGCGATCCGCCCATCAACCTGATTTCCGCGCGCGTGGATGCGAATGGCGTGGCGCGGATGGCGGACGGCCTGGCGATACACCTGAGCGGTGAGCAGCGCGCCCGCCTGGGCGACAGCACGGAGGTGATTCTCGGCGTACGCGCGCACAGCCTGCATTTATCTCCCCAGTCCGATGGCGACGTGGCCATCGCAGCTTCGGTGGACCTGGCGGAAATCAGCGGCTCGGAAACCTATGTGCATGCGCGCCGTGGCGAACTGGCCCTGGTGGCGCAACTGGGCGGCGTGCACAACCTGGAGATCGGCAGCGCCTGCACCGTGTATTGCCAGCCGCATGCCTTGCTGATCTTTGCGGACGATGGCGGGCTGCTGTTTGCCCCTGTGCAAGGAGGAGTGTGATATGGCGCGCATCGAACTGGTCGACCTGGCCCACGCCTACAAACCGAACCCGGCGGCACCCGCCGACTATGCGCTGCGGCCCATGAGCATGGCGTGGCATGACGGCGGCGCGTATGCCTTGCTGGGGCCGTCCGGCTGCGGCAAGACGACTTTGCTCAATATCATCTCCGGCCTGGTGAAGCCGTCGCATGGCAAGGTGCTGTTCGACGGCAAGGATGTGACGCAACTGCCGACCGAGGCGCGCAATATCGCGCAAGTATTCCAGTTTCCCGTGATCTACGACACCATGACCGTGCACGACAACCTGGCGTTTCCGCTGCGCAATCGCGGCTGGAAAGAGATCGAGGTGAAAAAGCGCGTGCAGCAGGTGGCGCAGATGCTGGAGCTGACGGGCGACCTGAAATTGCGCGCCAGCGGCTTGTCCGTGGACGCGAAGCAAAAGATTTCACTGGGACGCGGTCTCGTGCGTCCCGACGTGGCGGCCGTGCTGTTCGATGAACCGCTGACGGTGATCGATCCGCACCTGAAATGGCTGTTGCGCAGGAAACTCAAGGAAATCCACCACGAACTGAAATTATCCTTGATCTACGTCACGCACGACCAGGTGGAAGCGCTGACCTTTGCCGACCAGGTGGTCGTCATGACGCAGGGCGAGGTGGTGCAGACGGGCAGCGCGCAAGCGCTGTTCGAGGAACCCGAGCACACGTTTGTCGGCTATTTCATCGGCAATCCGGGCATGAACTTGCTCGATTGCATCCTGGACGATGGCGGGGCGAGGGTGGCGGGCCAGCCGCTGGCCGTGTCCGCCGCCGCCCGCGCGGCCCTGGCTGGCGCGCAAGGCAAGATCACGCTCGGCGTGCGGCCGGAATTCGTCGAATGCCTGCCAGCGGGCGAGGGCGGCGCGGGGGGCGAACGGGGTGACCTCTGCCTGGACGCCACGGTGACTGCCGTACGCAACATGGGCACGCATTACCTGGCCGAGTTTCGCCTGGGCAGCGCCACGGTGGCGGCCAAGCTGCGCGCCATCGATGCCGTGGCGGGGCAGGCTGTACGGCTGCGCTTTCCCCAGCAACGCACCTTGTTCTATATCAACGATAAGCGGGTGGCCTGATGATACATAACGGTAAAACCGATAACAACCGCCGCGCCTGGCTACTGATCCTGCCCGTGCTGCTGTGCGTGGCCTTTTCCGCCATCCTGCCGCTGATGACGGTGGTCAATTATTCCGTGCAAGATATCCTGAGTCCCACGCAAAAGGTGTTTGTGGGCACCGAATGGTTCCGCATGGTCATGCTGGACGGCGACTTGCACAGCGCCTTGCTGCGCCAGTTGCTGTTTTCCGGCTCCGTGCTGGCGATCCAGATACCGCTCGGTATTTTGATTGCCCTGTGCATGCCGGCCGAGGGCTGGAAGGCGTCGCTGGCGCTGGTGCTGATCGCGCTGCCCCTGCTGATACCGTGGAACGTGGTGGGCACCATCTGGCAAATCTTTGGCCGTGGCGACATCGGCCTGATGGGCTACACCTTGAATCAATTGGGTTTTGACTACAACTACAACGGCAACTCGCTCGATGCCTGGCTGACGGTGATGGTGATGGATATCTGGCACTGGACGCCATTGGTCGTGCTGCTGTGCTATGCGGGTCTGCGCGCCATTCCCGATGCGTATTACCAGGCGGCGCGCATCGACGGCGCTTCGCGCCTGGCCGTGTTCCGCTACATCCAGCTGCCGAAACTGCGCAATGTGCTGATGATCGCCGTCTTGCTGCGCTTCATGGACAGTTTCATGATCTACACGGAACCGTTCGTGCTGACCGGCGGCGGACCGGGCAATGCCACCACCTTTTTGTCGCAATACCTGACGCAAAAGGCCGTGGGCCAGTTCGACCTGGGGCCGGCCTCGGCGTTCTCATTGATTTACTTCCTGATCATCCTGCTGTTCTGCTTTGTGCTGTACACGTGGATGCAGCGCGTTGGCACGGGAGACCAGAAATGATGCACAAGAAAATCAGCGCCACCATCCTGATCGTCTTCCTGCTGGGCTCACTATTGCCCATCTACTGGATGCTCAACATGTCGCTCAAGACCAACGAGGAAATCGTCGGCGTGCTGAGCCTGTGGCCCGAACACCTGACGTTCGCCAACTACAAGACCATCTTTACGGACCCATCGTGGTACAGCGGCTACATCAATTCCATGATTTACGTGGCCTTGAACATGGTGATGTCGGTCACCGTCGCCTTGCCGGCCGCGTATGCCTTTTCGCGCTATAACTTTGTCGGCGACAAGCATCTGTTCTTCTGGCTGCTGACCAACCGCATGACGCCGCCCGCCGTCTTTCTCGTGCCCTTCTTCCAGCTGTATTCGACGGTGGGCCTGATGGATACGCATCTGGCCGTGGCGCTGGCGCACATGGTCTTCAACGTGCCGCTGGCCGTGTGGATTTTGGAAGGCTTCATGTCCGGCGTGCCGAAGGAAATCGACGAGACGGCGTATATCGACGGCTACAGCTTCCCCCGTTTCTTCATCCGCATCTTCTTGCCGATGATTAAGTCGGGCGTGGGCGTGACGGCCTTCTTCTGTTTCATGTTCAGCTGGGTGGAACTGTTATTGGCGCGCACCTTGACGTCCGTCAACGCCAAGCCGATTGCCGCCACCATGACGCGCACCGTGTCGGCGGCCGGCATGGACTGGGGCGTGCTGGCGGCGGCGGGCGTGCTGACCATCGTGCCCGGCGCGCTGGTGATCTGGTTCGTGCGGCATTACATCGCCAAGGGTTTCGCGATGGGGAGGGTGTGACATGGAAAATACGAGTGATAGCACAGCCAGCCTGTTCGGCTGGATGGCCTGGACGCCGGAAGTGGCCATCTTCTTCATCTGCATCGGCTTGATGCTCGCTGGCATGACGGTGTGGCAAATCCGCTCGCCCAGCATCGCGCGCAAGGGCTTCCTGCCCATGCCGACCACGCGTGGCGACCGTTTGTTCATCGGCTTGCTCACGGCGGCATATGTGAATCTGGCCTGGGCGGGGTTTACGGAAATGCAGCAGGCCATCGGGGCTGCCATCAGTTTTGTACTTTTATTAGTGGTAATGCGTTGGGGGTGAGCCGGCTTGCCGGTGTTGATGGAGGCCGGACCGTCAGCAGGCGGCCGGCAATACAATAAAAGGAGATTCACGATGAAATTGAAGTTCACGGTCTTCGCGGCGGTGGCCATGCTCGTGTCGAATGCGGCCCTGGCCGACGCCAAACAGGCGCAAACCTGGATCGACAAGGAATTCCAGCCATCCAGCCTGAGCAAGCAGCAACAGCTTGCTGAAATGCAGTGGTTCATCGATGCGGCGGCCAAGCTGAAAGCCAAGGGCATCAAGGAAATTTCCGTGGTCTCGGAAACCATCGACACCCACGTCTACGAATCGAAGACTCTGGCCAAGGCTTTCGAGGAAATCACGGGCATCAAGGTGCGCCACGACATCATCCAGGAAGGCGACGTGGTGGAAAAGCTGCAAACGTCGATGCAGTCAGGCAAGAGCATCTATGACGGCTGGATTTCCGATTCCGACCTGATTGGCACGCATTACCGCTATGGCGCCGTCGAACCGCTGTCCGACTACATGGCTGCCAAGGGCAAGGAATTCACCAATCCCGGCCTGGACTTGAAAGATTTCATCGGCATCAGCTTTACCACGGCGCCCGATGGCAAGGTGTACCAGCTGCCCGACCAGCAATTTGCCAACCTGTACTGGTTCCGCGCCGACTGGTTCGCGCGCAAGGATTTGCAAGCCAAGTTCAAGGCCAAGTATGGCTACGAGCTGGGCGTGCCGCAAAACTGGTCCGCGTATGAAGACATCGCCGACTTTTTTACCAATGACGTGAAGGAACTGGACGGCAAGAAAGTGTATGGCCACATGGATTACGGCAAGAAAGATCCGTCACTGGGCTGGCGCTTCACCGATGCGTGGCTGTCGATGGCCGGCGCGGCCGACAAGGGCATCCCGAACGGCTTGCCCGTCGACGAGTGGGGCATCAAGGTAGCGGCCGACAAGTGCACGCCTGTGGGCGCGTCCGTTTCACGCGGCGGCGCCACCAATTCGCCGGCGGCCGTGTATGCGCTGACGAAATACATCGACTGGATGAAGAAATACGCGCCGCCGCAGGCGAACGGCATGAATTTCTCGGAAGCGGGTCCCGTGCCGGCGCAGGGTGAAATCGCCCAGCAAATCTTCTGGTACACGGCGTTTACGGCGGGCATGACGAAACCGGGCTTGCCAGTGGTCAACAAGGACGGCACGCCGAAATGGCGCATGGCGCCGTCGCCGCACGGCCCGTACTGGAAAGAGGGCATGCAGAACGGCTATCAGGATGTCGGTTCCTGGTTCCTGTTCAAGTCCACGCCGGATGACCGCAAGGCCGCCGCCTGGCTGTACGCGCAATTCGTCACCTCGAAAACCGTGTCGCTGAAGAAATCCATCGTCGGCCTGACCTTCATCCGCGATTCCGACATCCGCCACGATTACTTCACGAAACATGCGAACGAATACGGCGGCTTGATCGAGTTTTACCGCAGCCCCGCACGCGTGGCGTGGACGCCAACGGGCAACAACGTGCCCGACTATCCTAAGCTGGCCCAGCTGTGGTGGAAAAACGTGGCCACGGCGATTACGGCGGAAAAAACGCCGCAAGCGGCCATGGATAACCTGGCCGAGGAAATGGACCAGGTCATGGCGCGCCTGCAGCGGGCGGGCATGAAGGCGTGCGCACCCAAGCTCAATGCCAAGGGTGATCCGAACCAGTATCTGTCGGATCAGCACGCCCCATGGAAAAAGCTGGCGAATGAAAAGCCGAAGGGTGAAACGATTGCCTACGATAAATTATTGCAGGCTTGGAAAGAAGGCAAGGTAAGGTAAACTGCCGCCGATGTCCTGAGGGCACGGAGTCAATCCGTTCCGTGCCCGTTTTTCCCCGTTTTTGTATTGCCAGAAGATGACTAAATACATACTCGCTTTAGACCAAGGCACCACCAGTTCGCGCGCCATCCTGTTTGACCATGCGGGCCGGCCGCACGCCAGCGCACAGCGCGAATTTCGCCAGATTTTCCCCCAGCCGGGCTGGGTCGAGCATGACGCGAACGAAATCTGGGCCTCGCAAGAAGGCGTGCTGCAGCAGGTGCTGCGCGACAGCGGCGTGGCGGCATCCGACGTGGCCGCCATCGGCGTGACCAACCAGCGTGAAACGACGGTGCTGTGGGACCGCGCCACGGGCGAACCTGTCGCCAACGCCATCGTCTGGCAAGACCGGAGAAATGCCGCCTATTGCGAGCAACTGGTCGGGCAGGGCAAGGCGGACCTGATCCAGCAAAAGACGGGACTCGTGCTGGACGCCTATTTTTCCGCGACTAAATTGAAATGGCTGCTCGACAACGTTCCCGGCGCCCGTGCGCGCGCCGAGCGGGGAGAACTGGCCTTCGGCACCATCGACAGCTGGCTGATCTACAAGATGAGCGGCGCCCACTTGACGGACACGAGCAACGCGGCGCGCACCATGCTGTTCAACATTCATACTTTGCAGTGGGACACGGATCTGCTGGCGCTGCTCGACATTCCCGCCTCGCTGCTGCCCGACGTCGTGCCATCGAGCGGCGTGGCCGCGCACACGCACGTTGACTTACTGGGTATCTCCGTGCCGATCGCCGGCATCGCGGGCGACCAGCAGGCCGCGACGTTCGGCCAGGTGTGTCTGAAGCCGGGCATGGCGAAAAATACCTACGGCACGGGCTGTTTCATGCTGATGAACGTGGGCAAGCGCCCCTTGCCATCGAAAAACCGGCTGTTGACGACGGTGGGCTGGAGCCTGGGTGCGGATGCCAATCAAACCGATTACTTGCTCGAAGGCAGCGCCTTCATCGCTGGCGCGGCCGTGCAGTGGATGCGCGATGGGCTGGGCATCATCCGCGACTCGTCCGAAGTGGAAGCACTGGCCACCAGCGTGCCCGATTCGGGCGGCCTGGTCTTCGTGCCCGCGTTCGCCGGTCTCGGCGCGCCGTACTGGGACCCGTATGCACGCGGCACCCTGATCGGTATCACGCGCGGCACGGGCAAGGCGCACATCGCGCGCGCCGCATTGGAGGGCGTGGCTTACCAGAACGTCGATGTGCTGTCCGCCATGCAGGATGACGCTGGCATCGCGCTATCCGAGTTGCGCGTCGATGGCGGCGCGGCGCGCAACGACATGCTGATGCAGTTCCAGGCCGACATATTAAATGTGCCCGTGGTGCGTCCCGTGGTGACGGAAACGACGGCCCTGGGCGCCGCCTACCTGGCGGGCCTGGCCGTGGGTTTCTGGGCATCGCAGGAAGAAATCACCGCCCAGTGGCAGGTGGGGCGCCGTTTCGAACCGGCCATGGCGGCCGACGAGCGCCTGACGCGGCTGCACAAGTGGCAGCGCGCCGTGGAGCGCTCGCGCGACTGGAGCGAGTGAGCCGGGCAATAAGCGGGGATCAGGGCCGTGCGAAATACACGGCGTAGCCCACCGTTTCGCGCGGCACGGAATACAGGTCGCGCAGTTCAACATAGGGCGCGTGCACCTGGCCGCTGACGGTGATGCCGGCCCGCTCCAGTGCCAGCCGGAAGCGGGGCACATGAAAATATTGCGTGGCGACCATGGCTGTCTGCCAGCCATGCTGGCGCATGAGAAGCGCCGCATTGCGCGCCGTGGCGTCCGTGGTCCAGCCTTGACTATCTTCGATGATGGCGCTGGCCGGCACGCCGCGCCTGAGCAGATAGCGGGCCATCGCTGCGGCCTCGTCAAAACCTTCCTTGCCCGTGGCCCCACTGACGAGGATGCGCGGCGCCCTGTGTTCCTGGAATTGCTTGAGCGCCACGTCGAGCCGCGCCTGCAGGCGGGGGCTGGGCGTGCCGTCGGGCAGGATGGTGTTGCCGGGCACGACGATCACGTCGGCGGGTGCCAGTTTGTCGTGCAGGCCCGCCAGCACCAGGGCGGCGGTGGCCAGCAGGAAAACACCCGCAGTCGTTAAGCCCAGCACAGTTATTTTTCGCATCGTTCATCATCAAGTAGGGAATGGACGCATGATACCCGTCCATTCCTGCCCGCGTCAGTTCGCCAGCGCCTTGCGCGCACGCTGGTTCGACAGATAAATATTGTCCTTTTCCAGCGGCTTGCCTTCGCGCACGGCAGCCAGCCAGTCCTGCGTGCTGGCCACGGCGGCGAAATTCGAATGAAATACGCTGCTGAAGACGCGGTGGATTTCCTCCGCGCTGGCCGTGCCGCCCGCATTCGCGTAGGGCAGGGTGCCGGTAGCGTCCTGCAGGAATTCGACTTGCAAGCCGTCGTGTGCGGCGTGGTAGATGGTGGCGGCGTCGCAGTTGTGCGTCATGTAGCCGGTCACCGTCAGGGTGTCGATGTTGTGGTTTTCCAGCCAGGCGCGCAAGTCCGTGCCTGCAAAGGCGCTGCCCATGCTCTTGTTGATGTGGTGGTCGGCGGCAAAGGCGGCCACTTGCGGATGCAGCTGCCAGCCGTCGCTGCCCCTGGCGAAGATGGGGGAAGCTTCCGGCGCATCGTGCTGGACGACGATCACGGGCACGCCGGCGGCGCGGGCGGCGGCCATGGCCGTGACGATATTCGGCAGCGAGATGTCGACGGACGGATACTCGATGGGCATGTCGCCCGTGAAGTATTCATTTTGTACATCGATGACGAGCAGGGCGCGGCGCGGGGTGGTGGACATGGGTTCTCCTGAGATGGTTGAAAGAGGAAACGGCTCCTCGATAACGCCATTCTCGGGCCGCGTGATTGAAATAGAAAGTGGCCCAAAGGCCTCAATGCGATAAAATCGGGCCATGCCTACAATTTCCGTTACTTCCGCTCCCTTGCGCATCGCCGTGATCGCCTTCGACGGCATGACGCCATTTCACTTGTCCGTGCCTTGCCTCGTGTTTGGCGCCCAGACGGACGAGGCCGATCTGCCGCCTTTTCAGGTGCGCGTGTGTGCCGCCGATCCCGCGCCCTTGCGCACGGCTGCCGGCTTTTCCATCACGCCGGAGTGCGGACTGGAAGGGCTGGAGGGCGCCGATATCGTCATCATGCCGGCCTGGCACGACGATTGCCGCGATGCCGCACCGTCGCTGGTCGCGGCGCTGCAGGCGGCCAGCGGGCGCGGCGCGCGCTTGGTGGGCCTGTGCCTGGGCGCGTTTCCGCTGGCGCAGGCGGGCTTGTTGGATGGCAAGAGCGCTGCCACGCACTGGGGCATGGCGCAGCAGCTGGCGGCCCGCTATCCCAAGGTCAGGGTAGACCGGGAAGTGCTGTACGTGGACGATGGCGCCGTGCTGACGTCGGCCGGCGTGGCGGCCGGCCTCGATTGCTGTTTGTATCTGCTGCGCCAGCTGGCCGGTGCCGAGGTGGCGAACCGCGTGGCGCGCCGGCTGCTGGTGGCGCCGCACCGCCAGGGCGGGCAGGCGCAATTCATCGAGCGCCCGCTACCCGTGTCCGGCAGCGAAGGGCGCTTTGCCGAGGTGCTCGCTGGCGTGGCCGCCAACCTGGGCCAGGCGCACAGTATCGACGCGCTGGCCGAACGGGCCGCCATGAGCCGGCGCAACTTCACGCGCCATTTCCGCCAGGCCACGGGCACGTCCTTCAAGCAATGGCTGCTGAACCAGCGTCTTGCGCATGCGCAAGGCCTGCTGGAAAAAAGCGCGGCCTCGATCGATGTCGTGGCGCAAGAGGCCGGCTTCGGCACGGCGTTGTCGCTGCGCCAGCATTTCCGGGCGAACTTGCAGACGTCGCCGTCGGCGTACCGCAAGCTGTTCCGCGCGAACCTGGCGTGCGCGGGGCGCTGAGATCAATGCGCATGGCTTGTGACACCAGCCAGTTCCTTTGGTTCCCATACGCGGTAGCTGGCTTTTCCTTCCGGTGAATCGAGTGTGATCATCGTCTGCGCTTGCCCGCCGAACTGGCTGAAGCTGGTTTTTGTCGCCGCGTAGGCGGGTACCAGGGTGACGAGATTACGCACCAGCAAGCCAACATGTCGTGCCGCGTGCTCGATGACGACGATGCGCGCCGTTGGCGCACCCTGGGGACCGAGCGCGATCAATGGCAGCGTGCGTCCTTGCCAGGTAAAGCTGCCAGGCGGCGCGGCCGGGTCGTCGGGCGAGGGTGCTTGCATGTCGGCAGGCAGGGGCAGGATGGTGACGATGGCGGCCATCGGCAATGCCAGTTCTTCGCCCGCATCGCAGACGATGTAGGCATCGCTGCTGCGCCTGTCCTGCGCCAGCGCCTGTCCTTGCGCGCGCGTTTCCCGCGATGTTTGCGGACATAGGGCCAGCAAGGCCGCGTCATCGAGCAGCAGTTGTGGCGGGCCCGATTCGGCCGTGATGGTGGCGGCCACCAGTGGGTGGCTGCAAGGCCCGTCCGTCGCGTGCAGGAGCTGGCTGCAGGCGATATCGCGCACGGCCAGTGTCTTGTCGATGCGTAGCCCCAGGCAGAGGCCGTCGCGTTCCAGCACGGCCAGCAGGGGCGGCGGCGCTGGCGGTGCCGGCAAGGCACCGTTAAAAACGGCGCCATTGAGGACGTAGACCTGGCGACCGCGCCAGCCGGCCACACCGGCCAAGGGGCCATTCCAGCCGAATGCCGTGTCCATTGGCGGGCAGGGCAGGACTTCGGCTACCAGCGTCGCGGGCACTGCCAGTACGCGCCCTGCCAGTTCGAACATGGCCAGCGATACGGCAGGGCCGGCCTGGACCCGGTCGGGCGGTGCATCGACTCCTGCTTGCATACCCGCCGTACGGGTCCAGGCTTGCGCCCGCAGCATCAGGCGCTGCGGCTCCAGCAAGTTCAGCAGTTCATCATCGCCAGCGGATCGCGCGACGTAACGGAAGAAGTGGTCAGGCTCATCGTCGTGGTATACCTGCTCAATGTGCTCAGGATGAATCTTCTGCGCGCTGGAGACGGCATCGACGGCGAGGCCGGCCAGGAGGCCGTCCGTCGCCAGCACCAGCACGTAAGCGCAGGGCGTATCGGCCGCCATGTGGAGCCAGGGGCGCAAGTCGATCAGGGGAATCACCCGGCCCTGATATGAGAAAACCCCGGCCAGGGCGCCTGTTGTGCCCGGCACGGGAAGCACACCGGCGGGACGCGCCTGCGCCTGGCCCACACAGGAAGAGGCAATGCCCACCTGCAGCGAGCCTATCCTGACCCGCACGTAATCGTGTGCCGCCGCTACCGGGGCCGTCATGCTCAGTGCTCCGCAGCGGTGGTCGCTTGCAGCTCGGTCAGCAGTTGCGCCACGTGCCTGCTGGAGTCGACCTGGGCCGCCGTGGCCTGGTCGATCTGGCCGATTGATTGTGTCGTGTTATGGACGGAATCACTGATCTGTTCGAACGATTGGCGCACCTGTTCTGACAGGGTGCCGCTTTGATCGACGCGGCTGATGGTGGTATCGATCAGGCGCGCGATGTTGCGCGCCGCATCGCCGGATTTCTCGGCCAGTTTGCGCACTTCATCTGCCACGACGGCAAAACCGCGACCGTGCTCTCCGGCGCGGGCCGCCTCGACGGCGGCATTGAAGGCCAGCAGATTGGTCTGGATCGCAATATCGCTGATCGTGCTGACGATTTCATGGACGTCCTGCGACGATTTCTGGATCTCCAGGATGGAATCGATGGATTGGCCCAGCAGTACGCGTCCCTGCCGGGCATGCTGTTCCGTTTGTTGTGCGATGGTGTTCGCATGCGCGGCGCCCTGGCCGATGCTGTTGATGGCGCCGGCGAGCTCCTGCATGGCATCGCCGATGCCGGCGACGCGGCTGCTGACGGTCTGTTCGCGCTCGACCTGCTGCGTGATGTCCATGGCGAATTTGACGACCTTGAAGGCACGGCCGTTGGTGTCGAGAATCGGATTGTAGGTGGCTTGCAGCCAGATGGCGGCGCCATGCTTGGCAAGCCGGTGAAAACGGGCGCTCTTGAATTTGCCTTCGCCGAGATCGGCCCAGAAGTTACGGTATGCCTCGCTGCGCACCAGTATGTCATCGCAAAACATGCTGTGGTGCTGTCCCTGTACTTCTTCCAGCGTGTAGCCGACGGCCCGCAGGAAATTGCTGTTGGCCGTCAGGATATTGCCCCGCATGTCGAATTCGATCACCGCTTGCGAGCGGGCGATGGCCTCGATCTTGCCGGCTGTCTCGGAGCTGAGGCGCTTGGCGGCAGTAATATCGGTGGCAAACTTGATCACTTTGAGCGGCCGGCCATCGATATCGAGGATGGGGTTATAGGACGCCTGTATCCAGACTTCGCGTCCCAGCTTGTCAATCCTGCGGAACTCGCCGGACTGGAATTGACCGCGTTCCAGGCCTTCCCATAAGTGCCGGTAGCTGCTCGCCTGCACATCTTCCGCAGTGCAGAACATGCGATGGTGCTGGCCGAGCAGTTCCTGCTCCTGATAGCCGAATGTGCGCAGAAAGTTGTCGTTGGCGCGCAACACGCGGCCCTGCAAATCAAATTCAATCACGGCCTGGACACGTTCAATGGCCTCGATCTTGCCCGAAAAATCCAGGCGCGCGCGCATCTCGGCCGTGATGTCGTCGATGAGCGCGATGACGTGGTCGGCTTGTCCGCCGTCGTGCGACAGCGTGACATAGCGGGCCTGTATCCAGAGTTCCCGTCCTTGCCTGTCCACGCGACGAAAATCGCCGCACTGTGACTGGCCCCCGGCCAGCAGGCGCCAGAACTCCCGCTCCTCCTGCTGCCGTTCGCGCGTGACCGGGCATAGCAACTGGTGGGGCTGGCCCAGCAATTCATCGCGCTGATAGCCGAACAGATCCAGCGCGATCTGGTTGGCGTTGCTCACGCAGCCGTGCAAATCGAATTGCAGCAGGCCTTGCATCTTGCCCAGCGCGGCTGCCAGGCCAGCACCATCGATGCCTTGCTTTGCCTGCTCAGCTTTCATCATCGGGTAGTTCATTGCGATCTCCATGTTCTCAGGCCGGCGCGCGCCGGCACAACGGTGCGTGAGTGTTTGCGTCACGTGGCAGTCTGGCTTGCCTTGGCATCTGAAAAAACAAATAAATTAAATATGCCTAATTAAACAAATATTCAACAAATTAGTCAAATAGTATTTGAGATTTTTTCTCTGCAGGATGCCGAGTTTTCCTGTTCTTACACCTGTGAACGCCGGATGGGTGGATGGCTGAATATGTTTCTTTATGGATACAAGTGCGGCTGGCCGTATGGAAGAAACAAATATGACAAATATGCCAAATAATGTGGCACTGATGTCGTCAGCCAGGGGGACTTAATCCCTGCCGGGCAGGCATGGCGCTGCCGGGTCGCGGCTGCCGTGCGGGAGCCGCGCACTGACGGCGATCTGGCGTGCGATGAAGGCGGCCGGCTCGAAGCCGTAGCGCTGCTGGAACGAGATGGTTTCCGCACTCATCAGTTCGGCATACGTCTGCATCAGGGTCGATGCGCGAAGGTAGTTGCGCTGCTCCACATAGGTGGCTATGGCGCCCAGCAGCACGGGATAATCGGCATTTTCCTTGCTGCCGCCAAAGTTGAACGACAACTGCCCGCAGGCGCGCCAGATGGGGTCGGGTTCCCCGTCCGGCACCGGCTGCGTGCGCAGCCATTGCAAGGCCTTGAAGGGCGGGCCGCCAAAGGACGGTGGCGAGATGATGGCCTCGATGGCCACCTTGACGGCTTCCCCGATTCTTCCCGCGCGCACGTACTGGCCATGCAGCAGCACCAGGGCGTCCGTATATTCGGGAACGAGGGCCAGCGCCGCTTCCAGCAGCGCGATGGCCGCCTCCGGGTTGCGCTGCGCAATCAACTCCTTGGCTTCCAGAAAGGCGGCGCGCGGCGAGGCGGGATCATCGGTCAGCGATGGCGTGCCGACATACTCGTCCTCCGCTGCCGCATGGGCTTGCAGAAATGCCGCCAGGCTGGAAAAGTGCGGCTGGAGGCGCCACTCGTCGTGCCAGGTCTCGACCACGATCGGTTCGGACGCTTCGCGCCCGATGGGCCAGTACAGGCCGAAGGTGTCGCCATTGCCCAGCGCGCCTTCGGCGAAGGGCGTGAAGCCGAGCGGTGGGTACGCTGTCGTGTGTTGCCAGTCTTGTTCCGCCGAAATGTGGGCGAAGTTCGCAGGTTGTTGCATGGAGGCACCGGAATAAAAAACGCCAGTGTAGGGCAAGCTGGCAGCGCCAGGCGCGCGTCTCGGTGCACCTGCCTGCTGATAAAATAGGGGCTTGTTCACCCGGGCGGCCTCGCCATGTCCAGCACACCACAGCCTGCCATCGACCTCAGCTTTCGCAGCTATGCGGAAATCGGTGCGCCGAACCGGCATGATTTCGTGCAACTGGTGCTGCCCCTGCACGGCCAGCTATTGCTGGACATCGACGGCAGGCAGGGAAAGGCGGATGCGCAGCAGGCCGTGGTGATCCCGGCGCACACCTGGCATGCCCAGCATAGCCAGGTGGCCAACCATTCCATCATCCTCGACGTGGATGCGGCCACCGTGGCCAGGGGCTGCTGGCAGCAGCTGCTGGAGCGTCCTTATACGGCGATCGGGCCGGGTGCCCGCAAGCTGATCGAATACCTGGGCGTCATGGCGCAGCAGCAGGCGCTGACGCCGGCCATCGTCAGGGGCTGGACGCCGCTATTGCTCGATACCTTGCTGCCGGGAGAGCCGCAGCCCCGTTCGCGCCTGGGCGCGCTGGTTGCCCGTGTGCAAGCCGAGCCTGGCTTGCCGTGGTCGACGGTGTCGATGGCGCGCTTCGCCAGCCTGAGCGTCAGCCGCCTGCATGCGCTGTTCCGCGAGGAAATGGATGCCAGTCCACATGCCTGGCTGCTGCAGCAGCGCATAGCGCGGGCTTGCGAACTGCTTGCCGCCAGCGACGCCAGCCTCGCCGGGATCGCGCTGGCGACCGGTTTTTCCGAGCAGAGCGCGCTGACGCGGGCCATGCGCGACAGCATGGATGTCACGCCTGCCGCCTACCGGCGCGCATGTCGCGAGAAACGGTCAATAAGGCAGTAGCTGGCGCCAAGAATGGACGCGGCAGACTTGCCACAATCTCCTTTTCAGGAGATTGAGCATGCATCAAGAAAACAAGAGCCGGCTGGGCATGTTGGCCGGCATAGCCGCGGGCGCGCTATGGGGGCTGGTGTTCCTGGCGCCGGCGCTGATCCCCGCATTCCAGCCGCTGGAACTGTCCGTGGGCCGCTACCTGGCGTATGGCCTGATCGCGGCCGTGCTGGTCGCGCCGTCGTGGCGGCGCCTGCTGCGCACACTGAGCTGGCGCGAATGGCGCGGACTGATCTGGCTCAGCCTGACAGGCAATATCGCGTATTACGTGCTGCTGGCCAGCGCCGTGCAGATGGGGGGCGTGGCCATGACGTCGATGGTGATCGGCTTGCTGCCGCTGGTCGTCACGCTTGTGGCCAGCCGCGACCGGCATGCCGTGCCGTTGCGGCGCCTGCTTCCCTCGCTGCTGCTCAGCATTGCCGGCTTGCTGTGCATCAGTTGGCAGTCGCTGGCCAGTCCCCGTCATGCATCGCTGCCGGGTTTGCTGTGCGCGCTGGCGGCGCTGCTGTCGTGGACGGTGTACGCGGTCGGCAACAGCCGCTGGCTGGGGCAGTTGCGTTCGGTCTCGGCGCACGAGTGGAATCTACTGACGGGCGTGGTCACGGGTGCTGCCGCGCTGCTGCTGGCCATCCCCGTGGCGCTTGCCGCTCCCGCCGCGCATGGCGGCACGGCCTGGCTGCAGTTTGCCGCTGTCGTCACGGGTGTCGCGCTGCTGTGTTCCGTCGTTGGCAATGGCTTGTGGAACCATGCCAGCCGCGTCTTGCCGCTGACCCTGATGGGGCAGATGATTGTCTTTGAATTCCTGTTTGCCTTGCTGTACGGCTACTTGTGGGAGCAGCGCTGGCCTACGCTGGCCGAGGCTGCGGCCACCATGCTGTTGCTGGCGGGCGTGCTGGCATGCGCCGCGGCGCACCGGCCGCCTACTTGCGCGGCTCGTGTATCCGGAATTTCCTGACGACACCCGCCTGGTCGAACATGACGGCCACTTCGCGTGTGCCTTTTTCGCCCAGCATGGGGAGCAGCCGCGTCACCTTGGGGGTTTGCAACTGGTTCTTGTAGACCCAGACTTCATAGCCGGGATCGAAGCTGACCACGGTGGCGTTGCCCAGGGCCGCGTCGAGGTCGAGGCGGGTGGTCTTGCCGACCTTGATGTTCTGATAGATGGCGCCATTGTCCGGTGCGCGGTTGACCTTGTATTCACTGGCGGTGCACATGGCCACGGCCAGGCCCGCGAGGCAGGAAGCTGCCAGTTTTATCAATGTGTTCATAGGGACTCCCAGTGTGCATCACTGCTTCCAATCTCAGAGGGGACGGGCGTGATGTCAGGAGGGAGTGTGCTTGGGTCGCGCCGAATGTGCTACAAGATTATACAAAGGCGCACAAAATGATGCCTTTGGTGCCGGCTGGTGCTACCTTTAGCGGCTCTGCAGCACGTCGGTCGAGAGCGCCAGGGTTTCCTTGATTTCTTCCATCACCACATAGCTTTTCGATTGCGCGGCGCCCGGCAGCTGCAGCAGCATGTCGCCCAGCAGTTTGCGGTACTCGGCCATTTCATGGATGCGCGCCTTGATCAGGTAATCGAAGTCGCCCGACACCAGATGGCATTCTTGCACTTCGGGAATTTGCAACACTTCGCGGCGGAATTGTTCGAAGGCGGACGCCGACTTTTGATTGAGAGTAATCTCCACAAAGACGAGCAGCTTGGCACCGAGCGCGGCCGGGTTCACCTTGGCATGGTAGCCCGTGATGACGCCGTCGCGTTCCATGCGCTTGACCCGCTCGATGCAGGGCGTGATCGACAGGCCCACCTGTTCGCCCAGGTCTTTCATCGAGATGCGGCCATCCTGCTGCAGGATGCGCAGGATGTGGCGGTCCAGCTTGTCGAGACCACGTGCTGATTCTTTAAGGATTCTCATGATTTATTGCTGAATATCTCGATTTATACGTGAACAAATACTGGCTCTTTCCCAATATGATAGCGGTTAATCTGGCAATAGCCTAAAAAATATAATGAGGAAACTATGCGTATCGTGATTCTGGGTAGCGGCGTCATCGGCGTCACCAGTGCTTACTATCTGGCCAAGGCAGGACATGAGGTGACCGTCATCGACCGCCAGCCGGGCCCGGCACTGGAAACCAGCTTCGCGAATGCGGGGCAAATCTCGCCCGGCTACGCTTCGCCATGGGCCGCGCCCGGCATTCCCCTGAAAGCCGTGAAGTGGATGATGCAGCGCCACGCGCCCCTGGCCATCTCGCTCGACGGCAGCGCCGCCCAGCTCAAATGGATGTGGCAGATGTTGCGTAATTGCACACCGGAAGCGTATGCGGTGAACAAGGAACGCATGGTGCGCCTGGCCGAGTACAGCCGTGACTGCTTCAAGGTGTTGCGCGCCGAAGCGGGTATCACGTATGAAGGCCGCCAGCAAGGCACGATGCAATTGTTCCGCACGGAAAAGCAATACAACGATGCCGCCAAGGATATCGAAGTGTTGAAAGACGCGGGCGTGCCGTATGAAGTGCTGCAGCGTAACGAGCTGTCGCGCGCCGAGCCGGCCCTCGAAGCGGTCAAGGATAAACTGTTCGGCGGCTTGCGTTTGCCCAACGACGAAACGGGCGATTGCCAGCTGTTTACTACGCGCCTGTCGGAAATGGCCGTGGCGCTGGGCGTGAAGTTCCGCTATGGCGTGTCCATCGACGCGCTGCTGACCCAAGGTGATGAAATCGCTGGCGTGCAATGCGGCGCGGAAATCGTCAAGGCCGATTCCTACGTCGTGGCCCTCGGTTCCTACTCGACGGGCTTCATGCAGCCGCTGCTCGACATTCCCGTGTATCCATTGAAGGGCTATTCGATCACCGTGCCTATCGTCAATGCGGCCAAGGCGCCCGTGTCGACCATTCTCGATGAAACCTACAAGATTGCCGTGACGCGTTTCGACGACCGCATCCGCGTGGGCGGCATGGCGGAAATCGCCGGCTACAACCTGGACCTGAACCCGCGCCGCCGCGAAACCCTGGAAATGGTCGTCAACGACTTGTTCCCCGGCGGCGGCAACACGGCGGAAGCCACGTTCTGGACGGGTTTGCGCCCGATGACGCCGGACGGCACGCCGATCGTCGGCCGCACGCCGCTGCGCAACCTGTTCCTGAACACGGGCCATGGCACCCTGGGCTGGACCATGTCCTGCGGTTCGGCGCAATTGCTGGCCGACCTGATGTCGTCGAAACAGCCGGCGATTCTGGCCGACGACCTGTCCGTCAGCCGCTACAGCGGTGCGCAGCGCGGCGGCAAACTGCAATACGCGGGAGCCTGAGATGGCGGCCAGCATGCCTGCCAAGGAACGTAGCGGCGCCATCCTGACGGTGGACCTCGATGCCGTGCGCGCCAATTACCGCTTGCTGCGCGACAAGGCGCACCCGGCCGCCTGCTCGGCCGTCGTCAAATCCGACGCCTATGGCCTGGGCGCCGCGCAAGTGGGCGCGGCCCTGTATGAAGAGGGTTGCCGGCACTTTTTTGTGGCGCATCTGGAAGAGGGCATCAGCCTGCGCCCGCACGTGGCGCCGGATGCGGCCATCTTCGTGCTGCACGGCCCGCCCGTCGATACAGAAGGCGAATTCACGGCCCACGGCCTGACGCCAGTGCTCAACAGCGAGCCGCAGGTGGCGGGCTGGCGCGCGCACGCCAAGGCATTGGGGAAAACCCTGGACGCCATCGTGCAGGTGGACACGGGCATGTCGCGCATGGGCCTGTCACCGCAGGAAATCGACGCCTGGCTGCAGGATGCCCACTTTCTTGACGGCATCAAGGTGCGCTACATCATGAGCCACCTGGCGTGCGCCGACGAGCGTAGCAACCCCATGAATGGCGAGCAGCTGGCCCGTTTCATCGCTATCCGCGCCCGTTTGCCGCAGTACCGCGCCAGCCTGGCCAATTCCTCGGGCATCTTTTTGTCGCCCGACTATCACTTCGACCTGGTGCGTCCGGGTGCGGCCCTGTACGGCATCGCGCCGCAGGGCGGCGAGCCCAACCCGCTGCGCTCCGTGGTCCGGCTGCAAGGCAAGGTCATGCAGACGCGCACGATTGCCGCCGGCGACCACGTGGGCTACAGCCGCCGCTACACGGCCAGCGAGCCGCGCCAGGTGGCGACGATTTCCGTCGGCTATGCCGATGGCTGGCTGCGCAGCATGAGCAATCAGGGCCTGGCCATCGTCGATGGCGTGAAAGTGCCGCAGATCGGCGCCATTTCCATGGATTCGATCACCCTGGACGTCAGCGCCATCGCGCAGGAACGTGTCGTGCCGGGCAGCCTGGTCGACCTGATCTGCGCCGAACACCCGGTCGATGCCGTGGCGGCCATGGCCAATACCATCGGCTATGAAGTGCTGACTAATCTTGGCGGGCGTTATTACCGCGAATATCAAGGCCTGGCGCAATCCGCACGCTAGCGCGCAAAACCGATAATTGTGTGGCAAGATAGCCCTGACGTGCATCGCACCTCAGGGCTTTTTTTTAACCATCATCGGGGATTTTCATGAGCCAATATCAAGTCGCAATCATCGTCGGCAGCCTGCGCAAGGATTCCTTCAACCGCAAGCTGGCCGACGCCATCATCAAGCTGGCGCCGCCCGAGTTTTCCTTCAAACATATCGAGATCGGTGACTTGCCGCTGTACAACCAGGATGACGATGGCGCGCAAGCCGAACAGGTGTTACGCCTCAAATCCGACATTTCCGCATCGCAAGCCTTGCTCTTTCTCACCCCCGAATACAACCGCTCGATCCCCGGCGTGCTGAAAAACGCCCTCGACCACGGCTCGCGCCCGTATGGCCAGAGCGTGTGGGGCGGCAAGCCGGGCGCCGTGCTGGGCGTCTCCGTGGGCGCCACGGGCACGGCCCTGGCGCAGCAGCATTTGCGCAATGTGCTCGCTTACCTGGACGTGCCGCTGCTGGGCCAGCCGGAGATGTTTATCCAGGCCAAGGAAGGCCTGTTCGACGAGCATGGCGGCATCGGTCCGGCCAGTCTGGGTTTCTTCCAGAGCTGGATGCAGCGCTACGCGGACTGGGTACGCAAGCACGCCGTGCATGCCTGAATGGCGTAGGCTTGTCGGGCGGGGAGAAATGGGGCAATAAACCGTTGTCCATGGCACTTTGTTGCTGTATGGACATGTATAATGGGCTTTTTTTCAGGCGCAATCCTACGCTGCCCCGTCCCTTCCATGCCGCTTCAACCTGTGGCGCAACCTCTGTTGCGCATCAATCTGCGCCGTCTGATCGTGCTGGTGGCGTTTGCCAGCGCCGTCATCTCCCTGGCTAACAGCTTTTATGCCACGTATCAGGTGCAGCGCCAGTTGCTGATCGATACGACCCTGGAGGCGAACTACGCGTATGCGCTGAAGCTGGCCAGCAGCACGGAGAACTTCCTGCTGGCGGCGCGCCAGCAGCTGGCCTACAGCGCCGGCCAGCTGCCCCGGCATTTTGCCGACCCTGCCGCCCTCAAGACGGAAGCCGAACGCTTGCGCGGGCAGACCAACACCTTCAATTCCGTCCTGATCGTCAACGCGCAGGGCAAGGTGCTGGGCGTGTCGCCCGAGACGCTGGGCCTGCAGAACAGCCAGCTGGCCTCGGAAGGCGCGCGCCTGGCGCTGCGCGAACGCCGCCCGCTGATCACCCGGCCGTATATGTCGTCGGTGGGCAACCTGGTGGTCTTCATTTCCCATCCCGTCTTCGATCGCGGCGGACGCTATCTGGGCTATGTGGGCGGTTCGATTTACCTGAAGCAGAAAAACATCCTGTTCACCTTGCTGGGACAGCATTACTACCGCGATGCTTCGTATTTATATGTGGTCGACCAGAGCCGGCGCCTGCTGTACCACCCCGATCCTTTGCGGGTCGGCGAAGTGGCCGGCAAGAATGCCGTGATCGACGCCATCCTGCGCCAGGAAAGCGGCAGCGCGAGCATCGTCAACAGCCGGGGCACGGACATGCTGGCCGGCTATGCCGTGCTGCCGTCAACGGGCTGGGGCATCGTGGCCCAGCGGCCCACGGCTGCCACTTTGGCGCCGCTGAACCAGCTGATGCTCAACACCCTGTGGTATTCCTTGCCCATTGCCTTGCTCAGCCTGCCGTTCATCTGGTGGCTGGCGCGCCTCATTTCACGGCCCCTGGTACAACTGGCCGAAAGCGCCAGCCGCATGGACGCGCCCGGCATGTCCGAGCGCATCGGCGGCATCCGCGCCTGGTATCTGGAAGCGGCGCAGATCAAGCGCGCCTTGCTGGTGGGAATGTCCTTGCTGCAGAAAAAGATCGGCAAGCTGAAATTCGACGTGCAGACGGACCCGCTGACGGGCCTGTCGAACCGGCGCGGCATGGCGGCGGCGCTGGATGCCTGGCAGGCCCAGGCGCGGCCGTTTTCCGTCATCGCCATCGATATCGACCATTTCAAGCAAGTCAACGACCGCTGGGGACATGCGGTGGGCGATGAAGTCATCCTGCACCTGGCGCAGCTGATGCGCACCTGCTCGCGCGATGCCGACGTGCTGTGCCGCAATGGCGGCGATGAATTCATCATGCTGCTGCCCGAGGCCGACCTCGACGTGGCGCTGCAGGTGGCCGAGCGCCTGCGCGCCCGGGTGGCCGCCGCCTCGATCCCCGGCGCCGGTCCCGTCACGGTGTCGCTGGGCGTCGTGTCGTCGGAACAGGGGGCGGGCAAGGTGCTCGGTGCGGACGCCGTGCTGCTGGCGGCCGACGCGGCCCTGTATGTGGCCAAGGAAAATGGACGCAACCGCGTGGGCCTCGCCGAGCCTGCCTGAGGCGTTGTTGCGCTGGATCAGATTGACCTTGTCATTCGGCAAACGTCAAACTGATCCTATGTTTTCTCCGACTTCTGAGTCTGTTATGTTTTACTCGAAAAGCCTAGAGTGGAGGCCTGGGTAAAACAGACGTCATACGTCGGGAAGGCAACACATGTCAGGGCTCACTGCATTGGAACTGGCGCGCGTCCAGTTCGGCTTCACCATCTCATTTCACATCATTTTTCCTGCCATCACCATCGGCCTGGCCAGTTACCTGACGGTACTGGAGGCGGCGTGGCTGCGCACGCAGGATGGCGTGTATCGCGACCTGTACCACTTCTGGTCGAAGATTTTCGCCGTCAATTTCGGCATGGGCGTCGTTTCCGGCCTCGTCATGGCTTACCAGTTCGGCACCAACTGGAGTTTCTTTTCCGATTATGCGGGCAGCATCACGGGTCCGCTGCTGGCCTATGAAGTGCTGACGGCCTTTTTCCTGGAAGCGGGCTTCCTCGGCGTGATGCTGTTCGGCTGGCACCGCGTGGGGCCAGGCCTGCACATGTTCGCCACGGCCATGGTGGCGCTGGGCACTTTGATTTCCGCCACCTGGATCATCGCCTCGAACAGCTGGATGCAGACGCCGCAAGGCCATGAAATCATCGACGGCCGGGTCGTGCCCGTGGACTGGCTGGCCGTCATCTTCAATCCCTCGTTCCCGTACCGGCTGCTGCACATGAGCGTGGCCGCCTTCCTCGCCACGGCCTTGCTGGTGGTGGCGTCGGCCGCCTGGCATTTGCTGCGCGGCAATGATAACGCGGCCATCCGCAAGATGATGACGATGGGCCTGTCGATGCTGCTGATCGTCGCGCCCATCCAGGCCGTGATCGGCGACCTGCATGGCTTGAACACGCTGGAGCACCAGCCGGCCAAGCTGGCCGCCATGGAAGGCCACTGGGAAAACACGGGCGGCGAGGGCACGCCGCTGATCCTGTTCGGCTGGCCGGACATGGAGCGCGAGGAAACCCTGTACAAGGTCGAGATTCCCCGCCTGGGCGGCCTGATCCTCGCGCATGACTGGAATGGCACGATTCCCGCCTTGAAAGAATTCGCGCCGCGCGACCGGCCGCCTTCCGCCGTCGTCTTCTGGTCTTTCCGCATCATGGCTGGGCTGGGCATGCTGATGATCGCGCTGGGCATCTGGAGTGCGTGGCTGCGCTGGCGCGGCACCCTGTGGCGCTCGCGCCTGTTCCTGCGCTGCGCCCTGTGGATGGGGCCCAGCGGCCTGGTGGCCATGCTGGCCGGCTGGTACACGACCGAGATCGGCCGCCAGCCGTGGACCGTGTACGGCTTGCTGCGCACGCAAGACGCCGTCTCGGCGCACGGCGCCACGCAGCTGGGCATCACCCTGGCGCTGTTCATCGTCATTTATTTTGCCGTCTTCGGCACGGGCATCGGCTACCTGCTGCGCCTGATCCGCGTGGGGCCGCAGCCGCATGAGGGCGAGCGCGTCGAGCACGGCGGACCGGGCCAACAACGTACACCCGCGCGGCCACTGTCTGCAGCACAAGGAGGAAATTCGCATGGGCATTGATCTGCCACTACTGTGGGCCATTATTATCTTGTTCAGCATCATGATGTATGTGGTGATGGATGGCTTTGACCTGGGCATCGGCATCCTGTATCCGTTTTTCCAGGAGAAGAGCGAGCGCGACGTGATGATGAATACGGTCGCGCCCGTCTGGGATGGCAATGAAACCTGGCTGGTACTGGGCGGCGCGGGCATGCTGGCGGCCTTTCCGCTCGCCTATTCCGTGGTGCTCAGCGCCTGCTGCCTGCCGCTCAGCTTCATGCTGATGGGCCTGATCTTCCGCGGCGTGGCCTTCGAGTTCCGCTTCAAGGCGCGCGAGCATGAGCGCCATGTGTGGGACAAGGCGTTCATCGGCGGCTCGGTGGCGGCCGCCTTTTTCCAGGGCGTGACCCTGGGCGCCACCATCCAGGGCATGCCGGTAGTCAAGCGCAGCTATGCGGGCGGCGCGCTGGACTGGCTGACGCCGTTCTCGCTGTTCACGGGTGTGGGACTGGTGGTGGCGTATGCCTTGCTGGGCAGCACCTGGCTGATCATGAAGACGCAGGGCAGCCTGCAGGCGCGCGCGGGCCGCATCACGCGCACGCTGGTGTGGCTGCTGCTGGGCGTGATCGCCATCATCAGCGCCTGGACGCCGCTGGTCGATCCGGCCATCGCCGCGCGCTGGTTTTCGCTGCCGCAGCTGTTCTGGTTCCTGCCCGTGCCGCTGCTGGTACTGGGTGCGGGCTGGCTGCTGCTGCGCTCCCTGCGGCGCGGGCGGCAGACGGCGCCGTTCCTGCTGACCCTGGCGCTGGTCTTTCTCGGCTACAGCGGCCTGGGCGTCAGCGTGTGGCCCAACATTATCCCGCCGTCGGTATCGATATGGGAGGCGTCGTCACCGCCGCAAAGCCAGGGTTTTACCCTGGTGGGGGCGCTGTTCATCATCCCCGTTATCCTGATGTATACGGTGTGGTCATATTATGTGTTTCGTGGCAAAGTCCACCCGGAAGATGGCTATCACTGATGACACGATTTAAACAGGGACAACAATCATGGTGCAAACGACTGGCGTGGCTGGCCGGTATCTGGCTGGCCAGCGTGACCACCCTGGGCCTGGCCGCCTGGGCGATGCGCCTGCTGATGCGGGCGGCGGGGATGGGCAGCTGATGGCGCAGGTAGCGCAGGTTTCGGGCATCCGCTGCGAGGTCGGTGCTCAGCTGCACCCGCTGGCCTTCCTCGGCTGCCGCGAACTCAACTATGGCCAGCACAGCGCGCTGCCGCTGCAGCCGTTCCGCCTGAGCGTGCCGGAAGCGGCGCTGGCGGGCCTGCTCGACGAGCCGTTCAACAGTTTTATCCAGACTTGCCGCGAAGACGACCAGCAGTACGAGGAAAGCGACTTGCCCGAACTCAAGCAGGCGGGCTACCCGGACATCACGGCCATGCTGGCGGGCCACCGGCCGCTGCTGGCCGACATGTTGCTTGACTTCATGATCGGCGACTTGCTGGCAGCCATCGGGCGCGCCAGCGGCTACCGGCCACCGCGCGCGCGCCATTGGGGCGACGTCGAGGCGGCCGATGGCCGCGCGTATTTCACCATCAATGAAGTGCAGAAAGTGACTTTTGCCGATGGCCAGGCCGTATTCGAAGGGCAGGGATATTACGGCGAGTACGTCATCTGGCTGACCCACGGCTACGTGCGCAAATAGGGACTTGACCTTCCTCGCGTGGGAAGGTTTATAGTTGTGCCATGAACCGTGCCTTTTTCCGCTCACTCGCCCGCTCGCTGCTCTGGCTGCTGGCCGTCACTTTGCCCTTGCAGGGCTTTGCGTCGGCCATGCGCAGCTGCTGCGTGGACGAGCTGACGGCAGCGGTCACTGTTGTGGCAGCGCAGGCGCCGCAGTGCCATGCTATGAACGATGCGGCCGACATGCAAATGGCGCACCAGCCAATGACAATGTCCATGGACGATGGCGGCGCCATGCAGCATGGCCACGATTGCAGCAACCATGGCGCGTGTACCGTGGGCGCCACGGCGCCACCCGGCATGCCCGCCTTGCACGCCTTGATCCTGCGCGCGCCACCACCGGCGCTGGCGCCCGATTCCCTGTTCGCCGGGCATATTCCGCCTGGTCCCGAACGCCCCCCGAGAAGCACGCACTCCGCCTGACCGCCCGTTGAACCTGGCGGTGCGGTCCTTGCACGTCCATCGCGGCCGTGCTCGCCGCGCCTTCCCGTTCCACCTGCGCGCCCGCCGCGCCATACCCTGTCATTCAAGGAATACCATGAAATACCTGTTCAGCCTCGCGCTTGCCGCGCTGCCGCTGGCCGCCGCCGCTCAGTCCCAGCCCAAGCCCGCCCCGCAAGAGGCACAAGCCTCCGTACCGGCCACCACCTACCGCTCCGCCTTCACCGGCTACCGTCCCGCCGCCGAGGAAGACGCCACGCCCGACCAGACCTGGCGCGCCGTCAACGAGAAAGTTGGCAAGGCGGGCGGCCACATGGGCATGATGAAAATGGACGGCCACACGATGCCGATGAAGCATGCCATGCCCACGCCGGAGGCGAAGCCGGCCGCCCAACCCGCTCCGCAACACCAGCATGAAGGACATTGAGATGGCACGTTTCACACAATCAACTTGCCTCACGCCGCTGGCGCTGGCGGCCGTCCTGCTGCTCAGTGGCTGCGCCAGCTTCAGCCCGGACGGCGGCATGCGGACGGTGTCCACGCTGGCCGACGTCCGCACGGGCGCCCCCGCGGCGCTGGCCGGCGAGGGTGGCGAGGAAAAACTGGCTGCCCTGCTGGCCCAGCCCCTGGATGCCGACAGCGCCGTGCGCATCGCCCTGATGAACAACCACGGCATGAAGGTGGCGCTGGCCCAGCTGGGCGCGTCCGAGGCCGACCTGGTGCAGGCGGGACGCTTGCGCAACCCGGGCCTGTCGTTCGGCCGCTCGCACGGCAGCCACGGCAATGAGATCGACCGCGGCGTCAGCTTCGACCTGGCCGGCTTGCTGACCATGCCGCTACGCGTGAACATCGAGCGGGGCCGTTTCGAGCAAGCCAAGCTGCAGGCGGCCAGCAGCGCCGTGCAACTGGCGGCCGACACGCGTCGCGCCTACTTCAATGCGGTCGCTGCCGTGCAGACGGAAGCGTTCATGCAGCGCGCGCTGCTGTCGGCCGAAGCGGGCGCCGAACTGGCCACGCGCTTGCGGCAGGCGGGCAACTGGAGCCGTCTCGACCAGGCGCGCCAGCAAGTGTTTTATGCGGATGCCGTCGGCGACCTGGCCCGCGCGCGCCACCAGGCATTGGTGACGCGCGAGCACCTGACGCGGCTGCTGGGCCTGTGGGGCAAGCAGGCCAGCTTTACTTTGCCGTCGCGCCTGCCCGACTTGCCGGCCCAGGCGGCTGAGGCGGGCAATATCGAGGCGCAGGCGATGGAACAGCGCCTCGACGTGCAAAGAGCGAAACTCGACGCGCATGCCACGGCCGGCGCGCTGGGCCTGTCCAAGGTGACGGGTTTTATTAACGTGCTCGAGGTGGGCTATACCAACAAGAGCAGCAGCGAGGCGCCGCGCGAAAACGGCTACGAAGTCTCTCTCGAATTGCCCCTGTTCGACTGGGGTTCAGCGCGCAATGCCAAGGCACAAGCGCTGTACGAGCAGTCGCTGCAGCGTACGGCGGGCACGGCTGTGCGGGCCCGCTCGGAAGTGCGCGAGGCGTATTCCAGCTACCGCACGGCCTACGACCTGGCGCGCCACTACCGCGATGAAGTCGTGCCGCTGCGCAAGACGATCTCGCATGAAGTATTGCTGCGTTACAACGGCATGCTGGCCAGCGTGTTCGAGCTGCTGGCCGACGCGCGCGAGCAGGTCGCCAGCGTGAACAGCGCCATCGAAACCCAGCGCGATTTCTGGATCGCCCAAACTGAATTGCAATCGGCCATCAATGGCAGCGGCCCCGTGGCAACTGCGGCAAAGGAATAATGATGATTACACGTAGAAACTTTTTCATGAATGCGGGCGCCGTCGCCCTCAGCGCCGCGGCCGTCAGCCGAGTCGGTGCGGCCTCGTTGCCGGAAGCCGTCAGCATGGCCGGTGCGGAAACGAAAGCGCCGCCACCGCCGCCGAACGGGCGGCCATACAACCCCGTCGTCACCCTGAATGGCTGGTCCTTGCCCTGGCGCATGAACAACAACGTCAAGGAATTCCACCTGGTGGCCGAACCTGTCGTGCGCGAACTGGCGCCCGGCATGCAGGCCAACCTGTGGGGCTATAACGGCCAGTCACCGGGGCCTACCATCGAAGTGGTGGAGGGCGACCGCGTGCGCATCTTTGTCACCAACAAGTTGCCGGAACACACGAGCGTGCACTGGCATGGCCAGCGCTTGCCCAACGGCATGGATGGCGTCACGGGCTTGACCCAGCCAGGCATTCCTCCTGGCAAGACCTTCGTGTATGAATTCGTCGCCAAGCGGCCCGGCACCTTCATGTACCACCCGCATGCCGATGAAATGACGCAGATGGCCATGGGCATGATGGGATTCTGGGTGACGCATCCGAAAGACCCGAACTTCATGAAGGTGGACCGCGATTTCGTCTTCTTGCTCAGCAACTACGATATCGATCCGGGCAGCTACACGCCGAAGATCATGACCATGACGGATTTTAATCTGTTCACCTTCAACAGCCGCGTCTTCCCCGGCATCGATCCCATGGTGGTGCGCCAGGGCGACAAGGTGCGCGTGCGCGTGGGTAATCTGACCATGACCAATCACCCGATTCACATGCATGGCCATGAATTCGAGGTGACGGGCACGGATGGCGGCTGGACCCGCCCCGAGTCGCGCTGGCCCGAGGTCACCACGGACGTGGCCGTGGGGCAGATGCGCGCCGTGGAATTTACGGCCACCGACCTGGGCGACTGGGCTTTCCACTGCCACAAGTCGCACCACACGATGAATGCCATGGGGCATGACGTGCCCACCATGATCGGCGTCGACCACCAGGGTGTGGCGGCGAAGATCAACCAGCTCGTGCCCGGCTACATGGTAATGGGCGAACGGGGCATGGCCGACATGGGCGAGATGCAGATGCCGATTCCCGACAACACCTTGCCGATGATGGCCGGTGACGGCCCGTTCGGCGCCATCGGCATGGGCGGCATGTTTACCACGGTGAAGGTGCGCAAGGACCAGAAGCCGGGCGACTACCGCGATCCGGGCTGGTACAAGCACCCGGCCGGCAGCGTGGCGTATGAATGGACGGGCGCCTTGCCGGAACCGGTGCGCAGCCAGGGTACAGGCAAGGCGGCGGCGAAGGGCGGCGTCGAGATGACGGTGCGCAAGCCGCTCAGGCACGATCATTGATGTCTCAATAATATTATTAATTTTAAATTAATATCAAGGGCTTGCCTAGCACGGCAAGCCCTGGTGCTTGTTGTTATAGATCAAGCTATTGTCGTTTAGTGACAATGCGCGTATTTCTACCCCGCTATTTTCTTTATATTCAAGACATTCCGCTGCTTCTTCGAGCACTGGTGGCCGGACTATGGGGAAATCATGTTGAGTCAAATGAAGGTGGGCACGCGCCTGATCGCGGCGTTTTTTTGCGTGGCACTGATGGGGGCCAGCGTGGCCGGCATCGGCATCTTCAACATGGGCAAGATCGACGCCATGGCCGGACAGATGTACCACAATGAGTTGCTGGGGCTGTCCCACATCAAGGAAGCCAATATCGCGCTGATCAAGGTGGGCCGCGCGCGCAGTAATTTCTTGCTGGCCACCACGACCGAGGAGCGCGCCACGCGCCAGGCCGACATCGCCAGATTCATCGCCGCCAGCAAGGACAGCCTGACCAAGGCGCAGCCGCTGTTTGTCACGCCGGCCGCCAAGGAGCTGTTCGCCCGCTTCGCGGCCGTCGAGGCGCAATACATCACCGTCATGACGCAGGCGCTGTCCCTGGCGGCGACCGAGCCGCTGGCCCAGCGCAGCGCCGAGCTTGTCGGCTTGCTGAACCAGACGCGCCAGCATGCGGACGAACTCGACGGCATGCTGGAAAAATTATCGTTGCAGAAAGAGGCGCGGGCAGCGGCGGCGGCGGCACAGGCGTCCGGCGTGTATCAGGCCAGCCGCAGCTTCATGATCGCGCTGGTGCTGGGCAGCATGGCGGCAGGACTGGCGCTGGGCGTGCTGATCACGCGCGGACTGACGCGCCAGCTGGGCGGCGAACCGGCGTATGCAGTCAAGATCGCCGGCGCCATCGCCGAGGGTGACCTGACCGTCGATATCCGCACGGCCAGCCATGACAACGCCAGCCTGCTGTTTGCCATGAAAGCCATGCGCGACAAGCTGGTGGGTATCGTCAGCCAGGTGCGTTCGGGCACGGACACCATCCATACGGCCTCCAGCGAAATCGCCCAGGGCAATCTCGACCTGTCGTCGCGCACGGAAGAACAGGCCAGTTCGCTGGAAGAGACGGCATCCTCGATGGAGCAGCTGACCTCGGCCGTGCGGCAGAATGCGGATAACGCGCGTCAGGCCAATGCACTGGCCGGCGCCGCTTCCGACGTGGCCGGCAAGGGTGGCGCCGTGGTGGGGCAAGTGGTGCAGACGATGGAATCGATCAATGCCTCCTCGCGCAAGATCGTCGACATCATCAGCGTCATCGACGGCATCGCTTTCCAGACCAACATCCTCGCCCTGAATGCGGCAGTGGAAGCGGCCAGGGCGGGCGAGGAGGGGCGCGGTTTCGCCGTCGTGGCGTCCGAAGTGCGCAACCTGGCGCAGCGATCAAGCCAAGCCGCCAAGGAAATCAAGACCCTGATCGGCGACTCCGTCGAGAAGGTGGAAATCGGTTCCAGGCTCGTGCATGACGCGGGCAAGACGATGGATGAAGTCGTCACCAGCGTGCGCCAGGTGGCCGACATCATGCAGGAAATCACGGCCGCCAGCGCCGAACAGAGCGCCGGCATCGAGCAAGTCAACCAGGCCGTGCTGCAGATGGACCAGGTGACGCAGCAGAACGCGGCCCTGGTGGAAGAGGCCGCGGCGGCCGCCGAATCGCTGCAAGACCAGGCGCAGATCCTGACGGACCTGGTGGGCGTGTTCCGCCTGCATGCCCAGGCCGAGCGCATCGCCGTGGCGCCGGCCAGCAATGTCTCGCCGCTGCGCCGGCTGGCGCCCGCCGCCAGGCAGGGCGTGCGGCGCCTGGCCTGAACCCGGCAGGATCGGCGCAACACGCACAGCTGGGCTTGGTGGGAGGCTGTCGCTATTGCGTATTTGCCACTTCCGGGTCTTCCATGTCTTCTCTCTGCTTGCCGTTGCTGTGTTTCTCCCTGCTGTCCCTGGCACCATTGGCGCAGGCGCAGGAGGGCGATCCCATCCTGCCTTACCGGCCTTCCGTGGCCAGTCCCGCCCAGCTGCCCGTGCCGGGCCAGCTGGAATTCGAGGCCGGTGGCTTGCTGTCCAAAACGGACGATACGCGCCGCGCCAGCCAGCCCTATACCTTCAAACTGGCGTTCACGCCCGAATGGGGCGTGCTGCTCGAAGGCGAGGGATTCGTGCGCGCGCGCGATGACGCGGGCCGGCGCGAGACGGGGGTGGGCGACACGACTGTCGTGCTCAAGCGCGCCTTTTTGCTCGCGACGCCACGGCGCTGGGCCTGGAACTGGGCTGGAAGTTGCCCACGGCCAAGGACAGCATCGGCAGCGGCAAGAGCGACGTGTCGCTGAATGGCATTGTCAGCCGCGACCTGGGCGTCGTGCACATGGACGCCAATCTGAACGCCACGCGCCTGGGTGCATCCGACCCCGGCACGGGCCGGATGCAAACGGGCTGGGCGGCCTCCTTTTCCACGCCCGTCAGCGCGCGCTGGGGCGCCACGGCGGAAGTGTCGGGCACGCGTCTGCGCGGCGCGCCGGCCACGGCGCAGTTGCTGCTGGCGGCCACCTGGAGTCCCACGCCACGGCTGGCCATCGATATCGGCATGGCGCGCGGCTTGACGGCGGCGTCGCCGGACTGGTCGCTGTTCAGCGGGCTGGTCGTGCCTTTGGGCAAACTGTGGTGAAATGGTAACGCTGGTCCTTATGTGTCCTTGCGAACAAACAACGTGGCGCATGAGGTCTAGAATTGAGGCATAACTGATAAAAGGAATGTCCCCATGAAAAGCCTGATTCTTGCCGCCGTCTTGCTGTCGGCCGCCACCGCCGCTGTTGCCCAAGTCTCCGTCACCGTCGGCCAGCCCGGTTTTTACGGACGCATCGACATAGGCGACTATCCCGCGCCGCAATTGATCTACGCCCAGCCCGTCATCGTGCAGCGCCCGCAATACTATTCGGCCCGCCCCATCTATCTGCGCGTGCCGCCCGGCCATGCGAAAAACTGGTCCAAGCACTGCCGCAAGTATAATGCCTGTAACCAAGAGGTCTATTTCGTCCAAGATAGTTGGTATAACAACCAATATGCGCCCCGCTATCGCCAGCAGCATGGCGACCATGGCCGTCCCGGTGGACGTCCGCCGCAACAGCAGCATGGACGCCCCGATTACAAGGACCGCGATCACCATGACGACAAGCCGGGCAAAGGCCACGGCAATGGTCACGGCAACGACAAAGGTCACGGCAACGACAAAGGTCACGGCAACCGGGGCAACGACAATTAATTCAGCAAACCGGAGGATCTTTGCATAGTAAAATCGTCATCGTAGGTGGCGGCGCAGGCGGCCTGGAGCTGGCCTGCAAACTCAGCCGCAAGCTCGGCACCGGCCAGGTGACCCTGGTCGACAGCCGCCTGTACCATATCTGGAAACCGTCGCTGCATGAGGTGGCGGCCGGCACCCTGGATATACACCAGGAGGGCCTGTCATATCAGATGCTGGCGCATGACAATGGTTTTACCTACGTCTATGGCCCCCTGATCGCGCTCGACGCCGCGTCGAACAGCCTCACCGTAGGCGCCATCGCCACCGACAAGCATGAACAGCTCTTGCCGCAGCGCACGGTCCACTATGACCAGCTGGTGCTGGCCGTGGGCAGCACCTCGAATTACTTCGGCGTGCCCGGCGCCAAGGAAAACACGATTTCCCTGAATGCCACGGAAGACGCCGAACGTTTCCGTCTGACCCTGCTGAAACTGCTGGCCATGGCCGAGCAGCGCCAGGGTGACGCGGGCCATCCCGGTGTCGATATCGTCATCATCGGCGGCGGCGCCACGGGCGTGGAGCTGGCGGCCGAGTTGCGCGAAGCGAGCGGCGTGTATGCCGCGTATGGTTTCCAGAATCTCAACGCCATCAAGGATGTGCGCATCACCCTGCTCGAAGGGGCGCCGCGCATCCTTGCGCCGCTGCCCGAGCGCGTCTCCATCGCCGCCTCGAAACTGCTGCATCAACATGGCATCAGCGTGGTGACCGATACGCGTGTCACCACGATCGAAGCCGACAAGGTAACGGTGGCCAGCGGCACCAGCTATGCGGCCGACATCTGCGTGTGGGCCGCCGGTATCCGCGCGCCGGAATTCCTGGCCACTTTGGGCTTGCCGACCAACCGCGCCGGCCAGCTGGAAGTGACGGGCATGCTCAATGTGCAGGGCCATGCGAATATCTTCTCGCTCGGCGATTGCGCCGCCTGCATGGGGCCGGACGGCAAGCTGGTGCCGCCACGCGCCCAGGCCGCCCACCAGCAAGCCGATTACCTGCTGAAAACTTTCCTGCTGCAAGCGAAGGGCAAGCCGCCGCAAACCAGGCCGTACGAGTACCTCGACTACGGTTCGCTCGTGTCGTTCGGACGCACCACCTCGGTGGGTACCCTGATGGGTTCGCTGAAGGGCCTGAGCTGGTTCGTCGAAGGCTTTGTGGCGCGCATGATGTACGTCAGCCTGCACCTGATGCACCACAACGCCGTGCTGGGCGGTGTGCGCACGGCCGTCATGGCCATGGGCCGCTTCCTGATCAAGCGCAGCACGCCGCAGGTCAAGCTGCATTAATTGAGTGGATGTCAGAGCAGAAAGGGGCCTTGCGGCCCCTTTTTATTTGCTGCGCGTCATCGGCGCCGCTTCGCAGCGGCCCCGCGTCATGGGGAAATCGATGGTGGTGAGCTTGCCTTTCAAGCTGCCGGTGATGCTGGCGTGCAAGATGCGCTCGCTGTCGTGGCGGTAGATGATGCGGCTGGGGAAGTCATTGTCCAGGTTGGCGAAGATGAATTCATTCGGCTTGTCCTGGCGTAGCAAGTTGAAGATCACGGGCGGCTGGCCTGACGGCTGCACGATGTAAGCCAGCTGGCCCGGTTCCGTCAGGCGGATTTGCACGAATTCAAAGGCCGTCGTCTTGCCGCCCTTGACGGTGCGGCTGGTGCCCAGGAGGGTGCCGCCGGCGGCCGTGCTCCATTGTTCCCCGGAGCCCGGTTCGGCGCCGTCGACGTTCCAGCAGCCGGCCAGCCAGGCCAGCTTGTCCACCGTTTCCGGCGGTGGCGCGGTTTTTTCTGCCGCCTGGGCGGTACTCATGGCCAGCAGCGCTGCCAGCAGGGTGGGGATGAGTCGTTGCATGGTCGAAGCGTTCAGCGTATGAGGGCGCCTGGCAAGTACTATTCTTTCGGATTAATGCGCGGCAAGACGACGGTCAGGGCCGTGCCGCCTTGCGGGTTGGCCTCCAGGCTCAGGTTGCCGCCCAGATAATGCACGCGTTCGCGCACGGAGCGCAGGCCGTGCTTGCTCATTTCGACGGGTTCGCTGGTCGGCAGCCCCGTGCCGTTATCCTTGACGGTCATCATCAGTGCTTCGTCGTTGTCGTCGATGATGATGTCCACCTCTGTGGCGTTGGCGTGCGTGGCGATGTTGCTGAGCGCTTCTTCCAGCGTGCGCAGCAGGGCCACGCCCACGTTGCGCGGGCAGATCAGTTCATCCTCGGGCAGGCTGCAGCGCACGGTAATTTTGTGCTGGTCGGCAAATTGTGCTGCCAGCTCGCCCAGCGCGACATTGACGCCGAGAAACTCCAGCTTGTCGTTCCACAGTTTCATCTGCATTTGCCGGTTGGTTTCGATCACATTCAGCAGCAATTGCTTCATGGTCGCCGCACGGTCGAGCAAGGCCGCTTCCTGCGGCATCTTTTGCGTCAGCAGCGACAGGTGCATGGTCAGCGCCGTCAGCGAGGAACCGAGGTTGTCGTGCAGCTGGCGCGACAGGGCGCGCCGTTCATTGTCCCAGCTGGTGTTGACATGACCGAGCAACTCGCTGAGATCGGCGGCGCGTTCCGCATCGGCCTGGGCCGCTTCCTTGTTCGGATCTGTTTGTGCGGACATAGCGCCCCGTGAATGGTGAAAGGTGGACCAAATTCAAGTGGTGGATCATACATGAGGATTTCATCGCAGGGCGCATGGATGAAAAATTTCTGTCTTTTCGGCAATTTTTATCTCTACCCATCATTTTTATATGATAGGCAAGATTATCGTTTGCGCCAGGTGGAACTGTTCCCGTCGTTGCGTACGGCTGCGCACATACCGGGGCGCCGCGCGCTGCCATAGTGGGGCATGCATTCTCCCCATGCAGCATAGCCGCTCCGCGGCACAGGGCGCAGCACCGGCCCGCTTATTGAAACGAAAGGACATGCCATGAATATCGATACCATCGTCGACCAGGAATATGCCGACAAAAGCTTCCGCGACATCGTCAATGCGCCCATCAGCGCCCTGCGCGGCGTCAGCGCCAAGGATGCCAAGGCCTTGCAGCAGGCGTTCGGCGTGACCACCGTGCGCGAACTGTCCAACCTCAATTTCGTCAAATGGGCCAGCGCGCTGGCCATCCTGGCCGATGAAGAGGGCATGAGCGGCGAAGAGCGGGCCAAGGAAGAGTTGCTCGACGATGCCGTCGAAATGACGTTCCCCGCCAGCGACCCGATTTCCGTCGATGCCGGCATCACGCGCATCGAAGTGGCGCCGGACACCGTGAATGCGCAAACGGACCACCAGCATGCGGGCCAGCATGAAGTGACGGCTGGCAAGAAATAACGCCTCCCAGGCAGAAAAAAACCGGCTGGCCGATGATGGCCAGCCGGTTTTTTTATGTGCCGCGCGAAATTAATTTCAGGCGATCGAGGCGATGCTGCTTTTCTGCATGTTGACCTGCGACGTGATCACTTCGTGGGGCGAGCAGCAAAAGCGGTTCTTGCCGGCGCGCTTGGCTTCATACAGGGCCGTGTCGGCCGCGCCCAGCAGGGATTCGACGGTGCTGGCGTCGTCCGGGTAGATGGCGATGCCGATGCTGGTCGACAGGCGCAAGGTCAGGTCGTTGATGAAATACGGCTCCGAAATGACTTCAATCAGCTTGGCGGCCGGTTCGCGCGCATCGCCCTTGCCGGCCAGGTTGCCCAGCACGATGACGAACTCGTCGCCGCCGATGCGCGCCACTGTGTCTTCCTTGCGTGACGCGCTCACCAGGCGGGTCGCCACCATTTTCAGGATCTCGTCGCCATAGCCGTGGCCGTAACTGTCGTTGACGGCCTTGAAACCGTCCAGGTCCAGGTACAGGATGGCCGATTTGCCGCGCTGGCGGGCCGATTGCAGCAGCGTGTGTTCGATGCGGTCTTCCAGCAGGCGCCGGTTCGGCAGGCCCGTCAGCGGGTCGTGCAGCGCCAGTTCCTGCTGCTGCTTGCTGTATTGCGCCAGTTCCTTGTACAGCAGGCGCACTTCCAGCATGTTGTGGATGCGCTTGTGTACTTCCATCAGGTCGAACGGTTTGCTGATGAAGTCGCGCGCCCCCGCTTCCAGGGCGGCGATCTTGAAACTCGGTTGTGCGGTCAGGGCCAGCACGGGCAGGTAGCCGCCATGCTCGATTTCCTTCAAGCCTTTCATGACCTGGAAACCATTCAGCTCCGGCATTTGCAGGTCCAGCAAGATCAGATCGTAGCAATGCTCCCGGTGCAGGGGGCAGACCTGAGCCGGACGCATGGTGGCCGTGACATTGGTATAGCCGGCATCGCGCAGGATTTCCAGCATCAGGTCGACATTGTCGGGCGAATCGTCGACGACCAAAATTTTGGCTTTCAAAATCTCATCTTGGCTGGGCATGTAGGGTCTCGGTTAATACGGTCTATGCAACGCTGGCTTGTACCGCTGATGATCGGCTGACGGCGGTGGGGAGGATAGTAGCGCCTTGCAACAAGATACGGCGCACAACAGCGCTTGACCTCGCTTCTGCCACTGATGGCAGCCAAGGCTGCCTGTCTCCTGCCTTCCGCGCAGGTTTGCTTGTGCATTTTAGTGTAGCAAACTTCAGCTAAGTTGCTTGTAGGACAGTGCCGCGTCTGGAAGTAGGAAGGCCAACCCACAGAAATAGTCATTTTGTTCTGCAGTATGTATTTCTTTGCATCATCTTGTTAAGGGGGCGTGATGCGCGCCGCCGCCAGTTGCGCCACGGCCGCCAGCAGTTCTGCCGGGTCCAGCGGTTTCGAGACCCAGGCCTGGAAGCCGCTGGCCAGCGCCCGCTGGCGATCCTGCGGTTGCGCGAATGCCGTCAGCGCCAGCGCGGGCAGATGGGCGGCGTCAGGGGACGCGCGCGCGCGGATTTGCGCCAGCAAGTCGAAGCCGTCGGCATCGGGCATGCCGATGTCGCTGACCAGGACATGCGGGCGCACCTGCTCCAGCAGTTGCAGCGCTTGTGCCACACTGCCGGCGTTGTGTACTTCGGCGTGATTGTCGCGCAGGATGCGTTCCGTCAGTTCGCGCGCATCGGCTTCGTCATCGACCAGCAGCACCCTGACGCCGCGCAAGTCAGGGCTGGCGGACGGGGCGCCGCCCTCCTGGCGCGCGGCGGCGCTGGACGTACCCAGGGGCAGGCACACGGTAAAGCTGGCGCCCTGCATGTCGCCGGCGCTGCTGGCCGTGACCGTGCCGCCATGCTGTTCCACCAGGTGCTTGACGATTGCCAGTCCCAGCCCCAGGCCGCCATGCCGTCGCGTGGTGGAGGCGTCTGCCTGGCGGAAGCGGTCGAATACGTGGGGCAGGAAATCTTTCTTGATGCCCACGCCGTTGTCGGCCACCGTGATGGCCAGGCGGCTCGCCTCGCGGCGCACGCCGATATCGACCCGTCCCCCCTGCGGCGTGAACTTCAGGGCATTCGACAGCAGGTTCCAGATCACTTGCTGGATACGGCCGGGGTCGCCCATGATCGTGCCCGCATCGCTGGCGATGCTGCTGTGGATGGCGATGTGCTTGGCGTCGGCCGCCGGGCGCAGGGTTTCGATGGCCGAGGCGATGATGCTGGCGGGCGCAAGGGGCTGCAGGTCGAGCAGCACCTTGTCGGAGGTGATGCGGTTCATGTCGAGCAAGTCTTCGATCAGTTGCGCCTGTGCGCGCGCATTGCGTTCGATGCTTTGCAGGCCGCGGTGCAGGTCGGCCTGGTCGCGGGTGCCGCGCCGCAGCACCTGGGCCCAGCCCAGGATGGCCGACAGCGGCGTGCGCAGTTCATGCGACAGGGTGGCGAGAAAATCATCTTTCAGCTGATTCGTGCGCTCGGCCTCGGCGCGCGCCTCGCGTTCGCTGTCGAGCAGCACTTTGCGCTCTTCGGCGGCGCGCGTGGCGGCCGCGTACAGGCGCGTATTGTCGAGCGCGACGGCGGCCTGCGCCGCGATGGCCGAGACGATGCGTTCGCTGCGCGCGCTGAACATGCCGGCCTGCGTATGGCCGAGCAGCAAGCGCCCCAGCAACAGGCCCGAGCGCGAGCTGACTGGCAGGCTCAGGCAACTGCGCAACGGCGGCGTGCCATCGGCGCTGGCGTCGGGTGCGGCCAGCAAGTCGTTCTGGCGCATGGCCGGTCCCTGGCGCAGTTCCGCGGCGATGGTGTCGGCCTGGCGCAGGCTGATGCCGTTGACGGCGCGTGCCGCCGGCAGGGCGCCGGGGCTGTCGTGGACATCGCCCGCATCGTCATAATACAAGGCGCCGAAGCGCGCGCCGCTGATGCGCGTGGCCGCATCGACGGTTTCCTGCAGCAGGGCCGGCAAGTCGAGCGTGCCGGCCAGGGCCGCGCCCGTGTTATTGAGCAATTCCAGCACGCGCGTCTCGTCGCGCAAGGCTTCCTGCGCGCGCTTGACCTGGTCGACGTCGGTGCTCGTGCCAAACCAGCGCAGCAGCTGGCCGCCCCGGTCGCGCACGGGATTGGCGCGCGTCAGGAACCAGCGGTACTGGCCGTCGGCGCCGCGGATGGGGAACTCCATTTCGAACGGCGTGCCATCGCGCAAGGCGGCCTTCCAGCCTTGCAGCATGGGCGGCAGGTACCGCGCGTCATAGGCGATGCTCCAGCCGTCGCCCGCCATCTGTTCGGCGCTGGTGCCCGTGTAGTCGTGCCAGCGCTGGTTGTACCAGGCGATGGTGCCGTCGAAGCTGGCGATCCAGGCCAGTTGCGGGATGGAGTTGGCTAGCGCGCGCAAGTCTTCTTCGCTGTGGCGCAAGCTTTCCTCGGCCGCCTTGCGTTGGCTGATGTCCTGGATATATGTGGTCAAGCCGTCGCTGGACGGGAAGATGCGCACTTCCAGCCAGCGTCCCAGCGGCCGATACAGCAGCTCGAAACTGCAGCTTTGCTGCTGCGTCATGCTGCGCCGGTATTGCACTTCCAGTTCCGTACCCTGCAAGTGGGGGCAGGCTTGCCACAGGCTGCTGCCAGCCAGTTGGCTGCCGGGCGGACGCTGCGGCGCGAGCATGTCGGCGCCGCGCGTATTGACGTAGCGGATGGTCCAGTCGTGGTCGAGTAGGCAGAAACCGTCGGTAATACTCTCCAACAAGTTGGCCAGGCGCTCGTCTGACAGGCTCAGCGGCGCTGATGGAGCGAGCAAATATTGCTTGTGGTCATGCTTAGCCATCGGAAATCCTGCAACGGTGAGACTGCCGCACGGGCTGTTGCCCCGCCGGGCCGCCGTCGCCAAGCTTAGTTAGTGGGTCATGATGGAATTGCCTGCCGTCATGCATGAGAGGAAACACAAGCACCCCTGTCTGGCTGGTATTGTAGCCCCAAGCGGCGCGCCGCCACCGCACGCTTGCGTGCCGCCTGCAGATAGCACTGGACAGGCGGGAAGGCAGTCCCTATAATCCCGCTTCTTTCGAGACAGCAACTTCTCGATGCGCTGGATGCCACTGTGAAAGCAGCTGTGTCCATCGATGCAAGGCGTGCGCTTTTCGGCAGTGAAAAGGTGGTGGATGGTGCGGGGCGGTATTCTGCAAAATCAGCTAAGCGATTGAAAAATCGAACTTTTCAAAGCGAAATGAATACGCTATAATGTTTGCCTGCGCGGCTGTAGCTCAGCTGGATAGAGTACTTGGCTACGAACCAAGGGGTCGTGGGTTCAATTCCTGCCAGCCGCACCAGAATACTGAAAATCAGACTTTGCCTGGTTTTGTTGTAACAAGTTTCACCTCCATGTTGTTAATGGAATGTTGTAGAAGTTTTGCGGCTGTAGCTCAGCTGGATAGAGTACTTGGCTACGAACCAAGGGGTCGTGGGTTCAATTCCTGCCAGCCGCACCAGTATTGCCAGAACGGAGTTTGCTACGTTTTGATGAAAGTTTCAAGCTTCGCGCCGTCTGGCGAAGTGTGTCAGAGTTTGCGGCTGTAGCTCAGCTGGATAGAGTACTTGGCTACGAACCAAGGGGTCGTGGGTTCAATTCCTGCCAGCCGCACCAGTATCAGCAGTAAAGAAAAAACCCGGAAAGGTAACTTTTCGGGTTTTTTTTTCGTCCTCGCGGCGGGCAGACAGCAGTCATGCTGGCGGTCTGGGCAATTGTGAAATTTTCGCACGGCCCCCTTTGCCATTCTACAAAGCCCTGCTATAATCTTGTCTTAGGCGGCTGTAGCTCAGCTGGATAGAGTACTTGGCTACGAACCAAGGGGTCGTGGGTTCAATTCCTGCCAGCCGCACCAGAATATTGGGGATCAGATTGTAAAATCTGATCCCCTTTTTCGTTTCCGAATGATTTTACGCTGCGCCTGTGGCGCCGCGCCGGTATTGCAGGCGAAACGCGCGCGGCGTGACGTGCCTGGCGGCACGGAACTGGCGGTTGAAATGCGCGAGGTTGCGGTAGCCCGCCTCTTGCGCGATGACGGCGATGGCGAGATTGCTCTCGATCAGCTGTTGGCAGGCGCGGCCGATGCGCAGCCGCGCCAGATACTCGCCCGGCGTGCAATGCGCGTGGCGCTTGAAACAGCGGTGGAAGGCGCCCAGCGACAGGGCCGCCCGCTGCGCCAGGGTTTCCAGTGCGATCTCTTCCCGGAAATGCGCGTGCATGAAATCGAACACGCTGGCCATGCGCTTGTGCTGCCCATCGGGCAGCGGCGCCTGCGCCATCGAGGCCAGCGGCCGCGCGCCGCCATCACTGGCCAGATCCAGCAGCACGTCGAGCAGCAGCGGCAAGCGCTGCGGCACGGGCAGGGCGTTCAGTTGCAGCAGTTTATCTGCGCTGCGCGCGCTCGTGTCCGCTGAAAAATGCAGGGCAGGGCCGGCGCGGGCCGCCAGTTGCCGCAAACTGTGCAACTCGGGAAAACAGGCCGCCAGCTGCTCCACCCATTCCAATGAAAACCAGACGACAACGGCCAGCATCGGCTGCGCGCCGTCGATGCGCTCGCTGGCCGACCAGGTGTGCGGCAAATTCGGCCCCAGCAGCACCAGGTCGCCCGGCTCGAAGTCGCCCAGGTGGTCGCCGATGTAGCGTTGTCCCCGCGCATTGACGGTCAGGGTCAGCTCGAATTGCGGGTGGTAATGCCAGATGAAGGGAATGGTGTCGAGTTCGCGCCACAGCAAGCCCCAGGAGTGGCCTGTCGGTATCGTGACTTGTTCGAATAAAGGCGTCATTGTGACGTTTGAAGCGTATGAATGGTCAGGATAGTATCAGTATTGGCCGCTCAGCGCGCATTTCATGGCGCCGTGCCATCGCACAATCTGTCTCACACCAACACAGGAGACAGCGATGCAAGACAAATATCAATACGGCGAAGACCGTCCCGGCAACCCGTCCGTGGCCTACTCGGAACAAACCCAGTTGCGCGACATCGAGAAACAGCTGCCCCTGCGCGTGCTGTCCGACAGCGACTTCTTGCACTGGCAAACCTATGGTTATGTCATCGTCAAGGATGCCGTGTCGCCCGAGCAAGTGCGGCGCACAACGGATTTCCTGTGGGAATTCCAGGGGCTTGACCAGCATGATGCCTCCACCTGGAACCGGGACCAGTTGCGCGACCATGCGATGAAGGAACTTAACGGTTCCGGCATGGTCGAGGCCTATCACAACCAGACCCTGTGGGATAACCGCCAGACCCAACGGGTATATGACGCCTTCGTCGATATCTGGGACCGTGAGGATTTGTGGGTGACCATCGACCGCGCCAACCTGAACACGCCGAACCATGGCAAGCGCAAGTTTGGCGGCTTCATCCACTGGGATGCGGACACCACGCTCGACCCGCTGCCCGTCAACGTGCAGGGCGTGCTGGCCCTGTCCGACACCTCGCCCGAGAGCGGCGGTTTCCAGTGCTATCCGGAGCTGTTCAACAACTTGCTGGCGTGGCGCAAGAGCGTCCCTGCGGATCGCAACCCGTGGCAACCGGATCTGGCGACGGTGCCGTACCCGATGCAATTCATCGCCATGAAGAAGGGGGAACTGTTGATCTTCAACAGCCTGCTGGCGCACGGCATCCGCCCGAACACGTCCACGGACCAGGTGCGCCTGGCGCAATATATTTCCTTCACGCCAGCCCAGGAAGACAATCAGGCCTTGCGCGACTGGCGCGTGCAAAGCTGGCGCGAGCGCAGCGCGCCGCAGGGCTACGCGTTTCCCGGCGACCCCGAGGAAAAGGAAAAGCTGCGCTATCCGCAGGCGCGTTTGACTGCGCTGGGCGAGCAGATCCTCGGCGCGCGCGACTGGTAAGCCACGTTCTATCCGCCAGTCTTGCCTGCCGGATAGACAATTGCGGGTAAATGCACGATCATGGTTCGACTTGCCATCGACCGAGGAAACGCATGAGTATCATCACCTGCATCGAAGACTTGCGCGTGCTGGCCCAGAAACGGGTGCCGCGCATGTTTTACGACTACGCCGATTCCGGTTCCTGGACGGAATCGACGTACCGCGCCAACAACAGCGATTTCGCCAAAATCAAGTTCCGCCAGCGCGTAGCCGTCAACCTGGAAAACCGCAGCCTGGCCTCGACCATGGTCGGACAGGCGGTTTCCATGCCGGTGGCCCTGTCGCCCACGGGCTTGACGGGCATGCAGCATGCGGATGGCGAAATTCTCGCCGCCCAGGCCGCTGAAAAATTCGGCGTGCCGTTCACCCTGTCGACCATGAGCATTTGCTCGATCGAAGACGTGGCGGCGAACACGACAAAACCGTTCTGGTTCCAGCTGTATGTGATGAAGGACCGCGAATTCATCAACCGCCTGATCGACCGCGCCAAGGCGGCCAAGTGCGGCGCGCTGGTATTGACGCTCGACTTGCAGGTGCTGGGCCAGCGCCACAAGGACTTGCGCAACGGCCTGTCGGCGCCGCCGAAACTGACCATCGCCAATATCATCAACATGGCCACCAAGCCGCGCTGGGTGGCGGGCATGCTGGGCACGCAACGCCGGGGCTTCGGCAACATCGTCGGCCATGCCACCTCCGTCTCCGACATGTCGTCGCTGTCGGCCTGGACGCAGCAGCAGTTCGACCTGAGCCTGTCGTGGGCGGACGTGGAATGGATCAAGCAGCGCTGGGGCGGCAAACTCATCATCAAGGGCATCATGGACCCGGAAGACGCGCGTCTGGCCGTCAACAGTGGCGCCGACGCGCTGATCGTCTCGAACCACGGCGGGCGCCAGCTCGACGGCGCGCAATCGTCGATCGAAGCCTTGCCCGCCATCGTCGATGCTGTCGGCAGCCAGATCGAAGTGCACATGGACGGCGGCATCCGCTCGGGCCAGGACGTGCTCAAAGCCGTGGCGCTGGGCGCTAAAGGCGTGTACATCGGCCGCCCGTTTTTATACGGCCTGGGCGCCATGGGCGGTCCGGGCGTGACCAAGTGCCTGGACATCATCCGCAATGAACTCGATTTGACGATGGCCTTTTGCGGCTTGCGCGACCTGCAGCATGTAGATAAAAAAATCCTGCTGCCGGGAACGTTTTAAGCGGCAATCCGCACAATATCAAAGCCTTCCGACGCCTGGGGTGGCAAGAAGAGGCGCGTGATGGCGTCAAAATCAGCGTCGCTGGTGGAGAACGGGTGCAATCCGCTGGCATTGCGCTGGCGCAAGCGCGCCTTGCATTCCTCATCCGTTACATCCAGGTAATGCAGCACGTGCGGCGTGCCCGCCTGCTGGAACAGTTCGCGCATCCAGGCGCGGCTGGCCGGTGTATTCGCGGGAAAATCGAGCACGACGGATACGCCCGCCTGCAGCAGCTGCAGGGCCAAAGGGGCGATGGCCGCGCGCAGTCGCGCCGTGCAGGCCACATAGTCGGCCAGGCTGGCGATTTGGCCCGGATACAGCTGCGCCAGCAAGCTGTCTTCGCTGATGCGCACGGTTTGCGGCGCGCAGGCCAGCCGGGCCGTCAACGTGGATTTTCCGGATGCAATCTTGCCGCACACGAGGTGCAGGGTGGGGGTAACCGGGGTGCTGGAAGTGGTGTGCATGGTCGCTCGCTGAAGTGAAAAATAAAACCTGCGAGACGTCTTGACCAGTTGCTGCAAATCAAAGCCGCCTTGCAGGCGGCTTTGGCAATCACACTCCTGCTAAGCCACCATCGTTGGAGTGGCGGCAATAATCGATGGCAGGGGCGGGAATGGCGATTGCATGGGATAACGATGCCATGCGACCGATGGCGTTGTCAATTGTCCTGTTCGAGTAACTGCCGGTATTGCGCATACGGTTCCATGCCCATGCTGGCGCGGCGCTGCTCCAGCCGCTGCGGATCGTCGATGGGGAAGGGCAGCGTCTTGCCGGTGCTGTCCGTGCGGAACTGGCTGCCGTACAGCTGCGGCTGATTGTCGTTACACAGGTCGCGGTCGATCGCCAGTGCCAGCTTCGATGGCGTGATCTCCCCCCGTGCCGCTGCTGCGCGCATCAGCGGCAGGCTGCTTTTCAGAAAATGTTCCGAGCCGTGCTGGGCAATCAGCCAGGCGCTGCCCGCCGCCTTGTAGCCCACCATCGTTTGCGTGGGCCAGCCCTTACTGGCGATGATTTGCCGCAAGCGTTGCTCGCGTGCACCATCCGTGGCCAGCATGCGCTGGCGTGTGGCCAGGTCCGGCCCCGTTGGCGGGAATCCCGCGCGCATGGCCTGGTCTTCCTGTTCCATGGTCCGCAATTCGGCTGCCAGCGACGCTTCTGGCACTGCCGCCGGATACAGCAGGAAGTCCAGCGCGCCCGCCGTGGCCGCGCTGAAGATGAGCTTGGGTTCCGCTTCCCAGCCGGGTGATTGCAGGAACAGTGCCAGTGTGGCGCCTTCTGGTACATCAATACGGTAGCGGCCATTCTCGACCGTGCCATGTATCCGCGGCTCGCCGTGCATGCGCTCGGCAACGATGCTGATGGCTGGCGGCAGCGGTGGGCCGTTGCTGCGGATGGTGCCGCTCAGTTCGAAGGCGCCCGCATGGACGCTCCAGCACAGCAGGATGGCGAAGGTCAGGCGTAGCATGGGAGTCCGTTCAGGAATGGGGGATGTCGAGCAAGGACCAGGTTTCACGGAACGTGTCCGCATCGAGCGGCCGCGCATGCGGGTCGTCGGGCTGGAACAGGCCGCCGATCAGCATATCCTGAATGGCGCCCGTGAAGCCGCCGTACGCGGCGCGGCCCCACTGGCGCCGCGTGTGGGCGAAGAAGACGGCATCTTGCTGCGCGGCCAGTTGCACCAGGGCTTGCCGCAAGGTGGCGGCCGCCTCCGGCCCCATGTCCGTGGCGATGGCGCACACCAGGCGCTGGCCGAATTGCAGGGGCTTGCCGGCCCGGCCCAGCAGCGATTCGTTGGCCAGCGCGAGGAATACATCGGGTGCCTGGTCGTCTTTTTCGCAGAGGCTCCAGGTGGGCGCCCACGCTTCCACAGTCATGAAGCGCGCTTGCGTCGTGGCCGCCGTGTGCGTCCACTTCGCGTGCGATTTGGCGTCCCAGCCCAGGCGGCCAAAGGGAATCGGCTTGCCCTTGGGATTGTATTGATGGCTGCGCACGCCGGCCTTGCCCCGCGCTTGCGCCATGAGGCCATCGAGGCTGGCGGCAAACGGCGCCCATTGCGCCGCCTGCCACAGCGGCGCGGCATCGGGCGCGGCCAGCAGCAGGAACACTTCGTACTCACGGGAAAAAAACGCCATGCACCTTCCTTATCGTTGCAGTTGAGATATGGCCGCCCTCTGGCTGGGGCGCAGCAGGTAGACGCCATACAGGCACAGGGGCAGCACGGCCAGCAGGGCGATAGTCGGCAGGATGGACGCGCCGTCTTCGGCCGGGTTCGGCAAGGTGGCCGTCACCAGCGCGTAGTCCCACAGTCCATGCACGAGGACCATGGGCCATACCGAGCGGGTGCGCAGGCGGATGGCCGCATAGCCGACGCCCTGCAGGGCGGCGGCGACGGCTTGCCACAGGGCGCCGCTGACGTCGCCCGTGGCCAGGCCGTTGGCCAAGTGGGCCAGGCCGAACAGCGCCGATGACATCAGGACGGCGGGCCAGACGGCGTAGCGGTTCAGCATGCCCTGCAGCAAGATGGCGCGGAACATCAGCTCTTCCGAAATGGCCACCAGCGCCGCATTGCACGCCACGATCAGCAGCACGCGCGGCTGCGGCCAGCCGCCCGCCCAGGCCAGCAGCAGCATCAGCAAGGCATACAGCAGCGGCGGCCAGACCAGCCACAGCGTTTTCCATGGCTGCGGCGCACCCAGGCCTGCTTCGCGGCGCCCGCTTGACACCAGCAGCAGCGCCAGCGCGAACACGGCGGCCAGCGCCCACGACAGGCCGATACGGCCGGTGACGGCTGTGCCCGGCAAGGCGTAGCCGGCCGCTTCCAGCCAGCGGCCTGCGAGGCTCAGGCCCAGCCAGATGGCCAGTGCGCCGATGGCGAGCGGCAAGGTGAGGTGGATTCTAGGGATGGACATGGTCGGCTTCGGTGTGTGCTGCATCGTTTACTGCGTGCATGAGCGGATCATGAAGTTGCATCTATGATATGGAGAAACATTGCCATAGTACATTAAAAGCTGCGCTGTAAAGTTGCCACATCATTACAGTTGCATGGAATAATAAGCATTGCCCGTCTCAACCTTTGTTTGGAGTTGTATGGCCTACACGACAATCCTCACCACTGAACGCCTGATCCTGCGCAAGCCGCAGCCATCCGATGAAGCGCCCCAATTCGCCATGCATGCCGACCCCGAAGTGATGCGCTATTTCAGCGAACCGCCTTGGACCGATGCCAGCCGTGCCACGCGCCAGATTGCCGAAGACATCGCCGCATTCGAGAAAGAGGAATACTTCCGCTTCGCCGTCGAGCTGAAGGCGACGGGCGAATACCTGGGCAGCTGCAGCCTGTTTTCCGAACACCGCCAGAACCGCCGCGCCGAAATCGGCTACGCGCTGGGCCGTCCGTACTGGGGCCGTGGCTATATGCACGAAGCCTTGGCGGCGTTGCTGGAATTCGCCTTCGTCGAGCGCGACCTGAACCGACTGGAAGCCGACATCGATCCGCACAACGCCGCTTCGGCCAGCGCGCTGGAACGCCAGGGTTTCAACAAGGAAGGCTTCCTGCCAGAACGCTGGATCGTGGGCGGGCAGGTCAGCGATTCGGCCCTGTACGGCTTGCTGCGGCGCGAGTGGGAAGCGCGCCGCAAGGGCGCCGCGTGAGCCACCGCGGGAAGCCGCGATTGCCGCTCACCGATCATCCCCTCGTGACCTTGCGCCAGCTGGAACGTAGCGACGCGCCCGCCTGGTATGCGTATCTGGCCGACCCTGTCGTTGTCGAGCACACGAGCTGGGACTTGCGCGGCATCGACGACCTGCAGTCCAATTTCGACGCCTACGAAGCAGGCGACCCGGCCTCGCCCATGCGCCTGGCCGTGGTGCTGCGCGATGGTGGCCGGCTGGTGGGCAGCATCGGCTTGAATGCCATTTCCCCGCAGCACCGCACGGCGGAAATCGCCTACGACCTGTCGCCTGCCGTCTGGGGCCAGGGTGTGGCCACGGCCATCGTGAACGCTGTCGTGGACTGGGGCTTCCAGCGTCTGGGCTTGCTGCGCATCCAGGCGACCGTGCTGGAGAGCAATGCACGTTCGATCCGCGTGCTCGAACGCTGCGCTTTCGAGCGGGAAGCTTATCTGCGCTGCTACCGGCAAATTCGTGGAAGATCCGGCAACTTCTGGCTGTATGCGCGCATCGCCGACGTTCCGCCAGTGGCAGGCTGAGCATCCCGCTGGCAACGCAGCGCAGCTATGACGTGGCACGGCACCCTGGATGGCGAACTGACTGGTGCAGGAAGCCAGGCAATTTGAGCCTGGCAGCACGTTGGGCTGCAGCGAACGTGAGCGTCCCGACGAGATCGGTTTCCTGGCGCGCGGCTTGGAAACCACCTTTGCCGAACTGCAGGCGGTGTTGCGGCGCGAACAGGCCTTCGCGCGCGACGCCAGCCACGAACTGCGCACGCCGCTGCCCCTGATGCACAACACCCTGGCGCTGGCCCATGCGCAGCTGATGATGTTGCTCATCAATAGTTGCCTGGCGAATGCGCTGTTCCATGTCGGCCCCGCCATCGCCGTTGACGCCATGCTAGGATGGCGGCCATCGCTGCAGTGCTATGCGGCAAATCAGGGGAGGGGGAGCACGGTGGCAATGTCAGAGGCAGGTATCGCGGCCATGGCCGAGGCGATCTTCGCCAAGCCCGGCGCGGCCGTGGCAGAAGCGTATTCGGCACCGGAACAGGAAACGCTGCATTTTCACTCGCCTGCCGAGCTGTGCGCGTATGCAGCCAGGCTGGAGGCCGAAGGGGCCAGCGAGGTGCTGCTGGCCGTGCATTACCCGGACATGGGCGGACACTTTGCCCCGACCCGTATCGCGCTCGATCCGGCCAAGTGCGATGGCCTCAGCTACCGCTACGTGTGCGAAGGCTGGGGCGTCATCCGCGTCTACCTGCGCTTGTCCAGCGGCAAGGGCCTGGACTCGAACGTGGGTGCCAATTCGCAGCAGCGCGCGGAAAAATGGCAGCGCCATTATCCGGCATTCGGCCCGACCGAGGACTGGGACTGGGATGCCGTGGGCCGCCATGAACGCCGGCTGATCCGCGTGCTGAAGCAGGTGGCCGCACAGGAGGGCAAGTCATGACGGAGCTGATGCGTATCAACCCCGCCGCCATCTTTTGCCGCTCGCTGGCGCAGCTGTCCGCCATGCTCGACAAGACGGGCACGACACCGCAACTGCTGGCGGCGCGCCTGCACCCGGACATGCTGCCGTTCGCCCAGCAGGTGCGCGCGGCCGTGAGCTTTTCCCTGCGCGGCTGCTGCCCGCTGGCGGGGCTGGATGTGGCCGATTTCAGCGCCGCCGCCAGCCTGCAGGAACAGATCGCGCAGACCATGCGCTACCTCATGGCGATTCCTGCTGAACGTTTTGACGGACCGCTTGAGCGCCTCTGCCGCGACCGCGCCGGCTTCGCCGACATCGCGCTGCCGGCCGACGAATACTTGAATTTGTATATTTTGCCGAATTTCTATTTTCACTTCGGCATGGCGTATGCGATCGCGCGCAGCGCCGGCGCGGCCATCGGCAAGGGCGATTTCGACGGCTATCACGCGTATGCGCCGGGGTTCAGCTTTGAACATCCGGCCACGCCGTAGTTGCTACAAGCCCGCGTCTTTCCATGAGGACAAACCGAGCCGCTTCAGCAGCCGGCCCGACAGCCCGCAGCTCCAGCAACTGATCTGGATTTGCCGCTGCCGCGCCTGGTGCGCATGCCAGGCTTGCTCGGCATAGTCGAGCAGGGCCTCGCTGAGGGGAGACGTGTCGGCCACGGGCGGCAGGCGCGCCATCAGTTCGAACACGCCGTGGGTCGCCTCCTTGATCTGCAGCAAACCCGCCAGCAGGGCGCGCAGCACGGCGCCGTCGATGGAACCGCTCGCTTGCGTGAGCCGTTGTTGCCAGCACAGGCTGCGCGCCTGCCACAGGGCCAGCAGCGCGGGCACGTCGGCGGACTGCAGTTGCCCGATCAGCGCGTCCGCCTCGAGAAACAGGTCGAGGCGCTCGTATTCATCGTCGTCGCTGCGCAGCAGCTCGTCGAGTTCTCGCAAGACGCTCATGCCACCACGTTCGTCGGCGCGCCCCGCTCGAACGCTTCCACGTTGCCGATCAAGATGTCTGCCAGCTTTTGCATGGCCTCGCCGCTGGCCCAGGCCGTGTGCGGCGTGAGGATGAAGTTGGGCAGGCGCAAACTTAAAAGTGGGTTGTCCGGCAGCGGTGGTTCCTTGGAGAGCACGTCGAAGCCGGCACCGGCGATCACGCCGTTCGTCAATGCTGTGGCCAGCGCCGCTTCATCGACCAGGCCGCCCCGCGCCGTGTTGATCAAGAGGGACGTCGGCTGCATGCGCGCCAGTTCTTGCGCGCCGATGATGTTGCGCGTCTTGTCCGTCAGCGGCAGGTGCAGGCTCAGCACGTCGGAAGTGGCCAGCAGCTCGTCGAAACTCACCTGCGTCACGCCGTCTTCGGCTATGGGCGAGCGGTTGTGCACCTGCACTTGCATGCCGAAGGCGCGTCCCAGCTGGGCCACGGACTTGCCCAGCGCGCCATAGCCGAGCAAACCCAGGCGGCTGCCAGCCAGGTCGCGGATCGGGTGGCCGAACAGGCAGAAGCGCTCCGACGCCTGCCACAGGCCCGCTTCCACGTCCGCGCGGTAGGCGACCAGCTGGCGGCGCAGGGCCAGCATCAGGGCCAGCGTATGCTCGGGCACGGTGGCGCGCGCATAGTCGCGGATATTCGCCACCACGATGCCCCGCTCGCGGCAGGCGGCCAGGTCGAGGATATCCGTGCCGGTGGCGGCCACGGCGATCATTTTTAAATCCGGCAGCTGGGCCAGCTCGGCTGCGCGCAACGGCACCTTGTTCGTGATGGCGATGCTGGCGCCTTGCAGACGGGACACAGTCTGTTCGCTGCCCCTGGTGTGCGGATATTCTTCCCAGCTGTGCGCGAAGGCGGGTGGACGCACAGTGGCGATCAGGCTGTCGCGGTCGAGGAAGACGATGCGGTGGGACGATGTGCTTGCTGCGGTCATGGCTGGGCCTCGGTCTGGGCGGCACGCGCGGGAAGATTGCTCTTGCCCTTCAGTTGCGTGGCCGGGTGGTTGGTAAACATGTCGGCGACCCATTCGACAAACACGCGCACCTTGGCGGACAGATGGCGGTTGGGCGGATAGATCACGTGGATGGGCAGCGGGTCGGATTCCCAATCGCCCAGCAATTCCACCATTTTGCCCTGTTCCATCAGCGGCGCAAGCATGAAATGCGTCATTTGCACGATGCCCAGGCCCGCCAGGCCGGCCGCCGCGTAGGCGTTCGAGTCGTTCAGGGCGATATGGCTGGGCATGGACATCTGGATGCGTTCGCCGGCGCGCGTGAAATCCCAGTCAAACGTTTTACCTGTCTTGGCGGAGAAAAAATTCACGCCCCGGTGCTGCGCCAGGTCGTTCGGGTGCTGCGGCGTGCCATAGCGCGCCAGGTAGCCGGGCGCCGCGCAGGTGATGAAATGCAGCACGCCGACACGGCGCGCGATCAGGTTCAGGTCGCCCAGTTCGCCGCCCCGCACGGCGCAGTCGACGCCTTCCTCGATCAGGTCGACGGGCCGGTCGCTGCAACCGAGTTCCAGCGAGATGTCCGGGTAGCGGGCGAAGAAATCGGGCAGGGCGGGGATGATCAGTTCGCTGGCCAGGGCCGTGGGCGCATCCACGCGCAGCCGCCCGCTGGGACTCAAGCGCGTGCGCGACAGCGATTCCTCGGCTTCGCGCACGTCGGACAGGATGCGCACGCAGCGTTCGTAATACGCGGCGCCGTCGGAGGTGATGCTGACGTGGCGCGTGGTGCGGTTGAGCAATTTAACCGACAGGCTCGCTTCCAGCGACTGGATCAGGGTCGACACGGTGGCTTTCGGCAACTGCATGTTTTCCGCCGCGCGCGTAAAGCCGCCCGCATCGACGACTTGGATAAAAACTTCCATGGCTTGCAGCTTGTTCACTTGATTCCTTAGCATGTTATGCGTGATTGTTCGCAATCCTGAACAATCAATTCGTCATTGCACTCTTTATCAGATTGTAGATCAAGTCTATAGTTGTTGTACTGCAGCATAAATGTGATGCCGCAGGAAGTACAACAGGAGAAAGATCATGGGTCACCGGAATGGAATCTTTGCAGTGCTTGCTCTCGCTATGAGCTCGCTCGCTCTGGCCGCGATGGTATCGACGGATGCCTACTCGTTGGCGGCGCAAAGCGAAGCCAGTGCGTATAGCGCCCTGACCCATGAAGTGGGCGGCGTCGCCCTGTTGTGCCTGAACGACACGGTGCGCGATGTGGCGGTGCAGCCGGTGGTGGCGCAATGAGCGTTGCCGACACCGCGGCCGAGCTGGCACCTGGCCAGGCGCTGAAGATACGCGACATCGAGGTGCAGGGCGCGCAGGATGCGCTCGCCGCGCGCGTCTACACGGCCGGCGTGCCGGGCGCCAGGCAATCGAGCCTGATCGTCTTCTTCCACGGTGGCGGCTTCGTCGCCGGCGACCTGGAGGACGCGGACGACTTCCTGCGCTGCCTTGTGCTGAGCAACCCGGACCACGTGGTGCTGGCCGCGAACTACACGCTGGCGAAGGTGCGGCCATTCCCCGCCGCCGTGGAAGACGCGCATGCCGTGCTGTTGTGGGCGAAAAAGAACAAGTCCAAGCTGGGCTGGACGGGCAAGCAGATGGTGGTGTCGGGCATCGAAGCGGGCGCCAACCTGGCCGCCGTATGCGCCATGATGTCGCGCGACCGGGGCGGACCGCCCCTCGCGGGCCAGGTGCTGATCATGCCCATGCTCGACCCCGGCCTGTCGACCTGCTCGATGCGCAGCTTGCCCAGTTGTCCTGACCTGGCGGAAGTGGCCGATCAATGCGCCGCCGCCTACCGTGGCTACCTGCCGAATGCCGCTGACCGTACCCATCCGTACGCGTCGCCATTGCAGTCGAGCCGCCTGAAGAACCTGCCGCCAGCCTTGATCTTGTCCAGCGAAGATGATCCATTGCGCGACGAGGCTGAACAATACGGCAGCAAACTGATCGCCTGCGGCATCAAGACCACGGTGCGCCGCATGGCCGCCGCGCCGCTGCAAGACGCGACCGCCCGTAATGAATGCGCCTGCAAGGTGCAGGTATTGAGTGAGATCGCCAGCTTTGTCGCTGGACTGGGGCAGGAGCCCGAGTCATGAGGCCGCCATCCGCGGCACCGCAAAAAAATTACACTAACTAGTTTACTTTTTGAGTTTCGGTTGCTACACTATGCAGTGTAGTTCCCATCTTGTCTGCGTTGTGCGCTCGCACAGCCAGCTTCGTCGTCCCCGTCCGCTTTTAACCCGCTGGCGGCCTGTTTACCTTTGATCGAGCGCCGTCGGGCGCCATGGCACCACCATACGCTGCAGTTTCCACTTTTAGCTGGGTTGCTTCCTGCCGCCCATACCATTAGAAATTTTCATAAAACAGGGAAATAAAATGAAAAACGTTCAACAATTTTCCACTCTGCTCAAACCCCTGGCTGCCGCGCTTGCGCTGGCAGGACTGGTCGCGGTGAGCCTGGCCGGCTGCGATTCGGCCAACAGCAAGGTGCCCGACGCGCCAGCGGCCGGCGGCCCGCCCGTCTCGGCCGCCGCCGTCATTGAAAAACAGATCACGGAAACGCAGGAATTTTCGGGCCGCCTGGAAGCGATCGAGCGCGTGGAAATCCGCTCGCGCGTTGGCGGCTTCATTACCGCCGTCAATTTCAAGCCGGGCAGCGAAGTGAAAAAAGGCGAGGTGTTGTTCGTCATCGATCCACGTCCATTCCAGGCTGAAGTGTCGCGCGCCGAAGGCACGGCAGCTTCCGCCCGCGCCAAGGCGGAACTGGCAAAGCTGGAACTGTCGCGCGCAGAAAAACTGCTGGCCGAAAAAGCCATCGCCCAGCGCGAATTCGATGAAAAGGCATCGGGCCTGAAAGAGCTGGACGCGAATGCCCGCTCGGCGCAAGCCGCGTATGAAGCGGCCAAGCTGAACCTGTCGTACACGCAGGTGCAGGCGCCGATCAGCGGCCGCGTCAGCAAGGCCGAAATCACCGTCGGCAACCTGATCGACGCTTCCGCCATCCTCACTTCCGTGGTGTCGACGGACCGCATCTACGCCAGCTTCGACGGCGATGAAGATACGTATCTGCGCGTGGCCGGCACGGCGCAAAAGGGCACGCCCGTCACCGTCAAGGTGGGCCTGGCCAACGAAACTGGCTTCCCGCATGAAGGCAAGTTGGAATTCGTCGACAATCAGCTCGACCCGGCCACGGGCAGCGTGCGCATGCGCGCCACCTTCGCCAACACGGACCGCCAGCTGGTGCCCGGCCTGTTCGCGCGCATCTTGCTCGACGGCGGCAATGGCCCGCAGGCGCAAAGCACGGCGCTGTTGATCAGCGACCGCGCCGTCGGCACGGATCAAAGCCGCAAATATGTGTACGTGGTGGGTGCCGACAACAAGGCCGAGTACCGCGCCGTCAAGCTGGGTCCGAACTCGGACGGCTTGCGCGTGGTGCGCGAAGGCTTGAAAGCGGGCGAAAAGATCGTCGTCAACGGCTTGCAGCGCGTGCGCCCCGGCGCGCCCGTGACGCCGCAGATGGTGGCCATGGATTTCGATCCGACCGCGCCCGTCGCCCCCGCAAAACCTGAAGCAAAAGACGCCAAGATCGCCGCGAAAGCCGCATCGACTTCCAAGGAATAAACATGAATTTTTCCCGCTTTTTCATCGACAAGCCGATTTTCGCGGCGGTGCTGTCGATCGTCATATTCGTGGCCGGGCTGCTGTCGATATTCGGCCTGCCCATCTCCGAATATCCCGACGTCGTGCCGCCATCGGTGGTGGTGCGCGCGCAATACCCGGGCGCCAACCCGAAAGTGATCGCCGAAACCGTGGCCGCGCCGCTCGAAGAGCAGATCAACGGCGTCGAGAACATGCTCTACATGTCCTCGCAAAACACCTCCGATGGTTCGATGATGCTGACCGTGACCTTCAAGATCGGCACCAACGTCGAGCAGGCCGAGACGCAGGTGCAGAACCGCGTGCAGCGCGCCTTGCCGCGCCTGCCAGAGGAAGTGCGCCAGATCGGCGTGACGACGGTGAAATCGTCGCCGAATCTGACCATGGTGGTGCACCTGGTCTCGCCCAACAAGCGCTATGACGACATGTACTTGCGTAACTACGCGGTGCTGAACGTCAAGGATCAATTGGCCCGTCTGCCCGGCATGGGCGATATCCAGATCTTCGGCGCGGGCGACTATGCCATGCGCATCTGGCTCGACCCGCAAAAGGTGGCGGCGCGCGGCATGACGGCCAATGATGTCGTCGACGCGATTCGCGAGCAGAACGTGCAGGTGGCCGCCGGCGTGATCGGCGCATCGCCGGCGAAAAATTCGCCGTTCCAGCTGACCGTCAATACCCAGGGCCGTCTGCAGACGCCCGAGGAATTCGGCGCGATCATCGTGCGCACGAATGCCGACGGCGCCATCACGCACCTGAAAGACGTGGCGCGCGTGGAAATGGGCGCCAACAGCTACTCGCTGCGTTCGCTGCTGAACAATAATCCGGCCGTCGGCATGGGTATTTTCGAAGCCCCGAATGCCAACGCGCTGCAATTGTCGTCCGACGTGCGCGCCAAGATGGACGAACTGAAAAAAGACTTCCCGCAAGGCGTGGAATACCGCATCGAGTACGACCCGACGCAGTTCGTGCGCTCGTCCATCGAAGCCGTGATCCATACCCTGCTGGAAGCCATCGCCCTGGTGGTGCTGGTGGTGATCATCTTCCTGCAAACCTGGCGCGCCTCGATCATTCCGCTCTTGGCCGTTCCCGTGTCGATCGTCGGTACCTTTGCCGTGATGCTGGGCTTTGGCTTCTCGATCAACACCTTGTCGCTGTTCGGCCTCGTGCTGGCCATCGGTATTGTTGTCGATGACGCCATCGTGGTGGTGGAAAACGTCGAGCGCAACATCGAGGAAGGCCTCTCGCCGCGCGACGCCACCATCCAGGCCATGAAAGAGGTCAGCGGTCCTATCGTCGCCATCGCCCTGGTGCTGTGCGCCGTGTTCGTGCCGATCGCCTTCGTGCCCGGCCTGTCGGGCGAGTTCTATCGCCAGTTCGCGCTGACCATCGCCATTTCGACGGTGATCTCCGCTTTCAGCTCGCTGACCCTGGCGCCGGCCCTGTCGGCCGCGCTGCTGAAACCGCACGATGCGCCGAAGGATGCGCTGACGCGCGGCATGGACATGGTCTTCGGCCGCTTCTTCGCCTGGTTCAACCGCTTCTTTGGCCGCGCTTCGCACCGTTATGAAGCGGGCGTGAAGGGTGTATTGGGCCGCAAGAGCGCCTCGCTGGGCGTGTATGCGCTGCTGGTCGTTGCCGCCATCTTCACCTTCAAGTCCGTGCCGGCCGGCTTCGTGCCAGCGCAGGACAAGCAATACCTGGTGGGCTTTGCGCAATTGCCCGACGCCGCTTCGCTGGACCGCACGGAAGATGTCGTGCGCCGCATGTCCGACGTCATCAAATCGGTGCCCGGCGTCGAATCGACCATCGCCTTCCCCGGCCTGTCGATCAACGACTTTACCAATGCGCCGAACGCCGGTATCGTCTTCGCCACCCTGAAGCCGTTCGACGAACGCACTACCAAGGAGCTGTCCGGCGGCGCCATCGCGGCCGAGATCAACAAGCGCCTGGGCGGTATCCAGGACGCCTTCATCATGGTCTTCCCGCCACCGCCGGTCAACGGCCTCGGTACCATCGGCGGCTTCAAGATGATGATCGAAGACCGCGGCAACCTCGGTTACGACGCGCTGTACAACGCCACCCAGGCGCTGGCCGCCAAGGCCTACCAGACGCCGGAACTGGCGGGCGTGTTCTCGGGCTACCAGATCAACGTGCCGCAGCTGTTCGCCGATGTCGACCGCGTGAAGGCCAAGCAGATGGGCGTGCCGCTGGCGACCATCTACCAGACCTTGCAGATCAACCTCGGTTCGCTGTACGTGAATGACTTCAACCAGTTTGGCCGCACCTACCAGGTGCGCGTGCAGGCCGATGCCGCGTTCCGTTCGCATGCGCAGGATATCGCGCAGCTGAAGGTGCGTAGTAACAAAGGCGAAATGATCCCGCTGTCGTCGTTGATGCGTGTCAAGGACAGCTATGGTCCGGACCGCGTGCAGCGCTACAACGCCTACGCCGCAGCCGATTTCAATGGCGGCGCCGCCCCTGGCGTATCGAGTGGCCAGGCGCAAGCCGCGCTGGAACGCATCGCCAAGGAAGTGCTGCCGCAAGGGATTTCGTATGAATGGACGGAGCTGACCTACCAGGACATCTTGTCCGGCAATACGATGATCTATGTCTTCCCGCTGTGCGTGCTGCTGGTGTTCCTGGTGCTGGCCGCCCAGTACGAAAGCTGGACCCTGCCGCTGGCCGTGATCCTGATCGTGCCGATGTCGATCCTCTGCGCGCTCCTTGGCGTGAAACTGACCGGTGGCGACAACAATGTGTTCACCCAGATCGCGCTGTTCGTGCTGGTGGGGCTGGCGTCGAAGAATGCGATCCTGATCGTGGAATTTGCCCGCGAACTGGAAGAGCATGGCCGCAGCGTCGTGCAAGCGGCGCTGGAAGCGTGCCGTCTGCGTCTGCGTCCGATCCTGATGACGTCGATCGCCTTCATCATGGGCGTGGTGCCCCTGGTGTTCTCGCACGGCGCCGGTTCGGAAATGCGCCATGCGATGGGCGTGGCGGTATTTGCCGGCATGCTGGGCGTGACCTTCTTCGGCCTGTTCCTGACGCCCGTGTTCTACGTACTGCTGCGCACCCTGGCGCAGCGTTTTGAGAAAAAACCAGCCGTCGCTGTCGCCAAGCCTGTCGCCGCGCCAGCGCTGGACCTGGAAGGAGATATATATTGAAAACCAATGCAATCATCCGGCGCGCAGCACCCGTCTTGAGCGCCATGGCCGCCGCAGTCCTGCTGGCCGCCTGCGCGGCGCCGGAGTTCAAGCAGCCGCAGATCGAGACGCCCACGGCGTTCAAGGAAGCGCAAGCGCCTGCCGTGCAGACGGCGGCCGATGGCACGCGCTGGAAGCAGGGCGTGCCAGCCGAGCGCCAGGCGCGCGGCGAATGGTGGCTGGCCTTCAATGATCCGGCCTTGACTGGCCTGATCAGCGAAGCCACGCAGGCGAATGCCAACCTGGCGGTGGCCGCCGCCCGCGTCAAGCAGGCGAGGGCGATTGCCGGTATCGCCGAAGCGGACCGCATCCCGCAAGTGGGCGTCAACGTGGGCGGCCAGCGCAACCGCGCCTCCGCCGTGTCGCTCGGCTTGCCGAACGGCGCACCGGTGGCGGCGACCAATGTCTACCAGGCGAACCTGACGGCAAGCTACGAAGTCGATCTGTTCGGCAGGGTGGCGGCCAACGTCAGCGCCTCGCGCAGCGATGCGCTGGCCGTGGAAGCGACCTACCGTTCCGTGCTGTTGTCGCTGCAGGCTGACGTGGCGCAGACGTATTTCCAGTTGCGCGCCACGGACGCCGAACTGGCGACCCTCGAACAGACGGTGCGCCTGCGTGAAGAAAGCGTGCATGTGAACCAGCGCCGCTATGACCTGGGCGACATCGGCGAATTCGATCTGTCGCGTGCCCGCACGGAGCTGTCGACGGTGCGCGCCGAAGCCATCGGCCTGCAGCGCCAGCGCGCCACCGGCGAGCATGCGCTGGCCGTCCTGCTGGGCAAACCGGCCGCCAGCTTCACGGCGGGCGTCAACCCCTTGCAGGACAGCGGCTTCCTGCCCGTGATCCCGGCCGGCATGCCGTCGTCCCTGCTGGAGCGCCGTCCCGACATCGCATCGGCGCAGCGCACCATGGAAGCGTCGAATGCGCGCATCGGCGTGGCGAAATCGGCCATGTTCCCGGCCTTGAGCCTGAACGCGTCCGGTGGCGGCGCGTCCGATACCTTTTCGGATATCTTCAAGTGGAGCAGCCGCTCCTGGCTGCTGGGCGCCCTGATGTCGATGCCGATCATCGACGGTGGCCGCAACAAGGCGGCCGTGAGCCGCAGCGAAGCGCAGCTGGAAGAGTCGGTGGCGACGTATCGCCAGAGCGTGCTGGTGGCCTTCGCCGAGGTGGAAGACAACCTTGCCGGCCTGCGCATCCTGTCGGGCCAGACGCAGCAGATCGACGAAGCCGTCGTCTCGGCGCGCCGCTCGGCCGACCTGGCGCAAAAGCTGTACGACGCGGGCCGTTCCAGCTACCTCGATCTGCTCGATGCGCAGCGCAACCTGGCGGCCATCGAACGCAATGCCGTGCAGCTGCGCGGTAACCGCGCCGTCACCACGGTGGCGCTGATCCGCGCCCTGGGCGGCGGCTGGGGCGAGACGGAGCCGCAGGTGGCGGCCAACTAGTTTCCCGGCACCGCGGGCTGGATCAATCCGGCCCGCGGCAAGGGATGCCTATCGGGAACGGCGTCGTGCGCTTGCACGGCGCCGTTTTTTTATATGCGGGGACGTTGACGCAGCGTAGGTCGGCTTGGCGCGCAGCGCGTAAGCCGACAATCAGTTGAATCCGTTTGCCGACAGACCGCGTAAGTACTCCTGCAATCATGCAAACGCAGTCAACCAGGAGATATCATCATGCGCACCTTCATCCCTGCAGCATTGTTCCTCACTTCCATGCTGGCCGCCAGCGCCCCTTTTGCCGCCGACATGAGCACCATGGTGGGGGGGCAGAGCATGTATCCGTCCAAGGATATCGTCGATAACGCCGTCAATTCGGCCGACCACACGACCCTGGTCGCCGCCGTCAAGGCGGCAGGCCTGGTCGATACCCTGAAAGGCAAGGGGCCGTTTACCGTGTTCGCGCCGACGAATGCGGCGTTTGGCAAACTGCCGGCCGGCACCGTCGAGACCCTGGTCAAGCCGGAAAACAAGGCGACCCTGACGAAAATCCTCACCTACCACGTTGTGCCCGGCAAATACGACTTCAAGGCGCTGGCCAGGGAAATCAAGATGCACGACGGGAAAGCCACTTTGCCCACGGCCAGCGGGGGCAAGCTGATGTTCGCCATGAACGGCATGCACAATATCGTCGTGATGGACGAGGGCGGCAACAGCGCCAACATCAGCACCTATGATGTGTACCAGTCGAATGGCGTGATCAATGTCATTGACACGGTGCTGATGCCGAAATAAGCGAACAAAAAAGCAGACGAAAAAAAAGACAGGGTAACCCCTGTCTTTTTGGCTGGTACAGCCGCGATTACTTGGCTGGCGCAGCTGGCGTTGCCGGTACTGCTGGTTCCGCAGGCGCTGCCTTGTCGGCCGGCGCGGCTTTCTTTGCCTTGTGATGCTTGGCTTTCTTGTGCGCAGCCGGCTTGACGGCTGCTGCCGGTGCTTCGGCCTTGACGACTGGGGCGACGACAGGAATCGGTGCTACTGGCGCGACTGGCGCGACGGCTGGCGTCTGGGCGAAAGCGGCGGTGGCGAACAGGCTGGCGATCAGGGTGGCGATAACTTTTTTCATTTTAAGATCCTTGGTATATGTGGTCAGTCAGGTGTGTCGGAATTACTTGGCAGGAGCCGGAGCTGGTGCAGCGGCGGTGGCCGATGCCAGCTTTTCGTCAGCCTGGGCTTTGGTTTTCTTGGCTTTGTGATGGGCCTTGGCTTTCGTGGTGGCTGCTTCCGCTTTGGCGCTGGCAACGTCCGTTTTGGCGGCGACGACTGCTTTCGCTTCTTTTGCATCCGCTTTGACGACCGTTTGCGCTTCCTTGGCGTCCGCTTTCACGACAGCCTTGGTATGGGCCGCTTCCACTTTGGCGGGAACCGAGGCTGCTGCGGTAGCATGCGCTGCCGGAGCTGCGGGCGTTTGAGCGAAGGCAGCGGTTGCGAACAGGCCGGCGATCAGGGTAGCAATTACTTTTTTCATGGTGCAGTCCTCGGTGGTGGTTTGTCTGGTATGTCTGTTGGTGCCGGGATGATTCCCGTGTCACTGAGCATAAAACGCGCCCCCGGACGCTTGCGTTGACGGTCATTACAAACGCTTACATCTGCGTTGCATCCGCCTTCAGGATGGCTTTGAGGATGTCTTCCGAACGGCGCTGCCCATAACCCTTGCCATACGCGCTCGATGCGATGCTGATCACCATGCGGCGCGCCGGTATCACATAGATCTTGTTGCCGCCATTGCCCGCAGGGCTGCCAGCCACTTCGGGCCAATACTCGCCCACCGTTTTTGTTGTCGACAACTGGCCCCGCGCCATTGCCGCGCCCAGCAGCAGCGCGGTGATGCTCTTGCCTGCCGAACGGATGTCGTGCAGGGCGTCGGCCGTCTCGCCGTTGTAATAGCGTTCGGCGACGATGGCGCCCTCGCGCAGCACGACGACGGCGCGCAAGTCGCCATGGCTGTCGCCGTCCTGGGCTTGCAGGGCTTGCTCCAGAGTGGCGGGGGTGTCTTGCGTGCTGGCGGCGCAAGACAGGCACAGGGCGGCAATCAGGAGCAAGGGCAGGTGGCGCATGGGCTGGGCTTCGTGGCAATAGTCGGAGCGGTGTCCCTCATGTGCGTTGCTTTGTCGCGCGCAAGCTGGCCTGTTCGATGAGGTTTGCATGAAGGCGCAGTGCAAGAGGCCACATGCAAAAAGGACAGCCGAAGCTGTCCCTGGTAGTGCAGGCGAAGTGGCCACGTTAGCGCAGACCCGGCGGACGCGCTCCCGTGACGATGTTCGTGCTTACTTTGCCGGTGTGGCAGCAACTGCTGCGTCTGCTTTGGTGGCATCCGCTTTCACTTTGGCTTTGCTGGCCTTGTGGTGGGCCTTGGCCTTGGTGGCTTTGGCATCGGCCTTGGCGCTGGCGACATCGGCTTTCGCATCGGCGGCGACAACCGCTTCTTTCGCGTCGGCTTTCACGACTGCCTTGGTTTCCTTGGCTTCTGCCTTGGCCACGGCTTTCGTGTGGGCCGCTTCCGCCTTGGCCGGAGCCGAGGCTGCCGGGGCGGCAGGGGTTTGGGCGAAGGCTGCGGTAGCGAACAGGCTGGCGACGAGGGTGGCGATAACTTTTTTCATTTTATTTTCCTGGCGAGTGGTAAGTGATGGTGTGTCGATGATTACTTGGCTACTGCTGGTGCTGGAACAGGTGTAGGTGCTGCAGCGGTGGCCGAAGCCAGTTTTGCATCGGCCTTGGCCTTGGTGTGCTTGGCTTTGTGATGCGCCTTGGCTTTGGTGACCGTTGCTTCCGTTTTGGCGCTGGCCACTTCCGTCTTGGCGGCGACGACGGCTTTCGCTTCTTTGGCATCGGCTTTCACGACGGCTTGCGCTTCCTTGGCGTCGGCTTTCACGACAGCCTTGGTGTGGGCCGCTTCCACTTTGGCGGGCGCTGCTGGGGCTGCAGGCGTTTGGGCAAAGGCAGCGGTAGCGAACAGGCCGGCGATCAGGGTAACAATTGCTTTTTTCATGGTGCAGTCCTCAGTGGTGGTTTGTCTGGTATGTCTGTTGGTGGCGGGATGATTCCCGTCTCACTGAGCATAAAACGCGCCCCGGAAGGTTGCCGTTGACCTTGTTTACACTTTCTTACAATCAGGTGTTTTAAAAGACGTTGCTGCATGATGTGGTGGTGAAAATGAAAAAAGACAGCCGAAGCTGTCTTTTTGAGTGGCGTGGAAAACGCGCGGAACTGATTATTTGGCTGCTGCTGCGGTCGCTTCAGTTTTGGCTTCGTCAGCCTTGGCCTTGGCTTTTTTCGCTTTGTGATGGGCTTTGGCCTTGGTGGCTTTCGCGTCAGCCTTGGCGCTGGCGACATCGGCTTTGGCGTCTGCAGCGACGACGGCTTCTTTCGCATCGGCTTTCACGACGGCCTTGGTTTCTTTTGCTTCTGCTTTGGCCACTTCCTTGGTGTGCTTGGCTTCGGCCTTGGCCGGCGCTGCTGGTGCTGGGGTTTGAGCAAAGGCTGCGGTAGCGAACAAGCCGGCGATCAGAGTAGCGATTACTTTTTTCATGGTGCAGTTCCTCGAGAAGTGGGTTGTAGTTCAGGAGATGCATTTCCCCTGTCACTGAGCCAAAAACGCGCCGTGCGGCAATACCGTTGACAGGTTTTTTGGGTAATTACAAACACTTACATTTGCCCGGGCAGGCACTCTGTTAGCTGGCGTACCGCGCTACGCCAAGCGGCGGCCTAGACTCGATGCCATCCTCACCGCATGGGTCCGCCATGAAAGCCGCCTTGAAAACCTATCAAGCCAAGCGCAATTTCGCCGTCACGCCCGAGCCGGCAGGTGGCGGCGAGGACGCGGGCGAGGTGCTCACCTTCGTCATCCAGAAGCACTGGGCCAGCCGTTTGCACTATGATTTTCGCCTGGAACTCGATGGCACGCTGAAAAGCTGGGCCGTGCCGAAAGGGCCCAGCTACGACCCGCGCGACAAGCGCATGGCGGTGCAGGTGGAAGACCATCCCCTGGCCTACGCCAGTTTTGAAGGCACGATCCCGGAAAAACAGTATGGCGCGGGCAAGGTCATCATCTGGGACAAGGGCAGATGGCAAGCGCAGGCGGCCACGCCGGACGCACGCGCCGCGCTGGCGGCCGGCGAACTGAAATTCACCCTGCATGGCCACAAGATGCAGGGCAACTGGGTGCTGGTGCGCATGAAGGGCAAAGGAGATAAGCGCAGCGAAAAGCAGCCGGCCTGGCTGCTGATCAAGGAAAAAGACGCGTTTGCCCGGCCGGCACTGGAATTTTCTGTCGTGGACGAATTCCCCGACAGCGTCAGGAACAAGGCCCTGCCCAGGCGCAAGGTGGCTGCCGCGCCGCCGGATGCCGATTTACCCGCCACCCTGTCGCCCCAGCTGGCCACCCTCGTCGATACGCCGCCGCCAGATGCGCAAGACTGGATCTTCGAGGCGAAATTTGACGGCTATCGCATCCTTGCACGTTGCGATGGCGAACAGGTCAGCCTGATGACGCGCAATGGCAATGACTGGACGGCGAAACTGCCGAAGCTGCGGCAGGCGCTGGAACAGATGGGCTTGCCGCCAGGCTGGTATGACGGTGAAATCGTCGTCAACGATGCCAGCGGTCACCCTGACTTCGGTGCCTTGCAGCGCGCGTTCGATGCGCAAACGACCAGCGCCATCGTGTATTACCTGTTCGACGTGGCATATTTCGATGGCCACGATGTGCGGAGCCAGAGCGTCGAGGCGCGCAGGGCTCTGCTGCAGGGGCTGCTGGAACAATCGCCCGCCTCGCCGCTGGTGCGTTTCAGCGAGGCGCTCGATGCTGCGCCGCAGCAGTTGCTGGCCCATGCTTGCCGCCTGGGGCTGGAAGGGGTGATCGGCAAGCGGCGCGGCTCGCCCTACGTTACGCGGCGTTCCGGCGACTGGATCAAGCTTAAATGCGGGCTGCGCCAGGAATTCGTCATCGGCGGCTATACGGCGCCGCAGGGCGCGCGTGAAGGCATCGGTTCGCTGCTGCTGGGCGTGCACGATGCGCAGGGCAAGCTGCGCTACGCGGGCAATGTGGGCAGCGGCTTTGATGATGCCGCCTTGCGCGACTTGCGCCGCCGCCTCGACGCACTCACCATTGATACGAGTCCGTTTGCGGGCAAGGCGGGCGGCTTGCGCCGGCCCATCTGGGTCAAGCCGCAACTGGTGGCCGAGGTCGGCTTTGCGCAATGGACCAGTAGCGGTGCCGTGCGCCATGCCGTGTTTCACGGTTTGCGCGAAGATAAAAAACCGGCCGCCATCGTGCGCGAGCGGGCACAGCGGATCGACAGGGAGACGACGATGCAGAAGCAAGCCACGCCGGACAGCGTCTTGCCGGCCAGTTTCAAGGTCAGCCATGCAGACCGGGTGATCGACAAGGACAGCGGCGCGCGCAAGATCGATCTGGTGCGCTATTACGCGTTGGTGGGCAAGCTGATGCTCGTGCACTTGCGGGGCCGGCCCGTGTCGCTGGTGCGCGCGCCGGCCGGCGTGGGCGGTGAGCTGTTTTTCCAGAAGCATGCCGATACCGCGACCATGCCGGGTGTCAAACAACTCGATCCCGGCCTCGATCCCGAGCATGCCGCCATGCTGGAAGTTGCCAGCGTACAGGGTCTGTTGTCGGCGGCGCAGTGGAATGTGGTGGAGTTTCACACGCAAAACGCGCTGGCCAGCGCCTACGACACGCCGAACCGTATGGTGTTCGACCTGGATCCGGGCAAGGGCGTGGCCTGGCCCGCCATCCGCGAAGCGGCCATGCTGTTGCGCGCCTTCCTGACGGAGCTGGGGCTGCCCGCCTGGCTGAAAACCAGCGGCGGCAAGGGCTTGCATGTGGTCGTGCCGATCCGCCCGAAATACGACTGGGACACGGTCAAGGCGTTTTCGCAAGCCATCGTGGCGCACATGGCGCAGCAGATACCGGCGCGTTTTGTCGTCAAGAGCGGTCCCGCCAACCGCGTCGGCAAGATCTTCATCGACTATTTGCGCAACGGACGGGGCGCCACCACCGTGTGCGCATGGTCGGCCCGCACGCGCTCCGGGCTGGGCATTTCCGTGCCGCTGGCCTGGGAAGAGCTCGACAAACTGAAGGCGGGCGATCAATGGACGGTGAGCAACGTCCACAGCCGCCTCGACGTGGGCAATGCGCCCTGGGCCGGCTATGCGCGCAGCGCCAGGGGCATCGATGGGGCCATGCAGAAACTGGGTTTCACTGTGGCGGCCTGAGCGGCAGGCTGGCGCGCGCCAGTTGCAGGGCTTCGTCGATGGCAGCGTTGAGCTGGGGAATCTCGACGGGTTTGGTCAGGTAGCGGAAAAAGCCCGCAGCCAGGCCGTGGCGGATGTCGCCCTTCATGGCATTGGCCGTCAGCGCGATGACGGGGATGTGCGCCGTGCGCGGATCGTTGCGCAGGATGCGCTGCGCCTGGTTGCCATTCATGCCGGGCAGGTTGATATCCATCAAGATCACATCGGGGCGGCGCTCCAGCGCCAGCGCGATGCCATGGCGCGCGTCGGTGGCCGAGATCATGCGCAGATGGGGCAGGAAGCTGATGATGTCTTCCACCAGCCGCAGGCTGGCCGGATTGTCTTCCACGTACAGCAGCAGGGCCTGGTCGCCGGCATCGTCGGCGGCGTCGCCAGCAGGTTCGGCCAGCCCCTGCGTGTCCAGTGGCATCCTGGCGGGCGGCGCGGCCATGGTGTCGAGTTCGATCCAGAAGACGCTGCCCACGCCGACGCAGCTGTGCACGCCCATGGCGCCACCCATCAGCTCGATCAGGCGCTTGGTGACGACCAGGCCGATGCCCGTGCCTTCCTCACTGCCCGCCTCCTGGCCCAGCCGGTTAAACGGCTGGAATAGTTCGGCCATCTGCGCGTCGTCCAGGCCCTTGCCCGTGTCGCGGATGGCGATGCGCACGCGCTGCGCAGCGGGTTGCGAGATTTCCAGCTCCACCTTGCCGGCCGGGCGGTTGTACTTGATGGCGTTCGATAGCAGGTTCAGCAGCACTTGCTTGAGGCGCGTATGGTCGGCCCTGACGGTCAGTGGCGCGCAGACCGAAAAGACCATCTCGAGCTGGCGCTGCTGCGCCTGCTCTTCCACCATCACGCGCACTTCCTCGATCAGCGCGGGCAGCGCGACCGCTTCGATCGACAGGCTCAGGCTGCCTGACTCGATTTTCGCCAGGTCGAGGATTTCATTGATCAAGGTGAGCAGGTGGCGGCCCGAGGTGACGATGTTTTGCACGAAGGCGCGTTTTTGCTGCACCGTCGCGGGCAGCGATTCGTTGGCCAGCAGCTGGGCAAAACCGAGGATGGCATTGAGTGGCGTGCGCAATTCGTGCGACATGCTGGTGAGAAAGCGGTCCTTTGCCTGGCTGGCCCGCTGCAGTTCGATTTTCTGTTCATTGAGCGTGTGTTCGATGCGCTTGCGTTCCGTGATGTCGCGGATGGCCGACGACACCAGCACGCCTTCGTCCGTTTCCAGCGGCGACAGGCTGATTTCGACGGGAAATTCGGTGCCGTCGCGGCGCAAGCCGTACAGTTCCAGGCCCGCGCCCATGGAGCGGGCGCGCGGCGCCGTGGAAAAGGCTTGCCGGTGTTGCGGATGGTCAATCGCGTAGCGGGCCGGGATCAGCACTTCCACATTGCGTCCCAGCAGCTCCGCGCGCGAATAGCCGAACAGGCGTTCCGTTTGCGAGTTGACGAGCACGATCTCGCCATCGCCATTGACGATGACGATGGCGTCCGGCGCCGATTCGAGCAAGCCGCGAAACTTCTGCTCGGCCCGGCGCCGGTCGCTGACGTCGCGGATGGCGCTGATGACGAAGGTGCCGATCTCGGTCTGGATGGGCGAGAGGCTGATTTCGACGGGGAATTCGACGTTGTCCTTGCGTAAACCCAGCAATTCCAGGTCGGCGCCCATGGTGCGCGTACGGGGCTGGTCGAAATAGCGCGCGCGGTGTCCCACGTGCGCGTGGCGCAGGCGTTGTGGCAACAGGGTATCGATTTGCCTGCCGCTCAATTCGCCTTCCGCATAGCCGAACAGGCGCTGCGCCTGTTGGTTGGCCAGCACGATGGCGCCGGTGGCATTGACCATGATGACGCTGTCCGGCGTCGATTCGAACAGCACCCGGTAGCGCACGTCGACGAACTGGGCGTCGCGCGCCGCCTTCAGCAAGGTCGTGTCCTTCATGGTGGAAATCAGGTAGCAGGGGGCATCCGGCGTGGCGCGGGCGGTCTGGCAGGCCACATCGACGTAGATGAGTTCGCCATCCTTGCGCCGCCGCAGCGATTCACGGTCATAGCTGCCATGCAGCGCCAGCTGCTCGTCGATCAGCGGAGCCGCTTCGGCCTGTCCCGGCAGCGAGATCAGTTCCCACAGCGTGCGGCCCAGCGCCTCATCGCTGGCATAGCCGAAGATGCGCTGCGCGCCGATGGTCCAGCGCACGACGACATGCTCTTCATTGGTGATGACAACGCCGCCAGGGGCGCCACTGAGGATAAGCTGATCTAACTCGGCATCCATTGTTTTCCCGCACGCATGACAGGGCTTGCCGGACGGCAGGCTGTGTACATACGCTAGCGAGAAGCCTGATCAAAGTCAATGCATTTATATGGTTGACTATTTTCGCTGGCCGGGATGGGCATCAGGCCGTCTTGCGTCTGGCTGGCGGCGGATTCCGGGAGGTGGACGAGGCCGCGCGCTTGCGGGCGGGCACGGCGGGCGCCTTCTTGCCCAGACTTTGCTGCAGCAGGGCGACCAGGTCGATCACGTTGCTGCCGTGCTCTTCTTGCGGTTCCGGCGCGGGCGCGGTGATGGTCTTGGTCTGTTTCGCCTTGATTTTCTTCTTGACCAGCGCCAGCACGTCCTCGCGGTAGCTGTCGTGGTATTGCCCGGGGTGCCACGTTTCGCTCATGCCTTCCACCAGCGACAGGGCCATCTTGAGTTCCTTGTCGGTAATGCCCGCCGCCTTCAGGGTACTGCCGGGCAAGTCCAGGTCCTCCGTGGGGCGCAGCTCATCGGCGTAGCGCAGGGTGTTGAGCACGATGGCGTCGCCGACGCAGACGAGCGCGCACAAATGCTGCTTGGTGCGCATGACTATGCTGGCGATAGCCACTTTATCGACCTTGCGCAAGGTTTCGCGCAGCAGCGCATAGACTTTCTCGCCGCCCTTGGCGGGCAGCAGGTAATACGGGTGTGCATAAAAGGTCAGCGGCACCTCGACCGCATCGACAAAGGTGTCGATGGCGATGGTTTGCGTGGCCTTCACATTCGCCTGTTTCAAGTCTTCTTCGGACAGCACCACGTACTCATCCGCCTTGTATTCATAGCCCTTGATGATGTCGTCCCACTCGACTTCCTTGCCCGTGCGCTTGTTGTAGCGCTTGTAGCCGATGGGCGCGAAGTCGCGCCGGTCCAGCATGGACAGGTCCAATTCATGGTCGAGGCTGGCTGAAATCAGCTCGACGGGGATGTGCACGAGGCCAAAGCTGATGGCGCCTCTCCATAGTGCGCGCGCCATGGCCTAGTTCCCCACGCTGCCGGTGACGGGCAGGATGATGCCCGTGATGTAGCTGGAACAGGCGGGCGAGGCCAGGAAGACGTAGGCGGGCGATAGTTCCTCGGGCTGGGCCGGGCGGCGCATGTCCGTGTCGGCGCCGAATTTCGCGATGTCCTCGGGCGACTTGTCGGCCGGGTTGAGCGGCGTCCAGACGGGCCCCGGTGCGATGGCGTTGACGCGGATGCCCTTGTCGAGCAGATTGCCGGCCAGCGCCATGGTGAACGCATGGATGGCGCCCTTGGTGGTGGAATAATCGAGCAAGTGCCTGGAACCGTGCAAACCCGTCACAGACCCCGTGTTGATGATGGATGCACCGCGCTGCAAATGGGGCAACACGGCCTTGGCCATGTGAAAGTAACCGTAGACATTGGTTTTCATGGTGAGGTCGAAGCGTTCCTCGCTCAGGTCCAGCAAGGACTCCGCGTGTTCCTGGAAGGCGGCGTTGTTGACCAGTATGTCGATGTGCGTGAACCTTTCCAGCACCTGGTTGACGGCTTGCTGGCAAAAGCCCTGCTCGCGCACGTCGCCGGGTATCAACAGGCAGCTCTGGCCTTCCGCTTCCACATAGCGCTTCGTTTCGCTGGCGTCTGCGTGCTCGTTCAGGTAAATGATGACGACATCGGCCCCTTCGCGCGCATACAGCACGGCCACGGCGCGGCCGATGCCCGAATCGCCGCCCGTGATGATGGCCACCATGCCGGCCAGCTTGCCGCTGCCGCAGTAATCGGGCGCCAGGAAGCGGGGTTTCAACGACATCTGCGCTTCGCTGCCGGGCTTGGTCAGGTGCTGGGCGGGCAGGGGCGGGACAGGCTGGCTGCGGTGGCCCGTCTGCACGGGCTGCTTGCTTTCCTTGCCGGCTTTGGCGGCATCGTGCAGCTTGTCGTCCTGATCCTGCTCCTGCTGTATCGTGCGCTGCAAGTGACCGGCGGACTGGTCCTTGTTCTCGTTCATGCTGGCCTCCGTGGAAACGAAACTCCAGTATCGGCGCGGCACTGGCATCGAACGGTGCGCTTGCTAACAGAGTGGCGTAAACGGGTGTAAAATTATATGATGATTAACATCATAGTGGAGGCAGCATGAAAGTGAGCAGGGAACAGGCAGTGCTGAACCGCGAGCGCATCGTGGACGTGGCGGCCAGATTGTTCCGCGAAAAAGGCTACGACGGCATCGGCGTGGCCGACCTGATGAAGAGCGCGGGTCTCACGCATGGCGGCTTCTATGGCCATTTCGCGTCCAAGGAAGACTTGATGATCGAAGCGTGCCAGCATGCCTTGAACAAGTCGCTGGAAGGCTGGCGGGCGAAGGTCGCCAGCGACCCGCAGCGGGCGCTGCCGGCCATTATCAAGAACTATCTGACCACCAGGCATCGCGACCAGCCGGGCAGTGGCTGTCCGGCGACGGCCATGGGCGTCGATGCGGCGCGCATGTCGCCCGGCGCGCGTCCCGCGTTTACGCAAGCCACCCAGCAGCAGTTCGCCTTGCTGCAAGATTTGCTGCCCGACGGCGCACCGGAAGCACGGCGCCAGCAGGCGATCGCCACGTTTGCGGCCATGGTGGGCGCCATGGTGCTGGCCCGTTCCGTCGATGAAGAGGCCCTGTCGGCGGAAATCCTCGACGCCGTGAAGGCACAATTGCTGCAAGAGTAAGTACGTCCCCCTGTCAGCCGGCCGCGTCGCATGATAGGCTTCGGTTTTCAGATTTCGGGATCATTCATGCTGCTCTGGCTCAGGCAATACCGGCGTCCTCTGTTGGCCGGAGACATTACGGCCGGTATCGTTGTCGCCATGATGATGGTGCCGCAGGGTATGGCCTACGCGCTGGTGGCGGGCTTGCCGCCCGTGGTGGGCATTTATGCCAGCATCTTGCCGCCCGTGCTGTACGCCTTGTTCGGCAGCAGCATGACCCAATCGGTGGGCCCCATGGCCATCGTCTCGCTGATGACGGCCGCCGCCCTGGCGCCGCTGGCCGACCCCGGCTCCTCCCTGTATATCGTCCTGGCCGCCCAGCTGGCCTTCATCAGCGGCCTGGTCCTGCTGCTGTGCGGCGTGCTGCGCCTGGGCTTCATGGCCAGCTTTTTGTCGCGCCCCGTGATCAGCGGCTTCAGCAATGGCGCGGCGATCCTGATCATCTGGGGCCAGATCACGCCCTTGCTGGGCGCCAGCCTTCCCCACTGGCACACGCCCAGCCTGGTCCTCGGGCTGTCCGGCCTGCTGTTCCTGTGGCTGGCCAGGCGTTACGCGTCGCGCCTGCTGCAGCGCTGCGGCTTGAACCCGGTGGCGGCCGACGTGGGCGCGCGCCTGGCGCCGATGGCGCTGGTGCTGGCCGGCATCGCGCTTGTCGCCTATGGCGGCCTGGAAGCGATGGGCGTGCAGACGACGGGCCACGTGCCCAGCGGCTTGCCGGGCCTGAACCTGGCCACCTCCGGCGCCCATTGGCGCACCTTGCTATCGCCGGCGCTCTTGATCGCCTTCATCATCTTTTTGATGAGCATGTCCGCCGCCCAGACCCTGGCGCAAAAGCGCGGTGAAAAATTGCATACGAACCGCGAACTGCTGGGCCTGGGCGCGGCCAACGTGGCCAGCGCGCTGTCGGGCGGCTTTCCCGTCACCGGTTCGATTTCCCGCTCGGCCGTCAATTTCCAGGCGGGCGCCAACACGCCGCTGGCCAGCATCATCACGGCGGGCTTGCTGGCGCTGGCGCTGGTGGCACCCACGGGCTGGCTGGCCCTGCTGCCGCTGCCGGTCCTGGCGGCCACCATCATCTTTGCCGTGGCCAGCCTGCTGGACTGGGATACCTTGAAACTGTCGTGGCGCTACGACCGCAGCGATGCGCTGGCCCTGCTGGCGACCACGGCCGGCGTGCTGGTGCTGGGCGTGGAAGCGGGCGTGGTGATCGGCGTGCTGCTGTCGATGGGCACCCTGATCTGGCGCGCCAGCCGCCCGCACATCGCCGTGCTGGGGCGCATTCCGAATAGCGAGCACTTCCGCAACGTGGAGCGCTACGAGGCGCAAACCCTGCCCGACGTCTTGCTGTTGCGCATAGATGCAGGCCTGTTCTTTGGCAATGTGGAAGCCGTCACGGAGCGCGTGGAAGACGAACTGCGCGGCCATCCGACGGCGCGCCACCTGGTGCTGGTGCTGTCGGCCGTCAACCAGATCGACAGCACGGCCTTGCTGGGCTTGATCGAACTCAACAGCGCGCTGAGCAAGCGCGGCATCAGCCTGAACCTGGCCGAAGTGAAGGGCCCCGTGATGGACCGCCTGCGCCAGAGCAGTTTATTGAAAGACCTGAGCGGCAAGCTGTACCTGAGTACGGCGCTGGCGACGGCTGATTTAAGTGGAGAACATGCATGAGGATGGAACTGAATCTGCATGGCGAGCCGCATGTGATGGATAGCCTCCTTGCGCTGGAACAGGCGCTGACCGAGGCGCGCGCGCTGGCGCAGTGCGAACTGTGGCTGACCCTGGCGACTGATGCGGAGCAGGGTCCGGCCCTGTGCATGCTGCGCAATGGCGGCAACGCCTGGCTGATGTATCTGTCGGGGCAGGACGACCTGAGTTTTCACTCGCTGGGCGACGAGGAGGCAGACGGCGTTTGCAGTTACCTGCTGGCGAATGGCCAGGTGGACGAGTATCCGGAAGCGTGGTGCGTGGAGGTGGAACAATGCCAGCGGGCTTGCATCGCGTTTTTCAGGTCAGGCGGCGCGCGGCCGGCCGGCATCGCGTGGGAGGCGGATTGATATGCTGCAAACCACGCAAACCGTCATCGCCGATATCGACAATGAATTGCTGGCCGCGCTGGACGCCAGGGCAGGTTTATTGACGCTGCGCGCTATCTTGCTGCGCTACCACGCCAGCGGCGTGACGGCGGCGCAGGTGGCAGCCTTGCTGCAGGAACTGCGCCCGTCTATGCAGGACGGCGCGCAGGAGGGGCCGCTGGAAGACGTGATACTGGACGCCCTCGACATGGTGACGGGCTGGTGCTCGCCGCAGCTGCGGGTGTGGGACGAACAAGTCATATGAATCATCAGGACGAACGCCTCGACGCCTGGTACGACGGCTCGGCCATCTGCCTGATCGCCGTCGGCGCGCACGGCGACCCGCTGGATCTGGGCGACGACGAAGTGCGCGCGCTGATCGCGAAGCTGCAGCAATGTCTGGCCGAATCCGAAGCTGCTGCGACAGACGACTGACGGCTCAGGCGGCCGCCAGCACCTTTTCCATCGCCACGCTGGCCAGGCTGATGCCGCTCGGATGCGCATACGCTTCCTCGCGCAAGGCAACAAAACCGGCGGCGCGGTAAAACGGCACGGCGTTGAGCGACGCGGACAGGTGCAGGCGGACTATACCGCGCCCGCGCGCCAGCGGCTCCAGCGCCGCCAGCAAGCGCTTGCCGATGCCCAGACCCGCGCGCGCCGGATCGACAAACACGGCATCGACTTCGTGCTTATCTACATCCAGCATGGCGTAGCCGGCAATGGACTCGCCCTGCATCGCCACGATGCCGCCGCCGGCAACCAGCATGGCGGCATACGCGTCCGGCACGGGAGAGGCCGTCCACACGGCGATCTGATCCGGTGCATAGTGCGTGGCACAACCGACGCGCACGGCCACCGTGCGCAGGGCCCACAGGGCGTCGATGTCAAGGGGCAGGGCGGGGCGCAGGGTGATGGGCATGGAAGCTTCCCAGGCAAAAGGAGCATGCTAGCGCAATGGCTGGCATGGCGCCAGCATGAGCTAATCCAGCCGTCACTGCGCCGGCTTGTCCGGATCGATATAGTAGGAACCGGGAGGCGCTCCCGGCACCTTCACCCGGAACTTCAGACCGGACAACAGCTTGTCCCACAAGGCGATGGCCTCTTCGTCGCTCAACGACGCGGCTTCGGCGGCACCGACCATGTTGTGGGCGACTTTGGTGTACATGGATGCTTCCAATACCGCTGGATAGGCGATATCGCGCGGCGTACCCACCAGCGTCCATTCGAAATCGTGCACGCCATCGGTACGCCGTATCAACGATTCCTCGCCATGCCAGTGCTGCACGTCACGCTTGCCCTCGCGTAGCAGAGTACGAGGAGGGTAGTTCTTGCCTTGCTGGTCTTTTGCTTCCTGGATACGAGCAAGTAATGATAATTTCCCACGTACTTTTGCATCATATTCGGCAGGAGGATAGTCACCGTAGGCATTTTTATTCGCAGTGATGGAAAAAGTCACGTCTGGAAAGCTGGGGAAATACAAGCCTGCATCCGCCATTTCCTGACTATCATATTTGTTGTCGCTCATGAAACCATTTTTGACGCAATAACCAGGTTCCTTGGGAACTTCATTTTCATCACGCAAACGTAAATTATTAGCGCGGACCATTTGATTTCGTTTTGAGTCTGCTATTGTTTCCCATTTTCTTGTTGATCCATCAAGAATAAATATATAGTTTCCTTTTATGATGTATGTCTTGAATATTAAACGGTCATCTTCCTTGGAAAATTTCCCATCATAATATTGAAGTTGCCAGCTATTTTCTACTGGACCTTTTTCATTGTATATAATTTCAGAGTTTGGGTCATTTTTTCTTATTTTTTCAATTTCTTCTGCTATGCGTTCGTTTTTTTCTGTTATTCCGCCTGGTATGCTCTTGATTTCCGAAAGAATTGTTGTTCCTCCTGATATGAGTTGTGCTTCTTGCGGAACCTCTAGGGCATAGCGCCCGAAGCATACAATTTTTGTTTTTAAAAAGAGAACTTCCAGACGTTTGCTAAGTTTGACATTCCCAAGCATTATGGTCTCCTTGTCTGCATTTTTTTTCGCGTGGGCGGATAGGAAAGCCATCGCAATAACTGTGATCGTGAGGAAAATTATTTTCTTTATCTTATTATTCATGGCTTAATCCCATTTTGCCGTCTTGGCAATTTGTACGATGGAATACAGCATGGATGCCATTACATTTGTATCGGCATAGCTGTTCTGGTGGTCATAACCGTTCGCTTCCGCCATGCCATGTATGAACAGTGTGCCTGTGATGTGCCGTGCAGAACGGTCTGACGGTACCGTCCCATCACCGCGTGCACTGGCTGACTGTAGCTTTAATTTTAAGTTTTTCCCTCCGGCCTGGACGAGGAGTTGCCCCTTGCTATCATCTTCAAGTAATTTCCATTTTTCAGGTAGCGGCTCAAATTTATTCCATGGATCGTTAGATCCACTGTGAAGACCGTCAATTAATTTAAATACGACGTCGCCGTAACTTAAAAAATTTCGGGAAGCGCAATAGCTTGCATAAGTGTTTGGGTGGAAAATTTTCTCTATGGACGATAGAAATTTTGAGGCGTATGTTATTCTCTCCATTGTTCTTTCTATACCCCCACCTTTTTCATAAGGGAGGTCTGCGGGGTTTACCCATTTCGGATTGATTAGCCTCCACCACGCATTGGCTGGTTGAAGGTAAATGCTTTCCAGTGCAGTAGCCTTATCGCGAGGCCAGCTCCATAAAACTTTATCCTGTGCATCCACAATTTTCAGCCAATTCTGACCATATGCCGCACCTGGCAACATTTCCAGTGGCGCTGGTGCGTTAGCCAGAATGGCGGTAGCATGCATACCGTCGATGCCCAGAATTTTGGCTTCTATTTCTGCTATAGAACCTTCTCTTTCTTGAAAACCAAAACGCATGCGTTTATATGCCCCTGCGGCTCCAATGGTTGGCATCACGTTGTGATAAATGCCCAGAATTTTCACATCTTTATCATCAAGCATCTTTCCAAAGCTGGGGTGTATCAATGCACGGGCCAGCAAGCCCCCCATGCTATGCGTGACGATGATGACTTCGTTACATTTGAATCCGCGTTTCTGGTAGCCTTTGACCAGGCCGCGTAGTCGCTCTGCAATAGTGACGGCGGATACCCCATTGCTCTTGATAAAGTTGTAACCCATCGCATGCACTGGATACCAGCAAGGAGAAATTTTCTTTAAATCGCTGACGCTAATGGCTTTCCCAGATGACGCGCCAAAATTTTCTGGATCTTGCAAAAGCAGTGCGCCAAGGCCACTTGTTTGACGCCAGACAGGATGTGGCTTACCGTCGGAAATCATATTATTGAGATGCAATTCGGCTGCCCGCAACATTGTTCCGTACGCACCAGCAAATAACACTTCACTCCATCCGCGCCAACGTGCTATTTGTGCTGGGCTTTGGTAGGAGCAGGCTTTACCTTGATTCGGACGTGTTGTTGTCGCGATCCTGTTAGTTCCCATTAAAGGAGGAATGGGTGTAAAACTGTCTGGCACATTTTGATGCCGTGCATCTGCAGCCTTGGTTTCCGCGCCATCTGGGTCAAAACGACTGTTGCTTTCGGTGTAATGGTAGTACTCGACTTCGGTTTCAGTGGGATCAAACACCAACTGACGCTGCCGTGGCGACGCATCTTTGAACCAGCCACCCAAGCCATTGTTTGTGAGGACAGCGGCCTTGCCTCCCGCCCCCATCATATCGTCTGGCCGCCAGGCCCGATTGTCTGGACGGCGCAATTCTTCCTGGCGAACTTTGCTCATCCGTAGATTGCTACCCATCACGCCTGGCAGAAAAATGACAGGAATTACCTTGCCAGGGGGTAGGGTGACGTCATGTCGCGCGGTATCTTTTGTTTCCGTCATCGAAACGGCGAGTTCCGCCCAGCCTCCCACGCCTTGACCAAACTTCGCAGGATGATTGCCGCGGTTATTCAAGTCATCACATTTGCTCATGGCAGTTCTCCCTTATAGCGAATGATGTAACTATCCATGCCGGTGGATTTTTGTAGTTGCGTGGAACCGTCTTCCGCGCTTTTTCCGGCGATGTTGCCGTCATCACGCAGGAGTTCAAAAGCAACGCCAACGGCTGGTGTATCGTCGGCATTCACTAGCAAGACTTCCTGATCAAAACTGCTGTGTGGCCTCTCATTAAATTCCTGCGACACGCTCTTCGGCGCCAGGGTTTCCAGGTTGCCGTTGAAGAGCACGGGGGATGAAGTGAAGAACTGCACCTTGTCGCTGATTTCCAGCATGTGGTTGGCGCCGTGCAGGCGGATGCCTTTCTTGCCCTTGATGTTGACCCAGTCCGCTTCGCTGATCAGCGACAGCACTTTCCGCGCAATGACTTCGACCTCGTCGCTGTGGGCCTGGATGGACACCTTGCCGCTGGCGGCAATCAGCTTCATGCCGGCCTTGTGCACGAACAGGCTGAAGCTCCTGGCGATGCTGGCAAACATGCTGTCGCCGCTGGCGAGTGAAATATGCTTGCTGCTGCTGAGCGCCACATGCTCGCTGGCGGCCAGGTGGATGGACTGGGCCGTGCTCAGTTCGATGCCGGCCGGGCTGGCCAGCACCAGATGTGGTTCGGACAGTTCCGGGAAATCGCCGCCGCTGCCCTTGATGGCGGCGTTTTGCCGTTGGATGGACTCGGCCACGGCGCCTTGCTGTGCGGTACTGTCCTGCGCGCCTGCATCGACGGCCATGCCGGCCAGTCCCTCATGCAGTTGGCGTGCCTGCGCCAGGCGGGACTGTGTTTCGTCGAGCTGTTTGACCGATCCCGTTCCTGTTGATGTTTCTGTGGTGATCAGCATGCCTTTGGCGGCGCGCAGGGCGCCCCAGGCGTTGCTGGCCAATTCAAAGCCCACGCCGCGCGCCTCCTTGCGGCCGGCGTTGTCGTCGATGCGGGTGATGTTGCCCAATGACAGACGGCTATCCTGGTGCTCGCTGCGCAGCTGTGCCTGTATCGCCCCCTTGGTATCGTCGAGCACGAGATGGTTGGCGCTGCGGGCGCCCAGTTCGCGGCTGCGCACGCCGGACAGGGCGCGTTGCTGGGGCAATTGCCATGGCGGCGGATTGGCGCTGTTGTAGACCACGCCGATGACGATAGGGTAGTCGATATTGCCGTCCTGAAATTGCACGACGACTTCCTGACCCACACGGGGCAAGGCGATTTGTCCCATTTGCAGGCCCGCCATCGGCATCATGACCCTTATCCATGGCGAGCTGCGCTCATCGAATTTGCCCAGACGGTCCCAGTGAAATTGCAGGCGGATGCGTCCCAGGGCATCGGTATGGATTTCTTCCCCGGCCGGCCCGACCACCAGTGCCGTCTGCACGCCGGCAACCACGCACGGCGTGCTGTTGTAGCCACGGCCCGGCCGCCAGCGGATGTCCCTGCGCACGCACAGCATATTGTTGACATAGTGGGACGGGGCGTTCGGGCCGACTTGATAATTATTGCTGGCGCTATGCAGCACTGACAGGATCAGGTAGTCGCGTTCGGCGATGCTGTCAGGGCGCTCCTGGCCCGGCTGGTAGCGTTTTTCTTCGGCGCTGAAATGGCCATCGAGCCGGAAGCAAAGGCCGGGCTGTGCGCCACGGTGATTGCCGGCCGCCTCGAAATACTGGCGCAGATGGTCGCTTTCTTCCATGCGGCGTTGTGCCAGAGCTTCCCCATCATCGACATTCTTATAGCCATAGGCGCCCGTATCTTCATACAACTCGTGGGCAAATACGTCGCCCTGGCGGTTCAGGGAGTAACCGCTGGCAAGGCGGGGCTGCGGATTTTTATAGTCGAAACTGGCCAAGGTCAGCTGTCCGGAGCCGATCCGGCGCACTGCTTGCCACTGTTGCAGACCATCGTCTTCCATGGAACCCGACTCGGAGTGGAAACGCATGGCGCCGTCGCCCGATAGCGTGGCGATCATGTCCGCCAGGGTGCTGTTGTCTGCCAGCCACAAGGTATGGCCATCGGCGCGGTGCTCGTACCAGTAATGCCAGCCCAGCGCTTCCCAGCGCCGGTGCAGGTGGTTGTAGTCGGTTTCATTATGCTGGTTGGCGCAGGTGAGCTGTGGATCGTCGCCGTGGATGCTGGTTTGCCAGTCGCGCTGCCCGTAGTGGGCAAAGGTCGTCTCTGTCAGCTGCATCACGCTTTGGCCATGAAAGGAGACGTTGTCCTGGCGCAGCCGGGCAAAGGCCAGCCACGGTTGCAGCACCATGCGGTACCACGCAAAGCCGCCGTCGGCGCGCAGCAGGCAAAACTCGCCCACATAGCCGTTAAAGTGGCGCAGCGTGCCATCGTCGCGCAGCATGGAAATGCTCACCATGCGGCCCATCATGGCCTTGAGCGCGATGTGCGCGTCATCGGACAGCAATTCGGCTTCGAAACGGAAGTCGCGCGATACCTCTTCCCTGGCAGTGAGCGAATTGACCAGCAGGATGGCGCCGGCTGGCCCATCTTCATGGGGGAACTCGATCTTCAGCAGGCGCCGCTCTTGCGCGGCGAGGTCGAAGGCCGATAGCGCCGTCTGGATGCTTGCATGCATGGCCTGCCTCCGTTATAGCGATGTGATCAGGTGGGCGCCGCAGGCGGTGACATCGCCGTCATAGGCGTACGCTTTGCCCATGTGTTTTGCGCCGTCGCCGTCCGGCGTGATGGGGAAGTTGCCCTTGCACTTGGGGCAGAAGGTGGTGTCATCGGCCAGCGCCGCCGTCTTCCCCATCACGGTGGTGCCGGATGATGCGCTGGTGACCTTGCCGCCGTGATCGGTTGCGTCTCCGAGTCGGATGACGCCGCGTCCCGCATGTTTCATGCTTGCCTCGCTTTCCAGAGATGACTGCTCAAGCCAGTTGCAGCAAATAACGTACTTCGGCGCCGCCTGCCTTGCCTTGTGCGGTTTGCAAGAACGTCGTCCAGCCAAGGCGCCGTCTTTCTGAAGGGCTGGCGCTCAGGAGCAGGGGGGTAATGCATGGCGGACTCAATATCAGCCGCACTTCATATTGCAAGTCCGGCACGCCAAACAGCGCCAGCATCTTTGCCAGTGCCGCCGCACCTGTGCTGCGCGGCAGGAAGCGTTGCAGGCTGGCGGGATCGAGCGGGCCGATATGCAGGCAGACGCGCATGTCGTGGCGCCACAGCCGCAGGCCCAGCGTTGCGCCGCGCGCTAGCGTAAAGTTGACGCTGCCTAGCAGGCTGCGCCGGTTTTTTTCCAGATAGTCCCAGCCGCCGACAAATTGTTGCAGGGTGACGGGGACGCCGCAGTATTCGGCCAGCACGCGGCCAACCGCTTGCGCGGAGACGGGGCGGCAGCGCAGCAGACCCGCGTACCAGGCCGCGACGTCCTGTGTCACGGCATCCGGTTCGGCCCTCGACGGCAGCGAAGTGCGCCGCACGCCGCCCAGTGCCAGCAGCAAAGGCAGTTGTACATCCCTGGCCTGGGTCTGCAGCGTCGATTCCAGCCGATACTTTTCCCACGCCTGGTAATACAGCGCGACCATGCGGTGCGAAAAAATATCGAGAAAGGCCGAGACGCCGGCATCCTTGCTCGACAAGCGGTTGGCGGCGATGCGTTCCGAGTGATGCAAGGGCAAGGTGCCGCCGACGCCCAGAAAACGCATGAACGTCGGTATCATGGCCAGTTGTTCATGCTCGTCGAGCGAGAGCTGTTCGATTTCACTGGCGGGAAAACTCAAGGACAAGCTGTTTTTGAAGCGCAATACCTGGCCGAAAGCTTGCACATGGGACACGTTTTGCTGACGTAGCCAGCACAGCAGAATACGCACCGCCTGGATGAACTGGTAGCGGTATGGCTCGGCCAGCAAGTGGTGCATCACACCAGATTCTGCAGTCCGCTTCTTGGTTTGCATCGGATCAGCTCCTCTCCGCTTTGCAGTGACAGCACCACCAGTTCGATGAAACTGTTGATTTGCACATACAGCCCAAGGAAGTGATCGATCACTTGCACAAACAAGTGCATGCCGCTGCCGACGAACGCTTCCTCGTCCAGCGTGATGCGCACCTCCACGCCATGTGCCAGCGAGGTGCCCCGCTTGTGCCGCAGCCATGTCGTGGCCGGCGAATGCGCCAGCGCGGCGATGCCGCCGATCTGGCGTTGCGAGCTTGCCGATTGGGACTGGTCGTACAGCGTCAGCATTTCGCGCAGCGCCGGCAGGCCCTCCTGGACCAGCGCGTGATGATTCAGCGCCAGGTGCGAAATCAGGCGCCAGTGCAGGCCCGCGCCCGGCGAAAAGCGGCGCGGCTGGCTGGGGCGCCGCAGCATGTGCAGCGCGGGTCCGCCGCCGCACGGTTGCAAGTCTCCTTGCGGCTGGCCGTATTTGAGCGCAAGGGGAAGATCGCGGTTGCTGCACGTCAGCGACAGCGACAAGCTGGCCTTTTCATGGATCAAGGGATTGAAGTCGCTATCGACCAGCGTGATTTTCTTTTCGTGGCCAGGGCTTTTGATGGCCAAAGCCGTATCGTGACGCATGACCCAGTAATGGCCCTGTTGCGCCGTACCTTCGCCATGGCGCAGGCTGTACAGGGGGCGAAATTCTGTCAGCGTGCTTTCGCCTCCCCGTTGTCGCAACAAACGCACCGCATCGACGGAGACCACTTCATAGCCATGCGCATGGGTAGCATGGGCCAGCACGGAATAGTCGGTTTTCTGCCGGGTGACGGAAATCGGCACGCCTTGCTGGCGAAAAAGATTGACCGCCGGACTGCAGCCGAGCCTCAAGTTGTCGCTGGAAATGCTGGACAACATGCGCGCCGTAGCGGAATCGGGGCGCAAACCGGCCATGCACAGATGCAGGGTAAAGCGCTGGCAAGCAGGCGGCAGGGCCGCACTCAGCGCCGCGATATCGATATCAAAAAAATTGAATTTTTCCGGATACGCAAAATACTCGCTCAGCACGCGGTAGGCCGGCTGCGAACGGGCACCAAAAGGTATCAAGGCATCCGTGTCGGCGAAGCCGACGGGCGTCACAGGCACGGCGGGCAAGGCCGTCCATTGCGCCGCGTCGATCGACACAAAAGCGCAGACTGCATGCATGAACAAGGCATCGCGCAATGCGGCGGAAAAAGACGCTTCGCCATCGATGAAAACGCGCAGCGATGCGGGCGCCGCGTCGAGATGCCGGATGCCTATGTTCAGCGAGGAAGTCGCCGATGCTGGCAGGCGTACGCCTGGCGGTGCCTTGATCATGGCATCGAAAGCCGCGCTTTCCAGTACCGATGCTCCTGTCGTCATGTCGTAAACCGTCTTGAAGCGGCAGCGCACGCCGCGCACGGGCGCTGCATCCATTTCACTGCCGGCCGGCAGGTGCGATACGCCCGCGCCAGCCACCGGGGCGCACTGGCGCACGATGCTGCACGATGGAAAGGGACGCAGATAATGCGGGAACAGGGCTTCGAACATGGCTTCGGTAAATTGCGGATAGTCGTCATCGAGCCGTTTTGAGAGGCGTGCCGCCAGCATGGCCACCGATTCGATCAAATGTTCCACGTGCGGGTCTTCGCACGACTCGCCGGACATGTGCAATTTGCCGGCGATTCTCGGATAGCGCTCGGCAAACTCACGGCAATGTCGCCGCAGCATCACCAACTCGCGCTCGAAATACGGCAGCAAATCCTCCATCTCTCTTTTCCTGTGTCTTTGCGGCGGAATGGCCAGTATCCGAGCGTTTTCTCAAAGGCAAATTGCGTTTGCGCAAATAATTGAACAGGGTGCTGCGCAACATCAAGGACTTCCATGCTGGCAACATCAGACTGGCTAGGCAGCAAGATTCCAACGGTCACCATGGAGAACGCAATGACACTGCCATCCAAATTACTTTGGTCCGAAGGCCTGGCCATCGGGCCCCAGCACTTCCAGCAACTGGACCGCTACCATGAAGCGCGCCTGCAACGACTGGCCTCGTTGATTAATCCCCATTTATGGGGCGTGCATGGCGTCAGCTGGAATGCGGATGCACTGGCCAACAATAGCCTGCGGGCGGAGGCCATGTCGCTGGTCTTTCAGGATGGCGAGCTGTTTGAGGCGCCGCTTGGCGATGTATTGCCCAGTGCCGTTGACCTGTCCAAGCTGCCTTCCAGCGAACATAGCTTTACTTTTTATGCCGCGCTACCCGCGCTGCAGGCACATGGCGGCAATGTGAGCTCTGCAGGCGCGCGCTATGTTCAGGCCGATATCGAAACCCCGGATCTGTACAGCGAGGCAGTCAGCATCGAGGTGGTTTATTTGAAGAAGCGCGTGTACCTGCTGTCGCAACTGGAGCCCCTGAATGATTACCTTGCCATCCCGGTGATTCGTCTGCACCGTGCCGGCAACGGCGGCTTCGAAGTCGATACTTCCTTCATTCCACCTGGCCTGACCATCAGCGCCGAGTCTTCGCTGCAGAAAATGCTCGAGTCGCTGATCGACCGCATGGGCGCGAAAATTGAAGCGCTGTACAGCTGCCACCGCCAGCCCGGTAACCATGCGGTGGAATTTCATGGCGGCGATGTTTCCTCGTTCTGGATGCTCAAAACATTGAGCACGGCCAGCGCCACACTCAGTCATTGCGCCAGTTACCGGCGCCACCATCCCGTGTATTTATTTGAAAAATTGATGGCATTGGCCGGTGGCTTGATGACGTTTTCGAAAAAATACACACTGAGCGATTTGCCGGCTTATTCTCACGATGACGCGGCGCCCGGTTTCGGCAAGCTCGATGGCATCATTCGCGACCTGATCGATACGGTACTCCTGTCGCGCTACTTCCCGATTGCGCTGTCCAACGACGCGCAACAAAACACCCACTATCACGGCTTGCTCGATGCCAAGCGGATTGACCGTCAGACCGAACTCTGTCTTGCGGTGAACGCCGATATGCCGGCGCTGGAACTGGTCGCCACGGTGCCGTTGCAGTTCAAGATTTCATCTCCGGACAATATCGACCTGTTACTGGGCCGGGCACTTCCTGGTGCCGAGTTGCGTCATATGGCCCAGGTTCCTGCCGAAGTGCCGGTGCGGCCCAATACGTACTACTTTTCGATCGATAACAAGGGCAGTATTTATGACAGCATGATCAAGGCCCAGGCGATTGCGATTTATGTGCCGTCCGGCATAAAAGGGCTGAAGCTGGAATTGTTCGGTATCAGCGGCACCGCGGCGTAACGATGTTTGGTGTGGCGAGCGGGTGGATTGTCAAAAGATTGCCCTAAGGAATAGACTTGCCCCTGCAGTTGACGTTATCATGTTTTTGTAAGTGTCGGTGGCTGATCGGCCAGCGCATGGGTGAAACATGGTGACAGGCGGAGTGAGCATGGGCATGGCGAATGATGCGTGATGTGCCGGGCGGTGGGCAGGGCAGGGCAGCGGTGCGCCGCTGCTGCCGCGCATTGCTGCTGGCGTTCTGGGTCGCCGCGCCCTGCGCCGCCTTGCCGGCAGCAGCACCCACCGTCGCGCCGCCGCACCAGGGCCAGCGCGTGCTGTTCCTTAACGCTTACGACTATGGCCGCGCCGGCGTGGAATCGTACACGCGCACCTATGTGGCCGCCATGGCCGCCGCAGGCCTGGCCAGCGAAGACATCATGGTCGAGCACCTCAACCTGAATACCCAGGCAGACCCGGCGCTGCGCAATGAGATGCGCGATTTGTTGCTTTTAAGATACACCGAGATGATGGGGCGCAAGGCGGACCTGATCATCGCCATGCAGCAGCCAGCGCTCGATTTTTTGCTGTCGGACCTGGCGCCGCTGGCGCGCGAGGTGCCCGTGCTGGCGATTAACACCTCGGGCATGGCCTTGCCGACCGGCAGCCCGGCTGCCATCTGGCAGCAAAAGGCGAATGTCGATTTTCCCGGTACCCTGGCGCAAGCCATGTCGCTGTTCCCTGACACCAAGACCATCGTCATGGCCGTCGGCACCAGCGAGGCCGACCAGGTCTTGAAGCGCAACATGCAGCAGGCGGCGCTGGCGTGGCAGGGCAAGGTGGCCATGCGCTACCTCGATAACCTGACCCTGGACCAGATGCGCTCTTCGGTGGCACACTTGCCAGCTGATAGCGTGCTGGTGGCGGGCAATGTCAACCGCGACGTGGACGGCGCCATCGCCACGCCCGTGCAGTTTTCCGTGCAGCTGGCGCGGCTGGCGAATGTGCCCACCTTTGGCATGTACAACGCGACGGTCGGCAAGGGCATCCTGGGCGGCTCCATCCTGCACATCGAACAGGCCGCGCAGCAGGTGGCGCAGATGTCGCTGGCGGTGCTGGATGGCAAGGCGCCCGCCGCGCCGGGAGCCTTGCTGCCGCCGGCCCGCCCAATACCCATGTATGACTGGGAACAGCTGCAGCGCTGGGATGCCGACATCAGCCGGCTGCCGCCGCACACGCTGTTCCTCAACCGGCCGCCGGAACTGTGGCACGAGCACCGCCTTGCCGTGCTGCTGGTGGGCGGCGTCTTTATCGTGATGGCCGGCTTGCTGAGCGCCTTGCTGCTGCAGCGGCGGCGCCTGCGGCGCGCCGAGAGCGATGCGCGCGAGAGCGAGCAGCGCTTCCGCATCCTGGTCGAGCATGCGCCGGAAGCCATCCTGGTGTACGACCTGGACGTGGACCGCTTCGTCGACGCCAACAGCAGCGCGCAGCGCATGCTGGGCCTGTCGCGCGCGGCACTGCTGGCACGCGGGCCGTTCGACCTGTATACCGGCAAGCAGCCCGATGGCTTGCCGCTGGGCCTGATGATGGAAGAGCATCTGCGCCGTGCCATGCTGGGCGAGCCTGTCCTGGTGGAACGCAATGTGCGGCGTGCCGACGGCAGCGTTTTTCCCTGCGAGGTGCGGCTGGTCAAATTGCCCATGGAAGGGCGGCGCCTGGTGCGCAGCGGCATCGTCGACATTTCCGAGCGCAAGCACAGCGAGCAGGAATTGCTCGGCTACCGCGACCACCTGGAAGAACTGGTGCAGCAGCGCACGGCGGCCCTGTCGGTGGCCGTCACCGAGGCCGAATCGGCAAATCGCGCGAAAAGCGTTTTCCTGGCCAACATGAGCCACGAATTGCGCACGCCCTTGAATTCCGTGATCGGTTTTTCGCAGATGATGGCCGATTCGAGCAGCATGTTCGAGGAAGAAAAGCATAACCTGGCCATCATCAACCGCGCCGGCCATCATTTGCTGACCTTGATCAACGACATCCTCGAATTGTCGAAAATCGAAGCGGGCCGCATGCAGCTGCAAACGGGACCCGTGGACTTGAATGGCTTGCTCGACGAGGTGCTCGAGATGGTGCGCATGCGTTCGAGCGACCAGGGCATCGCGCTGCAGCTCGAACGTTCCGGCGTGCCGCTGCTGGTGCGCCTCGATGGCGCCAAGCTGCGCCAGGTGCTGCTCAATTTGCTGTCGAACGCGCTCAAGTTCATCGAGCAGGGCAGCGTGACCTTGTCGCTGGCCTGCCAGACGGCAGAAGGTGGGCAGATGGCGCTGGCCTTTGCCGTGCGCGATACGGGCAGCGGCATCGCGCAAGCGGATCTGGAGCGCATCTTTGAACCGTTCGTGCAGGCCGACAGCGCCGTGGCGCAGGCCGGCACGGGACTGGGGCTGACCATTTCGCGCGAATTCGTGCGCCTGATGGGCGGCGAGCTGCGCGTCGACTCCACCTTGGGGTCCGGCTCCGTATTCCATTTCGATCTGCGCGCGCCGGTGCTGCGGCAGCCGGCCATCGCGACGCTGGCGCCGGGCCGCGTGGCGCGCCTGCCGCCGGCCCAGCGTGGGCGCATGGTGCTGCTGGTCGACGATGACGACAACTGCCGCAAGCTGCTGGCCGGCTTGCTGGCGCCGCTGGGTTTCCAGCTGCAGGAAGCGGCGGGCGGCACGCAGGCGCAAGCCATGCTGGCGGCGCAGCGCTACGACATGGTGCTGAGCGACTGGCGCATGCCGGACATGGATGGCCTGGCGCTGACGCGCTGGCTGCGCGCGCAGCCGGCGCTGGTGCAGCCGCGCCTGGTGATCATGACCGCCTCCGCCTTCGAAGAAGAAAAGCAGGAGGCGCTGGCGGCCGGCGCCGACGGTTTCCTGCGCAAGCCGATCGAGCAGGAACACCTGTTCGCCATGCTGGAGCAGCAACTGGGCGTGCGCTTCCAGCGCACCACCGCCGCGCCGTCGCGCGTGCCGGCGCCAGCCTTTGATTTGCGGCAGGCGCTGGGCCAGCTGGGCGCGGCCGAACGGCAGGCGCTGCTCGAATCCGTGCAAGCCCTCGATTTGCGGCGCAGCGCCATCGTGCTGGCCGGCGTGGCGACCGGCCTGCCGCAGCTGTCCGCGCACATCGCCGCCATGCTGGAACAGCACCAGTACCAGGCGCTGTGCGCCTTGCTGACGCAGCTGGCCAGCGAACCGCAGGGCGAAGACGCATGACTTTTCACGCACCCAAAGGCGCCCGTCTGGGCGGCGTGTCCATCGTGCTGGCTGTCAGCGTGGCGCTGACCTTTGTCGTCACCGTGCTGCTGCTGGTGTTTGCCGTGCTGTTTTACCAGTCCGAACGCGAGCAGCGCTGGCAGCACCTGCATCGCAGCCTGGCAGTCAGCGCGGACCAGCTGGCCGTGGCCATCGAACTGCCCTTGTGGAACCTGGATGAAAAGCAGATGCAGGCCATCATGCGCAGCATGCTGGGCAAGCGCGACCTGGTGGCCAGCTCCCTCACGCCGGGCATCGGCAAGGAGGCGCTGATCCTGCGCCGCACTGCGGACGGCGCCATCGACAGCCTCGCCGCGCTGTCCGCCGAACCCGGCTGGCTGGTGCAGCGGCGCCCCGTGACGGTGGGCGGACAAGTCATCGGCAGCGTTGCCGTGTATGCCACGCCGGCCCTGCTGGACGCGGAGCTGCGGCAGCGCGCGCTGGGCATCGGTGCGATGATCGTGGCCCTCGACGTGATCCTTGTGGCCTGCATCTGGCTGCTCCTGTGGTGTTTGATGCTCAAGCCCCTGAAGGTGATCGGCCAGTACGCGGCAGGCGTCAAGGCGGGGCAGGGCGAAGCCTTCGGCACGCCGCCGAAAGCGTGGTTCCTGGGCGAGCTGCGCACCCTGTACCGCTCCATCCGCGACATGGTGGCGCTGCTCGACAGCCGCTACCGCGCCCTGCAGCGCAGCGAAGAGCGCGTGCAGATGGCCACCGGCGCGGCGAGTATCGGCATCTGGGACTGGAACGTCAGCAGCGACGCTTTGCAATGGGATGAACAGATGTACGCGCAGTTCAAGGCCGATGCGGCCAGCAGCATGTCGCCGGCGGTCATCTGGCGCGCGGCGCTGATGCCGGACGACGTGCCGGCGGCCAAGCAGGCCCTGCGCGCCGCGCTGGGCGCCGGCCAGGCGTTTACGCACGAGTACCGCATCCTGTGGCCCGATGGCGCCATCCGCTACATCAAGGCCGACGCCGTGATCTTTCGCGACGGGCGGGGCCAGCCCATGCGCATGGTGGGCTCCAACTACGATATCACGGCGCACCGCGAGGCCGAACTCGAACTGCTGCGCCACCGCCACCACCTGGAAGAACTGGTGGCCGAGCGCACGAGCGCCCTGTCGGTAGCCGTCAGCCAGGCGCAGGCGGCGAACCGTGCCAAGAGCACCTTCCTGGCGAACATGAGCCATGAGCTGCGCACGCCCTTGAATTCCGTGATCGGCTTTTCGCGCCTGATGGCCGCCTCGCCCAACATGCAGGACGATGAAAAGCGCAACCTGGCCATCATCCACCGCTCCGGCAATCATTTGCTCACCCTGATCAATGAAATCCTCGAACTCTCCAAGGGCGAGGCGGGGCGCTTGCAGGCGCAGGCGACCGTGGTGGCGCTGGCGCCTCTGTTGCAGGAAGTGATGGACATGCTGGGCATGCGCGCCGAGCAGCAGGGGCTGTCCCTGCGCCTCGATTGCGCGGACCTGCCGGCGGCGGTGCTGCTCGATGCGACGCGCTTGCGCCAGGTGCTGTTGAACCTGATGTCGAATGCCGTCAAGTTCGCCGGCAGCGGCGAGGTCACCTTGCGCGTGCGCGGCGAGCTGCTGGATGACGCCACGTGGCGCCTGTCGTTCGCCGTCAGCGACACGGGCATCGGCATCGCCCTGGAAGACCAGCAGCGCATCTTCGAACCCTTCGTGCAGGCCGACAGCGCGGGACCGAAGGATGGCACGGGCCTGGGCCTGGCCATCTCGCGCGAGTTGGTGCAGTTGATGAGAGGCGAACTGACGCTGGAATCCATGCCGGGGCAGGGTGCCACCTTCCGTTTCAGCATACCCGCGCAGGCGGCGCAGGCGCCAGAGCAGGCATCCGTGCCGGTGGCCATCCCGGCGCAGGCGGCATGGCCACCGGCACTACAGGCGCAAGACTTGCTGCTGCTGGCCGGGGAAGAGCGCGCCGCCTTGCTGGTGGCGCTGCGCGAATTGAACCTGGCCAGGGTGGCGCAGCTGCTGGCGGCCCTGCCGGCGTCGGCGGCGCCGTTGCTGGCGCCGCTGCAGGCCATGCTCGAGCAGCACCAGTACCGTCAGCTGTGCGTCCTGCTGGAGAGCGAGGGCGTGCTGGTGCGCGCTTGAATAGTGTGGACTGACAACATCGGATTCGATGAAAAAACGGACTAAGTGCCGTGGATGGATGGTGCCAAATTGCAATAAAGATTATGATGATAGTACGTAGTTCATCGCAAAGAAACGTCTTGTCCAGCGTGGCAATCGAGCGCCGCGCCTCATCCAAAGCTGAGAGAACTGCTACATGCACCGCGATTTTTCCGAAGTGAATGCTAAGGGCGAAGTACTGATCGTTGAAGATACACCGGCTTCGCTGAAGTTGTTGAGCGACCTGCTGGGCGGCGCCGGCTATGCGGTGCGCCAGGCGCCGAACGGTGAACTTGCCCTGTGGACGGCCCAGGCGCGCCCGCCGGAGCTGATCCTGCTCGACGTGCGCATGCCGGGCCTCGACGGCTTTGAAGTCTGCCGCCGCCTGAAGGAGATACCGTCCCTGCGCCAAGTGCCGGTGATCTTCCTGTCGGCCCAGTATGATACGGACGACAAGGTGCGCGGCTTTGCGCTGGGCGCCGTCGATTTCATCGCCAAGCCCTTCCAGGCCGAGGAAATTCTCGCCCGTACCGACGCGCACGTGCGCCTGGCGCGGGCGCAGCTGCAGCTGGCGCAGGAGCGCGCCAACCTGGAGCGGCGCGTGGCCGAACGCACGGCGGAACTGGAACAGGTGGCCAGCACCCTGGCGCGCGAAGTGCAGATCCGCCGCGCCAACGAAGAATTGCTGCGCCTGTCCGGCCAGGTCTTCGAAGCCACCCAGGACGCCATCCTGATCACCGATCCGGCCGGCACCATCGTCACGGCCAATCCCGCCTTTACACGTATCACCGGCTACGCGGCGCAGGAAGTGGTGGGCACCGACATCATGCGCCTGCATGCCGGACACACGGGCGAAGCGGTGCTGCAGGCCCTGCGCCAGGGCTTGCGCAGCAGCGGCTGCTGGTCGGGCGAGGTGCAGACGCGGCGCAAGAGCGGCGACACCTATCCCTGTCTGCTCAGCGCGTCCACCGTGTACGGGCCCGATGGCGCCGTCGTCAATTATGTGGGCGTCTTCCTCGATATCAGCGAGCGCAAGGCCGAGCAGCATCTGATCGATTTCCTTTCCTACCACGACGCGCTGACGGGTTTGCCGAACCGCGTGCTGCTGCGCGAGCGTTTCGAACAGGCGCGCGCCAATGCCCTGCGCGACAGCCAGCAAGTGGTGCTGATGTGCCTGGACCTGGACCGTTTCAAGAACATCAACGATTCGCACGGCCAGGCCGTGGGCGACAAGGCGCTGCAAGTGGTGGCGCGTTTCCTCTCCGGCTGCGTGCGCGAGGGCGACACCGTGGTGCGCCAGGGCGGCGACGAATTCCAGATCCTGCTGCAGGACGATGCCCTGTTGGGCCGCACGCTGGCGCTGGCGCAAACCATCCTGGCCGGCTTGCGCGAAGAGCTCAATGTCGGTGGCGAGCGCCTGGCGCTGACCACCAGCATCGGCATCGCCATGTGCCCGGCCGACGGCGACAGCCTCGACGACGTGCTGCGCCACGCCGACACGGCCCTGGTGCGCGCCAAGGAAATGGGGCGCGACCATTACGCCTTCTTCACGGAGCGCATGGGCAGCGATATCCGCGCCCGCCTGGCCATGCAGCAGCAGCTGCGCGGGGCCATCTGCCGCGATGAATTCGAAGTGCACTACCAGCCGCAGATGTGCTTGCGCACGGGCGCCTTGCTGGGCGCGGAAGCCCTGCTGCGCTGGGAGAACCCGGTGCTGGGCAAGGTGTCGCCCGGCCTGTTCATCGCGCTGGCCGAGGAATACGGCTTGATCACGGCCATCGGAGAATGGGTGCTGGAAAGCGTCTGCGCCCAGATCAGCGCCTGGCACGACGCAGGCCTGGGCAGCATCAAGGTGGCCGTCAACCTGTCCGGTAAACAGTTCGCGCAGGATCGCACGGTGCCTTTCGTCGAGGCGGTATTGCGTAAATACGGCATCGCACCCGCCTGCCTGGGTATCGAGATCACGGAAAGCACGGTGATGGGCGACCCGGACAAGGCGGTGGCGGCCCTGACGCGCCTGAAGGATATCGGCGTGGGCATTTCCCTCGACGACTTCGGCACCGGCTATTCCAGCCTGGGCTACCTGAAGCGTTTTCCCATCGACGTGCTGAAGATCGACAAATCCTTCGTCGACGACGTCACCACCAGCAGCAGTGACGCGGCCATCGCCCGTTCCGTCATCTCGCTGGCACACAACCTGGACATGCGCGTCATCGCCGAAGGCGTGGAAACGCGCGAACAGGTGGACTTCCTGACGGAACACGGCTGCGACGAAATGCAGGGTTATTATTTCAGCCGGCCCCTGGCTGCCGCACCATTCACGGCCTTGCTGCGCGAACGGCGCGCCCTGGACGTGGCCTGAGCATACACGCCGGTGCGGCCGATGCACCATGCCGGTGCATTCGCAGCAGCGCGGTGCAGGATGCTCACTTTTCCTTCCCCTGACGCTGGCACATATCCTGCTTAGGTAATCGCTTATTTACGCGATTGCCCCGCATGCCAGACAGTACCCATCCAGCCATGCCTTCACAGCCCAGCGCGCACGGCGCCTGGCAGGCGCATTTGCGCCTCGGTTTTGTGCTGCACGATGGCGTCAGCCGCCTGGTCGAGCGCACGCACCGCGGCCCCTTGCGCGTGCAAAAGCCCTTGTACCCGGAAGGCGATGCCGTCTGCCACGCCATCATCATCCATCCGCCCGGTGGCGTGGTGGGCGGTGACCAGCTGGCCGTCGACGCCACGGTGGGCGCAGGCGCGCATGCCTTGCTCACGTCACCGGGCGCCGCCAAGTGGTACCGCGCGAATGGCCACGTTTCGGGTCAGCACATCGTGCTGCGCGCGGGCAGCGGCGCCGCCATCGAGTGGCTGCCGCAGGAAAGCATTTTCTTCGACCAGGCGTGCGTGCGCCTGCGCCACGAGGTGGAACTGGCGGTCGACGCCAGCTACATCGGCTGCGACATCGTCTGCCTGGGCCGCAGCGCCTCGGGCGAAAGTTTTACCACAGGCAGCATCAGCCAGCAGGTGCAAATCCGCCGTGGCGGCAAGCTGCTGTGGTGGGAGCAGGGCGTGCTGGCGGGAGGCGGCGCGCTGATGGCCAGTCCCCTGGGGCTGGCCGGCCACACGGTATGCGCCACCCTGATCGCCGTCGGCACACCCGTTTCTTCATCAGTGCTGGCGGCCGTGCGCGAGATTGTCGTGCCGGCCGGCGCCGTGTTTGGCGCCACGCACATGAAAGCGCTGGTGGTGGTGCGGCTGCTGTGCGGCGACAGCGAGGCGGCGCGCCGGATCATGCTGGCCGCCTGGCTTCTGCTGCGCCCCGCCATGCTGGGGCGCGACGCCATCGTGCCCCGCATCTGGAACACTTGAACAGGAAAGACAAGGAAAAACATGGACCTGACTCCCCGCGAAAAAGACAAGCTGCTCATTTTTACGGCCGCGCTGCTGGCCGAACGGCGCCTGGCGCGCGGCTTGAAATTGAATTATCCGGAAGCGGTGGCCCTGATCAGCGCGGCCATCATGGAAGGCGCGCGCGATGGCAAGTCGGTGGCGCAGCTGATGTCGGACGGTACCAAGATACTCTCGCGCGCCGACGTCATGGACGGCATCGCCGAGATGATCCCCGATATCCAGGTGGAAGCGACCTTCCCCGATGGCAGCAAGCTGGTGACCGTACACCATCCGATACCGTAAGCACACAAACGACATTTACAGGAGGCGGTCATGACCCCAGGTGAATACAAATTGGAAGAAGGCGAAATCAGCCTCAATGCTGGCCGCGCCACGGCCACCGTGGTGGTGGCCAACCGGGGCGACCGACCGATCCAGGTGGGCTCGCACTTTCACTTTTTTGAAGTCAATCCGGCGCTGGCTTTCGAGCGCTGGCGCGCCTACGGCATGCGCCTCAATATCACGGCCGGCACGGCCGTGCGCTTCGAACCTGGCCAGCAGCGCACGGTGGAACTGGTGGCGCTGGCGGGCGAACGCAAGGTCTACGGCTTCAATGGCGCAGTGATGGGCGACCTGCAAGACACTCCACCGGGAAAGGATTGAGATGGCCAGCATTCCCCGCAGCGCGTATGCCGAAATGTTCGGCCCCACCAAGGGCGACCGCATCCGCCTGGCCGACACGGAATTGTTCATCGAGATCGAGCATGACTATGCGATCTACGGCGAAGAGGTGAAATTCGGCGGCGGCAAGGTGATCCGCGACGGCATGGGTCAGTCGCAGCGCTGCGCGGCCGAGGTGATGGATACCGTCATCACGAATGCCGTCATCCTCGACCACTGGGGCATCGTGAAAGCCGACATCGGCCTGAAAAATGGCCTGATCTTCGGTATCGGCAAGGCGGGCAACCCGGACATCCAGCCTGGCGTGACCTTGCCCATCGGCGGCGCCACCGAGATCATCGCCGGCGAAGGCCTGATCGTCACGGCCGGCGGCGTCGACACGCACATCCACTTCATCTGCCCGCAGCAGATCGAGGAAGCGCTGATGAGCGGCGTGACCACCATGCTGGGCGGCGGCACGGGACCGGCCGTGGGCACGGCCGCCACCACCTGCACGCCGGGGCCATGGCATTTGCACGCCATGCTGGCGGCCGCCGACGCCTTCCCGATGAACCTGGGCTTCATGGGAAAAGGTAATGTCAGCCTGCCGCTGCCGCTGGAAGAGCAGGTGCGCGCGGGCGCCATCGGCCTCAAACTGCACGAGGACTGGGGCAGCACGCCGGCCGCCATCGACAACTGCCTGTCCGTGGCCGACCGCATGGACGTGCAGGTGGCGCTGCACAGTGACACCCTCAACGAAGGGGGCTTTCTCGAGCACACCCTGGCCGCCTTCAAGGACCGCACCATCCACACCTTCCACACGGAAGGGGCGGGTGGCGGCCATGCACCCGACATTATCGCCGCCGTGGGGCAGTCGAACGTGCTGCCCTCGTCGACCAATCCCACGCGCCCGTTTACCGTCAACACGCTCGACGAGCACCTGGACATGCTGATGGTGTGCCACCACCTGGACCCGGCGATTGCCGAAGACGTGGCGTTTGCCGAGTCGCGCATCCGCCGCGAAACCATCGCCGCCGAAGATATTTTGCACGACATCGGCGCCATCTCGATGATGTCGTCCGACTCGCAAGCCATGGGCCGCGTGGGCGAAGTGATCATGCGCACCTGGCAGACGGCGCACAAGATGAAGGTGCAGCGGGGGCCGCTGGCGCCCGACACGGCGCGCAGCGACAACTTCCGCGCCAAGCGCTACATCGCCAAGTACACGATCAACCCGGCCATCACGCATGGGATTTCCCACGTGGTCGGTTCCATCGAGGCGGGCAAGATCGCCGACATCGTGCTGTGGAAGCCGGCCTTTTTTGGCGTCAAGCCGTCGATGATTTTAAAGGGCGGCATGATTGCCGCCGCGCAGATGGGCGACCCGAACGCCTCGATTCCCACGCCGCAGCCCGTGCATTACCGCATGATGTTCGGCGCCTTCGGCGGCGGCCTGAAAAAGTCGTTCACGTTTGTGTCGCAGGCGGCCTACGACCTCGATATCGGCCATCAGTTGAAGCTGAACAAATCCGTCATCGCCGTGAAAAACATGCGCGGCTTGCGCAAGCACGACATGATCCATAACAGCGCCACGCCGCACATGGAAGTGGACCCGGAAACCTATGCCGTGCGCGCCGACGGCCAGTTGCTGGTGTGCGAGGCGGCGGCCGTGCTGCCGATGGCGCAGCGCTATTTTCTATTTTAAGCGGGAGACAAGCATGCTCACATTGCATACCAAGCTGGGAGCGGACGACGACCGCATCCCGTTCGCCCAACTGGTGCTGCCTTACGACCAGCGCGAAAAATGCCGGCTGCGCGCCGTGCTGTCGAATGGCGACGAGGTGGCCGTGTTCACCGTGCGCGGTACGGTGCTGCGCGACGGCGAGCGCATGACGGGACCGGAAGGCCAGGTGGTGCGGATCGTCGCCGCGCGCGAGCCGACCTACCTGGTGCATTGCGCGGACGCGCACACCCTGCTGCGCTGCGCTTTCCACCTGGGGAATCGCCACACGCAGGCGCAGGTGGGCGACGGTTTTCTGCGCATCCGCAAAGACCCCGTTTTAAAAGAGATGCTGCAAGGCTTGCAGGCGAGCGTGACGGAGGAAAGCGCGCCGTTCGAACCGGAGGCGGGCGCGTATGGCGGCGGCCATGGCCACCACGACGGCCAGGGCCAGCACTTGCTGGCGCCCGTGCCGCTGCGGCAGAAGATACACCGTCCCGGCGATGTGCCAGGCGCCGCATGATGCAGGCCTCGGCCCTGCTGCATCTGCTGCAGTTCGCCAGCCCGGCCTTGCCGATCGGCGCCTACAGCTATTCGCAGGGGCTGGAAGCGGCGCTCGAATCCGGCCTGGTAGCGGATGCGGCCACGGCGCGCGCGTGGATCGCCGAGCATCTGGCGCACGTGGTGGCGCGCTGGGAAGCGCCGCTGTGCTGGCGCTTGATGCAGGCCTTTGAAGAACAGGATTTGTGCGCCGTGCAGCGCTGGAGCGAGCGCTTCATCGCCTCGCGCGACACGGCGGAATTTCGCGCTGAAACCATCCAGATGGGGTACTCCTTGACCAAATTGCTGGCCGAGCTGGGCGTGGCCGACGGCGTGCTGATCGACATGCTGCAGGGGCAGCCGGAAGTGGCGCTGCCCACGGCGTATGCCTGCGCCGTGGCGGCGCTGGCGATTCCGCGCGAAGAGGCGCTGCTGGCCATGCTGTTCGCCTGGGCGGAAAACCAGGTGCTCGTCTGCGTGAAATCCGTGCCGCTGGGGCAGGTGGCGGGCCAGCGTTTGCTGCTGTCGCTGCGGCCGGAGCTGGAAGCGGCGGCGCTGACGGCGCAAACCTTGCAAGACGACGAGATGGGCAACTGGGCACCCGGCCTGTCGCTGCTGTCGATGCGGCACGAAGTGCAGTACAGCCGCCTGTATCGTTCCTGAACTATTCAATGAGAGAGCAAACATGACATCGATTACCTCCAATCCCCTGCGCGTAGGCATCGGCGGCCCGGTCGGATCGGGCAAGACGGCCCTGTGCGAAATGCTGTGCAAGGGCATGCGCGAGCGCTACGACATGGCCGTCATCACGAATGACATCTATACCAAGGAAGACATGGAAATCCTGCTGCGCGCCGATGCCTTGCCGGCCGAGCGCCTGATGGGCGTGGAGACGGGCGGCTGCCCGCACACGGCCATTCGCGAGGATGCATCGATCAACCTGGAAGCGATCGCGCGCATGCAGGCAGACTTTCCCAACCTGGACTTGATCCTGGTCGAATCGGGCGGCGATAACCTGGCCGCCACCTTCAGTCCGGAACTGTCGGACCTGACGATCTACGTGATCGACGTGGCAGGCGGCGAAAAAATCCCGCGCAAGGGCGGGCCCGGCATCACGCGCTCCGATTTGCTCATTATCAACAAGACGGACCTGGCGCCGTATGTGGGCGCCAACCTCGACGTGATGGCGCAGGATGCCAAGCGCATGCGCGGCGAGCGCCCCTTCGTGTTTACCAACTTGCGCAGCGGCGACGGCGTGCAGGTGGTCATCGATTTTATCCGCGAGCAGGGTTTGCTCGATCAACCAGGCAAGGAGCTGCAATGAGCGCAAGACTGATGACAAAAACGGCCGCCGTGGCGGCGCTGTGCCTGCTGGCCTTGCCAGCGATGGCCCACCCCGGCCATGGCGACAGCGTGGGTTTTCTGGCCGGTTTCGCCCATCCGTTCACGGGCATCGACCACTTGCTGGCCATGCTGGGCGTGGGCCTCTGGGGCGGGCAGCAGCGCCGCAGCCTGGCCCAGCCCGCCACTTTTCTCGGCATGATGCTGCTCGGCGCGCTGGCCGGCATGGCGGGCTTGACGGTGCCCGGTCTGGAAACGGGCATCGCCGCCACGGTGGCCCTGGTGGGGCTGGCCATCGCGCTGGCGCTGGCGCTGCCGAACTGGCTCGGCATGCTGCTCGTGGGGGTGTTTGCGCTGGCACATGGCAACGCGCATGGCCAGGAATTGCCGGCTGCCTCGGCCGCGTGCGGCTTCCTGCTGGCTTCGGCCATGCTGCTGTGTGCGGGACGTTTCGCCGGCCAGGTGCTGGCCGGGCGCGTGCTGCGCGTGGCCGGCGTGGCCTTGACGGCCGCCGGCGTGGTGCTGATGGGAGTGAATTAAGGGGCGGGGCGCTTGTCGGATAGGACGATGGGCGCCGCCTTTTCCGGGTGCAAGCCCTGATGGCCCGCATACACGGCGGCGATGGCGGCCATGTCGGCCTCCTTGTCGCCCGTCAAGTAGATATGGTCGACGACGCCCAGCACCTTGTTCGGGTAGTCGATATACACCAGCAACAGCGGCACTTTGGCAGCCAGGGCCAGGTGATAAAAGCCGCTTTTCCAGTTCGGGCGGTAGCTGCGTGTCGCTTCCGGCGTGATGGCCAACCAGTACCAGTCGGCGGCCAGCATGCGCTCGGCCTGACGTTGAATCGTGCCGCTGGTGGTGCTGCGGTCGACGGGTTCGCCGCCCAGGTAGCGCAGCACCTTGCCCATCGGGCCGCGGAACAGGGAATCCTTGGCCAGCCAGCGGAACGGCAGCGACAGCGCCCATTTGCCGAACAGGCCCACCATGAAATCCCAGTTCGACGTGTGCGGGTAGACGACGACGATGCCGCGCGGCCCCGGCAGGGGGCGGAAGCGCATGCGCCAGCCAAACAGCCGCAGCACGCGCAACGCGCAGCGCTGGTGCCAGGTCGGCAAGTCGCCCGCTTGTACAAATAAATCGTCCATTGATACCCTTCAGTGACACTGTTCTTGATCGGATGGCGCTGCTGGCCATTTTCCTTGAAGCAAAAATTCTGCGCAGGCATTCTATACGGGGCTGGCGGTGGCGACAAGCAGCCGAGGCCGCTATTCATGCGGTATCGGGCCGGCTGTTGCTGCTATTTTAACGATGCTTTGCCACTGTGGCGGGCACTAAATGCACACAATGTGGTCAAAACTTGATGCAGCATTGATCCATCCGACAGGGAGCCATGGCATGAAAAACAGTATCGAGGATGTACGTGGGGAGCATGTCCGAACGGACACGGTGATGGCCGAGCTCGTCGAGCGGGGCGTGGCGTTTCATCACGCCCTGGGCCGGACGGTGGCGACAGCCTATTTGCGTGAGCACGCTGTGCCGGCCGAGGTGATACGCCGCGTCTTCAGCAGCGTGCAGGCGCGCCGTCCGGCGCGGCCGGCACGGCGCCGATGGCGTTGAAGGGCAGGCAACAGCGACAACCTGCCGCTGCTGTCGCCCGGAGTGCCGTTCAAGCCAGTGCCGCCAGTGCCGGGTAGTCCGTGTAGCCGGCCGCATCGGGTGCGTACAGCGTATCCGGGTTCAGGGGATTCAAGGGCGCGTCGCTGTGCAGGCGGATGGGCAGGTCGGGGTTGGCGATGAACCACAGGCCGAAGGCCACGGCATCGGCTTCGCCCTTGGCCAGCAAGGTTTCGGCGGCCGCCTTGTCCATTTTCTCGTTGGCAATGTACACGCCGCCGAACTCCTGTTTCAGGTACGGACCCAGGCGGTCTTCACCGAGCGCTTCGCGCGCGCAGATGAAGGCGATGCCGCGCTTGCCCAGCTCGCGTGCCACATAGCCGAAGGTGGCGCGCGGGTCGGAGTCGCCCATGTCGTGCGCGTCGCGGCGCGGCGCCAAATGCATGCCCACCTTGTCGGCACCCCATACCTCGATGCACGCATCCGTCACTTCCAGCATCAGGCGGGCACGGTTTTCAACCGAACCGCCGTAGTTGTCGGTGCGCAAGTTAGTGCTGTCTTGCAGGAACTGGTCGAGCAAATAGCCATTCGCGCCATGGATTTCCACGCCGTCGAAGCCCGCTTTTTTCGCATTCTCGGCGCCCAGGCGGTAAGCCGCCACGATGCCGGGAATTTCTTCCGTATCAAGCGCGCGCGGCGTGACGAATTCCTGTTTCGGGCGCAGCAGGCTGACATGGCCGGCCGGCTTGACGGCGCTGGGCGCCACGGGCAAGTCGCCATCGAGGAAGACGGGCGCGGAAATGCGGCCCACATGCCATAGTTGCAGCACGATCAGGCCGCCCGCGTCATGCACGGCCTTGGTGATGTGTTTCCAGCCTTCCACCTGTTCCTCGGACCAGATGCCCGGCGTGTCCGCATAGCCCACGCCTTGCGGCGTGACGGCCGTCGCTTCCGAGATGATCATGCCGGCCGAAGCGCGCTGCGTGTAGTACTCGGCCATCAGGGCGTTCGGCACGCGGCCCGGATTGCCGGCGCGCGAACGCGTCAGCGGCGCCATGATGATGCGGTTTTTCAGTTGCAGGCTGCCAATGGTGATGGGGTCGAATAAGGTTGCCATGATTGCTATCTTTCTTGTCGAGAGTGCCGCGGGCGGCGATATGGATGGGGCTACGGTTACAAACCTTGCTGCATGTGCTGCAGAAAAGCCTGGAGGGTGGCTTTGTTGCGTTTAAAAAAGCTCCATTGGCCAACTTTCCTGGCTGAAATCAAATCGGCCTTTTGCAAGGTGGCCAGGTGGGCCGAGACCGTCGATTGCGACAGACCCAGCTTGCGGTCGATCAGTCCGGCACAGACGCCGAAGTCGAGCGGATGCTCTTGCTGGGCGAAATGCTGCTCCGGCTCCTTCAGCCATTGCAGGATCTGTCGCCGCACGGGATTGGCCAGCGCCTTGTGGATGGCGTCGATGTCCATGGTGTTTCTCCTGATCGATGTTCGTCTGTAGACGATATATGGTTCGTCTTTTGTGAATTTCAATATCGTAATTTTACGATATAAGTAAAAAGCCTGCTGGCGGCGTGGATTTTTCAAGGAGAGCGGCGTTGGGCGGCCGCCAAGGCCGCCCGGCAGGGATCAGGCGAAGTGGAACAGCAGCAGGGCGATGACGGCGGGCACCGTTTGCAGGTAGAGGATGCGCGTCATGACGGTCACTGCGCCCCACACGCCGGCCACGGCGATGCAGGCCAGGCCGAAGACGGTGAACGCATGGGCGATAGCCGGGTCAGGGTGAAAAAAACCCAGCGCCAGCGCGGCGACGAGAAAGCCGTTATAGCAACCCTGGTTCGACATGGCGGGACGCACGATCTCCGCTTTTTCCCTGGGCAGGCCAAACACCTTGCGTCCGCGCGTATCGAACAGCACGGTTTCCAGCAACACGATGTAGATGTGCAGTAGCAGGATGAGGGCGGTAAGGATTTGGGCCAGAAGCAGCATCATTGTTCCCGAGAGTGAGTGGATGCAGCGATTATGCTGCCGTCAGCATCTTTTTTGGCAGCAGCACTGGAAAAAAATGTGCTGGCGGCAAGAGCTTGCACCCGATGGTATACTTTTCCTTTTGCTCCTGTGGGGACGACCCCGCTCGATGTGGGGGCTGTATGGCGGGGACGACCCTGCCGCCTCAGGAGAGTGTGTATGGCGTGGATCATCCTGGTACTGGCCGGTTTGCTGGAAATCGGCTGGGCCATCGGCCTCAAATACAGCGCGGGGTTTACCCGTCTGGTGCCGTCCGTACTGACGGCTGTTTCCATGCTGGGCAGCGTGGTGATGCTGGGCCTGGCCTTGCGCACCTTGCCGTTGGGCACGGCGTATGCGATCTGGACGGGCATCGGCACCGTGGGCACGGCCATCTTCGGCATCATGGTGCTGGGTGAGCCGGCCAGCGCCGCGCGCATCGCCTGCATCGCATTGATCGTGTCGGGCATCCTGGGCTTGAAACTGCTCAGCCCACAATAAAGGATACAAGAATGAGCCTCGCCATGACGTATTTCTACCTGGCCATCGCCATCATCGCCGAAGTCATCGCCACCAGCGCCTTGAAGGCGTCCGACGGCTTCAGCCGCTTGTGGCCCAGTATCGTCACCGTGATTGGCTACAGCATCGCTTTCTGGTGTTTGTCCCTGACCTTGAAGGTCATTCCTACCGGCATCGTGTATGCGATCTGGTCGGGCGTGGGCATCGTGCTCATTTCCGCCGTGGGCTGGTTCTGGTTCAAGCAAAGCCTCGATACGCCGGCCTTGATCGGCCTGGGGCTGATCATTGCCGGCGTGCTGGTGATCAATTTGTTTTCGAAGTCCGTCGGGCATTGATCAGAAGCTGCTGGCCACCCGCGCCAGGTAATACCACTCGGCATTGGCTTGCGCGTTGACGTCCGGGAAGAGGATGTAGGCGTCGAATTCGGCCGTCACGGGCGTGCCGTCTGCGCGCACGCCAATTTGATCACCCTGTTTGACCTTGTCAAAGCTGGACCAGGTCTTGATGAAGCGGTCATCCGCGTGCAGCTTGTCGTGCACGACAACCATGTTCAGCGCTTCCATGTCCGCGTCGGCGATCGGTTCCGGCTGCGGCGCGTCGATGAAGCCGAGGAAGGCCAGCGTGTTCATGATGGCGCGGTAGGCCACGTCCGGCGCAGCCGGGTCCGCGTGCTGGCCGCATTCCAGGGTCAGGGCATAGCCACCCGTCGAGCGCATGTATTCGGTGGTGCCCACGCCATAGCGCAAGACCAGGCCCACCTGGTCGCTATTGCCCAGGCGGCGCTGCACGCCCTGGCCATACGCATGCAGCCAGCCGTCGACGAAGCGGCGCACGCCCAGGCGGCGCGCCAGCGCGCGTTCCTTGTCTTCATGTTGAAAAGGTTGCAGCGGGCCATCGTTGTTGCGTGGCCCCACCATGACGAAGGGCTGGCTGTCGGCGTTAAACGAGTGCAAGTCCAGCAGCACGTCGTGTTGGCCCAGCAGCGGGCACAGCCAGTTGGCGATACGGTCTTCGAAATCCTGTGGATTGTCGTTCGGAAATAGATTGCGGTTCAGGTTGCGGTCGCCGCTGCGCACGCCCTTGGCGTAGGCCAGGGGATTGGTGATGGGCACGAAGGTGACGCTGCCGGCCACGATGGATAGGGCGCCGCTGTCGAGTTCAGCCATCACGCGGTGGATGCCCTTGGTGCCGCAGGTTTCATTGCCGTGCACGGCGCCCGTGACGATCAGGCGCGGGCCGCTGCCCTGGCCCGTGTAGTTGATGGATTTGAAGTGGAGTGCGCTGCTCATGCTGGACATATCCTATGCTGTTGCTGGAAGGGAAAGCGGGGTCGGCATATTTTAGCGGGATTCGCCGTGCACGCCTGCAAAAAGTTGGCCATGGCAAGGTGCGGCATGGCATGATCGGCGCCACCGTTGTTTTCTCTTGCCAATTTCATGTCCAGCACTTCCCATGCTTCCCGCCTGTATGGCCTCGATACCTTGCGCGCGCTGGCCATCGTGCTCGTTTTCATGAACCATTATGTGCTGTTCGTCAGCGAGGGTGGGGCGTTTGGTTTCTGGGGGGAAATCGGCTGGGTCGGCGTGGACCTGTTCTTTGCCCTCAGTGGCTATCTGATCGGCAACCAGATTTTTGCGGCCTTGCGCAGCGAACACGGCTTTTCCCTGCCGCGTTTCTATGCGCGGCGCTTCCTGCGCACCTTGCCCAGTTTCTATGCCGTGCTGGCGCTGTACTATCTGTGGCCCGCGTTTCGCGGCGAGAGTACGCTGCTGCCCCTGTGGAAATTCCTGACCTTTACGCAAAACATCAACCTGACGCCGGGCACGGCGTTTTCGCATGCGTGGTCCTTGTGCGTGGAAGAGCAGTTCTATGTGTTGCTGCCGGCCGTGGCGCTGGCGATCGCCGCCTGCCGCCGGTCGCAGCTGTGGGCCTGGCTGGCCGTGGCCGCCAGCTTGATCGTCGGCATGCTGCTGCGCGCGTATTTGTGGAATGAGTATGTGCAAGTGCCGCGCGGCGGGCTCGGCTATTACAAGTACATTTACTATGCCTCGTGGTGCCGCTTCGACGAACTGGTGGCGGGCGTGGCGCTGGCGCTGCTGAAAAATTACCATCCCATCGCCTGGACGCGCCTCACGTCCTACGGCAACCGCACCTTGCTGGCGGGAATCGCTGGCACGGCGCTGATGTTTTACGTGTTTCTCACCGATCACTATGGTTATTGGGTGACCGTGCTCGGCTATCCGGCCCTGGCTGCCAGTTTTGCTTTGCTGCTGATCGCGGCGCTGAGTCCTGGCAGTGCACTCTATCAACTGCGCGTGCCGGGCGCGGCCAGCCTGGCGCTGTGGTCGTATGCGATTTATTTGCTGCACAAGCAGCTGTGCATCCTGTTGCGCCCGCTCTTGCAGGATATCGGTTACGGGCCGGACAGCCTGCCGGCGATCCTCGTGATGATTATTCTCAGCATTGCCACGGGCTGGCTTTTATATGCATTGGTGGAAACGCCGTTCATGCGTTTGCGGGCACGCTATGTTCCCGCCAATCACGCCTGATTGACATCTCGTTCATTACATATCGATCACATCGAGTCCCCGTGGCGTGCCTACCAGCAATTCCAGGATCGCATGCACGCGCAGATTCGTGTCTTCATGTTCCGTGTTGAAGATCAGGGTGCGCAGGCCGGGAACGGCTTCCGTGATGTGGTCGCTGGCGTAGGCATTGATCAATAACAAGACCAGGTCCGTGGCGCCCGCGCCGGGTTGGCGCCGCAGCCGGTCGTGGATCACGTTCAGCAGCGCGCGCTGCATGCGCGGCGTGGGATTGCTGATATAGGCGAAGACGCTCGGCGTGTTGGCGATGGCCGCGCAGATGCGCCGTTCGATCTCGTCGGGCTTCACGTCGGAGGCGATATCGAAATACGCGGCGTCCCAGCGCGTGCGCGCATACGGGTGGCCGGGCGGGAAGGAGTCGGCCGTTTCAAAACCGCAGATGCGGCTCAGGGTTTTCAGCCAGGCTAATATGGTGGAGTTCATGCCGCGATTCTAGCGGCATTCCGTGTGTGCCGTGCCGACTCTATATAAAGAGGGCTGACGCCCGGGGAGTGGATCAAAAACAGATTAAGTTTCCTGTAAAACAGCCCTTGTCATTCTGGGAAAGCCTCTCTATAATGCTGGTCTTCGGGGCGGTTAGTTCAGCTGGTTAGAATACTTGGTCGACATCCAAGGGGTCGGGGATTCGAATTCCTCACCGCCCACCAGAATTTGGCAGTAGATAGTTTTTAAGCTGGCGCAAGCCGCAAGCGGTCATTTGAAATACAATGATCAACAAAAGTTTTACGGGCGGTTAGTTCAGCTGGTTAGAATACTTGGTCGACATCCAAGGGGTCGGGGATTCGAATTCCTCACCGCCCACCAGAATGCAGTTAGAGAGAAAGGTAAAACCGGTTATGACACCGCGAACTACTACCAGGCTTTGGGAGTGACGCTAGTCGAACGGGTTTCCTTTGTCTCAAGAAAGTGAAAAACGCGGCTAGTCCGCGTTTTTTTGCGTCTGCGTTTTCCTTTCAGTATTTTACCCATCACATCGCAGTTTTACCTGGCGCCAGCGCCGATATGGAGATCAATATGCTTACAATCCGACTTCCCGATGGTTCCGCCCGTCAATTTGACGGCCCGGTCACCGTGGCCCAGGTTGCGGCCAATATTGGTACCGGCCTGGCCAAGGCTGCCCTGGCCGGCAAGGTCGACGGCAAGCTGGTCGATACTTCCTACCTGATCGAGCAAGACGCGGAACTGGCGATTGTCACGGACAAGGATGCCGATGGTCTGGAAGTGATCCGCCACTCGACGGCCCACTTGCTGGCGTATGCCGTCAAGGAATTGTTCCCGGATGCACAAGTGACCATCGGTCCCGTGATCGACAACGGTTTTTACTACGACTTCGCCTACAAGCGCCCGTTTACGCCGGAAGATCTGGTGGCGATTGAAAAGAAAATGGCGGAACTGGCCAAGAAGGATGAGCAAGTCACGCGCAAGGTTGTCGCGCGCGACGAAGCCATCGAGTACTTCAAGGGTATCGGTGAAGCCTACAAGGCAGAGCTGATCGGTTCGATTCCGGCTGACCAGGAAGTGTCGCTGTATTCCGAAGGCAAGTTCACGGACTTGTGCCGCGGCCCCCACGTGCCATCGACGGGCAAGCTGAAAGTCTTCAAGCTGATGAAGCTAGCCGGCGCCTACTGGCGCGGCGACTCGAAAAACGAGATGCTGCAGCGTATCTATGGCACGGCCTGGGCCAAGAAGGAAGATCAGGAACTGTATCTGCACAACCTGGAAGAGGCGGAAAAGCGCGATCACCGCAAGCTGGGCAAGCAGCTCGACTTCTTCCATTTCCAGGAAGAAGCGCCGGGTCTGATCTTCTGGCACCCGAAAGGCTGGTCGATCTGGCAGCAAGTCGAGCAATACATGCGCAATGTGTACCAGGTCAACGGCTACCAGGAAGTCAAGGCGCCGCAAATTCTCGACCGTGGCCTGTGGGAAAAAACCGGTCACTGGGATAATTACCGTGAAAACATGTTCATCACGGAATCGGAAAATCGCGCGTATGCGCTCAAGCCGATGAATTGCCCTGGCCACATCCAGATTTTCAACAATGGCATGCGCAGCTACCGCGACCTGCCATTGCGCTACGGCGAATTCGGCCAATGCCACCGCAACGAGCCGTCGGGCGCCTTGCACGGCATGATGCGCGTGCGCGGCTTCACGCAGGACGACGGCCACATCTTCTGCCTGGAAGAGCAGATCGCCGGCGAAGTGACGGCGTTCCACCAGCAGGCGATGGATGTGTACACGGCCTTCGGCTTCACGAATATCGATGTGAAGCTGGCCTTGCGCCCCGATAACCGCATCGGTACGGAAGAGTCGTGGGATTTTGCCGAAGAATCCCTGCGTTCGGCCTTGCGCGCCTGCGGCGTGGAATGGACGGAATTGCCGGGCGAGGGTGCGTTCTACGGTCCGAAGATCGAGTACCACCTGAAAGACAGTCTGGGCCGCGCATGGCAAGTGGGCACCGTGCAGATCGACCCGTCGATGCCGGGCCGTCTGGGTGCCGAATACGTGGCCGTGGATAACACGCGTCAGGTGCCGATCATGTTGCACCGCGCGATCGTCGGTTCGCTGGAACGTTTCATCGGCATCCTGATCGAACACTATGCGGGTGCCATGCCGTTGTGGTTGTCGCCAGTGCAAGTGTCCGTGTTGAATATTTCCGACGCTCAAGCCGACTATGTACAGGAAGTTACAACAAAACTGCGCAAAGCGGGGCTGCGCGTACAGGCTGATTTGCGTAACGAGAAGATTACCTATAAAATACGTGAACATTCCGTACAAAAATTGCCTTACATCTTAGTAATTGGCGACAAAGAGCGGGATGCAAATACAGTGGCCGTGCGGGCGCGGGGCAATATCGATCTGGGTGTCATGTCCGTCGATGCCCTGATTGAGCGACTCAAACATGAAGTCGACACCAAGGCCTGACGAGGAAACTCGCTGCACGACCGTCTTACAAGATTTTTAAAGGAAACTACAATAGCTACTGACAAGTCACATCGCATCAATGGCGAAATCACTGCCCCTGAAATGCGTTTAAGCGGGGTCGATAACGAGCCACTCGGTATCGTAAGTTTGGCTGAAGCCTTCCGCCTGGCGGAAGAGGCAAACGTCGACCTGGTGGAAATTGCGCCTACCGCGCAGCCACCGGTGTGCCGTTTGATGGACTACGGCAAATTTAAGTATTCGGAGCAGAAGAAAGCTCACGAAGCCAAATTGAAGCAAAAGATCATCCTCGTGAAGGAAGTCAAATTCCGTCCGGGGACTGATGATGGTGACTACAATATCAAGTTGCGTAATCTCATCAAGTTCCTCGATGAAGGTGATAAAACCAAAATCACGCTGCGTTTCCGCGGTCGTGAGATGGCGCATCAGGATATTGGCTTCCGCATGCTGGAACGTCTGAAAGCCGATCTGGAGCCGTATGGCCAGGTCGAGCAGTTCCCGAAGATGGAAGGCCGCCAAATGATCATGGTTCTTTCGCCTAAGAAGAAGAAGTAAGCTACAATAGCGTTTTACTGTGAGTCGACGTGGTTTGTGCCAGCATTGGTGCGACACACGATTCCAGGCAGAATTTGCGCGGCCCTGACAGCAATGTCCGGGCCGCGCGAACTGTAGCGGACTCGCATCCGCTGCACAGCATGTGAAAGCAGGCATCTAAGCGCAGCGTCGTGTTGCCACCTGCAATCCTGTTATAAATGGAGCTGTCCGTAAGAGGACAGATTGCTATGCCTAAAATGAAGACCAAAAGCTCTGCGAAAAAACGTTTTCGCGTGCGCCCGGGTGGTACTGTTAAATGTGGTCATGCGTTCAAACGCCACATCTTGACCAAGAAAACCACCAAGCTGAAACGCGCTCTGCGCGGTACCACCAATGTCGCTGCGTCTGACGTGAAATCCGTCTACCGCATGATGCCGACTGCTTAATCTCACACTCAATATAAGGAGTTACTATGCCTAGAGTAAAACGTGGGGTTACAGCTCGTGCCCGTCATAAAAAGATTCTTGTACAAGCTAAAGGCTACCGTGGTCGCCGCAGCCGTGTATATCGTGTTGCCAAGCAAGCAGTTATGCGCGCTGGCCAATACGCTTACCGCGATCGCCGCAACAAGAAACGCGTTTTCCGCCGCCTGTGGATCGCCCGTATCAACGCCGCTTCCCGTGAGCATGGCGTAACGTACAGCGTATTCATGAACGGCTTGAAAAAAGCAAATATCGAACTGGACCGTAAAGTCCTGGCCGATATGGCTGTGATGGACAAGCCAGCATTCGCTGCGATTGTCAACGCAGTTAAAGCAAAAATCGCTGCGTAAGCATCGGTCATTGCAGAACGTCATCCGTAGGGTGACGTCATAAAGAGCGGGGCAGGGGTTTTAACACCTTATGCCCCGTTTCCGTTTTTGATTGTTGGACTTTTGATAACCGAGTCCAGAATTGATGTCCAAAACAGGAAATGCCGCATGAACTCCCTAGAAGAACTCGTCGTCTCGGCCCAGGCTGACTTTATCGCCGCCGCAGACGCTGCCGCACTTGAAAACGCCAAAGCCCGCTACCTGGGCAAGACTGGCCAGATTACCGAAATGATGAAGGGCCTGGGCAAGCTGGACCCGGACGCGCGCAAGGCGCAGGGCGCCCTGATCAATGCCGTTAAAGTGCAGATCGAGGACGCGCTGACGGCGCGCCGTGATGCACTGGCCGATGCCCAGATGCAAGGCCGTCTGAACGCCGAAGCGATCGACGTGACCCTGCCAGGCCGTGGCCGCATGCCCGGCGGCATCCATCCCGTGATGCGCACGTGGGAGCGGGTCGAGGAAATCTTCCGCTCGATCGGCTTCGACGTGGCCGACGGCCCCGAAATCGAGAACGACTGGACCAACTTCACGGCGCTGAACAGCCCGGAAAACCATCCAGCCCGTTCCATGCAAGACACGTTCTACATCGATGGCAACGACACCGATGGCAAGCCCTTGCTGCTGCGCACGCACACCAGCCCGATGCAGGTGCGCTATGCGCGCACGCATACGCCGCCGATCAAGGTCATCGCGCCGGGCCGCACCTACCGCGTCGACAGCGATGCCACCCATTCGCCGATGTTTCACCAGGTCGAAGGCCTGTGGATTGCCGAAGACATCAGCTTTGCCGACCTGAAGGGCGTGTACCTGAATTTCGTCAAGGCCTTCTTCGAGACGGACGATTTGCAAGTGCGCTTCCGCCCGTCGTACTTCCCGTTTACGGAACCGTCGGCCGAGATCGACATCGCCTTTGGCTCGGGCCCTCTGAAGGGCCGCTGGCTGGAAGTGTCGGGCGCCGGCCAGGTGCATCCGACCGTTGTGAAGAACTTCGGCCTCGATCCCGAGAAATTCATCGGTTTTGCTTTCGGCTCCGGCCTGGAACGCTTGACGATGCTGCGCTATGGCATCAACGACCTGCGTCTGTTTTATGAAGGCGACTTGCGTTTCTTGAAGCAATTCAACTAGCAGTAACGAATAAAAAGTTCATGGCGTTGTTGCCTTGCCTCGCCGTACATTCGTACTGCCTTCGGCAAGGCGCCTAGCCCTGACCATTTTATTCGATACTGCAAACGGTTTATTTTTATACCCGGTTGCGCCACCAAACGGCGCTGGAGCTTGCTGCGGCGTGCTCGCGCTTTTACCCTTTGAAGGCTTGATTATGCAATTTTCCGAAAACTGGCTCCGTACCATGGTCGATCCGAAGATGACTTCGGACGAACTGGCCCATCTGCTGACCATGTCCGGTCTCGAAGTCGAGGACGTCGATCCCGTCGCCCCGCCATTCTCGAACGTGGTGGTAGGCCTGGTCCTGGAGATGGAAAAACATCCGAATGCGGACCGCCTGAATGTGTGCCAGGTCGATGTCGGCACGGGCACCATGCTCAACATCGTCTGCGGCGCGCCCAACGTGCGCCCGGGCTTGAAAGTCGTCTGCGCCATGGCGGGCGCCGTGCTGCCGCCTGGCGCCGATGGCAAGCCGTTTGAAATCAAGGTGGGCCAGCTGCGCGGCGTCGAGTCGCAAGGCATGCTGTGCTCCGCGCGCGAGTTGAAATTGTCGGAAGAAAACGCCGGCTTGATGGAATTGCCGGACGACGCGCCGATCGGCCAGAATTTCCGCGATTACTTTGCTTTGAACGACTTGAAATTCACCATCAAGTTGACGCCAAACAAGGCGGACTGCCTGTCCGTGCTGGGCGTGGCGCGCGAAGTGTCGGCGCTCACGGGCGTGACCCTGAATGTGCCGCAGTTCCGCACCGTGCCGGTGTCCAGCGACGAAATCCTGCCCGTCAAAGTCAGCGCGCCGGACCTGTGCGGCCGTTTCACGGGCCGCGTCATCCGCGGTTTGAACGCCCGTGCCGCCACGCCGGACTGGATGAAGCAGCGCCTCGAGCGCAGCGGCCAGCGTCCGTTGTCGGCCCTGGTCGACATTTCCAACTATGTCATGCTGGAACTGGGCCGTCCCAGCCACGTGTTTGACCTGGCGAAGATCCACGGCAGCCTCGACGTGCGTTGGGGCAAGGCCGGCGAATCCGTCAAGCTGTTGAATGGCAACACCATCGCCGTCGACGAATGGCTCGGCGTCATTGCCGATGAGCAGGAAATCGAATCGCTGGCCGGCATTATGGGCGGCGATGCCAGCTCGGTTTCGGACGATACGGACAGCATCTATCTGGAAGCGGCATTCTGGTGGCCGAACGCCATTCAAGGCCGCGCGCGCCGGTTGAATTTCTCGACCGATGCGGCGCACCGCTTCGAGCGCGGCGTCGATTTCGCCACCACCGTCGAGCACATCGAGCGCATCACCGCCCTGATCGTGGAAATCTGCGGTACGCCGGCAACGACCGTCGGCCCCGTCGACGACCACGTGGTGAACTTGCCGCAGCGCCAGCCAGTATCGATGCGCACGGCGCGCGCGCAAAAGGTCATCGGCGTGCCGCTCAACGACGAGCTGATCGCCGATATCTTCACGCGTCTGGCCCTGCCATTCACCCTGGCGGACGGCGTGTTTTCCGTGACGTCGCCCAGCTACCGTTTCGACATCGAGATCGAGGAAGACCTGATCGAGGAAGTGGCGCGCGTGTACGGCTTTGAAAACATCCCGACCCTGCCGCCCGTGGCCGCGAACGTGATGCAGATTGCACCAGAAAATACCCGCTCCCTGTTTGCGGTACGTCATGAGCTGGCCGACCTGGGCTTCCAGGAAGTGGTTAACATGAGCTTTGTCGATACGGCATGGGAGCGCGATTTCTCGGGCAACACCAATCCGATCAAATTGCAGAACCCGATCGCCAGCCAGATGAGCGTGATGCGTTCCTCGCTGATCGGCAGCCTGATCGCCAATGTGCGCTATAACCTGAACCGCAAGACGAACCGCGTGCGCATCTTCGAAGTGGGCGCCATCTACCAGCGCGACGACAGCGTGGAGAACGGCCCCTTGTCGGTGGCTGGCTACGCCCAGCCGAAGCGTGTGGCGGCCATGGCCTACGGCGCGGTTGCTGACGAGCAGTGGGGCCAGCCAGCCCGCACGGTCGACTTCTTCGACGTGAAGGCGGACCTGGAAGCGCTGTTCGCGCCGCTGGTCTTGCGTTTCACCAAGGCGGAGCACCCGGCCCTGCATCCGGGCCGTTCGGCCAACGTGGAACTCGATGGCAAGGTCATCGGTTTCATCGGCGAATTGCACCCGCGCTGGATGCAAAAGTACGACTTGCCGCTGGCGCCCGTGCTGTTCGAAGTGGATGCCGCTGCCCTGACGCAACGCGTCGTGCCCGTGTACCAGGAAATCTCGAAATTCCCTGGCGCCAGCCGCGACCTGGCCGTGGTCGTCAAGCAATCAGTGGCGGTGCAGGATCTGCTCGACAGCTTCCACGCCGCCGCCAAGGCAAGCGCTGCAGCGCGTATCGTGCAAGCCATTGTTTTATTTGATGAATATCGTGGAAAAGGGCTGGAAACGGATGAAAAAAGCCTTGCTTTCCGGATTAGCTTGCAAGATACTCAAAACACCCTGCAAGACGATGTCGTCGATGGCTTGATGGCTGTCCTGATCGATGCTGCCAAGCAGGGCCACGACGCAAAACTGCGTTCGTAATACCGGACTGGCCGTCGCCTTGCGTGACGGCCTTTCCGTCGTCAACCGTAGACGAGCTTGCCATGTGGCGGGCTCGGGCGCACAGAAAAGGCAGGGCAGGAAAATTAATAACAGCGACGTTGATTCCGCCGTACTGCAATCCGCACTGGCCGCCGATTTGCATCGGGCCATGCTGGTTGCCAAGGTGCGCCAGGAAGCGGAAAAAGATTTACCCACCTTGACCAAGGCGGAACTGGCCGAACTGTTGTTCGAGCAAGTGGGCCTGAACAAGCGCGAAGCGAAGGATATGGTCGAGACCTTTTTCGACGAGATTCGCAATGCGCTCGAGCGTGGCGAGGCTGTCAAGCTGTCCGGTTTCGGCAATTTTCAGTTGCGCGACAAGCCGCAACGGCCGGGCCGCAATCCGAAGACGGGCGAAGAGATTCCCATCACGGCACGCCGTGTCGTGACTTTTCATGCGAGCCAGAAGCTGAAAAGCATGGTCGAAGAGACCAGTCCGCTGGCACGTGCTGCCTGAGTGAGTGGCGATGAACGAGCGCATCAGTAAAACCGAGTTGATCGCCTTGCCGCCCATTCCGGCGAAACGCTATTTCACGATCGGCGAGGTGAGCGAGTTGTGCGGCGTCAAACCGCACGTACTGCGCTACTGGGAGCAGGAGTTTTCCCAGCTCAAGCCGGTCAAACGACGTGGCAACCGCCGTTATTATCAGCACCATGAGGTGCTGCTGATACGCCGTATCCGCGAGTTGCTGTATGAACAGGGTTTTACCATCAGTGGCGCGCGCAACAAGCTCGATAGCCGTGGCGCATCGCATGCCATCGTCGACGAATTGCCTGTGCTGCCGGCCATGCCTGTCGTGCCGCAGGAAGCACCGCTGGACCGCGTGTGGATACGCAATGAATTAATTGCGATTTTAAACTTGCTAAAATAAGATTTGTACCAATATAGGTCGGGTCGTCCGATAGCGGTCGACTAGATTGCATGGGCTTGCCGCCCGGGCGTTGCCGCTAGCCTGCGGCGCGCCATATTTTGAATATAATGTTAATGTTGCGTTTTTGTTAGTGACGCTAAGCCGGAGCAGCGTGCAGGTTCCGGTAGTCTTTCCCAGGCCAGGAAAATTTAAGGGGAAACAATGATACGCGTTGCCATTTGTGATGATCACCAAATAGTACGAGCTGGATTCAAGCAGATTTTTTCGTCGTCAAGCGATTTCAGTGTGGTGGCGGAAGCCGGTACGGGGCGCGAAGCGCTCGATATCGCCCGCCGCGAAATATGCGATGTATTGCTGCTCGATATAGCCATGCCCGATCAGAGCGGCATCGATACCTTGCGCACGATCCGCCAGGGCCAGCCGGAATTGCCCGTACTCATACTCAGCGGCTATCCCGCGCAGCAATACGCGCTGAACTTGTTCAAGATGGGCGCGAATGGCTATCTGAACAAGGAATGCGAAGCCGATGAGCTGATGACGGCCGTGCGCACCGTGTTCCAGGGGCGCCGCTATGTCAGTTCCACCGTGGGCGAGTTGCTGGCGCAGTCGTTCGACCGCGACACGAATGCGGCCCTGCATACGGAATTGTCGGACCGCGAGTTCCAGGTCTTCCTGCGCCTGGCGCGCGGCGCGACCGTGTCCGATATCGGCGTGGCCTTGTCGCTGAGCATCAAAACGGTGAGTACTTACCGTACGCGCATCATGGAAAAAATGGGCTTGCAATCGAACAGCGACTTGACCTATTACGCAATGAAAAACAATTTGCTTGACTAGCGCTGCAGTGCGATCATGGAAACATGATCGCTCAGCCAGCTAGCCAGCACGACTTGTGCAGTGCAGCAGTTTGTGGCGAGGACTATAATTGGCCGGCGCCGGCGCTTCTTCTTGCGCCGAACCTTGCTAAGGATGCACATCAGGATGTATTTCACCGTTGAACCGGCCCCGAATCACCGCCTGCCCCTGTACAAGACGATCCTGTGCGTCACTTGCGCCTTGCTGCTTGTACTCAATGGTTTCAGTCTCTATCATAACTTGCAGTCGCTGAAGGGCACGAATGCCTTGCTCAGCCAGAGCGCCCGCGTGGCGGACCGCCTGCAGTATCTGAACGTGCTCGTGCTCGATGCGGAAAGCAGCTTGCGCGGTTATTTCATTTCTGGCTCCGAAACGTATCTGGGCCCGTCGAAGACGGCTGCCACCGAAATCGACAACGAATTGAACGAGCTGCAAGCCTTGCTCGCGGGCAGTCCCACCCAGCTGAAAAACCTGGCGCAATTAAAAAGCTTGATCCGTCGCAAGATGTCGATGCTGCAAGAGTCGATCGAGGTCTACAAGCAGGGCGGGCTGGCTGAAATCGTCAATATCTCGCGCGTGACCGATGACCGCGCCACCATGGACGAAATCCGTCTGCAGGTGGTGATCATGGCGCGCGAACAGAATGAAGCGCTGTCCTCCGGCAGCGCCGCTTTTTATCATGAGTACCAGAAAGCCGTGCTGCTTGGCATCGGCATCAATGCTCTGGCCATCCTCGTGCTGATCATGTTTTACCAGCTGGTGCGGCGCAGCTTCCAGAACCGCGCGGCCGTCGAGTATGCCCTGCAAAATGCCAACGACACGCTGGAATCGACGGTCAGCAAGCGCACGGAGCAGTTATCTGTGCTGTCGCGCCATTTGATCAGCGTCAATGAAGTGGAGAAGGCGCGCCTGGCGCGTGAGCTGCACGATGAGCTGGGCGCCCATTTGACGTCGATCAGCATGGACCTGGGCGCCGTCACGCAGCAGCTGGCACACACGCAGCCTGAACTGGCCGCGCAATTGCGCCGCGCCAAGGCGACCCTGCTGGAAACGGTGGAACTGAAGCGCCGCATCGTCGAGGATTTGCGCCCCAGCCTGCTCGATAACCTGGGCCTGTGCGCCGCCATCGAAAGCTATTGCGAGGATTTTGCGCGCATGAGCTCGGTTCGCTGTGAAACGGACGTGGCCATCAATATCGACAACCGCGAAGCCACCCTGACGATTGCCCTGTTCCGTATCGTGCAGGAATCGCTGACGAATATCCTCAAATATGCGCGGGCCGGCATGGTCAGCGTGACATTGAAGCGCAATGAGCACGGCCTGGTGCTGCGCGTGATCGACGATGGCATCGGCATCACCGAAGATGCGCTGCAAAAACCCATGTCGCACGGCTTGCTGGGCATGCGCGAGCGCGCCTTGCTGCTGGGCGGCACCCTCACCGTGCGCCAGGGGCCGGAAGGCAAGGGCACTTGCGTGGAAGCCGTGATTCCACTGCCGCTGACGCCGGAGCGGGAAGAGCTCGACGAGGACGCCAGCGTGTAAGTGTTTCTGGATGCAAAAAAATGGCCGGGCATACAGCCCGGCCATTTTTTTATCTGTTCAGATCAGCAGCGCTTCAGCAGCGTGACACGTCGCGCAGCAAGCGGTCGTATTCCGTCTTGGCGACCTTGTAGCACTCGCCCGCATAGCATTCCAGGCCGGCGCGGTCCAGCACCGTGATATTGCCGCGGCGATAGTGGATCAAGCCTTCATCTTGCAGCTTGCCGGCGGCGGCCGTGATGCTTTCGCGGCGCACGCCCAGCATGATGGAGATCAGCTCCTGCGTCACTTTCAATTCGTTCGACGGCGAACGGTCCAGGCGGTCCAGCAGCCAGCGGCACAGCTTTTGCTCGATCGAACTGTGGCGGCCGCCGACGGCGTTCTGCGCCATTTGCGCAAACAGGGCGTTGGTGTAGCGCATCAGCAACTGGGGCAGGGCACCGCCTTGATTGAAGGCGTCGCGCAAGCTTTGCGTTTTCAGGCGATAACCGTAGCCGGCGCTTTGCACGACGGCCGTGCACATGGCGCGCTCGCCTGCCAGCAACGAGGCACCGGCCACGCCTTCATGGCCGACGACGGCGATTTCCGTCGTGGCGCCATCTTCCATCACGTACAGCAGCGAAATGATGGCGGTGGTGGGGAAATAGCTGTATTCCAGGTTGTTACCGTAGGCATACAGTTCCTTGCCGAAAGGCAGTTCCACCAGTTCCAGGTCTTCGAACAGCGATTCGAGCGCGGCGCGCGGCAGGGCGGCCAGCAATTCATTTTGTTGGGCACTGCTGAGGCTAACCCGCGACGCAAGCTTGATTTCCCGACCAGCCGCCGGCATGGCGCGCGGCAGCAACTGGTTCTTCTGGACCGGGGTGATAAGTTGAGTATGGCTCATAGTATTCCTCACAGGCTTTTTGCATCGGAGTGCGACTGCCGCGTTGCTGGTCGAAAGCTGCGCCGCATCCATCGGATAACGGTGTTTTTTTTCAACCGCGCGGTGCAGATCGCGATGTAGCTACTTTAAAAGCTTATGTAAGTGGCGAACATAAGATTAGCAGTCGCCACTTTGTAGTCTCTTCTGAGGTGAAATTGTAGTCCTTGTCCTACGTGCACACTTTAGCCTAGCTAGCCTTGCGCCGTTCTGCGCGATTTTGTGATATGACGCGCGGCTTATTGGCGCTCCACAGGCCGGCCGGACGCACGCTGGGCAAGCCGTCGCGCATGGGCGCGGCGGGTGTCTGACGCGTGCCTGGCGCCTCGTGTTCGCCCAGACGGAAGCGGCTGACGGCCTGTGTCAGCGCTTCGCCTTCCTGGTGCAGGCGCTGCGAACCGGCGCGCGCCTCGTCGACCAGGCCCGCGTTCTGGCGCGTCATGTCGTCGATTTGCGCCAGCGCCTGGTTGATGCGGGCGATCTCGCCATTCTGCTCGGCGCCGGCGCTGCTGATGCGCCCGATCACCACGGCCACCTGCTGCACCGCATCGACGACTTGCCGCATGGTGTGGCCGGCGGCATTGACGAGCTCGCCGCCCGCATCGACGGTGGCCACGGAATCGCCGATCAGGCGCTTGATTTCCAGCGCCGCCTCGTTCGAGCGCTGCGCCAGGCTGCGCACTTCGGAGGCGACGACGGCAAAGCCGCGTCCTTGTTCGCCGGCTCTAGCCGCTTCCACAGCTGCATTCAGGGCCAGGATATTCGTCTGGAAGGCGATGCCGTTGATGACGCCGATGATGTCGACGATCTTGTGCGAGCTGGCCTTGATCGAGGCCATGGTCTCGACCACGGCGCCCACCGTTTGCCCGCCGCGCAGTGCCACGTCGGCCGCCGTCGCCACCAGGGTGCGTCCCTGTCCTACATGGGCTTCGTTGCGGCCCACGGTGGCCGTCAGCTCGCGCATCGAGTCCACGGTGGCGCCCAGCGCGTCCGCTTGCGTGGCCGTGTGGCCGGACAGGGCCGCATTGCCCTGGGCGATATCGGCGCCGGCCGCCGCGATGACGGCCGCGCCGCCGCGGATTTCCTGCACCAGGGTGGCCAGGCCGTGCGTCATGGCGCCGAAGTCGCGTACCAGATCGCCGATTTCATCGTGCGCCTGCGAGGTGATGCGCTGCGACAGGTCGCCGGCCGCCGCCGCGCCGACGGCCACGCGCAATTGCGTTACGTCGCGCGCGAACGCGGCATAGAAACCCGCGCACAGGTAGGCCGCGGCCAGCAGTACCAGCAACATGGCGGCCAGGATCAGGCCGCGGCGCGCCTCGTCGCGGGCGATGCGCTGCGCCAGCAAGTCGTCCAGGGCGCTTGCCGAGGCGCCGGACAGCGCGTGCAGGGCGTCGATGGCTTGCATGCCGGCCGCGTGGAATTGCGCGCCCGAGGTCTGGTCGTAGGAATTGGTCACTTCATTTTTCGTGCGTTCGAGGAAGGCCAGTGCCGTCGGCACGGCTTTCAGCGCCGGCTGCAGGCTGGCGCGCAAGGCTGGCTTGGCGGCGAGGATTTCGTCGAAGCGGGCCGGCAGGCGTTCCAGTTCGTGGCGCGCGATCAGGGCGTTGGCGTTGACGAGTTGATCTTCGTTCGCTTCGAACAGGCCCGTGTCGATGTAGGCGGCGCCGCGCCCGGCGATGTCGGACAGGCTCTCGGCCAGGTCGGGCAGGGTGGCCGTGAAGACGGCGCTCAGGTGGTTGGCGCCTGCGTCCGGGTCGAGGCTCAGGTGCGAACGGTCGGCCACCAGCTGGCCCAGTTTGGCCGCCTGGCGCAGCAGTGCCGTGTGCGCCGCATAGCTGTCGCGCGCCGCGAGGCCCGCCTGGCGGCCCAGCAGGGCTTGCCACTGCTGCGTCAGCTCGGCCGCCTGGGGCAGGCCGGCGCCGGCCGGCAAGCGCGCCAGGGACGCCAGCGCGGCCGTGATGCGCGTATTCAGGGCCGAGTTGTCCATGCCCGCCTTGCCGCTCAGGCGCAAGTGTTCCAGGCCGCGCCGCTGCTGCAGCAGTCGCGTGCCTTCCTGCAACTGGCGCACATAGGCCACGCCCCGCTGCGCATCCTGCGCCTGCGCCAGCGACTTGCCCAGCTCCGAGATCAGCAGGGTGGTCGCCAGCGCCAGCGGCAGCAGGAAGACCAGGCAGACCAGCATGAATTTGGGCAGCAGGCGCAGGCGCTGCATGAGTCGGATGGCGGGGGTAAGGAGGATTTTCATCGGTTTTCCAGGGAAGGGTGGCAGCATTTCTGCAGAGCAATGTTGCCTGCGGATTGTGACCTCTTGATGAAGTGGGCAATTTTGCTTTCCGCCCGAGTGAAGCAGTTCACACGGAAGTGCGATCCTTCTGTAAAATCGAGGGTTTTTTGCGAGGGCCATATTATGGTCACCAATATGGCCAACGAGAACGACATCACTACCCCCGATTCCAGCGACAATGCGGACAACGCCGCAGCGTCAGCCAGCAGCAAGGCGCCTGCCGTGATCGCGCGCGAAGTGGCGCGCCGCCGCACCTTCGGCATCATTTCCCACCCGGATGCGGGTAAGACCACGCTGACGGAAAAACTGCTGCTGTTTTCGGGCGCGATCCAGATGGCCGGTACCGTCAAGGCGCGTAAATCGGGCCGCCATGCGACGTCGGACTGGATGGAGATCGAGAAGCAGCGCGGCATTTCCGTCGCCTCCTCGGTGATGCAGTTCGAATTCCGCGACCACGTCGTCAACCTGCTCGACACGCCGGGCCACCAGGACTTCTCGGAAGATACCTACCGCGTGCTGACGGCAGTCGACTCGGCGCTGATGGTCATCGATGCGGCCAAGGGCGTGGAAGCGCAGACGATCAAGCTGCTGGCTGTCTGCCGCATGCGCAATACGCCCATCGTCACCTTCATGAACAAGATGGACCGCGAGACGCGCGATCCGCTGGACCTGCTCGACGAACTTGAATCGGTGCTGAAGATCCAGTGCGCGCCCGTCACCTGGCCGATCGGCATGGGCAAGAACTTCCGCGGCGTGTATCACCTGCTGAACGACGAGATCATGCTGTTCAAGGCCGGCGAAGAAAAAGCCGACGGCGCCTTCGAAATCATCAAGGGTATCGACAACCCGCGCCTGCAGGAGATGTTCCCGCTGGAGATGGACCAGTTGCGCATGGAAGTGGAGCTGGTGCACGGCGCGTCGAACCCGTTCAACCTGGAAGAATTCCTCTCCGGCGTGCAGACGCCCGTGTTCTTCGGTTCGGCGATCAACAACTTCGGCGTGCGCGAGATTCTCTCGGCACTGGTCGACTGGGCGCCGGCACCGCGCGAGCGCGACGCGACCGTACGGTCGGTGGCGCCGTCCGAGCAGCCGTTTACGGGCTTCGTCTTCAAGATCCAGGCGAACATGGATCCGGCGCACCGCGACCGCATTGCCTTTTTGCGCGTGTGCTCGGGACGTTTCGAGCGCGGCATGAAGGTCAAGCACTTGCGCCTGGGGCGCGAGATCAAGGTGTCGAACGTGGTGACCTTCATGGCTTCCTCGCGCGAACAGGTGGAAGAAGCGTACGCGGGCGACATCATCGGCTTGCCGAACCACGGCAACATGCAGATCGGCGACAGTTTTTCCGAAGGCGAGATGCTGACCTTTACCGGCATTCCGTACTTTGCGCCAGACTTCTTCCGCTCCGTGCGCATCCGTAATCCCTTGAAAATCAAGCAGTTGCACAAGGGCTTGCAGCAGCTGGGCGAAGAGGGCGCGGTGCAGGTCTTCAAACCGGTGCAGGGCGGCGAACTGGTACTGGGCGCCGTCGGCGTGCTGCAGTTCGAAGTGGTGGCGAGCCGCTTGCTCAATGAATATGGCGTCGACGCCGTGTTCGAGGGCACCAGCATCAGCAGCGCGCGCTGGGTCAGCTGCGACGACAAGCGCATCCTGCAGGACTTCGAAAACGCGCTGGGCCACAATGTGGCCTACGATGCGGCCGGCAACATGGCTTATCTGGCCACGTCGGGCGTGAACCTGCGTTTGACGGAAGAGCGCTGGCCGAAGCTGACCTTCCACGCGACGCGCGAACATTCGGCCAAGCTGGCTTGATGTAGCGCTGGTGATGTCGGATTACGCGCTGCGCGCCTCGGCGGCCCCGCTAATCCGACCTACGCCGACCTGTCTGTCCATGGTGTAGGTCGGATTAGCGGCGGCACGCCGCGTAATCCGACACCATCGTTGGTGCAATTCAAGCCGGCATGACGGTGCGCGTACTCCAGTCGCGCCGCTCCAGCAGCAATGCCGTCAGCTGCGCCGCCGTCATCGGGCGCGCGAAGAAAAAGCCCTGCACGTTGTCGCAGCCGGCTTTTCTCAAAAACTCCACCTGCTGCAGCGTTTCCACGCCTTCGGCCACCACTTTCAGATGCAGGCTGTGCGCCATGGCGATGATGGCCGTGACGATGGCTTCGCCTTCGCCGGGCAGGTCGTGCACGAAGCTGCGGTCGATTTTCAATTGATCGATCGGCAGGCGCTTCAGGTACGACATGGAGGAATAGCCGGTGCCGAAATCGTCGATCGACAGGTGGATGCCCGTGTCCTGCAGGCGCCGCATCAGTTCCACGTTGGCGTGGATATTGTCCATCAAGACCCCTTCCGTGATTTCCAGCTCCAGCAAGCCATGCGGCAGCTGCGTCTCGTGCAGGATGGCGCGGATATCGTCCATCAGGCCCGGGTCGCGCGCCTGGCAGGCCGACAGGTTGACGGCCACGTGTTCGAGCGAATCGAGCAGGCCGGCCTTGCACCAGCTGGCCGCCTGGCGGCAGGCGCTTTGCAGCACCCAGCGTCCCAGCTCGACGATGATGCCGCTTTCCTCGGCCACGGGGATGAATTCGCTGGGGCTGAGCTGGCCCATCTCGCGGCAGTTCCAGCGTACCAGCGCTTCGACGCCGACGATGCGCCCGCTGCGCAAGTCGATCTGCGGCTGGTAGTGCAGATACAGTTCCTCGTTTTGCAGGGCGCGGCGCAGGTTCGCCTCCATGCGCAGGCGGCGCTGGGCACGCAATTCCATTTCGGCCTTGAACACGGCATAGCGGTTCTTGCCCTGGTGCTTGGCGTGGTACATGGCCGTGTCGGCATTGCGCGTCAGGGTGGCCACGTCCTGCGCATCGAACGGATACAGGCTCACGCCGATGCTGGCGCTGACATACAGCTGGTGGCCTTCCAGCGCGAACGGCGCGGCCAGCACGGCAAGGATCTTGCGCGCCACGCTGGCCATTTCCGAAGCGTCGTCGGCCGGTTCGACGATGACGACGAATTCGTCGCCGCCGATGCGGCAGATGATGTCGGTGCCGCGCAGGATCGCCACCAGGCGCTCGGCGACGAGTTTGAGCAGCTGGTCGCCGCAGTGGTGGCCTAGCGTATCGTTGACCACCTTGAAGTTGTCCAGGTCCAGCAGCAGCAGTCCCACGCTGCTGTCCTGGCGGTCGGCGCGCGCCAGCGCGTAGGCCAGGGCGCCGTTGAATTCATGGCGGTTCGGCAGTTGCGTGACAGGGTCGACGTGGGCCAGGTAGTGCAAATGGCTTTCCGCATGCTGGGCGGCGGTGCGCGTGCGGCGCACCATCAGGACCGTCAGGCCGAATGCACACAGGCAGACCAGCAGGGTGAAGGCGGCAAATTGCGCCAGGCTGCCGAATAGCGGCGCCAGGCTGGCGCGCAGATACAGTGCGCCGCCACCGGGCAGGTTTTGCAGGAGGGCGGCGCTGCCGTCCAGGTAATCGATCTGCAGGCCGCTGCGCGGCGCCGCGGGCGCGGCATCGCTGGCGCTGCGCGCGTAGCGGGCGAATGGCGTGCCATACGGACTGTAGAGCAGTGCTTGCCGGACATGCGGCGCGGCGGCGAGGGGAGCGAGCACCTGTTGCGCCGCAAGGCGATCATCCTGGCGCATGGCCTGGGCAGCGGCTGGCGCCAGCATGTCGGCCTGGATGCGCAGCTCGCGCTGGAGCGATGCCTGGAGGGAAAACAACTGGAAGAGGATCAGCAGCAGGCTGGCCGTGGCCAGCATGGCCGCTGCGGCCAGCAAGTTCAGCCTGGCTATCCGGTCACCGCGCAACTGCACCGAGGGCAGCATCAATGGCACCATCATGATGCATTCTCCTGCCGGCCCCGCTTGCTGCCGCCCCGTGTGATCCCGCCTCGCCCTGCCATACTTTACGTTCCAGTCTGATGAAAACCGAAGTGAGCCGGAACTCTCAACGCGTTGTTAAGGCCGACATATTGTCATTTTGCGGCGTGAAAGTACAGGGCACGCGGCAATTTAGTAGCCATGCCGCAGGCCGGTAGCCGCATGCAAGGCGACAAGTCAGGCGGAAAAGGCGGGGCGTGTCTTTCTAATAATAATGTAATCTGAATTTTAATCCTTTTTTTACCGGCGGGTTTTTTTTCCTAAAAACATGCTGCAGGTAAACAAAATGGCATGCAGAGTAACTTGAATGCCTGCAGCCGTCGCGGCAGGGATTAACTTTTTGTCTGTATCGGCCAGTGCAAGTCATTGATTTTAATAAATTTTAATGAAGAATGCGAGAACGCTATGGCCTTGCTCCGCGAGTTCGTCCATAATCCGCTGATGATGGACGTTCTGATGCTGTTTATTTTGTCTGCTGCGGCCAAGTAAACTGCCGCCAGCAAAACCGGACGTCGCCCTAATGATCAATAGTGAGGATATCTTGGAAAAAAAACCAAAAATTATTTTGTCATCACAAGACCTGGAACGACTGGAAGCGTTGTTGTATGCCTTGGGAAATAACCTGTCGCCGGACAAGGCCGCCTTGCTCGATGAGCTGGGCCGTGCCGAGGTGCTCGAGCCGCAAGAAATACCGCCCACCGTCGTAACGATGAATTCCACCGTGCGCTTCACGGTGGAAAACAAGGAAGAATTCTGCCTGACGCTCGTGTATCCAAAGGATGTGGACGGCCAGGCCGACCGTATTTCCGTGCTGGCGCCTGTCGGCAGCGCGCTGCTGGGCTTGTCTGTCGGCGACAGCATCGCCTGGCCCATGCCTGGTGGCGTGGTGAAGGTGAAGATCGAGGAAATCGTGTATCAGCCTGAACGGGCTGGCGAATACCACCGTTAAGCGCTGATGGCGGACGGCGCCTGCCGTTCGCCTGCCAGGCCGTGCCGGGACCGGATTTAACTGTTTCTCTGCACGCGCACCACCAGCCATCCCGCCACGACGGTAAACGTGACGATGATGGCAACGATGATCCAGAAGCCCTGCGGGTGCTGGGCCAGCGGAATTCCCCCCACATTCATGCCCAGCATGCCTGCGATGATATTGATCGGCAAGGCCAGTACGGTGACGATGGTCAGCACGAACAGGCTGCGGCTGTTTTCCTCGTTGACCCTGGCGGCAATCTCTTCCTGCAGGAGCTTGATGCGTTCCTGCAAGGACGACATATCGCTGAGCACCACGGAAAATTCTTCCGTCGACTGGCGCAGTTCCAGGCTGTCCAGCTCCGACACCCACGCCGGCGGGCGTTGCAGCAGGCGGAACAGGGCTGCCGGTTCCGGCGCCAGCAGGCGCTGCAGCCGTACCAGCACGCGCCGCATGGCGCCCAGGTCTTCGCGCTTGGGCACCAGGCGCCCGGCCAGCAAGTGGTCTTCGATATCGTCAACCCGCGCCACGGCATCGCGCACGATGTTGACCAGCACGTCAGCCTGATCGCGCAGCAGATGGATCAGCAGTTCCACCGACGAGCGGATCGGCTCATGGTTCTTGATGACGGCCTGGCGCAAGCGCTCGATCGACTGCAGCGGCGCGCGGCGCGCCGTGATGACGAGGTCTTGCGCCACGCTGGCCCACATGGTGGAAATGTCGGACGCTTCGAACGAGAAATTGTGCACCACATCGTTGACCACGGCGATCAGGGTGTTTTCCGCCTGTTCGATACGCGTCGAGCGGGAACCCTGGTGCAGCGTTTCATAGAATTCGTCGGCCAGCTGCGTATGCGTCATCAGCCATTTTTCGCTGGCCGCATGCGATAAATTGAAATGCAGCCAGACAAATTCCTGTGCCGGCCTGGCTGCGCCATCGGCCAGCCAGGCCAGTGCGGCCGTCGAGTCGAGCGCCAGCGGCTGCGCCTCGCGGCCAAACAGGAAGCCCCAGACCAGGCCCGAGGTGTCCGAGCCGTAGGTAAAACCGGCAGTTTCCATCGCCATCGTGAATCTTTCTCGCGCAGTGTGATTGATCGTCGCGCGATTTTAATACACGGATGTGTCGGGAAAATGACAAGGCCACCGCGATGGGTGGCCTTGGCGGGGACTACAACCGCGTGTTAGCTGCGGTTCGGATTGTCCGGACGCCGGTCGTCGCGGTTCGGTACGCCATCGCCGTCGCGGTCGTGGCGGTTGCCATTGTCGCGGTCATGGCGGTTGGGGATACCGTCGCGGTCGCGGTCGCCGTTCGGTCCGCGTGGCGACCAGCGGCCTTGCTCCATCTGCCAGCGGCCATCGCGCTGGTTCCAGGCGGGTGGCGCATATGCATAGCCGGGGCGTTCGGCGATCCACACGCCGGGCGTCCAGGCGTAGCGCTGGCTGCGCCATTCCCAGTGGCCGGGCGCCCAGGTGTAGCCGTGGCGAGCGCGCGGGATGGCTTCGCGGCGCGGTGGCGGCGGGGCGATGCGGATGTCGTCATAGCGTACGGGCTGAACTTGCGCGGCGACCCAGCCGCCACGATCCAGGCGCCAGCGGTTGTTCTCTTGTATCCAGGCGGCGCGGCGGTACTGGTTGCCGCCGCGTTCGCGCAGCCATTCGCCGCCGGTCCAGACATGGCGCTGGCCATCCCAGTTCCAGTAGCCCGGTGCCCAGACATAGCCGGCGCGCGGCGCGGGGGCGCTTTCAAAGCGTGGTGGAGGCGGGGCGTTGCCGACGACAATGCTCACGCCGAGTTGATTCTGTGCCATCGCCTGCGCCGGCAAAAAGGCTGCGGTGCTGATGGCAAGCATGGCTGCTGCGTAGAGTGCGATGGGTTTCATGGTGTGCTCCATTTCGGTGATTGCGTGAAATGGACTATAGGCGCTTGCTGGCGTTTTTTCGCCTTTGATTCAACTTATTACAATTGACACAATGCTGTGTGTCCGTGTATCCGTGGCCGATACAAATGGCGGCCTGGCGCGTGGCTATTTACGCTGCGCCAGGCGGCATACGGTCAGCATGGATGGCTCACAGGGTGCTGGCGGTGGCGTTGCCCAGCAAGGCTTGGCGTTCCTCGATCAGCGAGATTTTCTTTTCCTGTTCCGTCAGGCGCTTGGCGCTGACCACCACGACGGGGATGGTGCTCGCTTGCGCCACAGCGGCGGTCCTGGTTGCCGATGGCTGCATGAAGCTGACGTAGCTGGCGCCGCAAGCGATGGCGACGGCGACGGTGAAGATGGCTTCCATGTTTTTCAAGGTTTTCATGATGGTTCCTTTCGGGTGGCGGGTGGGTATGCATGCACTGTAGCCAAGCGCGCCCCAGCGCGCCATGCAGATGCGACCAGCCGTGGTTTTGGCGGGATGGCCTGCAAAAAAACGGCGCTGAAATGCCTGTGCACGGGGCTGGCGGGCGACCGCTTGAATTGAGGCCTAATTCGCCCTGTATCCGTGCATATGAATGCACTTGCCGCATGGCATTATTTAACACTGCACAGTGTTGTGCGCCTGTTGTGAGCTGTGTTGTGCACGCGCGGCGCGCGGCAGGTGCCGCGCCAGCTGTCCTGCTAGAATCGGCATGGCAGCGGTGTTGCGCACACTTGCGCACACAATCATTCTCATCAGGAGTCACATATGTTCCAATTGTTTGGTTTTGGCGGCGCCCGCTGCCCGCGCTGCGAGCACAAGAACGGCGCTGCCGCCGGCTATTGCGCGCAATGCGGCCTGTCGCTGGGCGCCCCCGACAGCGACGCGGTGCTGCATGCCAACCAATGGCATCTTGCTGATGGGCAACTGGCCCTGTTCTTCGGCGTGCGCGAGCTGTCCTCGCTGTTCGGCAGCGCGGCGCGCCGCCTGCAGGTGCCGGCCGAGTCACGCGCCTGGATCGTGCAATCGGACGCTTTCACCTTGATACCGGCTGGCGACTATGACAGCGCCGCCTTCTTTGCGCGCCTGCCCGCGCTGCTGCCGGCCCGTCCGGCCGAAGTGCTGATCGCGCGCGCCGACGCCGTGCATCTCGAATTCGACCTGCCCGGCCTGGCCAGCACGGAACTGCTCAACGTCGCCGCGTCCTTGCGTATCGATATCGCGCTGGGCCAGCCCGATGCGTTCGCGCGCCAGTTCATGCGCGCGCCGGGTGCCGTCACACGCGCCCACCTGCACGCCTTGCTGCTGCCGTCCGTGCGCCAGATTGCGCTGGAATTCATCGGCAGCCGCGCGCTGCGCGAGATGGACGCGAATGCGGATCTGCGGCCCGAATTGAACGAACGCCTGCAATCGGCGCTGACGCAGCGCCTGGCGCCATCCGGCCTGGCCGTGGCGCGCGTGGAGACGCTGGCGCTACGCCATGACAAGCGCGACGGCAACGCCGACGCCGCCATCGGCACCCTGTGGCTGGGCGGCTTGCCGGCGCAGGAACTGGAACAGCACAGCCTGGAACGCATGAAGCAGCTCGACCAGCTGTATGACGAGGAAGAGTGGCAGCGCATCCGCCGCGAAGAACTGGCGGCGCGCCATGCGCACCGGCGCGCCGAACTGCGGCAGGATGCGACGCTGGAAAAAGCGGAGCTGGGCCACCAGGAAGCGGAGCGCCTGCAGGCGCTGCGCGGGCGCCAGATCGACCTGTATGGCCGCATCCTGGAAGCGAAATCGCGGCGCCAGGCGCTCGACCACGGCGCCGCGCTGGCGCTGGGCGAGCTGGAACAGGAACTGGCGCAGAAGGGCGCACAGCGCGCCGATGAAACGGCCAACTGGGAGCACGTGCGCGCGCTGGCCGCCATCAAGATGCGCAGCGAGCTGGAACTGTCGCAACTGCATGGGCGCGAGCAGATCCAGATGGCGCAGCAGCGCTTTACCCACCAGGTGCACTTGCAGTCGATCGCGCAGCAAGTGGAAAGCGCGCTGCTGATCGACGACGAGACGGGCCGCCGCACCCAGCTGGCGCGCCTGCGCCAGGCGGAGGCGGATGCGGCCCAGCGCGAGGCGCAGCTGGAGGCGGAGCAGCACCAGGCCGCCTGGCAGGGCCTGATGCTGGCGAATGCGGCGCGCAAGCGCGAAGCGGAGCGGGTGCAGGAGTGGGAAGATCAGATGCAGCTGGCGCGCCAGCGCGAATTGCTGCGCGCCGAGGCGCACAAGGATGAAGCGGCGCAGGTGCAGGCGGCGGAGATCGCGGAAAAAGTCGCGGCGCTGCGGCGCGGCGGCGCGCGCGAAGACGCCATCGCGCAGCAGGAAAAGCTGTTGCGCACCATCGAGGCCGACGGCGTGCACGCGCGCCAGCTGCAGCAGCAAACGCAGCTGGCGCAGCTCGACGCGCTGGCCATCGAGGAACAGCGCCAGCAGCTGCGCCAGCTGGAACAGGAAGCGCAATGGCAGCGCGACTTGCTGGCCATGGCGCAGCAGCGCGAAAGCGATTACGCGCGCTGGAAGGGCGAATACGAAGCCCTGCTGGCGCAGCAGGCGCATGCGGCCGAACTGGCGCGCATCGACATCGACCGCATCGAGAAAATCGGCAGCTTGAGCGACACGGGCAAGCTGGCCATGGCCGCCGGGCAGAACGCGGCCGCGCTGGCGCAAGTGCTGAAAACGCAGCTGCAGGCGGGCATGAGCGCCGAGCAGATTCACGCGCTGGCGGCGCTGGCGGCGGCCGAAAACAGCGTCGCGCCGCTGGACGCCATGCGCATGGCGCAGGACAGCGTGGCGCAGGAGCGCAGCTACCTGGAAGGCCAGGCTGAACGCGAACGGCGCCAGCAGCTCGACCTGATCAACTTGCAGAACGCGGCGCACGCGCACGGCTTGTCGGCGCAGGCGCAGCTGGGCGTGGCCGTGGCGCAGGCGCTGCAGCCAGGCGCTGCCTCTGCCGCGCCGGCCCGCTGCAAGAACGGCCATGCGCAGCGCGCGGGCCATCCGGAAGATAAATTCTGCGCCGCCTGTGGCGTCGCCGTGCAGCCTTGATGGAAGCGTTTCACCCCAGATGATGCAAAAAGCACGAGACAAACTGCGGGAACTGCGCGCCCTCCATGACGACGGGCTGCTCAGCGAGCAGGAATTTGAACGCCGCAAAAACGCCATCCTCGACGCCGAGTACGCGCCGCCCGGCGCTGCACCTGTGGCCGTGCCGCTGCCGGTGCGCCAGGGCACGGAGCTGGGCTTCATGACGGGCCAGGAAATCGGCCCGCAAAACCGCCGCTACCGGCTCGAACGGCTGATCGGCACGGGCGGCATGGGGCAGGTGTGGCAAGCCACCGACCTGGCCACGCACGCGGAGCTGGGCAGCAGCGAAATGGTGGCGCTGAAGATCTTGCCGCCGCAGCTGACGCAAAGCGCCACGCACGCCAAGCTGCTGATCGAGGAAGCGACCCAGGCGAGAAAACTGGCGCATGAAAACATCGTGCGCGTCTACGAGTGGGCGCAGGATCCTGCCACGGCCAGCTATTTCATCATCATGGAATGCCTCGATGGCGAAGACCTCGAGCACTACCTGGGACGCCAGGGCGCGCTGCCGCTCTCCAGGGTGCAGCAATTGCTGCAGCCGGTGGCCGAGGCCCTGTCGTATGCATGGGAAAAGCACAAGCTGGTGCACCGCGACATCAAGCCGGGCAATGTCTTCCTGACGGCGAAAGGCGATATCAAATTGCTCGATTACGGCATCGCTACGCGCGTGCGCAATGCGGACAGCAGCCTGGCGCTGGACATGCCGAACGCGGGCACGCACGGCTACCGGGCGCCCGAGGCCGGCGCCAACCAGCGCCAGCCCAGCCCGCGCCTGGACGTGTATGCGGTGGCGGTGATGATTTACCAGATGCTCGAAGGGCGCATGCCTTTCGACGATGCGCGCAGCGCCAGCCATCTGCCCTCGCCACCGCAGGCGCTCAATGCGGCACAGTGGCAAGTGCTGCAGAACGGTTTTTCGCTGACGGCGGAATTGCGGCCCCTATCGGTGCAAGCCCTGCTGGAAAATATGGAGCGTGCTGCCGGGCCGTCGCCCGAAGAACTGGCGGAACAGGCGCGCCAGCAGCAGGCGCGCACGGCGCAGCAGCAAAAGCAGGCGGCGCTGGCCGCCGAACAGGCGCGCGAAGAAGAGATCAAGCGGGCCCGGATACGCCAGGAAGAACTGGACCAGCGGCGCAAGGCCGAAATCCATGCCGCCGCACTGGAAAAGCAGCGGCAGGACAAACTGCGCCGCGAACAGGAGGCGCAGCGCCATTTCGAAGCGGAAGAGGCGCGCAAGCTGCGCAAGGAAGCGCTGCGCGGCCAGTTGCGCGCGCGCCGCGAAGCCGATGCCGCCACGGCCTTGCAGGAGCATCAGGAATTGCAGCGCAAGGCCATCGTCGCCAAGGCGGAGGCGGCCTATCGCGCCGAGCAGGAACGCGCGCGTCGCGCCGAGGCCAGCCGCGCCGCCGCCGCGTCGGTTCCTGCGCCGGCATCCGCGCCGGCGCCCGAAGCGGAATCGGAACCCCAACATGTGCAACCGGTGGCCAATGCCGAAGGCATCTTACGCGACGATTTCCTCGATGGCGCGGGGCAGGGTCCGGAACTGGTGCTCATTCCCAGCGGCCGCTTCCAGATGGGCGCGCACGAGGCGGAGCACAAGGCTGCCATCCAGGCCGGCTCGCTGCAGGCATGGCTGGAACGCGAAACGCCGCAGCACTGGGTCGGCATCGAGCGCCCGTTCGCGCTGGCGCGCCACCCCGTCAGCGTGGGCGAATGGCGCGCTTTCGTCAAGGCGACCGGCTGGGCGGGCGGTTCCGAGACGGACTGGGACAATCCCGGCTTCGTGCAGAACGAGCAGCACCCGGTGGTGGGCGTGAGCTGGAATGACGCACAGCTGTACCTGGCCTGGCTCAGCGAGCGCACCGGGCGGCAGTATCGCCTGCCCAGCGAAGCGGAATGGGAATACGCCTGCCGCGCCGGCACGCGCACGGCCTTCAACGTGGGCGACACGATCAGCACCGAGCAAGCCAACTACGACGGCCTGTATGTCTACAACGGCGGCCCGCGCGGCGTGTACCGGGGCGGCACCACGCCGCTGGGCAGCTTCGCGCCGAATTCCTGGGGCCTGTTCGACATGCATGGCAATGTGTGGGAATGGGTGCAGGACGTGGTGCACGACAATTACGCAGGCGCGCCTACCGATGGCAGCGCGTGGGAAGAGGGCAGCGACAGCAGCCGGCGCATCCTGCGCGGCGGCTCCTGGCTGTATCACCCGCGCTATCTGCGCTCGGCCCTGCGCAACGGTTTTTCCACCGTGCTGTCGAACGACATCGTCGGTTTCAGGGTGGCGCGCACGCTCGATTAATTTATTGTTAAATCTGTCACCTTGGCGGATACTTCATGCATCCTAACCGTGCCGGAGTGTCCGTGTTCAAACGCCGCCTGCTGTCCATCGTGTTCGCCTGCCTGCCCGTCTCCGCCCTGGCCAGCGGCTTGCCCTCCTATCCCTTCATCCATGCGACGGGGACGGCGTTCAGCTTTGTCTTGCCCGACCTGGGCGAGATCGATTTCGACGTCAGCGTCTTCGACCCCTCGCCCGAAGCGGCCACGCTCCTCGTGCAGACGCGTATTACGGAAGTCAAGGCGCTGCTGGTGGAGCAGGGCTTGCCCGAGGCGGCTGCCGGCATCGAGGTGCGCGACGTGCGCAAGGAAATCCGCAAGGGCGCGGAACAGGACCCGGCCAACCCGCAGTACCTGATCAAGGCGAGCGTGCATATCAATGTGGCCGATTTGTCGAAATGGCCCGCCGTCATGCGTCCGCTGCTGGCCATGCCCAACCTCGATGCGTTTGCCGTCACCTTCGGCGCCACCGAACGCATCCGCCTGGAAGAGGAATTGATGGGCGAAGCCGTCAAGGATGCACAGCGCAAGGCCGACGCCATGGCGCGCGGCTTCGGCAAGCGCGTGGGCGCCGTGGCCGGCATCTCCTCGGACCAGCTGAAAAACCTGGGTAATGCGGTGGGCCTGGTGCCGTCCGACCGTTTCCAGCGCGCGAACAGCCGCCAGCGGCAAAATCCCGACGACATGCTGATGGTCACCGTCATGAAGATGGGGCAGACGGTGGACGCCGTGTTTCGTATCAAATAGCCTGGCGCCCGGGGAGCGGGCTGCGCAAAGCGGACAAACGGTGTAAATTGTGGCTTTCCAAACGCACCAAGGAACGCCATGACCATCAAAGCCATCCGCGATCAGTCGCAACCCATGCGCCACATCGTGCACGTGCGCGATCACATCATTTCCGCCGACGCCTCGGTGGCTGAAGGCGGCGGCGATGCCGGTCCTTCGCCGCACGACTTGTATGACGCGGCCCTGTCGGCTTGCAAGGCGCTCACGGTGGTCTGGTACGCCAAGCATAAGGGCATCCCCCTGGAGCATGTGGAAGTGTCGACCGAGCGCGATGCCAGCGAAGAGCGCAAGGGCGTGTACCGCCTGGCCGCGACCCTGCACCTGAGCGGTGATTTGAGCGACGCGCAGCGCCAGGAATTGCTGGCCGCGGCCGGCAAATGCCCGCTGCATAAACTGATGACGGCCGTGACCACCGAAGTGACGACGGTGCTGGCATGAGCGCGGCCATCCTGAAAAGCCACGAAAAGGACCTGGGCGGCGGCTTCGTCGTGCGGCGTTTGCTGCCGTCCGCCGTCAAACAGGCCGTCGGCCCCTTCATTTTCTTTGACCATTTCGGCCCCATCGACGTGGCGCCCGATGCCAACCACGACGTGCGTCCCCATCCGCATATCGGCCTGGCCACCGTGACCTATCTGTTCGAAGGTGCGATCGACCACCGCGACAGCATCGGCTCGTACCAGCGCATCGAGCCGGGTGCCATCAACTGGATGACGGCCGGGCGCGGCATCGTGCATTCCGAGCGCACGCCGCACGACCTGGCGGGCCAGCCGCACCGTACGCACGGCTTGCAGCTGTGGGCCGCGCTGCCCAAGGCGCACGAGGAAGATGAACCGAGTTTCACGCATACGCCGCAGGCCGAGATTCCCGTCGTGGCGCTCGATGGCGCCGTCGTCAAGGTCTTGATCGGCGCGGCGTTTGGCCAGACCTCGCCCGTGCGCACCTACATGCAGACCTTGTACCTGGACGTGGCGCTGCAGGCGGGGCGCGAGCTGCGCCTGGAGGACTTGCCGCCGGAAGCGGCGGTGTATCCGATCAGCGGAGACGTGCTGCTCGATGGCGTGGCGCTGCTGCCGCATACCATGGCCTTGCTCGATGCGGGCGCCGTGCCCGTGGTGACGGCAGGCAGCGGCCCGGTGCAGTTCGTGGTGATCGGCGGCGAGCCGCTGGACGGCCACCGCTTCCTGTTCTGGAATTTCGTCTCGTCGAGCAAGCAGCGTTTGTCGCAGGCGGCTGACGACTGGAGCGCCCAGCGCATGGGACAAGTGCCGGGCGAGACGGAATTCATCCCGTTGCCGAAGGCGCCGCTGCGCCCGGCAACCTAGGCGCTTGGTTTAGAAGCGCGCGCGCAGGGTCAATGCGGCCTTGCGCGGCTCGCCATAGAAATTGCCCCACGCCGGCGCGCCCACCGTCTGGTAGTAGCGCTTGTCGAGCAGGTTCGTCACGGACAGTGCCGCCGTCCAGTTGCGGTCGATCTGCCAGGCGGCGCGCGCGCTCCACAGTGCATACGCGCCTTGCGCCACGGTCACGTCGCGCGTCACGCGCGAGCTTTCCGTCTGGAAGTTCACGCCGCCGCCCACGCTCCACTTCTGCAAGGCGCCGGGCAGGCGGTAGTCGCTCCACGCGCGCAGCATGTGACGCGGCGAGTAGGTGCTGGCGAACATCACGCCGGCATTCGAGGTCTGCTCCAGATATTTAAAATTGTTCAGGGTGTAGCCGGCGAACAGCTGCCAGCCCGGCGCCACTTCGCCGCTGATTTCCGCGTCGACGCCTTCGCTGCGCACCTTGCCCGCCGAGAAATAGCACTCCGTGCCGCTGGTACAGGTGTTGACCAGGTCGAGCTCCGCGCGGTTGCGCTGCTCGATGCGGAACAGCGCCAGCGAGGCATTCACCTTGCCATCGAATAGTTCACCTTTCACGCCCACTTCCAGGTTGCGCCCCTTGAGCGGGTCGAGCAGGGCGCCTTCGGCCGTGCGCTGGTTCTGCGGCTGGAAGATGTCGGAGACGCTGGCGTAGCCGGACCAGCGCTGGTCGAATGCGTAAATCACACCGCCATATGGCGTGACGACGCCGTTTTCGCGGTACGGATCGATATACACCTCGCCCGTGTCGCGGTACACGCTGCTCCATTTGTAGTTTGACACGCGCGCGCCGGCCACCACGGTGAGCGGATCGCTGACGCTGAAGCGCGCCACGCCATACGCACCCGTCTGCGTCATCTTCGTCACACTGGGATCGCCCCGATAGCTGTTTTCACGGAACCAGGCGTCGCTCGGTTCGGCCACGCCGTGGTTCGGTTGCAGCGGCTTGTTCGGCTTCTGCAGCAGGGCCAGGCTGAAATCGCTATCGCTTTCCAGGCGGTTCGTGTTGACACCGGCGCTGAAACCGTGGCGGCGGCCGAAGGCGTTGAATTTGCCATCGAGCGACAGGTCGATGCCCTTGTTGGTGCTGCCGTAGTCGAACACGCCGCCGTACATCATCATGCCGGCCAGGGTGGCGGGATCGAGTGCACCCTGGCTGAACATGTATTTCACGTCATGCCGCTCGCGCGTGTAGTTGGCGCTGGCTTTCAGCGACCAGTCGGCGTCGAAGCGGTGTTCGAATTCGGCGAAGACGGCCGTTTGCTTGCTGTTCCAGCGGTTCCAGTCGGCGCCGAGGAAGGTCTCGCGGGGCAGTTTCGGGTCGCTGCCATCGCGGTAGCGGGGCATGCCCGAGAAAAATGGCGTTGACTTCAGTTTTTCATGGCTGGCGCCCGTTGTCAGCTTGCTGCCTGGCGCCAGGTCGAATTCCAGCACGCCGTACAGCACGTCGGTGCGGCTGTCGGCCACGTCATAGAAATAATCGCGCTGCTCCATGGAGGCCACGGCGCGGCCGCGGATGCTGCCCGAGTCGTTCAAGGGGCAGGTGACGTCGACTTCGCCGCGCACGTCGTTCCAGCGGCCCGCGCCGAGCGCCAGCTGTACCTGCTTTTCCGCCAGCGGGCGTTTGCGCACCATGTTGATGGCCGCACCCGGCGATCCCGTGCCCTGCAGCAGGCCCGTGGCGCCGCGCACGATTTCCACGCGGTCCAGCATGGCCGTATTGCTGGTAAAGCTGTTTGCCTGCGGGTAGTACATGGCGCGGTTGACGCCATCGAACTGGTACGTCTCGACCATGAAGCCGCGCGAATACACATAGCGTCCGCCCATGGGGCTGTCGTACATGGTGATGCCGGTGGTATTGGCCAGCACGGCATCGATGGTGTTGAGGTTCTGGTCGTCCATTTTCTGGCGCGTGACGACGCTGACGGATAGCGGAATTTCGCGCAGGGTTTGCACGCCCTTGCCGATGGTGACGGCGCGCGCCGCATACGAGTTGCTGTGTTCGCTGGTGGGATCGCGCTCCATGCTGGCGCTGACCGTCACGGGCGCCATGGTCTTTTCCACTCCAGCCGCCGAGGCGGAGGAGGGCGCCGCCTGGCGCAGCACGTAGGCGCCGTTCGGCAACTGCAGCGCTTCCAGGCCGCTGCCGGCCAGCACCTGGGCAAAGCCCTGGGTCACGTTGAAGCTGCCGCGTACGCCGGGCGAGCGCAGGCCGCGCGTCTGCGCGGGATCGGTCGACAGGCTGACGCCGGCGGCCACGGCAAAATCGTTGAGGGCGGTGGCCAGCGGGCCGGCGCTGATGGCGTAGCTTTGCGACGCGGCAGCGGCCTGGCCTTGCGCCAGCGCGGGCGCGGCGAGGAAGGCGGCGGGGGCGGCGCACGCCATGGCGAGGATGGCCAGGTGGATGGCGCGCGCGGCGGGATGGAGGACGGGGGTGGTCAGCTGCATGCTCGGTCTTTCTGTTCAGGGTATGGTCAATGGAGGATGAATCGGCTACTTATCCATGAAGCCGAAGCAGCGCAGCGAAACACCAACCTCTGGCGCAAAAAAACTGAAAATAATTATGCCGGCCGGGCCGAGACCGTGGCCCAGTAGCGCGTGAAGTACGTCACTTGCAGCCCGTGCGAGGCGCACAGGCTTTCCAGCACGGCGTCGATATCGTCGAGGCGGTAGGTGCCCGTGACGGGGCGCCGGGCCACCCTGGTGTCGCAGACGAGGCGCCCGCGCCGGTAGCGCGCCAGCTCCGCTACCAGCTGCTGCAGGGGCCAGTCGGCGGCCACCAGCATGCCACGCAGCCAGCTGTCCTGGTGCGCGGGCATGGCCAGCACGGCTGCCAGGCCCGTGGCGGAGAAATGCAGCTGCTGGCCCGCTTCCAGGCGCCGCACGGCGTCCGGGCGCGCCGCGCAGCGCACTTCCACAGCGTGTTCGAAGACGCTGACGACGCTGCCGTCCGTATCGCAGCGCACGCCGAAGCGCGTGCCCAGCGCGCGGATCACGCCGTGCGGGGTGTCGACCAGGAAGGGGCGGGCATCGGATGCCGTCGTGATCATGATTTCGCCCTGGTGCAGGCGGATGCGGCGGCGCGCGGCGCTGTAGTCGATATCCACGGCGCTATCCGTATTCATCTCCATGCGCCCGCCATCGGCCAGGGTCACGTGGCGGCGCTGGCCCGGCGCCGTGCGCAAGGACGCCGTCAGGGCTTGCCATGGGCCCGATTGCAAGCCCGCCTGGCCCAGCGCGATGCCGCCACCGGCCGCCACCAGCGCGGCGAGTATTTTGGCGGCGGCGCGCCGGCGCTGCTGTGCCGCCTGCAGGGCAGGGATCGCCAGCGCTGCCGGCAGCGTGGCAAGCTGGCCGTCCAGGCGCTGCAGCAGCTGCCAGGCCCGTTCATGCTCGGCGCTGGCTTCGCGCCATGCCTGCACGGCGGCCGGGTCGGCGCTGCCGCACTGGAGATCCACATGCCAGCGGGCGGCGGCGGCCAGCACCTTGCGGGCGATGGGCGTGGAAGGGGCGGTGGTGGCGCCAAACATCAGCCGGCCGCCAGCAGCAGGCATTCCGTGTAGGCGCGCACCAGGTGCTTCTTGACGGTGGGCAGGGAGACACCGAGGCGCCGGCTGATGTCCACATAGCTGAGCTCTTCGATTTGCGCCAGCAGGAAGATGGTCCGCGTACGCGCCCCCAGGCGGTCGAGCAGACGGTCGACTGCGAGCAGGGTTTCGATGATGATGGCATGCGTTTCGGCGCAGATCGTTGTCGGCTCCGTTTGCTGCGCCAGCGCTTCCAGATAGGCGTGTTCCAGCGCCTGGCGCCGGTAGCGGTCGATCAGCAAGCCGCGCGCGATGGTTGCCAGGTAGCCGCGCGGCTCGCGCAGGGGCGCCAGCGGCGTCACCTCGCGCTTGCCCAGCAGGCGTAAAAACGTGTCTTGCGCCAGGTCGGCCGCCTCGGCGCGGTTGCCCAGCTTGCCGCGCAGCCAGCCATACAGCCAGCCGTGGTGCTCGCTGTACAGGGTGGTCAGGGGAATGGCATGGGTGGGACTGACGGTGCTCACTGCGTTCTCCAGGCAAGGGATGAGCTGGGCTGACGGAACGCGGGGTGCCGGCTGGCTGGGCTGTTTGAGAATGATACTCATTATCACATTCCCATGCCGCCGGCGTCAATTGGCGTCAGCCCCCGAGGCGCCAGCGCTCTTGCCACTGTTGCAGATCCGCCCAGGCCGTCTGGAGTGCGCCAGCGGACCAGTGCAGCAGGCTGTCAAACGCCAGCACGGTGCGGCGCAGGTGGATGCCATCGAAAAACACGTGGTCGGCCACGACGGTGGCGGCCAGCCAGGCGGCGAGGATGACGATGATGTCGTGGCGGCCGCTTTTCCACCAGCGCAGCGAGTGGCGGCGGAAAATCCACGGCACTCCCAATGGATTGGGCCAGTCGGCCAGCAGATGCATGATGCCGCCTGCGGCAAAGCCGAACAGGGGCGGCGCCCACAGGTGGTGCGGCAATTGCAGATACGTGTAGACGAGCAGGGCGATCCAGGCCAGGCCCCAGTGCGTCCAGGTGCGGTGCGTGATCCACAGGCGGTGCGTGCGCGCCCACCAGGCCACTTCCAGCCAGTCCGGCGCCGTGCCGCCCAGTGCGCCCATCACAAAGGCGAGCATGCTCAGCACTTGGTAGGGGCCACCGGCGCCAGCGTGCGCGACCAGGGCCGCGGCGATCACGCCGGCAGCCCAACCGGTCGCATGATGCGCTTTGTTGGAAGCCATAGGAAATGTAAAACGCCATGCGGGCGTTGTGTGAAATACAGGGGGATATTAACTGGATGAATATACAGTATGCAAGGGCGTGGACGGGTGCTATTTGCAGAATATCTGACGATAATTTGTTAAATTATGTGTCGGCAGGGCCTGGCTAGCAGACTCGGCAAGTCATGCCGGGTGTTCAAGTGTGTTGTGCGGCTGATAATGTAATTGGCGCAGGGCGCGCTATGCTGAAAGTAGTCCCACGTTTTGAAGAGGTTTCGCCATGAAAATCCCGCGCGAATTGCAGATTCCCGCCATCGTGTTTACGCTGGAAGCGGTGTTTATTCTGGGCTTGTCGATGATTTTTCTCGTGCTGGTACCCCGCTAGTGCCTTGCGGATAACTGCAGATTTACAACAGTATTACTACGCAGTTTGCATGGTGCTATCGTACAGCGCCGCGCCTTCGGTGCGGATGATCCAGCATTCCGGATACGGTTCGCTGGCGAAGCGGTTGTGCCGCGCGAAGCCGCTGAGTTTATCCAGCGCAGTGGCGGGGGCCAGCGCGGTTTCCTTGCCGCTGGCGCTATCGAGGTGCCAGAAACCGCCGTTGCGGTGGAATAGCACGGGCAGGCAGCTGGCCTGCGGCGTGGCCAGATGGCTGGCCGGCGTGGGCTGGGTGTCCGGCAGCAGCAGGTAAAAACATTCGGCGCGGGCGCCGTGGTCGATGCGGTGCAGGATCACGCCGTGCGCCAGGATGGCAGTGACGCTGAGCACGACGATGCCTTTGATGCTGGCAGACAATTCGATGCGCATGCCCAGGCGCAGGGCGACCGGTTTGTGCTTGCCGGGCCACACGCCGTCGAGCAGCACGCCATAGCGCGATACATCCTCGATTTCAAAACCTTGCCCGCTGCGCCGGATGATGGCGTGGCGGCCCGACAGGCGGCGCGTCAGGCCATTGTTGTCCTGGCCATCGGGACTGAAATGGCTGAGCAGCACATCGGCTTCCGGGTCCACCAGCTCGAAGCGGCCCAGCATGCATTCTTCCAGCGCGAACAGGCGGATCTGGCGCTGTTCGCCCGCTTCCGGCGCCGCATTGACGAGGCAGGCGGCCTGGCTCGGGTGCGGATGGCAGTGGCTGGCGGCGGGCAGGTCGACTTCGATCAACTCCTCATCCCAGGCGATGGTGGTAAAACCCATGTCGATCTTGCCTTGCGGCGCAGATAAATCCACGTGGGCGATGCCGGCATTGCGCGCCGTCACGTCGAGGTTGCAGCCGTCGCCGCCCGTCACGCGGGCGATCGAGGCGTCGTCCGCCATCACGCGCACATTCTTGTGCGTGCTGAGGAAGATCTGGTGGATTTCCGTCAGCGTGGCGTCGCGGCGCGGCACCAGGATGACGAAGGTGCACACCCATTTCTGCGCCACGGCGCCATCGACATGGCTGCGCACTTCCACTTCGATCTGGTATTGCCCGTGTTCCTTGTTGCGCGAGGAGAACTCGACAAACACGGGGCGCCAGTCGCCGCGCGTGGTGCGCACAAAATCATGTTGCACGGCACCGCGCGGGATCAGCTCCGAGCGCAGGCGCAAGGTCAGCTGCGGTGCGCAGGCAGCGCTCATGCCGCGCAATTCCATCTTCAGGGTTTGTCGTCCGCCTGCCGCACGCGGATCGAAGCCGCTGATGTGCAGGTGGGCTTGCACCGGCTGGTAGGCGGGCGGCACCGTTGCAGGCGCAACGGGCGCTGGCGTGAATGCCGGGGCGGCCGCAGCCGGTGAGGAACGGCTTACCGTTTGAATGGCCGCATCGCGAATCACAGCATCACGGGTATCAGAATCATGCGCAGGGGCGTGCGAAAGCGCCGTTGCCGATGGCTCGGAACGGGCGCTGCGCAGTGCGGTCAACAGGTCGTAGCTGCTGGGAGCAGTCGTCGCTTGCGGGTGGTTGCCCGCACAGACTGTATCCCCAGGCAAGACCCAGAACGTACAGTGCGGGTGCTCCGGGTTGCTGCATTTTTTCATGACATTCTGACTCGAATCGAGCGGGGACATTTCGCCCTCTGTTCTACATGAGAGCTTACGCGCTTTTGCGCCTGCTTGGCAACTTTCGCGGCCCCGGAATGCGCACTTTTTGCCCAAATTCATGTCCCTGCTCACACCCCGACATATATGTCATGGAAACTATTGCTCAAAAACACATATTATGTCTTTCTGGATATGTTATTTTGATATTGCATGGGGTCGCGTCCCGTTAATGCGCGGGCGCGCCGGGCGGGCATTTTGACGCCCGCGATGCGAGCCTGGGGCGTTTTGCATTATGCTGGCCGTTCCCCTAACGCTTGAATCGAGAGATGACCATGCCCGCCCAACGCCCGCTCCAGCTTGCCATTGCCTATGGCGCCACCTTGTGCGTCTTCCTGGCCATCGACGCCCTGTGGCTGGCGGTGCTGATGAAGCCTGTGTACGCGGCGGCGCTGGGGCCGCTGCTGGCGGAGTCCCCGCGCTGGGCGCCGGCCGTGCTGTTTTATCTGCTGTACGTGGCGGGGCTGCTGGTCTTTGCCATTTTGCCGGGCTTGCGCGCGCGGCGCGGTCGCACGGCGGCGGCACTGGGCGCGCTGCTTGGACTGCTTGCCTATGGCACCTATGATTTGAGCAACTATGCCACCTTGCGTGACTGGCCGCTGGGCCTGACGGCGATCGACATGGCCTGGGGCGCCGTGTTGTCGGCCATCTCGGCGACGGCTGGTTATCTGGCAGCTAGCCGCCTGGGGCGCTGAACGCCGCCTCGAAGCGCAGCGCCACCATGGTAATGTTGTCGCTATGCAAGCCTTTTGGCGGATGCGAGAGGAAGTCGTCGAACAGGGCGCTGACGGCCTGGGCTGCACTCTTGCCGGCACACAAGGCGGGCCAGCGGGCCGTGAGCGCCAGCGGAGCGTCACAGGCCCAGAAGCCGTCGCTGGCCAGCACATAGTGGGCGCCGGGGCGCACGCGCAGCACGCGGCGGTCGCCCAGATGCGCCAGGAAGGGCGGCAAGGTGGATGCATCGAGGCCGCGCAGGGGCTTGTCGAGCTGCAAGCTGTCACTCAGGGCGTTGCCTAAAATAAATGCCTGTGAGATTTGCGGATGGTGCTCGCCGTGCACGGCGGCGCGCCAGTGCGTTTCGTCGAGCGCGCCGCGCATGGCGTACACGGTGGCCGGCACGTGGTCGACGGTGAGGACGCTGGCCACGCCATCGGCAAGTTCATACAGGCGCGAATCGCCCACGTGATACAGCAGCGGCGCTTCGCCGGGTGGCACTTCCAGCAAGGTCAGCGTGGTGCCGGGCGGTCGCGCCTGGGCGGGCGCGCTCCTGGCGAAACCGTCCTGCAAGCGCGTATGCAGAGCGTCGAGCCTGGCTGCCAGGCTGGCCGGGTCGAGGCAGGCGGGCATGGCCAGCAAGCCTTGCACGGCCGCTTCCGCCGCCTCGCGCCCCTGGCCGTGGCCGCCCATGCCGTCGAGCACGGCTGCGCGCACATGGCCGCGCGGCCAGCCTGGCACCTGGCAGTGGAATGGCGCCTGCCGCGACAGGCAGACGGCGTGGCCGCTGGCATCGATCAGCAGGAAGTTGTCCTGGTTTTCGCGCCGTGGCAGGGAGCCGGCGCCCACGCTGCTGCCGGCGGCGGCATCGAGCCAGGGGCCGAAGTCAAGCGCGTCTTTGATTAAATGCATCGGTTGAGCAGTCCATGCTTCCAGCAATGTTGATCATAGGATACAGCTTAGCCGAAATTGTGCAGGGGCGATACCTTGCTTATCTAACAAAAAAACCTGCGGCAGCAGGCTGGCGCAGGTTGTAGAGGGGGCGGGTGCAGGGTGCTGCTTAGCGGCGATGGCCCCAGCCGTGACCGTGACCGTGGCCGTGGCCGCGGTCATAGTAGTCGCGGCGGTCATGGTCGCGGTAGTAGCCGCGGCCCGGTTGCACGTAGACGACAGCCGGTGGGCCGTAATAGCGTGGTGGCGGTGCGTAATACACGGGCTGCGGTGCCGGCGCATAGTACACCGGTTGCGGCGCAGGCGCGTAATAGGTTTCGCGGTAGCCGCCGCGATAGCCGCCACGGTCATAATAGCGGTCATTCGTGCTGATGCTGTTGCCGACGGCGGCGCCAAGCACGCCACCAACGATCGCGCCATTGCGCCCGCCGGTGCTGTTGCCAATGGCCGCTCCGACAACGGCGCCTGCAACGGTATTGAAGTCGCGGTCACCGGCGACCGCGGCCGAAGACACAGCCACCGCAGCTACCATTACCGCACCCAGGAGTTTCTTGTTCAACATGGCATTTCCTTCCATTCCGGCGAGATCACAATGATCTGCATGGACTGGACTATATCTGCTGTCACCAGCTTGTTCCACGTCTAATACAACTTCTTACACTCCTGCCCCGATGGTAACAAGTCAGCGCAGGCGCGCCTGCCATTCGGGCCGCAGCAGGCTGTACATTTTGACATCGCACATCGCGCCATTGATAAAAAACGCCTGGCGCATCAAGCCTTCCTCGGTAAAGCCGTTCTTTTGCGCGATGCGCTCGGAGCCGATGTTCAGCGGGTCCATCAGCAGCTCCAGCCGATGATACGTATAGGCGTTGAACAGGTAATCGACCACCAGGCGCGTCGCTTCGCTGATATAGCCGCGCCCGTCCCGCTGCCGGTCGAACAGGCGGTAACCGATCTCGCGCGAGGCCGGCGTGCGGCTCTTGAAGTGCGTGATCGTGCCGATGATGTGCTGGGCTTTGTCTTCGATGAGGAACAATTCGCTGTCTTCGGTGACAAAGCCCGATTGCAGGAAGTCGCGCCGCATGGCCTCGGGCGACTTGAATTGCATCGAGAAAAACTCGCCGCGCGAGGGCAGGTCGTTGACGAGGGAAATATAGGCATTCAGGTCGGCGGCCTGCAAATGCCGGACGGTACAGAGGGTTCCCTTGAGCATGGCGGTATCCGGTAGCGATCACGATCTTGATGGTAATCGACTCCGGGGGGAGAGGCAATCGATCCCGTAAAAGTTGCTGCAATGACAGAACAAATACGCTATCGTAGAAAGCCGCGCCTTGCCCCTGGCCACGGCGTACCCGCTTCGACCTTGTTGACTGGAATTGACATTACATGCATAGCATCCTGACTGGCGCGCCACTGCGCCGTTCCGCTTTGTTCATCGCCATTGCCATTGCCCTCGGCTGCGCCGTCAGCGCCGGCGCCTTTGCCGCCGCGCCAGGCAATGCGCCGCAAGCGCTGGCGCAGGTGCGCGACACGGCGCTGCACAGCGACTGGGCGTATGCCCGTCTGGCCGACATGACGGATCTGATCGGCCCGCGCCTGTCCGGTTCCGCCGGCGCGGCCGCCGCCGTGCAGCAGGTGGCCGACACCATGCGCCAGCTGGGCGCCACCGTCACCTTGCAGCCCGTGAAAGTGCCGCACTGGGTGCGCGGTGTGGAAACGGCGGACATCGTCGATTATGCGGGCCGTCCGCAGGGCGTATCGCAGCGCGTGGTGCTCACCGCCCTGGGCGGTTCGGGCGCCACGCCGGCCGCCGGCCTGACGGCGCCCCTCATCATCGTCAAAAGCTTTGAGGAACTCAAGGCGCGCGCGGCGCAAGTGAAGGGCGCCATCGTGCTGATCGACACGCCGTTCGACCAGGAGATGGCCGAGCGTGGTCTGGCCGGTGTGACTTACGGCCAGGGTTCGCGCTTCCGTTTCAATGGTCCGAAGGCGGCGGCTGACCTGGGCGCAGCCGCCGCGCTGGTACGTTCGGTGGGCGGCGCGAACTTCCGCATCCCGCATGCGGGCGCCACGGGCCTCGATGACAACAAACGCATTCCCGCCGCCGCCGTCACCGTGGAAGATGCCTTGCTGATCGGCCGCCTGGCCGCACGCGGCCCGATGAAAATGCGCCTGACCCTGACGCCGCAAAACCTGCCCGAGGCGGACAGCTACAACGTCATTGCCGACTGGCCGGGTACGGACAAGGCCGACGAAGTGGTGGTGGTCTCGGGCCACCTCGATTCCTGGGACCTGGCGACGGGCGCGCACGACGACGGCGCCGGCGTGGTGGCGGCCATGGGCGTGGTGGAAACCCTGAAAAAGCTCGACTACCGTCCGCGCCGCACCATCCGCGTGATCGCCTGGATGAACGAGGAAAATGGCGGCCGTGGCGGCCAGGCCTATTTCGAGGCCCACAAGCAGGCGCTCGGCAAACAATATGCGGCCATCGAGATGGACAGCGGCGCCGGCCGCCCGTTCGGCATCAAGGCCAGCGTGGGGCCGAAGGCGGAAAAACTGTTTGCGCCGTTGCTGGCCGCCCTGCAGCCGATGGGCGCGCACGCGTTCACGCGCCGCGACGCGCTGGGCACGGGCGACTTGCACCGCCTGGAAACGGGCGGCGTGCCCAGCTTCGAGCCGCTGGTCGACAGCCACAGCTATTTCCATTACCACCACACTCCGGCCGACACCCTGGACAAGGTCGACCCGGATAACCTCAAGCGCAACGTGGCGCTGATGTCGTCGCTGGCCTGGTTCCTGGCCAATATCGACGGCGAGATCGGGCGCGCGCCGGAGCAGGGCGAGTAAGCGCCGTTGCTGGCGCCAGCAACTCGGCGCCAGCAACGCATGCCAAGGTAAAAACCATGTCGCTACCCGATCTGAACCTGTTAATCACGCTCGATGTTCTGCTGGCCGAAGGCAGCGTCACGCGCGCGGCGCGGCGCTTGCGTCTGAGTCCATCGGCCATGAGCCGCGCCCTGGCGCGCCTGCGCGAGACGACCGGCGATCCGTTGCTGGTGCGCGCCGGCCGTGAACTGGTACCCACGCCGCGCGCGCTGGAGCTGCGCGCAAGAGTGCGGCCCCTGTTAGGCGAAGTGCTGGCCGTACTGGGCCCGACGGAGCAGCTGGATCCGCGCCAGCTGGCGCAAACATTTACGCTGCGTGCGAGCGACGGCTTTGTGGAAAATTTCGGCCCGGCGCTGCTCGCGCATATCGGCGCCCAAGCGCCTGGCGTGCGTCTGCGTTTCGTGCAAAAGGTCGACCGGGAAAGCGTGCAGCTGCGCGAGGGCAGCATCGACCTGGAAACGGGCGTGATCGGCAGTCTCACCAGCCCGGAAGTGCGCACGCGCAGGCTGTTCAGCGACCGTTTCGTGGGCGTGGTGCGCAGCGGCCATGCGCTGGCGCAAGGCGAGATCAGCGCCGAGCGTTATGCGGCCGGCCAGCACGTGCTGGTGGCGCGGCGCGACCAGGATACGGGACCGATGGACGACGCCCTGGCCGCCCTGGGACTGCAGCGCACGATCGCCAGCATCGTCGGTGGCTTTACGGCGGCGCTGGCGCTGGCCGCCGGCTCCGACCTGATCGCCACCGTGCCGGAACGGCATACGGGCAATCTGCGCGCCGGCATGTTCAGTTTTGCGCTGCCGCTAGGCATGCCCGATCTGACCGTGTCGCTGATGTGGCATCCGCGCATGGATGCCGACCCGGCCCACCGCTGGCTGCGCGGCTGCGTGGTCGACGCCTGCGCGGCCCGGATCAACGTCGGCTGATGCCGCCGGCAGCGGCAGGCCAGGACCGGCAGCACCAGTGGGACAGGCGGGAGCGCGATTGCACGGCGCGCATCATGCGCGTTCTCCAGGCTTGCTCAGGGCGCGGCCGAGCACGAAAATGGCCAGCGCGGCGAGTATCAGCGCGCTGGCCACGGCAAAGGTGGCGTGCATGCCGCCGATCATGGCGGCTGGCTGGGCGCCGGTGATATCGCCGGCGCCGGCAGCGAAGACGGCGCCCATCACGGAGGCGCCCGTGACGAGGCCCAGATTGCGCGACAGATTGAGCATGCCCGAGATAACGCCGCGCTGATCGGGAACGATATCGCCCATCACGGCGGTATTGTTGGCGGCCTGGAACAGCGCGTAGCTGGCCGTGAGCAGCATGATCGGGGCGACATAGCCGGGAATACCCAGGCTGGCTGGCAGCAGGGCCAGCGCCAGGCAGGCGCCGGCCGCGCCGCACAGGCCCGCGCCGCCCATGCGCTGTGCGCCGTAGCGGTCCACGAGCCAGCCGGACGGCACGCCGCAGAACGCCGCCACCAGCGGCCCGGCCGCCAGCACCATGCCGGTGACGGCGGCGCCCAGGCCGAGGCCGCGCGCCAGGTAGAAGGGGCCGACCACCAGGGTGGACATCATGACCGTCGAGACCAGCATGCTGGTCGCCAAGCCGGCGCCGAGCACGGGTGCGCGCAGCATGGTCAGGCGTATCAGCGGCGCCGGCGCCTTCAGTTCGACCCGGACGAACACGATGGCGCCGACGCAGGCGGCCAGCAACAGCGCCCCATTGCGCGCGCCGAAATGGCCGCGGCCCAGGGTCATGGCCAGCGCATACGCGCCCAGGGTCAGCGCCAGCAGCACGGTGCCGCGGTGGTCGAACACGGGGCGTTTGGCGTGTGCGCCGCGCTGGTCCGCCGGCAGGTAGCGCCAGGCCAACAGCAGCGCCATGCCGGCCAGCGGCACATTGACGAGGAAAATGGCTTGCCAGCCGAAGTGCGCGATCAGCAGGCCGCCCAGCGCGGGGCCGAGCGTGGTGCCCACCGCCGACATGGTGCCGAGCAGGCCCATGGCGCTGCCCGTCCTGGTCTTGGGCACGGTGCTGCCGACAAAGGCCATGGTCAGCGCCATCATGACGGAAGCGCCCAGGCCCTGCAGGGCGCGCGGGGCAACCAGCAGCCACAAGGTGGGCGCCAGGGCGCACAGGATGGAGGCAATGGCAAACAGCGCGATACCGGCCAGCAGCAGGCGGCGCCGGCCGAGCATGTCGCCGAGCCGCCCCACGCTGACGATCAGGGCGGTGATGGCCAGCAGATACGCCAGCACGATCCATTGCACATCCTGGAACGGTGCCTGCAGGGCCCTGGCCATGTCGGGCAAGCCCACGTTGGCGATGCTGGTGCCCAGCGCCGGCAGCAGCATCGCCAGGGACAGGCTGGCAAGCGCGCCGCGCACGGGTGTGGTGATGCTACCGGTCTCGGTGGCTTGCTGGTCGGGCGGTACGGGTTTTGTCGGTGGTTGCATGGCGTGGCTGATCCTCGAATAGGGTCACCACATGGTACTGAGGGATCTGGCATGGCGGAAGACGCATCATTTGCATTATGTTGTTGCGTTTGACGCCATGTGAGGAGCGGTGCCTTCAGACTTCAATCTGAATAACCCTGCATAGCGTCCGCCGCATCGTGGCGGATGCCCCACCACGGCAAATACGCATGGTGTTCGCCGCGCGCGCGGAACCACGGTTTGTCGTGACTGATGGGCCGCACTGTGGCCGGCGGCGACACCAGCACGCCCATGACGCTGGCAGGATCGCTGGTGCCCGCCACCAGCACCGGCTTGCCGACGTGGTTCGCATGGGCGATGCCCAGGGCCACGTTGGTCAGCGCCGTGCCGGCACCCATTTCGCCCAGCAGCGCCGGCGTGTTGAAGGTCTGCGGCAGGAAGTCGAAGTCCGGCACTTCCAGGGTCAGCGCCTGCGCCAGCTGTCCCAGCCGGTCGGAGGAGCTGGGCAACGTCCTGTTGGCGTCGTGGATGACGTAGCCGATGTCTTCTTCCGTCTTGCCACCCTGGCGCGCCGCTTCGGCAAATACGGCCTGCCACGCCTGCACGGCGCGCGGCGGCTGGTCCTTGGCCAGTTCAAAGTCCGCCACGTTTTTCGTGGCCGGATAGCCTATCCACGCCAGCGCCGCCCGCTCCGTCTTGTAGTCGGGGCCGGCCAGCACCAGCAGCACCAGGTTTTCATTGATCTGCATGGTTTTTGGCCGGCTCGGCGCATCCCAGTTCATGACCCACACGGTTTGCTGCGGATGCGCTTCCAGGTAGGCCAGCGCGGCTTGCAGGGAGACGAAGCCCGCATTGTTACCACCCAGGGTGATGCGCACGTCGGGTGGCGTGGCGCGGGTCCAGAGGGTGGGGAAGTGGGGGTTGCCGATGTCGAAGTTGCTGATAATTTCATCTTTTATTGTCTGATGAACTTCTGCCGGATCGAATTTACCTTCAGGCAGGGCATACTCGACGCGGATGCCTGCCAGTTCGCGCCAGTTCTGTTTTTGATCCTTGGGATAGACGTGGTAGAAGTAAGTGGGGCTGGAAAAATAAATATCGTGGAAATTGCTCATCAGTTCTTGTAAATACTTATGGTGGTAACCCTTGAACGTTTCCCTGCCATTGATATCATGGGCAATGGGGGCGACGGCCTGCAAGGTGCTGAAGCCCCTGGGATCCGTCCTGACCATATCGTCATTCTTGTTGGGTTTGGCCAGCCCCAACGTCCATAGCAGCTGCCACTCGGTCGGATAGTCGAGCCGCTGCAGGGGATTGAGCCACTGCAGGCCCACCACTTGTGCCCGGAAGGGAACGTGGGCCGTGCTTATTGGGGGATCGTCTTCTTTCTGCGCAGGTTTCACGGCGCATGCCGTCAATAGCGCAAACATGGTGAACGCAGCGAGCATGGGCAGCGCAAGGAACTGTTTCATGAGGTCTCCAGGTGAATGGGCGTGCTGGTGGCCGGCATAGCCCGGCCAGATGGACCAAAGTGCCAGGAAAATGACGAAGAGAAATGTGGTGAGCGCCCAGACCAGTCGTTGGCGCGGCGTGGCAATGAATTTACGCACCGTCAGTCCTCAGCGCAAAGTCGCTTGAAGGGTTGGCAGGCCTTGCATTCTGGCGCTCGTCAACGATGCTTTTCGGTTTTCTGGCAGGGCTGTCTTTGGCGTTAGCCCATTTGTATAAAGATGTTTTTTTGAATTCTCCGCTATCGTAATACTCAAAAAATTCGGCGCTATCATCGGTGGCATTGAGAGGCTCTAACAACCTCCAATCCGCCGCAACCCTTAATTTGCGCAACGCCTCCTGCCTGATCGTGCACACCCCCACCGCCACGTCATACGCCAACGCCTTTGCGCATGCTCGGGATTGGTCATGATGGTTGAGTGATCGGTGGCGTGGGTGTCGATGTTGGCGGTCAGGTAGTTCTGAATTTCGTTCTTGCGCCAGGCATTGAATTCCTTGCTAGCCTCCTCCGGCTTGTCCACCGCCGTCACAGGCTTGCCTTTTTCGACCAAGCCGTCGCGCCTTGCCTGCATGCGCAGCATGCCGTTCTGTTCATAGCGCAGCGCCGCCTCGGTTTGCGCATCGCCCTTGCCCTGAGGACGGTAAGGCGCATATGCCTCATCGGCTTCGGCGGCGCGGTCCTTGTGCAGGGAGTCGGCCGGGGCATCGCAGCCTTCGTCAAACTGATCGCTGATGTCGGCAAAGCGCTTCGAGTGCGGCAGGAATGCCTCGGGCAGCTTGGGCGCCTTCATCGGCAGCCGCCAGGACTTGGGTGGCAGGGCGTTGATGCGCGTGCCGGCAGTCTTGGCGAGAATGATGACGATGGGCGCGAACAAAAAGGTCAGTATCTTGCGCCCGATACCTTTGCTGGCCCGCATACCCTTTTCGATCGAGTACTCGGCGACCAGTGAACGCGGGTGCCAGAAATCAAGGCTGTCCGGCGTCAAGGGCTGGCCATTGCGCTGCCAGATATCGTAGTCCTTTTCATTTTCCTGGCCGACAAGGTGGTTTTGCGCAAACACGCGTTGCGTGAAGACGCCTTCGCCGCCCGTATCGGCAATTTCCTGCGCCGACATGCCGCGCCAGCCTATGCCCTGCACGGGGGTGGCCGAAATCACCTGATCGTGCGGATTGAAATACAGGGTGACCCGGCCATAGGTAGAGCCATGCAAGCCGTAGTCTGCGCGGTCGAACGCGGCCGTGTAGCTGTCCTTGCGTTCAGGCTTGCGATTGGCGCTGCACTCGTCGACAAAGGCGGCATCCTGCTGCATGGCCGAACGGTTGCGTAGGATGTTGAAAAACGCTTTCAAGGTTTGGGTACGGGCTTCATACTTTTGCCGGCCCGTATTGCCATGCTCATCCTTCAGATGGCCGCTGACCCAGTTTTCCGTGAAATTGCTATCGAGCAGACTGTAGGGCGGGTTGCACAGCACGTAACAGTCAGCCACGGCGGAAGCTCCCAGCGTTTCACCGAGAAAGGCGGCCGCCATGGCCACCATATTGCCCTGGCTATGGCAGACGATGGTGACGGGTGCGTCGTGCTGGCACGCCCTGATCGATTGTACGAGACGCGCCAGGCGCCAGGCGGCAAACACGAAGTACGGGCGCGGCGGGCAGGCATACACTTGCCGGTCATTCGTCGGGTTCATGTGCTGGATATGCATCCACAGGAACAGTTCCTCCGACAAGCCCTGGCCCCACAGATCGGGCAGGGCGCTGCAGCCGTTGGCGAACGGCCCGCCGCCCCAGTAATTCTTTTCGTTGAGATAGATGCCGTCGCCGAATGCCTGCAATTCCTCGCCGTTGGCCTTGTAGCCCCAGCGGAAGCGGATCACGGGCGAATTGGCGTCGTCCGCCTGCAGGAAGGTGGTGGCATTGCGCTTGGGGTTGAGGAAACCGTCATCCGTCAATTCAGGTGTGTATGTGGCAGCCTGCATCTTCCCGGCAGCCGGGCCGGGGATTGCCAGGTCCTCGTCACGGCGCTTCAGACGCGCATTCAGGCCGTCGCACAGGCCTTGTTCCGCCTGCTCATACCATTCACCGTCGGAATTGACGCCGTGCACAAAGATGATGATGCCGGGACGGGGCAGGCGCGTGACGGCCTCGAGCAGCGCATGGCTGAACAAGGTCGTGCCTTCCGCTTCGGCGAGCAGGATGCAATTGGTATCGAGCGTAGGGTCGGGTGACATGTGGGCGCTCCATCCAGGACAGGAAAGCAAAAACAGCTGCGCCCAAGCAAGCTCAGGCAATCTGCACTGTATGCGGATTGCCTGAGCTGGAACTTGCGTGGTGTCAAGAAAGGCGGTGCGAGGGGCGGGGTGTGCCCGAGGCAATCAGATCGCGTTCAGCGGTATTTTGAGGTAGCGCACGCCATTGTCTTCCGGCTCGGGCAGCTTGCCCGCGTTGATGTTGACCTGGATGGCGGGCAGGATCAGGGTCGGCATGTCCAGCGTGGCGTCGCGGCCCGTGCGCATGGCCACGAACTGTGCTTCCGTGATGCCGTCGCGCAAGTGGATGTTGCTGGCGCGCTGTTCCGCCACCGTCACTTCCCAGCGCGGCGCGCGGCCGTTGGGCGGGTAGTCGTGGCACATAAACAGCCGCGTTTGCGGCGGCAGTGACAGCAGGCGCTGCACGGAGCGATACAGCAGGGATGCGGAGCCGCCGGGGAAGTCGCAGCGGGCCGAACCCACGTCCGGCATGAACAGGGTGTCGCCGACGAAGACGGCATCGCCGATCTGGTAAGCCAGGTCGGCCGGCGTGTGGCCGGGCACGTGCAGCGCGCGCACTTCCAATTTTCCGATATGAAACACCTGGTCGGGCGCGAACAGCTGGTCGAACTGCGAGCCGTCGGCCCTGGCGTCATCCTGGTGGTAGACGGCGGCGAACGCCTGCTGCACCGTCTGGATGGCCGCGCCGATGGCCACGTCGCCGCCCAGCTGCTGTTGCAGGTAGGGCGCGGCGGACAGGTGATCGGCATGCGCGTGGGTTTCCAGCAGCCAGCGGCACTGCAAGCCGTGTTCGCGCACGAAGGCGATCACCTTGTCGGCCGAGGTGGTCGAGGTGCGGCCCGCCTTCGGGTCGTAGTCGAGCACGGAATCGATGATGGCGCAGTCCTGGCCATCGGCCTCGTACACGACATACGTGACGGTGGCGGTGGCGGGGTCGAAGAAAGCTTGGATTTGTGGGGTCATCGCGGCGGCAAAGTACGGACAGGGAAGGGCATTATATCGCCAGAGTGCGCTAAAAAAATGGTGAGAATTGACATTTGATATGCGAAAAACAGATATGGAGTGCGCGGCAGTCGTGCGCACCCTGGCGCGTGCAGCGTGGTAACCTCATCCTACAAGGAGGAGTTCATGAACGATACCACTGCACGCAGCGAACAATACCGCGGTTTTACGATTTCGGTGACCCCGCAAAAGGACAACGACGATTTATGGGATTTTACCTACCGCCTGCAGCGCGAGGGCGAGAGCGCGGCGCAAGCGATCACGCGCAGCCGCACCCTGGGCGGCTATGCGGCGCCCGAGACGGCTTGCACGGCTGGCCTGGAAGTGGCCAGGACGGAAGTGGATAATCTGCTGCGTCCTTGAGCCAGCGTAAATCGTTTAGCCTGAAAGTCAGCCTGACGCGCCCGCTGGCGCGTGAAACACGTCGCTAGCGGTCGCGCTTCATGCTACGATTTCCACTATTGAGTCAGTCACGAAGGAGGCACCCCATGGAAAACAGTTCTAAAATTCACTATAAAGGCTGGGAAATCGTTCCCCTGGCCGTGCCCACCACCGATGGCAAATGGTCGGCCAGCTGCGACATCGAACGCGCCACTGCGGAAGGCCTGGAAGTATTTGAAGGCTCGACCATGCAGTTCGTGCGCGACGACGAGGATGGCGCCATTGCCGCCGCCTGCGAAGAAGCCGTGCGCCAGATCGACAACATCATCGCCAACCCGCTGGTGCGGCTGGCTTGAATCCTGCATTTCCAGCAAATCTGCAGCCGGCGCCCGCCGGCTGTTTTTTTATGTGCGCGCCCGGCGTCCCGCCCGGTGGCAGTTTGGCCTGTTTCATGTTTCAATGTTTCAAATGGAATGATTGAAACATATTTGAAACATCGTTGATCTCAATCGTGACATCGCTGTTCCCGTGCGTGACACTGCACGCCACGCCGATATATGGCCGTTTCCCCCGTATGGCACTGCGTACCGGCGTACTTTCCGGGTGGACGCGCGGCCCTGGCACGGCATTTGCAATAGTGATGCTCATAGCAAGTCCATGAAACATTCGGGACGACCCGAATCCCATAAGGTGAACACATGACTCAATACTCCGCAGGTGCCGCATTCCGCAAGGCCGTCCAGGAAGAATCCCCGTTGCAAGTCGTCGGCGCCATCAACGCCAACCACGCCTTGCTGGCCAAGCGTGCCGGTTATAAAGCCATTTATTTGTCCGGCGGCGGTGTCGCGGCCGGCTCGCTGGGCTTGCCCGATCTGGGCATTTCCAGCCTGGACGACGTGCTGACCGATATCCGCCGCATCACCGACGTGTGCGACTTGCCGCTGCTGGTCGATGCCGACACGGGCTTCGGTTCGTCCGCCTTCAACGTGGCGCGCACCGTGAAATCGATGATCAAGTTCGGCGCTGCCGGCCTGCATATCGAAGACCAGGTGGGCGCCAAGCGCTGCGGCCACCGTCCGGGCAAGGAAATCGTCAGCAAGGAAGAAATGGTCGACCGCATCAAGGCGGCCGTCGATGCGCGCACGGACCCGAACTTTGTCATCATGGCGCGCACCGATGCGCTGGCCGTCGATGGCCTGGAAGCGGCACTGGAACGCGCCGTCGCCTGCGTCGAAGCGGGCGCCGACATGATCTTCCCGGAAGCCATCACGGACCTGGACATGTATGCCACGTTCGCCAAGGCCGTCAATGTGCCTATCCTGGCCAACATCACGGAATTCGGTTCCACGCCGCTGTTCACGCTGGACGAATTGCGCAGCGCCCATGTGGGTCTGGCCCTGTATCCGCTGTCGGCTTTCCGCGCCATGAACAAGGCGGCCGACAACGTCTACCGCGCCCTGCGCCGCGACGGCACGCAAAAAAATGTCGTCGACACCATGCAGACGCGCATGGAGCTGTACGAATCGATCAATTATCACGACTTCGAGCAAAAGCTCGATGCGCTGTTCGCCGCGCAAAAGAAGTAAGCACCTATACAAGAGCGGGCCTTGGGAGGCCCAGGCCCGCCGCACTGGACTGACAATCATCTTCTGGAGAACACTATGACCGCACCGCAAGTCGCTACTTTCAAGCCTAAAAAATCCGTCGCCCTGTCCGGCGTTACTGCCGGCAACACGGCGCTGTGCTCGGTCGGCAAGACCGGCAACGATTTGCACTATCGCGGCTATGACATCCTGGACGTGGCCGACAGCTGCGAGTTCGAGGAAATCGCCTACCTGCTGGTGCATGGCAAGCTGCCGACCGCCGCCGAATTGAAAGGCTACAAAGCCAAGCTGAAATCCCTGCGCGGCTTGCCGTCGGCTGTCAAGTCGGCCCTGGAAGCGCTGCCGGCCGCCGCCCACCCGATGGACGTGATGCGCACGGGCGTGTCCGTGCTGGGCTGCACCCTGCCGGAAAAAGACGACCATAACGCGCCTGGCGCGCGCGACATCGCCGACCGCCTGATGGCGTCGTTCGGCTCCATGCTGCTGTACTGGTACCACTACAGCCATAACGGCAAGCGCATCGAAGTGGAAACGGACGACGACTCGATCGGCGGCCACTTCCTGCACCTGCTGCACGGCGAAAAACCGTCGGCGTCGTGGGAAAAAGCCATGCACACGTCCTTGATCCTGTACGCGGAACACGAATTCAATGCGTCGACCTTCACCAGCCGCGTCATCGCCGGCACGGGTTCCGACATCCATTCGGCCATCACAGGCGCCATCGGCGCGCTGCGCGGCCCGAAACACGGCGGCGCGAACGAAGTGGCGCTGGACATTCAAAAACGCTACGACAACGCCGATGAAGCGGAAGCCGACATCCGCGAACGCGTGGCCAACAAGGAAGTGGTGATCGGCTTCGGCCACCCCGTCTACACGATTTCCGACCCGCGCAATGTGGTCATCAAGGAAGTGGCGCGCAATCTGTCGTTGGAAGCCGGTTCCACCAAGATGTTCGACATCGCCGAGCGCCTGGAATCGGTCATGTGGGAAATCAAGAACATGTTCCCGAACCTGGACTGGTTCTCGGCCGTGTCGTACCACATGATGGGCGTGCCGACGGCGATGTTTACGCCGCTGTTCGTCATTTCGCGCACCTCGGGCTGGGCCGCCCACATCATCGAACAGCGCATCGACAACAAGATCATCCGCCCGAGCGCCAACTACGTGGGCCCGGAAGACCTGGAATTCGTGCCGATCAAGGACCGCAAATAATGAGCACCAATATGAATACGCTGCACCGCAAATCCTTGCCGGGCACCCAGCTAGACTACTTCGACACGCGCGCCGCCGTCGATGCGATCCAGCCAGGCGCCTACGCCACCTTGCCGTATACCTCGCGCGTGCTGGCCGAAAACCTCGTGCGCCGCTGCGACCCTGCCACCCTGAACGCGTCGCTGAGCCAGTTCATCGAGCGCCGCCGCGACCTGGACTTTCCATGGTTCCCCGCGCGCGTCGTCTGCCATGACATCCTGGGCCAGACGGCCCTGGTCGACCTGGCCGGCCTGCGCGACGCCATCGCGGCCCAGGGCGGCGACCCGGCCCTGGTCAACCCCGTCGTCCCGACGCAGCTGGTGGTCGACCATTCGCTGGCCGTCGAATGCGGCGGCTTCGATCCCGACGCCTTCGCCAAGAACCGCGCCATCGAAGACCGCCGCAATGAAGACCGCTTTGACTTCATCGACTGGACCAAGAAAGCCTTTAAAAATGTCGACGTGATCCCGCCAGGCAACGGCATCCTGCACCAGATTAACCTCGAGCGCATGTCGCCCGTGATCCAGGTACAAAATGGCGTGGCCTATCCCGACACCCTGGTCGGCACGGATTCGCACACGCCCATGGTCGACGCGCTGGGCGTGATCGCCATCGGCGTCGGTGGCCTGGAAGCGGAAAGCGTGATGCTGGGCCGCGCTTCGTGGATGCGCCTGCCCGACATCATCGGCGTCAAGCTGACGGGTAAACCACAGCCGGGCATCACGGCCACCGATACCGTGCTGGCGCTGACGGAATTTTTGCGCAAGCAGAAGGTCGTCTCGTCCTACCTGGAATTCTTTGGCGAAGGCGCTTCGCACCTGACCTTGGGCGACCGCGCCACGATTTCCAACATGGCGCCGGAATTCGGCGCCACGGCCGCGATGTTCTACATCGACGCACAAACCATCAAGTATCTGAAACTGACGGGCCGCGACGACGAACTGGTGAAGCTGGTGGAGCTGTACGCCAAAGAGACCGGCCTGTGGGCCGACAGCCTGGTCGACGCCGAGTACGAGCGCGTGCTGACGTTCGATCTGTCGTCCGTGGTGCGCAATATCGCCGGGCCGTCGAATCCGCACAACCGCGTGCCGACGTCGGAACTGGCCGCGCGCGGCATTTCCGGGGTGGTGGAAAACGAGCCGGGCAAGATGCCGGACGGCGCCGTCATCATCGCCGCCATCACCAGCTGCACCAACACGAACAATCCGCGCAACATGATCGCCGCCGGCCTGATCGCGCGCAATGCGAACCGCCTGGGCCTGACCCGTAAACCTTGGGTCAAATCGTCGCTGGCACCGGGCTCGAAAACGGTGGAGCTGTACCTGCAGGAAGCGGGCCTGATGACCGAGCTTGAAACATTGGGCTTCGGCGTCGTGGCGTTTGCCTGCACCTCGTGCAACGGCATGTCGGGCGCGCTCGATCCTGTCATCCAGGAAGAAGTGGTGTCGCGCGACCTGTACGCCACGGCTGTCCTGTCGGGCAACCGCAATTTCGACGGGCGCATCCACCCGTACGCGAAACAGGCTTTCCTCGCCTCGCCGCCGCTGGTGGTGGCCTACGCGATCGCCGGCACCATCCGCTTCGATATCGAGAAGGACGTGCTGGGCATCGCCCCGGACGGCAAGGCCATCCAGTTGAAGGATATCTGGCCATCCGACGAGGAAATCGACGCCATCGTCGCTTCCAGCGTCAAGCCGGAGCAGTTCCGCAAGGTGTACATCCCGATGTTTGCCGCGCAGGTGGACGACGGCATCAAGGTCAGCCCCCTGTACGACTGGCGTCCGCAGACGACGTATATCCGCCGTCCGCCATACTGGGAAGGCGCGCTGGCTGGCGCACGCCCATTGAAAGGCATGCGTCCGCTGGCCGTCCTGGGCGACAACATCACGACCGATCATTTGTCGCCATCGAACGCCATCATGCTCGATAGCGCGGCGGGCGAGTATCTGGCGAAGATGGGTTTGCCGGAGGAAGACTTCAATTCCTACGCCACGCACCGGGGCGACCATCTGACGGCGCAGCGCGCCACGTTTGCCAATCCGACCCTGAAGAACGAAATGGTCATCGAGGATGGCAAAGTCAAAGCCGGTTCGCTCACGCGCATCGAGCCGGAAGGCACGATTTCGCGCATGTGGGAAGCCATCGAGGTGTACATGGAGCGCAAGCAGCCCCTGATCATCATCGCCGGCGCCGACTACGGCCAGGGTTCCTCGCGCGACTGGGCCGCCAAGGGCGTGCGCCTGGCTGGCGTGGAAGCCATCGTGGCCGAAGGCTTCGAGCGCATCCACCGCACCAATCTGGTGGGCATGGGCGTGCTGCCGCTGGAGTTCCTGCCTGGCGTGAACCGCAAGACCCTGGGCCTCGATGGCAGTGAAACCTACGACGTCGTGGGCGAGCGCACGCCGCGCTCCACTTTGACCCTGCTCGTTCACCGCAAGAACGGCGAAACGCTCGAAGTGCCCGTCACCTGCCGCCTCGATACGGCGGAAGAGGTGTCGATCTACGAGGCGGGCGGCGTGCTTCAGCGCTTCGCCCAGGATTTCCTCGAGTCGTCCAAGGCAGCCTGACGGGTAGGTCGGATTAGCGTAGCGTAATCCGACAATATTTGCGAAAAACCCGCCAACAATGTGTCGGATTACGCGTGGCGCTGCCCCGCTAATCCGACCTACCTCTTTCCAGGAGTGACATGAGCCACACCCCCCAAATCAAAATTTCCGCCACCTACATGCGTGGCGGCACCAGCAAGGGCGTGTTTTTCCGCCTGCAGGATTTGCCCGCCAGCGCGCAAGTGCCGGGCGCGGCGCGCGATGCGCTGCTGCTGCGCGTGATCGGCAGCCCGGACCCGTACGGCAAGCAGATCGACGGCATGGGCGGCGCCACCTCGAGCACCAGCAAGACGGTGATCCTGGCAAAAAGTAGCAAGCCGGAGCACGATGTCGATTATCTGTTCGGCCAGGTTTCCATCGACAAGCCGTTTGTCGACTGGAGCGGCAATTGCGGCAACCTGTCGGCGGCAGTCGGCTCGTTCGCCATTGCCAGCGGCCTGGTGGACGCCGCGCGCGTGCCTGAAAATGGTGTCGCCACGGTGCGCATCTGGCAAGCCAATATCGGCAAGACCATCATCGCCCACGTCCCCGTGACGCATGGCGAGGTGCAGGAAACGGGCGACTTCGAGCTCGATGGCGTGACCTTCCCGGCCGCCGAAGTGAAACTGGAATTCCTCGATCCGGCCGCGGAGGAAGAGGGTGGCGGTGGCGCTATGTTCCCCACTGGCAACCTGGTCGATGAGCTCGACGTGCCCGGCATCGGCACCTTGAAAGTCACGATGATCAATGCCGGCATCCCGACGATTTTTGTCGATGCGCAGGCCATCGGTTACACGGGCACGGAACTGCAGGACGCCATCAATGGCGATCCGGCCGCGCTGGCCCGTTTCGAGACCATCCGCGCGCATGGCGCCCTGCGCATGGGTCTCATTGCCCACCTGGATGAAGCGGCGAAGCGCCAGCACACGCCGAAAGTGGCTTTTGTCGCCAAACCGGCCAGCTATGTCTCGTCCAGCGGCAAGCAGGTGGCAGCGGGCGAGATCGACCTGCTGGTGCGCGCCATGTCGATGGGCAAGCTGCACCACGCCATGATGGGCACGGCCGCTGTCGCCATCGGCACGGCTGCTGCCATTCCCGGCACCCTGGTGAATCTGGCGGCGGGCGGCGGCGAAAAAACCAGCGTGCGTTTCGGCCACCCGTCCGGCACCCTGATGGTGGGCGCGGAAGCGGCGCTGGTCGATGGCGCATGGAGCGTCACCAAAGCCATCATGAGCCGCAGCGCACGCGTGCTGATGGAAGGTGTCGTGCGCATTCCAGGCGACGCGTTTTAGGCAGAGATACGCAGGCAGATGCTACACAGATCGTACACATAATGCGGCGCCCAGGCCAGTTGGCCCAGGCCCGACACAGATTGCACGCCTACCGGAGGAGACATGAATTTCGCAGCATTTTATCAACGCTCGATCGACACGCCTGACGCTTTTTGGCGCGAGGAAGCGGAAAAGATCGATTGGCATACCCCGTTTTCGCAAGTGCTTGATTATTCCCGCCCGCCGTTTGCCAAATGGTTCGTCGGCGGCACTACCAATTTGTGCCACAACGCCGTCGACCGCTGGGTGGACAGCCAGGGCGATGCCGCCGCGCTGATCGCCATTTCCACCGAAACGAATACCGAGCGCACTTACAGCTTTCGCGAGCTGCAGCGCGAAGTGGAACGCTGCGCCGCCATCCTGCAGTCGCTGGGCGTGGTCAAGGGCGACCGTGTCCTGATTTACATGCCGATGATCGCCGAGGCGGCCTTTGCCATGCTGGCGTGCGCGCGCATCGGCGCCGTGCATTCCGTGGTGTTTGGCGGTTTTGCCGCCAACAGCCTGGCCAGCCGCATCGACGATGCGCAGCCAAAACTGGTGTTCTCCGCCGATGCCGGTTCGCGCAATGGCAAGGCAATCGCCTACAAGCCGCTGCTCGACGAAGCCATCCGCATCGCCGCGCACAAGCCGCAGCAGGTACTGCTGGTTGACCGCCATCTGGTGCCGATGCAGCTGACGCCTGGCCGCGACGTCGATTACGCGACCCTGCGCGAGCAGCACCTGGACGCGCAGGTGCCCGTCACCTGGCTCGAATCGAACGAGCCGTCGTACGTGCTGTACACCTCGGGCACGACGGGCAAACCGAAGGGCGTGCAGCGCGACGTGGGCGGCTATGCAGTGGCGCTGGCGTCGTCGATGCAGTACAACTTCTGCGGCAAGCCCGGCGAAACCTTCTTTGCCACCTCGGATATCGGCTGGGTGGTGGGCCATTCCTACATCGTGTATGGCCCGCTGATCGCCGGCATGGCCACCATCCTGTACGAGGGTTTGCCGATCTGTCCCGATGCGGGCATCTGGTGGAGCATCGTCGAAAAATACAAGGTCACGCGCATGTTCTCGGCGCCGACGGCCATCCGCGTGCTGCGCAAGCATCCGGTGGAACTGATGCGCAAGTACGACCTGTCTTCTCTGAAGGCGCTGTACCTGGCGGGCGAGCCGCTCGATGAAACCACCTCGCAATGGATCGCCGATGAACTCAAAGTGGACATCATCGACAACTATTGGCAGACGGAGACGGGCTGGCCGATCTTGTCTGTGGCAAAAGGCGTGGCCGATACGCCGACGCGCCTGGGCAGCCCCGGCATGGCCATGTACGGCTACCAGGTCAAGCTGCTCAATGAAGCGACGGGCGAGGAGTGCGGCGCCAACGAGAAGGGCGTGCTGGTGCTGGAAGGCCCGCTGCCGCCCGGCTGCATGCAGACGGTGTACGGCGACGACGAGCGTTTCGTCGACACCTACTGGTCCACCTTCAGCGGCCGGCAAGTGTATTCCACCTTCGACTGGGGCGTGCGCGACGCGGACGGCTATTACTTCATCCTGGGACGCACCGATGACGTGATCAATGTGGCCGGCCACCGCCTGGGCACGCGCGAAATCGAGGAAAGCATCACCAGCCATCCGAATGTGTCGGAAGTGGCGGTGGTGGGCGTGGAAGACAAGCTCAAAGGCCAGGTGGCGATGGCCTTCGTGATTCTGAAAAACCCGCAGGGTTTCGACAGCGTTGAAGCGAAAGCGGCGCTGGAGCGCGAAGTGATGGCCGTGGTAGACCGCCAGCTGGGCGCCGTGGCGCGGCCCGCGCGCGTGCTGTTCGTGCCACAGTTGCCGAAGACACGTTCGGGCAAGCTGCTGCGCCGCTCGATCCAGGCCATCTGCGAAGGGCGCAGCCCTGGCGACCTGACGTCGATGGACGATCCGGCATCGCTGCAGCAGATCCAGGCAGCATTGGTGTAAACGCCAACATGAGAACAATGTTTATCAATTGATAAACTTTGTTCTCAAATCCGGTCGCTTTCCTTGCGCACGACCCTGCCCACGATCAGGCATTCATTGCCACGGCACAGCTTGCGGTGGTATTTGCGCTGGTCCGGGTTGTCCGAGGTCAGCCACCATTCGCCGATATCGCGCGTCATGCGCTTGACCACCGGTTCGCCTTCGTAATTGATGGCAAACACAATGCCATCGGCCGGCCGCTTGTCGGCCGTATTGATGATCACCACGTCGTCCTCGTACAGGGCCGGCTCCATGCTCTCGCCCTTGACCTTGATGGCCACCAGTTTTTCAGGGTGGTAGCCATTGCGCTCGACCCAGCTGCGCGGCACGCTGATGGTGCTGCCGTCGTGCGTTTCCGGTTCGATGGCAAAGCCCGTGATACCTGCCGACAGGCGCAGTTTGACCTTGCGGATCGGGTAGAAGCGCGCATCTTCGCCATCGAGCACCACCACCGGCTGTACCTCACCTGGCGCGCCCAAGGCACGCGCCACCAGCGCCGCCTGGTCGGGCGCGGCACCCTGGTCGAAGTACATGCTGTCGAGTTGCAGGTCCGCTTCCAGTTTGCGCGCGATTTTTTCGCTGAAGGCGCGTCCCTCGCGGTAGCTGGGCGAGAGGATTTGCGAGATGCGCGCCTCGCTCCAGCCGCTGACGTCGGAAATTTTCTTGCGCGTGTTGTCGTAGTGCTCGCGGATCAGGGCCAGCAGGCGGTCGCGTCTGTATTGATACATATTCATCTCCACATTAAACCCGAAATTTACCGTTTGATAAATTACCAAATGCTTGACTTTAACATTAGCGATTGATAAAGTCCACTCGTTGCCTGTCGCAAACGCACTACAGCGTCTGCCGATGGACGACACCACGGGAGGTCAGGCAGATGTTGAACAGCAGTCAGTTGGTGGAAAGCAGGGTGGCGCCGCGCCAGGGGCGCCAGTTACAGGGACGCAGCAGGAAGTCGCAGCTGCATATCGCCCGCATCGCGCAATACATACGCGAGCAGGGTCAGGCCAGCGCGGCACAATTGTCCGCCTTGCTGGGACTCGATGCGGGCACCATGAGCCGCTATTTGCGCCACATGTGCGGCATGGGACAGATTCACCTGGCGCAGCGCCATTGCACGGAACCGGGGCGCCAGCGACCCGCACTGTACGCGCTGGGCGAACCGGACGATGAGGTCGACGGCTGGGCCGAACTGCCGCCGCAGGTGCGCCGCACGGCGTGCTGGCCACGCGGTGCGGCGCGCCGCGATCCGCTGGTGGCGGCGTTGTTCGGACCGGCGCAAGGGTAGGGCAGCAAGCCGCCTTCTCAAATGAATGACAGCAAGCAAGCTGCCAAGCGCAGCTTTTTTTGCCGCAACGGAAAGTACATCATGCATATCGATATCACCGCCGCAGGGGCTGCCTGGATCAAGCTGCTGGGCGTCCCCTTGCTGGCCGCCTTCTTTGCCACCTTGCTCAGCTTCATGGTCATGTGGCCACGCAACTGCAAGGAGGCGCTCATCCGTATTTGCTCCAGCATCATCATTGCCACGTTTGCCGGTCCCGTTCTGGTGTCGGCGGTGCTGGCGTGGTGGCCCGGCTTGTTTGACAGCGCGCAAACGGTGGCGGCGCTGTATGGCTGTGATCCGGCCACGGGCTTCCTGTTCATTGCCGCACCGCTGATGGCGCTCGTCGGTTTGCCGGCGTGGTGGCTGGTGAGTGCCAGCGTGCGCTGGTTCGACCGGCGCCGCGACAAGGATATCGGTGAACTGGCGGCCGATGCAGCCGCTGCCGTCAAGGAGGTGCGGACGCGACGCTGACCGCGCTGGCGTCCCCTTTTAGTGCATGCTCATGGCGGCGCGCCTGAAATCGGTGCGAAGGGGGAGGGCGCCATGCGCCTCATGCTGGTTTGTCGCCACAAACTGTATACAATTTCACCTGGCACGAAGCGTGCATGGCATACCTTGGTCATCCCATTCAAGGAGCTTCGCATGCCTCATCCACCGCCAGTGTGTTCCTGTCGTCCCGTTTCTCTCTTGCTTTTCCCTTTCACCTGCGCCCATCCGGGCCGCGGTAACCCAGGAAATGGAGCGTAAATGGCCTCTCCCCGCTTGAAATCCATCCACCGCAGCGCTCCGGGCAGCACGCCTGCAGCGCCATCGCCCGTCGATGAAATCCTGCCAGCCGGCAAGCTGTTCACCCTGGGCTTGCAACATGTGCTCGTCATGTATGCGGGTGCCATCGCCGTGCCGCTGATCGTCGGACGCGCCCTCAAGCTGCCGCCCGAGCAGGTGGCGGCACTGATCAGTGCCGACCTGTTCTGCTGCGGTCTGGTGACCCTGATCCAGTCCCTGGGGATAGGCAAGTACTTCGGCATCCGCCTGCCCGTGATGATGGGAGTGACCTTTGCCGCCGTCAGTCCCATGCTGGCCATGGCAAACAACCCGGCCCTGGGCATCACCGGCATCTTTGGCGCCGTGATCGGCGCCGGCGTCGTTTCCATGCTGATCGCGCCCTTCATCAGCCGCCTGCTGGCCCTGTTTCCGCCCGTGGTCACCGGCAGCATCATCGCCGTGATCGGCGTGTCGCTGATGCGCGTGGGCGTGAACTGGGCCATGGGCGGGCCGCCCGCCATGGCGCAAATTGCCGATCCCGCCTTCCTCAAGATGGCCGCTGCCGCCACGGCGGCCGGCTTGCCTGCGCCGCTTGGCCCCGTGCCGCTGATTGCCAACCCCGGCTACGGCGCGCTGGATAACATGGGCATCGCCTTCTTCGTGCTGGCCGTCATCTTGCTGGTGGCCAAGTATGGCCGCGGTTTCCTGTCGAATATCGCGGTATTGATCGGCATCATCGCCGGCACGGCCCTGTCGTTTGCCTTGGGCAGGGCCGATTTCGCCAAGGTGGCCAGCGCCAAGGCGTTTGCCATCGTCACGCCGTTCCAGTTCGGCATGCCGACCTTCGACGTGGTTGCCATCGTGACCATGAGCCTGGTGATGATCGTCGTCATGATTGAGTCCTTGGGCATGTTCCTCGCGCTGGGAGAGATGACGGGCAAGCGCATCACCCAGGACGACATCAGCCGCGGCTTGCGCGTCGATGGCCTGGGCACCCTGATCGGCGGCATCTTCAATACCTTCCCGTACACTTCGTTCTCGCAAAACGTGGGCCTGGTGGGGGTGACGGGCGTGCGCAGCCGCTGGGTCTGCGTAGCGGCCGGCATCATCCTGCTGGTCATGGGCGTGATCCCGAAGATCGCGCAAACGGCCGAGTCCGTGCCGGCGTTCGTGCTGGGCGGGGCGGGGCTGGTGATGTTCGGCATGGTGGCCGCCACCGGCATCCGCATCCTGGCCGGCGTCGACTACAAGAGCAACCGCAACAACCTGTTCATCGTGGCCCTGGCTATCGGCTTTGGCATGCTGCCGCTGGTGGCCGAGCAGTATGCGCAGCACATGCCGAAGGCCCTGTCGCCCTTGCTGCACAGCGGCATCCTGCTGGCCGCCATCGTTGCCGTGCTGCTCAATCTGTTCTTCAACGGCCTGGCCTCAAGCGAAAAAGCGAGGGAGCAGGCGCGCGAAAATAGTCACGGCAGCGATTGAGTCGCTGCCAAGCGCCGTGAAAATGGCGCGCGCCGCATGCGTATCAACACGGCGGCAGCACCTTGAGCACCACGCAATTGCGCCCCGCATCCTTGGCGTGGTAGAGCGCGGCGTCGGCCAGGCGCAGCAGGGCGTCGGGATCGGCGGCGCCCGGTGGCGGCTGGACCGCGATGCCGACGCTGATCGTCACCTGTGCTGCATCGGCACTCGCATGGGGGATGGCCAGCTCTTCGATGGCGCGCCGCAGCGCTTCGCCGATCTGGCGCGCCTCGTCTGCGCCTGTGTTCGGCAGCACCATTGAAAACTCTTCGCCGCCGTAGCGCGCCGTCAGGTCGCCTGCGCGCCGCATGCTGGCCGCCAGCGCCTGCGCGACCCGGATCAGGCATGCGTCGCCGGCCTGGTGGCCGTGACGGTCGTTGAAGCGCTTGAAGTAGTCGACATCGAGCATGACGACGGCCAGCGGCTGGCCGACGCGCGTGGCGCGCGCACATTCGGTGCGCAGCACGTCGTCGAAATGGCGCCGGTTCGACAGGCCCGTCAGGCCGTCGGTGATGGACAGGGTTGCCAGCTTGCGGTTGGCGTCTTCCAGCTGTTCCGTGCGTTCGGCAACGCGCCGCTCCAGGCTGTCATGCAGCCTGGCGCTGGAGATCGAAATCATCGCCTGTACACCGAGCATGCGCAGGAAGGCGACGCGCTCCTGCGTAAACGAGGCTTCTGCAAGCCGGTTCTCGAAGTACAGGATGCCGTCGATCTGGCCGCCGTGCCGGATCGGCAGGCACATGACGGCACGCGGCCGCCGCAACTGCACGTACGGGTCGGCGGCAAAGCGCGAGACGCCGGTGATGCTGTCTTCGATCACCTCCGCGCCAGTGCGGATCACGTAGCGCAGCAGCGACAGCGGGAACTGCGGGTCGCTGGCGGCGTTCAGGTCGAGCCGCCGCGCTTGCAGGACGGTGACGCCGTCGCCATCTATATTGGCCTCCAGCTGGTAGCTGCCTTCGGACAGCAGCAGCAAGCGCGCTACCTGCGCACCGGCGTTTTCGCACACGATGGAAATGAGCCGTGTCAGCACATTGCGCAGGCCGACTTCGTTCGACAGGATCTGTGCCGCCTTCAGCAGCGACACCAGGTCGAGCGTGGAACTGCCGTGCGTGTCGGGGCCTACATGCGATAGCGTGGCGCGGCCATCCATCCGTGACAGCAGCGCAGCGTGGCGCGCCCGCAGTTGCGTCACCTTGCCCTCTGCGCCCCACTGGCCGTAGTGCGCGATGGCGTCCTGGATGAAGACGCCGGCCACGCGCGCCTGGCCCTGCTCGGACCAGTATTCGCCGCACAGCTCATTGCCCAGCGCTTGTACGTTGACGTAGCCTGCCAGGCCGGCGGCGTCGATCGCCTGCCGGTAATGGCGCGTGGCCAGCTGCAGATCGTCGCGGTAGCGTGCCATCTCGGCCATCACCAGCAGATGTTTGGCAGCGCTATTGTCCGAGCCTAGCCTGGCCCACTCGGTGAGGCTCGCCTGCAGTGCATCGATCACGCTCAGCACATCGCCCGCATCGGGTCGCGCCGGGTCGCGCCGCAAGGCACGCAGCCATATCAGCGCGGCGTAGAAGCTCGACTCGGCAACCTTGGCCTGGCCGCGCATGATCTGGGTGACGATGCCGAGCTGGCCGGCCAGCAGCTCGGCGTCGGCGCCGTCGAACAGGTAGGCGTTGCGGATCTTGCCTTGCAAATAGTAGGCGCGATACAGCTGCGAATCGCCATACTGTTCGAGGAAGCGCGCCTCGCTGAACGTCGCATCATCGTAGCTGTCGTGCCGGGGCAGGCGGCCCATCAGGCATTTGATCGGCTGGACCGCGGCGGCGACGCAGCAATCGGCCATCGCCTGCTGGCCGTTGGCGCGCATCAGCGCCAGGTCATGCTCGATGTCGTGCATCAGGTGCGGCAGATAGTCGCCGAGGATCATCCGTTCGGTGGCGCGCACGGCCGCCACCACGCCGACCTGCACGAAATCGGCGATTTCCAGCGCCCAGCCAAAGGCTTCTTCGTACAGGGCGTCGGAGCTGCGCAGGGGCTGCGTCCAGTGGCTGATCAGCGCACCGAACATCAGGCCCGTGAGTGTGCGCGTCTGCAGATTGGCACGCCGCCTGGCCAGCGCCATCGCCATCGCGCCGAAGTCGTAGCCGCGCGCCACGTCGCCGTCGTACAGCGCCAGTATCAGCGCGTAGCCGACATAGGCGACGGCGCTGAAATCGCTGTTCCCCCGTTGCATGGACAGCCGCGTCATCGAAACCACCATCAGCGCGCTGAGATCCTGCTGGCCGGCGTAATAGCTGGCCATCCACAGGCCCTGCATCATCTGCATCGCGGCCACCGCGTCCGGCGCGCACATGTCGCCGGCCGCCAGCAAGGTGTCGGGCGCCTGCGTGCCATGCAGCCTCCCGATATCGGCGAGGATGTCGTCGAAGCGCGCCTTCATGTGCGCGACATCGTGCGCAATGGCGATGTTCAACTGCGCCAGGCCTTCGCGCTGCACTTCGATGGCGTCGAGCAGGCGGCCCTGCAATTGATACTGGTGCGCCTGGATGGCAATGCAGCGTACCTGCAGCAGCGGGTGCAAGGTGCGGGCGCGCACCAGCGGATAGATCGCCTCGGCGGCATCGAACTGCCCGCACAGGTAAGCCGCTTCGGCCGCGCCCAGCTGCAGGTCGAGCCAGAGGTCGGCGTGGACGCTCCACGCCTCTGCCGGCAGCAGGCCGAGACCAATTCGCATGTGCTCCAGCGTGGCCTGGAACGCGGCCGAGCGTCGTGCCTTGACGCCAGCCTGCAGATTGAGCGCCGCCAGCTGCACGCGCTCGTTCGCATCGTCGAGCAGCGCACGGCCGGCGTTGAGCTGTTCGACGATCTCGAACAGTGTCTCGTCCTGGTGCCCCGGCGTGGCATGTTGCAGCAGCAGGCGGCCGATGCGAAGATGGTTGGCCGCGCGGGTAGAGGCATCGGCGACCAGGTAGGCTGCCTGCTGCACCCGGTCGTGCAGGAAGCGGTAATGGACGCCGCTGTGGCCGGCGCGGGTGTCGCCATTGACGTATTTATAGCGTTCGTCGAGCGGCTGGACCAGTCCTGCATGCAGCGCCGGCCACAAGGCTTGCTGCGTGTGCCGGGGCGAGCGGTCCACTGCCAGCGCAAGCGTGTCGAGCGTGAAGCGGTTGCCGCTGGAGGCGGCCAGTTGCAGCAGGTGCTGCGTTGCCGTGGGCAGGCGGTGGATTTTCTCCAGCAGCACCTCGACCACGTTGTCGGTATATTTGACCTGTTGTATCGCGCGCAGGTCCCAGTCCCAGCAATCGTCGGCTGCGCGGTAGCGCAGGTGGCCCGTCTCATTGAGCGAAGCGAGGAACTGGTTGAGGAAAAATGGATTGCCGGCCGTCTTGGTGTAGCAAATGCGGGTCAGTGGCGCGCAGTCTGGCGCCGCCACGCGCACGGTGGCCGCGACCATTTGCGCAACTTGCGCTTCGTTCAGGGGGCGCAAAAACAGCGTGGACAGTCGCACCTCGCGTGCGAGCAGCTTGTCGCGCAGCGCGATGAGGGGGTGCGCGGCGCTCACTTCGTTGTCGCGGTACGCACCGATGAACAGCAGGCAGCACTGGTCGCAGGAGAGCATGAGCAGCTCGATCATCCGCAGCGTGGCCGCATCGGCCCATTGCAGGTCGTCCAGGAACAGCACCAGCGGATGCCCGGCGCAGGCGAAGACTTCGACGAAGCGGGGGAACAGGCGGTCCAGGCGCAGCTGGGCCTGAGCCGGCGCCGACGCGGGCACCGCGTCGGTGGGGCCGACGATCAACGCCAGTTGGGGAATCAGTTCGACCAGCACGCCGATGCCATCGCCCAGGGCGCCGTGCAGTTTTCCGGACCATTGCCGCAGCGTTGCTTCGGGCTGGCCCAGCAACTGGCGCACCAGCCCCTGGAAGGCCTGGATCAGCGAGGCATACGGGACGTCGCGCTGGAGCTGGTCAAACTTGCCGGACAGGAAACAGCCGCGCCGGGCGACGATCGGTTTCTGCACTTCGTTGACGACCGCCGATTTGCCGATGCCTGAATGGCCGGCCAGCAGCAGCATCTCGCAGCGACCTGCGGCACTGCGTTCAAACGCCGCCAGCAGCACGGCGATGGCATCCTCGCGCCCATGCAGCGTCTGCGGCACAAGGAAGCGGCCATTGTGGTCGGACAGCTTGAGCGCCTGCGCCGGCTTGTCCGCGCGGCATGCTTCGAGGTCGCTGCGCAGGCCTTGCAAGCTCTGATAGCGCTGATCGGCATTTTTTTCCAGCAGGCGCTGGATGATCGGCAGCAGCTGGCCCGGCAAGTTTGCGAGTGCCGGGTGCGACCAGTCGGGACTGCGGGCAATGTGGCAATGCACGAGTTCCATCGCGTCGCCCGCCTCGAACGGCGCCTGGCCGGCCAGCAGTTCGTAGAAGGTGGCGCCGAGCGCATAGAAATCGGCACGCCAGTCGACGCGCCGATTCATGCGCCCCGTCTGTTCCGGCGCCATGTAACGCAACGTGCCTTCCAGGGCCTGGAGATTGACGATGCCATGGCTTTCGTACGGCAGTTCACAGGCGATGCCGAAATCGGTCAGCTGCAGCAGACGCCGATCGGCGTTCCACACCAGATTGGAGGGATTGATGTCCTTGTGGATCACGCCATGACGATGGACCGCTTCCAGCGCCGCGCACAGTTGCAGCGCGATGTCGAAAAAATCGTCCAGCGCCAACGCAGGCTGCGCCGGCGTCCTGCGCGCCGCCAGCTGCGCGCGCAACACCTGGTCGAGCGCCAGGCCACCGCTATCTTCCTGCAGCATCGTCCAGCACCCGCCGTGCAACTGCAGCGCCAGCGGATGCACTACGCCAGGATGGCGGCAGCGACGCGCGATCGCATACTCGCGCTTGAATTGTGCCAGTTGCTGAAAGGAGGGGAACTGCTGATTGGGCTTCTTGACGATCAGCGCAGTGCCATCAGCGGCCCTGGCGCGATATACCCGCGAGCGGCCACCGCTGTGCAGCTGTTTGATGATCTCGTGGTCGAAAAGGGAGCTCATGGGCTGGGCTAGCGGTACACAAACGGTTGCGGGAGCCTTGAGGCGCACATTTCGTGGTATTACTTGATTGTAAGTATTATATCAGTAGGAAGTCGCGGCGAAGCGAGAGGAGCGAAGGGTGTTGTTGCAAAAATGTCGGCGGGGGCAGGCGAGTCAGGATGCGGGAAACGAGCGCGATGACGGTGCCTATAACGTGACAATGACGACCATGACGGGACGCTAGGTGCGGCATCGCCGGGCCAACTTGTGAAACCTGAAATATAGCGGCTGGAGATTTTTTGCGGAATAAAGACAGTTTTGCGGAACGGGAGAGCGTCAGAAGGGTAGTAAGTACTATCTCTGGAAGTGGCATGTGCGCTGGTGCCCGGAGCCGGAATCGAACCGGCACGCCCTTACAGGCGGGAGATTTTAAGTCTCCAGTGTCTACCAGTTTCACCATCCGGGCAGCGCGGCGAGATTCTAGCACAAGAGATAGGCGTTACACCACCTTATGCAGGCGGGCGTTGCAAGGCATGGCGACAAGTGGGGCGGCTCAGTCGGCGAAGGCGATCCTCAATATCCTATCGCCACAGAAAAAATCCAGTGCATAGACGGACTGTGCCGGCAGGAAGACAGGCTCTTCCAACGCCTTGCAGTCGGCACTGCTGCGCAAGTGCCAGCGAGCCGGGCTGATGATGTGATTGCCTTTTCCAGCTTGCTTCATGGCGGGCAGGGAGATGCTATATTCGCCTTGCCTTGCAGCGATCAGCAAGGCGGGGCGGCCTTCTGTGTGTTTTGATACATCGCGTATGACGATGGGAAATTGTTGTGGTATATAGCGGTGCTCTCCCAGGAATGAGTACGCGTTGAGCCTGCTTGTCGCGATTTGGCCGGTTTTGAAATCATGGTATTGCAGCTCGTGTACCGTGTTGACAAAGGCAGCGGACTGCCGCTCTGATTGAAATGCTCCGGTGACGGCGATGGGGATATCGAGTGCTGCGCGCGTGGGAGCGATCATATGTTGGCCGAAATGGCGCGCACGCCGGTTGAAAAAGCTGACTCTCAACAGGTGGTGCGCATCCCTGGCATACCAATGCACGCCGGCAAAGTGGCCACCTGGCGCGGGATCGAGCAAAGGGCCGCTCAACATGTCCGAGAAAAAGCCAAACTCGCTATTGTTCATGCGCTTGTCGCGCTGGAGTTGCCCCTCCTCGAGCATAGCCAGCTGCATCACGTCTAAACAAAAACCGGATGTGCATGGCGTTTTCCTTTCCACAAACAATAACGGTACTTGCCCTGTATAAGTTTCCTCAAAATAAAATGGGAACAAGAGCAGTGTTGCATCCAGCGGCAGATGCGCGACGCGAAAGCCGTTGTCGAGGTAATACAAATTGCGGCTGATGGGGCCTTTGGCCGTCTCGCTACGATGGGGCTGGCCCTGCAGGTCGCGGGGGGCGTACACCCGAACCAACTGTTTTCCCTCGCCACTCCACGCGGGTCGCATGACATTTCCCAGTCTCATCCAGCGAACTTGCGTGGGCCTGCTAAAACGCTCATCCTGAATCTTTTGATAGACTAGCAGACGCATCTGCTCGTCAAAGATCAGCAAATGGGCGGCTTGCGGATCGCGTGGTAATTCGGCGGGGCTGGCAGGCCGGTCCTCGGCGAGCAGGAGGATATATTCGCTTTTGCCGTCGAAGTCGATATCGAGCTTGCTGTGTTGTTGTACGTGGCAGTGCTCCAGCAAACCATTGATTGCAATACTGGTCGGTGCGGATAGCGCTAATTTTTCATTGTTCGATGTGGCCAGGGCAAGCCGGATTGCGTGCGGATTGACCGGATCGGGCCCCATGGCCAGGTAGTCGTGTGGCCTGCGATCAAGGTCGGATTGCTCGACCCTGCGCAAGTGCATGCCTGCTTTTAGGCTACCGCTGATCGGATAGCTTGTGATGTGCGGCCCGCCCATCGTCTTGCCGACAGAGCGGTATAGTGTGGCGCCGATGTCGAATGGAGACTGTGCAACGCCATTGATGCTGACTGTTACCGTGTAGGCGAGGTCGGACGGAATGGGACGGTCGCTACGCGCCGGGTCGGGCAGCTGTAAGTGGATAGCGAAGCGTTTTTCCTGTTGTGCCGGCCAGTTACCATTGAAGGATGCGCGGTCGATGGTGGCCGATGGAAGCACCGTATCGTCACCGGCGGGCCGGATAGTGATCGCGAAGTGCGCAGCAGGGCTCGATTCCCAGACGTTTTTCAGTGCCAGCTCCAGCGCGACGGTCTTTGCGACGCCGTCCCAGGCGATAGCCTTGACCTCTTTGTTCGCCGGCAGTATCAAGGTCCGCGCGGGCAACGCCAAGGCGGCAGCGATATCCAGCTGGCCGTATCGCAGCGGTATGTCATGCGGATCCAGGCTGTCGACGGCATGACCGCTGGTGTTGACGGGCCCTTCGATGACTCGGGTTTCAGGCAGCATGGACCGGGCGCCCAGTACCAAGCGCGGATAAACGTCTGCCGCTGGAATGCCTCGCGACAGCAAGAGGGCTGCGGCGCCGGCGACCATGGCTGCGGCCTGGGAGGTGCCCGATCTGTTGTCGTAGGCATATCCCGGTTGCCGGATTGATCGGCGGCCAACTGGTATCGGCCCCGGTATCTCGACACCTGGCGCTGCGATATCGACGCCAGGGCCGATATTCGAAAAACTGGCGATGGCGCCATCGGGCCGGCTGGCGGCGACACAAATGACGCCGCTTAACTGGCAGGGGACGGGCAGCGTGGTCGATGCATCATTTCCCGCCGCCGCGACGAGCAGGACGCCACGGGCCTGCGCCTCGGCGATTGCCGCCGCGACCGGGTCGGTGTCGGCGGTGCGTGGCCAGCCGAAGGGTAGCAGCATTAGCTGCACCGACCTGTCCGCAAGGCTGCGAATAGCAGCAGCCACGCGCTGAGACAATTCTTGCATGCTCACAGCATCGACGCCCATCCGTTCCGACACGGCATCGATAAGATGGGGTTTGACTGGCGCGTTGCTTGCGCGCTGCAATACCTGCATTGGGATGATGACAATGTCTTGCGAGATCGATGCGACAATGCCGGCCAGATGCGTGCCGCTGCCATCGGTATCGCGGTAGCCAGCATTCTCACCGGACGCGGCCAGGCGTGGTGTGCTTGTGTCAGTTCGGGCAAGCAGTTTGGCAAAGGCGGGATGACTGGCATCAAGGCCTGTATCGAAGATTGCTATGGTGACGATCTTGCGCGCCGTCGCCGGCGTCGGCCCGGGCAGGCCGATATCCTGCCCGGCGACAGCTTGAATGCGGTAGCTCTGCATCTGATCCAGATCCACCGGGATCAGGCCCCCCTCGTTATGCAAAGCCCACGATGGCGGCACGTCTGGGGCGGCTTGCACCGGCAGGGCTGTCATGCAAGCCAGGCAAGCGGATATCATCAAGCACCATGTCCACATATAGCCTCCTGCAGGTCGGAGCCTCCATCTTCGCGCGTCATGCCAGCGTTTGATTGATATTTATCACACTCGGTGTTCATGGATAGCTGACCATGGATCAAGCCGGCAGCGCTGCCGCCGGAGCACCACGGTCCATCCACCACCGGGAGGTTTTCATCATGCGTCCAACCCATCAGCAATACGGCATCGCTACACTGCTGCTGTTCTCGATATTGTCGGCCGGTTGCAACACGGAACCGAAGACAGTCGAGCCAGTCGTCATCACGCCGCCAAAAACCGGCTTTCAGTGCCTGCCAGTGCCCAGCACCTGGATGGCCGCTGGCAGTATCTTTTCTGTCGACCAGGCCGGCACGTCGTTCCAGATCGGCATGGTGGACACCATCAAACCAAGCGGTCCGCATCCGGCGGGATTTCCACAATATACGGCCAGCACGAGTTTCAATGTTGGCCTGTTAATGTCGACGTTGGCGACCCTGACCAAGTCCACCGGTTGGGATGCGCAAGTGAGCGCCAACGCCGCCAAAAAGCTGTGGGTGAGCAGCAAATACGAGGCGCCCACGCTGATGGTGGTCGAAGGACAGCCTGAAGCCGAGGCTATCAACTGGTTTTCCAATACCAAGCACTATCGTATTGAACCCGGCGTTCGATATTACCTGGTGCGCGAGGCGCTGCGCGCCGACAATGCCGCTTACGAAATCAAGCGTGACGATCTCAGCAAGATTGGTGCCGAGGCATCGGTGCGCGATATGGTCAAAGGCAAACTGAGCTTCGGCGACAACCAGTCCAATACCGCCTATATGTTGAGCGCCAGGTTTCCCGAGCCCTTGAATGTCTGCGTCAAATCAAAAGAGTTACGCATCGCGTCATCCGGTGCCGGGGGTATCCAGCGCCTGGAACTCGTCGACGTCGACCAGCCGATTCTGATTACTGGTGTGGGCCATTGATGAGCATCTACGCGCGCTGCCTGTCGCTGGTGCTGGCTTGCGCGCTATGCTCATGCCGCTCGGTGGAGCCCGGGCCATCCGACACGCACAGCATGCTGACGCGCATTGATGCCGTGGTGAGCAGGCTGGACGAGATCGAAGCTGCGCTCGGTGCTACTTTGCGCAAACGCACTGTTTTGCTGCGCGTGAACGCACTGGCCCAGCATGGCGAACCGATACTGCCGTCGCAGTTGCTGGTACAAATGCCTGCGGTAGACCACAGCGCGCTGGGCGCGGCGTTCTTTGCCTTGCTCGAAGACGTCGGTTCAGGCAATGAAATCGCCCCCAGCTACGGCTGCAGCCGGTTGAGCGATAGCCAGGCGCAGAGCGTGGCGCGTACATTTGGCGAGCTCCAGCGCGAGGCTGCCGCGTATCTGGATGCGGTTGTCCGTATACAGATCACCGGCTGCGTGCCGACTGTCCTTGGCATCAATACGGCCGGTGCTTCGCCACCTTCCGACAGCAACTCCAAGGCCCAGAAATCGGCATCCGACAAGGCGGCTGACGCGGCAATGAATTTGCCTTTCCAGGTCACCGAGGGTGAAAGGCACTTTGTCATGCTGGGCCAGGCTTTTCGCTTCGGCAATGTTGATGACGACAAGATTCCCCTGGCTGCTTACTTGCAACGGCAGGTACAGAGCAATGTGCAGGCGGTGCAACGATTGATCTTGCAGACGCGACCAGACGCGAGTCCGTTCACCGTTCTGTTCGACCGTAATGTCACCACTGCCACTGTCGCGGCATCGATGCAGCACGACCCCAGAGGCTGGTTCAATGCCGAGGTGCAGGCCAATGCACGTACGCTGTACATTTCTCCGACCGTGCCACGTGCCGTATTGATTTTTTGTGCAGTTAACCGGCATTATCGGCTGAGTTTGAATGAAAACCTGAAAAAAAACGTGAGACCGGAACTGCTCAAAAGGGCGTTGACCGCAGGTGATGTCGCAGCAACGGTGGCGGCGGCGGAAAAATCCGCAGACGGGATGGCGCAATGCCTGACCGATGAAACTTTCTTTTTGTTGGCGCATGAACTTTCCCATGGCATGCTGAAGATCAGTTCGGAGGCGATGGCCGATTGTTCGGCGCGCGCGCTTGGCGCTTCGGTGGGGCGGGAGAGCCTAGGCGTGTTTGCCAGCCTCATTTTTCCGGTGGCTCACAGTCAGGATTTTTATCGGCTACTGGGCTTGAACACAGTTGGGCGCAAAGCGCTGCTATGTCGCGAACGCTTACTTCAACAAACAAAGGTCTCGTTGATAACGCCTTTTGCCAAGTCACTTACAGCCTGCCTGGCTATGAGCGACCCCTGCCCGTGAACCGGTGCAAAGATGCCGGTCGGCTTGCACCGAACGGCATCCTCCTTGCTTAGTCTTCGCCAGCGCTTACCCATCAAAACGTCGCCTTGAACGGCACCCCATACGTGCGCGGCTCGTTGACGCTACCCGTCAGGTTGTTGAACTCGACGTTGGTGCCCTGTTTCAGGATGTTGGCGTGGAACAAAGTGGCCGTGCCGTCGAGGTTGCATGGACAAGGATGTCGCCATAAGGTATCTACAGGCAAGATCTCGCGTAGAATATAATTTATTGCAAATTGGAAATTTGTATTTATGCCATGTTAATCTTATCCGCAAGTGCGCCGCCCGTTGACGGCATCCGGCTTTCCGAACTGATCGCCGCCCTGAGCCAGGCCCTGGACATCACGGAGGGACAGCCAGAAGGCCATTGCATCCGCTGTTGCTGGATCGGCATGCACGTGGGACGCGAACTGGGCATGGTGGATGAAGACCTGTGGAATCTGTATTACACCCTGCTGCTCAAGGACCTGGGCTGCAGCAGCAATGCCGCGCGCATCTGCGAGCTCTACCTGACGGATGATCTGTCTTTCAAACAAGGCTTCAAGACGGTGGGCGACAGCCTGCCGCAAGTGCTGAAATTCGTCCTCAAGCACACGGGCCTGAAGGCGGGCCTGGCCGAGCGCTTCCGCGCCGTGATGACGATCTTGCGCGACGGCGCGCACATCGCGCAGGAGCTGATCGCCACGCGCTGCCAGCGCGGCGCCGACATTGCGCGCCTGCTGCGCTTTCCGGAATCCGTGGCACAGGGCATCTACAGCCTCGACGAACACTACAATGGCCAGGGCAAGCCGGACAAACTGGCAGGGCAGGCGATTCCCCTGTTTTCGCGCATTGCCCTGCTGGCACAGGTGATCGACGTGTTTCATACGGCCGATGGCGCGCGCGCCGCCCAGGCCGAGGTGCGCCAGCGCGCGGGCAGCTGGTTTGACCCGCAACTGGTGCTGGCGTTCGAACGGGTGGCGCAGTCGGCCGCCTTCTGGTCCATGTTGCGGTCGCAGGATCTGACGGCCGCCGTGGCGGCGCTGGAGCCGGCCAACCGTTCCCTGCCGGTGGATGAGGACTATCTCGACGACATCGCTGCCGCGTTCGGTCAGGTGGTCGATTCGAAAAGCCCGTACACGAGCGGGCACAGCGCCCGGGTAGCCTTGTATGCTGACATGATCGCCGAAACCTTGGGCGTGACGCCGGAGCGGCGTCGCTGGCTCAAGCGGGGTGCTTTGCTGCACGACGTCGGGAAACTTGGCGTCAGCAATAGCGTGCTGGACAAGGCCGGCAAACTCGACGCGGATGAGTGGTTGGCCGTGCAGCAGCACGCACACTATACACAAACGATTTTGTCACGCATTGATGCGTTTGCCGAACTGGCTGTCGTGGCAGCTGCGCACCATGAGCGGCTCGATGGCAAGGGCTATCCGCGCGGCTTGACGGCCGACGACATCAGCCTGGAAACGCGCATCATCACCACGGCCGATATTTTCGACGCCATCACGGCCGACCGGCCATATCGGGGGCCAATTCCCATTCCAAAAGCGCTCGAGATCATGGCCGAGACCGTGGGCACAGCCATCGACGCGCAGTGTTTTGCCGCCTTGAAAGTGGCGCTGGAGCGCTTGCCCGACCTCGCGTAGCCGGGGAGCGAGTGCCTGGCGGCGTGAGCGCGGGCTTGCGCAGCATGACGCAGATGGGAAACGCGCCTTCGCCCGACACATGCATCCCGTCGGCCAGGGTAGTGCGTAAGGTCCAGGCAGGCGCAAGTTCGCTGGACGAAAAATCATGCTGGCGTGTTATTGCAACGTGACAGGGGAGGTGCCAGTCGCGGCCTTCCCCCTGTGCCTGTGAGCTGCTTAAAACTCTTCCCAATCGCCGGCCGTCACGGCTTGCGCTTGCACCGCACGGGGTTTTGCCGGCGCGGCCTGGCGCTTGACGGTGTTGCTGGCTGGCACCATGCGCAGCGGTTTTGCGCTGGCGCGTGCTGCAGCCGTCGTGCGTGCCGGTGCCACCACCTGGCGGTCTTGCGTCTTGAAGATACTCACGGTTTGCACCAGGTTGCTGGCCTGGTTGCGCAGAGATTCGGCCGCCGCCGCCGCTTCTTCCACCAGCGCCGCATTTTGTTGCGTGACGCCATCCATCTGCGCCACCGCCTGATTGATCTGTTCGATGCCGGCGGACTGTTCCTGGCTGGCCATCGTGATCTCGGCGATGATATTGCTGACGCGGGCGACACTGGCGACTACCTCGGACATCGTCGTGCCCGCCTGCGCCGCCAGCCTGGAGCCGGCATCGACGCGGCTGACGGAATCGTCGATCAGCGTCTTGATTTCCTTGGCCGCGCTGGCGCTGCGCTGGGCCAGGCCGCGCACCTCGCTCGCCACGACGGCGAAGCCGCGGCCCTGTTCGCCGGCCCGCGCCGCTTCCACGGCGGCATTCAGGGCCAGGATATTGGTCTGGAAGGCAATGCCGTCGATGACGCTGATGATGTCGACAATCTTGCGCGACGATTCGCTGATCAGGTCCATGGTGCCCATCACTTGCCCGACCACGGCGCCACCCTTGCTGGCGACATCCGATGCGGTTGTCGCCAGCACATTGGCTTCGCGGGCATTGTCCGCATTCTTGCGCACGGTGCTGGTGAGCTCTTCCATCGAGGAAGCCGTTTCTTCCAGTGAACTGGCTTGTTGTTCCGTGCGTGTGGACAGATCGTTATTGCCAGTGGAAATTTCCTCGGCAGCCAGGGCCACCGTGTCGGAATCCTGGCGCACGGAGGAGACTACCGAGGTCAGCGACACTTGCATGCGTTGCAGCGCCGACAACACGCTGACGCTATCGTTCGCCGCGACACTGAGTTTTCCTGTCAGGTCGCCGCCGGCAAGCAGGCTGACGGCGTCGCACAGCTGGCGCGGTTCGGCACCGAGTGCCCTGAGCAAGTGGCGCGTGATGAGCCAGCCTGCCAGGGCCGCCAGCACGATGGACAGCACGCTGGCGCCGATGAGGATGTTCCGGTTGAGAAGGTACTGCGCGTCGTCTTCCTCCAGGATGAGGGCGGAGCGTTGGTCCGTCAGCGTGAAATATTCATCGGTGGCGGCGACGAGGGCGGCCAGCAGCGGACGGCATTCCTCGTTCATCTTGATGATGGCTAGTTCGGTTTTCTTTTGCAGCGCCAGGTCCACAATGCCCAGCGCCACGGGAGCATAGCGTTTTTCGATGTTGTCGATCTTGTTGATGATGACGCGCACCTCGTCCGATACCCCCGGCTGCTGTGCCAGCTGCAGCAGGTGCTGCATGTTCTTGGCAACATTGGCATGCGCCTGCAAGATGTGTTTGTGTTCGATGTCCAGCTCTTCCGGCTTGGTGAGCAGTACCAGGTTCCTGGCCGCCACGGCGCGCATGTCGATCGCGTTACGCACGCGGTGCGCCGTATTGGCGCGCGCTGTGATGCCGGTGACATACTGCTCAAAGCTGGCGTTGGAGTTGGAAAAACTCCGTATGGACAGGATCGAGATACCGATAAGGAGAAAGACCAGCAGGCCGAAGGCCAGGGTCAGTTGCTTGCGAACAGTCAATTTATCCATGATGCCTCTCCCAGAATACGTTATGAAATTAGAAAGGGGGCACGCGTGGTGCCGGTAGCCATATATGGTCGGGTAATGGGCCGCGCCTTGTGCAGTGCTTCTCTATCCAGAACACGGATTCGTGGTGTGAGGACCGGCTAACTTAAAAAATGATTTTGATAAATTATTTGGTTTATTTAGTAAATTCATTTTTACATAGAAATTTCAGTAAATCAATGAAATTTTCGTGCCCAAAAACAACTTTTTGGCGAGCAAGGCTTGTTCCGGCGCCGCCGGAGCGGGCACGGGAAAGCATCTGGGAGGGAGGATCTGGCGGGATTGGGCGGGCGCTGGTGAAAAAACCTGTGCCAGCGCGCGTTGCGGCATTTCCACAGCGAACTGCGCAAGCTGGCGCTGGCGGGCAGGTCAGCAAGGCAACATCCTCGGCCGGCTAGCGGACCTGTGTCATGTCCCTTGCCAAGGTATTTAGATGGGAAATGCGCCCGCGCCCGATACATTCAGGCAGGCGACCTTGTCGCTGGAAAAGTACTTGATTTGTCCCAGGCCGATGGCGTAGCAGCCGTCGCTGAGCGGGGAAATGGGGCCGGTGAGTTTTTCGCCGCTGACCAGGGTCACCACCCAGGGCGTGGTGGCCGGTTTGCCCGCGTGGGCCAGTGCGTGTTGTACCAGGTCTGACATGCTGCCTCCGATGGAAATCAAAACCCGATGATAGCAGTGTACGGTGTCGGATAGCCGCTGTTTGCCGATACGCCGGGCCCGCGCCTTACGCGTCGGCCAGCAGATTCTTGGGCAGCGCCACCGACACCAGTTTCCAGCGCCACAGGCCGTCGCGCGTCAGGGTCAGCTCGCCGATATGGCTCTTGCTGTGGGCACGCTGCACCACGACGCTGTCCCAGGAGGTGTAGCGCAGCTTGTAGTCAGGCTTGGCATTGCGCTTGCGGCCGCTGATGTCGCTGACCTTGGCGATCGGTTTTTCGTAACGGTCATTGAGCCTCATCAAGGCGACTATGCCTTCAGGCATCAGCATGGTATCGAGCAAGGGGTCGATGACGTCGGCGCTGATGTCGTCGGCCACTTCCGGCGCCGAGAACAGGGCATGCAGTTGCTGCCCCAGGCTGCCGCGCAGCTGCGCCAGGTCGATTTGTGCCGCCAAGGCCTGGGTATCCTCGTCCATGGTTGCCGCGCGGATCTTGTTCATGGTGAAATACGGGCTGCCATAGAAGGCGCCGGCCAGCGCGACCAGTGCCACTAGAGCGAGAAGCAACATTCTTTTCATCGTGCAATCTCTCGGATGCCTGGCGACCCGGTGCGCCTGAAGTACTAGCATTCTACATAATATTTCCCAAAATCAATATGGTGGTTTAGGTAAGTGTTGTTTTAGATCAAGTTTCGTCAGAGTAATTCCGGCGGCAAAGTAATATCCGTCAGCTTCCAGTCCCAGATGCCATGCCGGCGCAGCAAAAACTGGCTGGCGGCGGGGCCGGCGCCGCTGCGCTGCAGCACCACTTCGTTCCACGAGCGGTACGCCATGCCGAAGTCGTGGCGCTTGCCATCCTCCCCTTGCTTGCCGTGCAGTATCAGCAGCGTGATGCCGGGCGGCGAGACGATGGTGTCGAGCATTTCCTTGAAATCCTCGTCATTGGCCTTTTCGCCGGCCACCCGCAACTGGTGCGCCACGCTGGCGCGTATGGCGGGCAGGTCGGCCTGCTGCGCGAGGTTTTCCAGACGCACGGATTTCGCCGCGATGCTGATGCGGTACATGGCGATATAGGGGCTGACCCAGGTGAAGCCGATGGCGGCAACGCTAAAAATGATCGCGGTGGCGTACTTTCTTTTCATGGTCCGTGTTTTTGTATGAGCTGTGCCGCCGTGATTTTACCCGGCCAGGGGCGGTGGATGGTGTAGCATTCGTGCCGGCGCGGACCATCGCGCCGCAATATTGAGGACAACCATGAATATCACTATCAATCAGGTGCTGCAGTCGTATATCGACCCGCTCACCGCCAGCGAATACGCGGCGCTCGAGCGCAGCCTGCTGGCCGAAGGCTGCCGCGACGCGCTGGTGCTGTGGAACGACGTGCTGATCGACGGGCATAACCGCTACGCCATCTGCCGCCAGCACGGCATCGAATTCAAGACCATCCAGAACACCAGCTTTACTTCGCTCGACGACGTCATGCTGTGGATGATCGACAATCATCTGGCGCGCCGCAGCGTGTCGGACTTCCAGCGCGGCGTGCTGGCCTTGCGCAAGAAGGAAATCGTCGCCGCGCGCAGCCCGGCGCCCGTCAGCGCGGCTGACGCGCCGGAAGGCGAAAACGCGCCGAAACCCCCCATGAGCACGCGCGAAGAGGTGGCCAAGGCGGCGCGCCTGAGCAGCAACCAGATCAGCCAGATCGAAAAAATCCAGAAGGCGGCCGCGCCGGAGCTGGTGGAAGCGGTCCGCTCGGGCACGATTTCCATCAATGCGGCGGCCACCGTGGCGTCGCTGCCGCCGGAAGAGCAGGTGGCGGCCGTCGCCGGTGGCAAGAAATTATTACGCCAGGCGGCCAAGGAAATCCGCGAACAGCGCGCCGCCACGCGCACGCCGCGCGAGCCGAAAGCGCCCCACGTGTCGCAGGACACGCCGGAAACGGGCAACGAGCCGTGGGCGGAAAACGCGGCGCAGGCGCCGTCCGAAGCGGAGCGCCTGCGTGGCGAGATCGCCAGTTTGAAGCAGAAAGTGGCGCAATTGCAGGCGGAAAATGTGGAACTCAACCAGCGCATCGCCACGCTGATCGACGCATCCTGATTACTGGAGTAGTTCATGCTGGCTCGCCGCACCCTGTTTGCCGCCATCGTCTGCAGCGCCGTTGCAGTTCCCCCGGTGCTGGCGGCGCCCGCCGCTTCTGTTGCTGACATGGCCCGCTGGCAGGCGCAGGCCGCCAACGTCAGCATCGCGCGCGACACCTGGGGCATTCCCCACGTGACGGGCAAGACGGATGCGGATGCCGTCTTTGGCCTGATGTATGCGCAAGCCGAGGATGATTTTCCCCGTGTGGAATTGAACTATATCAATGCCATGGGGCGGCTGGCGGAAGTGGAGGGCGAACGGGAGCTGTACCGCGACCTGCGCATGAAGCTCTTCATCGACCCGCTGGAGCTGCAGGCGCAGTACCGCGCCAGCCCAGCGTGGCTGCGCAAGTTGATGGATGCGTTTGCCGATGGCCTCAATTTTTACCTGGCCACGCACCCGCAGGTGAAACCGCGGCTCATCACGCATTTCGAGCCGTGGATGGCCTTGAGTTTCAGCGAAGGCAGCATCGGCGGCGATATCGAATCGATCAACCTGGCGCAGCTCGAAGCGTTTTACGGCCAGCAGGCCAGGCCGGCCGCCGTGGCGCTGGCCAGCATCGAGACCGGGTTGGCGTCCGGATTGGAACCCGAGCCTAGCGGTTCGAACGGCTTCGCCATCGCGCCCGCGATCACGAAAAATGGCCACGCGCTCTTGATGATCAATCCGCACACCTCGTTCTATTTCCGCCCCGAAGTGCAGATGACCAGCGGCGAAGGCCTGAACGCGTACGGCGCCGTCACCTGGGGCCAGTTCTTCGTCTACCAGGGTTTCAATGAGCGCCTGGGCTGGATGCATACTTCGGGCGGCGGCGACGTCATCGACGAATACCTGGAAAGCATCGTCGACCGTGATGGCGCATGGTTCTACCGCTATGACGGCGCGCTGCGCCCCTTGAAAGCCGTGCCGATTACCTTGCCATATAAACTGGCCGATGGCGGCATGGGGGCGAAAACCATCACGGTCTACTACAGCCACCACGGTCCCATCGTGCGCGTGCAGGATGGTAAATGGGTGGCAGTACGGCTGATGAATGAACCGTTGAAGGCTTTGACGCAGTCGTACACGCGCACCAAGGCGCGCGATTACGCGGCGTTTTACAAGACGATGGAACTGCGCACGAATTCGTCGAACAATACGGTATATGCGGATGCGGACGGCAATATCGCCTATTTCCACGGTAATTTCATCCCCGTGCGCGATCCGCGCTTCAACTGGAAGCAGCCTGTTGACGGCAGCGACCCGGCCACGCAATGGCAAGGGCTGCACACGGTGGCGCAAACCATCACCCTGTTCAATCCGAAGAACGGCTGGATACAGAACACCAACAACTGGCCGTATTCGGCGGCCGGCGCCAACAGTCCGCGCCAGCAGGACTATCCCGCCTACATGTCCGTGTATGGCGAAAATGCGCGCGGCCTGCATGCCGTCAAGGTGTTCCAGAACAGGACGGGTTTTACCCTGGACAGCCTGATCGCCGCGTCCTACGACAGCGAACTGACGGCGTTCGAGTCGCTGCTGCCGCCGCTGTTCGCCGCCTTCGATGCGCTGTCGGAGAACTCTGCGCAAAAGCTGGCGCTGGCCGACAAGGTCGCGCTGCTGCGGGCCTGGGACTGGCGCTATTCTCTGACGTCCACGGCCACTTCGCTGGCCGTGTTCTGGGGCCAGGAACTGGCCGAGCTGACAGGCAAGCAGGCGCGCGAGCAGGGAGTGCCCGTGGTTGACTTCATGGCGACGGAGAGGGTCACTGCGGCGCAGCGCCTGGCGGCCTTGGCCAGCGCCGCCGATAAACTGCAGCGCGATTTCGGCCACTGGCAAACGCCGTGGGGCGAGATCAACCGCTACCAGCGCCTGACGGGAGATATCGTGCAACCGTTCGACGATGCGCAACCCAGCTTGCCCGTGCCTTACGCGTCGGGCAACTGGGGCGCGCTGGCTGCGTATGGCCAGAGCAGCAAGAGCACCACGAAACGCATCTATGGCGAGCGTGGCAACAGTTTTGTGGCGGCCGTGGAATTCGGCCCGCGCATCAGGGCGAAAAGCATCCTCGCCGGTGGCCAGAGCGGCGACCCGCAGTCGCCGCACTTCCAGGACCAGGCGGTCATGTATGCGCGCGGTCAATTCAAGGAGGTGCTGTTTTATCCCGAGCAGATGGAACAGCACCTGGAGCGCAGGTATCGGCCGGGGGAGTGAGCGGTGTTGCTTATGCCAACGAGGTGTCGGATTACGCACGGCGTTGCCGTGCTAATCCGACCTACGGCGTACCGTAGCATGTAGGTCGGATTAGCGGGGCCGCCGAGGCGCAGCGTAATCCGACACTGTCCCCTCAAATCGCGTCGAGCGCCGTGCGCAAGTCATGCCGCAGGTCTTCGATGTCCTCGATGCCCACGGACAGGCGGATCAGGCCGTCGCCGATGCCCAGCTTGGCCCGCTGTTCGGGCGGGATGCTGGCATGCGTCATCAGGGCAGGGTGTTCGATCAGGCTTTCCACGCCGCCCAGGCTTTCGGCCAGGGCGAACACCTCGCAGCGTTCCAGGAAGCGGCGCGCGCCGGCCCGGTCCGTATCGAGGTCGATCGAGATGATGCCGCCGAAGCCATCCATCTGGCGCTGCGCCAGTTGGTGCTGCGGGTGCGAGGCCAGGCCCGGATAAAACACGCTTTTCACTTCCTTTTGCTGTTCCAGCCATTGCGCCAGGGCCAGCGCGCTTTCGCAATGGCGCTGCATGCGGATGGCCAGGGTTTTCACGCCGCGCAGGGCCAAAAAGCTGTCGAACGGGCCGGCAATCGCGCCCACCGAGTTTTGCAGGAAGGCCAGCTGCTCGCGCCATTCGGCCTGGCGTTCTTCCGCGCCGACGATGGCGATGCCGCCGATGATGTCCGAGTGGCCGTTCAGATACTTGGTGGTCGAGTGGACGACGATATCAAAACCGTGTTCCAGGGGGCGCTGCACCAGCGGGCTGGCGAAGGTGTTGTCGGCCACGGCGATGATGCCGCGCGCGCGGCAGATGTCGGCAATCGCCCGCAGGTCGGCCAGTTTCAGCATGGGGTTGGTGGGCGTTTCCACCCATACCATCTTCGTTTCCGGGCGCAGCGCGGCCAGCAGGTTTTCCGGATTGGTCAAATCCACATACGTGAATGCGTGGCCGGCCGAGCGGCGGCGCACGCGCTCAAATAAACGGTAGGTGCCGCCGTACATATCGTCGCCGGCGACGATATGGCTGCCAGCGTCGAGCAATTCCAGCACGGACGAGATAGCGGCCAGGCCGGAGGCGAACGCGAAGGCCGCGCTGCCGCCTTCCAGGTCGGCCACGCAGCGCTCGAGCGCCCAGCGCGTGGGATTGTGCGAGCGGCCGTAATCGAGGCCCTTGTGCACGCCGGGACTCTCTTGCACGAAGGTGGAAGTGGCGTAAATGGGCGGCATGATGGCGCCCGTCGATGGGTCGGGCGACTGGCCGGCGTGGATGACGCGCGTGGCGAGGTGGCTCTTGCGTGTGGTTTCGTGGCTCAAGATAGTGTCCGGCGTAAGTGGTTGAGAAGGTCGAAGCGGGTGATCAGGCCATAAAAGGCGTCAGCGTCGGCGACGACGGCCGTCAAGCCACGGTCCAGGGTGGCGCGCAGGGCGGGCAAGCCGCTTGAGGGCGCCAGGGTTTCGATCTGCGTCGTCATGGTGGCGCCCACCAGACCGGCGAAATGCGCGGCGTCGCCGGAGACGTGCAGCAGCAAGTCAGATTCGTCGAGGATGCCGACCAGCTGGCCGCTGTCGATGACGGGCAGCTGCGCCAGGTCGGCCGAGCGCATGCGATTGAAGGCGGTGAGCAGGGTGTCGCCCGGCGCCACGCTGACGACGTCGCCCTCGTCGTAGCGGCGTCCGATCAGGTCGCGCAAGTCGCCCGAGGGCGCCCGCTGCAACAGGCCCTGGTCGCGCATCCAGCCGTCGTTGTAGACTTTGGATAAATAACGCGTCCCCGTGTCGCACACGAACGTGACGACGCGCTTTGGCGTCGTCTGTTCGCGGCAGTATTTGAGGGCAGCGGCCAGCAGGGTACCGGTCGACGAGCCACCCAAGATGCCTTCGGCAAGCAGCAGGGCGCGCGCGGAATCAAAGCTTTCCTGGTCCGTGATGGTGTAGGCCTGCGTGACGCTGTCCATGTCGGCGATAGACGGAATAAAATCTTCGCCGATGCCTTCCACGGCCCACGAGCCGCTCGTGTCGCTGACTTTGCCGGACTCGATGTATTCCGTGAGGATGGAGCCCTGCGGGTCTGCCAGCACGAATTCCAGCTTCGGCTGTACCTTGCGGAAGTAGCGCGTCAGGCCCGTCAGGGTGCCTGAGGAACCGACGCCGACGACGATGGCGTCCACGTCATGCCCGCTTTGCTCCCAGATTTCGGGCGCCGTGGTCGTTTCGTGGGCCAGCGGATTGGCCGGATTGTTGAACTGGTCGGCGAAGAAGGCGCCCGGCAGCTCGCGCGCCAGGCGCGCCGCGTAATCCTGGTAGTACTCGGGATGGCCCTTGCCCACGTCCGAGCGCGTGGTGTGCACTTCCGCGCCCAGGGCTTTCAGGTGCAGCACTTTTTCCGTCGACATCTTGTCGGGCACGACGAGAATCACGCGGTAGCCCTTGATGCGGCCCACCAGGGCCAGGCCGATGCCGGTGTTGCCGGCGGTGGCCTCGACGATGGTGCCGCCGGGCTGCAAGCGGCCGTCGGCTTCGGCCGCTTCGATGATGGACAGGCCGATGCGGTCCTTGATGGAACCGCCGGGATTTTGCGATTCCAGTTTCAGGAACAGCTGGCACGGGCCTGTGGCTAGCCTGGTGACTTCGACCAGTGGGGTATTGCCGATCAGCTTGTATAGCGCTGGCGGCTGGGATGGGGATGGCATTCGATCATTCATGGTGGCTCCTGTCAGAGAAACAGCCGCTCCGGATTGTGTCCCGAGCAGCCTTCCGTGCCGCGCAGTGTAGGCGGGTGGACGAGTGCGGCGAACGAATGTTTATATGCTTGCATATGCGCCCTGCGCATATCGGCGGCAAGGTGCGCGATGCGAGTATGCGCCGTTTTTTGTCCGTTTGCCGCGCCAAAGGCAGGACTATTAAGCTGCCGCAAGTCCTCCATTGCGATTTATAATCACGCCTCGAAAAGATACTAAATAGTATTGAAAATCAACCAGACAGGGCAGGCGGCGGTGGCAAAACTTTATTTCCGGTATTCCGCGATGAACGCGGGCAAGTCGACGGCCTTGTTGCAAGTCGCGCACAACTATGAAGAGCAGGGCCAGCAGGTGCGCCTGTACACGGCAGCCATCGACAGCCGCTACGGCGTAGGCCGCGTCACCTCGCGCCTGGGCCCGCAGCGCCAGGTCGATATCTTCCATGCCGACACGAATTTCCTCGACGATATACCCCAGGTCGCCTGTTTGCTGGTCGATGAGGCGCAATTTCTCAGCACGGCCCAGGTGCAGCAACTGCACCAGCTGGCGCAAGTGAAGGGCGTGCCCGTCATCTGCTATGGCTTGCGCACGGATTTCAAGGGCGAACCGTTTCCCGGCTCGGCCTATCTGCTGGCGCTGGCCGACGATATCGAGGAATTGAAGAATATTTGTACTTGCGGCAAGAAGGCCACGATGAACATCCGCGTGGATGAACAGGGCCACCGCATCAAGGAAGGCGAGCAGATCAGTATTGGCGGCAACGAGAGTTACCGCCAGGCATGTGGACGCTGTTTCTACTCCTAAACTTTACTCGGCGACGGGCACTCCCACGTCGGCATCGTCCGCCAGCGCCAGGTCGCCCCGCTCGAAGGCGGCCAGGATGTCATTCGCGCGCGCCACATCGTGCTCGCGCACCATGACGCGGGCGCCGCCGATGGCGGCTGCCAGCAGCATGTCGGCCTGCATGTGCTGGTCGTCCGTCAGCAGCACGTCGATGCCGGCCGCTGCGAGGCAGCCGCGGATGACGTGCGCATCCGTGGGGATCATCAGCCGGGCTATTAAAACGTAGTCGTCGTGCATCGTGTCTCCTGGCAAGGTGGATTTTTCCCCATCTTAGCACCAGGCATGACCTTACAGCTTGAACACGCCCACCACCTGGTTCAGCTCCTGCGCCTGTTCCTGCAAGGCGTCGGCCGCCGCGGCCGCTTCTTCCACCAGGGCCGCGTTCTGCTGGGTCACCTGGTCCATCTGGGCGATGGCCTGGTTGACTTGCTCGATGCCGCTGCGCTGCTCGTCGCTGGCCTGCGCGATCTCGGCCATGATGGCGCTCACTTGCTGCACGCTGGCCACCACGGTATCCATGGTGGCGCTGGCCTGGCTCACTTGGGCGTGGCCCAGGTCCACCGTGCCGGCGGATGCCTGGATCAGATCCTTGATGTCTTTCGCGGCGGCCGTCGAGCGCTGCGCCAGGGTGCGCACCTCGGTGGCGACGACGGCAAAGCCGCGTCCCTGCTCGCCGGCCCGCGCCGCTTCCACGGCCGCGTTCAAGGCCAGGATATTCGTCTGGAAGGCGATGCCGTCGATCACGCCGATGATGTCGGCGATCTTGCTTGACGAGCTGCGGATGGCGTCCATGGTGCTGGCCACTTGCGCTACGGCCGCGCCGCCTTCGGCTGCCAGGCTCGACGAGTCGCGCGCCAGCCGGCTTGCCTGCTGTGCGTGATCGACGTTCTGGCGCACGGTGGAACTCAGTTCTTCCATCGAGGCGGCCGTTTCTTCCAGCGAACTGGCTTGCTGTTCCGTGCGGCTCGACAAATCCAGATTGCCGCTGGCGATTTCACCGGACGCCGTGGCGATTTGCCCGGCGCTGCCGCGCACATTGCCGACCACTTGCGAGAGGTTGTCGCTGATGCGGTTCATGGCGCGCAGCAGGCGGCCGATTTCGTCCATGCTGGTCGTATCGAGGTGTACCGTCAGGTCGCCGGCGGCAATCTGCGCGGCGGCCGTTTCGGCGGCGGCCAGCGGGCGCGAGACGAGCGCGCGCACCAGCCAGTACAGCAGCAGGGCGAAGACGAGCAGGGCGATGAAGCCGGAAATGGCCAGCTGCTTGCGCAGCTGGCGCGCCTCCAGGGTGATCTCGTCCGTGAACGTGCCGCCCGCGATGATCCATTGCCATTCCTTGAATTGACGGTAATACAGCTGCTTTTCGCGCGCGCTGGCACTCGTTTCGCCCGGCGCCGTCCACGTATAGCGCATGGCACCGTCTTTCTGCGCCAGCATTTCCTGGATGAACAGGCGGCCATCGCTGGCCTTGAAATCGAGCGCGCTCTTGCCTTCGCTGTTCGGGTGCAGCACCAGGTGGCCGTAATTGGCACCGGGGGCCGTGTCGACGATATAGATGTAGCCCGTCTGGCCGATCTTGACCTGGCGAATCTTCTCTTTCAGCATGGCCAGATTCTTGCTGATATCGAGACCGATGAACAGCACGCCCACCACCTTGCCGCCAGCATCGCGCACGGGATCGTACTGGGTGATGTATTGCTTGCCAAACAAGGTGGCCATGCCAACGAAGCGCTGGCCTGCGTGCAGCGGCGCATAGCTGGGGTGATTGTGGTCGAGCTGGGTACCGATGGCGCGTTCGCCATCCTGCTTTTTCAGCGAGGTGCTGATGCGCACGAATTCATCGCCGTTGGCGGCAAAGATGGTGGCGATCACGCCCGTCTGCGCCGTGTAGCGGTCGACCACGGCCGTGTCGAGGTTGAGCACCTTGCCGCCGTTGGCCAGGGCGGGCGTGGCCTTGCCGGCCACGGCCACCATGGCGCCCGCGTCGACCGTGAACGGGCCGGGAAATTCGGCCGCGAACAGGCGGGCGAAGCTGGCCGCCTCGTTGACCATGGCCGTGTGGAATACTTGCGTGGTCGTCATGACGCTATTGAGCTCGCTGGTGACGGCCGCTTCGGCGCGCTGTTCCAGTACGGTCGAGATGCGGATGCTGATCAAGGTCGTCAGGCTGGCGAGGATCAGGCTGACGAGGGCAAACGTGAAGACGGTAATCTTGCCGCCGACACTCCAATGGCGGGGGGAGAACGATTTTGTAGGCATAGTGTGAGTCTGGCAAAGGGTAATCAGCTCGGCCATTCCTGGTCATGACATGACACATGGGGAGGAGATCTGGTGGGGGATGCGCTTGAAGCGGAGGCGTGCCCGCTTGAGAGCTGCACGCGTGCAAGCAAAATTTCAGGCCGCGATGATAGCATGTTGCTTGCCTTTTGTTACTAAGTGTTTCCCGCAAGAATCATTTTTTTGCACAAAAACATCGTCTGCATCAAGCGTTGCGAAAATGCCCCATTGACTTTTCTGATTTCAATGGCGCAAGTTGATCTTCATCGCTGGCGGGCGATGCGATTTTTGTCACGAATGTTTCAGTTTGTAATGAATGAGACGCGGCCTTTAATCCGCGTTTAAGCTTCCAGGAAGAAACTGATCTTCCATGGGAGACTGCCAGGCCGTATCCTGTAGAATAATATGCAGACCAGTCGTGTATTCCCCTTACTGTCTTGCTGGCTGGCGCATGCATAGCTGCGCCGCCTGGAATTGATTCAACTAATTTTCGGAGAAGCCGATGAAGAAGCAAATGATGCTGGTCACCCTGGTGCTCGCCCTGTCAGCCCACGCTGGCGCAGCCCAGACGGACAAGAGCGCCGCTCCTCCGCTCACCATGAAGCCGCTGGCCCAGCAAACGCAGGCCGCCTTGTGGGCATCGCGCGTCTTGACGCGCGTCCATTACAAGGCCACGCCGCTCGATGACGCCATGTCGGAGAAAATCTTCGACCGCTATTTCAAGTCGCTGGACGCGGAAAAACTGTTTTTCGTGCAGGCCGACATCGACCGTTTCGCCCCGCTGCGCACCCGGCTGGACGATGCCATCATCAATGAAGACTTGACGGCGCCGTTTGCCATTTACAACCTGTACCAGCAGCGTTTCGACGAGCGCATGGCGTATGCGCGTGAATTACTCAAAACCAAGTTCGACTTTGCCGCCGACGAGAGCTACCAGATCGACCGCGAAAAGGCGGCCTGGCCGAAGAACGACGAAGAAGTGCGCGACCTGTGGCGCAAGCGTGTCAAGAACGACTGGCTGCGCCTGAAACTGGCGGGCAAGGAAGACAAGGCCATCCGCGAAACGCTGGACAAGCGCTATGAAAGCTACACCACCCGTTCGCGCAAGCTCAACAGCGAAGATGTGTTCCAGATCTTCATGAACGCTTACGCCATGTCGATCGAACCGCATACCAATTACCTGGGCCCGCGCGCCTCGGACAACTTCGACATCGCCATGCGCCTGTCGCTTGAAGGCATCGGCGCCGTGCTGCAGACGCGCGATGAATATACGGTGGTGCGCGAAGTCGTGCCGGGCAGCCCGGCCGGCTTGTCGGGCAAGCTGAAAGTGGGCGACCGCATCGTCGGCGTGGGGCAGGGCGAAAGCGGCCCCATCACCGAAGTACTGGGCATGCGCATCGACGACGTGGTGCAGCTGATCCGCGGCGCCAAGGATTCCGTGGTGCGCCTCGATATCCTGCCGGCCGACGCCGGCCCGGACGCCAAGCACGTGGTCTTGCCGCTGGTGCGCAAGAAAATCAGCATGGAAGAGCAGGCGGCGAAGAAATCGGTCATCGAAGTGCGTGAAAACGGCGTCAAGCGCCGCATCGGCGTCATTTCCCTGCCGACGTTCTACCAGGATTTCGAGGCGCGCCGCCGTGGCGACAAAGATTTCAAGAGCGCCACGCGCGACGTCAGCCGTTTGCTGACCGAGTTGAAGAAGGATAAGGTCGACAACGTCCTGATCGACTTGCGCAACAACGGCGGCGGTTCGCTGAACGAAGCCGTCGAACTGACGGGCCTGTTCATCGACAAGGGCCCGGTCGTGATGCAGCGCAATGCCGAAGGCAAGGTCGACGTGGAAAGTGATACGAATGCCGGCCTGGCATGGGATGGCCCGATGGGCGTGCTGATCAACCGCGGCTCCGCATCGGCCTCCGAAATTTTCGCCGCCGCCGTGCAGGACTACGGCCGTGGCGTCATCATCGGCGAAGGCAGCTTCGGCAAGGGTACCGTACAAACCTTGTTCAACCTCGACCGTTTCGGCGGCAGCGAGAAAGCCCGCTTCGGCGAGCTGAAAATGACCATCGCGCAATTCTTCCGCATCAATGGCGGCACCACGCAGTTGCGCGGCGTCACCCCCGACATCAAGCTGCCAGCCATGTCGGACACGGAAAACTTTGGCGAATCGAGCTATGACAATGCCCTGCCATGGGTGGCCATCAAGCCGGCGCAATACATGCCGACGGGCGACCTGAAAGATATCGTGCCGCTGCTGGACAAGAAGCATGAAGCGCGCGTGGCCAAGGACAAGGATTTCCAGTACTTGCTCGATGACATAGCCCTGGTCGTCAAGCAGCGCAAGGAAAACCAGATTTCGCTCAATGAAACCGTGCGCCGCAAGGAGCGCGATGCCCAGGAAGCGCGCGCCAAGGCACGTGAAAAGCGCCTGATCGCACAAATTTCGAATCCTGCCGACGACCTGGTGGTGATTCCTGATCCAAAAGACGTGCTGAAGGGCGCGAAAGCGGCCAGCAAGACGGCCAAGCAGATCGCCGCCGTGAAGGGCGCCTTGCGCACCGACGACGGCTTGCAGGGCGACGAGCGGGCCCTCAGCGCCGAGCTCGATGCCGAAACGGCCGCCAAGAGCGCCAAGGACGTGCTGCTGAACGAAGCGGCGCGCATCCTGGCCGATGAAGTGGCGCTGATCAAGGCCGATACCCGCATGGCGTCCAAGGTCTTGCCGTATGGCGCCGATACCAAGGCGACGCCGGTGACGGCAGCGAAGTAAGGCTTGTTGTGAGGTGGAAAACCGGCTCCTGAAGGAGCCGGTTTTTTTTCGTCCCGATCAGTTATCTGTTTGGCGTATTTCTATCATTCCAACAATCAATTGGATTGATATGCCGCGATGCAGCATAATGCACTTGTCTCCTCTATTCTCCTCCAAGAAAATAGATTCAGCCCGCTCTCGCAGCGGGCTTTTTTTTGCCTCAGATTTTGTGCGTTGGGAGTTGCACGTCGGGCTGGGCGGCCAGCAGGGCCGTGAGCCAGCCGGCAAACGCCTGCAGCTTGGGCGTGGCCAGCCGCCCTTGCGGCGTCAACAGCGACATGGGCATCGGCGTCGGCGGGTGGTCGGCCAGCACGGCCACCAGCGCGCCGCTGTCGAGGTGCTCGCGCACCTGGTACAAGGCCGCTTGCGCCAGGCCCAGCCCTTGTAGCGCGCAGGCGACGCTGGCGTCGGCATCGTTGACGGCGATGGGGCCGGCCATCTGCACGCGCACGACCTCCTTGCCTTGCAGGAAATCCCAGTCGAAAGCGCGTCCCGTGCGGCCCGAATAATGCATGATGCCGCTGTGCGTGGCCAGGTCCGCCAGGGTGTGCGGCGTGCCGTGGCGCGCCAGGTAGGCAGGGGACGCGCAGGTGACAAAGCGCATCAGGCCGACCTGTTTGCCGATGAAGGCGGAATCTTGCAAAGTGCCCACGCGCAAGGCGCAATCGATGCCTTCCTGCGTCAGGTCGACCAGGCGGTCCGTCAGGCTCAGCTGCAATTGCACGTCCGGCCAGGCGGCGTGGAAGCGCGCGATATGCGGCACGACCAGCCTGCGGCCTACCGTATTGGGCAAGTTGATGCGCAACAAGCCGCGCGGTTTTGTCGCGTCGGGCCCACGGAACGCCAGTTCCGCCGTGTCGACGGCCTTCAGGATATCGATGCAGTGGCGAAAGTACTCGGCCCCTTCCGGCGTCAGGGACAGGCGGCGCGTGGTTCGCTGCAGCAATTGCGTGCCCAGATAGGCTTCCAGCTTTTGCAGGGTGGCCGTCAGCGCGGCGCGCGGCAAATTCAAGGTCTCGGCCGCTTTGGAAAAGCTGTTGGCTTCGACGATGCGCACGAAGGTCTGCATGGCCTTGATCTTGTCCATAGGATAGCTTCCATTGTTCATTTTATGTGAAAAGTGTAGGTAGATTATGCGCTAATTATCTTAGGCCCGGTTTTGCCTAGAATGGCAACATCCCTATCGAACCGAGGAAACAACATGAACAAGGCCTCATCTTCTGCTCCCCACGACATTGCACCCGCCATGGTGCTGCTGCTGGCCGTCGCTTCCGGCCTGATCGTGGCCAATCTGTATTATGCGCAAACCCTCGTCGGGCCCATCAGCGCGTCGACGGGCCTGTCGGCCAAGGCGGCCGGGCTGATCGTCACGCTGACGCAAGTCGGCTATACCCTGGGCCTGCTGTTTGTCGTGCCGCTCGGTGATTTGCTGGAAAACCGCCGCCTGATCATCACGGCCTTGCTGGTGACGGCCACCGCCCTGGTGGTCGCGGCGATGAGCACGGGCGCCATCGTGTTCCTGGCCGCTGCGCTGGCCATCGGCCTCGGTTCCGTGGCGGCGCAAGTGATCGTGCCGTTTGCCGCCCACCTGTCGCAGGAAGCGACGCGGGGCCAGACGGTCGGCAAGGTGGTCAGCGGCTTGTTGCTGGGCATCATGCTGGCCCGTCCCGTGGCGTCATTGGTGGCCGCGCACGCCAGCTGGCACGTGGTGTTTGGCGGCGCCGCCGTACTGATGCTGGCGCTGGCAGCAGTCCTGCGCCGCGCCTTGCCCGTACGCCAGCCCGTGTCGAATATGAAATATCCGGCCCTGATGGCCTCGCTGTGGCATCTGCTGCTGGGCACGCCCGTGCTGCGCCGCCGCGCCGCTTACCATGCGGGCCTGTTTGGCGCCTTCAGCCTGTTCTGGACCGTCACGCCGCTGGTGCTGGCCAGCCCCGCGTTCGGCCTGTCGCAAACGGGCATCGCCATCTTTGCCCTGGTCGGCATGGCCGGCGCCGTCGCCTCGCCGATTGCCGGCCGCCTGGCCGATGCGGGCCACACCTTGCCTGCCACGGCTGCCGCGCTGGCGCTGGGCATCGTCGCGTTTGCCTTGCCGATGTTTGCGCCAACGTCAAAACACGTGGCACTGGGCTTGCTGGTGCTCGCTTCCATCGTGCTCGATATGGGCGTGGCGGCGAATCTGGTGCTGGGCCAGCGCGCCATCTTCAGCCTGGGCGCGGAAGTGCGGGGCCGCCTGAACGGCCTGTATTTCGCGCTGTTCTTCGCCGGCGGTGCGGCTGGCTCGGCCATCGGTGCCTGGGTGTACGCCAGCTACGGCTGGCCAGCGACCTTGCTGACCGGCATGGCGTTTCCGGGCCTGGCCCTGCTGGTGTGGCTGGCAGAATTTTTACCGCTGGCCACGCGCCGCCCGGCTTGAAACCCTGATGTCTGCTCATTATCACTGGCAGTAATTTCTATCATCATGAATATAAAGTGGCGTGATATGCCGCGATGCCGCAAGATGCATTTGTCTCCTCTATCTCCTCCAAGGAAATAGATTCAGCCCGCTCCCGCAGCGGGCTTTTTTTTGCCTGTTGAAATTAAATCAATACCAATTAGATTACTACCAGATCGAGCGCGCGCATGAAGTTCGCTGCCTGCGCATGCGTGATGACGGCGCCTTTCAGCAGCGCCGCTTCGCTCAATTTGAAACCGTCGATATCGACGCCGCGCAAGTCCGCGCCCTGGAACTTCGCCAGTTTGATGGTGGCGTTGCGCAAGCTGCCCCCTTCGAAGACGGCGTCGCGGAAGTCGCAGCCGGCCAGGTAGGCGTCGGAAAAATCCAGCTGTTTCAAGATGGCCTTGCGGAACGAGAAGCCGCGCAGGTCGGCGCCCACCAGCAGGCTGTCTTCGAAGGTGAGGCCCAGGTGGGCCACTTCCTCGAACGAGGCGCCCGTCAGCTTGCAGCCGCGGAACGTGACCGAGGCGAGTTTGGCGCGGCGCCATTTCGTGTTGTTCAGGTCGCAGCCTTCGAACGTGGCGTCGACGGCGTCGACGGATTCGAAATCGGCGCTGCCGGCGCGGCAGCGGCGCCAGGTGCTGCGCGCCAGCTTGCTGGCGAACAAGCTGGTTTCGGCAAAGGTGCAGCGTTCAAACGTGCAACCTTGCAAATCGAGGCGCGACAAGTCTTCGCCGTCGAAGGTGCACTCGATGAAGTGGTGCACTGATTGCGCCAGTTGCTGCTCGATGCCGGCGCGGTCCAGGGTCATGCTGCTTGCTGCGGTGTCGTGTGTTGCCATCCGTCTCATTCCTAAAGTAAAAAAGCAGGGGAGGGATGGCGCGGCGGGAAATGCACGAACCAGAACACCTCCCCGGCTGGTGTAACAGCCAAGGGTCAGCGCCGTGGGTCCGCTTGGGCGGGAGCATGCCGGACGGTGCCGGGCACTTACCGGGTTACCAACCGGTGCGCTCATTTTCGATCAGCCTTCATTGTAACGGCTCTGCAGCACCCTTGCCAGTGCTGGATAAACCGGGTTAATATCGTTGCAGGCACAGCCACTGTGCCAACGTCGCTCGGACGGATCCGGGCGCTTACGTAAAGAGATATCATGACCGACAGCCAAGCTCCGCGCAGCTTTTCGCGCATCAATCGCCTTCCCCCCTACGTTTTCAATATCACCGCCGAGCTCAAGATGGCCGCTCGCCGCCGTGGCGAGGACATCATCGACATGTCGATGGGCAATCCCGATGGCGCCACCCCGGCCCACATCGTCGACAAGCTGATCGAAACGGTGAAACGTCCCGACACGCACGGCTATTCCGCGTCAAAAGGTATTCCGCGGCTGCGCCGCGCGATTGCGCACTGGTACAAGAAGCGCTACGAGGTCGACATAGACCCGGACAGCGAAGCCATCGTCACCATCGGCTCGAAAGAGGGCCTGGCGCATTTGATGCTGGCGACACTCGACCGTGGCGACACGGTGCTGGTGCCGAACCCCAGCTACCCGATTCACATCTGGGGCGCCGTGATCGCCGGCGCCGACATCCGTTCCGTGCGCATGGGGCCGGGCGTGGATTTCTTTGCCGAACTGGAACGGGCCATCCGCGAAAGCTACCCGAAGCCGAAGATGATGGTGCTGGGTTTTCCGTCCAACCCGACGGCGCAATGTGTGGAACTGGAGTTTTTCGAGCGTGTCGTGGCGCTGGCAAAACAGCACAATATTTTGGTGGTGCATGATCTGGCCTACGCCGACATCACCTTCGATGGCTGGAAGGCGCCGTCGATCATGCAGGTGCCCGGTGCGCGCGATGTGGCCGTGGAGTTTTTTACCATGTCGAAAAGCTACAACATGGCGGGCTGGCGCATCGGTTTCATGGTCGGCAACGCGGAACTGGTGTCGGCCCTGGCGCGTATCAAGAGCTATCACGACTATGGCAGTTTTACGCCCGTGCAAGTGGCGGCCATTGCCGCGCTGGAAGGCGACCAAAGCTGCGTGACGGAAATCTGCGCCCAGTACCAGCGCCGCCGCGACGTGCTGGTGAAAGGCTTGCATGAAGCGGGCTGGATGGTGGAAAAGCCGAAGGCGTCGATGTACATCTGGGCGCATATCCCCGAGGCTTACCGCCACCTGGGTTCGCTGGAGTTTGCCAAGCTGCTGCTGCAAAAAGCCAGGGTCAGCGTCTCGCCCGGCATCGGCTTCGGCGAGTACGGCGACGAATACGTGCGCTTCGCCCTGATCGAAAATGAGGCCCGCGTACGGCAGGCCTTGCGGGGCATCAAGAATATGTTGCGTTCTGGCGACGGGAAAGCGCATGCGGCAACGTAAAAAGTTGTCGCACGGAATGATCTGTTGCCCCTAATATCACTACTGCGAATTTCTGACATCACGAATATAAAGTAGTTTTATATGCTGCGACGCCGCATCATTCATCTGTCTCCTCTATCTTCCTCCAAGGAAATAGATTCAGCCCGCTCCCGCAGCGGGCTTTTTTTTGCCTGGAAATTCATATTTGTTGTCTGAAGAGTATTCTGTGGACGTTGGTGGCAATGCATGTTTCAATGCGCGGCTATCCTCCTATGAAAGTCCGACATGGCACATGAAAATCTGAGCAAAGGACAGCAAAAAGTTCCTGAGGCGGACACGTTTTTCATCAATAGCGATGCAACGTCCAATAATGAGTTCAGTTTTCATAACGAATGGTTAGTCAGGGGCGTTGCGGTGACAAGTGGCGGCCCCGAGTTCCTGGAAAAGATCAAGCGGCCCAGGCGCGGTGACACCCTGCTGTTATGGGTAAACAAGATCGGCATCGTTGCTGCTGGCACGGTGCTCGATGACGCGCCAGTCATCGTGTATCGCGGCGGGGGAGTGGTCAGTCCGAATGAATCGGAAGAGTATCACCGCATGGTGCGCTGGTATGCTGATCTGCGCAGTACGCCTGTCTCCTCGGCCGAAGTCGTCGTTTTTCACGGCACCAATCCCCGACAAGCTTTCGGGGCCTTGAACAAAGGGAAGGAAGCCATCCTCGCATTGATCGCCAGCAGGGTGGAGCAAAATGATATCCATGATTTGCTTTCGAGGGGGAAGGGGCGATCAACGGAGATAGAAATACTGTGCCAGGCCCGGCGTGGCCAAGGCAGGTATCGGGACGAATTGCCCGCATTGTGGGATAGAAAATGTGCGGTAACGGGGTGCGATCTTGAGCCGGTTCTGCGTGCTTCGCATGCGCTGTCCTGGCAAGGAGCCACTGATCAGCAGCGCCTTGATCCCCATAATGGTTTGCCGCTGATCGCGACCCTGGATGCCTTGTTCGATCGGGGCCTGATCAGCTTTGCTGATGATGGCGCCATGTTGTGCTCCCCCTCGCTGCTGGGGCGGCATCGTGAACTCATCGGTTTGCCTGCTCCGTTGCGCATCGTTTTGAGGGAAGAACAAAAATATTATCTGCGCATGCATCGGCAACGCTTTGCCTTTTGTTCGCCGCCCCAGGATTGAATAGTGGCCGCAACTGCCGTTGATGTCGCTGCCTGTTTCGCAACTTGTACGAGATATGGATAATTCATATCTCCGCTATCACAACATGTAATTGGATTGATATGCTGCAATGCGGCATCATGCATCTGTCTCCTCTATCTTCCTCCAAGAAAATAGATTCAGCCCGCTCCCGCAGCGGGCTTTTTTTTTGCCCGTCGCCGTCACACAGTGCCGGTAGGCTATGCGGTCGTCCGTTTCAGCGGCGCGGGCGTGACCCGCGCAAGACGGCCAGATGCGTTCGAGCATGATTTCACATGAGTGGTATTCATGGATATATAAAATATTATCATTATTTTTAATGGATGGAACCTTTTATGATGTGTGCATACTTCATAAGGAGCACCGTCATGACCGTCACGACACACAATCTGGGCTACCCGCGCATCGGCGCGAAACGCGAACTGAAATTCGCCCTGGAAGATTACTGGAAGGGCCAAAGCAGCCTGGATGCGCTGGAAGGCCAGGGCGCGCAATTGCGCCAGCGCCATTGGCAAGAGCAAAACGCGCTGGACTTCGCGCCCGTGGGCGACTTTTCCTTCTACGACCAGGTGCTGGACCTGAGTTTTACTCTGGGCAATTTGCCGCAGCGCGTGCGCGGCCTGGAAGGCGCGGCGCTTGACAACTATTTTCGTGTGGCGCGTGGCCGCTCGGCCAGCGACAGCGATTGCAGCTGCGTCCACGCCGGCGAAATGACGAAATGGTTCGACACCAATTATCACTACATCGTGCCGGAATTTGCGGCCGACACGCAATTCAAGCTCGACAGCAGCCGCCTGTTGCAGCAACTGGCGCAAGCGCGCCAGCTCGGTGTAAAAGCCAAGCCCGTACTGATCGGCCCCGTTACCTATTTGTGGCTGGGCAAGGCCAAGGATGATTCCGACAAGCTGGCGCTGCTGCAAGGCTTGCTGCCCGTCTACGTGCAATTGCTGCAGGAACTGGCCGCGCAAGGCGTGGAATGGGTGCAGATCGACGAACCGATCCTCGTCACGGAACTGGGCAGTGAGTGGCGGCAGGCGCTGCTCACGGCCTACGCGGCCTTGAGCAAGGTCCATCACCTCAAACTGCTGCTGGCCACGTATTTCGGCAAGCTGCAAGATAACCTGGAACTGGCGTGCAAGCTGCCGGTGCAAGGCTTGCACATCGACGCCGTGCATGCCCGCGATGAAGTGGGGCAAGTCATCGCGCAATTGCCCGCCACCAGCGTCTTGTCCCTGGGTGTGGTGAATGGCCGCAATATCTGGAAGACGGACTTGAATGACGTGCTGGCATGGCTGGAACCCGTGCATGCCAGCCTGCAGTCGCGCCTGTGGATCGCCCCGTCGTGCTCGCTGCTGCACGTACCCGTCGACCTGGCCAGTGAACAAAAGCTCGATGCCGATATCCAGTCCTGGCTGGCCTTTGCGCGTCAAAAGCTCGATGAAGTGCACACCATTGCCGGCGCCCTGAACCATGGCCGCGCCTCCGTGCAGGCGGCGCTCGATGCCAACCATGTCGCCGTTGAAGCGCGCCGCCAGTCGAGCCGCGTGCACAATCCGGATGTGAAAGCGGCCGTGGCGCGCATTGATGCGACGCTGGGCCAGCGCGCCAGCGGCTATGCCGAACGTGCCGCCGAGCAAGCTGCACTGCTGCAACTGCCACTGTATCCGACGACAACCATCGGCTCCTTCCCGCAGACAGCGGAAATCCGCCAGGCGCGCAGCCAGTTGCGCAGTGGCCAGCTGGACGAAGCCAGTTATAAAAAGCTGATGCAGGCGGAAATCGCCCATTGCGTCAAGGAACAGGAAACCCTGGGCCTGGACGTCTTCGTGCACGGCGAAGCGGAACGCAATGACATGGTGGAATATTTCGGCGAACAGCTCGATGGCTACGCCTTCAGCCAGTTCGGCTGGGTGCAATCGTACGGTTCGCGCTGCGTCAAGCCGCCCATTTTGTTCGGCGACATCAGCCGCCCGCGCGCCATGACGGTCGAGTGGAGCACCTACGCCCAGTCGCTGACGGACAAGCCGATGAAAGGCATGCTGACTGGCCCCGTCACCATCCTGAACTGGTCCTTCGTGCGCGACGACCAGCCCCGCTCCGTATCGTGCTACCAGCTGGCGCTGGCCATGCGCGCCGAAGTGCTGGACCTGGAGCAGGCCAGCATCCGCGTGATCCAGATCGACGAGGCGGCGCTGCGCGAAGGCTTGCCACTACGCAAGTCGCAATGGGCCGAATACCTGCGCTGGGCCGTGGAATCGTTCCGCATCACGGCCAATGGCGTGGCTGACGAGACGCAAATCCACACGCACATGTGCTATTCGGAATTCAACGACATCATCGCGCAGATCGCCGACATGGATGCGGACGTCATCACGATCGAAACCTCGCGTTCCGACATGGAGTTGCTCGACGCCTTCGATGATTTTAACTATCCGAACGCTATCGGCCCCGGCGTCTACGACATCCACTCGCCCAACATTCCGAGTCAGGAACAGATGGTGAAACTGATGCGCAAGGCCGCTGAACGTATCCCCGCGCAGCGCCTGTGGGTCAACCCCGATTGCGGCCTCAAAACGCGCGGCTGGAAAGAAGTCATTCCCGCGCTGGCGAACATGGTGGCGGCGGCAAAAACCTTGCGCGGCGATAACGCGGCCTGAGGTTGGCAGGGGGGGGAGAGGGCAGATATAAGGAATAGCTATTTCTATCATCACAACATGCAATTGGATAATGATGCTGCGATGCGGCATCATTCACCTGTCTCCTCTACTTCCTCCAAGGAAATAGATTCAGCCCGCTCCCGCAGCGGGCTTTTTTTTGCTTCATCGCTTAAGATCCCCTTGCTTGACCATGCACATAAAAGGACGCAAGTTGATGATTTCTTTGTTGCGCGCCATGGGCATGCTTGCGCTGATGGCGCTCGGTGCCTGTTGGGCGGAAAAACACCCGTTCGACCGCCATCTGGCCCAATTGCGGCCGAATACGCTCACAGCGCTGCCCGATATGGGGTGGCCAGCCGGCACGCTGCTGTGTCCGATCGGTCGTTATCAGAGCGAGCTGAGCGACTCGGCGCCTCATGCAGATCGCGTTAACTTGTTCCTGAAGCAAAAGCAATTCCTGGGTGAGGAAGGCCATTGGTCGCTCATCGTCGTCAAGCCGCTGCCGCAGGGAGACGCCGGTATCGAGCAACTGTTTTTCAAGCGTGCAGATTATGACGTGATCAATGATACGCAACGCATCGCGCGCGATGCGCAGACAGTGCCACCGGGGTTTGTGCCGCAGGCTTGTGTAACCGTAGAGCAAGCCCGCGTGCTGGTGACGCGTGAACCAGGATCGCGGCGAAAACTCATTATTTTCGGAACGGTCTGACGAGATATTGATAAAACATATTTCTATCATCACAACATGCAATTGGATTGTTGTGCTGCAACGCGGCATCATTGCACCTGTCTCCTCTACTTCCTCACAGGAATTAGATTCAGCCCGCTTCCGTAGCGGGCTTTTTTTTTGCCCATTTTTGACCGCATCAACGTGCGCACGCTTGCTTGTCATCATCGCCATCATGTTGCTTTTGTGCATGCTAAACTGGGCTTTATCAAGATCAAGGTTGTTTGATGCTTCAATTATTTCGCCACACGCTGGAGTCCACGCCGATCCTCGCCCTGTTTCTCGTCATCGGCGCCGGTTATGCGCTGGGGCGCATCAGCGTGTTCGGTTTTTCGCTGGGCGTGGGTGGCGTGCTGTTCGCCGGGCTGGCGCTGGGCGCCTTTGCTCCTGGGGCCGTACCGCCGCCGATGGTCGGCTCCATCGGCTTGCTGTTGTTTCTGTATGGCATAGGCGTGCAGTATGGCGTGCAGTTTTTCGCCGGTTTGCGCGGCGCGGGCCAGAAACACAATCTGATCGCCTTTGCCGCCGTCATGGGCGGCCTCGCCGTTTCCGTCTGGGGCGGGCAGTGGATCGATATCTCGCTGCGCATGGCCAGCGGCGTGTTTGCCGGCGCCATGACCAGCACGGCGGCGCTGCAGGCGGCGCTGGAAGCGTCGCACGGCAATGGCGATGCGGCCGTCGGCTATGCCGTCGCGTATCCGTTCGGCGTCGTCGGCCCCATGCTGGGCCTGTACCTGGCCGGGCGCATATTGAAACCCGTGCTGACGCCGCCGCCGGCGCCCATCGTCGTGTCGGAAATTACCATCGATGAAGCGAAATTGGCGGGCGCGGCCCTGTCCGAACTGGCCGATGGCCCGCTGGCGGGCGTGCAAGTGATCGGCGTGCGCCAGGGCCACCAGAACCGCTTGCCGGATCCGGGCCTGGTGCTCGGCGTGGGCGACGCCTTGATGGTGTCGGGCACGGTGGCAGGCGTGGAAGCGGCGCGCACGGCGCTGGGCCACCTGGATCCGGGCCGCTTGATGAAAGACCGCAGTGCGTTCGATGGCACGGAAGTATTCGTGTCGGACGCGGAAATCGTCGGCGTGCCCTTGGGCGAGCTGAACCTGGCAAAAGACTTCCCGCTGCAGATCGCGTTCATACGCCGTGGCGACGCCATGATTTTGCCCCATCCGTTCCTGACGCTGGAATTCGGCGACAGGGTGATGGCTATTGCGCCAGCGAAACATGCGGCCGATGTGCGCAAGATGTTCGGCAATTCCATCACGGCTACGGCCGAATTCAGCTATGTCTCGCTGGGCATGGGCATGGTGCTCGGTGTGTTGCTGGGCCTGGTGCCGATACCGTTGCCGTGGATAGGCTCGTTCAGCCTGGGCCTGGCTGGCGGCCCGCTGGTGATGGCGCTGATTTTGGGCCGTTTGGGACGCGTCGGCAAGATCAGCTGGCGCTTGCCACTGTCGGCCAATCTGGTCATGCGCAACTATGGCTTGACGATTTTCCTCGCCTCCGTCGGCATGGCCTCCGGTTTGCCGTTCGTGCAGCAGGTGGGTGCCGATGGCTTGCCCATGCTGGTGCTCGGTGCCGTGACGGTGCTGGTGGTGGTGGCCCTCGTGGTGATTTTGGGCAAGATTTACCTGCGCCTGCCGTTTCCTGAATTGCTCGGCATTGCGGCCGGCGCCACGGGCAACCCGGCCGTGCTGGTGTTCGCCAACCGCCTGGCCAAGTCGGACCGCCCGAACCTCGGCTACGCCATGATTTTCCCCAGCATGACCATCGTCAAGATCGTCGCCGTGCAAGTGTTGCTGCATTTGTATGGCTGATTGTGGTCAGGATAGGTTCAAGACAGGCGCCGGGTGAGGTCGTCCAGCAACCATCGCCCGGCAGGCCCGAGCGTGCGGCCACGCTGATGCGCAGCATAAATGGTCAGCCCCTCGCGGGGCGTCGGGTCGTGCTCGATTTGCAGCGCAACCAAGTTCCCGGCTGCAATGAGTGGCAACACCAGATGGTCTGGCATGCGGCACCAGCCGAAACCGCCGAGCAGGAAGTCCAGGCGCCGGCCAAGGTCGACGAAGCGCCAAAGTTTCCCACTTGCCAGCCCAAAGTTTTCACCGCCGGGATTGACCGGGTCTGACAGCACCAGTTGCACATGCGGCTCCAGATCGGTCTGCGTCGCCGGACGCCCTAGCGCAGCAAGTGGATGCCCTGGCGCCACCACAGCCTGCATGCCGACGCGCAGCAGCGGATAGGCGGCAATGTCGTCTGGAATGGAAGGCAGCAGCAAGCAAATGCCGATGGCGGCCGGGTCATTTCGCAGGCGCCGCAGCGAACCGCCCAGGCCTTCCGTCGAAAAGCTGACGGGCAGATTGGGAAACGTCCGACTTAGCGCCGACAGGCTTTCGATCAAGGGTGCCGTCGGCACCAGAGGATCGATTGCAATGACAAGCTCTGGTTCCAGGCCCGAGCGCGTACCCATTGCCACTCCCTCGAAGCGGGCAGCGCTTGCTAACACCAGGCGCGCCTGCTCAACGAGAACCCTGCCAGTCTCGGTCAGGCGCGGGCGATGGCCACTGCGGTCAAACAGCAGCACGCCTTGCACATCTTCCAGCGTCGCAATGGCCTGGCTGATGGCCGATTGCACGCGACCAAGTTGTCGACCGGCGGCAGAAAAACTGCCCGTATCGGCGATCGTTACCAGAACACGCAACTGATCCAGCGTCAGACTTCCAATCAAAATAGCCACTCCATGGTGAACTCCATCATAATTGTCGATGGATATCATCAGATTTTAATCTCTATTAGAAATATATTCGCGGCGATATAGTGGAGGCACATAAGCAGCCTGATCGACAAGCTTGCTTCAGGCCTTTCCCGCAATACACTTTCTAAGGATGATGGTATGACCAAGCTATTGGTAATCGAGACCAGCCCGCGTGGCAAACACTCCGTATCGCGCAACATGACGCGTCGTTTCGTGCAGGACTGGCGTGCCGCGCACCCGGATGGCACAGTGATCGAACGCGACCTCATGGATGCCGGACTTCAGTTTGTCAACGCTGCCTGGTTGCAAGCCTACTTCACCCCGGCGGAACAGCAGTCTCCCGCGATGGCGGACGAGTTACGGCTCTCTGACGAACTCGTTGCGGAATTGCTGGCCGCCGACCACATTGTCATTGCAACGCCCGTGTATAACTATAATGTTCCGGCCGTGCTCAAGGCATGGATCGACCATGTCGTGCGCAAGGGACTGACGCTGGGCTTCGATGGACGCGGCCTGCTGACTGGCAAGAAGGCAAGCGTATTGATTGCATCGGGTGGCGTGTATACCGAGGGTTCGCCCATCCAGCATCGCGACATCGCCACCCAGTATCTGCGCCTGGTACTTGGCGTGATCGGCATCAGCGACGTGACTTTCGTTGCCGGTGGCGGGGCCAAGGCGGTCGATCTGGGCGAGGAAACCATGGAACGCTTTGTGGACAAGCTCGGCGCGGATCTCGGCCGCGCTGCGAGCGTTTGATGATGATCGTCGCGGCAAGCAGGCAAGGCTAGGGCAACTGTCCTTGTCGGCAGACGCGCCCGTCAGCTGTTCCGCTCCTGAGCGCCAGCCTGTGTAAAACCCCTGGCGTGTCTCCCATTCTGTTGTACAATCCTTGAGAACGGTCGTGCTTTTTTGTGCGCTGAGCTTCCTTGCGTGCAGTCATCACGGCAACCGATAAGAACAAGGAGACAGACATGGACCTGCATTACACGGCCGAGGAGACGGCTTTCCGCGACACGCTGCGCGCCTTCCTCGACACCCATCTGCCGGCGGACTTGCAGCGCAAGGTGCGCCAGCATTTGCGCCTGGCCAAGGATGATTACGTGCGCTGGCACAAGATTGTCGCGCAGCAAGGCTGGGCCGCGCCGGCCTGGCCCGTCGAACATGGCGGCACGGGCTGGACGGCCGTGCAGCGCCATATCTGGGAAGACGAGTGCGCGCGCGCCGCCACGCCGCCCATCCTGCCTTTCGGCGTCAACATGGTGGCGCCCGTCATCATGGCTTTCGCCACCGCCGAACAAAAAGCCTATTATCTGCCGCGCATCCTCAATTGCGATGACTGGTGGTGCCAGGGCTACTCCGAGCCGGGCGCCGGTTCCGACCTCGCTTCGCTGAAAACCACGGCCGAGCGCGACGGCGACCATTACGTCGTGAACGGCCAGAAAACCTGGACCACCCTGGGCCAGCACGCGGACATGATCTTTTGCCTGGTGCGCACGGACAGCACGGTGCGCAAGCAGGAAGGCATCAGTTTCCTGTTGATCGACATGAAAACGCCGGGTATCACCGTGCGCCCCATCATCATGCTCGATGAAGAACATGAAGTGAATGAAGTCTTCTTTGACAACGTGCGCGTGCCCGTCAGCAACCTGGTCGGCCAGGAAAACAAGGGCTGGACTTACGCAAAATACCTGCTGGGGCATGAGCGCACGGGCATCGCCGCCGTGGGACGCTCAAAGCGCGAGCTGACGTTCCTCAAGCAGCTGGCCATGCAGCAAGTCAAGCGCGGCGCGCCGCTGCTGCACGATCCCGCCTTTGCCGCCAAGGTCGCTACCCTGGAAATCGAATTGATGGCGCTGGAAATGACGGTCTTGCGCGTCATCAGCGACGAAAGCAAGGGACCGGGACCGCAGGCCTCGATGCTGAAGGTGCGCGGCTCGGAACTGCAGCAGCAGCTGACGGAACTGATGGTGGAAGCCATCGGCCCGCAAGCCTTGCCGTTCGACCCGGCATTTCTTGACGGCAGCGCGCCGCACAGCGGAGGCGGCGACGACCTGGCCGCGCCGCTGGCCGCGTATTACTTCAATTACCGCAAGACATCGATCTATGGCGGCTCGAATGAAATCCAGAAAAACATCATCACGCAGATGATCCTGGGCCTGTAAGCCAGAAGGAGATGACATGGACTTCCATTTTAATCAGGAACAGCAGCAATTTGCCGACGCGCTCCGGCGCTGGGTCGACAAGGATTACCCATTTGAAACGCGCAAGCAGATCGTCCACTCGGCCACGGGCGTCTCAAGTGCGGCCTGGGCCACCCTGGCCGAACTGGGCATGACGGCCTTGCCGCTGCCGGCCGGCGCGGGCGGCTTCGACGGCACGGCCGTCGATATGCTGCTGGTGATGCAGGAACTGGGTCGCGGCCTGGTGGTCGAACCGTATTTCGCCACCGTGCTGGGCGCGCGTTTCCTCACGTTGGCGGGCGGCCATGATGGCGTGCTGGAACAGGTCGCCAGCGGCAGCCTGAAGCTCGCGTGCGCGCTCGGTGAGCGCCAGTCGCGCCACGACATGCACGCTATCGCCACCACGGCCATCGCCAGCGGCGACGGTTTCGTGCTCGATGGCGAGAAAACCGTCGTCATCCACGGCGCGCAGGCGGGCTTTCTGATCGTCTCGGCGCGCAGCGGCGGCAGCCAGGCTGACACGGATGGCATTTCGCTGTTCCTCGTGCCCGTCGACGCTCCCGGCGTTTCCGTGCGCGACTACCGCACCATCGACGGCCAGCGCGCCGCCACCGTGACCCTGGTGCAAGTGGTGCTGGGGCATGATGCCCTGGTCGGACAAAAGGGGCAGGGCTGGCCCGTGCTCGATGCGGCGCTCGACTATGGTGCCGCCTTGCTGTGCGCGGAAGCCGTGGGTGCCATGGATGCGATCTTTGCCGCCACTCTGGAATACCTGAAGACGCGCCAGCAGTTCGGCGGGCCGATCGGCAAGTTCCAGGCCTTGCAGCACCGCATGGCCGACATGTTCATCCACCTGGAGCAGGCCCGTTCGATGGCCATGCTGGCCGCCGCCAAGGTCGATAGCACCGACGTGGCGGAGCGCCGCCGCACGGTGTCGGCGGCCAAGGCGAGAGTCGGGCTGGCCGCCACCTTTGTCGGCCAGCAAGCCGTGCAATTGCATGGCGGCATGGGCGTGACGGACGAATTGCCCGCCGCCCACCATTTCAAGCGCCTCTCCATGATCGCCCTGACCCTGGGCGACGTGGAGCACCATATCGAGCGCTTTATCGCCCAGCCGGGCTTCTTGCCGACGGAGACCGCATGACCGCATTGACGGAAATCAAACCCAAGCATTGGTATTTCGAGGACTTTATGCAAGGCCTGGAAATCGACCTGGGCCAGCGCCACGTGACGGAGGCGGAAATCATCGCCTTCGCCACGGATTTCGATCCGCAACCGTTTCACATCGACCATGCGGCCGCCGAAAAAACCATTTTCAAGGGCGTCATCGCCAGCGGCTGGCACACCTGCGGCATGATGATGCGCCTGGTGGTCGATAACCTGCTCAAGCATTCGTCCAGCATGGGCTCGCCCGGCCTGGACAGCATCCGCTGGCTCAAACCCGTGCGCGCCGGCGACACCTTGCACCTGACGTACCAGGTCAAGGAAGTGCGGCCATCCACGTCGAAGCCGGACCGTGGCATCGTCATTTCCGTGTGGAGCGTGCGCAACCAGCATGGCGAGGTGGTGACCACCGTTGAAGGCATGGGCATGTTCGGTCGACGTCCTGCCGGAGAGCACCATGCGTGATATCGCCGGCATTGCCGGTTTCCAGGCATTGGCGGGGCAGCACGTGGCCGTCTCCGACTGGCTCACCATCACCCAGCAGCGCATCGACACCTTTGCCGACGCCACCGACGACCATCAGTGGATTCATGTGGACGCCGAGCGCTGCGCGCGCGAGTCGCCGTACGGCTGCACCGTGGCGCACGGCTTTCTCACACTGTCCTTGCTGCCCGCCATGCTGCAGGGCGCTTTGCACATGGCCGGCATCCGCATGGCCATCAACTACGGCTTGAACAAGGTGCGCTTTCCCGCACCCGTGCCCGTCGGCAGCCGCTTGCGCGCGCGGCTCGACATCCTCTGCGTCGACGACTTGCCGGAAGGCGCGCAAGTGAACTGGGCCGTCACCATGGAGAGGGAAGGCGACACGAAACCCGTATGCGTGGCGGAGTTCCTGATGCGCTGCTATCCCTGAGGATAAGCCTGGCTCGCCGCGCAGGTCGGGGTAGTTCGGCGTAGGTTGGCGTAGGTCGGCGTAGGTCGGCTTAGCCCGCAGGGCGTAAGCCGACGCAGGTGCGCGCGCCTCCTGCTCACTCCCCCTCCGACCCGCAATACCTGTCCCGTCCCGTATGCTTGGCGCGGTACAGCAGGGCGTCGGCGGCGCGGATCAGGGCGCTGGGGTCCATGCCTTCCGTGGGCATGACGCTGGCCACGCCCAGGCTGACGGTGACGTGGGGGCCGACGCTGGACCTGGCGTGGGCAATTTCCAGCGCACGCACTTCGTCGAGGATGCGCTGGGCCACCACTTCGGCGCCGTCGCGCGTTTCCTGTGGCAGCAGGATGATGAATTCCTCGCCGCCGTAGCGCGCCAGCAGGTCGGGCGGGCGCACGGCGCAGCGGCGCAGGGCGGCGCTCACCTGCTGCAGGCACAGGTCGCCGGCCTGGTGGCCATACGTGTCGTTGTAATCCTTGAAGTGGTCGATATCGGCCATGATGAGGGCCATCGGCACGCCATCGCGCGCGCAGCGCCGCCATTCGCTGTCCATGGTCTCGTTGAAGCTGCGCCGGTTGGCCACGCCCGTCAGCGAGTCCGTCAGCGACAGTTCGCGCATGGCGTCGGCCTGGCGCTTGATGGTCAGCTGGCTGCGCACGCGCGCGCGCACGACGGCAGCGTTGAACGGTTTCGTGATGAAATCGACGGCGCCCGCTTCCAGCGCCCGCGTCTCGTCTTCGGGCTGGTTCAGAGCCGTGACGAAGATGACGGGAATGGCGCAGAGGAGGGCCGATTCGCGTAAGGCACTGCACACGGCATAGCCATCCATGCCGGGCATGACGGCGTCGAGCAGGATCAGGTCCGGCAATTGATTCTGCGCGATTTCCAGCGCCTTCTCGCCGCTCAGGGCAAACAGCACCTCGTGTTCCTCGCGCAGCAACTGGTGCAGGATCTGGATGTTTTCCATGGCGTCATCGACGATGAGGATGCGCCCGTTCATGGCAAGGTTGGTCCAGCTCACTTGTTTTCCTCTCGTTTCAGCTGATCGAGCACGAGTTTTTCCGCTTCGGAAAAATTCAGGGTCTCGATCGCGTTTGCCATCGCCAGGGCAGCTTCCCGGTCTGACTGTTGCAGGGCGGGGTGCAGGGCGTGAAAGTGCGCCAGCGCCTTCAGGTTGTTGTTGCGGATCAGGACGAGCAGTTCGGTCAGGCCGGCGTGCACGTCGAGCGGCGCGCTGGCGGACGCGTTGGGTGCCGGCTGCCCGCGCCGCAGGGGCGAGGGCAGGGCACGCGTCGCTTTGATGACTTCTGCCATCGCCAGTTCCAGCTGACCCAGCAAGGCTGCCGTGGCGTGCGATGGCCCCGTTTTCAGCGCCTTTTCCGACTCGGCGGCGAGGCTGGCGACGTGCGTGGCGCCCAGGTTGGCCGCCACGCCGCAGACGCGGTGCAGCAACTGCGCCGCCTGCTGCGTCTGGCCAGCGGCCAGCAGGCGCCGCGTTTCCTCGACGGCGTCGCCTTGCGAATTCTCAAAGCGCTTGAGCAGGGCCAGGAAGGCGCCGTAGTCGCCGCCGAAGCGCAGCAGGGCCGCCGCCAGGTCGATGCCGGGCACCGTGTCCGGCAGCTCCGGCGTGTCCGCGACGGCGTTGCCTGCCTGCACGGCGTTGTCGCCGCCACCCAGGGGCGCCGGCACCAGCCGCGTCAGGGTCTCGATCATTTCGTCGACATCGATGGGCTTGGCCACGTGCGCATTCATGCCGCTGGCGATGGCGCGCAGGCGGTCCTCGTCCATGGCATTGGCCGTCATGGCGATGATGGGCAAGTCCGGCAAGCCCAGCGCGCGGATGGCCAGCGTGGCGTCATAGCCATTCATGACGGGCATCTGCAAATCCATCAGCACCACGTCCCAGGCGTGCGGCGTGTTGGCGAGCAAGTCGACGGCCAGCTGGCCGTTGGCGGCCACGGCCACGCGCGCACCCGAGTGCAGCAAGATGTACTGCGCTACTTCCTGGTTGATTTCATTGTCTTCCACCAGCAGCACGCGCATGCCTTCCAGCAAGCCCGACAGGGGTGTGGACACGGGCAGCGCGGACGGGGCGCTACGGCCATTGCGTCCATCCCGCACTGCCGTCACGGCCGCCAGCAGGCGCGCCGGGGTAGCCGGTTTCGAAACGATGCCGGCCAGCATCAGACTGTCGGCCAGGCGTTCGAGGTTTTCGCTGTCCTGGTCGGCTACCAGCATGATCACGGGCGGCAGCGCCAGGTGTTCGTCGGCGCGCGCCTCGGTGAGCATGGAAATGCCATCCATGCCGGGCATGGCCGCGTCGAGCAGCACAAGATCTGCCGGCGGCAAGCCGTCCAGGCCGCTGGCGCTGGCGCGCAGCAGCGCCAGGCCGGCCGTGCCGCTGTCGGCGCTGCGGCTGTGCCAGCCCTGCGCCGCGCACCAGTCTGCCAGCATGGCGCGCACGCTGGCGTTGTCGTCGATGATCAGCAGCGACAGGGCCTTGGACGTACTCTTGCCGGTCGGCTCGGGCGGTGGCGCCACCTTCTCGAAGCGGCAGCTGAAGCGGAAGTCGGAACCTTCGCCCAGCGCGCTTGTCACGCTGAGTTTCCCCCCCATCAATTCCACCATGCGCCGGCAGATGGCCTGCCCCAGGCCCGTGCCGCCGTATTTGCGGCTGGTGCCGCTGTCGCCCTGGGAAAACGCGTCGAAGATGCGTTCCTGTTCGGCCGCGGCTATGCCGATACCGGTGTCGCGCACGGAAAACTCCAGCGTGGCGCTGGCCGCATCCTCGGCCGCCATGCCGATGGACAACACCACTTCGCCATGCGCGGTGAATTTGACAGCGTTGCCCACCAGGTTGATGAGGATCTGTTCCACGCGCAGGGCGTCGCCGATCAGTTCGTCCGGCACGCCGGGGTCGAGCACGAAGACGGGCTCCACGCCGCGCGCCCAGGCGCTGTTGGCCAGCAGCACGCTGACGCTGTCCAGCATGCGTTCGAGCTGGAAACGGCGCTGTTCCAGCAGCATCTGTCCCGCCTCGATCTTGGAGAAATCGAGCACGTCGTTGACGATATGGAGCAGCGACTGCGTGGCCATCTGGATCTTGCCGACATAACTGCGTTCGCGCCGTTCCAGCGGCGACTCTTCCAGCAGGCGCGCCAGGCCGATGATGGCGTTCATCGGCGTGCGGATTTCATGGCTCATGTTGGCGACGAATTCGCTCTTCGCGATACTGGCCGCCTCGGCCTTGTCGCGCGCGCGCACCATTTGCTCGTTGAGTTCATGCAGGCGCAATTCCGTGCGCTTGAGTTCGGAGACGTCCGAGGCCAGCACGAAGAAGCCGCGCACGCCGCCGCCGTCGTCGACATCGGGGATGTAATTGGTCCACGTGTGGCACACCTGGCCCGTGGGATCGAGCAGGTCGCGCTCGAAGCTTTGCGGCCGGCCCGCCAGCACGCCGTCGACATGGTGGGCATACACGTCGAACAGTTCCTGCCCCAGCAATTCGCGCATGTGGATGCCGGCCAGTTCGGCGCTGCTGCGGCCAAACCATTCGTTATAGAATTTATTTGCGAAGCGGCAACGCAGATCGGCGCCCCAGTACGACACCATGCCGGGCAGGTTGTCGGTGACGGTGCGGATGAAGCGCTCGTTCTGTTCCAGGCGCCAGGTGGTGGCGTGCAGCACCTCGGTGGCGCGCCTGCGTTCCGTGATATCGATCGACACCCCCAGCACGTGGCTGGCGCGCCCCGCATCGTCGCGCAAGACCACCTTGCGCGTGGTGAAGTGGCGCGTGGTGCCGTCGGCCGTATTGATCGCTTCCTGTTCGATTTCCACCATCTGCCCCGTGGCCAGCAGCTTGCGGTCGGCGCTGACGAAGGCGGCCGCCTGCTGCGGCGGGAAGAAGTCATGGTCGGTCTTGCCCAGCAATTGCTCGCGCGAGCGTCCCAGGGTCATTTCCGCATGGCGGTTGACCATTTCAAAGCTCAGCTTGTCGGCGCGCTTGACGAAGACCATGGCCGGGATGTTTTCGATGATGGTGCCGAACAGATGTTTCGAGTGGCGAAATTCCGCTTCGCTGCGCTTGCGCTCGCTGACGTCCAGCCACAGGCCCGACACGCCCAGCAACTGCTGTTCCGGGCCGAAAATCGGGTGATACGAGACGATCCAGTGACTCAGCTGTTCGCGTTGCCGGCCGCTGTAGCCGTTCAATTCCATGTCGACGATGGGCATGCCCGTCGCCAGCACCTGGCGCACGCAGCGCTCCACGTCCGCGCGCACGGCGTCGTCGCACAGCATGGCGCCCACGGGACGGCCCAGATGCTGCGTCACGCTGGCGCCGTGGATGGCGGCCAGGTAGTGGTTGATCATGACGACGCGCAAGTCCAGGCCCACGAACAGCATGCCGATGGGGGCCGTCGCGTACACGGTTTCCAGCAGGCGCGTGGATTTTTCCAGAGCCAGCGTGCGTTCGGCCACCAGGCTTTCAAGCTGCGTGCGGTGGCGCCGCAGGTCGCGTTCCAGCGCGCCCAGGGCGCGGGCCATGTCGGCCGATTCGCGGTCCGCGTGCTTGTTCGAGAGCAAGGGTTTGCCCTGCGCCAGCGCCTGGATCTGCAAAGTCAGTTCCTGCAGGGTGCGGGCCAGGCGGCTGCCCACGCGCCAGGCCAGGGCAAAGCCGGCACCCAGCAGCAGGGCCAGGATGACGGAACCCGTGACTACCGAGCCCAGCAGCGCTTCGGCCACCGTGCTGGTGCGCATGGTGACAGCCACCGTCCAGCTGTCGTCGGGAGCGCGGCGAAAGCCCGTGTAGACGTCCAGGTCTTCCAGGGTGGCATGGCGCAGCACGCCCTCGGGCGCCAGGCGTATCTGTTCCAGCAGGGGCGCCACGCTGCGCTGGCCCACGTAGCGCTGCGGCGCCAGGGTGCGCGCCACGTTGATGCCGTCGGCATTGATGATGGCCGCCCCCAGGTAGGCAGGCAGGTGCAGTTCGCGCAGCAGCACGGGCAGGTAGTCGGGCGGGTACAGCGCCGTCAGCACATGGGCAGCCCCCTGGGCACGCGGCAAGGGCAGGTTCAGCGCCAGCCGCGGCACCTCGTCCTGCGCCATGAGCAGGCTGGTCAGCCGCGGCTTGCCGTACTCGCGCGTGCGTTCCATGCTGGCGGCCCATTTTTGCGGCAAGGTGGGCGGTGCCTGGCTGGCGGGCAGGGTCGTATTGATCAGCTGGCGTCCCCTGGCGTCGGAGATGATGAAGGCGCTGACGGCCAGGCCTGGCTGCAACAGGCTGTCGGCCAGGGTGCGCAGGGCGCCGATGTCGTCCGTCTGCAGGGCGGGCGAGGCGGCGAGGATGCGCGCGGCCATCTGGGCGCCGTTCAGGTCGCGTTCGACGGCGGCGGCGACTGCCCGTGCCGCCTGCGCCGTTTCGCTGACGACATGCTCGCGCTCGCGCGTGTAGCTTTGCGCCACGAGCAGCAGAAACACGAGCGCCGTCGGCATGACCCAGGCGAGCACCAGCCATGAAATTCTTGAGCGTATCGAAGGCAAATCTTGCACCCGGAAAGCTCCCAGAATGGATGAGTCGACAGGCAGGCTCACGCTGGCGCTGGCTGACCTTGAATGAAAAGATGCTAGACGAAATTGATTGTTCTGACAAGCCTAGTTTCCGTGATGGAAAAAAGCTTGTGCAAGGTATACAGAAGAGAGGGGGGGACACCCATCCCGCCGTGGCGGCGGGATGGCAATGCGGCTTACGGGACGACGGTCAGCACATCGACATCGATTTCCGGGCTTTCCATGAAGTCTTTTTCCACTTCGCCACGGATTTCCACCTGGGTTTTGGCGTCGATCTTGCGGTTCATGAAGACCTTGTCGTCGATGTCCACGCGGATTTCCGCCGTGCCATCGGAGAAGGTGTATTTTTCCTTGCTCACTTTGCGCAACAAATGGCCGCGCAGCACGACTGCCTGGTCATCGACGGGATTTTTCAGGATGGCGGCCACGCTGCTGGGCGCTGTGGGGCCGGCCGTCGGCCCCACGTATTGGGCTTGCGCGCTGCCGGCCAGCAAGGCGCTGGCGGCGGCCAGGGAGACGATGAGTTTGCGGTGAAATGACATGGTATTCCTTTGAGAGTGACTGCCTTGTCAGAAAAACACGGCGGTGCGGGGAATGATAGCACCGGTATTGCCATAGGGTACGTTCGCCCGCACGCTGCCCGTGGCGGCCACGCCATCGTCGAGTTTGCTGTCGATCTGCTCCGCGTAACTCTCGGGCAGGTTGTCGAAACGGATGCCGTTGCCGGCACGGCCGCCCACTTCGTCGTTGTACAGGTAGACGGCGCCACCCTGGGCGCTGGTCATGAATTGCGAGGTGCCGTTGAACGAGCCGGTAATGAAGCCGCCCAGCGCCAGGTGTTGCGGCGCCAGCGTGAATTCGCGCGGCTGGCCGTCGCCGATCTGGCCGTCGCCATTGCCGTTGCCAGCCGAATGGGGCACGTGGGTGGTGCCCTGAATATCGTCGCCAGGCAGGGCGCGGAACTTGTCCTGGTAGGCGTTGACGGCGGCCGTCAGCGCATTCGACTGCTGGATGATGTTTTTCACCTTGGCGCTGTCGATCAAGCCTTGTCCTTTGAGTACGCCACCGAGCAGCAAACCGATGATGACCAGGACGATGGCGATTTCTACGAGCGTAAAGCCGTGCTGGCGGCGTGGGGGCATGGGTTTTCCTTGAAAAAAGTGCGATAACTTGAGATGGCAGTTTACTGCAATTGATGCTGGATGCGTATGGCCTTTCTGACGGCGGCTCATGGCGTCGCCCTTACTTTCTTCCTGGCAAGTTCGTCGAGCCGGCGCGCCAGGAAAGCCAGTTCGTGCGGGTCGCTGATGTGTCCGCTGGCGATCAGCCCGCCGATTACCAGGCGGGCGCTGTCGAGCTGGTCCATGTCTTCCAGGATAAACGCTTCCATCTCGCGCACCCAGGCTGGCACTTGCGGCCCCGTCGCCAACTGGCGCAACTGGCGCGCATACGCCAGTGCCAGCGGCAAATCGTGCAGCTGGTGTTTTGCCACCAGCACCGCTTGCGCCATGGCGGGCCAGCGGCGCTGCGGGTCGGCGGCGAAGCTGGCGGCGACAAAAGTGAGCATGCGCCGCGCGCGCTGCGGATCGGACACGCCCGCGTACACTACACTGGCAGCCACCAGCGCATACTGGCTGCGCGGATCGAGCGTTTGCGCCGTCTCCAGCCAGCCAGCCAGGCGGTCATAGTCGAGCTGGCGCCACGCCAGGCTGACGCCGGGCTGGTCCTCGAACGATTGCAGGTACAGCAGCATGGCCTTAGCCATGGCCAGCGGCTCGCCCAGGCTGGCCAGGCGCGCCACGGCCGGCGGCGGCGGCGCAGGCAGGGGCCGCACCTGGGCCGGAGCGTGCTGCTGCGCCACTCGCCAGCCCAGCTGCAACAGCAGGCAGGCGGCCAGCAGCCAGCACAGGGGGCGCGGCACGCTCGTCCAGGGGCGCTGGATGGCGGCCATCAGATATTCCTGCGGTAAAAGTCGCACAGCGCGCAACTGGCCAGCAAGCCGACATAGATGATGGTTTGCGCCACCACATTGACCAGCGCCTGCCAGTCGCCGGTGGCGTACAGCAGCCAGTCCGTGCGCGTAAAGGCGTCCAGGCGGGGCAGGAGCAGGGCCAGTACGTCGATGGCGCCGGCTGTGGCCCGCTGCAGCAGCGAGTCGCCCGCTTGCGGGCCGTGCGCCAGCAGTTGCAGGCTGCCCAGCATGCGCGCCAGCACATAGAAGCCGCCCGTGGCGGCCAGTGCGGGCAGGGCCTGTTGCAGGCTGGCCGCGCACAGCAGGCTGAAGGAGGCGACGATCCACAGTTCCCCCAGCAGGGACAGGGCCCACAGCGCGCTGTGCGCGGGAGCGGCGAACAGCGCCATCAACAGGCCGAACAGCACGGCGGGCACGGCCGCCAGGGCCCCGTAGCCCAGCAGTTTCCCCAGCAAGTAGGCCGCGCGCGGCATGGGCAGTGCCAGCAGCAATTCCAGTCCCCGGTCGGCCGCTTCGCGCGCCATGCTGGTGATGATGAAGGTGCCCAGCAGGAAGACAGCGGCCAGGCGCAAGGTGGCCGCCAGCAGCGCCGCCTGCACGGCGCCGCTTTCCGTCAGCGCCAGTTGCTGCAGGAAGCCGGCCAGGGCGGCGGCGCCGCAGGCGGCCAGCACGAAGAGCCACAGCAGGCGGCTGCGCAGCGCTTCGAGCAGCGTGTAGCGGGCGATGGTGAAGGCGGGAAATAGCATCGGCATCAGCGGGGCAGTCTTTGTGCCACCACCATGCGGTTGAACAGGATGTTCGGCGACAGCCAGACGACGAGGTCGTCGAACTCGCCGCCCGGCTGCTGCGGGCCGCTGGCGGCGCGGCTGATGAAGGTGGTGGCGTTCGAGGCATTGTTGCGCTCGTCGACATTGTTGCTGAAAGGCACAGCCTGGCGCTGGCCCTGCACGCCCGTGGCGCCAAAACCGTTCTTGCCGTGCGACATGATCATGGCGGGGATATCGTTCAGCGCCGTCGCCTGCAGCAGCGCGCCGCCGTTGCGCGTGACGATGCTGATGTCGCGCGGCGTGCCGAGGGTGAACTGCCGCTCGCTGTCGCTGAAGGCCGGGGTGACGCTGTAGCGGAACAGATTGTTCCAGCTATCGCTCTGGCGCAGTCCCAGGGTGGCCCAAGGCAGGAAGCCGGCGCGCCGCTCCCCGCTGCAGCGGGCGCCGCGCCTGTCTTCCAGGCCACTGGCGGCGGAGACGGCGGGACAGGGCAAATAGCCGTAGCGCAGCGCGTAGCCCGTCAGCGCTTCCTTCGCTTCATTGAGCGCCTGTTGCGTATCTGCCACCTTGCGCTGTTCCAGTTGTACCGTCAAGGGCGTGACCAGGCCGCCTATCATCAGGCCCACGATGACGAGCACGATGGCGATCTCGATCAGGGAAAAACCGCCCTGGCGGCGCGGGGAACGATACATGTTACTCATGGCAGGTTGCGCGCGGCGCGCATGCGTTGATACAGGGTGGGCAAGGTGATCCAGGTCAACATGTCGTCAAAGGCGCCCCCGGGCCGCACGGCAAGCTCGGTGGCGGGGCGGGCGATGAAACTACGGCTGGCGCTGTCGTTGGCCGCTTCATCGATATTGCCGCGCGCGGTATTGATCTGCGGCACGCCGCTGGCAGCCGTGCCATAGTGATCCTTGCCTTGCGAGAACAGCACGGCGGGCAGGCATTGGGCGCTGACGTCGCACTGGTCCTGTCCCGCCACGTAGGCGAGTTCGCCGCGTCCGCCGCGCGTGAGCACGACTCTGTTGGCGACGGCGGAAAACGAGACGATGGGCGCGCGCGCCATTGCCGGCGTGACGCTGTAGCGCAGCAGCTTGCCCCAGGCATCGCTGCCCGCCACGCCCAGCGCGACCCACGGCAAAAAGCCGCTGCACTCGGCGTCGTCGGCGCAGTCGGCGGCCCGCTCGCGCCCGTCGAGGGCGGAGGCGGCCGGACGGGGCAGGCGGCCTTGCGTCGCGGCAAAGCCCAGCAAGGCTTCGCGCGCCTGCGCCAGGGTGGCCAGCGTACGCTGCTGGCGTTCGGCCTCGCCCGTGTTGCGGCCGAAGGCGCTGATCAGGAGGCTGGCCGCGCCCAGGCCCAGCACGGCCAGCAACAGCAACAGGGCGGCACCGTGCTGGCGGCGCGGTTGGCGATGTGTTTGCCGATGTGCTTGCCGTGGCGTCATGGCGGCGTCTCCTGCATTTCGCTGACCGTGCCGCTGACCGGGTCGTAGCGCTGGCCGGGTTTGAGCCGCACCACTTGGCCGTTCGACAGGCGCAGGGTCAATGTGCCGGGCTTGCCACTGGCAAGGCGGTTGTGCGGCTCGTTCTGCGCTTCCTGGTTCAGCCAGACGGTGGAGCGTCCGCTGCTGCGCTGCACCACGCCATTCAATTCCACGGGCGGGGCGGGCGGCGGCGGTGGCGGAGGCGGCGCCGCCAGGGCGGGATCGGGCGGTGGCGCCCCGTAGCGCTGCGTGTCGAGCTGGGCGCGTTGCTCGGGCGACAGGAATAATCGCCCCAGCTGCGGTGGCTGGGCGCGGGCCGTCAGCGCGGCGCCGGCCAGCAGCGCGGACAGGATGAGGGTGTACCTCATGGCCGCCCCGGCACGGGCACGCTGTTGACGGTCAGCCACAGCAGCTCACATTCGGCGCCCAGGGCGGGCGCCATGGCGCCCGTGGCGATCGCGTTGCCGCTGCCGCTCCCGGCTGCTCCATGGCGCTTGAGCGTGCAATCCTGCACGGCGAAATAGCCGGCCTGGCGCAAATCGTCCAACAGGTTCAGCAAGTCCATCTCGTGCAGCAAATCCATCTGCATGCGCATGCGGCTGCCGCGCAGCTGATATTGCCCCATCACCATGGGCAACGGCACTTGCAGTCCTTGCTGCGGGCTGATGTCATAGCTGATCGGCAGCAATTTGCGCTGTTCCTGGCTGCGGCGGATGGCGTCGATCCAGGCCAGGCGGTTTTCCTCGCCGATCAGGCCGCGCTGGCGCAAGGCCAGGAATTGCGGTTCGTAGGCGCGGATTTCCTGCTTTTCCGTTTCCGCGTGGTTGAACAGGGTGGCCGCCGCGGCGCGCGTGTGCTCGGCCAGGTACAGCCGTTGTGCTTCGCGCATGCGGTAGGCGGCGCTCAGGCTGAGCAGCACCACGCTGGCCAGCAGGGTCAGGGCAAAGCACAGCAGGGCGCTGCGCAGCAGGTGCAGTTCGCCCAGCCAGGCGGGCAGGGTGCGCGCGGGCGTGGCGGCGCGCTGCATGCCGGGCAGGGGCGGCTGCTTGACGGGGCCGCTCATGGCTGCCACTCCAGCAAGAGGGTAAAGCGGGCCTGGCTGTCCGGCGCCGGTGCGGCGCTCTTGCCGGACAGGGCCGCGCTGGGGCGCAAGTCCAGCGGCGTTTCCGCTATCGTCACTTGCATGCCCTGCTGGCGCGCCAGGGTTTGCGCGAAGGCCGTAAGGGCGGCAAGGGCGGCGCGGTAGTCATTGTTCGGCATGGCCACGTCCGCTTCCAGGCGCAGCGTTTGCGGCGGCGCGGTGGGAATGCCGGCCTGGGCGCTGCCGCCCTGCAAGCTGGCGCCCGGCTGCTGTGCTGGCTGGCTGTCGGCCGTGCGCGCGGGCGCCGGGCCTGCATGCCAGTGCAGCTGGCTGAGCGCTACCTGCGGCGCTTGATCCAGCGCGGCGCTCAGCATGCCCAGCAGCCGGCCCGGCTCCGGCGCCTGGCTGGCGATCATCCGGCCCAAGGTCACGGCCACTTTCATGTTCTGCGTCTTGGCCGGCGCCGGCGGCTGCGTCGACATGACGCTGCGGTAGCGTTCCTGGTAGGACGCCGTTTCCTGCGCCAGGCGCTGGGTGCTGTTGTCGTCGGCTATGCCGCCGAGCAAGTTAATCGCGCACCATAGCGCGGCCGACCCACCGATCAGCGTGCTGGCGCCATACAGCGCTTTGCGCGTGCGCTGGAAGTGGTAATAGCGGGCCAGCGCACCGGGCGGATAGTGACTGGGCGGCGGATGCTTGCCCAGCAAGGTCAGCAGCAATTCGTCGGCCAGCACCGGCGTCTGGCGCAAGCCCACCCGTTCGCCTGCCAGTTGCAGGTCGATGAAGTGGTAAGCTACTTCCACACCGTTGTCACACAGCAGTTCGAGCTTGGCGATCTGCGCCGCCGGCGCCAGGATGACGGTATTGAGTACGTCGCCGCGCGCCAGCATGCGCGTGCTGGTGAGAAATTGTCGTGTCTTTTCCGTTTCCAGCGCAATATTCACGGCCACGCCGTCGAGTGCGATGGCCAGGGTCTGGCGCGAAAAGCGCAGTTGGCCCTTTTCATAATAGCTTTGCCGCAAGCCACCCGATTGCTGCGTCACCAGCAGCAGGTGTTCGTGCGCGATCGACAGCTTTTTGACCAGGGCGATACTCAGCAGGCTGGTCGAATAGATGCCGGCCACGGGCACGCGCAAGTGCTCGAGCGCCTCCGTCCACGGCTGCAGCAAGCTGGGGTTGGTCAGGGCGAAAAACAGCACCTGGTCATCGTGGCGGCCCGTGCTGTCGCGGCCCAGCAGGGTGCTGCCCCGGTAGGGCGTGTCGCGGTGCAATTGCTGCTTGCGCCGCTCAAGCAAGGCACGGCCCGCCTTGCCGCGCACGTGGGGCAGCAACTGGCGCTGGAAATCTTCCTCGATCAAGTCCGTCAGCAGGTAGGCGGGCACGTCGAGACGGTGCGCCTGCGGATCTTCCAGCCACGCGGCGAAACCGTCCAGCCCGGCGGCGCTGGCGGGGAAGGCCTGGCCCTCGCCCAGCACGCCGTGGTCCCAGTCATAGGCGCACAGGGCGTCGCTGGTGATGTAAAGTAATTGTTTACGGAACACGGCGGCCTCAGGTCTTGATTGTACTGATGGTGTCGTAAATCGGCCCCAGCACCGACAGCATGATCCAGCCCAGCAGCAGGCCCAGGATGACCGTCATGGCCGGCTCGATCATGGCTTGCACTTTTTCAATCAATTCCTTCACTTCGCGGTTGTAAAAGTAACTGACATTGCGCAAGGCCGTGTCCAGCGAACCCGTTGCCTCGCCCACCTTCAGCATGCGGATCACCAGCGGCGGGAAGATGCCCGTGTGCTGGAAGGCTGCGGTGACCCCGTAGCCTTCGCTGATCAGCTGGGCGGCGCGGCGCAAGCCGGCCGCCACCACCTGGTTGCCGGCGATGCCTTCGGACAGGCGTATGCATTCGAGTATCGTGATGCCCGAAGCATACATCAAGGCAAAAAACGTGGCGAAGCGGGCCAGGATGATCTTGTGCAGCACGGGTCCGACCAGCCACAGCCGCAGCTTCAGGCCATCCCAGGCATAACGGGCGCCTTCGCTGCGGCGGATGAGCGCGCGCAAGCCGAAGAACAGCAGCACTGGCAAGGCCAGAAGCAGATACCAGTAATCGATGAAGACATTCGACACGGCTATCAAAACGCGCGTGTGCAGCGGCAGTTCGCCACCCATGTTGCGAATGAAGGCCGTCAGCTGAGGCACCAGATAAATCATCAGGAAAAACGTCACGGCCGCCACGACGACGGCCACGATGATGGGGTACATGACGATCTTGCGCGTGTGCGACGCCAACTCGTCCTGCCATTTTAAACTTTCCGACAGGTTCTTGAATACCTCGGCGATCCTGCCACTTTGTTCGCCCGCCAGTATCAGGCTGGTAAAAGTGGCGTCGAAGATGTCGCCATGCTGGGCTAGCGCGCCCGACAGGGGCAAGCCGCCTTCGATGCTTTCGATTAAATCCGTGACGACTTCGCGCAGGCGCGGGTGATCCGTGCTTTCGCGCAAGTCGTTCAATCCTTCCAGGATGGGTACGCCGGCACCCGTCAACTGTTCCATGTGGAAACAGAAATTGATCAGGTCGCGGCGGTGAATGACCCGCTTGCCCAGCAGCACCAGATACCGGCCCGTGATCTTGCAGTCGATCAGGTCGAGCTGCATGCGGTGCAGGCGCGCTTCGAGGTCCGGCACGTTGGCCGCCTCCATGCTGCCGGGAATCAATGCACCGGCGGCATCCATGGCACGGTAGACATATTGCGCCATCAGGCCAGCCTTTCCGTCAGGTCGACGACGCGGCCCACTTCTTCCAGGGTTGTCACGCCTTCCAGCACGCGGCGCATGCCGTCGTCGATGATGCCCTTGAAACCGGCCGCGCGCGCCGCGTTCTTCAATTCGCGCGAACTGGCGCGGCGCGCCGTCAATTCATCGAGTTCGGCCGTCATCTTGAGGATTTCCATGATGGCCAAGCGCCCCTTGTAGCCCTGGTACGCGCAGCGCTCGCAGCCGGCGGCGCGGCAGATGGAGACGGGCGCATCGTCTATCGCCAGGCCCAGCAGCCGGCGCTCGACGTCGTCGGCGATCACCGTTTCCTTGCAATGCGGGCATAAACGGCGTATCAGGCGCTGCGCCACGATGCCGATGATGTTGCCGGCCATGATGTCGGGCAGGATGCCGATGTCGAGCAGGCGCGAGATGGAGCCGATGGACGAGTTCGTATGCAGGGTTGAATACACCTGGTGGCCCGTCATGGCGGCGGCAAACGCCATTTCCGCCGTTTCGCGGTCGCGGATCTCGCCCACCAGGATGATGTCCGGGTCTTGCCGCATCATCGAGCGGATGCCGTCGGCAAAGCCCAGCTTGACCGATTCGTTGACGGAAGTCTGGCGTATCATGTTCATCGGATACTCGACCGGGTCTTCCAGCGTCATGATGTTGACGCTTTCCGTATTGATATGGTTGAGTATCGAATACAGGGTGGTGGTCTTGCCGCTGCCCGTCGGCCCCGTCACGAGGATCACGCCGTCGGGGCGCGCGATCATGAGTTTCAACAAGTTCAGTTCCGCTTCGGCCAGGCCCAGTGCATCCAGCGGGACGATGCCTTTCTGGCGGTCCAGCACGCGCAGCACGACATTTTCGCCGTGCGTGGTGGGCTGCGCCGACGCGCGGAAATCGATTTGCCGCCCGGAAAACTTGATGCTGATGCGTCCATCCTGCGGCGCGCGCGCCTCGGCGATATTCATGTTCGACATCACCTTCAGGCGCACGGCCATGGCCGGCCAGTACGATTTGTGCAGGCTGCGGATCTGCCGCAGGATGCCGTCGATGCGGTAGCGGATGCGCAGGAATGACTGTTCCGGCTCGAAATGGATGTCCGAGGCGCCGTTCTGCACGGCGTCCGCCAGCAGCGCGTCGATCAGGCGCACCATGGGCTGGCTGTACTCGTCCGACGGCGATGCCATGCTCTGGTAGCTGACTTCGCCCGTTTCGATTTCGTGCAGGATGCCGTCGATCGACAATTCAAAGCCATAGTACTGGTCGATGGCGCGGGAAATGTCCGATTCGTTGACCAGCACGGTGGAAATCGTGATGCCCTTGACCAGCATGGCGCTGATCTGGTCGAGCGCCACGATATTGCTGGTGTCGGCCATGGCCAGGATCAAATTATCGGCTTGCCGCTCATACACGATGGGAAAGACGCGGTAGCGTTTGGCCACGTCCTTCGGGATCAGTTTCAAGGCGATGGCGTCGACCACCAGGCTCGACAAGTCCGCGCTGACCTGTTTCAGGTTTTCGCTGAGCGCCTCGCGCACGGTCGCTTCCGTGACGAAGCCCAGGGTGATCAGCAGCTTGCCCAGCGGTTCGCTGCTGCGCCGCTGTTCGATCAGGGCGATGCGCAACTGGTCTTCGCTGATCACGCCTTTCTGGATCAGCACTTTGCCCAGCGGAAGTTTTGCCTGTTCTGCCATGTAAAGCTTAATCCTGACGGGGTGTAATGTTGGCCGGATCGGCCGGGGGAGTGGCGGCAGCCAGTTCGCGCAAGCGCGTCTGCACGACGGCCTGGTCGAACGCGGCGGGCGTGGTTTGCGCCAGGGTCAATGCGCGCTGGTAATACGTGGCGGCCAGTTTCGGCTGGTTCAGCCGGTCCAGGCCTACGGCCAGGTTGAAGGCATAGTCGGGATTGCCGGGCGCGGCGCCGCAGGCGCGGAAAAATTGCTGCTGCGCTTCGGTCCAGCGGCGCTGCTTGGCGTACACATTGCCCAGTGCAAATAGCACTGGGGCGCTGTCGGGACTGCGCGCCAGGATAGCCTTCAATTTTGCCTCGCTCTGCGCCACGTCGCCCTGGCGCAGCCCGATCAGGCCGGCCAGCGCCTCGCCATCGTCGGGGTTGATTTCCAGCAAACGCACGTACAAGGCCGCCGCCTGCGCGCCCTGCTGCTCGCGCAGGGCCACGGCCGCCAGGCCCAGCAGCGCGTCGCGGTTGGTGGCATCCTGCCGCAGCACCATTTCATATTGTTGACGAGCAAGACCCAGCTGGCCCCCGTTGAAGGCTTGATAGGCTTGCTGCACGCCGGGGTTGATTTGCGGCGCGGCCACGCTGCGCTGCACCTGGATCTGGCTATTCTCGGGCGCGGCCACCGGCGGCAAGCTGGGCGGCGCGGGCGGCGCCATGTTCGCCAGCTGTGCCGCCACGGCGGCCTGGGCTGCCGCCTGTATCATCGCCTGCTGATCCGCCGCACCCGCTTGCTGACGCGCGTCGCGCGGATAGTCCGGCGGCAGTGCTTCGGGCGTCATGGCGTCCGCCTGCGCGGCCCCCGTTGCCGGCAGCACCAGCACGGGACCTGCAACGCCGGCCGTGCCCGGAGCGTCCGTTAGCGGCATGGGCACGCCGGGCAGGTTGGCGCCGGCGCCTGGGCTGTTGCTGGCGCGCCAGTACCAGTACGCCATGGAACCGGCCACCAGCAGCAATATCGCCAGCAGGATGGCCAGGCGCACGGTGGCCGGGTCGACGCTGATGGGCCCCATGGGGCCTTTCGGCGGAGGAGTGCTGCGACTGGCGCGTGGCCGGATGGGCGGCGGTTCTGGACGTGGACCCGGTTGCGGCTTGGGCTGTGGATCTGGCTGTGCCGCATTCTGCGCTGGCTGCGGCGCGGGCACGTCCGCCAGCGGTTCCAGGCGCAAGGTGCTTGCCGGCTGCACGGACGCCGGCGCAGCAGGCGCGGGACGGGGCGGCAGGGCGTCGGCCGGCGCCAGTTCCAGCACCTGGTCGTAGGCTTCGGACGGCTTTTCCAGCTCCTCGTCGGAAAGGCTGTTCTGCTTGGCGCGCTCGGCCTTCTTGAGCGCCTGCATCAGCAAGCTCATGGAAAGTCTCCCTGCAGGCGTGCCTGCGGCAGGACGGCGGGCGCCGGCGGGCCATCCGTGTACGGCTGGGTGTTGAGTGGCGCCTGGCCGGGCAGCAGGTAGCGGTAGTCGCGGTAATCGCCGTCGATGCTGGCGTCCTTGACCACCACGGGGCGCATGAAGATCACCAGCTCCGTCTTGCTGCTCGCTTCCTTGCGATAGGTAAACAGGTTGCCCACCAAGGGAAGGCTGGACAGGCCCGGCACGCCATCCCTGGCATTGTCGATGGAATCTTGCATCAGGCCGCCCATTACGGCGATCTGGCCATTGCTCACTTTCATGATCGATTCCAGCTCGCGCGCCTGGATCACGGGTACGCGGCTTTGCACATTCGCCGTGGCCAGGGCCGGATTCGGGTCTTGCACGTAGCCAACGATGCGCGTGATGGTGGGGCGCACGTTCAAGGTCACTTCATCGCTGTCGGAAATCTGCGGCGTGACGCTCATGACGAAGCCCACGGGTACCGTTTCCAGTTTCGATTCATAGGTGGCCGGCGTGGTGATGGTGCCCGTCGAGCTGATCACGGCGGGCGTCACCTTGATGGTAAAGAAGACATTGTTGTCCACCACCTTCAGCATGGCCGTCTGATTGTTGAGCACGCTGATCTTCGGGCTGGACAGTACTTTCACCTTGCCGAACGATTCGAGCAGCTGGATGGTGGTGGCAAAACTGTCTTTCGCATAATTGAGCAGGAAGATGCCCGGCGTGATATTGGGCGTGACGCCGCTGGACAGGACCGTCGTGCCCACTTGGCCCTGCCGCAGCTGCAGGCTGCCCGTCAGGCGCGACCAGTTGATGCCTTGCTGGTATTCATTGCTCAGGCGCACTTCGATGATGGTCGCCTCGATCAACACTTGCCGCTTGGCGCTGTGTACTACCACATCGAGGAATTCGGCGATCTTTTCGTGCTGGCGCCCCGTGGCCCGCACGGCGATCAGCCCGCCCTCCACGTTGACGACCACAGACGACGGGCTGCCCTTGTTGGCCAGTTTTAACAGCGGCATGCCGTTCGCGTCCAGCGGCTGGGCAGGGGATGCGTTCTGGCCGGCCACCTGCTGGCCCGGCGCAGGTGCATATAGTCCGCCATTCTGGCTGCCACCCTGCATAGGCGGCTGGGCGCCGTACTGGCCCGTCGCGGCGAGATTGCCGGCCTGGTTCTGCTGCTGTCCTTGTTGCCCCTGCTGACCGGACACGCTCGTCAGCTGTTGGTTCAGCTGCGCCAGTGGGTCCACCTGCACATCGTTGAGCGTGGTCTCGCGCAGCAGGTCGCGGATATTCTTTTCCAGGCTGTACCAGAAATTATTTTCCGAACGATTCACCACCAGGGTGGTCGAATTGTTGTTGCCATTGCTGCCTTGCGTGCCGCCAACGGGGTTGCTGGCATTGTTCGACCCGCTGCCGGCCGTGGAAATTTGCGTGGCGATATTCACGCTGCTGTTGGTGCTGCGCGCCATGTTGACGTAATCGACCTTGTAATTGCGCCATACGGGTGCGTCGGGCAGCACCGTCAGGTTCTTGCCATCGATTTCGTAGCGCATATCGACTTGCTTGCCGATACGCGCCAGCAGTTGCGGCAGGGTCTGGTTCAGCGCATTCAGGGTGACGCTGCCTTCGATCTGCGGGTGGATATCGATATTCATGCCCGCGTCGCGCGCCAGCGCAAACAGCAGCGATTGTACGGGCACCTTGTGTACGGTGACGCTGTAGGTTTCCACTTTGGGCGCCGGCAGAGGCGCGGCCAGCGCGCTGCTTTGCTGCACCGGCTCGGGAATGACGCCTGTGGGCAGGGGCGCGGCATTGAGGTGGACAGGCGACAGCGGTGTTTGATGCGTGGCGCAGCCAGACAGCATGGCGCCGCAGGCGAGGGCGACCCAAGTGGTCAGCACAGGAATAGGGTGTTGATTCATGAAAAGTTCGCCCTTGGAGTCGTGTTGTGCTTTTGCAATTTTACCAAGCATGATCGCCTAAAAGCAATCGGCTGTGCGGGCCAGGAAGGCAATGTGCCGAAATAAAGTCAGGGGGCGCCACGCGCCGTTTGCACCTGCGCTGCGGATTTTATTTCCATGCGGATACTTTCTATGTCGTTCAGCAATATTTTCTGTGGCGCTGTCGGCGCGATCCTGGACCAGACGGCTTCGGCGCTGGCTCGGTCGGCAAAGCTGCCATAGACGATGTCCAGGCGCGCGGTGGCGCTCGCCGGCGCTGCGTCTGGCAGGCGAAACACGTGGATGTTGCGCAGGCCGATGGCTTGTTGCGCCTGCTCCAGGAAAGTTTCCGCAGCGACCGTCTCGGTGGCGGGCAGGCTGGCGATTTGCAGCACCAGTTGCTGCGGCCCTTGCCTTGTCAGCCAGTCGCGCGATTCGGCCAGCTTGCTGTCGAGCAGTGTTGTCGGCGCTCGCAGCGGCACGTGCGCGGCGGCGGCCTGGAACGCGCCTGGGGCTGCGTCGGCGGGCGGAGTGCGGCGCATCTGACCCTGGTCGCTGGTCCGCCATTGCCACAGCAGCGCAAGGGCCAGCACCAGCATCAGCGCGCTCAAGGCGCCTGCCAGCAGCTTGCCCGCGTGCCAGGGTGGACGGTGGAAGGGGCTGTCGGCAATGGCCAGGCGCACATGGCGCGCGCTCACTTGCTGCGCATCGTCCGCATACGCGGCCAGCAAGGCTTTGTCGGCCAGGATATTGATCCTGCGCACGATACCCTGCGCGGCACGCGCCAGCCGGCGCAGTGCGGCTGGGGTGAAAATGAGCGGGGCGATGCGGCCGGCGGCGGCCAGGCGGCACGCCAGATAGTCGTTCAGCAATGCGTGTGGCAGGCATGGCACGGTAAAACTGTGGGTGATGCGTTCCTTTAACTGGCGGAACTCGGGCAAGTCCAGGGTCTGTTGCAATTCCGGCTGGCCAAACAGCACGATTTGCAGCAGCTTGTGGCTGGCTGTCTCCAGGTTCGTCAGCAGGCGCAGCGCTTCCAGGGTGGCGCCCGGCATGGCTTGCGCCTCTTCTGCCAGAAGCACCACCTGGCGCCCGGCCGCATGTCGGGAGATCAGCTCGCCATGCAGGGCGCGCAGCACGGCATCGGTGAGGCAGCCGTCCAGTGCCAGGCCCAGTTCTGCGGCGATGGCGTGCAGGACTTCATCCGGTTCCAGGCGGGGATTGAGCAGGTACACCACGTCGACCTGGGGCGGCAGGCGTTCTGCCAGCATGCGGCACAGCATGGTCTTGCCGCTGCCCACTTCGCCCGTCAGCTTGATGATGCCTTCGCCTTGCGTGACGGCATATAGCAGCGCCGCGAGCAATTCGCCGCGCGTATTGCCAGGGTAAAAGAAAGCAGGGTCCGGCGTGATGCCGAAGGGCGCCGTGCGCAAGCCGAAATGGCGTAGATACATGCCGTGCGGGGACGGTGCGTAAGGCCGTCCGGGCGGCGCCTGGGGCTGAGCGTGCCTGTCGGTGTTCATGCCGCGATGCAATTGAGGAAAGCCTGTTCCAGGCTGGCGCCCGCAGCACCGCCATGGAGCGCGCGGCATTCGGCGGGCGTACCTGTAAACATGATGCGGCCCCCATGCAGGATGGCCATGCGGTCGCACAATTCTTCCACGTCAGCCAGCGCATGCGAGGTGAGCAGGGCGCCGCGTCCCTGCGCGCGCGCTTGCCGCAGCACCTGCTTGAACTGCGCGCGCGCCTTCGGGTCGAGGCCGCTCATTGGTTCGTCCAGCACCAGTTGCTGCTTGCCCGACAGCAAGCAGGCGGCCAGCCCCAGTTTCTGCATCATGCCTTTCGAGTAATTGCGCGCAGGGCGCAGCAAGGCCTCCGGCGCAAGGTCCAGCGCATCCAGGGCTTTCTGCACGGTTTGCGCATCGGGGCGCACATTGTGCAGGCGTGACAGGTAGCGCAGGAAGTCGCCGCCCGTCAGGTAGTACGGCGCCTGGAAGCGTTCCGGCAGAAAGGACAGGGGCTGGCGCGCCGCGCCATGCCGGTGCGGCGCGCCGAAAATGGCGATATCGCCCCGCTCGGGCGAGCAAAAGTCCAGCAGGCATTTCAGCAGGGAAGTTTTCCCCGCGCCATTCACGCCGACCAGGCCGAACAGTTCCCCTGCGCGCACCTGCAGGTCGACCCCGCGCAGCACGGCGCTACCCGCCAGTTGCAGGTGCACGTTGTGGAACTCGATGGCGCAGGCGTTCATAGGGGCAATGGTTGACCGGCAAGGTAGTGTACGACCGCCATTATTGCCATGACCACAGGCGGGCGGCAAGTGTTTCCTTACAGAGTGTTGAAATGCGCGAAAATCAAGCCACGGAATATATTTTCTTTAAGAAACAACAGGTTCTGGAATAAAATACCCCCGCACGCCGCTGGTGTGCATCGTCTGAAGCATCTGTCGAGGAGCAAGCATGGCAAGGCCAGAGAAAGTCCGGCTCGGTGAAATTTTGGTGCAGCAGAAATTGCTGACAGAAGAACAGTTGGGCCAGGCCTTGACGGAACAGAAGCGCTCGGGGCGCAAGCTGGGCCGCGTTTTTGTCGAGCACGGCTTTGTCACTGAAGAGCAGATTTCGGGCGCCCTGGCGCGCCAGCTCGATATTCCCTACATCAACCTGAAGTTTTTCAACATCAATGCCGAACTGGTGCGGCTGTTGCCGGAAACCCAGGCGCGGCGCTTTCGCGCGCTGGTGCTGGAAGACCGGCGCGAGGGCTTGCTGGTCGGTATGTCCGATCCCACCGACCTGTTCGCGTACGATGAAATCTCGCGCCTGGTCAAGCGCCAAATCGAGCTCGCTGTCGTCAATGAAACGGAAGTGCTGGCCGCCATCGACCGCATCTACCGCCGCACGGAAGATATTTCCACCCTGACGCGCGAGCTGGAGCAGGACCTGGGCGACGTGTCCGTCGACTTTGGCGCGCTGGCCGCCAACCCGGGCCTGGAAGAGGCGCCCATCGTCAAGCTGCTGCAATCGGTGTTCGAGGATGCCACGCAGGTGCGCGCCTCGGACATTCACATCGAACCGCAGGAAGGCCGGCTGCAGATCCGTTTCCGCATCGACGGCGTGCTGCACCTGCAGACGGAAGCGGACAGCAAGATCGCCAGTTCGCTGGCGCTGCGGCTAAAACTGATGTCGGACCTCGATATTTCCGAAAAACGCTTGCCGCAGGATGGCCGCTTCGCCATCCGCGTGAAAAACCAGCGCATCGACGTGCGTATCTCCACCATGCCGACGCAATACGGCGAATCGGTGGTGATGCGGCTGTTGAACCAGGGCGGCACGACCTTGCGCCTGGACGCCATCGGCATGCCGCCCAAGCTGGTGGAACGCTTCCGCGCCATCGTCAACCGCCCGAACGGCCTGGTGCTGGTGACGGGGCCGACCGGTAGCGGCAAGACGACGACCTTGTACTGCGCCCTGGCCGAACTCAATTCCGTGGAAAAAAAGCTCATCACGGTGGAAGACCCGGTCGAGTACCGCTTGTCCGGCATCAACCAGGTGCAAGTGAACGAGAAGATCGAGCTGAGCTTTGCCCGCGTGCTGCGCTCGGCCCTGCGGCAAGATCCCGATATCGTGCTCGTCGGCGAGATGCGCGACCAGGAAACGGCGCAAATCGGCCTGCGCGCCGCCATGACGGGTCACTTGGTGCTGTCGACGCTGCATACCAACGACGCCATCAGCACGCCGCTGCGCCTGATGGACATGGGCGTGCCGCGCTACATGGTGGGCAGCTCGCTGCAAGCCGTGCTGGCGCAGCGCCTGGTGCGCGTGATCTGTGAAAGCTGCAGCACGCCCTACGTGCCCACGCCGAACGAGTACGAATGGCTGCGCCTGGAACTGGGCGAGCTGGTCGAGCGCAACCAGTATTTCCATGGCAAGGGCTGTTCGCATTGCAATGGCATGGGTTACCGGGGCCGTACGGGCGTGTACGAATTGCTGGAAATCACGCGCGCCGTGGCCGATGCCGCCAACCATGCCGATCCGTCCCACTTCATGAAGGTGGCGACGGCGCAGATGGCGGGCGACACCCTGCGCCGCCACGCCGTGCAGCTGGTGGTACAGGGCCGCACGACGGTGATGGAAGCGATGCGCATCAGCAACCAGAGCGAGGATTGAGGTGCCATTTTTCTCCTACAAGGCACGCAACGCCAGCGGCGAGCTGCTGACCGGCGTGATGGAAGGCGCCGACAGCGGCGCCGTGGCCGACCAGTTGTTTTCCACCGGTGCGACGCCGGTGGAAATCCTGGTGACCAAAAAAAATGCCGCCACCACCAGCGCCGATATCGGCTGGTGGCAAAAACTGACGGAGAAAAAAGTCAGTTCGATGGACGTGCAGCTGTTCAGCCGCCAGCTGTACACCCTGCTCAAGGCGGGCGTGCCCATCATGCGCGGCCTGGCCGGCCTGCAGGAGTCCGCCATCAGCCCCGCGTTCGGGCGCATCATCAAGGATGTGCGCGAATCGCTCGACGCGGGCCGCGAACTGTCGGCCGCCATGGCGCGCCACCCCACCGTGTTTACGCCGTTTTACCTGTCGATGGTGCGCGTGGGCGAAATGACGGGGCGCCTCGATGAAGTCTTCCTGCGCCTGTTCGACCACTTGGAGTTCGACCGCGACATGCGCGCGCGCGTGAAGTCGGCGACGCGCTATCCCACCTTCGTGATCGCGGCGATGATCATCGCCATGGTCATCGTCAATATGTTCGTGATTCCCCAGTTCGTGAAAGTGTTTGCCAGCTTCAATGCCGAACTGCCCTTGATGACGCGCATCCTGATCGGCACGTCGGCTTTCATGGTGGCGTATTGGCCTTTGCTGCTGGTACTGACGATAGCCGCGATAGCCGCCTTCCGGGCCTGGCTGCGCACCGTGCCTGGCCGCTATACATGGGATCGCTACAAGTTGCGCTTCCCCATCGCCGGCAAGATCATTCTGAAAGGCACCATGGCGCGCTTCGCGCGCAGCTTCGCCCTGTCCAGCACCAGCGGCGTGCCCATCGTGCAGGCGCTGACGGTGGTGTCGCAGACGGTGGATAACGCCTATCTGTGCGCCCGCGTCGAGCAGATGCGCGACGGCGTCGAGCGCGGCGACAGCATCCTGCGCACTTCGGTGGCGGCGGGCGTCTTCACGCCGGTGGTGCTGCAAATGATCGCCGTCGGTGAAGAGTCCGGTTCGCTCGATGATCTGATGGATGAAATCGCCCAGATGTACGAGCGCGAAGTCGATTACGAATTGAAGACCTTGTCCGCGCAGATCGAACCCATCCTGATCACCTTTCTTGGCGCCATGGTGCTGGTGCTGGCGCTGGGCATCTTCCTGCCCGTATGGGACCTGGGCAAGGTGGCCCTGCATAAATGAAGCCGCGCATTGCGTCAAAAAACAACATGTTGGCTGGCAAGGCCAGGCAGCGCGGCTTTACCTTGTTTGAACTGGCCGTCGCCGTGTCCGTCATCGCCGTGCTGGCGGTCGTGCTGCTGGGCCGGCTGGAGGTGGTCCAGCAGGAAGCGGAGCGGGTCGCCGTGCAGCAAACGCTGCTGGCGCTGCGCGCGGGGCTGCGCATGCAAGTGCTGGAGCTGTATGCGTCCGACCGGCAAAACCAGTTGCCGGCGCTGGCAGGGCAAAACCCCATCGATTGGCTGGCTGAAAAACCGGCCAATTATTTGGGCGCCTATAGCGCGCCGGAGATGGAAAAACTTCCCCTAGGTCATTGGTTTTTTGATAGAAGTAATGCAGAATTGGTATATATGTTAAATCGAGGCAACAGTTTCGGTGCCAGGCATTCCGAGTTGCTTCGATTCAAGGTAAGCTTGCTGCAAGCATCCGCTACCCAAGTCCAGTCCTCAAGCCCGGTTGATGCGCCCGAGGTGGCGCTGATACAGTTGGGTGAGGCGGGCGGGCTGAGATAGTTTTTATTCTGCGGGCAAATTTTGCCAGCATTGTTTTTTTGATTTTTTGGAGATCAGCATGAAACTGCAGTCAATTCGTCGTTTTCAACAAGGTGCTCAAGCGGGCTTTACGCTGATCGAGTTAGTCGTCGTTATCGTTATCCTGGGCATACTGGCGGCCACCGCGATTCCCCGTTTTAGCAGTTTGTCGTCCGACGCCCGCCTGGCGAAAGTCAACGGCGCCCGCGCCTCGGTGCAGGCGGCCTCTTCCCTGGCCCACGCGCAATGGCTGGTCGATGGCTCACCCACCACCGCGCCCGTCAAGGTGAAGATGGAAGGCCAGGACATCACCATGACGAACGGCTATCCGGACGCCGCCGGCATCGTAGTGGCCGCTGGTGGTCTGGGTGACTACGATGTCTCGGGAGCGGGCCCCGTCTCGATCGCCGCCGATGCCGACCATCTCAAATGCGCGTTTACCTATACGCTCGCCTCGGCCACTGCGGCCGCGGTGGTGGGCGCCGCGCCGACCGCTGCCACTGCCAAGACAGATTGCTGATGACGTAAGCCCCGCCTGCTGCGGCCATGCGCGCCGCAGGCGATCCGCCTGGCTTGCCAGGCGTTTTTTATTCTTCCTGGCATGTTTCTTCCGGCATGCCGCTTATTGCCACAGGTATCCACGATGCTGTCTCCAGCAGGTTTGATGTTTGCCGGGTCTGCCAGCCGTGGGCGGCGGCAACGCGGCTTCACCCTGGTCGAGCTGATTGCCGTGCTGGTGGTGGGGGGGCTGCTGGCAGCCGTCGCCATGCCGCGCTTCTTCCGGCAAGACAGTTTTGACGCGCGCAGCTTTGCCGATCAAAACGTGAGCATGCTGCGTTATGCGCAAAAACTGGCGATCGCGCAAAATCGTCCCGTCTTCGTACAGCTCAACGGCACCCGCATGGCTCTGTGTTTCAATACTGCCTGCGACGCGGCCAACCGCGTCTTGCCGCCTGCGGGCGGCAACAGCGGGCGCAAAGCCACCCTGGCCGCTTGCGCGAATGCCACGGCCTGGCTGTGCGAGGCGGCACCCGGCAAGATCAGCTACAGCGCGCCGTTGGACATCGCCGCTTTTTATTTCAATGCCCTGGGCCGCCCGTTCAGGGCGGCCGACGTCGAACCTGTTTCGACCTTTCCCGCGCGCGTCAGCATCGGCATCAATGACGGCGTCATGACGCGCAACATCATCGTCGAAGGGGAAACGGGCTATGTCCATTACTAAGGGCGTCGCCATGGCGGCGCGCGGGCCGGGGCAGCGCGGCGTGACCCTGATCGAGTTGGTCATTTTCATCGTGGTGGTCAGCATCGCCGTGGTGGGCCTGCTGCAAATTTTTACGCGCGCCACGGCCAGCAGCGCCGATCCGCAATTGCGCAAGCAGGCGCTGGCCATCGCGGAAGCCATGCTCGACGAGATCGAAGGGGCACGGTTTACGTTTTGCGATCCGATTAACGATCCGGCAGCCGATACTGCGCTGAATGCCGCACCGTTCAACAGTGCCACCAATCCCACCGGCTGCACCACGCCGCAAAATGTCAGCGCGACGGTACCCGCCTCGGGGCGGCCGTATTACAACGTCAGCGACTATGTGCGGTCCTTCAATGCTCCCGTTGTCTATGCTGCCGACGCGGCTGGAAACAGCTTTCCTGCCGGCTATGTGGTGAGCGTGGCCATCAGCCCCGACGCGGGACTGGGGCCGGCCGGCGCCATGCTGCCTTCGGACGCCACGCCCGTCAACATGAATGTCTTGCGCATCACGGTCACGGTGACTTATGGCGCGAATCAACAGCTCGTGCTGGCCGGCTACCGCACGCGCTACGCAGGCAATGCCGTGCCATGATGACTTTTTTACGCCCCCGGCAGCGCGGTTTCACCTTGATCGAACTGATCGTGGTGATCATCATCACGGCCATCGTCGCCGGCATGGTGACGGTGTTCATCCGTGCCCCCATACAAAGTTACCTCGATGTCAGCGCCCGCGCCGAACTGGCGGACGCGGCCGATTTGGCATCGCGGCGCATCACGCGCGACGTGCGCCTGGCCTTGCCCAACAGCGTGCGCGTGACGAACAATAGCAGCGGCAGTTTTCTGGAGCTGTTGCTGACCAAGACGGGCGGGCGCTATCTGTCGGAAGACGACCCGAACACGATACCGGGCAATGTGCTGGCCTTCGATCCCCTCACTCCGGGCAACCCGAATGTATTTACCATCGTCGGCGCTGCGCCGTCCGGCGTGCAGACCATCGTTCCCGGCGACTTTATCGTCGTCAACAATCTGGGCGCTCAGCCTCCTGTGGACGCCTATAATTGCAGCGGGCAGTGCAACCGCGCCCAGGTCGCTTCCATCAGCGGCACCAATGTCACGCTGGTCAAGAACCGCTTTGTCGAGCAAACTCCATCCATGCCTTCCCTCAGCTATCGTTTCCAGGTGGTCAGTACGGTCGTGACCTATCATTGCGCGCCGAATGCGAATGGCACGGGCACGCTGACGCGCTATGCCGGTTATGTGATCGAGGCGGACCAGCCGGTGAGCACAGCGGCGCTGACCGGCGCGCCGTCCGCGGCGCTGATGGCCAATCAGGTGGCCGCTTGCGACTTTTCTTTCGATACCCTGCCCAACCTGCAGCGCGGCCTGGTCAGTGTCAGCCTGACCCTGGGCGCGCCCGGCGGCAACGCGGGCCAGATCACGCTGCTGCAACAGGCACAGGTGAATAATTCGCCATGAGACTATCGATTTTCCCCATGCCGCGTGGACGGCGCCCATGCCGTCTGGCGCGCGGTTTCAGCATCGTCACCGCCATCTTCCTGCTGGTGGTGCTGTCCGCGCTGGGCGTGGCGCTGCTCTCCATTTCCACCATGCAGCATGCCGAGTCGGCGCTGGACGTGCAGGGCGCGCGCGCCTACCAGGCGGCCCGCGCCGGCATGGAGTGGGGCGTGTACCGGCAGCGCGTCAACAACAGTTGCGAAGCCAGCCGCGATTTTGCCTTGCCCGCGAATGGCGCCCTGAACGGTTTCAGGGTCACCGTGCGCTGTACGCAGGCGGCGGGGGCGCTGCCCCGTTTCCAGGTGATCGCCACCGCCTGCAACCAGCCTGTGGGTGGCGTTTGCGCCACTGCCAACGCCACCAACCATCCCGATTATGTACAGCGCGTCGTGCAGGCCGAGTTTTAAACACGCTACTCTCAAGGAACAATATGCAGGCACTCATCGCCGTATGGATAGCCGTTGTGGCCCTGCTTGCTTATGCACCGGTCCAGGCGGCAACCTACGCCAACACCAGTTTTGCCTACAGCTGGATCGACGCCAGCAATCATGCCAAGCTCGGCTATAACACCACGCCCTACCGATTCAACGGTTCCGCCGGCTGCGGTACCTCGCCGCCCGTCCTCGACGACACGCTCAGCGATGCCTTGCCCATCGGTTTCAGTTTCATGTATTCGGGCGTGGCCTTCACCACCTTGCGCGTGATGACGAATGGCCGGGTGCAGTTCAATAACAATGTCACCTGCGGCTACGGCAGCCCGGTGCAGACGCTGCCGTATCCGGACAGCAGCCTGAACTACACCATGCGCATTTATGGCAACGACCTCGATCCCACCTCGAAACTGGAAGTGCCCACCTACAATACCGCGTGCGCCAGCCGCCTGACTTGTTACGTCAGCTACGCCACCATCGGCACGGCGCCGTATCGCAGCTTCGTGGTGACCTGGAATAATGTGCCGGAGTGGACCACGGGCACGAGTACTACTGGCTCTTACAGCCTGCAATTGATCTTGCAGGAAAACGGCGAATTCATCTACCAGTACGGCACGGCAGTGGCGGGACCTTCTGCCAAGCTGGGGCAGATCGGCTGGCAGGCGGACAGTAACGATTACGACACGCCGCAAACCGGTTTTCCGGTCACCAATTCGGCGATCAAGTTTTACATTCCCCGCCCCATGCTCGAGTACCGCATGGAGCAGCCCAGCTGGAACAATACACCCGGGCAGGTGTCAGATACCAGCGGCAACGGGCGCGACGGCACGGTGCTTGGGGGCGCGCAGACGATCGCTGCCGGCCGCGTCTGCCGCGCCGCCAGCTTCCCCCTCAATACCAGCACCGCCGCCATCGCCGCGGTTGACAGCGGGCTGTCGGTGCCCGGCAGCATGGGCGGCGCCGGCACCATCACGTTCTGGTACAAGGCCAACACGGCCTGGTCCGGCAGCGGCGCGCGCGATGCGCAACTGCTCGACGCCACGCAGATGAACAACGAATGGTTTTTTCTCGTGCGGCGCAGCACGGGCGCTCTGCGCTTCGTCGTCACGGACAGCCTGGGCAATGTGCGCGTGGTGGAAACGGCTGCCAATAGCGTGCCCGCCGGCACCTGGAAGCATATTGCCGTGAGCTGGAGCTTCAATGCGCTGGCCGCGTCCAATAGCGACCGCCTGCGCATTTACGTCGATGGCGTGCTGCAAAAGGAGTCGGCGTTTACCACGGCCGCGGTGGTGTCGCCGCGCATCGGCAGCCTGTTCATCGGCGACAACCGCAGCGCGGTGACGGGACAGAGCGGCAGCGGCAATTCCACCGATGGCGCCATCGACGAATTGCGTGCCTATAATTACGAGGGCGGCCTGGCGCTGGTGCAGCGCGACCAGAATCTCAGCCAGGCCGGCTGCCTGAGCCATTACGCGGTGACGAATACGGGGTCGGGCCTGACGTGCCAGCAAAGCACGGTCACGGTCACGGCGCATGACGTCAATCACAATAATATCGTGATGCCGAACAACACCACGCAAATCCTGCTGACTACCTCGAACGGCATCGGCGACTGGGCCCTGATCGCGGGCTATGGCGTGCTGTCGAATGGCACGCTGAACGACGGCGTGGCGACCTATCTGTTCAACGGCGAGTACCAGGCCGTGTTTGGCCTGAGCAGCGGCACGGCAGCCACCGTCAGCGTGAATGTGACGGATGGGCAGTTCACGGAGCAGGAAGACCAGTCGCTGGTGATCAAGGCCTGCGCCGTGGCGCGCTTCAACGCCTGCGAGGCGACGTCGCCGCGTTGCGTGCCCAGCACCAGCAGCCTGACCTATGCGCGCCTCAATACCAAGCTGGCCGACACGGCCTTCAGGCTCGACCTGGTCAAGCTGAAGACCGATGCCAGCCTGGAAACGACTTTCGCTGGCGCGGCGACGGTGGATTTGCTGGTCAATACCGCCACCGGCGTCACGTTGGGGGCGAATAATTGCCCGCTCACCCAGACGGCGGTCATTCCGCTGGGCCTGGTGGCGTTCACGGGCGGCTATTCGAGCGCGAATGTGAGCATCCCGGCCAGCGCCCTCAGCGCCGTGGCGCCCAGGTACAGCGCCTACCGTGATGTGCGCGTGCGCGTCACTTGCACCGCGGCCGTGTGCGGCACGGCCAATGTAGGTTGTTCGACCGATAATTTCGCGGTGCGGCCGCAGCAGTTCACGCTCAGTTCCAACATGAGCAATAGCGGCCTGAGCGGCACGCCCAGCCTGGCGGCGGGCGCCCAGTTCACCTTGGGCGCGACGGCCGTCGCCGGTTACAACGGCACGCCGCTGGTCGATAATTCCGTGGCCGGCCAGAAAATCACCGGCTTCCTCGGTGTCACCGACTACACCGACCGCCTGGCCTCGACCTCGAATGCCAGCCCGTTTCCGCTGGGGCAGGCGGTACTGGCCAACGGCCTGACCAGTAACAGCGGCGTGACGTACGGCGATGTCGGCACCTTCCGCATGCTGCCAGAGGCGGTGCTCGACAATGCCTACACCAGCGTCGACCAGCCTGGCGACTGCGTGATCGGCAGCAGCAGCAATACGGCCGTGAATGGCAAGTTTGGCTGCAATATCGCCAATCAGGCGCAAAGTCCGGAACCCGTCTTCGGCCGCTTTTTCCCTGACCACTACGCGCTCACGGGTGCGCTGACGGCGGCCTGCGGCGACTTCACCTACCTGGGGCAGCGCGAACTGGGCGTCGTGCTGGGCGCGACGGCATTGAGCAAGGGCAACCAGATCCTGTCGCGCTATGGCAGCGCCTATCCCGGACGCGCCAGCGTCAGCGTGGGCGCGGGCAATGCCGGCGCGGCACTGTCCATCGGCCGCCTGGCGCCAGCCTTGCCCACCTTTGCCTGGAACCAGGGGCGCAGCGGGCGTTCCTACACGACCGATGGTGGCGCGTATGCCGCCGGCAGCACGCAAGTCGTGGTGGCCGGCAGCGGCGGCCTGTCGGCGGGCGAACTGATCAAGTTTGCTGGCGACGCCGCCATCTACACGGTGCAGGCGGGCACTGCCGGCGCGGGTAGCATCACGCTCGCCGCGCCTGGTCTGCAGCAGGCGATTCCCAGCGGCGCTACCGGCATTACGGTACTGCACAGCTTTGACCGGCTGGCCAGCGGCCAGGATGGCCCGTACGACGATTTCTCGCTGGTGGTGGGCATCAGCGATAGCGACGGCGCGCTCATTTCCAGCGTGAATGGCCTGGCGGTCGCACCCGCCGCCAGCGTCGCCATCGGCGATACACGGCTGCGTCATGGCCGCCTGCGCATCAACAATATGTATGGTTCGGAACAGCGTGCGCTGCTGGTGCCCCTGGTCGCGCAATACTGGAACGGCAGCGCGTATGCCGCCAATACGCTGGACAATTGCACGGCCCTGTTGCGCAAGAATTTCGTCTTGAAGGATTATCTCAACCTGACGGATGTGCAGTTGCCAGCCGCGAGCAGCTTGCCGCTCGACAGTGGCTTGCTGCAGCAGGGCGGCGGCAGCGTGCTGATGGCCAAACCCGCCGTAGCCGTGAAGAAAAAAGGTACGCTCACGCTACAGTCGCTGATACCGTACCTGCCGGGACAGGCGCGCCAAACCATAGGCGCACTCAAGAGCGAGCCCATGTTCTTCATGCGCGAAATATATTGAAGGATGTGTGATTTTTCGGCGCGTCGTGACAATCGTGGTGTTTTCCTGAAAAAATATTGTCAATAATTTCTTTTTTAGCCTGTTCCTACCTGCTATGAATTAAAATTGATCGAATGCATCATTCGGACGGCACCGCTGTCGTAGCATTTCATTATCTGGATCGGTGGCATGGGTTTATTCGCAAAAGCAAAAAAACACGAGGGTTGGCTGGCGACATCATTTTCAGCGGAAGGTGTGTGCGCTGCCGTGGTCAAGCGGCGCGCGGACGACAAGCCGCTGGTGCAGGCGGCGGTCATGTATCCCGGACGCAAGCCGCTGGCGGCGGCGACCCTGGAAAAAATGAACCGGGATATGCATGCCCAGTCTTATCGCAACACCACTTTGCTCGGCGCGGGCGAGTACCAGATACTGACGCTCGATGCGCCGAACGTGCCGCCGGAAGAGCTCAAGACCGCCGTGCGCTGGCGCCTGAAGGACATGCTCGACTTTCCGGCGGCGGACGCCACCGTCGACGTCATCGATATTCCCGCCGACAAGAACGGGCCGGGACGCTCGCAATCGCTGTTCGCCGTCGCGGCGCGCAACAATGCCGTGGCCCAGCGCCAGGCGCTGTATGGCGAATGCAAGATCACCCTGTCGGTCATCGATATTCCGGAAATGGCCCAGCGCAATATCGCGGGCTTGATGGAAACGCAGGGCCGCGGCCTGGCCATGCTGTCTTTCGATGGCGAAGGGGGGCTGTTGACCGTGACGTTCGATGGCGAACTGTACCTGGCGCGCCGCATCGACGTCACCGTGGTGCAGCTGGCCGACACCAGCGACGCCCAGCGGCAGCAGTATTACGACAAGATCACGTTGGAATTGCAGCGTTCCTTTGACTATTTCGACCGTCAATTCCATTTTATTTCCGTTGCCAGGCTGGTCCTGGCGCCGGGCGGCAGCGACGGTCTGCATGCTTACCTGGCGGACAATTTGTACATGCCGGTCGAGGCGCTGGATCTGACGGCCCTGTTTGATTTTTCCAAAGTGCCGGACCTGTTGGCCGTTGCCGGCCAGGCGCGCTTTTTCCTGGCCCTGGGTGCTGCCCTGCGGCAGGAGGAGAACCCAGCGTGAGCCAGCAAATCAATCTGTTCAACCCTGCGTTTGAAAAACGCAAGCAGGCGCTGTCGGCGCTGGGCTTGCTGCAGGGACTGGGGCTGGTCCTTGCCGCCAGTGCCGCAGTGGTCTGGTTTGGCGCGCGCCAGGTGGCCGCGCTGGAGCGCACGGCGGCCGACGCCAAGGTCGTGCTCGCTGCACGCGAGGCGAAGCGGGCGGATGTGTTCGCGCGGTTTTCCGTGCCCGGCAAGGACCCGCTGATCGCGGGCGCGCTGGGCCAGGCCGAGGCTGACCGCAGCGCCTTGCTGGAAGCCGGGCAAATTCTGCAGGGCGGCGAACTGGGCAATACACACGGTTATGCCGATTATTTCCGCGCCTTCGCGCGCGCCAGGGTCAATGGCTTGTGGCTGACGGGAGCGAGCATCGCCGGCGCCGGCAAGGAGATCGAGATCGGCTTGCAGGGGCGCGTCGTGCAAGCGGACTTGCTGCCCCAGTACATCAGCGCCTTGTCCAGGGAATCGGCGTTGCAGGGAAAATCGTTCGCACGCCTGGACATGGCGACCGCGCAGCTTCCTGCCCAGGCCGCCGTGTCAGCACCGGCGCCGCGCTTTATCGAATTCAGTTTGCAATCGTCGGCGGCACCCGCCAGCGGCGCAGGGGCGGTCAAGCAATGAAACAGCAATGGCAACAATTTGCGCTGAAATTTGATGCGCTCAGCGTGCGGGAACGGATCATGGTCTTTGGTGCCAGTGCCGCGCTGCTGATTTTCATGGTTGTGTATCTGTTCGTCAATCCGCAGTTGGACAAGCGCAAGGCGCTGGCCGACACGATTGCCCAGCGGCAGCAGGCCGTCGCAGCCATCGATGCCGAGATGGCGCAAAGGATGGCCGCGCATGCGGGCGACCCCAACTTGCAGGACCGCATCCGGCTCGAACGGATCAGGCAGCAAGTCCAGCAGATGCGGCAGGCCCTGCAATCGACGCAAAACGGCCTGGTGGCGCCCGAGCGCATCGTGCCGATGCTGCAGCAATTGCTGAAACAGCAGGCCAATTTGCGCCTGGTGTCGCTGGCCACCTTGCCATCCGGCGCCATGGGGCAGGGCGGCCATGTCGCCAGCAAGGCGTCGGCGTCCGCATCTGCCGCCGCGCCTGCCGGACAGTCGCCAGCGGACGCCGAGCCGGCGAAGGCGCCGGCCGTGCTATACCGTCATGGCGTGGAAATCGTCTTGCGTGGGAATTATCTGGATATGGTGAATTATATGGATGCCGTGGAGGCCATGCCGTCCCATGTGTTCTGGGGCAAGCTCAATATGCAGGTCGAGCAGTACCCGAATGCCACGCTGAGCCTGACCTTGTACACGCTCAGCCTGGACGAGAAATGGATCGCGCTGTGATGCGCGCCCCTCGTTGCGTGTTCCTTGCGGGCGCGCTGCTGGCCTTGGCGCCGGGGGTGTTTGCCCAGGCGCTGGTCGATCCCACGCGGCCGCCCGATGCGGCGCCTGTCCCGGCTAGTGCGGCCTCTGCCGGTGCGGCGCGGCCGCAGCTGCAATCGGTGCTCATTTCCAATCGGCCTGGCGGGCGGCGCCTGGCCGTGATCGATGGCCGCAGCGTGCGCGCGGGTGACAAGGTGGGCGGCGCAGTCGTCGTCAGCATAGGCGAAGCGAGCGTGGTGCTGCGGCGCGGCAAGACCCTGGAAACGCTGCGGCTGTATCCGCCGGCGGTCGACGCAAATGATGCAATGCATGTACGAAGGAAACAGGTTCATGTCACCCAATAAACACAAGGCGGGAATGCGGAAGATATTTGAAATAAGCAAGCGGGCAAGCGTCCTGGGACTTGCTGCGGGTTTGTGCGCCTGCAACGTCGCGCCTGTGAAGCGCGACACCTACAATGCGATCAAGGAGCAGGTGGCAGGCGCAGTGGCCACCACCAGTCCGGCGGCGCAGTCGGCAGCGGTGGAAAACGCGCTGCTGCCGCCGGCGTCCGCGCTGGCCGCGCAGTTGCCCAAGGCGCGCGGCGTGCTGGACGAGCGTTTCAATGTCGCGTTCAACAACGTCCCGGCACGCCAGTTCTTTCACTCGCTGGTCAACGGCACGCGCTACAACATGCTCGTGCATCCGGATGTGCAGGGCAATATTTCCGCCAATCTGAAAGATGTGACGCTGTTCGAGGCGCTCGACGCCGTGCGCGAGATGTATGGCTATGATTACAAGGTCGATGGCACGCGCATTGCGATTCGGCCCCTCACCATGCAAACCCGTATGTTCCAGGTCAATTACCTGACGGGCAACCGCAAGGGCACGTCGAATTTGCGCGTCTCTTCGACATCGGTCGGCAATGCCGGCACCAGCAATAATCAGTCGGGGCAGTCTAGCCAGCAGAGCCCGCAGAACCAGACGCAACAGCCCGGCCAGCCCGGCAGCCAGGTGGTGCTCGATAGTTCCAATCTGAGTACCACGTCGGACAGCAATTTCTGGGCGGAATTGAAAGAATCGCTGGGCGCCATCATTGGCGGCACGGGCGACGGCCGCAAGGTGGTGATCAGCCCGCAGTCCGGTGTCGTCGTGGTGCGCGGCATGCCCGATGAATTGCGCGCCGTCGACCTGTACCTGAAGGCGACGCAGCTGTCGGTGGACCGCCAGGTGATCCTGGAAGCGAAGATCCTCGAAGTGGAATTGAACGATAATTTCCAGACCGGCATCAACTGGGCCTCATTTGCCTCCATCAAGAGCGGCCACACGAACCGCATCTCGACGGGCTTCATCCAGCCGGGCGGCACCCTGGCGCCGCTGCCGTTCAACGGCGGCCAGCCGCCGAACATGACGAATGGCAACGGCCTGACGGCCAGCAGCGGTTTTGGCTTGAGCTCGGCGGCCACGGCGGCCGGCTCGATGTTCGGCCTGGCCTTCCAGACCGCCAACTTTGCCGCCATGATTACCTTCCTGGAATCGCAAGGCGCCGTGCACGTGCTGTCGAGCCCGCGCATCGCCACCATGAACAACCAGAAGGCCGTGCTGAAGATAGGCACGGACGAATTCTTCGTCACCGGCGTGAGCACCACCGTGACGTCGACCGGCACCACGGGCGGCACCACCTCCAGCCCGAACGTCACCTTGCAGCCCTTCTTTTCCGGTGTGGTGCTGGACGTGACGCCGCAGATCGATGACCAGGGCAATATCATCCTGCACGTGCATCCGTCCGTCAGCCAGGTCACCACCGTCAGCAAGCAAATCGACCTGGGCAGTGCAGGTTCGCTGAAATTGCCGCTGGCCGCCTCCAGCACCTCGGAAATGGACAGCATGGTGCGCAGCCAGGATGGACGCATCGTCGCCATCGGCGGCCTGATGCGCCAGGCCACCACCTCGGACCGCTCGCAAGTGCCGGGCGCGGGCGACATTCCCGTGCTCGGTGCGCTGTTCCGCAACACCGGGCAAGTGATACAGAAGCGCGAACTGGTGGTGCTGATCAAGCCGACCATCGTCGAGGGCGCCAACAGCTGGAACGAGGACTTGCTCGATTCGGGCAAGCGCATCGAGGCGCTCGACCCACGGCGCCCATCGGAGCGGCGCTAAATGTACCAGGCCCATTTCGGCTTGCGCGAGGCGCCGTTCGGCCTCACGCCCGATACCAGTTTCTTCTTCAACGGCCCGCAGTCGCAAAAGGCGCTCAACACCTTGCTGGTGGCGGCGCGCAATGGCGAGGGCTTCATCAAGATCACTGGCGAAGTGGGTACCGGCAAAACCTTTTTGTGCCGCAAGTTCATGCAATCGCTGGGCCCGGATTTTGTCACCGCCTACATCCCGAATCCGAACTTGCCACCCCGTTCGCTGATCCTGGCGCTGGCGGACGACCTCGATGTGCTGCTGGAGAAAGATGCTGATCAGCATCAGCTGCTCAAGTCGCTCAACTTGCGTTTGCTTAACCTGGCGGCGCAGGGCAGGCGCGTGCTGCTGTGTCTGGATGAAGCGCAGGCGATTCCCGTCGACAGCCTGGAAGCCTTGCGCCTGCTGACGAACCTGGAAACGGAAAAGCGCAAGCTGTTGCAAATCGTGCTGTTCGGCCAGCCCGAGCTGGACGTCAAGCTGGCCCTGCCGGAAATCCGCCAGCTGACGCAGCGCATCACCTTTCATTATCACCTGGGTCCTTTGTCGCGCGACGACGTGGATTTTTATGTGGCGCACCGCCTGCGCGTGGCCGGTTTCGATGGCGCGCGCCTGTTCAGCCGTGGCAGCGTGAGCAAGCTGTACAAGGCTTCCGGCGGCATCCCGCGCCTGATCAATATCATGGCGCACAAGGCGCTGATGGTGGCGTACGGCGAAGGCCGGCAGCAGGTCAGCGGACGCCACGTGGCGCTGGCCGCCAGCGATACCCTGGCCAGCAAGCCGCGCCGCTACTGGCGACGGCCGTGGCCGTGGCTGGCTGGCGCCGGCGTGCTGGCCGCCGCCTGCGCCGTGAGCTGGACCTTATTGAACCGATGACGAAGATGAGCCTGTAGATGAGCCTGATTAACAAGATGTTGCAAGACCTCGATGCGCGCGGCACCCCCGATGGGCGCGGCGACGCGGCCGGCATCCGCTCCGTGCCCGAACGCGAGCGGGGCCAGGGCGTTTCGCGCGCGCTGGTCTTCGGCGGCGCGGCCGGCCTGACGGCGGCGGCCATCGCGCTGGGCTGGGTGTACTGGAAGCGCCCGCCCGTGCCGCCCGTGCTGGTCAGCGTGGCCGGCACGCCGGTGGCGGCACCACTACCCGTGCCTGCACCTGCTCCTGCGGCTGCGCCAGTCGCTGTGCCGGCGCCGGTCGCCACGGCGCCGGTGGCACCCGAGCCGATGTTGCAGGCCGGGGAGACGGTCGCGCCAGCCAAGGTACATGCTGCTGAAATGCGCCGCATCACGCAACAACCAGCCAGGCCTGCCGTGGCGCCCGTGGTGAAGACGCCAGCGCCCGCCGCCAGCGAACGCATCCTTGACGGCAAGCAAGTCACGCCGCAGCAGCGCGTGGAGAATGAGTACCGGCGCGCGCTGGGCCAGTTGCAGGATGGCCGCGTCTCGGAGGCGCTGGCCGGCTTGCAGCAGACCCTGCAGCTGGACCCGCGCCACCAGGGCGCGCGCGAAACCCTGGTGCGCCTGCTGCTCGAAGCGCAGCGCCCCGACGACGCGGCGCGCCAATTGCAGTTGAGTCTGGCATTGGATCCGAAACAGCCGGCGCAGGCGATGATGCTGGCCCGCTTGCAGCTGGATAAAGCCAACGGCGGCGCGGCGGCCCTCGATACCCTCATGCGCAGCCTGCCGCATGCTGCCGACAACGGCGACTATCGCGCCTTCCTGGCCGCCGTGCTGCAGCGCGAGCAGCGCTACCGCGAAGCGGCCGAGCAATATCAGCTGGCCCTGCAGACGGCGCCCGACAACAGCGTCTGGTGGATGGGCCTGGGGATAGCCTTGCAAGCCGACAACCACCCGGCCCAGGCGCGCCAGGCGTTCGAGCGTGCCAAGGGCTTGCAAACCCTGTCGCCCCAGCTGCAGGCGTTTGTCGAGCGCAAGCTGGTGCAGTTGACGACGGCTGCTGCAAAATAGCAATTACCTCAATGAAAGAAGCCAGTTTGAAGCCTCATAATTTCCTCCTGGCCCTTTGCTTTCTTGTTAATGGCGTCCATGCCGCACCCGCCAGCGCGCCCGCCAGCTACGTACTGGAAAATACGCAGGTGCGCGACATCCGCGCGCAAGCCCTGAAGCGCGACTATCAGCTGTATGTCGCCTTGCCCGATTCCTATCGACAGGGAAATAAGCGCTATCCGGTGCTGTTCGTCGTCGACGCCAATTACGCGTTCGCCATCGTGCGCAATATTGCGCAGCGCCTGAACAAGCATGCCGGGATGGAGGAGGTGGTAGTGGTCGGCCTGTCGTACGCCAATGGCGATGGCGGGGTGTACAGCCGCCGCCGCGACTACACGCCGACCACGCCGCGCAAGCACGATTACCGCTCGGACATGCCGGGACGGCAAGCGGCGTTCGGCGAAGCGAAGGCGTATGGCCAGTTCATCTCGGGCGAAGTGTTTCCGTTTATTGCGCAACAGTATCGCGTCAACATGCAGCGCAAGGTCTTCATCGGCCATTCCTACGGCAGCCTGCTGGGTCTGCAATTTCTGCTCACCGAACCGCGCACCTTCGAGCATTACATCCTTGGCAGTCCGTCGCTGTGGTACGACGCCGGCATCATGTTCGAGCGCGAGCAGGCGTATGCCGCCAGCCACAAGGACTTGCCCGCGTCCGTGTTCTTCGGCATCGGCGGCCTGGAAAAGCTGGCGGCGGGCAAGAAGCGTTCGCGTTCGGAGGAAGAGGCCGACATGCTGGCCGACTTGCGCGAGTTCGATGGGAAGTTGACATCGCGCAAGTACCCCGGCCTGAAAACGCGCTTGCGCGTGTTCGAGGACGAAGACCACGCGAGCGTGTTTCCGTTTGTGCTGACGCATGGCTTGCGGGCGTATTTGAAAGCATCGCAGTGAGCATCCCGATACCGCAATGGCGGGCGTGCAATCGAGGCGGCGCAATGGCGTTTCAATCCCCCAATTGAGCAGTTTGTCGCACTGGCATGTGCCAGGAAATGGCAATCGGATAGCATACAGTGGGCTTCCTCATGATGAGTTGGCCGCAAGCGAGTGTTCGATGCTGGCGCTGCCGCAGTCATCAACGGATGCTTCTCCATGACCTCGACCAGGATGAAATACGCATGAAATTGACCCTTTCACATCTTCTTTCTACCTGCCTGCTTGGCACCTTGGGCGCAATCGGTGGTGTGCAGGCGGCTCCTGCCGACGCCGAACTGCTGGCTTTGGTGCAGCGCCATGCGCAGGCGCAGAATAACTTTGATCAAGTTGCCTTGAAAGCCACCACGGCCGAGAATTATGTGGAAATATCGCCGGTCGGCGAGGTGGACGGGCGTGAAAAAATGGCCTCCTTCTATGCGCCGGAGCAGAAACGGCCGAGTCCTCAACTCCAGGTCGATGAGCCGGTGGTGCGTCTTTTTGGCGATACGGCGCTCATCTCGGCACGGCTGTCCTACCGCGCCAATCAGGACGCGGCTGCGCGTACCTTCGCCCTGCGCGCCGGTTATGTGGCTCGGCTTGTCGACAAGCAATGGTTACTGGTCAGTGCACAGTACACCGGCATCCGCCCACCGAAACCGTGAGCTGACATTTTTCCGGGTGCCGGGTCTGGCGCCCGGCGTTATCCAGGCAGCTACAGCCGCGCCTCATCGCCCCACACATTGCGCATGCTGAAATGCACGCCCGCATCGTCTTCATGCAGCGAGGAGACGATGGTGAACTGGCTGTCGCCCGTGTCGCGCGGCGTCATCTGCGCCAGCTGGGCGGCGGCCAGCGGCGCGCCCAGCGGGTCGCTGAGCGGATGCACGTGGGCGGCACCCCGCTGCGTCACCACGCCCAGTTCGCCGCTGCGTAGGCGCACCAGGGTGCCGGGTGGATATTTGCCCAGCAGCTTGACGAACTGTTCCCCCAGCAGCGGGTCGATGGTCACGCCCTGCTCGAGGAAGATGTGTTGCAGCGCCTGGTCTGGCACGATGGAGCGGCGGTAGTTGCGCGCCGAGACGCGCGCGCAATAGCGGTCGGCCAGGCCGATCAATTTCGCGTTTTGCAGGATTTCATCGGCCGTGCGCCCCTGCGGGTAGCCGCTGCCGTCGTCGTTTTCATGGTGCAAGAGCACGCAGCTGAGCCATTCCTCGTCATCGACGCCGGCGCAGCGCAGCAGTTCCGTGCTTTCCTGCGGGTGCAGACGCACGATGCGCATTTCTTCGTCATTCAGGGGGCCGTGCCGGTCCTGGAAGCTGTCGTGGTGGCGCAGCATGCCCACGTTCATCGTCAGCGCGGCGGCGCCGATCAGTAATAGTTCATCGTCGGACTTGTGCATGCTGCGCCCCACCAGCATGGCCAGCAGCGCCGTTTCGATGCAGTGGCGCACGGTGTAGGTAGCGGCGATCTGGTTGAGCAGGATGCTGGCCAGCGCGATGTCGGCATCATGTTCGAGCGCGCGCAGCAGGTCGCGCGCGATGTCGCGCACGTCGCGCTCGGCATTGCTTTCGCTGCGCAAGTCCAGCAGCAGGCGTTCCAGGCGTTGCGCCGTCTGATTGAGCAAGCGCAAGACGGACGGCTGCTCCGGCGTACCCGCGTACAGACCCAGTTGCAGCAAGCGGCCCAGCTGCGCGCCGTCCGTGATGATCTGCCCCTTGCGCAATTGCGGGCCGGCACTATGGTCAGCCAGAAACAGATCCCAAGGCAGGGGTTCGCCGGGAACCAGGTCGGCCGGGCCGATGCGACGCTGTACCATGCTGTCATCCTTTGCTCCGCCGTGGCGAAGCCATGCTCAGTGCTCGGTTATATGCTGCGCAGGCGCTCCAGCGCCAGGCGCAAGGTCTCGTCTTGCTTGGCAAAGCAGAAACGCACGATGCCCGATTCCTTGCCCTGCGCATAAAACGCGGAGACGGGGATGGCAGCGACCTTGATCTCGGCCGTCAGCCATTCGGCGAACTGCGCTTCGGTCTCTTGCGAAATGGCATCGTAGCGCACGCACTGGAAATACGTGCCGTCGGCCGGCAGCAGGGTAAAGCGGCTGCCCGCCAGACCGTCGCGGAACAGGTCGCGCTTGCGCTGGTAAAACGCGGGCAAGTCCAGGCAGGGCTGCGCGTCGGCCATATAGCTAGCGATGCCGTGTTGCATCGGCGTGTTGACGGTAAACACGTTGTACTGGTGCACCTTGCGAAATTCCGCCGTCAGGGCCGCAGGCGCCGCCACATAGCCCACTTTCCAGCCCGTCACGTGATATGTCTTGCCGAAGCTGGACACGATGAAGCTGCGCGCCGCCAGTTCCGGGTGGCGCGCTAGCGACTCATGGCGCACGCCATCGTAGACCATGTGCTCGTAGACTTCATCGGAGAGTATCAGGATTTGCGTGCCGCGCACGATGTCGGCCAGCGCGGCCACGTCGGCAGGGCGCAAGATGGTGCCCGTCGGATTATGCGGCGTATTGATGATGATCAAGCGCGTTTTTGCGCTGACGGCGGCGGCCAGCTTGTCCCACGGCACGCTGTAGCCGGATTCTCCCACTTGCATGGAGACCAGCACGGGCACGCCGCCGGCCAGCGCGATGGCCGGCAGATAGCTGTCGTACGCCGGTTCGATGACGATGACTTCGTCGCCCGGATGCACGCAGCATAAAATGGCTGTGGTGAGCGCCTGCGTGGCGCCGGCCGTGACGGTGATTTCCGTGCCGGCATCGTAGCTGTGGCCGTACAGGCTGGCGATCTTCGCGGCGATGGCCTCGCGCAAGGGGGCTGCGCCCGTCATCTGCGGGTACTGGTTGTGGCCGGCGCGCATGGCGTCGCTGACCAGGTCGACCAGGGCCGGGTCGCAATCGAAGTCGGGAAAGCCCTGGCCCAGGTTGACGGCGCCATGCTGGGCCGCCAGGCTGGACATGCGGGTAAACACGGTGGTGCCCACGAGAGGCAGGCGCGAGGTCAGGGTGGGAGTCGTGTAGGGCAGGGACGGGCTGTTCATGAACGGTAGGGTCGCGGTGCGGAAAGTGGAATCGTGTCCCATTCTAGCGCAGCGCGCCCCGTCGCGTGTGGGGCTTTGGCGGCTCAGCCCGGCAAAGCCCAGCCTTCCGGCAGCATGATCTTGAACATGCCGGCCTTGGCCGTCTTGCGGGCCAGTTTCAGCAGCGCCTTGTCCTTGGTGATGAGGATGTCGGCGCTGGCGTCGCGCGCCAGTTCGAGGAATTTCTGGTCGTCCTTGTCCGTACAGACGGGCAGGCGCACACCGGACACGGCTGGCGCCACGACGCTGATGTGGGCGTCGAAACGGGCGGCGGCGACAGCGCGGCTGGCTTCATCGAGCGGCAGATGTTTGTAATGCAACACGACCAGATATTCCGCGCGGCAATCTTCGCGCGTGATGGCGTGCACGGCGCCGCTTTCCATGGCCGCCAGCAGGCCCGCCCAGCGCGGGTCGTTGAAAACGAACAGGTCGAGGCAAACGTTGGTGTCGAGGACGAGTTTTTGTGGAGCAGGTATCATGTCGGCAATTCTATTCTGTAGTGATAATTTATGTTGATCGTGCTTTCGCCCGCCAAGAGTCTCGACCTGGAGACGCCGCCAACGACCACGTTGCACAGCACCCCCGATTTTCTCGACCATTCCGCCCAGCTGATAGAGCGCATGCGCCAGTTTTCGCCCGCCGAAGTGGGCAGCCTGATGGGTATTTCCGACGCCTTGTCGGCCCTCAACGTGGCCCGCTACGCGTCCTGGACCCCGCAGTTGACCGATGCGCACCAGGCCATCATGGCCTTCAATGGCGACGTGTACACGGGCTTCGGCGCGCGCAGCCTGCAGCCCGAGCAGCTCGACTATGCCCAGTCGCGCGTGCGCATTTTATCCGGGCTGTACGGCTTGCTGCGCCCGCTGGACCTGATCCACCCGCACCGCCTGGAAATGGGCACGCGGTTGTCGACCACGCGCGGCAAGGATTTGTATGCGTTCTGGGGCGATACCATCACCGATCGCCTGAACCGCACGGCGCAAGAGCAGGGCGCGAAAGTGCTGGTTAATCTGGCATCCGAAGAATATTTCAAATCCGTCAAGCCGCGCCAGCTGGACGTGCCCGTCATCGCGCCCGTGTTCGAGGACTGGAAGAACGGCAAATATAAAATCATCTCGTTCTATGCCAAGCGCGCGCGCGGCATGCTGGCCCGCTATGCGGCCGTCAACGCCATCCGCGATCCGCAGCAGCTGAAGCAGTTCGACGTCGATGGCTACGCGTATGTGCCCGAAGCGTCGAACGATAAAAGCTGGGTCTTCCGGCGCAAAGTAGCGGAATAAGTAAAAAACCGGAGCAAGCTCCGGTTTTTTCATTTTACTGCCAGAATTTCCACCACTTGCGTTCCTTGTTCACCCCTTCCGGGCTGAGGAATGCGGTGTTCGGGTAGTTCTTGGTCAACACGCGCAAGGTGTCGTCGCGCAGGTCAGTCAAGCCCAGCTTGTCATACGAGCGGTACATGATGAACAGCGCTTCTTCGATGGCGGGCGAAGCGGCAAAGTCGCTGACCGTCGTTTGTGCGCGGTTGGAAGCGGCCAGGTAGGCGCCGCGGCGGTAGTAATAACGCGCCACGTGCACTTCGTATTTCGCCATGGCATCGATCAGATAGTTCATGCGGGCCAGCGAATCGGGCGCATATTTACTATTTGGAAACTTGTCGACCAGTTGCTTGAAGGCCGCAAACGCTTCGCGCGTGGCTTTCGGGTCGCGTTCGGTCGGGTCTTGCTCGTACAGGAAGTTCAGGAAGCTGATCTGGTCGTTAAAGCTGATCAGGCCGCGCAAGTAGTACATATAGTCTACATTGGCGTGGTTCGGATGCAACTTGATGAAGCGTTCGACGGCAGCCAGTGCCTGCGCCTGGTCTCCCGCCTTATAATACGCGTAAGCGATCTCCATCTGCGCTTGCAGGGCATAGTTGCCGAAAGGATAGTTAGCCTCCAGCTTCTGGAACAGGCCGATTGCAGCTTCATAGTGCTGCCCGGCCATTTCTTCACGCGCCTCCGAGTATAATTTCGTAACGGACCAGTTTTTGGTCTCATCCACTTTTTCAGGCAACAAGCTGCAAGCGGACATGCCGAGCAGAACGACTGAAGCGACTACCAACGATAATTTTTTTTGCATGACGTTTTGCAAGAAGGTTTTAACCAAGATTTTACAATAGGCTGATTATAGCCGATGGGAATGCTGTGATATTAACTCCGAAGCCTAATTTGGCTGACTCCGCGTTTGACTCCCTTTCTGACCATGGCGCCGAAGATGCGTTTGACGGCGATTTTGCCGCCGACGACGCCTTCGAGATCATGGCCCCGATTACATTGGAACTGACGCCGGACGCCTGCGGCCACCGCCTCGATAAAGTCATCGCCCAGCTGGTGCCGCAATACTCGCGCAGCCGCTTGCAACTGTGGCTGGAAGCCGGTTTCGTGACCGTCGATGGAAAAGTTGCCAAACGCAACATGACCGCCTATGGCGACGAGAAGATCGTCATTCTGCCGCAAAGCGCGCCGGAAGACGAGGCTTTTAAGCCGGAAGCGATGGAATTGAACATCGTGCACGAAGATGAGCATATCATCGTGATCAACAAACCGGCCGGACTGGTCGTGCATCCGGGCCCCGGCAACTGGTCTGGCACCCTGCTCAACGGCTTGCTGCATCACTGCCCGCAACTGGCGGGCGTGCCGCGTGCCGGCATCGTGCACCGCCTGGACAAGGATACCAGCGGCTTGATGGTGGTAGGCAAGACCCTCGCTTCGCAAACGGACCTGGTGCGCCAGTTGCAGGCGCGTACCGTCAAGCGCGAGTATTTCGCGCTGGTGTGGGGCACGCCGAAAATGGCGGGCACCATCGATGCGTCCATCGCGCGCCACCCGCGCGACCGGGTCAAGATGGCTGTTTCGGAAAACTTTACCGCCAAGCCCGCCATCACGCACTATGAATTGATTGGCAGCGGCGAACTCGACCGCCGTCCCGTGAGCCTGATGCAATGCCGTCTGGAAACAGGCCGCACGCACCAGATTCGCGTGCACATGCAGCACCTGGGCTTTGCGCTGGTCGGCGACTCCGTGTACGGCAAGCAGCACCTGGTATCGGTCTTCTCGCGCCAGGCGCTGCAGGCGCGCCGCCTGGGCCTCGTGCATCCGGGCACCCTGGAAGCGTGCGAGTGGATCGTGCCGCTGGCCGATGATTTCGCGCAACTGATCGCCACCGCCGGCATTCCCGAGCCGGAACAGGTCTGATGACGTCGCCGTTGCCTTGCCTTACTCCCGATTGGCCCGGCCTGCCCGCGAACGTGGGCGCGCTGGCAACCGTGCGCGCGGGCGGCGTCAGCCAGGGGCCGTATGGTGACGGGCAGGGCGGCGGTGGCTTGAACCTGGGCACGCACGTGGGCGATGAACCCGCGCACGTGGCGGCCAACCGCGCGCGGCTGGCGGCCATGCTGCCATCCGCGCCGGCCTGGCTGTCGCAGGTGCATGGCGTGGCCGTGGCGGATGCGGCCAGCCTGGACGGTTGCGTGCCCGATGCCGACGCCAGCATCGCCACGCAGGCGGGTGCCGTGTGCGTGGTGATGACGGCCGATTGCCTGCCCGTGCTGTTCTGCTCGACCGATGGCCTGGTCGTCGGCGCGGCCCATGCGGGCTGGCGCGGCCTGGCCAGCGGCGTCTTGCAGCGCACGGTGGCAAGCATGCGGGCGCAGGGCGCGGGGGAAATCCTCGCCTGGCTGGGGCCAGCCATTGGCCCGCAGCAATTCGAAGTGGGGCAGGATGTGTTGCAAGCGTTTCGCGACGGCGCGCGCGACGATGCCGAGCGGCTAGTGTTATCGAATGCATTCACCGCCATCGCAGGCAAGCCGGGCAAGTACCTGGCCGATATCTATGCGCTGGCGCGCACCATGCTGTTGCGCGATGGCGTGGCGCAAGTGGCGGGAGGCGACTACTGCACCGTCAGCGATGCGGCGCAGTTTTACTCGTACCGGCGCGATGGCGTCACGGGAAGACAGGCCAGCTTGATCTGGCGCAAATAATCTGCGCGGCAGACACTTATGTGTCTGCCGTTTTTGTTTTATCGTCTGCTGAGGCGAGCGTGCGCGCCTTCAGTTCAGCGACGCGCTCAGCCTTGCGTTTGCGTCGCCGCGAGCCCGTCAGATAGAATAGGATGGACAGCGGGATGACGCAGTACAGCACGAAGGTCATCACCCCGGCGACGATGGACGGTTCCGTCAGCGCCATGAGGCCGACGACATAGATCCAGGCAACAGCGGTCATGAGCATCATGAGTATTGGCAGTGAGTAAGAGTTTGCATGCAGGTGGCCCGGAAGTAGTTATTTATTAATTCTTGAATGGACTTACATACATCTATGAATATGCCCGATCCTCAAATGATGACCAAGGAATGGATGGCGCAGATCAGCAATCCTGAGCAGTGGAAGACGTGGTTCAACATGGTACCGCAGCCCCAGGGCAATCCGATTGCCGGCATTTTGCAGGATGCGGGCGCCAGCATCAAGCCGGAAGCGATCGAGCAACTGAAAAATGCCTATGTGGCCAAGCTGACGGGCTTGTGGGCTGACTTTATGGCCGGCAAGGCGCCGGAGCTGAAAGACCGCCGCTTCGCCGCGCCCGCCTGGCACGCCAGCCCCCTGTCGGCCTTCAATGCGGCCGCCTACCTGCTGAACGCGGAGTTTCTCAGCGCCATGGCCGACGCCGTGGAAGCGACGCCGCACCAGAAGCAAAAGATTGCGTTTGCGGTGCAGCAAATCGTCGACGCCATGTCGCCCGCCAATTTTCTTGCCACCAACCCCGACGCCCAGCAAACCCTGATCGAGACCAAGGGCGAGAGCCTGGCCAAGGGCTTGAGCAATATGCTGACCGACATGCAGAAGGGCCGCATCTCGCAGTCCGATGAGTCGGCCTTCGAAGTGGGCCGCAACGTGGCCACCACGCCGGGCACGGTAGTGTTTGAAAATGCCCTGTTCCAGCTGATCCAGTACACGCCGACGACGGCCACGGTACACCAGCGGCCGCTGCTGATGGTGCCGCCGTGCATCAATAAATTCTATATCCTTGACTTGCAGCCGGAAAACTCGCTCGTGCGCTATGCGGTAGAGCAGGGCAATACCGTGTTTTTGATGTCCTGGCGCAATCCGGACCTGAGCATGCAGCACCTGACGTGGGACGATTACGTCGAGCAAGGCGTGATCGAAGCCATCCAGGTCACGCAGGACATTTCCGGCCAGGACAAGCTCAATATGTTCGGCTTTTGCGTGGGCGGCACCATCGTCTCGACGGCGCTGGCCGTGCTCAAGGCGCGCGGTGAAAATCCGGCCGCCAGCCTGACCCTGCTGACCACCTTCCTCGACTTCTGCGACACGGGCGCGCTCGACGTCTTCATCGACGAACCGCAAGTGGCGCTGCGCGAGCAGAGTCTGGCCAAGGGCGGCCTGATGTCGGGCCGCGACCTGGGCAGCACGTTCTCCAGCCTGCGGCCGAACGACCTGGTATGGAACTACGTGCAGTCGAATTACCTGAAGGGCAAGGAACCGCCCGCGTTCGACTTGCTGTACTGGAATGGCGACGGCACGGGCTTGCCGGGCCCCATGTTTTGCTGGTATCTGCGCAATACTTACCTGGAAAACAGCCTGAAAGTGCCGGGCAAGCTGACGGTGGCGGGAGAGCAGGTCGACCTGAGCAGCATCGACGCGCCCGCTTTCATCTATGGCTCGCGCGAAGACCATATCGTGCCCTGGGGCGCTGCCTATGCCAGCACGGCCTTGCTGAATCCCAAGAAGCCGAAAGCCAACCGTTTTATCCTCGGTGCCTCTGGCCATATCGCCGGCGTGATCAATCCGGCCTCGAAGAAAAAGCGCAGTTACTGGAGCAATGACCAGCCCCGCACGGCGAAAGCCAAGCCCTTGACTGCCGAGCAATGGATGGTAGGCGCGACCGAGCACGCTGGCAGCTGGTGGCCCGAATGGGCGGCCTTCCTGGCCGAACACGGCGGCGCGCAGGTGAGGGCGCCCGGCAAGCCGGGCAACAAGCGGCACGCGGCAATCGAGCCGGCGCCGGGGCGGTATGTTAAAGTCAGGGCGGATTAGTTTATAAAAGCTTCTTGCCTGACAAGGCCGGCGTAATCATCGGTCTTGTCAGGAATCTACTTTTAGTTGCGTTGCAATAAATGCGGGAATCTACTACCCTGATGTGTGACGGAGCCGTTTTCCACTCTATAATGGAAAAAGTAGGCAGGTGCGAAAGCGGACCCACGTTCGCTTTTTTTTCGGATTAACTCAGTACGCGCTGCGGCGCAATAAGTGGAACTTGTGATGAGTAGTGCAAAAAAAAGTATAGACCGCCTGATTAAAAAATATCCCAACCGCCGTCTGTACGACACGCAAACCAGTTCCTACATCACCTTGACGGACGTCAAGCAGTTGGTGTTGGACAATGAGGTGTTTACGGTCGTCGATGCCAAATCCAGTGAAGATTTGACGCGCAGCATCTTGCTGCAAATCATTTTGGAAGAGGAAGCGAACGGCGCGCCCATGTTCTCGAGCAGCGTGTTGTCGCAGATCATCCGCTACTACGGCCATGCCATGCAGGGCATGATGGGATCCTACCTGGAAAAGAACGTGCAAGCGTTCACCGATATCCAGCACAAATTCACGGGCACGTCGGCCGGCAGTTTCGAAGGCAAGCCATTCAGCCCGGAAATGTGGACCCAGTTCATGAACGTCCAGGGCCCGATGATGCAAGGCATGATGAACAACTACATCGACCAGAGCAAGAGCCTGTTCGTGCAGATGCAGGAACAGATGCAGAGCCAGAGCAAGAATCTGTTCGGAACGTTCCCGTTCGTACCGCCGGTCCCACCGACCGACAAAAAGTAAGCCGCAGCCAATGCGGGCCACACAACGGCACAGGATCTCCTGTGCCGTTGTGCTTTGCGGGCGTCATGCCGCCGGCTGCCGATGCTGCATGTTATTGCTTCCGTTGTTGCAGCGTGGAGAGCAGGTCCTGGCTTGAATGCTCGAGCTTCCATGTCCTGGCATTGTCCATGGAGCTGTAAATGCTGACGTTACCCTTGAAATCTTCCTGGATATTGAGCGCCAGGCCGGACGGGAATATCAACGGGGCGTTGCGCAGACTGTATGGGACATATGGCCCCCAGGTCTTGCCTTCGTCGCTGCTGACCAGCAGGGCGCCCTCGTTATACATGCCAGCCTCCATAAGCAAGCGGCCGTCATTGAGCGGCGCCACGGGCGACATCAGGACTTTGAACGGCGAAACGATAGTCGTCCAGTTCTGGCCGCGATCCCGTGAAACATAGGCGTCGGGAAAGCGTCCTCCCAGACCAGCCGCTACCAGAACGCTTTGCGTGCCATTGGCTTGATGGATAAACTGCGTCAAGCTTTTCTTGTGCGGACTAAAGCGCTCGGTCAACTTGCCCGTGCGGTAGTCGAGTTCGCCGATCAAGCCGCTTTCCAGCGCATAGCCGATCCGCTCCGCGTCTTGCCACGTCCACAATAAGCCCGGGCCATGCAGCCACGATCCGGGCAAGGTGGAATGGTACACGGATCGCCAGTCGCCGGCGTCCAGTTGATTCGCACGGAAAATGTTCAATTCACCTCCCTTGTGATGCATCACGTACCAGCCATCCTTGGGGTTGCCGCCGATGCGCAGCAGGTTGCCGGGCGGCAGGTTGCCTGTATCGACAGGAAGCAGTTCGTCGCTGTCACGCGCCTTGCGTAGCAGGGAGCCCGATTCGCCTACCGCGATCAACTCGGCATTGTGCAGGTCTACGGGAAAGACGCAAGACAGCGACTCCACCGAGGGCGCATTGATGATCTTCCATTTACCTTGTGTCGAGCGCAGCAGGACGGCGCCCATGCGGCTGGCGGCAGCTACCCGGCCATCGGGCATTTCGGTGGCGCACTCGGCCCCGGCCGGGTGGGCGCGGGCAAATTGCTCGACATCGTCCTGCGCGTGGTGTGGGGTGCTCCAGCCTGGGCTGGCAGCAGCGCCGAATAACTTGCTGTAGTCGGGGGCAAAGCGCTGGAGCAATTGCGCATTGGATACCACCTGCGCGCTGCGACCGTATTGCACGCCGAAATCGCCGCGTGTCACAATCAGCCGACCCAGATCCGCCGATTTTCCCGCTTCGATGTTGAAGCTTCCTACGATGCTTGAGTACACATGCAAGAGCTTGTTGGCCCGCGTGTCGATCAGTTCGACAAACTCATACTCGCCAGGCGGTAGTGCGCCAATGAACAGGGAAGTATCGCCTGCCATCGCGCTCTCGACCTTTTTCATCACCAGATTTGCGGAAACCAGCTTGAAATCACTGCGCTGCTCCCCCGCCACCACACGGCGTAACTTGATCATATTGAAACCGTAAATATCTTTGGTATTCGACGTGATGCTGACTACCACCGGGGTTCCTCCCGATTGTGCACTCGTTTTCAGTGGGTCAACCACCGACGTGTTGACGACGCAGCCGCTCAGTAGCAATACAGTCAAGCCGCAAGCCGCGACAGCCCGGTGCCGCGCTTTCAATTTGGAAAAGGACAAAGACATGGATTCATTTAGTTTTTTAAAAAACAAAATTATATGTCATGCCATTAATTTCCTTAAGGCATTATTTTGACTTTCTTGATACCTGGAATGTGTGGCCGGGCCTTGTTCCGGCCCCCGCCACGATGGCAGCGGCCGGAACAAAGCTGGGGTGGTAACGTTGCAGATGCGCCAGCAAAAGGAACTGTCGCTGACAGCAAGGGGCGGCTCGGGGTACAATAGCCGATTCGCCTCACCATTTTACTAGCTGCCAACTATGTCTGAAATTCACCGTATTCCCGTTCCTTCCGCCCAGCCCGAGGCCATGCTGGCCATGCCAGGTGCGGCGCCGAAAGTGGGCTTTGTCTCGCTCGGCTGCCCGAAAGCGCTGGTCGACTCCGAACAAATCCTGACCCAACTGCGCGCCGAAGGCTACGAAACGGCGAAATCCTACGCTGGCGCCGATCTGGTGATCGTCAATACCTGCGGTTTTATCGACGCTGCCGTGCAAGAGTCGCTCGACGCCATCGGCGAAGCGCTGGCTGAAAACGGCAAAGTCATCGTGACCGGCTGCCTGGGCGCCAAGAAAGATGCTGCCGGCGACGACATCATCATGAAGGTGCACCCGAAAGTGCTGGCCGTTACCGGTCCGCACGCGCTGTCCGAAGTGATGGATTCCGTCCATTTTCACCTGCCGAAGCCGCACGCGCCCTTCCTCGACCTGGTGCCGCCGCAAGGCATCAAGCTGACGCCGAAGCATTATGCCTACCTGAAAATTTCCGAAGGCTGTAACCACCGTTGCAGTTTCTGCATCATCCCATCGATGCGCGGCGACCTGGTCTCGCGCCCGATCGGCGAACTGATGATTGAAGCGGAAAACCTGTTCAAGGCCGGCGTCAAGGAATTGCTGGTCATTTCGCAAGATACCTCGGCGTATGGCGTGGATGTGAAATTCCGTTCCGGCTTCTGGAATGGCCGTCCCGTGAAAACGCACATGACGCAGCTGACGGAAGCGCTGGGCGAACTGGCCAAGACCTACGGCGCCTGGGTGCGCTTGCACTACGTGTATCCGTACCCGCACGTGGACCAGATCATCCCGATGATGAGCGGCGGCCACATCCTGCCATACCTCGACATTCCGATGCAGCACGCGCATCCGGACGTGCTCAAACGCATGAAGCGCCCGGCCAGCGGCGAGAAAAACCTCGACCGCATCCAGGCCTGGCGCGCCATCAACCCGGATCTGACGATACGCTCGACCTTCATCGCCGGTTTCCCGGGCGAAACGGAAGCGGAATTCGAGTACTTGCTGGACTTCCTCAAGGAAGCGCAGATCGACCGTCTGGGCTGCTTCGCCTATTCGCCCGTCGAAGGCGCGACGGCCAATGCGATCGAAAATCCCGTGCCGGAAGAGCTGCGCGAAGAGCGCCGTGGCCGCGTGATGCTGCTGCAGGAAGAAATTTCCAAGAAACGCCTGCAAGCCAAGGTCGGCAAGACCGTGCGCGTGCTGATCGATGAAGTCACCCGCTCCGGCGGCGTGGGCCGCTCGTCCGCCGACGCGCCGGAAATCGATGGCGTCGTGTACGTAAAACCGCCGTTCGAGCCGCACCGCAAGCTGGCCGTCGGCCAGTTCGTTGACGTAAAAATTACTTCAGCGGACGCGCACGACCTGTGGGGCGCCGCAGAATAAGAATTTTTCGCAGGTGTAACACTCTGTCATACGTACGGCAGGCAAGGGCATAAGCCCTTACAATCAAGGCGGACCAGCAATTGCTGGCCCGCCTTTTTTTTGCCGACAACGCCATGACCACACCAAAATCTCCGCAAACCGCGCTGATCCACAGCGATTACCAGGCGCCGCAAGGCTTTGCCGCCTTTCCCAACGCCATCCATCACGCATCGACCGTGTTGTTCAAGGACGTGGCGGCCATGCGTTCGGGCGACTGGAAAGAGAAGAATGCCTATACCTACGGCTTGCACGGCACTCCCACCACGTTCACGCTGGAAGCGCGGCTGGCCGAGATCGAAGGGGGCAAGTACTGCCTGCTGGCGCCGTCGGGCCTGGCGGCCATCGCCATGGCGGATTTTGCGCTGCTGAAAACGGGCGATGACGTTTTATTGCCGGAAAACATCTACAACCCGAACCGTGAACTGGGACGCTGGCTGGCGCAGGATTTCGGCATCACGGCCCGCTATTACGACCCGCTGATCGGCGCCGGCATCGCCGCCCTGATCCAGGAGAATACCAAGCTGATCTGGACTGAAGCGCCGGGTTCCGTGAGCATGGAAGTGCCGGACTTGCCCGCCATCTGCGCGGCCGCGCACGCGCGCGGCGTGCTGGTGGCTCTGGACAACACCTGGTCGGCCGGCCTGGCCCTGCGCGGCTTCGACCTGGGCGTGGACATCATCATGCAGGCGCTGACGAAATACCAGTCGGGCGGCTCGGACGTGCTGATGGGCGCCCTGATCACGCGGGACAGGGCGCTGCACGAGCGCCTGGCGCTGGCGCATATGCGCCTTGGCATGGGCGTGGGCGCCGATGACGCCTACTTGGTGCTGCGCGGCTTGCCCACCATGAAGCTGCGCTTCGACGCGCACGATGCGGGCGCGCGCACGGTGGCCGCCTGGCTCAAGGCAAGAAGCGAGATCGCCACCGTGCTGCATCCGGCTTTCGCCGATTGCCCCGGTCACGCCATCTGGCAGCGCGATTTCACGGGCGCGGGCGGCTTGTTTTCCGTGCTGTTCGATGCCCGCTACACGGAGCAGCAGACGGACCGTTTCGTCGATGCCTTGCAATTGTTCAAGATAGGCTACAGCTGGGGCGGCGCGAACAGCCTGGTGATGCCGTACCGCATCGCCGCCATGCGCAAGGGCTGGCAGTTGCCGGGCCAGCTGGTGCGTCTGAACGTGGGGCTGGAAGATCCGCAGGACTTGATCGCCGATATCGAACGGGCGTTCGCGGCGATGTAGGCAGCGGCAAGCCGTTGGCTTGCCGCGAAGCACTTTTTACATGGGGACGGGGGTGTTGTTGTTCAGGTCGAGGAAGCCGCGCAGCAAGCGGTAGGCTTTCCACAGCCAGGCCACGCCCCACACGACGAACGCCAGCGGAATGCCGATGATGGTAATCCACAGCACGGCGCCGACGACGATCCAGGCCACATACCACCAGAAGGAACGGATCATCCAGCTGTGATGGCTGTACACGAAGGTCCCGGCCGCCTCGTCCCGCTTCACATAATTGATGATGAGCGGAATGAAGGAAAACGCGCCCAGCGAAAACACAAAGCTGGCGCCATGTATCAGGTACAACCACCAGGCCAGGTTCTTGGTCTGCCGGAGTGGGGTATCTAAAATAATATCTTGTGACATGCAGGCTCCTGCTTGATTGTTTGTTCAGGTTTTTATTGTAACAAGCTCTGTTGAACGGGAGCGCAATCCATGGAAAAAGGCGGAACACATTGTTGAAAGCAGATTCACATCCCACCTTGGCCGCGCGCGCCAGGTCATGGCTGCGGCACGCCGTGCCGGCCTTGTTGCTGTGCGCCACGGCGGCCCATGCCGCCGGCCCCACCCTGGAGGCGGAGTTTGCCGCTGGCTTGAAGGAAGAGGGCCTGGCGGGCGCCGTCTGGAGCGAAGTCTTGCCCGATGGCACAGTCAAAGTCGGCGCGTCGGGCCAGCGCGATGCCGCCAAGCACCTACCCATGCAGGCCGACACGCGCGTGCAAGTGGGCTCCGTGGGCAAGGTGGCGCTGGCGCTGGGCGTCTTGCGTCTGGTCAGCGAAGACCGGCTCACGCTCGACACGCCCGTGCAGCAGGTGCTGCCGGCACTGGCGCTGAACAACCCGTGGCAGGCCAGCGACCCCGTGCGCATCCGCCACCTGCTGGCGCATACGTCCGGCCTCGATAACGTGCGCTTCTGGCAGGCGTTCAGCCTGAATCCGGCGCCGCAGACGCCGCTGGCCGCCGCCTTTGATGGCGGCCGCAGCCTGCTGCGCGTGCGCGCGCGGCCCGGCAGCCGCTATGCGTATTCGAACATGGGCTATGGCTTGCTGGGCATGGTGATCGAGAAGGTCACGGGCCAGCCCTATGAACGCTACCTCGATGCGCAGCTGCTGCAGCCGCTGGGCATGGCGGACAGCACGTTTACTTTCGTCACGCAGACGGGCGCGCAGGCTGATCCGCGCCTGGCCATGGGCCACTTCGAGCATGGTGCGGCGCAAGCGGCCGTGCCGCAGTACCTGCGTCCGGCCGCGCAATTTACCACCACGGCGGCCGACATGGGCAAGCTGGCGCAGTTCCTGATGGGCGACGGCAAGCTGCAGGGCAAGCGCTTCATCGACCCGGCGCTGATGGGCGCCTTGTCCGAGCCGGCCGGCACGGATGCGGCGCAGGCGGGCCTGGCAACGGGGCACGGCCTGGCCCTTGCCGTGCGCGACCGCCACAACGTGGTCGGCGCCTGCCACCCTGGTACGGCCGTGGGTTTTCGCGCCATGCTGTGCATCTATCCGGAGCAGGACAGCGCCTTCTTCGTCGCCTTCAATACGGATGCGGAAGCAGCCGACTATGAACGCTTCAACCGCCTGCTGCTGCGTGACCTGGAACTGCCGCTGCGCGCGCCAGCGCCGCAGGGCACGCCCGCGCCCACGGTGGAAAACTGGCAGGGCGTGTATGTGCCGTCACCCAGCCCCATGGCCAGCATGGCCTGGGTCGATGCCGTCTTCGGCTTTACGCGCCTGAAATGGGATGGCGAGTCGCTGTTCCTGATCCCGTTCCAGGGCGAGCCGAAGGAACTGGAACCGGTGGGCGGCCTGCTGTTCCGCGCCAGCGACCGCAGCACGCCGTCGCACGTGCTGCTGCAAGACGATGGCAAGCATATCCTCAGCGACGGCTTGCGCAGCTATGAGCGGGTGTCGATACTGCGCATGCTGGTCTTGTGGGGCAGCCTGGCGCTGGGCATGGCGGGCTTGCTGTATGTGCTGGTGGTGGCTGTCTGGCGCGCCGCGCTGCACCGCCTGGGGCGGGGCGACCATCTGTTCGCGCCCCTGCTGTCGCTGCTGTCGCTGCTCTTGCCCCTGCCGTTGTTGTATTTTCAGTCTTACCTGCGCCTGGGCGACGTCAGCGTGGCCAGCGTGCTGCTGGCGCTGGTCACGGGCGCGTTGCCGCTGGCCATGGCGTTCGGCCTGGCGCGCTGCTGGCGCAGCCGTGGCACGGCTGCCGAGGCGGGCTCGTGGGCGAAATGGGATTGGGTCGCCTTGCTGGCGGCCTTGCAACTGCTGCTGGTGCTGGCCTGGTGGGGCTTGCTGCCGTTGCGGCTGTGGCAGCTGTAGGCTGTCAGGTCCAGGCAGCCAGCAGCCGGCGCCACCAGCGCTGCGCTGGCTTCGCCCTGCCACCGTGCGCGGCGCGCTTGGCGCGATAGCTGGCCGCCGCCATCTGCAGGCCGACGCGATCCATCGCCGCCATCGCCTCCGCTTCCTGCTGCGACAAGCCATGCAGCAAGGCTTGCGCCCGGGGTTCGAGCAGGAAGGCGGCACGCAGGGCGTCGTCCGTGTACAGCCTTGCCAGATAGGTTTCCAGTGCGGGAGAACTCATGCGTCTCGCCCCGCGCGCAAGGCCGCGCGCGCCAGCTCCAGCTGGCCCAGCACATGCTCGAACGACGGGTAATTGCCGTCGCGTTCGACGATCACCGTCAGGGGCTGCGGCGCATGGCGCGCCAGCTGGGTCAGTAAAGCGAAGACGGCGGGCGGCACGTCGTGCAGATGGTCGTCCAGCAAGCGCTGGCCGCCGCCCGGCGCGGCTATCCAGTGGCCGCCACTCAGGTGCACGGCGCCGACCCTGTCCAGGGGCAGGCGCAGCAGCAATTGCTCCGGCGCTGCCCCAAAATTGACGGCATTCGCATACAGGTTGTGCAGGTCCAGCAGCAGCGGCACGTGCGCGCCGTGGAGAATCTGCGCCAGCCACTCGGCTTCGTCCAGGGTGCTGGCCGGCGGGTCGATCAAAGTGGCGATGTTTTCCATCAGCGGCGCGCTGCCGACGATGCGCGTGGCCAGCGCGATATTGGCGATCGCGCCGGCGGCGCTGAGCGGCGTGCGCGGTGGCGCCGCCAGGTGGCCGATTTCCACGCCGCCGGCGCGCACGAAACTCATATGCTCTGACCACGACTCCGCCTGTACCGTCTTCATCAGGCGCGCCATCGCATGCAGGCGGCGCGGGTCGGCGGGAATCGTCGAGGCCAGCCCCATGCCCACGCCGTGCAGGCTCACCGGCACCTGGCGCGCCAGGCTGCACAGGGCGGCGATGTCGGCGCGCGGGGCGTGGTAATAGTCGTCGGCGATCACTTCCAGCACGTCAATCCGCGCCAGGTTGGACAGGATGCCGGTAGCCAGTTCGCCGCGCCAGCCCAGGCCGACGCGGTCGCGCACGGTTTCCTGGCTAACTGCCACAGCCGCCGCCACCGCCGCAACCGCCACAGCCGCTGCCGCCGCCATCGCCGCCGCCATCACCGCCGCCCGATGACGAGTCGCCCGTGCCACCGGACGAGGAGTCGCTGCTGTGCCGGGGCACCGGGTACAGCTCGCCAACATATGCGTACACGGACAGGGGCAGGGCGCCGAGGCCGAAGATGGCGGCCAGCAGGGCCATGTCGGCGCTGCTGCTGCCCGCCTGCAGGCGCGCTGCGCGCTGGTTCAGCCGGCCAAACAGCATGCGCAGGTCGGTCAGCAGCCGCTGCGCGCTCCAGCTGCTCGCCTGGGTGCGCAAGCCGCGCAGCATGAGCAGGAAGATCGCCAGCAGCAGCGCCAGGAACAGCAAGTTGTAGTGCTGGCGGCTGATGGCGATGACGGCCTTGACGGCGGCCACCGTCAGCAGCAAATAGTGCGCGGGCCAGGTGATGCGTTCGCGCCGGCGCAGCAGCGGCGGGCCGACCAGTAATTCCTGCTGGGTCAAGGAGTCCTGGTAGGCGCGGCACGATGGCAGCATGTCGGCCTGCGCGGCCAGTTCCTTGCTGTGGCCCTGGCGGCCCAGGTACAGCCGCAGCACGTCGCGTTCGATGTCATGGCTGGCGAAGCGCAGACTGTCGGCGCTGGCCGTTTCCAGCAGCGGGCCATCGGCGCGCAGCAAGCCGCGGTCGACCAGCACGATGGCGGCGATCTTCACGGCTTCGAGCGCGCCGCCGCGCAGGAAGGCGATGCGGTACGGGTCATCGGCGAGTGACAGCTGGGCATGTGGATTGCGCAATTCCTGGCGGATCAGCAGCTCGCGCGCGAGGTAGTACACGAGCAGGCCGAAGATCAGGTAGGCCAGCAGGAACCAGGGACCGCTCCAGTCGAACGGATTGACGCCGTTCACTGCATCTGCTCCGCGTGTTCGCGCAGGCGTTCGGTAATGGCCATCAGGCTGGTGAAGGCGGGCATGGCCTGCCCCGGCGCCAGGCGAGCCGTTTCGCGCGCCGTCGACATGGCTTGCAGGGCCGCGTGCAGGGCCGGTTCGCCCAGCTGCTCGACAAACGCTTCGAGCGCCTGCTTGCCGGACTGCGCGGGCTTGCCCTCCAGCTGCGCCAGCGAGGCCGCGGCCGCACGCAGGGGAGCGGCCGCGTCGGCGATGGCGCCGGCCAGCTGTTCTTCATTCAGGCTCAATAGCATGTACCGTTCGCGCATGCGCACCTGCTGGTTCAGCAGCACTTGCCGCAGCCGGCGCAGCATGGCGTCGCGGCTGGTGTGCAGGCTGGCGAAAGGATCATTGCCCAGCAGTACTCGATGGCGCGCGATGATGTCGGCGAACTTGACGGCGAAGGCGTCGGCGGCCTGCGTCAATTCGCGCTCGAGCAGGAACATGACCTGCAAATCGATGGCGGCGTGCGCCAGGCGCAAGGACCCGCGCAGCGCATCTGCCGTCTGCGGCGTAAAGCGCTTGAGCAGCAACAGCAGGTTGACGTCGGAGGTGGCACGTACCTGCCCATCGGCGGCCGAGCCGAACAGCACGGCGGCGGCAAGGTCATCCCCGAAGGCCGTTTGCGCAGCGGCGACAAACAAGTCCAGGTGGCGTTGTATCTCTTCTGGCAGCGGTGGCGGCATGCGGTGTTCTTTCACGATGGGCAAGCTTGGTAGTCACAAGTTTGCAATATAGCAAAAATATGCCATCGTGCGCGCGCCGCCAGGCGCCAACTCAGCTCAATACGTTGAGCAAGCCATCGAGCCCCACAAAGTTCAGCGCCACATCGGCTTGCGAGCGTACCACCGGCTTGGCGCGGAAGGCGACCGACAGGCCGGCGATGCCCATCATTTTCAAGTCGTTGGCGCCGTCGCCCATGACGATGGCTTGCGCTGGCGTTATGCCCATCTGCGCGCACACGCGCTCGACCGTGCGCTGCTTTTCCTCGGCGTCGACGATGCCCCCTAACACTTTGCCCGTCAGCTTGCCATCGACGATTTCCAGTTCGTTGGCGTGCGTGTAGTCGAGGCCCAGGCGTTGCTTCAGACGTTCCGTAAAGAAAGTAAAGCCGCCCGACACCAGCAGGGTTTTCAAGCCGGCCTTTTGCACGGCCGCCAGCATGGTTTCCGCGCCCGGCGACAGCTTCAGGCGCTCGTCGTAGACGCGCTGCAGCGCCGATGCGTCCAGGCCTTCGAGCAGGGCCACGCGCTGCTTCAGGCTGGCCGCGAAATCGAGCTCGCCGCGCATGGCCGCTTCCGTGATGGCCGCCACTTGCGGTTTGAGGCCCTGCATGTCGGCGATTTCATCGATGCACTCGATGGTGATCAGGGTCGAATCCATGTCCATCGCCACGAGCTTGAATTCACGCAGTTCGCGCTGGCCCATCATGTAAGTGGCGTCCAGCTGCGCCGCCTGGGCCGCCACTTCGATGGTGGGCCGCAGCGCGGGCGAATAGGCGATCTGCTCGCAGCGCACGGCGTTCGGCCCCAGGCGCGTGATGGAGGTGGGCGCGGCCAGGGCGGCGATGCGTTCGAGCCGGGCGCTATCGCCGTCCAGGCCCTGCAGGATCAGGTTCATGGTGATGGAAGTCGTGTTGGTCATGGGGCTATCCTGCATAAATGGTCGAAATGGTCTACACCGTCAATTGCTTGATGGTGGTCTTGATCTGCGTCACGCGCGCGGCCAGGTCGGGCATGGCGGCCGTAATTTTCAGCTTGTCCTGGCCATGCAGCTTGATATGGCGGTTCTTCTGGATCAAGTCGATGATGCGCATCGGGTCGATGGGGGGCTTGGCCATGAATTGCAAGGTGGCCGCCTCGCCATGCACATCGATCTTGACGATGCCCACGGTTTTCGCCGCGATGCGCAGGCGATGCGTCTCGATCAGCGCTTTCACGGGGTCGGGCAGCTTGCCGAAGCGGTCGATCAGCTCTTCCTGGATATCGTCGATCTTCTCTGGCGTGGCGCAATTGGCCAGGCGCTTGTAGATCGACAGGCGTTCATGCACGTCGCCGCAAAAATCGGCTGGCAGCAGGGCCGGCACGTGCAGATTGATTTCCGTCGTCGAGGCCAGCGGCGCGGCCAGGTCCGGCTCCTTGCCGGCTTTCAGCGAGCGCACGGCTTCGTGCAGCATGTCCGAATACAGCTGGAAGCCGATTTCCGTCATCTCGCCCGACTGGTTCTCGCCCAGCACTTCGCCGGCACCGCGGATTTCCAGGTCGTGCATGGCCAGGTAAAAGCCGCTGCCCAGTTCTTCCATCTGCTGGATGGCGTCCAGGCGGCGCTGCGCCAGTTTGGTCAGGCCCTGCACGTCGTGCACCAGCAGGTAGGCGTAGGCCTGGTGATGCGAACGGCCCACGCGGCCGCGCAGCTGGTGCAGCTGCGCCAGGCCGAACTTGTCGGCGCGGTGCATGATGATGGTGTTCGCCGTCGGCACGTCGATGCCCGTTTCGATGATGGTCGTGCACAGCAAAATGTTGAAACGCTGGGCGACGAAGTCGCGCATGACCTTTTCCAGGTCGCGCTCGTGCATCTGGCCGTGCGCCACGGCGATGCGCGCCTCGGGCAGCAGTTCCGTCAGCATGGCCAGGCGGTTCTGGATGGTTTCCACCTCGTTGTGCAGGAAGTAGATCTGGCCGCCGCGTTTGAGTTCGCGCAGACACGCTTCGCGGATGATCGCCTCGCCTTCGCTGCGCACGAACGTTTTGATGGCCAGGCGCTTTTGCGGCGCCGTGGCGATGATGGAAAAGTCGCGCAAGCCTTCCAGCGCCATGCCCAGGGTGCGCGGGATCGGCGTAGCCGTCAGGGTCAGCACGTCCACTTCCGCGCGCAAGGCTTTCAGGGCTTCCTTCTGGCGCACGCCGAACCTGTGTTCCTCGTCGATGATGACCAGGCCCAAACGGGTAAACTTCACGTCGTCCGACAGCAGTTTATGCGTGCCGATGACGATGTCGATGGTGCCGTCGGCCATGCCCTTGAACGCCTGCGTGATCTCCTTGCCGCTGCGGAAGCGCGACAATTCGGCGATGCGCACGGGCCAGTCGGCGAAGCGGTCGGCGAAGGTTTGCGCATGCTGCTCGGCCAGCAGGGTGGTGGGCGCCAGGATCGCCACCTGCTTGCCGCCCATCACGGCAATAAAAGCCGCGCGCAGCGCCACTTCCGTCTTGCCGAAGCCGACGTCGCCGCACACCAGGCGGTCCATCGGTTTGCCCGAGGTCATGTCCTTGATGACGTTGCGGATGGCCTCGGCCTGGTCCGGCGTCTCGTCGAAGCCGAAGCTGTCGGCGAAGCGCTGGTAGTCGTGTGACGAGAATTCGAACGAGTGGCCCTGGCGCAGCGCGCGGCGCGCATACAGGTTGAGCAGCTCGGCGGCCGTGTCGCGCACCTGTTCGGCCGCGCGTTTTTTCGCCTTTTCCCACTGGCCCGAGCCGAGCGAGTGCAGCGGCGCGTCTTCCGGCGAAGCGCCCGAATAGCGCGAGATCACATGCAGCTGTGACACTGGCACGTACAGCTTGGTGTCCTTGGCGTACTCGAGGTGCAAAAATTCCGTCTCGCCTTCGCCCAGGTCCATGCTGGTCAGGCCCATGTAGCGCCCGATGCCGTGGTTGATGTGCACCACGGGGTCGCCGATTTTCAGCTCCGACAGGTCGCGCACCATCGACTCGACCTGCGTCACGCCTTCCTGCTTCTTGGTGCCGACCCTGCGGCCGGAACCGGCATACAGTTCCGTCTCGGTGATGAAGGCCAGATTGCCGTCCGGCGTGAACAGCTCGAAGCCCGCATGCAGCGGCGCCACGCCCAGCATCAGTTTGGCGTCGGACTGCAGAAAACCGTCGCTGCCTTCCACCGGCGTCAGGTGCAGATCGTATTCGGTGAAGTACTGCTGCAAGGTTTCGCGGCGGCCGTTCGATTCGGCGCAGATCATCACGCGGCGGCCCGCTTGCAGCAGATAGCTGCGCAGGTTGGCCAGCGGGTCGTCGGCGCGGCGGTTGACGGCGATGTTCGGCACGGGCGCCGACAGTTCGGAGGCCAGCGCGTCGTTCGATTTCGCAATCGCCAGGCGCGGGTAGGGCTTGGCCAGGCCGAAGAACTGCTCGTCGGACAGGAACAGCGATTCGGGCGGCAGGATCGGCCGCTCGCGGTCGGCCTTCAAAAAGCGGTAGCGCGACTGGGTATCGGTCCAGAAGCGCCCGATGGCAGCGTCGATCTCGCCCACCAGGGCCAGAGAAGCGTCGGGCGGCAGGTAGTCGAACAGGGTGGCCGTCTGCTCGAAGAACAGGGGCAGATAGTATTCGATACCGGCCGAAGCGATGCCGCTGCTGATGTCCTTGTAGACCACCGAGCGCGACGGGTCGCCCTCGAACTGTTCGCGCCAGCGGTTGCGGAAGGTGGTGCGCGCCGCTTCGTCCATGGGAAATTCGCGCCCCGGCAGCAGCCGCACTTCGTGCACGGGGTAGAGCGAGCGCTGGGTATCGGCGTCGAACGTGCGGATGGTCTCGATGGTGTCGCCGAACAGGTCCAGGCGGTAGGGCAGGGCCGAACCCATGGGGAACAGGTCGAGCAGGCCGCCGCGCACCGAGTATTCGCCGGGCGACATCACTTGCGAGACATGGCTGTAGCCGGCCAGGGTCAGCTGCGACTTCAGGCGCGCTTCGTCGAGCTTTTCGCCCTTCTTGAAGAAGAAGGTGTAGGCAGCGAGGAACGACGGCGGCGCCAGGCGCACCAGCGCCGTGGTGGCCGGCACGATCAGCACGTCGCACTGGCGCGTCTGGATTTCGTGCAGGGTGGCCAGGCGTTCGGAGACCAGGTCCTGGTGCGGCGAAAAGGCGTCGTAGGGCAGGGTTTCCCAGTCCGGCAGCAGATGGCAGCGCAGTTCCTTGCCGCCAAACCACGGGATTTCATCGAGCAGGCGCTGGCCGTCGCTGGCCTGCGCCACCACCACGGCCAGCATCTGGCCCCGCGCTTTCAAGGCCAAAGCGGCCAGCGCCAGGGCATAGGCGTCGGATGAACCATACAGGGCGGGCAGCGCGTAGCGGTTGCCGGGCTTGGGGAGGGCTTTTGTTAAGTCTAAGGACATGCAGGCGATGACACTAGTGGCAGAGGCAGTTGACAGGAAAGGCTGTATTGCGTGCGGCGCCCTTCATGAAGGCGCCAGCAGGCACGATTATAGACCATCGCCCGCGCGCATATTCGCGATACCGAAAGGCACATGCACCATCGGTATTGTGCCGCCGGCTGACTTCAAATGGCTCAGCTGGTCGTCGAAGAAGATATGCGGCTTGAACACGGCCAGCACGCGCGACTTGTCCATGCCACCGAGGAAAAACGTCTCGTCGGCCGCCACGCCCCAGCTTTTCAGGGTCGTCACGACGCGCTCGTGCGAGGGCGCATTGCGCGCCGTGATGATGGCGATGCGCAGGATCTTCTTGTAGCCGGGGTCGCGCCGCTGCGCCTTTTCTTCCAGGCGCTGCATGGTGGCCAGCTTCTGGAACAGGTCGGCCAGCGGGCCGGGGCGGTGCGGCGTGCCCACGTTCAGGGTTTCATGGGCGTGGAATTCATCGACGTCATTGTTGCGCTTGAAGACGGTTTCCGCTTCGTCGTCGGCGATCACGCCGTCGAAATCGAAGGCCACGCGCAGTTCTTCGTCGTTCTCGTCGTCTTCCGTGCGCGATGGCAGCACCAGGCCGGCCGGATAGTTGCAGGCCAGCGCGCTGCGCACGTCGCCTTCATTCGCGCTGAGGAAGAGCGAGGCGTTGAAGGCCGGCAGGTAGGGGTAGGGCGACTTGCCCGTCATGAAGGCGGCGCGCGAAATATCCAGGCCGTAGTGGGCGATCGAGTGCATCACGCGCAAACCCGTTTCCGGCGAATTGCGCGAAAACAGCACCACTTCCACTGGCGACTGGCGCGGATAGTGTTTGTTGATGTTCAGGAAGCGGCGGATGAAGGGAAAGGCCACGCCGCGCGGCAAGACCGTGTCGATATGCGTTTCCTGGTACTTGCGGTATTCCTCGGGGCCGTTGTCGAGGTAGACCTGGTGCGATTCGGCCAGGTCGAACAGGGCGCTGGAAGCGACCCCGATCACCAGTTTGTGTTCGATAGGATATGCCATGGTCTGCCTGTTGTTTGCTTGTTGCTCATCTTATACGACTATCAACTGCGCAGCCAATAGTGGCGCGCGGCGTTTTTTTGCACCAAAGCAGGGCGCCAGGCCATTTTTTTTGTTTTCTGTACAACACGCACCACAGTAGAGAAATAAATATTGTCTTGTATCAAGTATGTAGCAGCCAGCGCGCCCATTTTCCACTATGCTTCCATTTATGAATTCTCGCCAATTGTAACGAAGCGTACGCCCCACCCCCGCCACCTTTATACAAATGTCAGCCGTTCTACCTGAACATGCCAGCCTCAGCCTTGCCAGCAGCAGTTTTGACTAATAAAGGACCTAGCCATGTTTAAGAATTTACTGATCAAATGGAAGTTGGCGACCCTCGTCGCCGTGATGATGGCGGCAATGCTGGTGGTCGGCATCTGCGGTTACACGGGCATCGCCACCGTGGGTAACGCCGTCAACGAGATCGGCGTGGTGCGCCTGCCGTCGATCCAGGGCTTGATGATGATGAACGAGGGCCAGACGGCCGTCGCCGCCGCTACCCTGACGGCCGCCATCTATGAAAACAATTACCAGGCACAAGACAAGTTCGCGGAAGCGCTGCAGCTGCGCACCAAGGCCTGGAGCAATATCGAGGCGGGCCGCAAGCTGTACGAGCCGCTGCCGCAAACGCCTGAGGAAGCCGTGCTGTGGAAGCGTTTCCTGGAGGAATGGGCCGCCTGGAAGGGCGATGACGACAAGGTGCGCGCCATCCTGCGCCAGCTGGCCGACAACCGCGACGAGCCGCGGCAGAAAGAGCTGTTCGTGGCGTTCTACCAGCAGTACCTGGATTCGCGCAGTCTGTTCGGCAAGGCCGAGGCCACGCTCAACGAGATCATCAAGCTCAATAATGGCGTGGCCGACGCCAGCGTCAAGGATGGCGGAGCGGCCGTGATCCGCTCGGAAAGCCTGATGCTCATCCTCGGCTTGCTCGCCTCCGCGCTGGGCATGGGCTGCGCCGCCTACATCACGCGCGCCATCACGCAGCCGATCAATGCGGCCGTGAAAGTGGCGCAAACGGTGGCTTCGGGCGACCTGACCAGCCACATCGAGGTGCACACGACGGAAGAGACGGGCCAGCTGCTGCAGGCGCTGAAAGACATGAATTCCAGCCTGGTCAACATCGTCGCCCAGGTGCGCAGCGGCACGGAAACGATCGCCACGGCGTCGACGGAAATTGCCAGCGGCAACCTGGACCTGTCCTCGCGCACGGAAGAGCAGGCCAGTTCGCTGGAAGAGACGGCATCGTCGATGGAGGAGCTGACCGCCACCGTGCGGCAGAACGCCGACAATGCCCAGCAGGCCAACCAGCTGGCGCTGAGCGCTTCCGGCGTCGCCGTCAAGGGTGGTGAGGTGGTGGGCAAGGTGGTTGAGACCATGGATGCCATCAACGATTCGTCGCGCAAGATCGTCGACATCATTTCCGTCATCGACGGCATCGCCTTCCAGACGAATATCCTGGCCTTGAACGCGGCCGTGGAAGCGGCGCGCGCAGGTGAGCAGGGGCGCGGCTTTGCCGTGGTGGCCAGCGAGGTACGCAACCTGGCGCAACGCTCGGCGGCGGCGGCCAAGGAAATCAAGACCCTGATCGGCGACTCCGTGGTGGCGGTCGACGCGGGCAGCAAACTGGTGGGCGAGGCGGGCAACACGATGGCCGAAATCGTCGCCAGCGTGCAGCGCGTGACGGACATCATGGCGGAAATCAGCCTGGCCACGCAGGAGCAAAGCTCGGGCATCGACCAGATCAACCAGGCTATCGGCCAGATGGACCAGGTGACGCAGCAAAACGCGGCCCTGGTGGAAGAGGCGGCCGCCGCGGCCGAATCGCTGCAGGAGCAATCGGGCCAGTTGGCCGGAGTGGTCAGCGTCTTCAAGCTCGATGGCGCACAGGCACCTGCCACGCATGCCAGAGCGGCCGCACCGCGCCGCGTGGTGGCCAGCGTGGCGCCGAAGCGTCCGGCGCCGCCGCGTCCCACCGCAGGACGCCCGGCCCTGCACGCCGTGCCGTCCCAGCGCCAGAGCGCACCGCGCGACGACGAGTGGGAAGTGTTTTGATGGCGTGACGGCGTCAGCCTGCGCTACCGGACGGCCGCCTTGCGCGGCCGTTTTTACATGCGCGCACTGCGGTTGGTGCTTGCTAAAAAAATATCGTTATAAGAATAGCTGTTTTGCCATCTAAGCAAATCTTTTCAAAACTTAACGCGACATTGCTTGTGAGATAACTCACACTGCCTGCCGTACCACCCCATGTTCCTGCCTCGGCCACATCCCGGCTGACCCCTTCGCCTGCTGCGTCCGGCCATACGTGGCAGGCGGCAGCCATTGCCGTCAGCCTTGCATGCGAGTCCGGCGCGATGACCGATGCACCACACTGAAGGATGCGAATAGATGGCAAATATGAAAATCGGCACGCGCCTGCGCTGCGCCTTTGCGTTGTTGACCTTGCTGCTGCTGGCGACTGCCGTGCTGGGCATGCTGCGCTTGTCGAGCCTGGAACTGCGCATGCGCGACGTGATCGATGACAAATATCCGAAAACCGTGCTGGCCAACGACATCATCAAGAATGTCAACATCATCGCGCGCTCCTCGCGCAATCTGCTCTTGATGAGCGAGCCGCAGCAGCTGGCGCAGGAACGCGCCCGCATCGCCCGTGCGGGCGCCGAAACGGAAAAGGAACTGGCGCAGCTGGAAAAGGTGGTGCTGTCGCCGCAGGGCCGCCAGTTGATGGTGGCAGTGAAGCAGGCGGGCGACGCCTTCAACGGCGGGCGCGACAAGGTACTGGCCCTGCTGCAAGAGGGCGCGCGCGACACAGCGGCCAGTTTGCTGCTCGGCACGGTGCGCGGCGAGCAGCTGCGCTATATGGCGGCGCTGGAAAGCCTCATCACGCATCAGCATGATCTGATGGAGGAGGCGGCTGCCCAGGTGGACGCGGAATACGCCACGGCGCGCAATATGCTGCTGGCGCTGAGCGCGCTGGCCGTGCTCTTCTCGCTCGTCACGGCCTGGCTGGTCACGCGCAGCATTGTCAAGCCCCTGCACTATGCCTTGAGCGTGGCGCAGACCGTGGCCGCCGGCGACCTGACATCGACCTTCGGCCGCCATGGCGGCGATGAAACGGGCAAGCTGCTCGACGCGCTGAGCATCATGAACGGCAACCTGCTCGAGATCGTGCAGCAGGTGCGCAGCGGCACCGACACCATCGCCACGGCGTCGTCGCAGATCGCGGCCGGCAATATCGACCTGTCGTCGCGCACCGAGGAGCAGGCCAGCTCGCTCGAACAGACCGCGTCGGCGATGGAGGAACTGAGCTCCACCGTTCAGCAGAACGCGGACAATGCGCGCCATGCCAGCGTGCTGGCCATCGAGGCGGCGAACATCGCCGCCGCCGGCGGGCAGGCCGTGGGGCAGGTCATTCACACCATGGACGCCATCAGCGCTTCCTCGGCGCAGATTGCCGACATCATCGGCGTGATCGACATGCTGGCCTTCCAGACGAATATCCTGGCCCTGAACGCGGCCGTGGAAGCGGCGCGCGCGGGCGAGCAGGGGCGCGGCTTTGCCGTCGTGGCGACGGAAGTGCGCAACCTGGCGCAGCGCAGCGCGGCGGCGGCGCGCGATATCCGCGCCCTGATCGCCAATTCCACCCTGCAGGTCGATGCGGGGACGGCACTGGTGGCGCAGGCCGGCGCCACCATGCAGGACGTGGTGGCGGCCGTGGGACGCGTGAGCCAGATGGTGGCCGACATCACGGCCGCCAGCGCCGAGCAAAGCACGGGCATCGGCCAGGTCAGCCAGGCGGTGCTGCAGATGGATGAAGTGACGCAGCAGAACGCCGCCCTGGTGGAGGAAGCGGCAGCCGCGTCGCAATCGCTGGAAGGCGAGGCGGCGAAGCTGCTGCAGGTGGTCAGCGTCTTTCACCTGCAGCAGGGGCCGGCGCGCACCTTGCCGCGCGGCCGCGCGCCGGCCGTGCCGCGCCTGCTGGCCTAGTGGCGCGCCTGGCAAGGTTCTGGCTTGGCTGCGTCGCGCTGTGGCGGGCGCGGCGCCAGGCGCGCGAGGGGCGGGCCGGCAAACCCATGGCATCGGCGCGCAGCCGCGAGCTGCAGGCGCGCCTTGACAGCGCCATTGTCGACGGCGAATTCTGCTTCCACTACCAGGGCAAGTTCGATACGGCGCAACTGCGCCTGGTCGGCCTGGAAGCGCTGCTGCGCTGGGACCATCCGCGCCATGGCCTGATCTACCCGAACGCCTTCATCGGCCTGGCCGAGCAGACTGACGCCATCGTCGCGCTGGGCAACTGGGGCATCGACGCCGCCTGCCGCCAGCTGGCGCAGTGGCGCGCGGCGGGCTTGCCCCTGGTGCCTGTCGCCGTGAATGTTTCGGCGCGCCAGCTGTGCCAGCCGCACTTGCCTGACTTCGTGCTGCGCTGCCTGCAGCGCCACGCCATTCCTCCCGGCCTGCTGGAGCTGGAAGTGACGGAAAGCTGCTGCATCGACGACATGGCGCAGGCGACGCAGGGCTTGCGCCGCCTGCGCGCGCTGGGCCTGGCCATTTCGCTCGACGATTATGGCACCGGTCATGCGGGATTGAGTCATGTCAGGATGCTGCCGATTCACACCATCAAGATCGACCGCTCCTTCATCGCCGACCTGGGGAGCAGTGGCAGCGACGCTGTGATCGTCGCCTCGACGCTTGCCATGGCGCGCGGCCTGGGCTTGCAGGTGCTGGCCGAGGGCGTGGAAAACGGCGAACAGCTGGCGCAGCTGCGGCGCCTGGGCTGCCCCCAGGTCCAGGGCTTCTACCTGCACCGGCCGGCGCCCGTGGCCGAGGTGGCCGCGCTGCTGGCCGCTGGCGCGCCGGCCGGCCGTGTAACAGTGCCGCAACATGGCGCCATGCGGCATGGCGCGGATGCTCAGTAAAATAGGTCCTCTGCAAGCCGCATGCTTTAACACCTACTCCCCCACGCAAGAATGATAAACAGTCCCGTCCCGGCCTATGTCTTCGGCCCGTTTCGCCTTTTGCCGCTGGAGCGCGTGCTGTTCGAGGGCGACCGCGCGCTGCGCCTGGGCAGCAGGGCGATGGACTTGCTGCTGGCCCTGCTGGAGCGTGCCGGCGACATCGTCGACAAGCATGAACTGGTGACCATCGTCTGGCCCCACGCCGTGGTCGATGACGCGACCTTGCGCGTGCATCTGGCAGCGCTGCGCAAGGCGCTCGGCGATGGCCGCGATGGCCAGCGCTACATCACCACCATTCCCGGGCGCGGCTACGGCTTCCTGGCGCCGCTGGCGCACACGGGCCGGCCGGCGCCCGGGATGGCGGGCGTGGAGCCGCGGCATAACCTGCCCGTCATGCTGACGCGCATGCTGGGCCGCGCCGAGGCGCTGCAAACGATGGCCAACCAGCTGCTGCAATTGCGCCTGCTGTGCATTGCCGGTCCGGGCGGTATCGGCAAGACCACGCTGGCCGTCGTCCTGGCCACGCGCGTGCTGCGCCGCTATGCCGACGGCGTGTGTTTCGTCGACCTGGCGCCGCTGGACGAGGGCAGCCTGGTGCCGCTGGCGCTGGCCACGGCGCTGGGTGTGGCGGTGTCGGCCGGCGATGCCATGCCGGTCCTGCTGGCCTACCTGCGCCCGCGCCACATGCTGATCGTGCTCGATAACTGCGAGCACGTAATCGGCGCTGCCGCCACGCTGGCCGATGCCTTGCTCAAGGGCGCACCACTGCTGCATGTGCTGGCCACCAGCCGCGAGCCGCTGCGCATCACCAGCGAGCAGCTGCTGCGCCTGCCCGCGCTGGAATTGCCGCCGGCCGATGCCGTGCCCGATGCGGCGGCGGCGCGGCACTTCGCCGCGGTGCAGCTGTTTTGCGAACGCTGCGCGGCCGTCGACGAGGCTTTCGTGCTGGCCGACGCCGATGTGCCCGTGGTGGTGGATATCTGCCGGCGCCTCGATGGCATCCCGCTGGCGCTGGAGCTGGCGGCCGGGCGCATCGGCCATTTCGGTTTGCACGAGTTGCGCCGCCAGCTCGATGACCGCTTTCGCCTGCTCACGCGCGGCGCGCGCAACATGCCCTTGCGCCACCAGACCCTGCGCGCCACCCTCGACTGGAGCTACGGCTTGCTCGATGCGCAAGAACGCCAGGTGCTGCAGGCGCTGAGCGTGTTCAAGAGCCGTTTTCGCCTGGAGTCGGCCAGCGCCGTGGCGGGCTGCGACGTGTTCGATACGCTGGCCGACCTGGCGGCCAAGTCCTTGGTCAGCATCGAGTTTTGCCGCCAGCACGTGTATTACCGGCTGCTCGAGACCACGCGCGCCTACGCTGGCGCGCAGCTGTCGGCGAGCGGGGGCGCCGGCGCCGTACTGCTGCGCCATGCGCGCCATTGCCTGGGCCTGGCGGGACGCATCGCCGCCGACTGGGAACGCATGGCACCGGCGCACTGGAGCGCGCGCTACGGCCGCCATGTCGATGACCTGCGCGCCGCCATCGACTGGGCTTTCGGCGAGGACGGCGACGTGGCGCTGGGCGTGGCCCTGACCCTGGGCGCGCAAACCCTGTTCTATCAGCTGTCGTTGATGGATGAGTACCGCGTGCGCGTCGAGCGGGCGCTCGCATGCATGGACAGGCATGCGCTGGAGGACCCCGACAGCGAGATGCAGCTGCACGCCTCGCTGGCGCACCTGCTGCTGCATACGCAGGGCGTCACGGGCACCATGCTGCGTTCGTTCCAGCGCGGCTATGTGCTGGCCATGCGCACGGACGATGCCAGCCGCCGCGCTGAAGCGATTTGCGGCATGTGGATCTGCAGCCTGAAGATGGCCGATTTCCAGGGCGCCGACAATTACGTGGAGCAGCTGGCCGTCCTGTGCGCAGCGCGTGATGACACGGCGATGCGGCTGGTACTGGCGCGCATGCGCTCGGCGGGCGCGTATCTGCGCGGGCGCTACGCGCAGTCGGCGGCGCTGGCGCGCATGGTGCTGGCGCACCCCGAGGGCGCCGGACAGCTTGGTTTCAACAATGCCTTGCTGGCCGACCACCAGGTTTGCCTGCGCGGCACCCTGGCGCGCTGCCTGTGGATGCAGGGCCGTCCCGACGACGCGCTGGCGCTGGCGCGCGAGGCGGTGACGGTGGGCTTCGAACACAATGGCGTCACGCTGTGCGTGGCGCTGGCCATCAATGCCATTCCCGTCGCCCTGTGGTGCGGACAGCGGGGAATGGCGCATGCCTGGATTTGCCTGCTGTGCGAGCATGCGGCCCGTTATGGCCTGCTGTACTGGAGCGCCTGGGGCACCGCCTACCAGCGCCTGCTCGATGCGGGCGAGGCGCTGACGGAGTTCCCCTGGCCTTCGGTGCGCAGCTGGCCGATACAGATCGATTTGATGGCCACCTTGCACGACGCCGCCGCCGACAGCCATGCGCTGCGGCGCGCACGCACGGGCCAGGCGCCGTGGAGCGCGCCGGAAGTGCTGCGCCGCGACGCGCATCACCGCTGGCGGGCGCTGGCGCCAGGCGATGCGGCCGGCCGGGAAGCGGTTCGCGCGCAGCTGGAAGAGGCGCTGCTTCTGGCCAGGGGCCAGCAGGCGCCGGGCTGGGAGCTGCGCTGCGCCACCAGCCTGGCGGCCGTGCTGCAGGGGCAAGGCCACGGCGCCGCCGCGCATGCCTTGCTGGCCCCTGTGCATGCAGGCTACGCGCAGGGGCACGACACGACGGATGTGATGGCGGCAGCAGCTTTGCTGGCGCAGCTGGCTTGAACGCTATTCGTAGGCGCCCAGCCGGCGCTGTTCCTCCGGCGTGAAACTGGCGTCGCGCAGCTGTTGCAGGGCCGCCGCATCCTGTGCGCCGCCGGGCAGGCCCGCCTGCTGCGCCTTCTGCGCCTGATACGCGATGACGCGCTGCTGCCACTGCGATTCCTCGCGGTCCAGTTCCGCCAGGCGCGCTGCCGCCGCTGGCGTGAAGGTGCTGGCGCGCAGGCGGTAGACTTCATTTTCGCCGCCGCCCTGGGCCCGCAGCGCCTTGACGGATTCATCCAGCTGTGCCACCTGCCGCGGCGCATCGCGCGCATCGCGCTGGGCCGGCGACAGCTTCTGGTCCAGCGCGGCCAGTTGCGCCTGGCGCTGCGCCTCGTCCAGCGTGGCGTCGCCGAGTATCGCCATGCGCGCCACGGCATCGTCGTCATACGCGTCGCTGGCGCCGAACAGGCCCGCGCTTTCCTCGGGCGTAAAATAATTGCCGCGCAAGGCGCGCATCGCTTGCAGGCGCGCGCGCGCCGCCAAGGCCGCATCGGCCTGCGCCGGCAAGGCTTGCTCCGCGCCGGCCAGCGCCTGCTTGTAGGCCAGGTACGCGCCCAGCAGGCGCTTCGCTGCGCGGGCGGGGATGGGCGCCAGGCGCTTGTCGAGCTCCGCCTCGATCTGGCTGCGGATGGCGGCCAGCGGCTTTTCACCGAGGCCCGCCAGGTAGTAGTCGAACAGGTGGCCCAGTTCCGCGTCGACCACCAGCTTGTCGCCGGCGGCCACCGTCACGTTGCCATCGGGCCGCGTGCCTTGCATCGAGCGCACGAAAGCGAACAGGTCCGGTTCCGGCTTATCCAGCGGCGGGGCGGGCGGTTCGCCCGGGCGCAGCACCAGGTACAGGGCCAGGGCTGCCAGGCTGGCGCCGATGATCCATTTCGCGTTCGTGCGCATCGTCGCCTCCTTACAGTCCCAGGCCTTGCAGGCGGTTGGCTTGCTGGCGGAAGACGGTGACGGGGTTCGTCTCGAACAGGTTGACGATGCCGACGAACTGGTTGACTTCATCGAGGTGGTTCATGGCGTAGTCGTCGCGGATCACCTTGCCCAGATGGCTGGAGCAGCTGCTGACCAGGCCATCATTCTTGACGCCGCCGAAGGCCAGGCTGATGGCGGCCAGCAGCGGGTCGCCCACGTCGAGCACGTTCGTGTACGGTTGCGCGCCGCTCCACGAAAAGTAATGCACGCCTTGCACCTGGTAGGCGCCTTCGCCGCAGGCCGAGGTGGGCACGCCTTGCGGGTGGCGGCTATTGAAGGCCAGCGAGCCGGCCGTGGACAGGGAGCTGAGCGAGGCGCCCGCGTTTTGCGGCAGTCCCTTGTTGCCTGACAAAATGCCGATCAGGGAGGCGAGCGCATTGCCCAGCGCACCGCTGGTGTTGGGAATGGCGCCGCTGAGGATGTCGGCTACTTTCGAACCCTTGTTGACGCCGGCCACGCTGGTGACGGACGCCACCAGGTCGGGGCGCACGGAAGCGACATAGCGGGCCGTGGGGCCGCCGTGGCTGTGGCCGATCAGGTTGACCTTGGCCGCACCCGTGGCGGCGAGGATTTGCCGCACCTGCGACAGCAGCTGCTCGCCACGCACTTCGGTGCTGTTGGCGGCCGACACGGTGGTCACATACACTTGCGCGCCGCCGCTGCGCAGGGCGGCGGGCACGCCGTAGAAATACTCGACGGGACCGAGCTTGTCGAAGCCGAACAGGCCGTGCACCAGCACGATCGGGTACTTCGTTTGCGTGTAGCCGGCGGCGCTGGCGCTGCCGGGCAGGATGGCGAGGGTAAGCAGCAGGGTCGATAGCAGTTGCCAAAAGCGTGTCTTCATTTTGTCTCCGTTATTTGAAATAGTATGGAAATGTCGATGCTGTAGCGATGTGCCGTGCGCCCCTGTACATTCTATCGATGCATTAAATATAGCGAGCGCTCGGTTTTCTGAATGTAGCACCGCTGGATTTAAATTGCTGTGAATTGCATGATGCAGCGCAATAACTGTGGGAATTTGGCGTTGCGTCTGTGCCCATTGCATAGTTGAAAGGTCACAGTTGTTTTCCTGAGCTATAATCGGCCCGGCATCAGCCGTCCCGCCGTCTTGCAGCGCCGCTCAGGCGCTGTCTTACATTGCTCATACACCGTTACTTGGGAATGCACTTGTCGACCCATTTCAATTTTGAACAGTTTCAGCAGATGACGCCTTTAAATGGCGAAAATATCTGGGAATATATTCTTGACCGCCACGCGGAACGTATCGGCGTCAAACGCCGCAAGCCGGCGCTGGAAAATCTGGAACGCATCTTCGTCGCCACCTTCCGCCTGGCCAATGACGTGGGCTTCCGCGCCATGAGCTTGCGCGACCTGTGCAGCGAAACGGGGCTGTCGATGGGCGGCCTGTATGGCTACATTACCAGCAAGGACCAACTGGCGGAAATGATCGAGGACGTGGTGCGCCACGCCACGCAAGCCTTGCCGCTGTTGTTTGCCGACGTGAAGTCGCCGCTGGATCGGCTGGAGGCGATGATACGCTCGTCGATCTACCTGTCCGAAGTGCTGCAGCCGTGGTTTTATTTCGTCTTCATGGATTCGCGCGTGCTGCAGGTGGAGCAGCGCAGCATGGCGAAGAATTCGGAACTGTATGTGCAGACCCTGATCGCCGCCACCATCGCCGAAATCGAACCGAAGCCGCAGGGCGACCCCACCTTGCTGGCCGCCCACTGCCTGGCCCTGTTCCAGGACTGGTACGTGAAGCGCTGGAAGTACCGCGCGGCGAAGGTCAATGTCGACGATTTCGCCGATAGTGTCGTCGGCACGGTGCGCGGGTATTTGAGCATGACCGCTGTGTAAACCTCGGCGGCGCATGTCGGGTTACGCCGTTCCGGCTAACCCGACCTACGCGAACCGCCCTTTACCCATCAGTTCGTCGTTTCCAACGGCAGCGTTTCCGGCACTGCCGCCGGATCCGTCGGCGTCTCCACGTCCATATCCAGGGTCTTGATCCCGTTCATGTCGATGAATTCATCGTACAGCCACTCGCCATCGACCTGGCTCAGCCCTGCCGGCACGGCACGCGTGATTTGCGGGCGCGTCGACAGGGCCGTGCGCATGTAGTCGATCCAGATCGGCATGGCCAGGGTAGCGCCGAATTCGCGTCCGCCCAGCGATTTCGGCTCGTCATAGCCCATCCACGCCACCGCCACGATGCCGCCGCCGTAGCCGGCGAACCAGCCGTCGACGGCGTCGCTGGTGGTACCCGTCTTGCCGGCGATGTCGTTGCGCCCCAGTTTTTTCGTCGCCGCCGCGCCTGTGCCGGTGCGGGCCACTTCGCGCAGCATGCTGTCCATCACGAAGGCGTTGCGCGGGTCCAATGCCAGGGTCTTGTCGTCGTTCGGCGCGGGCGGCTTGGTTTGCATCAATATCGCGCCCCTGGCGTCGACGATGCGGTCGATCAAATACGGTTCCACCTGGTGGCCGCCATTGGCGAACAGGGCATAGGCGCCCGCCATCTGCACGGGCGTGACGGAACCCGTACCCAGCGCCATGGTCAGGTTGCTGGGCTGGCGCTTTGGATCGAAGCCGAATTTTTCCAGGAAGTCGTGCGTGTATGACACGCCCAGCGCTCGCAGGATGCGCACCGAGGCCACGTTCTTCGATTGCGCCAGCGCATAGCGCATGGTGATCGGGCCGTCGAACTTGAAATCGTCATTCTGCGGCGCCCACACTTTGCCGCCCGCCTGCATTTCCAGGGGCACGTCGTTGATCAGGGTGGCCGGCGAAAAGCCTTTTTCCAGCGCCGCCGAATACACGAAGGGCTTCATGGCCGAACCGGGCTGGCGCCAGGCTTGCGTGACGTGGTTGAACTTTTGCAGATTGTAGTCGAAGCCGCCCACCATGGCGTGGTAGGCGCCCGTTTCCGCGTCGAGCGAAACGAAGGCGGCGGCCACCAGCGGCACTTGCGTGATGGCCCAGTTGCCCTTGGCATCCTGGCTGATGCGAATCACGGCGCCCGGGCGCAGCTTGATGCCGGCGCTCGCTTTGCTTGATAGGGCAGGGGCGGCAAAGCGCAAGCCGTCACCCGTGATGGCCTTGGCGTCGCCGTCGCCCGTGTCAGCCACCACCTTGCCGCTGGCAACGTCCGTGACGACGGCGGCGATCAGGCCGTCGCTGTCAGGGCGTTTTTGTAGCGCAGCATCGATGGCGTCGTCGCGCTGTTCCGGGTCAGCCGGCATGTCGATGAACGTTTCCGGGCCGCGGTAGCCGTGGCGCTGGTCGTAGGCGATGACGTTGCTGCGCGTCGAGGCGTAGGCCGCGTCCTGGTCGGCTTTCAGGATCGTCGTGTAGACGCTGATGCCCTTGGTATAGCTGTCTTCCTTGAACTGCGCAAACACGGCCTGGCGCGCCAGTTCGGCCACGTATTCGGCGTGCGTCTCGAAACCCTGCTTGCCGCGGGTGTTGAAATGCAGCGGCTGCGCCAGCGCCTGCCGGTACTGGCCCTCGCTGATGTAATCGAGTTCGCGCATGCGTTTCAAGACCATCTGCTGGCGCGCGTGCGCCTTCTTCGGATTGCTGATCGGGTTGTGGCGCGAGGGGTTTTGCGGCAAGCCGGCCAGCATGGCCATTTCCGCGATCGACAGTTCGGACAATGGTTTGCCGAAGTAGGTCTGCGCCGCGCTGCCGAAGCCGAACGAGCGCTGGCCCAGGTACATCTGGTTCATGTACAGCTCGAGAATCTGCTCTTTCGACAGGGCCGCTTCGATTTTCAGGGCCAGCATGATTTCATTGAGCTTGCGCGAAGCGACTTTCTCGCGCGTCAGGAAGAAGTTGCGCGCCACCTGCATGGTGATGGTGGAGCCGCCGCCGTGGCCGAAGCCGTGGCGCAGGTTCGACAGCACGGCGCCGCCGGCGCGCACGAAGTCGATGCCGTGGTGTTCGTAGAAACGGCTGTCCTCGATGGCCAGCAGGGCTTTCTTCATCATTTCCGGCACCTGTGCGATCGGCACGAAGTCGCGGTGCTCCTCGCCGAATTCGCCGATCAGCACATTGTCGGCCGTGTACACGCGCAGCGGGATCTTCGGCTGGTAGTCGGTGATGACGTCCAGCTCGGGCAGGCGCGGGCGCACATACAGGAACAGGTAAGCGGCCAGCAGCATGGCGGCGGCCAGCGCGGCGCAGCCGGCGATGATGAAGGCGCGCACGGTGGCGCGGCGGGAAGGCCAGGGAAATCCGGTTCGTTTGGCAGTCAAGGCAGTCTCACGGTAGCGTGCGGGGCACGGTGGCAGCGATTATAGACCAATGCGCCAGCGCTTCCCGCGCGGGCGGGTGGCGGGGCTGGCCTCCGGGAGCGGGAGCAAAAAACCTTTTCATCGAAACGCGGCTGTGCGATAGTCTCGGCTTCAAGCAAATAGCCCGGATCTCGATTCGGGCTGTTTATTTTATACAATTAAGGATTTATTTATGGCAAAAGATGCAATGCCGAGCGCCGTGAAGCCGTATATTCCGGCCGATGCGAAGCTGCCCGAGATGACCTTCCGCGCGCTGTTCATGGGCGTCATCCTGGGGATGGTCTTTGGCGCCTCCTCGCTGTACCTGGTGCTGAAGGTGGGCCTGACCGTCAGCGCCTCGATTCCCGTCGCCGTGATCGCCATCACCCTGTTCGGCCTGGCCAAGAAGGTGGGCGGCAAGGATTCGTCGATCCTGGAAAACAGCATCACGCAAACGGCCGGTTCGGCCGGCGAGTCGCTGGCCTTCGGCCTGGGCGTGACCATGCCCGCTATTTTGATCCTGGGCTTCGACCTGGAAATCTCGCGCGTCATGCTGGTCGGTATCCTCGGTGGCCTGCTGGGCATCCTGATGATGATCCCCATGCGCCGCACCATGATCGTCGACCAGCACAAGGAACTCAAATTCCCCGAAGGCACGGCTTGCGCCGAGGTGTTGAAGGCGGCCGCCACGGAAGAATCGCGCATCGCCGCCGGCGAAAGCATCGAGAAGGATTCGGCCGCCGCACTGGACGCCAAGCGCCGCGCCAAGATCATCTTCGGCGGTTTCGCCGTCGGCTTGCTGTATAAAGTGTTCAATATCTCGTTCAAGGGCTGGAAGGACACGCCGGGCGTGGAATTTGCCGCGCCGCTGAAGGGCGGCTCCATCGGCGCCGAGATTTCCCCTGAATTGCTGGGCGTGGGCTACATCATCGGCCCGCGCATCGCCGCCACCATGGCGGCCGGCGGCGTGCTGTCGTATTTGCTGCTGATCCCGATGATAAAGTTCTTCGGCGACAGCCTGACTACCGTGCTCTCGCCGGGCACCAAGTTGATCAGCGAAATGGGCGCCGACGACGTGCGCAGCGCCTACGTGCTGTATATCGGCGCGGGCGCAGTGGCCGCCGGCGGCCTGATTTCGCTGGTGCGCGCCATGCCCATGATCTGGCGCAGCCTGTCGGCCGGCCTGAAAGGCCTCGGCAAGGGCGTCAAGAACAACTCCACCCTGCGCACCGACCAGGATATCCCCCTGAAATGGGTCATCATCGGCTGCCTGTCCATCATCGCCGTGATCACCTTCGCCACGCCGCTGCACATGAATTTCCTCGGCGCGCTGCTGATCCTCGTCTTCGGCTTCCTGTTCGCCACCGTGTCGTCGCGCCTGACGGGAGAAATCGGCTCCTCGTCGAATCCGATCTCCGGCATGGCCGTGGCCACCTTGCTGTTTACTTGCCTGATCTTCCTGATCATGGGCTGGACGGGCGGGCGTTACTATGTGACCGCCTTGTCGGTGGGCGCCATCGTGTGCATCGCCGCCAGCAATGCCGGCACCACGTCGCAGGACTTGAAAACCGGCTACCTGGTGGGCGCCACGCCGCGCCTGCAGCAGTACGCGATCCTGGCGGGCGCGCTGTCGTCGGCGCTGATCCTCGGACCGATTCTGCTGAAACTGAACGAGGCGAGCACCGTCTACGTGCCGGCCGCGCAAGTGGCGCCGGGCCTGACGGTCGACGCGTCGAAGCTGACGGTGACGGGCGAGCTGCATGGCCCGCAAGCCGATACGGACCACAACACGTATAAAGTCTGGCAAAAGACCGATACCGTGGGCGGCCCGGCCGGCAAGTATTTTGTCAAGGATGATGGCCAGCTGGCCTACCTGGTCGACCCGGGCATCAATGGCCATTACAGCAAGCGTCCCGACGGCTCGGAAGTGAAGAAATACGATGCGCCGAAGGCCGTGCTGATGTCCTACATCATCAAGGGCATCCTCGATCAGCAACTGCCGTGGACCCTGGTGCTGTTCGGCGTGATGATCGCCGTGGTGCTGGAAATGGCCGGCATCCCGTCGCTGGCGTTTTCGGTCGGCGTGTACCTGCCGCTGTCGTCGACCCTGCCGATCTTCGTCGGCGGCCTGGTGCGCTGGCTGGCGGACCGCCGCAACAACAAGCTGGAACACAACGCCACATTGAACGACGAAGAGCGCCAACTGGCGGGCGACCGCAGTTCGGGCGTGCTGCTGGCGTCCGGTTACATCGCCGGCGGCGCGCTGGCCGGCATCATCATCGCCATTACGGCCGGCGTGCTGACGCACTTCGACCAGATGATGGCCGACTGGGCCGAGCATGGCAATCCGTTCTACGCGGGCTTGCATTCGGATGCGCTGTCGCTGCTGCCGTATGCGCTCATCATCGTGCTGCTGTACATCGTGGCGCGCGAGAAGAAAGCATCGAGGGCGTAGAGCGCCGTTGATGCGCTTTTTCAGCAAAGAACGCCCGGGTGATACCGGGCGTTTTTTTGTGCGCCGCAAGCCTGTGCCGGTATTTTTGTTGTGAAAATGAAATTAAATGGCGCCAGATGGTGTATTGTTATTGCTGTTTAAAATACAACAAACTGGAGTTGTCCTTATGTTTCCACCGCGATGCCGTAACAAGTTGCACGGTTTGATCCATGTTGCCTTGCTGGCGGCCTGTCCGGTCCTGCATGCGGCGTCGTTTCCCGTCGAGGCCATGTTTGAAGCGGAATCGGCGGCGCCGGCCGGCCCTTGGGCGCAAGAGTACCTTGGCAGCAACGTGGTTTCCGGCGGCGTCTACCTGAGTACGCCTGCCGACCTGGTGCGCGCCGAGACGCCAGGTGCGGCGGCGGAGTTGTCGTACACCGTGGCCGTGCCCCGTGACGGCAACTATACGGTCTGGCTGCGCGTGCTGGCGCCAGCGGCGAACGCCGCATCGCTGTACCTGGCGCTTGACAATGGCGCCTATGCCAGCGTCTCCGTGCCGTTTGCCGCTGGCCAAGCGGCGGCATGGACCTGGGTGCCCGTCACCCGCTGGCTGGCCGCCGGTGAACGCGAGCTCAAGCTCAAGTACCGGGAAGGGGGCGTGGGGATCGATTGCCTGCTGGTGACGGCGCTCGCCGATTTTGTGCCGCAAGGTTATGGCGTGTACCCGTTGCCCACTGTGCTGCCGCCCGCTGGCATCCATCCGCGCGTGTTTGCCAGGGCGGGGGACCTGGCCGCGATACGCAGCCGTTTCGAGTCGGACGCGCAAGAAATGGTTCCGCACCGCGCTGTCCTGAATGCGTTTATCCAGGCGCCGGCCGTGGTCGCGCTGCAGCCGCTGCCCGTGTTCGTACCCGGCGGTCCCGCCATGAGCAACCACCAGATCGATGTCGTGAGCAGGATCAAGGCAAAGGCGCTGCACTTTCTGCTGTACGAACGCAGCGGCCAGCCGGCGCAGGCGCAGCGGGGCAAGGAAGCCGTGCAAATGCTGCTCGACTACCTGGCCGCCGTCCGCTTTTCGCCCGGTTACAACTATCCGAACGACAAAGGCGAGATCATCCTGGCCAGCGCCATGGTGTATGACTGGTGCTTCAATCTGATGAGCGTGCAGCAGCGCGCCTATGTCGTTACGCGCTTTACGCAGATTGCCGCCACGATGGAGATCGGCTTTCCGCCGTCGCGGCAAGGTGCCGTCGTGGGCCATGGCAGCGACAACCAGCTGCTGCGCGACCAGCTATCGGCCGCCATCGCCTTTTATGACGAGGCGCCCCTGGTCTACAACATCGTTGCCGGACGCTTCTTTGCCGACTATATTGCGCCGCGAAACTACGCCTACGCCTCGCAAGCGCATCACCAGGGCGCATCCTACGGCAAAGTACGCTTTCTGTCGGACATGTACGCCGCATGGATATTCCGGCGCATGGGAGCCGCTCCCGTGTTCGATCCCGTGCAGCAGATGACGCCGTATCACTGGCTGTATGCGCGGCGCCCCGACGGGCAATGGATGCGCGATGGCGATGTCTACCATTCGGCGTATAGCAACAGCACCGAATACTGGGGCGAACCGCTGGCCTATATGTTGCCCGCCAGCTACTACAATAATGCCACGTTAAAACAGGAGTATCTGAGACAGCCGATCAACTTTATCCATGCCAAGGACAGTATCTGGCCTGTCCTGCTTGGCAATACGGCCATGGGCAGCACGCCCAGCCCGGCCACCTTGTCATTGACCAAGTACTTCCCTGATCCCGCCGGCTTGATGATAGCCCGCACGGGCTGGACCGAAGGCATGCATGTGGAATCAGGCAATGTCGTGGCGACGCTGAAACTGGGAGGCGACTGGTTTGGCAACCATGAACATTATGACGCCGGGCATTTCCAGATTTATTACAAAGGCGGCCTGGCCATCGATTCGGGCATTTATAGCGGCAAGGATGTTGCCGATCCCAGCATCGCTCTGGAATATGGCAGCGCGCACGACATGAACTATCACAAGCGCAGCATCGCGCATAACACGATGCTGGTCTATGATCCCAGCGAGAATTTTGACGGCTATGCGAATGACGGCGGACAGCGTTTTCCGGGCGAGGAGCCGCAAACCCTGGCGGAACTGGCCAACGGCTACAAGGTGGCCACGGTCCTGCGCCAGCAGCAGGTCGGCGGTGTGGCGGGTGCGCCCGACTTCAGCTACATCAAGGGTGACCTGACGGCCGCGTACAGCAGCAAGGTGCGCCAGTTCCAGCGATCATTCGTGTTCTTGAACCTCAAGAATACGGATCACCCGGCCGCCCTGGTCGTCTTTGACAAGGTCAGCGCCAGCGACGCCGGGTTCAGGAAGACCTGGCTGCTGCATAGCCAGTCCGAACCGGAAATCAGCGGCGACACCGTGGTCATCCAGCGCACGGAATGGGACTATAACCATACCTACCAGTACAACGGCAAGCTGATCAACCGCACCTTGCTGCCGGCGAATGCCGTGCTGGAAAAAGTCGGCGGCAGCGGCAATGAATTCAGCGTCGGCGGGACGAATTATCCGATTCAGCCTGAAGCCGAGTATTCGACCGAGGAAGCTGGCGCGTGGCGGCTGGAAGTGTCGCCGCCGGCTTCCAACGAGACGGACCTTTTCCTGAACGTGATGCAGGTGATGGATGCCAGCAGCGCGCTGCCCGCACTGCCCACGACGGCCATCGATTCGGCCCTGCTGGCCGGCGTGAAAATCAAGGACCGCGTGGTGCTGTTTTCCAAGAGCGGCCTGGCGCTGGGCGGGACTATCACCGTCGAGCTGCCGGCACAAAGCGCGTCCATGCAGGTGCTGGTGACGGATTTGCAGGCGGGAAGCTGGACGGTGAGCAAGCGCGGCATGGGTGGCCCCATCGAGGATGAGGTGAGTGCCGATGGTGGCACCTTGTACTTTGTCGCCAGTGGCGGCGGTGCGTACGATTTGCAGCGCAGCGTCAACAGTGGCCGGCGTGCAGCAGCCTCACCGGCCTTGCCGTAAAGGGGCGGTTGAGACAGGCCGCGCCGCCAGCTGCGCCGCGCTGGCGTAGATCGTCACGTCATCGGAGGCCAGCTGGCGCAGGTGCTCGAAAAATGCCTGCGCCGGAATGGCCCATGACGCCGCATCGCCGACCTGGCCGTTCACGCGCAGGCCGGCGGCATCGAATTCGCGCGCAAAATAATCGCGCAGATCGCCGCGGCCGGGATGGTCGATGCGGCGCTGCGCGACTGCCGGATCGAAAGGGCGCACGGGAACCTCCCAGCGCCGGCCGGCGTGGTCCAGGCAAGCCAGCAGCTTTGTATCATTTTCCCACACGGGTACGGGAAAGGCGTCGCCCATGGCGTCTTCCAGCGCGTGATAGAACGTCACCGGCCCCATGGAAATGCCGAGACCCAGCACCTTCGCGTGCTCGCAGCCGATAAACCTCTGCCAGGGCGAGTCCGTGCCGAAGATCGAGGGAGCACGGTGGTGCGCGTCGGTGAGACCGGCGGCATGGCGGCCCCACGCGGACACGGAGTGCGTCGGGTGGATGCTGCGGTGGATATTGCCGCTTGCCAGAAACGCTTCGGGCAGGCGGCCCATGTGGGTGCCGTGGCGGCGCGGGTCGAACACATAGTCTTTCATGTCACAGGTGGCGCGCACGGTGCCGCCGGGCAGATAGTAGGTGGGCAGCAGCAGGGTGCCTTGCGGGCCAACAGCGTTCTGCAGGGCATGGACCACGGTTGCCGCGCCGCCTTCCACATAGCCCATGCTTTTCAGCGAAGAATGCACGAACAGCGTATCTCCCTGCGCGATGCCCAGCCGCGCCAGGCCGTTGGTCAAGGCGGTGCGCGTCACGTGGGGCGCGCTGTGGCGCATGTGCCGGGCGCTGTCGGCGCGGCGCCACGTTTCCAGCGCGGCCCTGGCGGCGCGCTTGGCTGCTTCAAGCATCACCGGCTTCCCGTGCCAGTTCCAGTTCCAGCAGGTTCGCATCGATGCAGAACTTGGCGGCCCAGTTCAGGTAAGCCCAGGCGCCGTAGTCGCCATCGACGGGAAACGAGCCCTTGACGCCGCCGCGTGCGTGCGCGGGACCGTCGATGCTGATCGAGCGCCGCACGTAACGGTTCAGGCGGCGCCCCGCGTCGAGATAGCGCCGCTCGCCGGTGAGCCGATACAACAGGAACAGACAATGCGCATTTTGTACGGAACCCGTGAGGCAGGCGTAATCGGCGCCAGGCTGGAAGTCCGGGCCGAGGCGGCCCGCCAGGTAGCCATCGGCCGCCACGGCATTGGCGATGCCCGTGGCGGTGCGCACGGCGGCGTCCAGCAGGTCGGCGCGCCCCGCAAAACGGTGCGCTTCAAGCAGGCCGCGCAAGGCGTAGCCGATGGTGTGGGTCAAAGGCAGCAGCGGGTTGTCGAGGCAGTTCGACTCGAACCAGCCGTTGCAGCGCTGTTTGCTCAATGCCCAGTCGACCTGGCGCAAGCCGGCCGCGCCATAGCCGTGGCCAGGCGCGATGCGGTCCGCTTCGAACAGGCCCCAGGCCACATGCGTTTCGTAGGCCTTGTCGCCGGGGCCGGCGAACGGCGTCGGATGCCGGCGCCAGCAGCCGTCGGCATCCTGGCTGTCGCGCAGCCACCTTGCCGCGCGCTGCATGGCGTCCTGGTAGGCCGCGCCGTACGCCTGCACGCCTGCGGCCAGGCCAAGCAGGATCTGGCCCGTATTGAAGGTAACGGGCACGCGTGGCAGCGAATCGATCTTCCCGCCCTGGAAACCGCCTTGCGGGAACTGGATGGCCACGCACCAGTCGAGCATGCGGCGCGCCCGGCCGTGCAGCGCAGCGTCGCCCGTGCGCTGCGCCAGGGCGATCATGCTGGGGATGATGTAGCCGGTGGTCTCCGGGTAGGAGCTCGACCAGCCTGTCAGCAGGCTGTAGTCGCGCGCGACGCCGCCGTCGTGTGAACTGGAATGGTCCTGCGCCGCGCACAGCCAGGCGGTGCAGGCCTTGACGACGGCGTGCGGGCCGGGATCGATGGCGGGCAGGCCGCGCCGGTCCGACAGCCGCTCCATGCGCGCCGCCGCCGGCAGGCCCGCTGGCGGCGCCAGAGTGTTCCTGATCTTCGCGAGCAAGGCGCGCATGGCAGTCCAGTTGGTGGTTGGCTCAGGCTACTGTAGCGCCGGCAGCGGGCCGGGCTATTGACTTGCCGCAAGGATTGGCCGTTGCATCGCTGCCGCCGGAATTGACGCATAATGGATACTCTCCCAACGTCGACGAGGCCCGCCATGAACAGCGTCACGCTTGAATACACAGTCGTCACCAATCCCGACTCCTTTGTCGGCTTCAAGTATTACGTCAAGGCGGGGCAGGCATTCGATGCCGACGATTTTGCCTATTCTTACAAGCTGAACCGGTCCGACCTGGACCCGGACAGCGTGCTGGCCACCCGCGAGGCGGCGGCGAAGCTGCAGCCGGGCGAGTGGCTGACGGTGTCGCATTCTGTGGCGGCGTAGCGCGCAAGCTGTGCGCTTTTCCCCGGCGGACTTTGGCGGCCCGCCAAGTGAGAGATATCGGCGCTGCGGATCGCCAGGCCGGATTCGGCTGTTGCTTCGGAAGCCAGTGTCAGGGCAGGGTATCACTCGGCACTGATCTTGCCGAGCTGCTCACTTCTGCCTATAATTGAGAATAATTCTCATTAAGTTTGCGCTATACGCCAGACCTGCCGCTCCATGTCCGCCGACCACGTCTCTCTGCCTGACTTCGATGACATCGCCATTCTGTATCGCCAGCACCACGGCTGGTTGCGCGGCTGGCTGCAGCGCAAGGTGGGCAACGCCTTCGACGCGGCCGACCTGGCACAGGCCACTTTCCTGCGCGTGCTCGCGCCGCAGGGCATGCAAGGCGTGCAGGAGCCGCGCGCCTACCTGACGACCATCGCCCGCAACCTGCTGATCAATCATGTGCGCCGGCGCGCCATCGAGCAGGCCTACCTCGATGCCCTTGCCCTGATGCCGGAACCGGTGGCGCCGCCGCCCGAGGTGCGCCTGATGTTCCTGGAACGGCTGGTGGAGCTGGATCGGCGCCTGGCAGCGCTGCCTGCGCAGGCGCGGCAAGCATTCCTGCTGGTGCAGCTCGACGGCATGGGGCAGCAGGAGGTCGCCGCCGAGCTGGGAATTTCCCTGTCCACCGTCAAGCGGCATCTGGCCAGGGCGGCCCTGCGCTGTTTTTTCCCGGAGCAGCACGATGAGTGAGGATGTGCAGGACCCCTTGGGCGGAGCAGACGCTGCCGCACGCGTGGCGCCTGCCGTGGCGCGGCAGGCCGTGCAGTGGTGGCTGGCGCTGCAGGGTGGCGACGCCACTGCGGTACAGCTCAATGCATGGCGGCGCTGGCGCGCCGAGGACGCCGAACATGAACTGGCCTGGCAGCGTATCGAGGCGGTCAGCGGCCAGCTGGCCGGTATTCCGCCGCCGTTGGCCGGCGCCGCCCTGGCCGCGCCCGCAGGCGCCCAGCGGCGCCGCGCGGTGCGCCTGCTGACGCTGCTGGTGGTTGTGGGCGGCGGCGCCGCCACGCTGCGCCAGGGCCCTGCCTGGCAGGCGTGGAACGCCGATGCCAGCACGGCCACGGGCGAGCGGCGCACCTTGCGCCTGCCGGACGGCGGCACGCTGGTGCTCAATACCGATAGCGCCATCAAACTGCGCTATGACGCCAGCGCGCGCGTGGTGCAGCTGCTGCGCGGCGAGGTACTGCTGCAGACGGCACCCGATGCGCAGCGGCGGCCCTTCCTCGTGCACACCGCGGCCGGCACGGCGCGGGCGCTGGGCACGCGGTTTATCGTGCGCCAGCACGACGGCTTCGTGCAGGTCGGCGTGCTGCGGGGCGCCGTCGAGCTGCAGCCTGCGGCGTCCCACGCCCAGTCACGCGTACTGCAGGCGGGCGAGGAGGGCAGTTTTACCCGCGACGGCGTGGACGCGGCGCATGTCCTCGATGCCGCTGCTGGCGCCTGGGCCGACGGCATGCTGGTCGTCGCGCACATGCGCCTGGACGCCTTCCTGCAGGAGTTGTCGCGCCACCGGCGCGGCCACCTGGGATGCGATCCCGCGCTGGCGCATCTGCTGGTGTCGGGCGCCTATCCGCTGGCCGATACCGACAAGGTGCTATTGGCGTTGACGGAAGCCTTTCCCGTCGAGCTGCATTACCTGACCCGTTACTGGGTCACGCTGCGGCCGCGCGCGGCGAAAAATTAAACTGAAAATACATGGACTGTTTCTGCACGCTGCCTTGTCAAGGGAAGTGAGGGCGCAGGTTTTGGCCCGTTCCACCCATCCCATGATATGAAGGCATGCCATGAACGAACGCAGCACATTCCATTCCTCCACGCGCTTGCGCGCACCGGGCCTGCTGGCAATGACGCCGCTCGCCCACCTGGTACACGCGCTGTGCCTGGGCGCACTGGCCAGCCTGGCCGGCGCGCCGGCGCAGGCGCAGACGCAGACGGCGGGGCAGGCAGAGGCCCTGCGCCATTACGCCATCCCGGCCGGGCCGCTGGAAGCGACATTGAACCGGCTCGGGCGTGAAGCGGGCTTGCTGATCGCCTTTGGCTCGGCGGCGACGGAAGGGTTGCGCAGCGGCGGCGTCAGCGGCAGCTATGCGGTGGACGATGCGCTCGCTCGCGTACTGGCCGGCACCGGACTCGCTGCCGTGCGCACGGCCGGTGGCGGCTATGCGCTGCGCGCCGCCACCGCGTCCGCTACCGGGGCGGCGGCGGACGGCGTGCAGACGATGGCGCCCGTGACCGTCAGCGCGCAGGCGGAAGAGGAAAACCCGTGGGGCAAGGTCAGCGGCTATGTGGCGCGGCGGGGCAGTACGGCCACCAAGACCGATGCTTCCTTGCTGGAAGTGCCGCAATCGGTGTCCGTCATCACGCGCGACCGCATGGATGACCAGGGCGTGCGTACCCTGAACGACGCCATCCAGTACACGGCCGGCTTGCGCAGCAACACGGCAGGCGCCAATCCCGCCGATGACAGCCTGTCGGTGCGCGGCTTCAGCCAGTTTTCGGGCGCGTTCTACCTGGACGGCATGCGCCTGATGCCCATGGGGACGCTGGGCTTCTTTGGCGTCGAGCCGTATGGTGCCGAACGCGTGGAAGTGCTCAAGGGTCCCTCGTCCGTGTTGTACGGCCAGAATGCGCCGGGCGGCATCGTCAATTTCGTCGCCAAGCGCCCTGCGGCGGACCAGCTGAACCAGGTCGAACTATCGCTTGGCAGCTACGCGCGCAAGCAACTGGCCCTCGACGTGGGCGGCAAGCTGGCGGACGATGGCAGCTTGCAGTTTCGCCTGGTGGGGCTGGCGCGCGATGCGGACCAGCAGATCGATTACATGAAGGATGACCGCTACTATCTGGCGCCCAGCCTGACGTGGGCACCGAGCGCCCGCACCAGCATCACCTTGCTGGGCTTTATCCAGAAGAATCGCGCCATGCAATCGTCGAATGTGCAGTGGGAGGCATTGAACGGCAGTAATCCCAACGGCCGCCTGCCGCTGACGCGTTTCCTGGGGGAGCCCGGCTTCGACCACGAGGAGACGAGTGTGGCATCCGCTGGCTACGCGGCGCGCCACACCTTCGACAGCGGATGGATAGTCAGGCAGAACTTCCGCTACCTGCACGCGGATAACCATGAACAGTATATGTTTCGTTACGGCAATTTGATCGACAAGGCGATCACCAACCGCGAGATCGATACGCGCGACGGCAAGGGTAGCGTGTACTCGCTCGACACCAGCGTGACGGGCCAGATGGCGACGGGTGCGCTGCGCCATGAGGTGATTGCCGGCATCGATTACAGCCGCAGCAATACTTCGTTCAGCTCGTATATCGTCGACGGTCCGCAGATCGATATCTACCGCCCCGTCTACGGCAGCGCGCTGGACCTGGCGGCGCTGGCGCCCGACGCCCTGCGCCGCGAGCATAACCGGCAGCTGGGCGCGTACCTGCAAGACCGTGCGCAGTACCGCAGCTGGGTCTTCACCGTGGGCGGGCGCCAGGACTGGACGCGCCAGGAGCAGCGCAATCTGCTGGCATCGCCATCGACCACGACCTTGCGCAAGCCCAGGGCATTCACGGGCCGCGCCGGCATCACCTACCTGGCGGCGAACGGGCTGGCGCCTTACGCCAGCTACAGCGAATCGTTCTCGCCCGTTTCCGGTGCCGACCGCCTTGACCGTCCATTCGAGCCAGAAACGGCCCGGCAAGTGGAGGTTGGCGTGAAATATGCGCCGGGCGCGCATCTTTCCGTGACTGCCGCCGCATTTGAACTGCGTCGCCAGAACGTGCTGACGACAGACCCGGACGACCCGAATTTTTCGATCCAGCAGGGTGAGGTGCGCTCGCGCGGCATCGAGCTGGAAGTGGCGGCACAACCGAGCAGCCAGCTGAAACTGCTGGCGGCCCTGACCTACAATCCCCTGAAAGTGACGAAGGCGAATCCGGACATGTGGGGCACGAATGTGCAGGGCAAGTCGCCTTATGAAGTGCCCAGGCAGATGGCGTCCGCCTGGGCCGACTACGCCTTCGCGGGCAGCTTGCGCGGCCTGTCGGCCGGCGCCGGCGTGCGCCATGTCGGCGCCAGCTGGGGCGATGCGGACAATACCTTCCAGGCCCCGGCGTTCACGCTGGCCGACCTGTCGCTGCGCTATGACCTGGGCCAGACACGCAGCCACTGGCGTGGCCTGAGCGTCAGCATGACGGTCAAGAACCTGTTCGACAAATACCATGTCGCCTCATGTTTCTCGGCACGGGCCTGCAATTATGGCGAGCAGCGCAACGTCGGCGTGCGCCTGGCCTACCTCTGGTAGCGCGCGGCCAGCTCGATGGCTGGCGCGCAGCCCGTGTAGCTGGAGCTGAACTCCAGCGGGCATTCCTGCACGATGCGCGCCGCCTTTCTTGGTTTCCTCGGCTAGATGCCGAACACTTTCAAGATTGCATCCGTAAAACCCTCGAACCAGCTGCCCACCTTGCCCGGCTGCTTGCCGTGGCGCGGGGTTTCTTCATACAGGTAGACGCCGTTATCGCCGTCGAAGCGGTCGTTGAGCAGCGCTTGCTGACCGCGCAGGTAGGGGAGGAAGGTTTCGCTGCGCATCGTCGAGTACAGCACGTTGGTGGTAAATCCCAGGGTGGCGGACTGGCTGATGGCGCGGCCCTGGCCGGCGCGCTCCAGGCGCACGCCGCGGCAGCCGCGCACGATCAGCGTGACGGGGCCGCGAAAGACGATGAAGCGCAGCTGCAGGGTGAACCAGGCATGCAGGCTGCCCAGGCGCCAGTGGCTCGATATCGCCAGCGGCTGGTTCGAGTCGCAGATCAGTCCCACGAGGCCCCGTGGCTGGAATACCAATGCGCTGCCGGCCGGCAGGCGGACGACGGCGATTTCCAGCAGCGGGTCGTCGCTGGCGGAAATCGTCACGGATGCTGGTACGTCGCTGTGCAGCCGCGTCAGCGCCGCCATGCCGGCCGCCAGGCTCGTAAATGGGAAGCGCCAGTCCAGCAGCCACTGCGTGCGCTTGGTGCTGCTGACGGGCGACGACTGCAGGTATGCGGGGTGGATCAGCATCTGCTGGCCCGGCTGCAGCAGCAATGCCTGCGAGACGGAGGAAATGCGCGATGCGCCCTGCGGCGGCAGGGGCAGGCTGGCATCGCCGGCTTGCAGCTCGCGCGCGACCGACAGCGGCGGCAAGCGCGCGGCAAGGGGCGCCAGCACGAAGTAAAAGAAGGCCTTGATGGCGACGGGCAGAAGGATGGCCGACAGCACCAGCAGGGCCGCCGTGGGCACCACGTCCAGCACGGGCGCGCGCCAGCGGGCGATCCAGTTGCGCGCCAGCTGCGCCTCGCTCGTGGCGATGGCCGCCTGCACGGGCGTCAGGGTGCCGGCCAGCGCCGCGCCATCGATGGCGAATGGGGCGGGGTGGGCCGCATTGTTGGTGCGTGCGCGTTGCGCCAGCCAGGCGCGATACGCTTGCAGGTTGATCTCGCGCAGGCGCTGACCCTCGGCTTCGAGCTGCGACAGCTGCGCGTAAGCGTCGCTGCCAGGCAGGCGCGCCGCCACGGGGTGCTGCGCTTCCAGTTGCCGGCGCTGGGCCTGGTTGTGCTGCAGCGCGGCATACGCGCTGACGTGTTCCGCCTGCAGGCGCGCCAGCGTGTGCCGCGCATCTTCGCCTTCGACTGCCGCTTGCAGGGCGCTCAGATAACGGGCTTCCTGCGCCAGCACTTCGATTTCCACGCGGCGCGCCGCTTCCGCCTGCGCATGCAAGGCCAGCGTGTTCGTGTCGGGCAGGGGGAGGGTGAACAGCGAAGGCTGCTGCTTTGCGCGCAGTTGACGCAATTGGGCCTGCACATGCGCCAGGCGCGCGGCGATGGCCGTTTGCGAGGTTTTTTGCAGGGCGTTGACACGCGCCGTGGCGGCAGCGGCCAGGCCGGCGCCATGGCTGCCGGCGCTGTCGGACGCCTGGCGCAGTGCGGCGACGGCCTCGCTGCCGGCGCTGTAGGCGCGCCATTCGGCCAGCAGCAGGCGTCCGGCCAGCAGGATGACGATGAACAGCGCGAACTGCAGCGCGTGGCGCAGCAGGAAGTGCAGGATGGCCGTCAGCAGCTGGCGCAAGGAGGTGCTGCCTTAGTTCGCCGCGCTATCGGCGTCGGCACAACACTTCTTGTACTTCTTGCCGCTGCCGCAGTGGCACGGGTCGTTGCGGCCCGTTTTTGGTATCTCGCGCAAGACGGTGGCGCCGGACTGGCTTTGCGCCTGGCTTTTCAGGTGGCGCTGGCGCGCCCAGGCGGCGTTGATGGCGATGACGGCGGGAATCACGCCATCCATGGCCGCTTCGGCCGCATCGTCATCGAGCTCGCTGGCAGAGGCCAGGTGCTGGAACGGCGCCAGGTATTGCGGGTGGCTGACGGCCAGGGCCGCCCACTGGGGCTTGTCCAGGCTCGTGCCAAGGACAAAACCGGCGCACCAGGCGCTCACGCTCCATTCTGGGCCGCAGACGTAGATGGGCTCGAAGCTGTCCGGGTCCTTCGCCAGCCATTCGACCATGTAAGCGTGATGTCGCTGCGCCAGGCTGGCCGCCCGTTCGCTGGCCTCGTCCTGTGCTGGCAAGGCGCTGCCGGCCGCCTTGTCCCAGACCCATGGCAGCCATTGTTCCGACGTGATCTGTTTCGGGCTCAGGGCGATGGCCGTGAGGAAGCCTTCCAGCATCGACACGTCCATGGCGGCACCGGCCAGGGCGGGCGCCGCCAGCAGGGTGTCGAGTTCGGCGTATTCGTCGTCGGAGAGGGGCGAGGTGGTGGAGATGCTGGACATGGGATTCTTTGTGTAAGTTGGTCGATGGCCGCTGGCCCTGTCAGTATTGTACCGCCCGGCAAGGGGAAAGCCGGCGCCGGAATGAAAAACGGCGGCCCGCAGGCCGCCGTTTTTATCCAGGGCAGAACGCTTACTTCACGCCGTGCATCAGTTTGTTGATCAGCGGTGCGATCAGGAACAGGATCACGCCGGCGCCCAGCAGGGACCAGAAGCCGAAGGTGTAGCCGGACAGGGCCGATTGCACCGACATGCCGCTGGTGCCGCTGACGTGGCTGGCGAAAATGCCCGACAGGTTGTTGCCGATACCGGTCGACAGGAACCAGCCGCCCATGCCCAGGCCAACCAGGCGCACTGGCGCCAGCTTGGTGACCATCGACAGGCCGATAGGCGACAGGCACAGCTCGCCGATCGATTGCAGCACGTAGACGGTGGTCAGGGTCCAGAACGGGATCTTGTTATCGGCGCCAACCAGGCTCGACAGAGCGAAGATCAGCAAACCGAAGGCCAATGCGTTCCCCAGCAAGCCCAGGCCGAATTTGCGCGGGATCGATGGATTGACATTGTGGCGTGCCAGGTAGACCCAGACGGCGGCGATGAGAGGCGCGAAGACGATGATGGCAACCGAGTTGACGGTCTGGAAGTAGGCGGTCGGGAAGATCCAGAAGCCCAGGTCGCGGTTGACGATCTTGTCAGCCAGGAAGGTAAACGAGCTGCCAGCCTGTTCGAAGAACATCCAGAACAGGATGTTGAAGACGAAGATCAGCAGCATGGCGATGACGCGGTCGCGCGCCACTTTGCCGTTGCGGATGCCTTCGATCATCAGCATGAAGGCCAGGCCGACGAACAGCACGGTCAGGACGATTTGCAGCTTTTCAGCGCCGACGGTCAGCAGGAAGTACATCAGCGGGATCACGCACAGGCAGCCCAGGGCGACCCAGACGACGCGCATCGGGTTGCCGGAACCGGCTTCCGGTGCGCCGATGCCCTTCAGGGCGCGGCGGCCGATGAAGAACCATACCAGGCTGATCAGCATGCCGAAACCGGACGCCATGAAGACCATCTTGTACGAAGGCATGGCGCTGGTGCCGAAGATCGACTCGGCCAGCCACTGGGTGAAGACGGGCGCGACCATGGCGCCCATGTTGATACCCATGTAGAAGATCGTGAAACCGCTGTCGCGGCGCGGATCGGCTGTCGTGTACAGCTTGCCGACCATGGTCGAGATGTTCGGCTTGAACATGCCGTTACCGACGATCATCGTGGCCAGGCCCAGGTTGAAGATGTCCTGGTTCGGCACCGAGATGCAGAACAGGCCGGCTGCCATGAAGATGGCACCCAGCAGGATCGAGCGCTGGTAACCGATGACCCGGTCGGCGATGTAACCGCCGAACAGGGCGCCGGCGTACACCAGCGCGAGGAAGGAACCGTAGGTCAGGTTGGCCGCTGCCTGTCCCGAACCGTCGCCAGCATGGAACTGGGCCACGATGTACAGTACCAGCGCCCAGCGAACTCCGTAGAACGCGAAGCGTTCCCAGAATTCAGTCATGAACAACATCCACAATGGGCTTGGATGGCCCATAATCTGCTTGAACTCGGGAATAACGGCTTCCTTGTTGGGCGTAGTCGCACCGCTCATGCGGTTCCTCCTGAAAAATTATTATAGTCAATCGATACAACGAACTTATGGAAGCCTGCGGGCGGCGGGGACTCTCATGAAGAACCTCACGCACGGGAATTCCAATAGGCAGGCATTCTAATCTACAAATTGCGCTGAAAGAAGGTTTCGATTCGCATTAGCAAGAATGACTGTTTCATATTAATCAAACCGGTTTGCAGGCAAGGGCGGCCCGGGCGATTTTGCGGCGGCACAGCACAACTTGCCCGACTTGTCGTATATTAAGGTTGCAAGACCTTCGAGCATCGATTTTTAAAGGAATTTTTCGCATTATGGAACACGACGTTATCGATACTCTGGTTTCACCGGAAGGCCGCCTGGACGTGCTCTCCAAGACTGAAGTCAACAAACTGCTCGACACCAGCCAGGGCGGCCTGTACAACACTTTCCGCCGCTGCGCGCTGGCGGTCTTGAATTGCGGCAGTACCATCGACGATGGCCGCGCCCTGCTGGAGCGCTACCAGTCGTTTGAAATCTCCATCATTCAGCGCGAGCGCGGCATCAAGCTCGACATCAAGGGCGCGCCAGCCATCGCCTTTGTCGATGGCAAGATGATCAAGGGCATCCACGAACACCTGTTTGCCGTGCTGCGCGACATCATCTTCGTCAGCGATGAAGTCACGGGCAATCCGAAATTCGACTTGCAGAGCACGGAAGGCGTGACGGACGCCGTCTTCCACATCCTGCGCAACGCGAATGTGCTGCAAACCCAGCTCAACCCGAACCTGGTCGTCTGCTGGGGCGGCCATTCGATCAACCGCGCCGAATACAATTATTCGAAGGAAGTGGGCTACCAGCTGGGCTTGCGCGGCCTCGACATCTGCACCGGTTGCGGCCCGGGCGCCATGAAGGGCCCCATGAAGGGCGCCACCATCGGCCACGCCAAGCAGCGTTTGCACAATGGCCGCTACCTGGGCATCACGGAGCCGGGCATCATCGCGGCCGAATCGCCGAACCCCATCGTCAATGACCTGGTCATCATGCCGGACATCGAAAAGCGCCTGGAAGCGTTCGTGCGCGCCGGCCACGGCATTGTCGTGTTCCCCGGCGGCGCGGGCACGGCCGAAGAAATCCTGTATATCCTGGGCATCCTGCTGCACCCGGACAATGCAGACATCCCGTTCCCGTTGATCTTCACGGGGCCGGAAACCTCGCGCGAGTACTTCGTGCAGATCAACCAGTTCATCAGCGACACCCTGGGGCCGGAAGCGCAGCAGCGCTACAAGATCATCATCGACGACCCGGAACTGGTGGCGCGCGAAATGCTCGAAGGCATACGCCTGGTGCGCGAATTCCGCAAGGCGCACAGCGACGCGTATTACTTCAATTGGCTGCTGAAGATCGACCACGAATTCCAGAAGCCGTTCCAGCCCACGCATGAAAACATGCGCAACCTGAGCCTGCACAAGAACCAGCCCACGCACTTGCTGGCAGCCCAGCTGCGCCGTGCATTTTCCGGCGTGGTGGCGGGCAACGTCAAGGATGACGGCATCCGTTCGATCGAAGAGCATGGCAACTTCGAGATCCACGGCGACAAATCCATCGCCGGCCCCATGGATGCGCTGCTGGCGTCCTTCGTGGCGCAGCACCGGATGAAACTGGCGGGCACGGCGTATGTGCCTTGCTATACGGTAATCCAGTAACTTTTCAGTCAGCGCCGCCCGCCTCCTGCGTTTGCCGGGTGCGGGCGGCGCCTTTCCATTGATGTCCCCATCTTGTTCCTTCGCCGCCACAGGCAATCAAATCGCTTGCGTCATCAATGTGTGGGTGCTATCTTTGGAACCGGTTCCAAAATAAAAATATGAACGTCAACAGGTAGTGGAGAGCAAGCTTGGATTCAGTACGCGGCAATAAAAAAAACCTCTCGGGCGAATCGGTCCGGCCCGTGACCATCGCCCAGGTGGCGCGCGAGGCGGGCGTGTCGAAGACCAGCGTGTCGCGCTTTCTCGGCGGTGAACTGGACGCTTTGTCCGAGAACATCCGCCAGCAGATCGACAGCACCATCGCGCGCCTCGGCTACCAGCCGAACCAGATGGCGCGCGGCCTCAAGCGCGGACGCACGCGCCTGATCGGCATGGTCGTGGCCGATATGCTGAACCCTTACACGGTGGCCGTGCTGCAAGGCGTGGAAGCGGCCTGCCAGCAACATGGCTATACCCTGATTTTATGTAATACCGGCAATGATGAACAGCGCGAACGCCAGTCGCTGGCCGCGCTGCGCTCGTACAGCGTGGAAGGGTTGATCGTCAACACGCAGGGGCGCAATATTCAGTCGTCCGACTTGCAGCAGGCGGACATGCCCATCGTGCTGGTCGACCGCCGCATCGAGGGCGCCGATTTTGACCTGGTGGGCCTGGACAATGTGCAGGCGGGCCGCCTGGCCACGGCGCATCTGATCGAGCAGGGTTTCGACGCCATCGCTTTCGTCGCGCCGCCCTTGACGGGCGTCAGCTCGCGCCTGATGCGCGCCGAGGGTTTCCAGGCCGTGATGGCCGAGCATCCAGGCTGCGTGGGCGCAGTGCTGGCAGTGGACCTGGACGACCGTCCTTCCATCGACGCGCAGGTGCGTCACTGCCTGGCGCAGTGGCGCGGCCGCCGCGTGGCGCTGCTGGCCTCGAATGGCATGGTGGCGCTGGAACTGGCGCTGATGCTGCAGCGCCTCGAATTACGTATGCCGCAGGATGTGGGTTTGCTGGGCTTTGACGAATTGCCGTGGTCGCCGTTGGCGGGCCTGAGCACGATCGAGCAGCAGACCTATGAAATCGGTTTTTCGGCGATGACGTGCATGCTGTCGCGCCTGCAGGGCGAGCAGTGCCCGCCGCGCGAAGTGCTGTTGCCAGGTAAGTTGATTGTGCGCCATTCCACCCGTGGCGGGGATGCAGGCAAGGATGGCGATTGAAGCGAAGAGGGCGTTGCCCTTTTTTTTGGGAAAGTTATGGAACCGGTTTCATAGAATGTATTCACACTGGAAAGGGGCATGAATCGGCAAGGCAGGGCAATGGCATGAGGTTGAAAGTAAGTTGAAACGACATGGCAAGAGACGATCTGAATCGTCCATTTGACAATATTCCCGGAAGTGCCTCGACGAGGCCGGTACCGGGATCACAGGAGACTGAAACATGAAGATGACTACACTGTTTTACACGAAGATCGTGGCTTGCGCGCTGGCCGCTACGTGCACCCTCGGTGCGGCGGCCGATGCCGGCGCCCAGACGCTTGGCGACCTGATCAAGAAAGGCAAGCTGACCATCGGCGTGGTCAGCGGCACGCCGCCGTTTGGCAGCATCGACGCCAAGGGCGTGCCCGTCGGCTATGACGTCGATGTCGCCAACCTGATTGGCAAATACCTGAACCTGCCCGTGGAAGTCGTACCCCTGACGGCGCCCTCGCGCGTGCCGTCGCTGGAATCGGGCAAGGTCGATTTCCTCGTGGCGACCCTGGCGCCCACGCCGGAACGGGCCAAGACTTTGATGTTCACCATGCCCTACAGCGCGTTCGAACTGGCGATCGTCGCGCCGGTGGGCGGCAAATTCAAGGCCCTGGCCGATTTGAAAGGCAAGAAGGTGGGCGTGACCCGCGGCACCACGAATGACACGGCGCTGAGCCGCATGGCGCCGGCCGGCACGGCCATCGTGCGTTTCGAGGATGACGCCACCGTCACCCAGGCCTTGCTCAGCAAACAGGTCGACGCCGTCTCGATTCCCAGCACGATGGCGCTTGACATCATTAAGACGCGCGGCGCCGGCAAGATCGAAGTCCGCTTCTCCTACTCGCTGCAACCGAACTCGATGGCCGTGCGCCGCGGCGACTTCGAGCTGCACCAGTGGCTCAACAACTTCATCTACTACGTCAAGCTGAACGGGGAACTCGACGCCATCGCGCGCAAGTGGAGCGGCGCGCCGCTGCCAGCGCTGCCGACCTTCTGATACCACAAGCCGCACTGGAAAAGTGTTGGTCCGTACGGCGCGCCACCATGGTGGCGTCGCCGGGGATGCGCACGTAGACAAGGAGTTGAGTATGCCGTATGAATTTCATTTCGAACTCGTCATGCAATCGCTGGACCGCCTGTTGTGGGGCGCGGCACTGACGATACGCCTGAGCGCCCTGGCGATGGTGCTGGGCCTGGCGGTGGGCGTGTGCGCCGCCGTCATCCTGAAGAATGGTCCCGCCTATGCCCGCGCCGTGGTGCGCGCGTATGTCGAGATCATCCGCAGCACGCCGTTCCTGGTGCAGCTGTTCATCATCTACTTTGGCTTGCCGTCGCTGGGCCTGCAACTCGACGCCAACGGCGCCGCGCTCGTCGCCATGACGGTCAACCTGGGTGCCTATGCGGCGGAAATCGTGCGCGCCGGCATCGGCGCCGTGCATCCGTCGCAGCTGGAGGCGGCGCAGGCGCTGGGCATGACGCGCTGGCAAGTGATGCGCCATGTGGTGCTGCTGCCGGCGCTGGAAAAAGTGTATCCCGCGCTGGCCAGCCAGTTCACCTTGATGATGCTCGCCTCGAGCGTGGTATCGGCCATTTCCGCCGAAGAGCTGACCGCCGCCGCGCACCTGCTCGACTCGGAAACCTTCCGCAGCTTCGAGATCTACATCGTCGTGATGGTGCTGTACATCCTGCTGGCCCTGTTGTTCCGCTTCAGCTTCTGGGTACTGGGCCAGATCGTCTTCAAACGCCGCCGCCGTCTGGGCGCGGTGCGCATGGGAGCATGACATGATCAGTGACTTTTCCTGGGATAACCTGCAATTTCTGCTCGAGGCCACGCGCTGGACCATCGGCCTGTCGCTGCTCGTCTTCATCACGGGCGGCATCGCCGGCTTCGCGGTGGCGCTGCTGCGCACGGCGCGCAGCCCGTTCCTGCGCTTCATCAGCGCCCTGTACATCCAGCTGGTCCAGGGCACGCCGGTGCTGATCGTGCTGTTCCTCACCTATTACGGCCTGGCTCTGTTTGGCTACAAGCTGTCGCCGATCGTCGCGGCCGGCGCGGCGATGACGATCTTTGCCAGCGCCTACCTGGGCGAGATCTGGCGCGGCTGCATCGAAGGCGTGCAGCGGCAGCAGTGGGAAGCATCGGCCGCGCTGGCGCTGAACCGCTACCAGCAGCTGCGCTACGTCATCCTGCCGCAGGCGCTGCGCCATTCGCTGCCGCCGACGGTGGGCTTCATGGTGCAGATCATCAAGAATACCTCGATCACCTCGATCATCGGCGTGGTGGAACTGACGCGCGCAGGGCAGCTGGTCAGCAACGCGACCTTCCTGCCTTTCATCGTCTTCCCCGTCGTCGCCCTGATCTACTTCGCGATGTGCTATCCGCTGTCGCGCTACAGCCATTCACTGGAAAGGAAATTCCATGCCCATCGTTGAAATCGACAATATCAGCAAGAGCTTCGGCGCCAATCATGTGCTCAAGGGCGTTTCGTTCGCCGTCGAGCGGGGCCAGGTGATCGCCGTGATCGGCCGCAGCGGCTCCGGCAAGAGCACCATGCTGCGCTGTATCAACGGCCTGGAAACCATCGACAGCGGCAGCATCGTCGTGGCAGGCCATACGCTGACGGCGCGCCAGGAGCATCTGCTCGACTTGCGCAAGGATGTCGGCATGGTCTTCCAGAGCTACAACCTGTTCCCCCACCTGACGGTGGAAGAGAACGTCATGCTGGCGCCGCGCATCGTCAAGAAGGTGCCCGACGCGCAGGGCCGCGCCACGGCGCTGCGCGTGCTCAAGCAGGTGGGCCTGGACCACAAGCGCGAGGCCTATCCCGAGCAGCTGTCGGGCGGCCAGCAGCAGCGCGTGGCGATCGCCCGTTCGCTGGCGATGGAACCGCAGGTGATGCTGTTCGACGAAGTCACGTCGGCGCTCGACCCGGAACTGACGCAGGAAGTGCTGAAGGTGATGGAAGAGCTGGCGCAGGCCGGCATGACGATGCTGCTGGTGACGCACGAGATGGAGTTCGCGCGGCGCATGGCCGACGTCACCGTCTTCATGCACCAGGGATTGGTGTGGGAAAGCGGACCGTCGGAAGCGTTTTTCAGCAACCCGCAAACGCCCGAAGCGCGCCAGTTCGTCGGCGCGGGAGCGATCAAATGAGCCCCGTCCTGGTGGCGGCGTCGGCCTATGGCGCAAGCAGGGTAAGGCAGCTGGGGCAAAGCCATTTCATCGACGTGGTGGCCGATGCGGGCGGCGCCGGCATCGAGATCCGCCGCGAACTGTTTACCTCCGACTTGCCGGACCTGGCGCGCATGGGCGCGGCGGTGGCCGCGCGCGGCCTGTACTCGGTGTATTCCACGCCCATCGAATTGTGGGGCACGGACGGGCTGCCGCGGCACGAACTGCTGCAGCAGATGCTGGACGAGGCGGCGCGCCTGGGGGCGCGCTATCTGAAGGTGTCGCTGGGCCACTACCCGGCCGCGCCGGAACTGGCGGACTTGAAGGCCCAACTGGCGGCGGCGCCCGTGGCGCTGCTGGTGGAAAACGACCAGACGGCCCATGGCGGCGCGCTGGCGGCGCTGGCGCGCTTCCTGGCGGCGGCGCGCGAAGCCGGGCTGCCGGTGGGGCTGACCTTCGACATCGGCAACTGGCGCTGGGTGGGCGAGGACGCGCAGCAGGCGGCGCGCCTGCTGGCGCCGTACGTGCGCTATGTGCACTGCAAGGCCGTCCTGGAGGACGCGGGCCGGCTGTCGGCGTGCGCCGTTTCCGAGGCCGATCCCACCTGGCGCGCCGTCTTCGCGCACTTCGCGCCGGGCGTGCAGCGGGCCATCGAATTCCCGCTCGAAGGCGTCGACCTGGTGGCCGAAACGGGCCGCTACATCCAGATGCTGGAGGCTGCATGATGGAACAAGAACTGCGCCAAAAGGAAATTCAAGGGGGGCACGCGCTCGACGTCGTCACCTACGGCGAAGCGATGGCGATGTTCGTTGCCGAGGAAACGGGCGACCTGGCGGCCGTGGCGCACTTTACGCGCCGCCTGGCCGGCGCCGAGACGAATGTCGCCATCGGCCTGGCACGCCTGGGCTTGAAGGTCGGCTGGCTGAGCCGGGTGGGCGACGATTCGTTCGGCCGCTTCATCCGCGCCAGCGTGCAGGCCGAGGGTGTCGATTGCAGCCGGGTCGTCATCGTCGCCGGCCAGACCAGCGCCTTTCAGCTCAAGGCCCGGGCTGAAAATGGCGCCGACCCGATGGTCGAATACTTCCGCAAGGGTTCCGCCGCCAGCCGGCTGGCGCCCGAGCACTTCGACCCCGCCTATTTTCTGTCCGCGCGCCATCTGCACGCCACGGGCGTGGCGGCGGCGCTGTCCGAGACCAGCCTGGCGTTCGCCGGCCAGGCCATCGACTTCATGCGCGAGCATGGCCGCACCGTGTCGTTCGACCCGAACCTGCGGCCCACGCTGTGGCCCTCGCAAGCCGTCATGGTCGAACAGGTCAACCGGCTCGCCTGCAAGGCGGACTGGGTGCTGCCCGGCCTGGGCGAAGGAAAAATCCTCACCGGCCACGAGCTGCCGCACGACATCGCCGGCTTTTATTTGCAACAGGGCGCGCGGCTGGTGGTCATCAAGCTGGGCGCCGAGGGCGCGTATTACCGCACGGCCGATGGCGACAGCGGCGTGGTGCCGGGCGAGCGCGTGGCCAATGTGGTCGACACGGTGGGTGCCGGCGATGGCTTCGCGGCTGGCCTGGTCAGCGCCTTGCTGGAAGGCTTGCCGCTGGCGCAGGCCGTACGGCGCGGCAACCGGGTCGGCGCCTTCGCCATCCAGGTGGCCGGCGACATGGAAGGCTTGCCAACCCGCGCCCAGCTCGACGCGCTGGTCCAATCTTGAACCGAACAGGAGAAATACGCGTGAAAAAACATGTGGTTGTCTATAAAAAACTGGCCGAACCTTTGCTGGCGCGCCTGCGCGCCGAATGCGAGGTGACGTACTTCGAGGCGATCGATGCGGGCAACCGCGCCGCGTTCGCCGACGCCATCCGCGGCGCGCACGGCTTGCTGGGCGCCAGCGTGCGCCTGGACCGTGCACTGCTGGACCCGGCCTTGGACCTGCACATCATTTCCACCATTTCGGTGGGCGTTGACCAGTTCGACGTCGATTACCTGCGCGAACGGGGCATCCTGCTGGCCAATACACCGGACGTGCTGACGGAAACGACAGCCGACACGATCTTCGCGCTGATACTCGCCAGCGCGCGGCGCGTCGTCGAACTGGCCGAATTCGTCAAGGCGGGGCGCTGGACGCGCAGCGTGGGCGAAAGCCAGTATGGCGTCAACGTGCACGGCAAGACCATCGGCATGCTGGGCATGGGCCGCATCGGCCGCGCCGTCGCCCGCCGCGCCGCGCTGGGCTTCGGCATGCAGGTGCTGTACGTGAATGGCGAGGCGGTGCCCGAGGTGGACGCGGCGCTGGGTGCGCGCCAGGTGGCGCTCGATCACTTGCTGGCCAAGTCGGATTTCGTCTGCGTGGTGCTGCCGCTGACGGCGCAGACGGAGCGCATGATAGGCCGTCGCGAGTTCGCGCTGATGCGCCCCGGCGCCATCTTCATCAACGGTTCGCGCGGGCGCATCGTCGACGAGGCGGCGCTGATCGAGGCGCTGCAGCAGGGCACCATCCACGGCGCCGGTCTCGACGTGTTCGAGCGCGAACCGCTGGCGCCGGACAATCCGCTGCCGGGCATGGCCAATGTGGTGGCGCTGCCGCATATCGGCTCGGCCACGCACGAAACGCGCTACGCCATGGCGCAGCAGGCGGTGGACAACCTGCTGGCCGGCCTGCGCGGCGAGCGTCCGCGCCACCTGGTGAGCTAGGCGCAGTTTCCATCAAAAGACAGACAGGGCAAGACATGAAGAACAAGGTAGTAGGAGCAATGATCATCGGCGCGGGCGCCTGCGGCGGCCTGTGCTCGGCGCAGTCGAACGTGACCATGTACGGCATCGCGGACCTGGGCGTGGTGTCCGAGAGCGGCGGCGCCGGCGGCAGGGTGCTCAAGGTGACCAGCGGCATCGCCAACGGTTCGCGGCTCGGTTTCAAAGGCAGCGAAGACCTGGGCGGCGGCATGACGGCGATCTTTACGATGGATGCGGGCATCCTGGCCGACACGGGCGCTTCGGCCCAGGGCGGCCTGCTGTTCGGGCGCCAGGCCTTCGTCGGCCTCGCCGGCGCGGCGGGCAAGCTGCGCCTGGGCCGCCAGTACACCTTCATCGATAGCAGCCTGGGCGCGCTGGACCCGTTTTACCTGGGGTTTGCGGGCAGGATGAGCAATGTCTTTACGGCCGGATACATCAGCCGGGTCGACAACAGCATCACCTACAGCTCACCCGTGCGCGGGGGCCTCTCCGGCGAACTGGCATACGGCTTCGGCGAAGTGCCGGGCGACGCCTCGGCCAGGCGCTACGCCGGCGCGGCGGCCACCTATGCCAGCGGGCCGCTGTACCTGCGCATGGCGCACCAGGACGCCAATACCCTGTCAAGCGCGCTGGTGGCGGGGACGGCGAGGAACACGGTGCTGGGGGCCACCTGGGACTTCGGCGTGGTCAAGGCGCATGGCGCCGTGGCCGTCAGCAAGAGCACGGCGGGCGCCGCCACCACGGTCGACAGCGCGGACCTGATGCTGGGCGCCACCGTGCCTTTTGGCCCGCACCGCGTGTTGTTCTCGTACGTGCGGCGCGACGACCGGCGCGCCGCCAACGGCGACGCTGCGCAGATCGGCATCGGCTACACGTATGCGCTGTCGAAGCGCAGCACCTTGTATGCGGCCTATGCGCATATCGACAACCGCAACGGCGCCGCCTACCTGGTAGGCAACGCCACCGACAACGGTACCGGCAACCGGGCCTGGAACCTCGGCCTGCGCCACACTTTTTAACGGGAGAATCGAATGAAGAAGATCGGATGGATTTTGGTCGGCGCCAGCACCGTGGCGCGCGAATGGATGGTCGACGCAATCGGCCAGCAGGGCGATGCGGAAGTGCTGGCCGTGGTCAGCCGGGACGCTGCGCGCGGCGCCGCCTTTGCCGCGCAATTCGGCATCGCCGCCAGCTATACCGACCTCGATGCGGCGCTCGCGCATCCGGGCGCGGACGCCGTGTACATCAGCACCACCAACGAATGGCATATGTCGCAAACCTTGCAGGCGGCGCGCGCCGGCAAGCACGTGCTGTGCGAAAAGCCGCTGGCGCTGAACCTGGAGGACGCCCGCCGCATGGTCGACGGCTGCGCCGAAGCGGGCGTGGTGCTGGGGATTAACCATCACCTGCGCAACGCCGCCAGCCACGGCAAGGTGCGCGAACTGATACGCGCGGGCGAGATCGGCCAGCCCCTGTATTGCCGCGTGCTGCACGCGAACAACCTGCCGCAGCACCTGCGCGGCTGGCGCCTGGACGCGCCGGAGTCGGGCGGCGTCACGCTCGACATGTTCGTGCACGACGTCGACACCTTGCGCTTCCTGCTCGATTCGGAGCCGCGCCACGTCACGGCCTGCGCCACCAGCGGCGGCATGACGGTGGCCGGGCTGGAGGAAGGCCTGATGGCCGTCATCGAGTTCGACAACGGTACCCTGGTGCAGGTACACGACGCATACAACGCGCCGCATTCGCTGTCCGGCGTGGAAATCATCGGCAGCAAAGGCACCATCTTCGCCACCGGCGTCATGACGCAGCGCCCCGTTGGCAGCATCTGCCTGACGCGCGACGGCGGCAGCATCGACATCCCCGTCGAGCATGAAAACCTGTACGTGCGCTCGGTGCGCGCCTTCCAGCGCGCCATGCGCGGCGAAGGGCAGCCGGCCGCCACGGGCGACGACGGCACGCGCGCGCTGGCCACGGCATTGGCGGCGCAGCAGGCCAGCCGCAGCCACCAGCGCGTGACCCTGGCTGATTGACGGCCTGCGGCAGACGTAAAAAAGCCGCCTGATCGCAAAATCAGGCGGCGTTTTATTGGTTTGCGTCCGCGATTAGTCTTCGCGGCGTAAATGCGGGAACAGCAGGACGTCGCGGATGTTCGGCGAATCCGTGATGATCATCATCAGGCGGTCGATGCCGATGCCGCAGCCGCCGGCTGGCGGCATGCCGTATTCCAGCGCGCGGATGTAATCGGCGTCGTAGAACATCGCCTCTTCATCGCCTGCGTCCTTGGCGGCGACTTGCGCCAGGAAGCGGGCCGACTGGTCTTCCGCATCGTTCAACTCGGAGAAGCCGTTGGCGATCTCGCGGCCCACCATGAACAGTTCAAAACGTTCGGTGATGCCGGCCACCGTGTCGGAAGCGCGCGCCAGTGGCGACACTTCAACAGGGTAGTCGATGATGTAGGTCGGTTCCCACAGCTGCGCTTCCGCCGTCTCTTCGAACAGCGCCAGTTGCAGCGCGCCCAGGCCGGCCGTGGCGAACGGCTTGACGCCGAATTTCTTCAGCTCTTCCTTGATGAATTCCGCATCGTTCAACTGCTCCGGCGTGTAGCCCGGCGCGTACTTGTTGATCGCTTCGACGATGGTCAGGCGGTGGAACGGCTTGGCCAGATCGAGTTCGCGGCCGCCGTAGGTCAGGGTGGCTGTGCCGTGCGCGTCGATGGCGGCCTGGCGGATGACGGCTTCGGTAAAATCCATCAGCCATTTGTAGTCGGTGTAGGCCGCGTAGAATTCCATCATCGTAAATTCCGGGTTGTGACGGATCGACACGCCTTCGTTGCGGAAGTTGCGGTTGATCTCGAACACGCGGTCAAAGCCGCCCACGACCAGGCGCTTCAGGTACAGCTCGGGCGCGATACGCAGGAACATCTGCATGTCCAGCGCATTGTGGTGCGTGATGAATGGCTTTGCCGCCGCGCCGCCCGGGATGGTGTGCAGCATCGGCGTTTCCACTTCCATGAACTCGTTCTTTTCCATGAAGCGGCGGATCGACGAGATGGCGGCGGTACGTGCCTTGAAGGTGCGGCGCGTCTCTTCGTTCATGATCAGGTCGACGTAGCGCTGGCGGTACTTGGTTTCCTGGTCGGCCAGGCCGTGGAATTTGTCCGGCAGCGGGCGCAGCGACTTGGTGATCAGGCGCAGTTGCGTGACCTTGATGGTCAGTTCGTCCGTCTTGGTCTTGAACAGCGTGCCCGTCACGCCCAGGATATCGCCCAGGTCATAGTGGTGCAGGGCGGCCATGGCCGCTTCGCCGGTGAGGTCCAGGGTGGCGTAGATCTGGATGCGGCCGTCGGCTTTCGGGCCGGAAGCGTCTTGCAGGGTGGCGAAAGCGGCTTTCTTGCCCGCTTCGCGCTTGAGCATCATGCGGCCGGCCAGCACCACGGTGACAGGTTCGGCTTCCAGCTCTTCGCGCGTCTTGCTGCCGTATTGCGCGTGCAGATCGGCCGCCTTGTGCTCGGGGCGGAAATCGTTCGGGAAGGCGATGCCTTGTTCGCGCAGTGCGGCCAGCTTGACGCGGCGCTCGGCGATGATCTTGTTTTCATCGGGGGCGGCGGCTTGTTCTTGGATATCCGTAGTCATGGTGTTCTTCGTTGGTGATTATTGATGATGTGGTGCCAGCGCTGGCGCCACGCTGGCAAACAGTGCGTCGACGTCGAGTGCGGAGAAATCCGGCACGATGGCAATCACGTTGTCGAAGGCGGCAAACGCTTCGGCCGGCAGGGTGGTGGTGAGTACCACGACGCGCATGCCGGCACGGCGCGCCGCTTCCACGCCCAGGGGCGCGTCTTCAAAGACGATGCAATTGTGCGGCAGCGCGCCGGCCAGCAGCGCGCCTTTCAGGAAAACGTCCGGGTGCGGCTTGCCCCGTTCCACGTCGGCGGCGCCGACGATGGCGTCGAAGCGGTGCCGCAGGTCCAGGCCGTCGAGCGTGAACGCGATGTTCTCGTCCGGCGCGGCCGTGCCCACCACCAGCCCGACGCCAGCCTGGCGCGCGCTGGTGATCAGCTGTTCGAAACCGGCGACTGTCGCCAGGTGCGGGCCATACAGTTCGCGGTAGACGACTTCCTTTTCAGCCAGCAGGGTGACGTGGTCGGCGTCCGCGCCCAGGTATTGGGCGATGATTTCGTGTCCCTGCCGTCCTGCCGTGTCGCGGAAAAAGGCGTCCGCATCCAGCGCATGGCCGTGGCGTTCAAAGAACGCCAGCCACGATGTCGTGTGGAAGGCCATGTTGTCGACGATCGTGCCATCCATGTCGAACAGGAAGGCGCGCTGCGCCAGCGCTGGAGCGGATGCGTTCATCCTTATACGCCTTGCTTGAGCGAGGCGGAAATGAACTCGTCGATGTCGCCATCGAGCACGCCCTTGGTATTGCCCGTCTCGAAACCGGTGCGCAAGTCCTTGATGCGGGACTGGTCCAGCACGTAGGAGCGGATCTGGTGACCCCAGCCCACGTCCGTTTTCGAGTCTTCCAGCTTTTGCTGCTCGCTCATGCGCTTGCGCAGTTCATGTTCGTACAGTTTGGCTTTCAGCATTTCCATCGCTTCGGCGCGGTTGCGGTGCTGCGAACGGTCGTTCTGGCACTGCACCACGATGCCGGTCGGCGCATGGGTCATGCGGACGGCGGAGTCGGTTTTGTTGATGTGCTGACCGCCGGCGCCCGACGCGCGGTAGGTATCGACGCGGATATCGGCCGGGTTGACGTCGATTTCGATCGAATCGTCGACTTCGGGATACACGAACAGCGACGTAAACGAGGTGTGGCGGCCGTTGGCCGAGTCGAATGGCGACTTGCGCACCAGGCGGTGCACGCCCGTCTCCGTGCGCAGGAAGCCGTAGGCGTGATCGCCCTCGACCTTCAGGGTGGCCGTCTTGATGCCGGCGACCTCGCCGTCGGACTGCTCGAGGATCTCAACTTTAAAACCCTTGCGTTCGCAATAGCGCAGGTACTGGCGCAGCAGCATCGAAGCCCAGTCCTGGGCTTCCGTACCGCCGGCGCCGGCCTGGATGTCGATGAAGCAGTTGTTCGGATCCATCGGATTGTTGAACATCCGGCGGAATTCCATGCTTTCGATGACCTTGCGGATTTCCTGCACGTCCTGCTCGATCGCTTCGAGCGTCTCGTCGTCGCCTTCTTCGCGCGCCATGTCGAACAGGTCGCGGGTGTCGCGCAGGTCGGCATTGGCCTTGGTTAGCGTGAAGACGATCGCTTCCAGCGCCTTCTTCTCTTTACCGAGGTCCTGGGCGCGCTTCGGATCGTCCCAGACGGTCGGATCTTCCAGCTCTTCGTTGACTTGCTCTAGTTTCTCCGACTTGACAGCGAAGTCAAAGATACCTCCGAAGTTCGGCTTCGCGGACCGTCAGGTCGTTGAGCAGGGCGGAGATGATATTGATGCGTTCGGCTTCCATAATGTTCTGGTCTTCTATGGTGAAATCAAACCTTGAATTATACGCGAGCGCGGCCGGTTTCCGCTGCCGCTGCGGCGCAATTGCTGTTGCACGAGACAATAAAATCGTCATTTTGCTGTATTTGCGACAATATTTTTGCCTTGAAGATGGCTGGCGTGCTGCGTATGATGCTGGCGATATTGTCTTTCCACAGGAACATCTCATGTGCCATCCGCTGCGCCAACTTCCCCGTCTTGCCCTGTTACCGCTGCTGCTGGCCGGCTGCGGCGCCTTGCCGCCCGTCACCACCGGGCCTGCCCTGGTCCCATCGGCCGCGCCAGCGGGCAGCAGCGCCACGCTGGCCCTGCTGGAGACGACGGACTTGCACGCGAATGTGCTCAGTTATGATTACTACAAGCTGCAGGCGGAACCGTCGATCGGCCTGGAACGCACGGCGGCGCTGATCGCCCAGGCACGTGCCGAGTTCCCGAACAACCTGTTGCTCGACAATGGCGACACCATCCAGGGCACGGCGCTGGCCGACTACCAGGCATTGGTAAAACCGCTGGCCTGCGACCAGACCCTGGCCATCTACAAGGCCATGAATCTGCTGAAGGTCGATGGCGGCGGCATCGGCAACCATGAATTCAACTACGGCCTGGCCTTTTTGAGCCAGGTGACGGGCAACCAGTTTGATGTCGACAGCGTCGACGCGGCCAAACCGCGCTGCGCCGGCCCCGCGTTCCCGCAAGTGCTGGCCAATGTCTACAGCGTCAAGACGGGCAAGCCCCTGTTTGCGCCGTACCACATCATCGACAAGCAGATCACGGCGGCCGGACCCGATGGCAAACCGGTGACCAGCAGCGTGAAGGTGGGCATCATCAGCTTTGCGCCGCCCACCATCATGGCCTGGGACAAGCGCTGGCTGGAAGGGCGCGTCTACACGCAGGGCGTGCGCGAGACGGCGGAAAAATTCATCCCCGAAATGCGCGCCAGGGGCGCGGAGCTGGTGGTAGCGATTTCGCACGGCGGCCTCGATGACAGCCCGTATTCGCCCACCATGGAAAACGGCAATTACTACCTGTCGCAAGTGCCGGGCGTGGACGCCATGCTGATCGGCCACTCGCACCAGCTGTTCCCGAACGCTGCCAGCACGGTGCCGCAGTTCAATCTGCCCGGCGTCGACAAAGTCAAAGGGCTGGTCAACGGCGTGCCTACCGTGATGGCCAATTTGTGGGGCAAGCACCTGGGCGTGATCGGCCTCTCCCTGCGCCACGACGGCAAGCAGTGGACCGTCGACAAGAGCGCCACCACGGTGGAAGCGCGCGGCATCCAGAACGCGGATAAAAGCTATGTGGCGCCCGACGCTGCCATCGCCAGGCTGGTGGCCGAGGAGCATGCGGCGACGATCGCCTACGTGCAGACGCCCGTGGGTGCCACCGATTTCCGCATGTCGACGTATTTCGCCGACGTGGGCGACGTCAGCGCCATCGAGGTGGTGAACCAGGCGCAAGCGGGCTACCTGGCCGCGTATGTCAAGGCGAACCTGCCGCAGTACGCGCACTTGCCCGTGCTGTCGATGTCGTCGCCGTTCAAGAGCGGCTCGGCCGGCGTGTCCGACTACACGGACGTCAAGGCGGGCAATGTGGCATTGAACAACGCGGCCGATCTGTATTTGTATCCGAACGCGCTATATGGCGTAAAGATGAATGGCGCGGAACTGAAAGCCTGGCTGGAACAGTCGGCGCGGCGCTTCAATACCATCGACCCGCACAAGGCCGAGCCACAGGAACTGGTCAACACGGCGCACCCGAGCTACAACTTCGATACGCTCACCAGCGCCGACGTGCGCTACCAGATTGACGTCACGCAGCCGCCGGGCCAGCGCATCAAGGGGTTGACGTACAAGGGCAAGCCGATGGACGCCAGCCAGGAATTTTTGATAGCGACGAATAACTACCGCGCCAGCGGCGGCGGCAATTTCCCTGGCCTCGACGGCAGCAAGACGGTGGTGGCCTCGCCCGACAACAACCGCGAACTCCTGATCGCCTACGTCACGCAGCAGAAAAACCTGACGCGCGCGAAAAACGGTTCGGCGCGCAGCTGGCGCTTCGCCAAGGCTGCCACGAAAGGCCCGGTGGTGTTCCACTCGGCGCCGCACATGATCGCGCTGGCGCAAGCGACCGGCATCGGCAATGTGACGCAGCTGAAGGCCGATGATGGCGCGGGCAAGGGTTTTGCGCTGTACCAGATCGATCTGTCGAAATGAAGGCATTGTTGCTTGCCATCGCCTTGGGCGCATCGCCGCTGGCATCGGCAGAGCCGGACGTCACGTTCGAGGCCAAGGTCTTGATGCGCGCCGGGACAGCGTCCCAGCCACAGGCGCGCGCGCTGTTCGAACAGGCGGCGGGGCAGGGCAGCGGTCCTGCCGCCTATTACCTGGGCCTGATGCTGAAAAACGGCATGGGCGGGCCGCAGGACAGCGCCGCTGCGCTGCGGCAGCTGGAGCTGGCCGCGCGGCGCGGCGTGGCGCCGGCCATGTTCATCGTGGCGAACCTGCTGTTGGCCACCGATGCGGCGCAGGCGCGTTACTGGCTCGATGCGGCCTGCGAACTGAACTACCCGGAAGCGCTGCAGCAGAAATCCGTGGCCCTGAGCGAAGGGCAAATGGGCTATGCGCACAATGAGGAGCAGGGCAAGCTGTACCTGAAGATGGCGACGCACGCCATGGGCCATCGCCCGCCCGAACCCTGAATCAGGCCGCTGCTTCCTTCTTCGGCCTGGTCCGCAGGCTGGCCGCCGCCTCGCCGATGGCGAACGGGTCGCGCGACAGGATGGCTGCGCCCAGGTCGACCAGCCTGGCCGCCGCGGCGATGGCGGCTTTCACGTCGGCGATGCGCCTGAGCTGCAGCTTGCCCTTCGCGATGGCGCCCTCGATATCGCCGCGCGCCTGTTCGGCGCCTTCGGCCGTCAGGTAAATGCCATACGCGCGAAACAGGGCCACCATCTGGTCCAGGTGGTTTTCATATTGCTCCAGCAGCGCGCGCTCGTCCGGCGTCAGCGCCTCGCGTTCACGGATGCGCAATTCCAGCACCAGGCTTGACGCTTGCGCCAGGCTGTCGGCGATGGCGTAGCTTTGGTCTTTCGTCAGTTCGGTCAGTGGGGCCATGGGATACTCCAGTGTGCGCGCCGCTTACCAGCGGGCGGGACCATAGAAAACAGCCTGTTTTTGCAGCGTGGCGACCTGGCGTGAAAACTGCGCCAGTTGCCGCTCCAGTTCGGGCGCCTGCAGGCGATCGAGATTGTCCCGCAGCGCGGCCACGCTGGCTTGCAGCGCGTCGACGGCGGCGACATACGCGGCGACGATCTTTTCCCTTTCCTGCAATTGCCGCCCTTCCAGGTGCAATCGCGTGCGGATGTAGTTGGCGGCCAGCGGTTCGCGCGGCGCGGCCTTGTCGACGGCGCCGCGCAGCAGGTCGAGGTCGCGCAATTCATCCTGCAAGCCGGCGCGGTAGCTGCGCTGGGCATACTCCTTGAGCGCATTGCTGACGATATCGACGGCTTCCTGCTCGTCGAGCAATTCGCGCAAGGCCGATTTCTGTACGCGCTGCGTGGCCAGGCGGCTCAGGTGTTCGCTCAATTTGACGACCTTGGACAGCTTGTTCGCATCGAGCAGGGGGGCGCCGTCGCCCGGCTGTGCCAGGCCGCCCAGCGCATCGCCGAGTCCGCCAATCTCTTCCTGGTAGACGGGCAGCTTGTCATCGGCCAGCGCCGCCATGGTTTGCGCATAGCGCAGCAGGACGTCGTTCAGGCTGGCGATCGACGCGCTGGCCTGCGCGATCGCGGCGCAATCGGCGCGCCCCGCCTGCTCACTGGCTTGCGCATCGAAACGCTCGGCCAGAATCAAACGCTTGCGCATGGCCTTGTCCATGCAGCTGTGGACGCCGCCTGCCAGCATGGGGTCGAAGTGCTGCGACATCTTTTGCGTCTGCTCGGCAAAGGTGCGCACGGGCGCCAGGTTGCTGGCGCAGCCGGCCAGCAGCAAGCTGGCGGTGGCGCAAAGAAGCAGGGTGGAAACGGACGAGTTCTGCGGGCGCTGCATATGGCCTCCATGCGGTAGCAGTGGCTGATTGGGCCGGCGCGCACGCGCTGGCATGGCCGACCTTAGCATGCTGGAGAGTGCCAATATTGCGCCAGATCAGTGGCTTGGTGAATCACCGAGCTCGCCTGCTTGCCTGTCGTGTTTTGCCACTGGCTTGGTGTCCGATGACGCAGGCGCGCCAATTTGCTCCATATTTTCCTTACAAAAAGCTGACATCGGGCAAGCAATCTGGTCTTTTGCGCATGCTGCGACGCGTCATATGTATCTGTTGCTGCTGCCAGATTACTCACCTACAATGTTTTATCGATGGGGAGGTTATCCAGCGTACGACTATAAAAAAAATGTTGTATTAAAGGAGATGACAAATGAATTTCAAACAGAAATTGCTCGTTGCAAGCCTGGTGCTGGGTTTCTCTCAATCCGCTTTCGCAGCCGAACCCATCAAGATCGGCGTGTCCGGTCCGTTCACGGGCGGCTCCGCGCCGATGGGCGTGTCGATGCGCGACGGCGTCAAGCTGGCCGTCGCTGAAATCAATGCCAAAGGCGGCGTACTGGGCCGTTCCCTGCTGCTGATCGAGCGCGACGACGAAGCGAAGAACGAGCGCGGCGTGCAAATCGCCCAGGAATTGATCAACAAGGAAAAAGTCGCCGCCACCGTCGGCTACATCAACACGGGCGTGGCGCTGGCCTCGCAACGCTTCTATCAGGAAGCCAAGATTCCCGTCATGAACAATGTGGCGACGGGCTCCATCGTCACCAAGCAGTTCGCCGACCAGCCGGAAAACTATATCTTCCGCAATGCGGCCAATGACACCATCCAGTCCGGCATGATCGTGCATGAGGCGATCGAGAACCGCAAGTTCAAGAAAGTGGCGATCCTGGCCGACTCGACCAACTATGGCCAGCTGGGCCGCGAAGACCTGGAAAAGGCGCTGGAAAAGAAGGGCGTCAAGCCCGTCGCCATTGAAAAATACAATATCAAGGACGTCGACATGACGGCCCAGCTGCTGAAAGCCAAGCAGGCCGGCGCGGAAGTGGTGCTGACCTACGGTATCGGCCCGGAACTGGCGCAGATCGCCAACGGCATGGAAAAACTGGGCTGGAAAGTGCCGCTGATCGGCAGCTGGACCCTGGCCATGGGTAACTTCATCGACAACGCCGGCAAGAACGGCAATGGCACGCGCATGCCGCAAACCTTCATCCAGGATGCCAGCACGCCGAAGCGCAAGGCCTTCATCGACGCCTATGTGGCTGCCTACAAGCCGTCGGGCGGACGCATGCCGTCGGCCGTCTCGGCTGCGCAAGGCTACGATTCCATCTACCTGCTGGCTGCGGCCTTCAAGCAGGCGGGCGGCACGGATGGCCCGAAAGTGCGCGCCGCGCTGGAAAACCTGACGGAGAAGGTGGAAGGCGCCGTGACGACCTACAACAAACCGTTCAGCAAGACCAACCATGAAGCCATCACGGCCGAGCTGACCGTGTTTGGCGAAGTCAAGGACGGCAAGGTCGTCCTCGCCAAATAAGTCCGGCTAATTCCCAGTATCTAGCCGCGCAATGGCCAGCCTTGAGGAATCAGGACTGGCCATTTTTTCATCTTCCGTCTTCCGGGGAACACCATGGAAATCTTCCTGCAGCTTGTCTTCAGCGGCGTCGCGCTGGGCATGATCTATGCCGTCATCGCCTTCGGCTATCAGCTGACCTTCGCCACTTCCGGCACCCTCAATTTCGGCCAGGGCGAGTCCCTGATGCTGGGCGCGCTGGTGGGCCTGTCGCTGGTGGGCACCATCCACGGCGGCCCTTACATGAGCTATTTGCTGATGGTCCCCATCGTCATCGCCTTCGGCGCCTTGCAGGGCGTGTTCGTCGAATGGATAGGCGTGCGGCCCGCCATCAAGATCAAGTCCGAATTCGGCTGGATCATGTCGACCATCGCGCTGGCCATCATCTTTAAAAACGTGGCGGAAAACATCTGGGGCAAGGACGACCTGACCTTCCCGTCGCCGCTCAGCGCCGCACCGTTCAAGGTGCTGGGCGCCAATGTGCAGCCGATGCAGGTGGCCGTCATCGTCGGCGCGCTGGCCATCATGCTGGCCGTCGAGCTGTTCAACCGCAAGTCGATCTACGGCAAGGCCGTGGTGGCGACGGCAAATGACCGCGACGCGGCCGGCCTGATGGGCATCAACACGGGTATGGTGATCACCTTTTCGTATGCGCTGTCGTCGGCCACGGCCGCCTTCGCGGGCGTGCTGGTGGCGCCGTTGACCCTGACCGGCGCCACCATGGGCGCCTCGCTGGGCTTGAAGGCGTTCGCGGTGGCCATCATCGGCGGGCTGACCTCGGGCGTGGGCGCCATCGTCGGCGGCCTGATCCTGGGCATCGCCGAGACCACCACCGGCTATTACATTTCCACCGGCTACAAGGAAGTGCCAGGGCTGCTGTTGCTGCTGCTGGTGCTGGCCGTCAAGCCGTCCGGCCTGTTCGGCAAAGCCGCGATCAAGAAAGTCTGAGGATCACATGAACAAGAAATTCACCATGCTGGCGCTCTGCGCGGCGGGCCTGGCCGCGCTCGTGCTGTTCCCGATTGTCATCCCGAATCCGTATTACATCCACCTGGCCGAGACCATCCTGATCTACGCCATCCTGCTGTTCGGCCTCGATATCGTCGTCGGCTACACGGGGCAGGTGTCGCTGGGCCACGCGGGCCTGTTCGGCATCGGCTCGTATGCCACGGGCGTGCTGGTGTTCAAGCTGGGCCTGTCGTTCTGGCTGGCCATTCCCGCCAGCATCGTGGGCGCGGCCGTCTTCGGCGCCATCCTGGCCTTGCCGGCCCTGCGCGTGACGGGGCCGTACCTGGCCATGGTGACCCTGGCTTTCGGCACCATCATACAAATCCTGATCAATGAAATGAGCTTCCTGACGGAAGGGCCGATGGGCATCAAGATCCACAAACCCGTCCTGTTCGGCCACAGATTGAGCGAGGTGGAGTACTACTACATGGTCGCCGCGCTGATGGTGATCTCGCTGGTGGTCGTGCACCGCATCCTGAAGTCGAACCTGGGGCGGGCGTTTGAAGCATTGCGCGACAGCCCCATCGCCTCGGACTGCATGGGCGTGTCCGTGTATCGCTATAAAGTGTATGCGTTTGTCATCAGCGCCGGCTTCGCGGGCCTGGCCGGCAGCCTGTATGCGTATTCGGAAGAATATATTTCTCCCAATACCTACAACTTCGAGCTGACCATTCTGTTCCTGCTGGCCGTCATCATGGGCGGGCGCAAGACGCGCTCGGGCGCCTTGCTCGGCGCCCTGATCGTCGTCATGCTCCCCAGCCTGCTGGCGGACATCGAGTTGTTCCGCAAGATCGCCGTGGCTGCCGCCGTGCTGGGCGTGATCGGTTCCGCCTTCATGCTGGCCAAGAAGCGCTCCACGGTGCGCGGCGTGCTCGTGCCGCTGGTCGCCACCATCGGCCTGGCCGCGTATTCCTATAGACTGGACAATATGATCGACTGGCGCCTGACCATTTTCGGCCTGATGACCCTGTTTGTCGTGTATTACCTGCAGGATGGCATCGTCGGCTTCCTGATGAGTTTCGTGGGCAAGGGCCGGCGCCATGTGCAGGCGGTGGCCTCGCACGGCGTGGCGCCTTTTGACCACGCCCAGGGCGGCCAGCGCGGCGAAACGCTGCTGCGCGTGGAGCAGGCGCTGATGCAGTTCGGCGGCCTGAAGGCGCTGAACCAGGTGGACTTGAACGTCACACAAGGCTCAGTGCACGGCTTGATCGGGCCGAACGGCTCGGGCAAGAGCACGATGATGAATGTGCTGACCGGGATCTACAAGCCGACGGCGGGCAAGGTGGAATTTGCCGGCGCCGTCATTTCCGGCCGCACGCCGTCCGAAATCGCCCTGGGCGGCGTGGCGCGCACCTTCCAGAACGTGCAGCTCTTCGGCGAGATGACGGCCACCGAAAACGTGCTGGTGGGCTTGCACAACACCTTCAAGTCGACGATGCTGGACGTGATGCTGCATACGCCGCGCTACAAGCGCGAAGAGCGCCTGGCGCGCGAGCGGGCCGCCAGCATCCTCGAATTCGTCGGCCTGGCCGACCTGGCCAACGAAGAGGCGCGCAATCTGCCGTATGGCAAGCAGCGGCTGCTGGAAATCGGCCGCGCGCTGGGCCTCAATCCGCGCCTGCTGCTGCTCGACGAACCGGCGGCGGGCCTGACGGCGCCCGACATCAAGGAGCTGATGGCCATCATCCGCAAGATCCGCGACCACGGCATCACCATCATCCTGATCGAGCACCACATGGACGTCGTGATGGCCCTGTCGGACGTGGTGACGGTGCTGGACTTCGGCCAGAAGATCGCCGAAGGCGCACCCGCGCTTGTCCAGAGCGATCCGAAAGTGATCGAAGCCTACCTGGGCGGCAGCGCCGACACCCTGAGCCCCGCGGCGCACTGAGAGGAAGACCATGCTGACCATTCATAATCTGCACGCCGCCTACGGCAAAGTCGAAGTCCTGCACGGCATTTCGCTTGAAGTCCCGAAGGGCAAGCTGGTGACCCTGATCGGCTCGAACGGCGCCGGCAAGACCACCACCATGCGCGCCATTTCCGGCATGCTGAAACCCAAATCCGGCACCGTCACACTGGGCGGCAAGGATGTCACGGGGCTCGACTCGCACCGCATCGCGCGCGCCGGCCTGGCCCATTCGCCGGAAGGGCGGCGCGTATTTTCCTCGATGTCGGTGACAGACAACCTGCTGCTGGGCGCCTTTCCCCGCTTTACGCGTTCGCGCCCGAAAGGCGACATCAAGGGCGACCTGGACAAGGCCCTGGAGCTGTTCCCCCGTCTGAAGGAGCGGCGCGACCAGCTGGCCGGCACCTTGTCGGGCGGCGAGCAGCAGATGCTGGCCATGGCGCGCGCCGTGATGCTGAACCCGGAAGTGATCCTGCTCGACGAGCCGTCGATGGGCCTGGCGCCCATCCTGGTCGAGGAAGTGTTCCGCATCATCACGCGCCTGAAAGGCGAAGGCGTGACCATGCTGCTGGTGGAGCAATTCGCCGCCGCCGCCCTGAACGTGGCCGATTACGGCTATGTGCTGGAAAACGGCAGCATCTCCGTGCACGGCCCGGCCGAAAGTCTGAAGACCGATCCGAAGGTGATCGCCGCGTATCTGGGGGGCGGGCATTGAGAGGACGTTGGACGCGCGTGCTCCAGCTCGTGCACTGACGATGGTGTCAGTGCACGAGCTACATAAGCAGTGTCAAATCATGGCTTGACGTATTTGCTTCACTCACCGCAGCGGCACGCTCGCGCCGGGCCGCTGCTGCCGTTGCCGTCAACGCTGGCGACCATACAAGACCGCTTGCCGTCAAAATCGACCGGAAACTGCCTGGTTGACGCGCAGTTTGAACATTTTGCGCGCCAAACTCGCCAGGAACGCGAATCTATGAGCACTTTTCTAATATAAAAAATAAAGATGGTCAGGTCGTAAAGCGGAACTGTTACAGTATGGGAACTATTAAATTAATTTTTGGCAACTTTGCCTCCCACCGCTGATGATGTATCGAGAGGATTCTTTTGCGCACCAAACTCCTGCCCCTGACTCTGCTGCTGTTGATCCAGAACGCGTACGCCGTCGATCCCCCCAGCGCAGGCAGCCAGCTGCAGCAGATTCCCGTCGCTCCCCAGTTGCCGAAGGCGCTGCCGGCTATCCGCGTGCAACAGGGCAATGTGCCGGCCACCACGGTGGGCGATACCACGCGCATCACCGTGCAGCGCCTGCAGGTGACGGCGCCGCCCGTGTTTCCTGAAAGCGAACTGATCGCCAGCACGGGTTTCGTGCCGGGCAGCGAGCTGACCCTGGGCGAGCTGCGCGCCATGGCGTCCAATATCGCCAGCTATTACCAGAAGCGTGGCTATTTCCTCGCGCAAGCGTATCTGCCCGCGCAAGATATCGAGGATGGCGTGGTGCAAATCAACGTGCTGCCGGGCCAGTATGGGCAAGTGCAGCTGCGCAACCAGAGCAATCTGTCCGACGGCCTGGCCGGCACGATATTGGCCGGCCTCGACGGGCAAGTGATTTCCACGCCGCCGCTGGAGCGGCGCTTGCTGCTGCTGTCGGACTTGCCGGGCGTGCAGGTCAGCTCGACCCTGGCGCCGGGCGCGTCCTTGGGCGCGTCCGACCTGATCGTCGAGGTGCAGCCGGGATCGCGCTTCAACGGCAGCATCGATGTCGATAACCAGGGCAACCGCTACACGGGCCGCAACCGCATCGGCGCCACCTTGAACATCAATGAACTGGCCGGCATCGGCGACGTGGCCAGCGTGCGCGCGTTTACCTCGGCCGACGGCTTGAACTACGGCCGCCTGGCGTATCAGGGGCAGGCCGGTTTGCTGCGCCTGGGCGGCGCCTACACGTATATGGATTACAAGCTGGGCAAGGAATTTGCCGTGCTCGAGGCCAAGGGCACGGCGAAGATCGCCAGCGCGTATGGCAGTTATCCGCTGATCCGCTCGCGCAGCAGCAACCTGTATGCGCAGGTCAGCTACGACGACAAGACGTTCCAGGATCGCACGGAATCGACGGGCACCGTCAATGACAAGACGGCCAGGGTGTGGATGCTGAACCTGAACGGCGACGCCAAGGATGGCTGGGGTGGCGGTGGCTTCAGCAATTATTCGCTGACCTACACCACGGGCAAGATCGACATCGAAACGCCGGTGGCGCGCCTGATCGACCAGCTGACGGTGAAGAGCAACGGTCACTTCAACAAGCTCGCCTTCAACGCGGCGCGCCTGCAAAGCCTGGGCGGCGAGACGAGCTTGTTCGGCAGCCTCAGCGGCCAGGCGGCGTCGAAAAATCTCGACGTGTCGGAAAAGATGGGCATCGGCGGCATGGGCGGCGTGCGCGCCTATCCGGGCGGCGAGGCATACGGCGACCAGGGTTACGTGCTGAATCTGGAACTGCGCCAGAACGTGACGGCGTTTACTGCGTTTCCCGGTCAGCTGCAGGTGCTGGCCTTTGCCGACACGGGCAGCGTCAAGCTCAATCGCAATGCGTGGAGCGCCGGCGAGAACCGCCGCACCCTGAGCGGCGCCGGCATGGGCGTGACGTGGACGGGCGCCAACGCGCTCGTGCTGAAAGCGTATTACGCACACAAGCTGGGCAATGCCAAGGCGACCTCCGCACCGGATGCGGCAGGCCGCTTCTGGCTGCAAGCCGTCAAGTACTTCTAATTAATACAAGCTAAAAAATCAGGACACCGCCATGAACCGCATCTACCGCTCCATCTGGAACCAGGCCACAGGCGCTTACGCCGCCGTTTCCGAAAACGTCAAATCCGCCGGCAAGCGTTCGATGCCAGGATGCAGCGGGGGCGGCGCGCATTTCGCCTTGACCAGCATGGCGGCGGCGCTGATGCTCGGCTACGGCAGTCTGGCGCTGGCCGGGCCCACGGGCGGCACGGTGGTGGCGGGCCAGGCAACGATCAACGGCGCGGCGGGCGCCACGGTGATCAAGCAGGGCAGCCAGAACGCCGTCATCAACTGGGCCAGTTTCAATGTCGGCAAGGGCGAGTCGGTGCAATTCCAGCAGCCCAACAGCAATGCGGTGGCGCTGAACCGCGTGCTGGGCAGCGATGGCACGACCATCCTCGGCAACCTGTCGGCCAACGGCAAGGTGTTTATCGTCAACCCGAACGGCGTGCTGTTCGGCCAGGGCGCGTCCGTCAACACGGCCGGGCTGGTGGCCTCCACCCTGGATATCAACAACGCCGACTTCATGGCAGGCAAGTACCAATTTAGCGGCAATGGCACGGGAAAAGTCCTGAACCAAGGCTCGATCAGCGCACCGGGCGGCTATGTGGCCTTGCTGGGCGCCAACGTGTCGAACGAGGGCACGATCCAGGCACGCCTCGGTTCGGTGGCCCTGGCGGCGGGCCGCGCCATCACGCTGGACGTGGCGGGCGACGGCTTGCTCAATGTCGCTGTCAACGCGGGCGCCGTGGGTGCTTTGGTCAACAATGGCGGCATGATCCGGGCGGACGGCGGCAGCGTGGTCTTGAGCGCGCAGGCGGCCGGAGACTTGCTGAAAACCGTCGTCAACAACACGGGCGTGATCGAGGCGCAGACGATAGACACGCGCGGCGGCACGATCAAGTTGCTGGGCGACATGCAAACCGGCACGGTGAACGCCGGCGGCACGCTGGACGCCAGCGCGCCCGTCAGTGGCAAGGGCGGCTTTATCGATACCTCGGCCGCGCATGTGAATATTGCCAAGGGCATCAATGTGACGACCAAGGCGGCCAATGGCCTGTCCGGCACCTGGCTGATCGACCCGGTCGACTTCACGATCGCCGCGTCCGGCGGCAATATGACCGGCACCGACCTGATGGTCGGCCTGAGCAATGGCTCGGTGCAGATCCAGAGCACCGACGGCACCGGCGGCACGGCCGGCGACGTCAATGTCAACGAAGCGATTGCCTGGTCGGCCAACAAGCTGACCCTGACTGCGCAAAACAATATCAACATCAACAGGCCGATGACCGGCACCGGCACAGCCAGCCTGGCACTCGAATATGGGCAGAGCGCCCTCGCGTCGAGCAATGCCTCGCATATCACGATCAAGGCCGAGGTCAATCTCCCCTCGGGCAATAGTTTCAGTACCAAGCAGGGCAGTGACGGCACCACCAAGGTCTATACGATGATCACTAGCCTGGGCGCGGCCGGCAGCGTCACTGGCACCGATTTGCAAGGCATGAAGGGCCTCATGTCGGGCAACTATGCGCTGGGCGCGAATATCGACGCCAGCGCCACGTCCAACACAGCCATATGGGGCACCAAAGGTTTTATCGCAATCGGCACCAATACTACGCCATTTACGGGGCAGTTCGAGGGTCTGGGCCACGTGATTACCGGCTTGACCAGTAGCAACAGCACGAGCAACGTCTCGGCCGCCCTGTTCGGTACGATCACTACGTCTGCGCAGATCCGCAATGTCGGCGTGCTTAACGTCAACCTGAGTTCCAGCGTGCCGGGCAGTGGTTCCTATGGTAATGTGGCAGGGGTTGTGGGTTCCAATTCTGGCTTGATCAATAATGCCTATGTGACCGGTACCCTGAGCACCCCCGGTTATGCGTATATCGGCGGCCTGGTTGGCAAAAACAGCGGCACCATCCTTAACAGCAGCAGCGCCGCCACGATCAGCGTCACCAACGCGACGCTCGATACCGTGATTGGCGGCCTGGTGGGCCTTGGCACCAAGGCCAGCAAGATCACCGGTAGTTACAATACGGGCGCCGTCACCGCTACCGCCAAGCATACCGGTGGCGGCCTGGTCGGCATCAATTACGGCGCCATTACCAACAGTTTCAATACTGGCGCGGTAGCGGTCGGCATCGACGCCGGCGGCCTGGTGGCCAGCAACCGTGGTTCGAGTGCCCTGATCAACAACAGCTTCAGTACCGGCGCCGTGTCGGGCAGCGGCCATGTTGGCGGGCTGGTGGGCTGGAGCACCTCCTCGTCGCAGATCAACAACAGCTATGCCACCGGCACGGTGACGGGCCTGGGCCTGGGCGGTCTTGCCAGCGCCAGCGTATCCACGGGTGGACTGGTCGGCAATAACCGCTCGTCGATCAGCAACAGTTACGCCACCGGCGACGTCACGGGCGCCACCAGCTCGGTGGGCGGCGTGGTCGGCGCCAACGGCACCAGCACTGCGGGCGCCTCGGTCACCAATGTCTATTCTTCCGGCAAGGTCACGCTGACCGGCACCGTCGCCGGCACCACGGTGGCAGGCGGCGTCATCGGCTTCAACAACGCAAGCGCGACGATCACCGGCGGTTACTTCAATTCCACCGTCAACTTGGGTTCCGCCATCGGCGGCGGCACTGGATCGCAGACCAAGGTGAGCGGCCTGAGCGCGACACAAATGCGCTCCGGCGCCAGCTTCGACAACTTCAGTTTCACCACCAATACCAGCCAGTCGGGCAACAACTGGGTCATGGTCAATACCGACGGCACGCTCAACAGCGCCGGCAACGCGACAGGCGCCACCGGACCGATGTTGTCGTCCGAGTACAGCACCACCATCAAATCGCCGCATCAATTGCAATTGATGGCGATGAACCTGGCCGGCAATTACACGCTGGCCCGCGACCTCGATGTGGCGGCCACCGGCACCACGGGCGACGTCTGGAATGGCGCCACGTTCGTGCCGGTCGGCACCAGCGCGGCGGCGCCATTCACCGGCACCTTCGACGGCGCCGCCCATGTCATTTCCGGTCTGGTGCTGAACCGTCCGGGCATCGACAGTACCGGCCTGTTCGGTGTAACCACCGGCACGGTGACCATCGGCAATGTGGGCCTGGACGGCGGCAGCGTCAACGGCGCCACGGATACCGGTACGCTGGTCGGCAACAACGCCGGCACCATCAGCGGCAGCTACAGCACCATGAGCGTGACCGGCACCGCGAACACCGGCGGCCTGGTCGGCAACAACAGCGGCACTGTCAGCAATAGCTACGCTTCGGGCGCGGTGACCGGCACCAATACGGTGGGCGGCCTGGTTGGCCTCAACTCCGGCGCCTTGACCAATAACTACGCCACCGGCGCGGTCACGGGCAGCAGCAATACGGGCGGCCTGGCGGGCGCCAGTACTGGCAGCGCCACCGGCAACTTCTGGGACACCGCCACCAGCGGGCAGGCCACCAGCGCCGCTGGCACGGGCTTGACCACCGCGCAAATGAAATCGCCGGCCACCTACACCGCAGCGCTCTGGGACCAGGCCAATACCTGGATTATCTACGACAGCAACACCTATCCCTTGCTGCGCGCCTTCATGACGCCGTTGCAGGTCAATTTTGCCTTGAACAACAGCAAAACCTATGACGGCACCAGCACCTTTACGGCCTCCGGTGTCACCGCCAACCGGTCTGGCGCCTATGCATCGCTGCTGGGGACCTTGAACACCGGCACGGCAGGCTACGCCGTCAACGTCGGCACCTACGCCATTACCGCCGGGGGCCTGTATTCCGGCCAGCGTGGCTATATCATCAGTTATGGCGCGGGCAGCGTGACTATCGACAAGAGGGCTGTGACCGTGAGCGGGATGACGGCCAGCGCCAAGACCTATGACGGCAATGCCACGGCCAGTCTGACGGGCGGTACCTTGAGTGGCCTGGTGGCAGGGGAAACCGTCAGCTTCTCCGGCCAGACCGGCGCGTTTTCCGACCAGAACGCCGGTATCGGCAAGAGCGTGACCGTGAGCGGCATCACGCTGGCCGACGGTGCTAACCTGGCCAGCAATTATTCGGTGAGCAATCCGACCGACGTGACGGGCGACATCACGCCCAAGGCGCTGACCGTGACGGGCGCGACGGCTGGCAACAAAGTCTATGACGGCAACACCAAGGCCACGGTCAGCGGCGGCGCATTGAGCGGTCTGGTCGGCTCGGAAACCCTGGGCCTGTCCGGCCTGTCGGGCGTGTTCGCCGACAAAAACGTCGCTAGCGGCAAGGGGGTGACCATCAGTGGCGCCACGCTGGCCGACGGCACCGGCCTGGCCAGCAATTACACGGTCGGCAATCCGACCGGCTTGACGGCCACTATCACCCAGGCCACCATCAATACTGTCAGCAACATCGTGGCCGACAGCAAGGAGTATGACGCTTCTACCTCCGCCACGGTCAGCAATGCCGGCGCCACCTTTGGCGGCATGGTCAATGGCGACGTCTTGAACGTCAGCGCCACCACCGCCGCGTTTGCCGACAAGAATGCTGGCAACGGCAAGACCGTCACCGCCAGCGGCCTCACCTTGGGCGGCACGGACGCGGCCAACTACAACCTGACCGCTGGCAGCGGCAGTGGCAGCGGCGCCATCACGCCCAAGGCATTGACAGTGTCCGGCGCCGTGGCTGGCAACAAGACCTATGACGGCAGCACGGCGGCGGCGGTCACCGGCGGCACTTTGAGCGGCATGATCAACGGCGAATTGCTCAACCTGGGTGCGCTGTCGGGCGCTTTCGCCGACCAGAACGCCGGCACCAGCAAGGCGGTGACGGTCACCGGCGGCAGCTTGTCCGACGGCGCTAACGGCGGCCTGGCCAGCAACTACACGCTCGGTGGCGTGACCGGCCTGTCGGCCGATATCACACAAAAAGCCTTGACGGTGAGCGGCGTAAGCGTTGCCAGCAAGAGCTATGACGGCAGCACCAAGGCGACCATTTCGGGCGGTACCCTGAATGGCCTGGTGATCGGTGAAACCCTGAGCCTGTCCGGCCAGAGCGGCGCATTCAATGACCAGAACGCGGGCAACGGCAAGGCCGTGACGGTGACCGGCGCCACCCTCGGCGACGGCACTGGCCTGGCCAGCAACTATACGGTCAGCAACGCCACCGGCGCGACCGGCAATATCACGCGCAAGGCGCTGACGGTGACCGGCGCGACAGCAAGCGACAAAGTTTACGATGGCGGCACGGCGGCCACCGTCAGCGGCGGCAGCCTGTCCGGCCTGGTCGGCTCGGAAACGCTGGGCCTGTCCAGCCTTGCCGGCGTCTTTGGCGACAAGAACGTGGCCAGCGGCAAGGCCGTGACGGTGACGGGCGGCGCGCTGTCCGATGGCACTGGCGGCGGCCTGGCCAGCAATTACACGGTCGGCGCGGTGACGGGCCTGAGCGCCAGCATCACGCCCAAGGCGCTGACCCTGAGCGGCATGACGGCCAGCGCCAAGGCGTATGACGGCAATACCAAGGCCAGCCTGACCGGCGGCACCCTGAGCGGCCTGGTTGCCGGGGAAACCGTGAGCGTGTCCGGCCAGACGGGCACCTTCAACGACAAGAACGCTGGCGCCGGCAAGGCGGTGACGGTGACGGTCGGTGCGCTGCTTGACGGCACCGGCCTGGCCAGCAACTATACGGTGACCGCGCCGACCAACGTTACCGGCACCATCACGCCCAAGACGCTGACCTGGACCAACTTGGCGGTGGATAACAAAGAGTACGATGGCAGCGAGACGGCCGCCATCAACAAGGGCAGCATCACCGGCCTGGTTAGCGGCGAAACGCTGGCGGCAGGCCCTACGGCCGCGTTTGCCGACAAGAACGCCGGCAATAACAAGGTAGTCACCGTCCACACCGCCCTGAACAATGGCAGCGGCGGTGGCCTGGCATCCAACTACACGCTGGCCGATACCTCCGTGACGGCCAGTATCAGCAAAGCCAATATCGGTGAGGTCAGTAACATCGTCGCTGGCAGCAAGGTATATGACGCCACGGATACGGCCACCGTCAGCAACGCCGGCGCCACGTTTGCCGGCATGTTCAATGGCGACAGCTTGAACGTCAGCGCGACCTCGGCCAACTTCATCGACAAGAACGCCGGCAGCGGCAAGGTTGTCAATGCCAGCGGCCTGACCCTGGGCGGGACCGATGCGGGCAACTACAATCTGACGGCCACTACCGGTACGGGAACGGGTACCATCACGCAGGCGCTGATCACCGGCGTGGCCGGTATCGCGGCCGCCGGCAAGACGTATGACGCCACGGATACGGCCACCGTCAGCAATGCCGGCGCCACGTTTGCCGGCATGTTCAATGGCGACAGCTTGAACGTCAGCGCCACCTCGGCCAACTTCATCGACAAGAACGCCGGCAGCGGCAAGGTTGTCAATGCCAGTGGCCTGACCCTGGGCGGGACCGATGCGGGCAACTACAACCTGACGGCCACCACCGGCACGGGCACGGGCAGCATCAGCCAGGCGCAAATTGCCAGCGTGACCGGCATCACGGCCGCCGGCAAGACGTATGACGGCACGGACGCTGCCATCTTGAACGCCGACGCTACCTACAACGGCATGTTCGGCGGCGACAGCCTGACGTTTACCGCCACCAAGGCCGCGTTCAGCGACAAGAACGCCGGCACCGGTAAAACCGTCAATGTCGGAGGCATCGCACTCGGTGGCGCGGATGCGGGCAACTACACCCTGGCCAGCAACATCGGCACCGGTACGGGCGATATCGCCAAGGCGACCATCACGGGTGTGAGCGGCTTTGCGGCTGGCACCAGGGTGTACGACGCGACCACCACGGCCACCGTCAGCAATGCCGGCGCCACGTTTGCCGGCATGGTCAATGGCGACAGCTTGAACGTCAGCGCGACCTCGGCCAACTTCATCGACAAGAACGCCGGCAGCGGCAAGGTTGTCAATGCCAGCGGCCTGACCCTGGGCGGGACCGATGCGGGCAACTACAATCTGACGGCCATCACCGGCACGGGCACGGGTACCATCACGCAGGCGCAAATTGCCAGCGTGAGCGGCATCACGGCCGCAGCCAAGACCTATGACGGAACGGACGCTGCCATCTTGAACGTCGGCGCCACCTACAACGGCATGTTCGGCGGCGACAGCCTGACGTTTACCGCCACCAAGGCCGCGTTCAGCGACAAGAACGCCGGCACCGGTAAAACCGTCAATGTCGAAGGCATCGCACTCGGTGGCGCGGATGCGGGCAACTACACCCTGGCCAGCAACATCGGCACCGGTACGGGCGCTATCGCCAAGGCCAATATCGGCGGCGTCAGCAATATTGTCGCTGGCAACAAGGTCTATGACGCGACCACCACGGCCACCGTCAGCAATGCCGGCGCCACGTTTGCCGGCATGGTCAATGGCGACAGCTTGAGCATCAGCGCCACCTCGTCCAACTTCATCGACAAGAACGCCGGCAGCGGCAAGGTTGTCAATGCCAGCGGCCTGACCCTGGGCGGGACCGATGCGGGCAACTACAACCTGACGGCCACCACCGGCACGGGAACGGGTACCATCACGCAGGCGCTGATCACCGGCGTGGCCGGTATCGCGGCCGCCGGCAAGACGTATGACGCCACGGATACGGCTACCGTCAGCAACGCAGGCGCCACGTTTGCCGGCATGTTCAATGGCGACAGCTTGAACGTCAGCGCCACCTCGGCCAACTTCATCGACAAGAACGCCGGCAGCGGCAAGGTTGTCAATGCCAGCGGCCTGACTCTGGGCGGGACCGATGCGGGAAACTACAATCTGACGGCCATCACCGGCACGGGCACGGGTACCATCACGCAGGCGCAAATTGCCAGCGTCAGCGGCATCACGGCCGCCGGCAAGACGTATGACGGCACGGACGCTGCCATCTTGAACGCCGGCGCTACCTACAACGGCATGTTCGGCGGCGACAGCCTGTCTTTCACCGCCACCAAGGCCGCGTTCAGCGACAAGAACGCCGGCACCGGCAAAACCGTGCATGTCGAAGGCATCGTGCTCGGCGGTACGGATGCGGGCAATTACACCCTGGCCAGCGATACGGCCAGCGGCACCGGTGCCATCACGCCGAAAGCGCTGACGGTGACGGGCGCGGCGGCAGGCAACAAGGCATATGACGGCACGCTTGCGGCGAGCTTGACGGGCGGCGCCTTGAATGGCCTGGTCGGCGGTGAAACCTTGTCGCTGTCCGGCTTGACGGGCACGTTCGCCACGCAAAATGCGGCCAGCAACATTGCCGTGACGGCCAGCGGCGCGAGCCTGCTTGATGGCACCGGCCTGGCCAGCAACTACACCGTCAGCAATCCGACCGGCTTGCAGGCCAATATCACGCCGAAGGAACTGACCATCGGTGGCATTGTCGCGGGCAACAAGGTCTACGACGGCACGCGGGCGGCCAGCCTGACCGGCGGCGCCTTGCACGGCCTGGTAGGTGATGAAACCCTGGTATTGTCAGGCACCACGGGGGTGTTCGGCGACAAGAACGCGGGCAGCAACAAAACGGTCACCGTCAGCGGCGCCAGCCTGGCCGATGGCACCGGCCAGGCCAGCAACTATACCGTCAGCAACCCGATCGGCTTGACGGCCAGCATCACGGCCAAGGCCTTGACTGTGACGGGCCAACTGGCCGGCAATAAAGTCTACGACGGCAATACAGTCGCCAGCCTGTCCGGTGGGGTGTTGAACGGCCTGGTTGGCGGTGAAACCCTGGTGATCGGCGGCCAGAGCGCGGCGTTTGCCGACAAGAATGCGGGCACGGCCAAAACCGTGACGGTCACGGGCACAGCCCTGGTCGACACGGCCAGCGGCCTGGCCAGCAACTACACGGTCAGCAACCCGAGCGGCTTGACGGCCAGCATCACACCGAAAGCTTTGACGGTAGCGGACCAGCTGGCGGTCAACAGAGTCTACGACGGCAATGCACAAGCCAGCCTGTCCGGTGGCGCCCTGAGCGGCCTGGTGGCCGGCGAAAGCCTGGGCATTGCTGGTCAAACTGCCGTGTTCAGCGACAAGAACGCGGCCAATGGCAAAGCCGTGACGGTGACGGGCACGAGCCTGGTTGATACCGCCACCGGCTTGGCCAGCAATTACTCGGTCAGCAACCCGACCGGTTTGACGGCCAGCATCACGCCGAAAGCCTTGACGGTGGCGGGCCAGTTGGCCGGAAATAAAGTCTACGACGGCAATGCAGAAGCCAGCCTGTCCGGCGGCGCCTTGAGCGGCCTGGTGGGTGGCGAAACGCTGGGCATTGCGGGTCAAACTGCCGTGTTCAGCGACAAGAACGCGGCCAATGGCAAAGCCGTGACGGTGACGGGCACGAGCCTGGTTGATACCGCCACCGGCTTGGCCAGCAATTACTCGGTCAGCAACCCGACCGGTTTGACGGCCAGCATCACGGCCAAGGCCTTGACGGTGGCGGGCCAGTTGGCCGGCAATAAAGTCTACGACGGCAATGCGCAAGCCAGCTTGTCCGGCGGCGCCTTGAGCGGCCTGGTGGGTGGCGAAACGCTGGGCATTGCGGGTCAAACTGCCGTGTTCAGCGACAAGAACGCGGCCAATGGCAAAGCCGTGACGGTGACGGGCACGACCCTGGTTGATACCAGTACCGGCCTGGCCAGCAACTATACGGTCAGCAACCCGAGCGGCTTGACGGCCAGCATCACACCGAAAGCTTTGACGGTAGCGGACCAGCTGGCGGTCAACAAAGTCTACGACGGCAATGCACAAGCCAGCCTGTCCGGTGGCGCCCTGAGCGGCCTGGTGGCCGGCGAAAGCCTGGGCATTGCTGGTCAAACTGCCGTGTTCAGCGACAAGAACGCGGCCAATGGCAAAGCCGTGACGGTGACGGGCACGAGCCTGGTTGATACCGCCACCGGCCTGGCCAGCAACTACACGGTCAGCAATCCGACGGGCTTGACGGCCAGCATCACACCGAAAGCATTGACGGTGGCGGGCCAGCTGGCTGGCAACAAGGTCTATGATGGCAATGCACAAGCCAGCCTGTCCGGTGGCGCCCTGAGCGGCCTGGTGGCCGGCGAAAGCCTGGGCATTGCTGGTCAAACTGCCGTGTTCAGCGACAAGAACGCGGCCAATGGCAAAGCCGTGACGGTGACGGGCACAAGCCTGCTCGACACGGCCACCGGCCTGGCCAGCAACTACACGGTCAGCAATCCGACGGGCTTGACGGCCAGCATCACACCGAAAGCATTGACGGTGGCGGGCCAGTTGGCTGGCAACAAGGTCTACGACGGCAATACGGCGGCGCAATTGTCCGGTGGCGTGCTGGCGGGCCTGGTGGCGGGCGAAACCTTGGGCCTGGCTGGCCAGATAGCAAGCTTTGCCGACAAGAACGCGGCCACCTCCAAGGCGGTGACGGTGACGGGCACGAGCCTGGTCGACACCATCACCGGCCTGGCCAGCAACTATACGGTCAGCAATCCGAGCGGCTTGACGGCCAGCATTACGCCGGCCAGCCTGCTGGTGCGCGCCACGGGCGCCGCGCCGCGCGTGTATGACACCAGCACCAATGCCAGCGTGACCCTGGCGGACAACCGTATCGCCGGCGATGTGCTGAGCATCAGTAATAGCGGCGCCAGCTTTGCCGACAAGAACGCCGGCGCCAACAAAACGGTGACGGTGAACGGCATTGCGCTCAGCGGTACAGACGCCGGCAATTACACGGTCAACGCCACGGCAACCACCACGGCCAGCATCACGCAGGCGGCCCTGGGGGTGAAGGTGGGCAATGCCGAGAAAGACCAGGGCAATGTCAATCCGGCCTTCACGGCCAGCTATACGGGCTTGCTGGGCAACGACACGCTGGCGAACGAGGTCAGCGGCAATCTGGCGTTCAGCACGCCGGCCACCATCGCTACGCCATCGGGCAGTTATCTGGTGTCGGCGGCCGGCCAGACGTCGACCAACTATGCGTTGACGTACACGCCGGGCGTATTGACCGTCAAGCCGACCGAAGCGCTGCAAAGCGCGGTGGCCAGCGTGATCGCGGCGGTCAATGTGGCGCCATCGCAGGGCAATATGGTGCAGGCTGATGTCGTGGCGAAAGGCGAAACCGTGACCAGCAAGGAAGACGCTGTGCAGGTGGTGGCGGAGCGCGGCCAGCCGGGGCAGGGCAGCACGCCAGTGGTGCTGACGACGGCATCGGTGAACAGCAATGTCTTGCCGGGCTTGCGCCTGAGTGTGGTCGATACGGGCCTGCGACTGCCTGTGGCGGCTGGCAACACCAGCATCGAAAGCCAGTAAGCGTGCATTAACCGGGCTTGCCAGTGGACGTGCCGCTTCGTGACGTACGCGAAGCGGCATTTTTTTTGCCGCCATGCCATCTGCTGGCAACCTCTCATCAGCCTGCCGCTTTCGACGCCAGTCGTGGCCGATGACGGCTACGTGCTGGAAAGCGGCAGCATTGCCGTGCGCGGCCCGGCCGAGCGTCTGAAACTGTCAGCGGCCAATTTGCTGCGCCAGCGACAGCTGCAAGGGCAATCGTATGTTGATGATGCGGGCCGCAGCGACAGCGTGACGCGGCTGGACGGCAGCGCTACGCTGCGCCTGCTGTTCGAGCGCAGTCTTTAGTGTTGCGTCGGCTTTTCCTGCTGCACTAAGATGAACGGGCTGACGACGACGGCCCACAGGGCCGCATCGGCCGCTTGCCAGTCCAGCGCCTGCTGGTCCGACACCTTGGCCACTTTGCCATCGACCATCCATTGCGTGATGGTGGACTTGTCGTCGTGCGAGATGCGCACGGCTACTTCGACCAGGTCGAGTTCATTGGCGACCCAGACGACGTTGCCCTGGGCAAAGTGCTTTTCCAGTTCGCTCCAGGCCAGGCGGGCCGTTTCGCTGTTCACTTTGAGGCGCAGTTCGGTGTCTTTTTCAGGATTGGTTTGCATGCGAAATATCAATGTTCGGTGAGTCGGGTGCCGTTGCGCGCGGCTGGCTGGCCTTACAGGGCTTCCACGCGCGGCGTCGGCGTACCCTGCCATGTTAACCGATAGGCGGCGCCTTTGCGAACATTGCCCACCAGGGCAGGGCGGAAGCAGGCCAGATTGGTGCCGCTGGCGTGCCGCACGCTGGGGAAGATCACGCCCATGGAACCGGCTTCGAGCAGGATGGCGGCCAGGTCTTGCGAGGCGATGTAGCTGGCCGGATCGAGGCAAGCCTGGTAGCGCTGCTGGCCGCGCAGATCGTGGAAGCTGGCGGAAAAATCGGCCAGCAGCGACTGGTAGCTGACGCTGTCGTCGAAATAGTCGATTTCCTGGTATTCCACAGTTTTATGAAAAATGATCTCGGCCAGCGCCGTTTTCATGTCGAAGGCGCAATACCAGGCGCCCCGCTCGCCATCGTTGAAACGCGCCCCTTCCGGGCGGGCGTAGGTGTAGGCGGCGTTGATGATGCGAAAGTTTGGCACGCCAAAAACCAGCTCGTCCACGCCAATTCCTGGCGCGCCGCCATATTCGGCCACCAGGCGGGCGTTGGTCGCGTTATCGAGCTCGAACAGTTCGCGCAGGTGATCGTCGTCTTCGGCCAGCGGCGCCAGCACGGAGTCCTCCATGTCGGCGAAGCGCGACGGGATCAGGCGGCAAGTGTCGATCTGGCGCAAGGCGGCCAGCGGCGGCAGGTGGTCATGGGCGGTGGTGGCGGGCAAGATTACAGCCCTCCGCGGCGCGCGTCGAGCAGCTTGCGCACCGTCTGCATGGCCAGCAAGCCGCCGGCCAGCATCTGCGACAGCGGTGTGCGGCCAGCGAAGATCGGGTTTTTGTTGGGCAAACTCACCCATTCGTCGGCCAGCTTGTCGCCGTACAGGATGTGCAAGGCCTTGTAGATGCCCAGCAAATAGGAAATGCGCGTGATGCGGTCCACTTCCAGCACGCGGTCCGGGTGCTTTTTCCACTCGTACCAGGCGCTGCTGGACAGACCGCCCAGCAGTTCGCGCGCATCGTCGTCGCGCAGTTTCCAGGCGGCGGCCAGCTTGAAAAACCCTTTCAATGCGGCCTGCGACAATCGCTCGCGCTCGGCTTTGGCATTCAGGTCGACGAGCACGGCAGGCTCGAAGCGGCTCTTGGGGTAGGCGTAGGCGAGATTCATGGCACTCCTTCAATAAAACTCTGTTTATGGACTATTTATACTCCTTTTCAGGATTCGTTGCAAGGTCCGCGCGCATGAAAAAGGGGCGCAGCAGGACAGGTGTCCCGCTGCGCCCCGTTGGCGGACCGCGCTGGCTTATTTTGCCGTGACGGTGACAGGCACGTTCAGTTGCGCCGTCAAGCCGTTATTGTCCAGCGCCACCACCTTCAGCGTATAGCTGCCGGTCACCGGCTGCGGCCAGTAGGCCGTGATGGTCAGGCCGCTCATGGAAAACTGCATGCCCAGCGGCGCGCCGTCGATCGAGATCCGCAGCGAGGTCGCCCCTGGCGCCGTCAGCACGATGCTGCCGCTCATGGCCTTGCCTGCCACGCCCGTCATGGCTGCGGCCGTGATGGTGGGACCGGCGGCGGCGATTTTCACCGTGGCCACGGCCTGGCCCGACAGGCCGGTCTTGCTGTCTTTGGCGATGATGGTCACGCTATACGTGCCCAGCACGGGTTTGGCCCAGCTGACGACGCCGGCCGCACTGATGCTCATGCCGGCTGGCGCGCCCGACAGCGTGTACGTGACGGGGTTGGGCGCCACCGTCGTGACGGTGAATGACAGGGCCACGCCGGGCTTGCCGTTGACGGCGGCGACGGTGACCACGGGCGGCAGCGGGGCGGCGATGGCCACCGTGTAGATGCCTTTGCCGCTCAAGCCGGTCTTGCTGTCCTTGGCCGTGACGTTGACGGCATAGCTGCCCGCCAGCGGCACCGCCCAGCTCACCAGACCCGCGCTGCTGATGCTCATGCCGGCCGGCGCGCCGGTGAGCGTATAGCTGACGGGGTTCGGTGCGGTGACGCTGACATTGAAGGCCAGCGCCGTGCCGACCTTGCCCGCGATGGCGCCGGCGGCGACGACAGGCGCCGGTTGCGGCGCGATGACGATGTTGTACACGGCCTGGCCGGTCAGACCGCTGACGGTATTGCGCGCCACCATGGTCACGGCATAGCTGCCGGCCACGGGCGCGGTCCAGCTGACGACGCCCGTGGCGGCGATGCTCATGCCGGCCGGCGCGCCGAGCATGGAAAAGCTGAGGGGATTGGCCGCGCTGGCCGATACCGTAAACGAGAGCGGCGTGCCGACCATGCCGCTGATGCTGGCCCCCGTCACCACGGGCGCGACCGGAGCGGCGGGCATGCCCGACAGGCTGGTCAGCAGGCTTTTCACGTTGGGTGTACCCAGGCCGCCCAGCGGGTCGTAACCGACCCTGGCCGTGCAGACGCTGCAGGTGCCGTTGCTGCCGCGCGTGATGTCGGCAAAGCTGCTGGCAAAGGTGCCGGGTACGGTGGCGATCTGGCCGTACAGTATGCTGTGCGGCAAGCCGAGCGCCGTCTTCGCTTGCAGCGCGCGGCTGGCGTTGGCGATGGCGATCAGGCCGGCCCACTGTGGCGTGGACAGGCTGGTGCCGCCGATACTGAGCCAGCTGGCGGTGCTGCTGCCCTGTGCCATCACGGCCGTGTACTGGCCCGTGGCGGGATCGGCATTGAAGGCCACGTCGGCCACATTGCGGCGCAGCAAGCCCGTCATGCCCGGTACGTTGCTGGCGCTCTGGTAGGAGGGCAGTGCCGTATAGGCGCTGATGCCGCCGCCCGTGCCGGACCAAGCCGCTTCGCTGCGCGTGCCCGTGCCGCTGTAGCTGAGCGTGGTGCCGCCCACGGCCAGCACGTTCGGTGACACGGACGGCCAGGACACGCTGCTGCCCGAGTCGCCCGTGGCGGCCAGATACGTCATATTCTTGCCCGTGAAGGCGCTGTCGACGGACGCCGTCCAGTTGCCTTCGACGGCGCCAAAGCTCATCGACACGACACCAGGCCCCATCAGGTTGGCCAGGCGCACGGCGCCCAGCAGGCTGTTGATGGAAGCGTCGGGCGCCTCGATCAGCACGATGCGCGCCAGCGGCGCCGTGGCATGCGCCCACTGCACGTCGAGCGCGATTTCCATGGCCCAGCCCGAGTTATAGGCGGGCGCGGTGGCCGTCATGGTGCTCGATGGCGTGTTGTAGACAACAGAAAATTCACAGCCGCTGGCCGGCGCGGGCGGCAAGGGCAGGGTGGCATTCGTGGCGATGGCCTTGGTGGTGCAGGCGGGCAAGCCGAATTTCTGGTTGAAGATGGCCAGTTCGGCCGCCGCGTTCGGGTTGTGCATGGCGTCGACGATATAGATCGTCTGCCCCGCGCCCAGCTGGGCCGCCTGGGCCGGTGTCAGCGCCGTGCCCGCTGCCGGCAGCGCGGGCAGGTCGTAGGCTGCGCGGATTTGCGCGGGCGAGTAGGTGGCCACCACGCTGCTGCCGGCCATCGGTGCGGCGATGTCTGCCGCGCCGCCGTCCAGCAGCGGTGCGATGTTTTGCGCCGCCTGTTGCGCGGCGGCGATCTTTTGCGCCGTCAGGCGGCGCGTGCTGATGTCCGTCATGGCACCGGGTACCCGCTGCATGTGCGGGCGCCAGTGGGCCGAGCCGCTGCTGTTTGCGCTGTCGCGCCCGTCAGGTGCATCGAGCAGGGCGGGGGCGGCATGGAACATCGGCTGCGCCACCAGCGCACCGACGGCGGCGGGGATGACGGGCACTTCGACAGTGAATTGGGTTGCCGCCGTGGCAATGGCAGCGGGCGGCACCGAGGTCTCCTGGCCCGGGCCGCAAGCGCCCAGCAGGATGGCGGCAGTGGCGCCCAGCAGCAAACGCCCTTGACGGGGATGCGGGGGGATGAATTTTTTCATGGCGAAACTCTCCGAGTTGGCGAGGGCCACATCTCGACAATGCATCCTGGCATGGTGCCGCGCGCTGGCGGTCCCGGCCCTGCATTGGCAGCCCCGCTGCCGTGGCGCTTGCGCGCGGTAGGCCGGTGGCTTTGCGTCCCCGCCTTTCGGCGGGTTTGCCCTCAGAATTGATCATGCATCGCGACAAATTTCCTGATGCGTTATCAATTCTAGTGAATTTGCCAAATAAGTGTTAACTATTTTCAATGAACATGTTCATTTTTATAATGATATGTGGTGAATTTGCCTATTGTCGGAGGCAATCTTGCCAGCTTGATTAAGCCTTATAGGCAAGGTTATCAGAGGGGTATCGATGTGTGACAGTGTTTTTTCACAGCAACGGCGCATGTACTTCCTGATGATTGAATGAATTTAACGAATTTAACGAATATACTTTTTTCAAACGTCAACCTCAAACGCCATGCCTGGATACGGCGCTGCGCGGCAGGCCGCCAGCCGCTGCGCCAGGCTGCCCGCATTGCGCTGTTTTTAGTTGGTGTGTCTGGTGGCTCAAGTCGTCGTTGCAGTTTGATGCGACATTGTTCCAGGTAAGCATGAGACACAGCAATAAGACCACAAACGTCGCAACACCTGACAGTACCGTAGCGAGCGGAAGGGAGAGGCGGTCGAGAAGCGCAACCGTACTTCTGGTACGGTGAGCATCGCAGGCGGCCTATACCGACGCGCAGTAGGTACTGTCAGGTGTCACTACACAGGTTCGGCGTGCTCCACCATGAGTTGCACTTTGGTCGTGCCATTGTATTCATTCGCATCGAGCCGGAAGGCGACCCGGCTGCGTTCGCCCAGGGAATCGGTATGGCCGAACCAGATGGCGTCGAAGCGCACGCCGTTCTTTTCCAGCAGCAGTTTCAAATGGCGCTCTTTTAATATGCGCTGGCTGACGACGCGGAATTCATCGCAGAAGACGGGCGGGGCGAAGCCCTGGCCCCACACTTGCCCATCCATCAGCTCGATGAAAGCCGTCGTGTAGTAGGCGTCTTCCAGCGGGCCATCCGTTTCCACTACCCGTTCCAGCTGTTGCTGGCTGAGCCAGGCCTGGCCCACGGCTTCGAAGGCCTGGGAAAACGCCTCGAAGGCGTCGGCGCGGATGGTCAGGCCCGCCGCCATGGCGTGGCCGCCGAACTTGTCGATCAGGCTGGGCGCCCGTTTCGACACCAGGTCGAGCGCGTCGCGCAAATGAAAGCCGGGAATCGAGCGGCCGGAGCCCTTGATCCAGCCATCGGCGCCAGGTGCGAACGTGATGGTCGGGCGATAAAATTTTTCCTTCAGGCGCGAGGCGACGATGCCGATCACGCCCTGGTGCCAGGAGGCATCGAAGACGCTGATGGTGCTGCTGTTGGCCGGCTCAAAAGCGTCCAGGTGCAGCAGGGCCGTATCCTGCATGTCCGCCTCGATTTCGCGGCGCTTCAGGTTGATGTCGTTGAGTTGCTGTGCCAGTGCCCAGGCGCGGCCTTCGTCGTCCGTGATCAGGCATTCGATGCCCAGCGACATGTCCTGCAGGCGCCCGGCCGCATTCAGGCGCGGGCCCAGGGCAAAGCCCAGGTCGAACGGCGTGGCGCTGCGCGCTTCGCGGCCCGCCACGCGGAACAGGGCGGCCACCCCCGCGTGCATATTGCCCTTGCGCATGCGTTTGAGGCCCTGCGCGACGAGGATGCGGTTGTTGCTATCGAGGCGCACCACGTCGGCCACCGTGCCCAGCGCCACCAGATCGAGCAGGTTGTCGAGCTTGGGCTGCGTCCGCGCATCGAATACAGCGCGCCGGCGCAGTTCCGCCCGCAGGGCCAGCAGCACGTAGAACACCACGCCCACGCCAGCCAGGTTCTTGCTGGGAAAGCCGCAGGCGGGTTGGTTCGGGTTGACGATGACGGCCGCGTCGGGCAGGGTGTCGGCCGGCAAATGGTGGTCGGTAACGACCACCTGGATGCCGCGCCGGTTCGCTTCGGCCACACCGTCGATGCTGGCGATGCCGTTGTCGACGGTGATGATGATGTCGGGCGACTTTTCGCGGGCCGTCAGTGCGACGATTTCCGGCGTCAGGCCGTAGCCGTATTCAAAACGGTTGGGCACGATGAAATCGACGTCGGCGCCCATGGCGCGCAAGCCGCGGATGGCCACGGCGCAGGCGGTAGCGCCGTCGCAATCGTAGTCGGCCACGATGACCATGCGTTTCTTGGCGGCAATGGCGTCGGCCAGGAAGACGCCGGCCGCGTCGATGTGCAGCAAGCCGGACGGCGGCATCAGGGCCGCCAGTTCGCTCGACAGTTCCTTCGCGTCCGTCAGGCCGCGCGAAGCGTACAGGCGGGCCAGCACTGGGTGGATGCCGCCCTGGCGCAGCGATTCGGATTCGCGGTAAGGGCAGGGACGGGTGGCGATGCGGGTACGGGTCATGATGCTTTCAACTTGTTCAGGGTAATCGCGCGCCAGAATTTGCGCTGCGCATGCTTGCTGGTGGTGCAGCTTAGCCAGGCGTCGCGGTGACTCAGCACCAGGCGCAGCTGGCCCATGCGGCCATCTTTTACGGCCGCCAGCAGGGGGGCGAACCAGTCCGCTTCCAGTGCTTGTAACTGTTGCAGCCACATGCCCCATTCCTGGGCCTGCGCCGCTTCGATCAGGCCGCCCAGCACGACGATTGCATCGGATTGGTCCGCCAGCACACTGTTTGGACTGGCCTCGCGCTGCGCCGGTTCCGCCAGTGCGGCCAGCCAGCCCGGTGCGTCCCTGGTATGCAGGCTGGCGGCGCAGCGCGCAGCGTCCACTGTTGCCACGCTCCCGCCCCAGATCCAGAAGGAATTGATGGCTTTCAAGCCCCGCTCCTCGCGCGCCGCGTTGACAGGGTGTTCATGCCACAGCATCTGTACTTCGTTTTGCAGGCGGCGCGCAGCGCGTGCGTGCTCGCCTTCCGGCATCCAGACGGACAGGTCTTGCGTGGTGGCGGCGTCCGGCGAGGCGCACTGCAAGTCGCTCCAGCCATCGGCGCGCATGAACCAGGTGCCTGCGTCGCCATACGCCAAGGGCTGGCCGATCTCGTCGAAATACGGGGACGCAATGTCAAACAGGGCGCGGCCATCGGTCTCGCTCAGCTTGAGCTGGCGCAAGTCTTCCAGGCTGATATGGCTGCGGGCAATGGCCAGGTGGGCCGGGTGCAGCAGGAAATAGCGCCCGCCCGGTTCCGGCACGAGGCCGTAGCCGCGCATGGCCTGGGTTGCAAAGGCCGCCTGCGCCGCCTCGCCGTTGGGCGCGGGCGACAGTTCCAAGGCGTGCGCCAGCCACGCTTCATGCGGCAGCAGGCGCTTGGCGTTGTCAAAAGTTTCCAAATCGCAAGTGGAGGTGCGCGACAGCAGGGCCGCCAGCGCGGGCGCCTGCAAGACCTTGAGCAGGTCGGCAGCCAGTTCGGCATTGGGCAAGGCGAAGGGCAAGACGAGGGTAAGTTGATTCATCCCGAGATTGTAGGCGATTGTGGCATCGGCGGAGAAGGGCGCATGCATTTTCGCCGCGAGCGACGCACGGTGGCGATGATTTTATCAATAAAATCATATAAATTGCCAAGGATGCAATTCAATTGTCATATACATTATTTGTTTTCAAAAAAACGATTCACTTCTGAAAACATTTGAAATATAATTGAGACAACTTAAATGCCTGAAAGACAATCATACCCCGATGTGTGGTTGTGTCGTTTAGCTCCTGTGTCCCTCGAAACTGTATACAAGATGCTGCCGGCTTCGCGTTTTTATAAACAAGTTCTTTTTCTTGGAAGCCCATCCTATGTATACATTTGCCACTCTGCGTGGCCAGGCTGATTGCGGCCCGGCCCTTTCGATTCCCGTCCTCCGCCAGGAGGCCGCATGACTACCTACAATCTGTCGACCACGGTTCACGTGTGCGAAGACATTAACAAGAACTTCGATATCCGCGACTTGCTGATACAGGCCGGCTACACGGCGCAAGGCGAGTTGAACATCAAGAATTTCACTGTCCTGTTGCCGGATGATACGGAATCGACCGTCAACACCCCCCTGTTTGGCATGCTCGACGCGGACACCGTGTATGTGCGTCCCGGCGACTGGGCCGCCAACTACAATGGCAATTTCTCGACCATCCAGGTGACGATCGACAAGGGCAATGGCGATCTCGTCCAACTGGAGCTGCAAGTGATCATCGATCCCGTCAACGACGCACCCGATGCGGCCGACAAGACCTTCAACCTGGTCGATGGCGCCAGCGTCGTACTCAGCGAAAGCGATTTCGGCTTCCACGACGACGTCGAGCACGACGGCTTCAAGTCCATCGTCATCACCAATACCACCACGGCAGGGCAAGTCTTGCTCAACGGCGTGGCCGTCGCGGTCGGCACGGAAGTCTCCATCGATGATATCCGCGCGGGCCACCTGGTCTTCGTGCCGAGCCAAACCGTGGCCGGCAATTTCGATCTGGGCTTCAAGGTGCGCGATGACGGCGGCACTGCCGGTTGCAACGCACAAGACCTGAGCCTGGTGCCGCATCACCTGACCTTCAACGTACCGATGGCCCACCTGGGCGACTTCGTCTGGGAAGACAAGAATGCCAACGGCGTGCAGGATGCGGGCGAAGCGGGCATCGCCAATGTCGTGGTGCAATTGAAAGATGGCACCGGCGCCGTGGTGGCATCGACCACCACCGACGCGAATGGCGGTTACCACTTCGATGTCAATCCCGGCACGTATTCCGTCACCGTGGTGACGCCGAATGGCTACACGGCGACTGCTGCAAGCCAGGGCGGCGACGCGGCCAAGGATAGCAATATCGATGCGGCCGGCAACATGGCGCCCGTCACCCTGGCGCCGGGCGAGACCAATTCGAGCCTGGACGCGGGTCTGTACCGCGCCGCCGAGCTGGGCGACCGCGTGTGGTTCGATGCTAACAAGAATGGCGTGCAAGATGCGGGTGAAGCCGGCGTTGCCGGCGTCAAAGTGACCTTGCTCGATGCCTCGGGCAACGCCGTCGGCAGCCCGCTCGTCACGGACGCGAATGGCAACTACCTGTTCACGAATCTGAAGCCGGGCGCCTACAGCGTCCAGTTCGACAAGACCAGCCTGCCTGCCGGCTATGCCTTTACGGGCCAGGACCAGGGCGGCGATGACCTGCGTGATTCCGACGCCAGCGCCATCGACGGCAAGACGGCGCAAGTATTGCTCGCTTCCGGCGACAGCAACCATAGCCTGGATGCGGGCATCGTGGCCTTGCCGGCCTCGCTTGGCGACCGCGTCTGGCATGACGCCAATATGAACGGCGTGCAGGATGCGGGCGAAGCGGGCATCAGCGGCGTCACCGTGCAGCTGAAAAATGCAGCTGGCAGCGTGATCGGCTCGACCGTCACGGATGCTACCGGCTATTACAATTTCAGCGTCGATGCTGGCACGTATTCGGTTGCCGTCGTCGCGCCGCCAGGCTATTTGAGCACGGTCAAGGATGCCGGTGGCAACGATGCGCTCGACAGCGATATCAACGCGGCGGGTCAGAGCGCCCTGGTGACCGTTGCCGCAGGCCAGAACTACAAGGACCTCGATGCCGGCCTGTATAAAACCGCCAGCATTGGCGACCGCGTGTGGTTTGACGCCAACGGCAACGGCACGCAGGACGCGGGCGAGGCGGGCGTGTGCGGCGTGAAAGTCAATCTGTACAACGCCGCAGGCGCCGTGGTGGCCAGCGCCACCACGGATGCTAGCGGCAATTATCTGTTCAGCAACCTGGTGCCAGGCAATTACTACCTGGGTTTCGTGCCACCAGCCGGCTACAATTTCACCAAGGCGGACGTAGGCGGCTACGCCACCGATTCGGATGTCAATCCGGCTACCGGCCTCACCACCACCTGGATCGCGTTGAAATCGGGTGATGTCCAGCTCGATTGGGATGCGGGCCTGGTCAAATGCGCGCCTGTTACCGGCAGCATCGGCAATCGCGTGTGGGAAGACAATAATTACAACGGCGTGCAGGATGCGGGCGAACTGGGCGTGGCGGGTGTGAAAGTCAACCTGCTCAATGCCAACAACCAGATCATCGCCACGACAACGACAAATGCCAGCGGAAATTATCTGTTCGACAATCTCGTCGCCGGTAGCTACAAGGTGGCAGTCGTGCGTCCATCGGGTTTCTATTACACCAAGGCGAATGTCGGCAATGACGCCAGCGATTCCGACATCGATGCGAGCACGGGCCGTTCCGGCCTGATCAACCTGGCCGCCGGCCAGAACGACATGAGCTGGGATGCGGGCATCTACCGCAAAGCCAGCCTGGGCGACAAGGTGTGGCGCGACGCCGACCATGACGGCGTACAGGATAGCAATGAGGCGGGCATCGCCAACATCAAGGTGCAACTGTTTTCGGGCAGTGGCGCGCTGCTGGCTACCACCTACACCAACTCGAATGGCAACTACAAGTTTGCCGACCTCGATCCGGGCAGCTACTCGCTCAAGTTCGACAAATCGGGCGTGTATCACGCCGGCTACGCCATGGATAGCTGGCGCTGGGGCGTGAAGAACGTGGGTTCGAACGACAACATCGATTCCGACGTCAACAGCAATGGCTCGTATGCCAACGTGGTCTACACGGATGTCCTGAAACTGGCATCGGGCCAGAACGACATGAGCTGGGATGCCGCCATCACGCCTATCGTGATCGACCTGAATGGCGACGGCGTGCATACCATCGCCCGCGCCGATTTCCACGGCAGCTTCGACTTGCTGGGTACGGGCAGCGCCATCCAGTCGGGCTGGGTCTCGGCCCATGACGGCTTGCTGGCCATCGACAGCAATGGCAATGGCAAGATCGATAACATCTCCGAACTGTTTGGCGGCAATGAAAAGGGCACGGGCTTTGCCAAGCTGTCCAGCTATGACTCGAACGGCGACGGCGTGGTCGACGCGAAAGATGACAAGTTTGCCGAACTGCGCATCTGGCGCGACGCCAACAGCAATGGCGTGACGGACGACGGCGAACTGATGTCGTTGCACGACGCCGGCGTCGCCAGCCTGACGGTGTCCTACACGGAACTGCCTTTCCTCGACGCCAATGACAACCTGCACCTGGAGCGCAGCAGCGCCACGCTGGCCAACGGCAAGACGGTCGACATGACGGACGTGTACTTCAACGTCGATGCCAAGGATGCGGCCAAGGCCGGCGTATCGCTGCCAAGCATGGCCGACCTGCTGCGCGACGACCATGCGCTCGACAAGGCGCTGGGCCAGGATGCGAGCGTCGCCACGGTGGCTGCAGCCCCGGCTGCTCCCGCTGTCGAAGCCCAGGCGCAGTGCGAGATGGCGGAGGTATTGCGCCGCGCCATGGCGCACACCACTGCACAGCCCCAGGAAATGGCTGCCTGATGTCCTGTTGTGCCAGGCCGCATCCGCCTGGCTGATATGTGCCGGCCGCCTGACCGCAGGCGGTCCGGCGCTTTTCCCACTCTTCCATAACGAGAATCGACAATGAAAAAATCCATGCAACTGATCGTCCGCGCCGGCATCGCAGCCGCTGTTTTCACCCTCGCCAGCGGCAGCGCCCTGGCCGCCTCCAATCTGCAAGTGATCGACTCGCATAGCGTCAGTTTGTTTACGGCCAGCGGCGGCGCTTTCGGCGCCGGCAGCGCCATTTCGCCGACCTTGTGGCAAGTCAAGTACGACAGCAACACCTTCCTGGCCTTTTGCCTCGATCCCCATGTCGCGCTGAGCAACACCGCGAACAGCTACAGCAGCGGTGCCTTTGCCGCCAGCGACGCCGTCAAGCGCCTGTACGAGGGCTATTACGCCTCGTCCATCGCGAATGTGTCGACCAACGCCAACAGTGCCGCCGCCTTCCAGGTGGCCCTGTGGGAATTGAACAATGACGACAGCAATGTGTTGACGGGCGACCTGCGCTTCAAGAGCCTGAGCAATGCAGTCGTGAGCGAAGCGAACTTCATGCTGAAAGATGCAACAACAGGCGGCGCCACCATCAAGAATCTGTACAACTACACCAGCCTGAGCAGCGTCAACCCCGCTTCGCAAACCCTGTTGAGCGTGTCGCCGGTACCGGAAGCGCAAACCTGGGCCATGCTGGTTGCCGGCCTGGGCTTGCTGGGCTTCATGGCGCGCCGCCGCAAAGCCGGTCAAATCTGAAGCAGTAGTCGCTAGCCTGCTGTAACTGCTGCGGCGCGTCCATCACGACGCGCCGCAGTTTTTTATTTTTACAACACCTATCTGAATAGCCGATATTACTATGGCACAATGTTTTTGCAGGCCACCGCCGCGCAAGCTTGACAATAGTTTCTCACTGTTCATTGCAACTGCCTGAGATCGGACTTGAGTTCACCATGACGCCACCTTCTGCCGCGCACGCCGCCGACGCTACTCCCTCCATTTCCTCCGCCGACAGCATCGCCGAGGCGGTGGTGTTCCTGGCGCGCTTTTTCGGCACCGCCGTGCAAGCCGAACGCCTGCGCGCCAGCGTGCTCGCGCACGGCGACCCGGCTGCCGCCGACTTCCTCGACCAGGCGTTGGCCCATGGCAGCCTGGCCGGCACGGCGCTGCCGGTGGATCAGCCGCGCCGCCCCACGGAAATGCCGGCCCTGCTGTTGAATGGCGCGGGACAGGCGCTGGTGGTGCTGACGATCGCCGACGGCAAGTATGAATGCCATGTGCCCGGCATCGAAGGCAGTTCCTGGCTGGATGCGGCCATGCTGGCGCAGGAAGTGCCCGCAGGGCGCTGGGTGGCCGTGCGTCCGGTGATGTTCTTCGACCAGCGCAGCCTGCTCTACAGCATGCCGGCGGCGGGGCGCTGGTTCTGGGATGTCTTCAACCGCAACCGCTGGGTCTTTCGCTGGGCTTTGCTGGGCACTTTGGTGCTCAATATCATCAGCGCGCTGGTGCCGTTCTACGCGATGGCCGTGTATGACCGCGTGATCCCGAATAACGCCACCTCCAGCCTGTGGGTGCTGACGATCGCCGTGGTGGCGCTGACCGTTTTTGAACTGGCCATGCGATTGCTGCGCGGCGAACTGGTGGAAACGGCGTCGCGGCGCATGGATGTGGCCCTCTCGTCGAGCATTTTCGCCCAGTGCCTGCGCCTGCGCGCGGCCAGCCGGCCCGCCTCGGGCGGCACGCTGGCCAATACCGTGCGCGATTTCGAATCGGTGCGCGAATTCTTCGCCTCGACCACCCTGACCACCCTGGGCGACTTGCCGTTCCTGCTGCTGTTCCTGCTGGTCATTGCCTTGGTCGGCGGCTGGCTGGTGCTGGTGCCGCTGGCCGCCATTCCCATCCTGCTGCTGGTTGCCTTCGCCTCGCGCGCGGCGCTGGCGCGCCATGTGGCCGCCTCGATGCAGGAAAGCGGGCAGCGCACGGCGCACCTGTTTGAAACCATGAATGGCCTCGACACCATCAAGGCGCTGGGCGCCGAGGCATGGAGCCGCCGCAAATGGGAAAGCCTGACCGTGGCGATCGCCGCCAACAGCGTCGAGACGCGCGAAATCGTCAGCCGCGTCAATTACATCAACACGGCCGTGCTGGCCCTGTCCGGCACGGCCGTGGTGGCCGTCGGCGCCTTGCTGATGGGCGAGCGCCTGCTGACCCTGGGCCAGATCATCGCCGTGAGCATGCTGACGGGCCGCGCGCTGGCGCCCGTGAGCCAGATTGCGGGCCTGATCATGCGCTGGGAGCAGACCAAGCTGTCGTATCACGCCCTGAACAAGATCATGGAAGCGCCCACCGACGACGATGCGGCCAGCCTGCAGGCGCCGCCCCTGTCCGGACGCATCGAATTTCGCGACGTGGGGTTTGCATATCCGCACTCGCCGCCGCTGCTCGATAAACTCAACCTGCATATCCGCGCCGGCGAAAGAGTGGGCGTGATCGGCAAGCTCGGTTCCGGCAAGAGCACCTTGCTGCGCCTGCTGCTCAACCAGTACGGTCCGCAAAGCGGCAGCGTGCTGTTCGACGACCTGGCCAGCACCCAGCTCGAACCCTTGAGCTTGCGCCGTCAGATCGGCTATGTGCCGCAGGACGTGACCCTGTTCCATGGCACCCTGCGCGAAAACATCGAATTGGGCCGCAGCCAGCCCGATGACGCCAAGCTGCTCGACGCCATCCGCCTGGCCTGCCTGGACGACATCATCACCCAGCTGCCCAACGGCGTGGCGACGGAAGTGGGCGAGCGGGGCGAGCGCCTGTCCGGCGGCCAGCGGCAAGCCGTGGCCATGGCGCGCGCGCTGCTGGTCAAACCGCCCATTCTGCTGCTCGATGAACCGAGCAGCATGTTCGATCCGGCCACGGAACAGCGCCTGATCGCGCGCCTGCGCACCTTGCAGGACACCACCATCGTGCTCGTCACGCACCGCATGGCCATGCTGGCGCTGGTGGACCGGCTGATCGTCTTCGACCGTGGCCGCATCGTGGCAGACGGCCCGCGCGACGAGGTGCTGCGCGTCTTGAACGGGCAGGGCGCCAAGCCTGCCGCCGCCGTTGAAGCCACCACGGGAGCGCCGGCATGAGCGCCCTGCATGCCCGTCCCTTGCCGCAGGCGCACCCGGACCCGGAACGCGAGCCGCGGCGCCTCGTCATCCGCATGCTGGCGCTGATCGCCGTGCTGGTGGTGCTGACGCTGGCCTGGGCCACGTTCGCCCAGCTCGACGTGTCCGTGAATGGCCGCGGCGCCATCACGCCGCCATCGCACCTGCAGGAAGTGCAAAGCCTGGAAGGCGGCATCGTGCGCGAGATGCTGGTGCAACCTGGCCAGCAGGTGCATCGCGGCGATTTGCTGCTGCGCCTGGACACGGCCCAGTATGAAGCCAACCTGGGCGCCAGCGTGCAGAACCGCCTGGCCGCGCTGGCGGGCAGGGCGCGCCTGGACGCGCTGCTGACGGGCGGCACGCCCCGCTTCGAGCCGGCATGGCAGCAAGAAGCGCCCGAACTGATCGCCAAGGAAACGCAGTTGTGGCGCGACGGTCAGCGCGAGTTCGCTTCGGCCACGGCGGCCGCGCGCGAAGGCGTGACGCGCCGGCGCGGCGAGCTGGCCGAGGCGCACGGCCGCATCGCCCAGCTCGAGACGGGTCTCAAGATCGGCATGGAGAGCCTGGCGATCGAGGAGCGCCTGTTCAAAGAGGGCGCAGGGTCGCGCGGCGACTACCTGAACGCGCAGCAGCGCGTGCAGCAGCAGCGCACGGAACTCGACGGCCTGCGCAGCTCCGTGCCGCGTTTGCTGGCCACCCTGGCCGAAGCGCAGGCGCAGGCCGGCGAAGTTGAAGCGCGCATGCGCGGCCAGTGGGGTGCGCAGCGCAGCGAATACGAAACCAAGGCGGCCGCGCTGGCCAGCACAGTCAAGGGTCAGCAAGATCAAGTGAGCCGGCGCGACATCACGGCGCCCGTCGACGGCGTCGTCAACCGCGTGCTGGTGGCCACCGTCGGCGGCGTGGCGCAGCCCGGCAAGCCTATCCTGGAAATCGTGCCGGCCGACTCCGAGGTGCTCATCTCCGTGCGCGTGAAACCGTCCGATATCGGCTTTATCCATGTGGGGCAGAGCGCCTCGGCGAATGTGCTGGCGTATGACGCCACCACCTATGGCCGCATGAAGGCGCAGGTGGTGCGCGTGGGCGCCGACGCCATCCCCGACGAGCGCAACGAGCCGTATTTCGAGGTGCAGCTCAGCACCGACCGCCGCCAGTTGACGGCGCATGGCAAGGTGCTGCCGGTCACGCCCGGCATGCCGGTCGACGTTGGCATCCTGACGGGACGCCGCTCGGTGATGCAATATGTGTTCAAGCCCGTGCTGCGCGGTTTGCAGTCTTCCCTGCAGGAGCGTTGATGCGTGCCTTGTTGATATTTGTCACGCTGGCGTGCGCCGGCATCGTGCCGGAAGCGCAGGCCCAGCCGCCCGGCACCTTGTCCGTCCAGCCGGCGCCCATGCGCGGCTTGCCGGCCTTGCTGGCGCGCGCCGTGCCGCGCGATCCGCAAGTGATCGCCGCGCAGGCGGCGCTGGCCACCACCGAGGCGCGCTACAAACAGGCCCGTTCGCGCCTGTTTCCGAATGCGGCGCTGCAGGCCACGCGCGGGCGCAGCAACGACCTCGATGGCACGCTGGACGTGCAACGGCGCACGCACCAGGTGGAGGCCAGCCTGCGCTGGAATGTGTACAACGGCGGCGCCGACGGCGCCGAAATGGATGCGGCCGGGCGCGAGGTGGCGGGCGCCGCCTTCGACGTGCAGCGCGCCAGGGCGGACAGCGCGGAAAAGCTGGCCGAAGCCTATTTCGACATGCAGCGCCTGGAACGCAGCCTGCTGCAATCGCAGGAGCGGCTGCGCGACGTGACGCAGCTGGTGCAGCAGGTGATGCGCCAGGCGGAGCTGGGCAAGGCATCGGAAGTGGACCGCGAGCTGGCGCAAAGCTCGCAGCTCGATGCGGAACTGGTGCACGACGGCTTGCTGACGGACCGTCTGGCCGCGCAGATCAAGCTTGAAGCGCTGGCTTTCGAGCCGGTGGCGCAGTTTGCCGATTTCACGTTTGCGCCGCTGCCGGCACAGGCCTTGGAAAACGCCGACACGCAGCAGGCGCAATTGCGCGCCGTGCGCGAACGCGCCGCCGCCGCCCGGCTGCGCGTGCGCAGCGTGGCGGCCACCCTGGCGCCTAAAGTGGACCTCGATGTCAGCCATCTGTTGAATAACAAGACCACGCCGCCGCCATCGACCATCCAGCAGCGCGGCTGGTCGGTGGGAGTGAGCTGGGAGTTTCCGCTGGGCGGCGGCAGCCTGGCGCAGCGCGACGAGAGCATCAGCCGCGCCCAGGCGGCCGACGCGGACGTGGTCCGCGCCGAGCAGGGCACGCGCGCCGACCTGGCCAGCATGCTGCCCCGTATCGCCAATGCGCAGCGCACCCTGGCCTTGCTGGAAGAGCAGGAAAAGAAGATGGCCTTTGTCGTGCGCGGCGGGACCATCCAGTACGAGGCGGGCCGGCGCAACCTGCAGCAGATCATTCAGACGCGTGACAGCTACTTCACGATACAGCAGCGGCGCATCGACCAGATGCACCGTTTGACCCTGGCGCAGATGCGTCAGTACGCTCTGTCCGGGCTGCTGTTGCAGGTATTCGGCCTGGCGCAATAGGAAAATTGCTGCGGGGGTGCGGCGCTGCACACATAGTTTCACGCATAAAAAGCCCATTGTGTGGCACACTGCGCGCTCGCATATTATCGTTGTCGCGGGAGCGCATGAGCATCATCAAACAATTTCCTTTTGAGTGGCAGGTCGGCGTGCGCTATACGCGCGCCGGGAAGCGCAGTGGCCGCAACAGCTTCATTTCCTTCATTTCCCTCATTTCCGTGGCCGGTATCGGCCTGGGCGTGGCCGCCCTGATCGTCGTCCTCTCCGTCATGAACGGCTTCCAGAAGGAAGTCACCGACCGCTTGATGTCGGTGCTGGCCCACGTCGAGGTGTTCGACACCAGCGGTTCCATGCCGAACTGGCAGGCGCAGGAGCGCGCCGCCTACGCCAACCCGCAAGTGAAAGCCGTGTCGCCGTTCGTGGAAACGCAGGGCATGCTGCTGAACGACGAAACCATGCGTCCGTCCATCGTGCGCGGCGTACTGCCGCAGCAGGAAGCGACCGTCTCCAGCGTGGCGAGTCAGATGAAGCAGGGCAGTTTCAAGGATCTCACGCCAGGCTCGTACAACATCGTGCTGGGCATCGACCTGGCCAAGGCACTCGACGTGAAAGTGGGGCAGAACGTCACCCTGATGCTGGAGCGCGAGCCGAGGGCGGGCGACCCGGCCACTGGCATCGTCATGCCGCGCATGCGCGCGCTCAAGGTGGCGGGCATCTTCGAGGCTGGCCACAATGAACTTGACGGCAGCCTGGCCTTCGTCAACATGGCTGATGCGCAGCAGCTGCTGCAGCTCGACGGCCCGTCCGGCCTGCGTCTGCGTCTGCACGACATGAACCAGGCGCCGCAGGTGGCGCGCGAACTCAAAGCGTCGATGCCGGGCCAGCTGTGGATGCGCGACTGGTCGCGCGCCAGTGCCAGCTGGTATGCGCTGGTGCAAAGCCAGAAGAACATGATGTTCATCATCCTCAGCATGATCATCGCCGTGGCCGCGTTCAACCTCGTCTCGACGCTGGTGATGTCGGTGACCGACAAGCAGGCCGACATCGCTATTTTGCGCACGCTGGGCGCCTCGCCGTTTTCCATCATGAAGATCTTCATGATCCAGGGCGCGCTGGTGGGCTTGCTGGGCAGTACGCTGGGCGTGATCGGCGGCGTCGTGCTGGCGCTGAACGTGGGCGTCATCGTGCCCTTCATCGAAGGCATCTTCGGCCTGCACTTCATCTCCAAGGAAATCTACCAGATCAGCGCCGTGCCGTCGGATGTGCACTGGCTGGACGTGGCGCAGATCGGCCTGATCGCCTTTGGCCTGGCGCTGGTGGCGACGATTTACCCGAGCTGGCGCGCCGCTAGAGTCAAGCCGGCCGAGGCGCTGCGCTACGAATAACACTCCAAGAAACGATAAAGACCGCCTGAACAATGAGTATTTTCAAGAATCTGCCCTTCGAATGGCTGGTTGGCCTCCGCTACACGCGGGCCGGCAAGCGCAGTGGCCGCAACAGTTTTATCTCCTTCATTTCCCTCATTTCCATGGCCGGCATCGGCCTGGGCGTGGCGGCGCTGATCGTCGTGCTGTCCGTGATGAACGGCTTCCAGAAGGAAGTGACGGACCGCATGTTGTCCGTGCTGGCCCACGTGGAAGTGTTCGACAACAGCGGCAGCATGCCCGACTGGCGCGCCGAAGCGGCCCAGGCATTCAAGAATCCAGCCGTGAAAGGTGCGGCGCCGTTTGTGGAAACGCAGGGCATGTTGCTGCGCGACGATGCGCTGCGCCCCGCGATCGTGCGCGGCGTGCTGCCCGAGGAAGAGCCGAACGTCTCCGACGTGGCCGGCCAGACGCGCATGGGCAGCTTCAAGGCGCTGCAGCCGGGCACCTTCAATATCGTGCTGGGCATCGAGCTGGCGCGCGCCTTGCGCGTCAACCTCGGTGAAAAAGTGACGTTGATGCTGGCGCAGGGCCAAGTCACGCCGGCCGGCGTGCTGCCGCGCATGCGCAGCTTCACCGTCAGCGGCATCTTCCAGGCGGGCCACAATGAGTTCGACGCCGGCCTGGCCTTCATCAATATTGAAGACGGCCAGCGTTTGCTGCGCCTCGACGGCCCGTCCGGCCTGCGTTTGCGCCTGGCCGACATGAACCAGGCGCCGCAAGTGGCGGCCGAATTGAAAAAATCCATGCCGGGCGACCTGTGGCTGCGCGACTGGTCCAAGCTGAACGCCAACTGGTTCGCCGCCGTGCAGACGGAGAAACGCATGATGTTCATCATCCTGACCCTGATCATCGCGGTGGCCGCCTTCAACCTCGTGTCGACCCTGGTGATGACGGTGACGGACAAGCAGGCCGATATCGCGATTTTGCGCACGCTGGGCGCTTCTCCCCGCTCCATCATGAAGATCTTCATGATTCAGGGCGCGCTGGTGGGCATCCTGGGCACAATTCTGGGTGTGGGCGGCGGCGTGCTGGTGGCGATGAACATCGACGTCATCGTGCCTTTCATCGAGCATTTGCTGGGCGTGCAATTCCTCTCCAAGGACATTTACTTCATCAGCACCGTGCCGTCCGACCTGCGCTGGCCCGACGTCAGCAAGATCGGTGTGCTGGCCGTGATCCTCGCCTTTTTGGCGACCCTGTACCCAAGCTGGTGGGCTGCCCGCGTCAAACCTGCGGAAGCCCTGCGCTATGAATAAACCACTGACAACTACCATGACCGATCTGAACAAACCTGCCTCCAACGGCGCTTCCGCTGATTCCGCCGTCCTGTCCTGCCGCGGCCTGGGCAAGACTTTTACACAGGGCAGCTACAAGGTGCAGGTGCTGGCCGGCATCGATATCGACGTCCACCGTGGCGAGCGGGTCGCCATCGTCGGCGCTTCCGGCTCCGGCAAGTCGACCCTGCTGCACCTGCTGGGCGGGCTCGATACGCCCACCAGCGGCAAGGTGACCCTGCTGGGCAAGGATTTCGCCACCCTCAGCGAAAAGGCGCGCGGCGACTTGCGCAACGCCTCGCTGGGCTTCGTCTATCAGTTCCACCACCTGCTGCCCGAGTTTTCCGCGCTCGACAACGTCGCCATGCCCCTGATGATACGGCGCATGAAGCGCGCGCCCGCTACCGAGCTGGCGCAGCAGATTCTCACGCGCGTGAACCTGGCCAAGCGCGTCACGCACACGCCGGGCGAATTGTCGGGCGGCGAGCGCCAGCGCGTGGCCCTGGCCCGTGCCCTCGTCACGCAGCCGGCCTGCGTGCTCGCCGATGAACCGACGGGCAACCTCGATCACGCCACGGCCGAACAAATTTTTGACCTGATGCTGGAACTGTCGCGCACTCTGGGCACGGCCTTCGTCATCGTCACGCACGATATCGAACTGGCCAAGCGCTGCGACCGCGTGCTGCGCCTGACGGACGAAGGGCTGCAGCCGTACCAATACTAAGGAGCCGCCATGCTGTGGATCGACACGCACTGCCACCTCGACGCGCATGAATTCGGCGGCGAATCGCTGCAGGTGGCGGCGCGCGCGCAGCAGCAGGGCGTGGGCATGATCGTCATCCCCGCCGTCGAACGGGCCAATTTCAGCATCGTGCGCGAGCTGGCGGCAGCGGCGCCCAACGCCTGCTATGCGCTCGGCATCCACCCGATCTACGTGCCGCACGCCACCGAGGACGATCTGATCGTCCTGCGCGAGGCCGTGGCGCAGGCCATGCATGACCCGCGCTTCGTCGCCATCGGCGAGATCGGCCTCGATTTCTTCCTCCCCATGCTGTGCGAACCGGCCATGCGCGCCAGGCAGGAGCATTTTTTGCGCGAGCAGCTGAAAATCGCCCGCGACTTCGACCTGCCCGTGCTGACCCACGTGCGCCGCTCGCAGGACATCGTCCTCAAGCATGCGCGCCAGATCCGTCCGAACGGCGGCATCGCGCATGCGTTCAATGGCAGCTTCCAGCAGGCGCACGGTTATATCGACCTCGGGTTCAAGCTCGGTTTCGGCGGTGCCATGACGTTTACGCGCGCGCTGCAGATACGCCGCATGGCTACGGACTTGCCGCTCGACGCCATCGTGCTGGAGACGGACGCGCCCGACATTTCCCCCAGCTGGGTCCACCCGGGCCGCAACAGTCCCGAAGAATTGCCGCGTATCGGCACCGTGCTGGCCGAATTGCGCGGCCTCGATAGTGCGCAAGTGGCGGCCGTTACCAGCGCCAACGCGCGCGCCGTGCTGCCCCGATTACCTTTGATGGAAACATCCTCATGAACAAGAAGATCATCGCCGGTGCGCTGGCGGCCTGCCTGTCCACCGTGTCGGCGCCCGCCATGGCGGCGCCAAGCGCCCAGTGCGATGGCATGCCGCGCCTCGACGTGACCACGCCGGCCGGCTTTTGCGTGGCCGTGCTGGCCGACGGCCTGAAATTTCCCCGTGGCGTGCTGCCGCTGACGAATGGCGATATCCTCGTCACGGACATGGCGGGATGGGCGCCGAAGCAGGGTAAATTATGGCTGTTGCAGCGCAAGGCGGCCGGCTCCGGCTACGAGCGCAAGCTGCTGCTCGACAAGCTCGATCGCCCGAACGGCATCGTGCAGGGACCCGACGGCATGGTCTACGTGGGCGAGGTGGGACGCATCTTCCGCTTCGACCTGCGCGATCCCGCACGCGCCCTCACCGACATCATCGGCGGCACGGCCAAGACGCCGCGCCTGCCGGGCCTCGGTTTGCACCTGCTGACGACCATGCGTTTCAGCCCCAAGGGCGACCTGTATGTGAACGTGGGCTCGAGCACCGACCACTGCGAGAACGATGGCAAGGCGCCCGATGCGAGCAAACCATGCGCCTCGGCGGAGGGACCGGAAGCGCTGGGCGCCATCCGCGAATACACGATGGCCTGGCCGGCCGGCACGGTGACGGGCTGGCGCACGCATGCGCGCGGCTTGCGCAATTCGATGGCGCTGGCTTTTCACCCGGCCACGGGTGAGCTGTGGCAGGCGGAAAACGCGCGCGACGCCATCCAGGCCGCCATGCCGCAGTTGAAAAGCGATGAGAACCTGCCGCACGAAGAACTGAACCTGATCAAGGCCGACCGGCATTACGGCTGGCCGTACTGCTACGACGACAACGTCGCCAGTCCGGAGTATCCGAAGACGGCTTGCGCCGCCCAATACGCGGCACCGCAGCGCCTGCTGCCCGGCCATGCCGCGCCGCTGGGCATGACGTTCTACACGGCCAGCCGTTTCCCCGAACTGTACAAGAATAGCCTGATCATCGGCTACCACGGCTACCGCAGCAACGGCCACCGCCTGGTGGCGCTGCTGCCCGACAAGGCCGGTGCGCCGCTGGGCAAGTCCGTCGAGCTGATCGGCAACTGGGAGCGCAAGGGCAAACAGGGCAGGGGTGCGCCCGTCGATGTGAAGCAGGGCCAGGACGGCGATATCTACATGGCCGACGACCATAATGGGCTGGTGCTCAAGCTGCATTACGAGGTGGTCAAACCGTAATGCATATCGCTTGATTTCGCTCAGTGCGGGGCTGCCGCATCCTCCTACAATCGGCCGGATGTTCCCTGTCGACCAGGGGCAACGGGAGGCTGACGTGAAACCTGCATTCACCAATCTGCGTGAAAATTACTCGAGCGTGGCGTCCGTTGACCAGGCGGCCCTGTTTGGCGAAATCGGCTGGGAAGATTTGATCGGCGAGGACAGCTTTGCCAACACCTGCGCCATCCGCGTCAGCCTGGCGCTGATCAAGGCGGGCATACAGATCAAAGGCCGCATGGCGATTCGCAAGGGGCCGTTCAGCGGTGCGCTGATCGAGCCGGGACAAGCCAAGCTGGCGCATATGCTGGCCAGCCCCTCGATGTTTGGCGCGCCCGAAAAATTCAGCCGCGATGCAGCCATTGCCGGCATCGGCCAGCGCCAGGGCCTGGTCGCCTTTTTCCGCATTCCCGGTTACCTGGGCGGCGCGGGCGGGCATATCGACATCCTGCTGCCATCCATCGGCGTGAAGGTCTGCGGCAGCGAATGCTACTGGGATTGCGCCGAAGTGTGGTTCTGGGAAATCCGTTGACGCCTATTTGAACTTCTTGCTGGCGCGTCCGCGCGAAGCCGCATTGTGCGCGCGCAGGATGGAGTCGACCCGTTCCGACGCGTCGCGCGACAGGTTTTGCGCCACGGCGATATCGGGGAAAAATTCGGGCAGGCGGTAGCTGAGCCAGGCATACGCCGAGTAGTAGCGGCAAGTGTCTTCCACCTGCTGCAGATTCTGCGTGCCGCCGCCATACGCATGCTGGCGCAAGGTGCTGGTTTTTCCCTGCGACAGATTCTTCGACCAGTGTTCCCACGCCGTTTGCAAGGACGGCACCTTGCTCGATATCGGCACCAGCGACAGGGTGAACTTGTCGGCCACGGACAGGGGCAGGGTGTCGAGCCAGACGGCGCGCTCCTTCTGGTCTTCCGTGATACGCGGGAAGAAGAAGCCGTCCGGCACGTCGATGTTGTGGATGAAGCGGCGCAGCAGCTTTGACAGTGACAGCTCTCCCGTCACCGACGAAATGCGGTGCAAATGTTCGAGCGAGGGCGCCACGGCAAAGCCGCTGGTGTTCAGCGGGTGCAGCTTTTCCTTGAGCAGGGCGCGCATCACTTCATGCGTCTCGTTGTCGTAGCCGGCCACGAGTCCCTCTTCATGCACGCCATAGCGGCCAGCGCGCCCGGCGATCTGGCGCGCCAGCGCGGCCGAAATCTCTTCCTCTTCGCGGCCATTGTATTTGACGCAGGTGGTCATGACGATGCGCGCGATCGGCATGTTCAGGCCCATCGCCAGCGCGTCCGTGCCGACGACGATATCGGCCGTGCCGTCGCGGAAGCGCTGCGCCTGCGCGCGCCGCACTTCGGGCGACAGGTTGCCGTACACAGTCGCCACGGACAGCCCCGTTTCCGTGATCATGTCGCGCCACATCAGCACTTCGCGGCGCGAAAAGGCGATGACGGCGTCGCCGCGGCGCAGGTTGCGCACCTTGCGCACGGCGCTCGGCTCCATTGACAGGGGCGCCATGCGTTTCAGAACGTGCACTTCCAGCGGGCAGTCCAGGCGCTCGGCCAGCGCCTCGATGGCGCGCCGCGCTTCCGGCGCGCCCACCAGGTAGACGGTGTGGGCCGGTGCGCCGCAGACGGCCGCCGTCCATGCGGCACCCCGGTCCGGGTCGGCCAGCATCTGGATTTCATCGATGACAGCCACTTCGACGACGGTTTTCGTGTCCAGCATTTCCACCGTGCTGGCTACGTGCGTGGCGCCGTCGACCACGCGGCGTTCCTCGCCCGTGATCAGGCTCACGGCCAAGGGTTTTCCGTGCGGTGCAGCTTCCAGCAGCCGTTCGTAGTTTTCCAGGGCCAGCAAGCGCAATGGCGCCAGGTAGATGCCGCTCTTTGCCTTCACCAGCGCTTCCATCGCGCGGTGCGTCTTGCCGGAATTCGTGGGTCCGAGCAGGGCGATGAAGCGGCGCGGCAGGCGGCGCGCCATCTCGAACGAGGCCGGATACTCGGCCAGGTTGATGCTCTGGCGCGTGCGCGCCGCGTGCTGCTCTTCCTGCTGGCGCTCGATGGCGTGGTTGAAGCGCTGGCGGATGCGGTCGAACACCATGCCGGCCGGCTCCGACGTCTGCATGTCGGCCAAGGTGTGCAGGAAGACCATCGGGTCCGTATCCACATCCTCGCTCAGGCCCGCGATATCGGCGACGAAATCGATCACATGCTGGCGCAGCTCTTCGAAGACGGCCGCGCTGGCCCGTTCGCGCACCAGGGCCAGCTTGGCCTCGCGGTCCATCTTGCGCCACTTGGCCGGCCGCGCCAGCACGCCCTGCGCTGGCACCAACGCATACGGCACCACCAGATGCCCGGCCTTGACCACGCCGGAAAAGCGCACGAAGACGCGGCCTTCCATCTTGACCAGGCGGATATGCTCGGCCAGTTCCCCCAGTTCCGCGACCAGGGTGGCGTCGTTATTGTCTTCGGTGCTGTCGGAAATGTCGCTGGAAGTGTCGGGAGGAAGTGCGGAAGAATTCATGTCGTGCCTGGGTGTTGAAGTAAGCGAGGCCGATTATACCGTGCGCCGCCCCCTTTAAAGGCTGTCCCTCAATGTGTAGGAGCCGGGCGGCAGCATCAGCTGCGGCGCTGGCGCGTCGGCCGAAATCACGATGGCGTCGTAAGGTACGGCATGCGGGTCCGCGCCCGTGGCACGCGCCGTGATCAGCTTTCTGCCGGTGGCGGGGTACAGGCTGGCGGGAATCGTATGTGGCTGAAGCTGGGGCAACATGGCGTACCATCCGGGGCGCCCGCTGGCGCTGTCGGCGTAGCGCGGGTGGATGACCTGCATGTCCATGCCGTTGCGGTACTCGCCAAATACTTCATGCTGTCCACCCGGGGCGAGCAGGACAAAGGGGAACTGGCTGTGCGACTTGGCCTGTGCCTGCTGGTATGAGGCCTGTTCCGCGCCCGGCGACGCGTGCGCGTACATGATGGTCTGGTCTATCGTCAGCGGATCGATGCCGGTGATGCGGCGTACGTGCGAAGCCATGCGGACGTCGTCCTCCCTTTTGTTCGCGATGGGCGTTTCCACGCTGTGCGAATAGCCGACATAAATGAAGACGCGGGCGTTGGGGCGGCTGGCGAAGATCCTGGACTGGATATTTTCGGCCTGCTCCAGTTCGCGCAGGCGCGGATAGTCGTCTGCGCTGCGGTCCGCGCGCTCTTCTTCATACTGGACGAAGGTCCAGCCGTCCTGGCGCGCCTCGCGCAGGAAATGGCCAAACACGGGCTCATTTGAATAGTAGCCGGTCTGCTCATGGATGTAGGGCCAGGCATCCGGTGTCGCGCCAAAGGTTTCCACCGCCAGCGTGTCGAAACCAACCTTGCGCAGCTCGCGCGCCAGCGCCGCCGCGAATGCCCGGTGCATGGGCACGTGGTGGGACTCGTTGAGGATGACGATCTGCCGCTTGCTGGCTGCTTCGACAATGGCCTGTATGGCGTCGCGCGGCGTGGCGGCGGCCAGGCGCGCATCGTCGTCGGCATGCGGCTGCCCCTTTCTTTGCTGATACAGGGTCAGCTGTTCAAAGGTATCGAAGGCTGCGATGGCGCCCATGCTGTCACCGAGCATCGCGCGCGCCGTGCCCAGGCGCTGCAGCGGTGAGCCCACGGCGCGCAACAATTGCATGCGCTGCGCATCCGAGGCCGGGACCGTTGAGCCGGCCGGAATATCTTTCTGGACAGTTTGCTCCAGTAACTGCAAGTACTTCCACCAGTGATACCTGTCGGGACTGTTGTACTCGGCTACGCTGCTAGCGGACGCTGCCGTGGCGCCGCAGCTCAGCATGGCGGCGAGGATCAGTTTCTTGAATGGGGACATGCCTGCGTCCTTATGCTGTCCTATCGCAACGATATACGCTATTCGACGCCGTGGCGGCAAGCGGAATTTTTATAAAAGCAATATTACTATAGAAATAAGTTTCTCTGCGGTATTTTCAGGCGGCGCGTGCCCGCACCCGATGCAGACCCCAGCCGGTGCTGATCAATCCGTCACCGGCCTGCAGCGGCGCCGCGGCATCGAGGAACGCGCTGCGCAGACGCTGCCTGGCAGCCGCCGCACGCAGGCGGGCAGGGCGGCGCGCGCGGCGGCCCGTTCCGCTTCGCTCATGTCGACGCCGAGCAGTTGCAAATGGGGCTGCCGCCTGGCTGCCAGCAGGCCCAGCAGATGGCCATCGCCGCAGGCCAGGTCGGGCAGGTTCAACGGCCTATTGCCGACCGGTACGCGGTCGCTCAGTGCTGCACAGGACGAGGCGTAGCTGGTGGACGCCGAGCGGGCTGCAGGTGTGCAAACGCGGCGCTCGTCACGCCGACTTACCGTTGATGAAAATCCTGCAAATAGGTTTCTGCCGCTGTCAGTGGGGGCATGCAAGATCCGCACAGTCGTGGCGCCTGGCGCCTGATGGTCATCTTAGCATGGAGAAAGTTTCATCAGCGGCCGTGGCGCATTGCGTGCATGAGCGTGTTCTTCACGCTACCCTTGCGCCAGATCAGACGGCAAGGAGTAGAAAGCGATCAGAGTATCTGAGTCCCTTTCGCAGCGAGCGGATTTTGCCTTGATCCTGCCACCCCATGCGCACCCTGATACTCGGCTTTGCAGCCGGCGCCGCCTGGTTGCAAACGCAGGCAAGTTTGCCGCCCCATGCTGGCGTGCTGCTGTGGCTGATCGCTGGCTCAGGGTTCACGGTTAGTCTGGCGCTGCACCGCCACGCGCGCTGGCGCTGCGTTGTTGCGCTTGCCGCTGGCGTGGGATTGGGCTTTTATTGGGCCGCCTGGCTGGCCCAGGCCGCGCTGGCCCCGCAGCTGGCGCTGGCCGACGAAGGGCAGGATATCACCGTGACGGGCACCATCGCCAGCCTGCCATACCGTTTCGAGCAGGGCGTGCGCTTCAATTTTGCCGTGGAAAAGGCGGTTGGCGCGCAGGTGCCGCCCCTGATCGCCCTGTCCTGGTACGCGGGTTTCCGCGATGCCGTGACGAACGAGGTGGGCGACGTGCAGCCGGGCGAGCGCTGGCGCCTGACGGTGCGCTTGCAGCGTCCACATGGCAACGCGAATCCCATGGGCTTTGACTACGAGGCGTGGCTGCTGGAGCAGGGCGTGCGCGCCACGGGCTATGTACGGCCGCAGCCGCGCGCCGATACGCCGAACGTGCGTCTGGCGAGCTTTGTGCCCGGCTTCGGCAACGTGGTGGAGGCCAGCCGCGCGGCGTTGCGCGCGCGCATCTTGCGCAGCCTGGACGGAAAACAGTATGCGGGCGTGATCGTGGCGCTGGTGGTGGGCGACCAGCGCGCCATTCCCCAGTCGGACTGGCAAGTGTTCAACCGCACGGGCGTGAGCCATTTGATTTCGATTTCCGGCTTGCACATTACGATGATCGCGGGCCTGTTCGCCCTGGGCGCAGGTGCGCTGTGGCGGCGCTCGTTTTTCACGGAGCGGCAACTGCCTTTGCTGCTGCCGGCGCAAAAAGTGGCGGCCCTGGCCGGCGCACTGGCGGCATTTGTGTATGTGCTGCTGGCCGGTTTTGGCGTGCCCGCGCAGCGCACTTTATACATGTTGCTGGTGGTGGCGCTGGCCTTGTGGCTCGGGCGCATCACCAGCATCGGCCATATCCTGTGCCTGGCGCTGGGTGTGGTGGTGCTGCTCGACCCGTGGGCCGTGCTATGGCCCGGTTTCTGGCTGTCGTTCGGCGCCGTCGCCACCATGCTGTACGCGACGGCGGGCCGCACCACAGCGTCCTTGCCGCAGAGCGCCGGGCGCTGGCGCCGTTTGCGCGCCGCCGTGGCGCTGGGTGCCCACACGCAATACGTGGTGACGGTGGGGCTGGTGCCCTTGACGATGCTGCTGTTCTCGCAAGTGTCATTGCTCAGCCCCGTGGCCAATGCGCTGGCCATTCCCGTCATCAGCCTGCTCGTCACGCCATTGTCCCTGGCCGGTAGCCTGCTGCCGGCGCCCTTGTGCGACTGGCTGTTGCTGCTGGCACACGCCATCGTGCAGATGCTGGCGCAGGTACTGGACTGGCTGGGTGCGCGCCGTTTTGCCGTGTGGACGGCGCCCGCGCCGCCTATGTGGAGTTTTTGCTGGGCATTGTTTGGCACGGCATGGCTGCTGGCGCCACGCGGATGGCCGCATCGCTGGGCGGGCATGCTGGGCTGGCTGCCGCTGCTGACGGCCTTGCCGTCCAGCCCGCCAGCTGGCCAGATGTGGATCACGGCCTTTGACGTGGGACAAGGCATGGCCATGCTGGTGGAAACGCACGGGCACCGCTTGTTGTACGACACGGGACCCGCCTACAGCCTCGACTCCGATGGCGCCAGCCGGGTCATCGTGCCTTACTTGCGCGCACGCGGCATAGCCAGGCTCGACGGCGTGATCATTTCCCACAGCGACCTCGATCACGCGGGCGGCGCCGTATCCTTGCTGGAAAACATAGACGTAGGCTGGCTGGCCTCGTCGTTGTTCGACGGCCACCCGGCCGTCGAGGCCCGGCGGCAAGCCCGGCGTCCGTATCTGCACTGCATGGCGGGCCAGCGCTGGAGCTGGGAAGGCGTGCACTTCGCCATGCTGCACCCATTGCCCGCCAGCCACACGGACATTGCACTGAAACCGAACGCCCGCAGCTGCACCGTGAAAATCACGGCAGGCAAGCATGCGATCCTGCTGGCCGGTGATATTGAAGCGGCGCAGGAAGCGCAATTGCTGGCGCGCTCGGTGGCGGGCGAACTGGCCGCCGACGTATTGCTGGCACCGCACCACGGCAGTGGTACTTCGTCGACACAGGCATTCTTGAACGCCGTCGATCCCGGTCTGGCGATTTTCCAGGTCGGGCACAGGAATCGCTATAAACATCCGAAGGCGCAGGTGTATGCGCGCTATGGCGAGATGGGAATCGTGCGGCTGCGCACCGATGTGGAAGGGGCGGTGGTGCTGGTGTTTGGCGAGGAGATTGATGTGCTGCGGTATCGGCTTGGCCGGCCACGGTATTTGCACGGTCGGTAGTGATGGCGTGCATGTCGCCTGCCTGTACATCGCTTCGTGCATGACGCGTTGAGCCAGCGCCAGGGCACTTGACGGTGAGATAGTCTTTTTAAGGTGCGGGTGACATTGTGTGATATTTCTTTTGAGTAATTTATTTATACTTCGTGCTGGTCGGTGCAGTGCTTTGCCGTTCATGGATATGCATCGGGACAATGCCGCCGAGCGGGCGACCGATGGTCACTGCATTCGGGAAAGCGCATGTGGATGTTATGTGGGGAAGTAGAATTAACTGAAGGGTGTGTATGTTTTTTGCAATTGGCTTTTTTGTGGTAATTGGCGGACTCTGTACCATGTCCAAGCCTTTCAGGTTCCTGTTTCTCGCGGTTTTCTGCCTGAGCTTAGCGTATGGCTATAGCGTGTCTTATCATGTCAACGGCAGTGGGCCAGATGGCGATGAGCTCAAGATCTTACTTAATTTATATAGCCTTAATATCGGCCTGTTTTTGCTTGCCAGTTATCTCGGCTATCAACTGAATGCCAGCCATTCTGTGGAAATGTATCAGCGTCGTCGCCTGGCCACGTTCAAATTCCTCGCTAAATGGGGAGTGATTTACGCCATTTACAGTTTCATAGTGCAAACAATAATAAATAAGGTCATGGATGACGGGGATGCCGGATTTTTTGTCATGAAGGCTTTCGGTCTTTATTTCTTCGGATTTTTTCTCTTTCTTGTTTTCTCCATTCCATGGCTGTTCCGCAGGCTGTCGCCACGCAGTTAAGCTGGCGTCCAGCTGCGCCGGTGGCGCCTCGATGCCTATGTGTGTAATCCGGTGCGCGCCACATCTGCCCGCTCGTCCGGTATGTCCAGCCCCCGCTGCCGCACATATTCCAGAAACAGCCTTGCCCCCTTGGCCATCCTCGACGTGCCATACACGGCATGGATGCTGGGATCGAGCTCCTTGGACGACGTCAGCCGGTATGCCGTGCAGACGCGGCGTAAATTGCCGGCGGCCACGGCCGGTTCGGCCAGCCAGCTGGCCAGGCGCACGATGCCGGCGCCTTCCAGGGCCGCCTGGAAAGTGGCGATGCCGGAAGTGAAGCGGAAGCGCGGCTGCACCTGGTAGCGCACGTTGCGTTCGGTGGAGACAAAATGCCAGTCGCGCAGAATGCGCGGGGCTGAGTGCATGATGATGTCGTGGCCGGCCAGTTCTTCCGGTTCGTCGGGCGCGCCCATGCGTTGTATATAGTCGGGCGAGGCGTACATGTAGCGGCGGTAGTTCCACAGGGGATAGCCGATCAGCTCGCTCGACTGGGGGAAGGCGCCGCGGATGGCGAAGTCGAGCTTTTCCTGGATGGGGTCGATCGATTTATCGGAGAAATGGATGTCCACGGACACATTCGGGTAGTCGCGCGAAAATTGCGCCACCACTTTCGGCAAGAAACCCAGCGACAAAATTTCCGGCGCCGAGAGGCGCACCCAGCCTTGCGGCGAGTTGCTCAATTCCGCCAATTGGTCTTCCGCCTCGGCTTGCGTTTCCAGCAAATGCTTGGCAGACGCGTAATACGTCTCGCCGGCCGTCGTCAGGGTGAACTGCTTTTGCGTGCGCAAGATCAGCTCGGCGCCGATGGCGTCTTCGAGGAACTGGATGGCGCGCGTGACGGCCGACGGCGAGCGTCCCAGCATGCGCGCCGCGTGGATGAAGCTGCGCTTTTCGACCACGGTGCAGAAGGCGCGGATCTCCCACATCAGTTTCATCGACATCGCGTGACTCCCGGCAAAAGAGGCCAGTAAACCGCATGGGGCGCATTCCGTCAAGCGTTACGCCTGATTGCGTTTTCCGCAATATGAAGTTGCATCCGGAAAAATCCACGGCGCCTATACTGCCGCTGTCGCCCATTCCTCATTGCCTATCATGCTGACCATCTCACTGCTGTGTTTATTTGCCTTCTTTGCCGGCCTGATCGATGCCGCCGTGGGCGGGGGCGGGCTGATACAGCTGCCGGCCCTGTTTAACCTGATGCCGAACATGGCCTCGACCTCCTTGCTGGGCACGAATAAACTGGCATCGGCCTGCGGCACCACGTTTGCCGCCCGCTCGTTCGTCGGCAAGGTCCACATCCCCTGGCTGCTGGTGCTGCCCGCCGTGGCCAGCGCCTTCGTCATGTCCTTCATCGGCGCTGCCGCCGTATCGTATGTGCCGCAGCAGGTGGTGCGCCCGATGGTGCTGGTGTTGATCATCATCATGGCCATCTACACCTTCATCAAGAAGGATTTCGGCACGACGCGCGAAGCGCGCCCCATCGGCCCGCGTGAACGCATCCTTGCCATCGTCATCGGCGGCGCCATCGGCTTTTATGACGGCCTGTTCGGGCCGGGCACGGGCAGCTTCCTGATTTTCCTGTTCATCCGCGTCTTCGGCTTCGATTTCATCCTCGCCTCGGCCTGCTCGAAACTGGTGAATATCGCCACCAACGTGGCCGCGCTGGCCTTTTTCATTCCCGCCGGCCACGTGGTGTACGCGGTGGCCGCACCGATGGCCGTGTGCAATATCCTGGGCGCCCTGACGGGTACCTGGATCGCTGTGCGCCGCGGCGCCGCCTTCGTGCGCATCCTCTTCCTCGTGTTGCTGGTGCTGCTGATCGTCAAGTTGTCCTACGACATTTTCTTCAAGTAAGTTTTAAACGACAACAAGCCATGAAAACCATCCAGGGCGTGCTGTGGGACAACGATGGCGTGCTGGTCAACACCGAGCAGCTGTTTTATGAGGCCAACCGCGACTTGCTCTTGCCCTACGGCGTAGACCTGACGCCCAAGCAATTCTTTGACTGGTTCCTGGACAATAACTACGGCGCCTGGCATGTGCTGCTGGGGCAGGGCCACGCCATCGAGCTGGTCGAGCGTCTGCGGGCCGAGCGCACCGTGCTGTTTGCGCAACGCTTGCGCCAGGCGCGCCAGCTGGCCATGCCCGGCATCGGGCAAGTACTGGCGGCGCTGCGCCCGCATGTGGCCATGGGCGTGGTCACCAGCGCCTACGCACAGCATTTCCAGATCAGCCATGCGGCCACGGGCATGTTGCCACACTTCGACTTCGTGCTGACGCGTGAAATGTATGGCGAAAGCAAGCCTGCCCCCGACGGCTACCAGCTGGGCTTGCAGCGCCTGGGCCTGGCTGCGGCCCAATGCGTGGCGGTGGAAGATTCGCCGCGCGGCTTGCGCGCCGCCAGGGCCGCTGGGCTGGAATGCATCATCGTGCGCAATCACATGAACCGCGAGCATGCGTTCGACGACGCCTTTTGCGTGGTGGAATCAAGCGCCGAGCTGGGTGCTGTACTGGCCTCGTTCGTGCCCGGCATGGCGCCAGCGCACCCATTGCCACCTCGGAAATTAGAGGCCTTCCTCTGATACGGCTTGCCGGCATGCCATTACAATTGCCTATCGCATTCACCGGCACCATCCCACGATGACACTCCCGCAACTGCACTTCGCCCACGCCAACAGTTATCCTGCAGGCACCTACCGCAAGCTGTTCGGCCTGCTGGGCCAGCACTACAGTGTGCAGGCGCTCGACATGCACGCGCACGACCCGGATTATCCCGTCAGCACGGGCTGGCCCGAGCTGGTGCGCGAGTATATCGATGACCTGGAGCGCCGCTACAGCGCGCCCGTGATCCTCGTCGGCCATTCGCTGGGCGGCATGCTCAGCGTGATGGTGGCCAAGCAGCGGCCCGACCTGGTGCGCTGCGTGGTCTTGCTCGATTCGCCCGTGGTGGCGGGCTGGCGCGCCTTGCTGGTGCGCCTGGCGCGCAATACGGCGCTGGGCGAGCGGTTTTCGCCGTCGCGCTTTTCCGCCCGGCGGCGCAAGCAGTGGCCCGATGCGCAAGCCGCGTATGCACACTTTGCCGCCAAGGACATGTTCGCCATCTGGGCGCCGCAGGTCTTGCGCGACTACATGGACAGCGGCCTGGTCCCTCATCCGGACGGGGTGCAGCTGCGCTTTACGCGCGAAGTGGAAACGGATGTCTACCGCAGCTTGCCGCATCATATCGGCGGCCTCGTCAAGGATGGTTTCCCGGTTCCCATCGGCTTTATCGGCGGCACGGAATCGGTGGAATGCCGCCAGGCGGGCTTGAAAGCCACGCGCAAGCTGGTCGGCAAGTTTTTCCGCCAGGTGCCGGGTGGCCATCTGTTTCCCATGGAAAACCCTGAACTGACGGCGCAAGTGGTGCGCGAGATGATCACTTCCTTGCTGGCGAAACAGTAGTCTGAGACCAACGATTTTCATCTTTCAAGGGCCAACAGTGGCGGGTTTTCGCGTAAAATCTTGCCATTCGGGCCGTGCCTGCAGCAGGCGTGCGGCCCCCGCCATTCCGATATTCTAGAAAGATACCCCTGCGATGACGATTAAAAGCGATAAATGGATACGCCGCATGGCTGAATCAACGGGCATGATCGAGCCGTTCGAACCGGGCCAGGTCAAGGAGCGCGACGGCAACCGCATCGTTTCCTATGGCACCTCCAGCTATGGCTACGACATCCGCTGCGCCGACGAGTTCAAGCTGTTTACCAACATCAACACTACCATCGTCGACCCGAAGGATTTTGACGCGAACAACTTCGTCGATGTGTCGGGCAAGGGCTATTGCATCATCCCGCCGAACTCGTTCGCGCTGGCCCGTACGGTCGAGTATTTCCGCATTCCCCGCAATGTATTGACGATTTGCCTGGGCAAGAGCACCTATGCGCGCTGCGGCATCATCGTCAACGTCACCCCGTTCGAACCGGAATGGGAAGGTTTCGTGACCCTGGAGTTTTCGAATACGACACCGTTACCGGCGAAAATCTACGCCAACGAAGGCGTGGCGCAAGTGCTGTTCTTCGAATCCGACGAAGTGTGCGAAACCTCGTACAAGGACCGCGGCGGCAAATACCAGGGCCAGGTTGGCGTGACATTGCCGAAGACCTGATTATTCTGAAGGGTGCGGCGCCCGCTGTCTTTACCTGCCTTTACATCTGCCGCCCTACATCCACGCCCCATGCTTGCCGTTAACCTTGGTATTGAAACACTGAGGAGGCATCATGGTAGCGGCAATCGGTTCAGGCAGCGCGGTCAGCGCGGCCAGTAGCGCCAGTTCGGGCAGCAGTTCGCAGATCGCGGCGCTGCAAAAGCAGATCACGGCGGCGCAAAAAGAATTGACGGAATCGCAAAAGGGCGAGCAGACGGAGGCGTCGCAAAAGCTGCAACAGCAGCTGGCACAGCAAATCCAGGCCTTGCAGGCGCAAATTGCCCAGTTACAGGCGGCAGCGGCGCAGGCGCAACAGGATACGCAGACGGCCAGCAGCGCCGATACGGTGACGAGTCCGGCCAAGTCAAGCTCGTCGACCCTGGGCAGCATTATCGATACGCAGGCGTAGCAGCACATCTGCGCGTCAACACGCCAGGCTCGCCGACAGGTCAGCCTGGCGTTTTGACGGGCAACAGCATTTCCACGCACAGCCCGCCACCACTGCGCAAGCTGGCCGCTATGCGGCCCCCATGGGCGCTGATGACGTGCTTGGCGATGGCCAGGCCCAGGCCATGGCCGTCCGTGCTGTGCTGGGTATGGCTGGCGCGGAAGAACGGTTCAAAAATGCGGGCCAGGTCGGCGCTGGCCACGCCGGGGCCGCGGTCCAGCACGGCAATGCGCAGCAGATCCTGCTTGCCGTCATGCAGGCGCGACAAATTCACTTCCACCGTGCCGCCGTCGGGACTGTGTTTGATGGCATTGCGCACCACGTTTTCCACGGCGCGCGCCAGCAGTTCCGGCCGGCCCGTGACAGCGGCATCGGCAATGGCCGCGTCGCCCGCCAGGGCGATGCCCACCTGGCGCGCCTTCGCTTCGTAGCGGGCATCTTCCATCATGTCGTGCAACAGGTCGGCGATGCCGACGTCTTCGCTGAGGGGAGAGCCGGCGCCCGCTTCCAGCCGCGACAGGGTCAGCAGCTCGCCGATCAGCTTATCCATGCGTTCGCTTTCGCGTTCGATGCGCTGCATCGAGGCGTCCATCTTGTCCGGCTGCTGGTGCGCCAGGCCGATGGCCGCTTGCAAGCGCGCCAGCGGCGAGCGCAGTTCGTGCGACACATCGTGCAGCAAGCGCGTCTGGCTTTCCATGAGGCTGCGCAAACGGCCCGTCATGCGGTCGAAATCGCGGCCCAGGTCCGTCAATTCATCGCCGCGCTTGCCGCTGGCGTGAAAACGCGGCGCCAGGTCGCCTTGCGAGGCAGCCTCGAACGCTTGCCTCAGGTCGCGGATGGGACGCGCAAAATACCAGGCCAGCAAGAAGGAGAACAGCAGGCTGGCGGCGATGGCGGCGGCCAGGGGAATGAAGGTGCGGAAGGGGCTGTCCATGCGCGGGCCGGGTGGCATGCCGCGGCCGAAGTCGCCGCGTGGCGGCGGGGCGCCCGCTTCGTTGGGCCGTGGACCGGCTCCCATGCCGTGCGGGCCGCTCAGAGTGACGGCGTTGAGCGTGTCGCGCGCCGCGCCCGCTTCGGCATTGCGGAAACGTTCGGACGAAGGCAGGAACAGCAGGTAGCGCACGCCGTCGCGGCCGATGACCTCGCGCACCACGGGATGGTGCTGGCTTTGCCCAAGCATGGCGCGGGCCTTGGTCAGCATGGCGGGATGCACTGTGCGGCCCATCAATTCTTGCCCTTTGGCATCGACGGCAAATACGCGCATGCGTTCGAGCTTGCCCAGGAATTGCCGCAAGGCCTGGCTGCCGCCCGCTTCCAGGGTGGCGCTGGCTGCCTCGATGATCATTTGCGCCGGCGGACTGGTATCGATGTCGAGGGTCCGCTCCTGCTGCGCCGCCCGGTTTTTCAGCCAGAAGGTACCGCCGATGCCGATGGTGGCCGTCACTTGTGCCAGCATGATGCATAGAAAAAACTTCCAGAACAGACGGCCCACGCTTACTCCTTGATCAGCTGGTAACCGAGACGGTAGACGGTCTGCAGGCAGGAACGGCCGTCGGCAAGGCTGCCCAGCTTGCGGCGCAGGCTGCTCAAGTGAACGTCGATATTGCGGTCGAAGCGCGCCATGGGCCGGCCCAGGCCCAGTTCCGACAATTGATTCTTGCTCACGGGCTTGCCCGCATGGCGCACCAGCACTTCCAGCAGATTGAATTCCGTGCTCGTCAGCTCCAGGTGCGCGCCGGCCCAGGCAACGCGGCGCTGTTCCGGCCACATCGTCAGTTGCCCAACGGCCAGCGGCGCCAGGCCCGAGCTGTCGTGCGGCGCCGCTTGCGAACGGCGCAGGATGGCGCGGATGCGCGCCGTCAGCTCGCGCGGCGTGCACGGTTTGGTCACGTAATCGTCGGCGCCCAGCTCCAGGCCCACGATGCGGTCCGTGTCGTCGCCGCGCGCCGTCAGCATCAGGATGGGCAGGTTGCTGCCGGCGCGGATGCGGCGCAGGGTTTCCAGGCCATTCATGCGCGGCATCATGACGTCGAGGACGGCGATGGCGTACAGGCCCGTCAGCGCCTCGGCCGCGCCGCTTTCGCCGTCATGCACGGCGCGGGCGTCAAAACCTTCCTGCGTCAGGTATTCCTGGAACATGCCGACCAGTTCCACGTCGTCATCGATTAACAAAACCTTGCTCATGCCTGTGCTTTTTTCGGGTGAATATCGCCCGATGATAGCAGTCAGCAGGGGTGGTTCAGGTCCCTTTTACCCGCTTTTACATACGCCTGCTTACATTTGCGCAGCTTCCTTTACACGCTTTTACGCGGCCCTAACGTTGCTTTACATGCCAGACGCCGACAATCAGGGCTGATCGCCACGAAAGGAAAGCCCGATGAAACACCTGAGTATTACTGTATCGCTGTTGCTGCTGTCCGCCTGCAGCATGCCGCTGTTGGCGCTGGCCCAGCAAGAATCAGCGCCGGACGGCCCGCTAGCGCGCGCCATGTCGGGGCCGCCGCCCGGCTTTGGTCACGGCCCGGGTCACGTCCCCATTCCCGGCGCGCCAGGCTTGCCGCCGTTTCTGCATGGCATCGAGCTGAGCGAAGCGCAGCAGGATAAGGTCTTCGCCGCCACCTACGCCCAGGCGCCCTTGCTGCGGGAACAGGAAAAGATCGCTTTCAAGGCCCATGCGCAGCTGCGCGAGCTGGCTGCATCGAGCACCTACGACGATGCGAAGGCCGGCGCGCTGGCGAATACGGCGGCGCAAGCCATGGCGACAATCAGCTTGCAGCAGGCGCGGCTGGAGCAGCAATTGCTGGCCGTGCTGACGCCAGAACAGCGCAAGCAAGCGCAGCAGCGGCGCGACAGCCGCCCCGGCCCGCGCCGTCCCCAATCAGCCACAGGAGATTGACCATGAGCATCAGTGCCTTGAGTTCCAGCAGCGCCGCTACCCAGCTGAGCGCGCTCAGCCGCCTGAACGGTAGTAGCAGCAGCGGCAGTACCAATAGTGCCGGCAGCGTGGGCGGCACGCGGCCGCAAAAGCCCGACGATGGCGCGTTTCTCGACGCTGTTACCAGTGCCCTGTCGTCGATCGGCGTGTCGGCGGACGCCAGCGATGGCAACAGCGCTACGGACAGCGCCGGCAGCAGCGCCACCAGCAGCGACGTGGGCCAGGCGCTGGGCGCCTTCCTGCACCAGCTGATGGGCAGCCTGCATGCGCAGAGCGGTGGGAGTGCAGCCGGGCAAGAGGAGCGTGGCGTAGCGCCTTCCGGGCCGCCGCCCGACGGTGGCGCGCGTGCTGGCGGCCCCGGCAATATCGAGTCGGACTTGCAAAGCCTGCTGCAAAAATTGTCCGCGTCCGGCAGCGACAGTGGCGACAGCACGGACAGCAGCGTGACGGACTTGCAGTCCAGCTTTGCCAGCCTGCTCAGTGCGCTGGGCGGCGATGAGGCCAGCACCGGCAGTAGTAGCAAACTGGGCAGTTTCTTGCAGGCGCTGTCGGGCAGCCTGGGCGCGGCGAATGCGGGCGCCAGCCTGTCCGCCAGCGGCAACCTGGTCAATACAACGGCCTGAAGCATGGAACGCAAGCTCGCTCCGGCTGCCAGGAAGGCGCTTTCGCCACGGGCCACGCACGTCCTGTTTCTGTGCGCCAGCCTGACCCCCGCCTTGGCGGGCTTGCCCCATTTGTTGGAGTATGTATGGAATTACATGATCACGGTCTGGCATCCGACCTCGAAATGATGCGGCGGGCGTGCCGCTCACTATCAAGTTGCAGTTGCTCAACGCCAGCGGCAGCTGCGCCAGCCTGGCCGGTTACGCCGTGTATTTATGGCACTGCGACCGCGAAGGCTTGTATTCGCTATATTTGAGCGGCGTGACGGCGCAAAATTATTTGCGCGGGGTGCAGGAAACGGACAGCGCCGGCAACCTGGTCTTCACGACCATCTTTCCTGGCTGCTACGCGGGGCGCATGCCGCACGTGCATGTCGAGGTCTATCCCAGCCTGGCCAAGGCGGCCTCTGCCTCGAACCGCCTCAAGACCTCGCAGTTCACCTTCCCGATGGCAACGTTAAACGAGGTTTACAAGGCCAGTGGCTACACGGCCAGCGTGCGCAACCTGGCGCAGATCAGCTATGCCAGCGACAACGTTTTCAGCGATGGCACCAGCCTGCAGATGGCCACGGTGACGGGCAATGCCACGCAGGGCTACGTCGTCACCCTGAGCATCGCCGTGAACGGTTAAGTGACTGTCATGAAACCCAGATCGCGCTGGCTGAAGTTGCCGATATTCGGGAACACCTCGGCCAGCTGGCTGTCGGCCACGCCGAACCACTTGGCCAGGGTGGCGCCGTACTGGTCGACGGAGGTGGTCGGCAGCAGGGCGCCGGAACCCACGTCCAGCGCATGGCCCAGGCCCGTGGTGGGGAAGGCGCCGTAGATGTCGCGGCCCTTCACGGCGCCGCCCACGACAAAATGGTGCGCGCCCCAGCCGTGATCCGTGCCGTCGCCGTTGCTGCTGAAGGTGCGGCCGAAGTCCGACGCGGTAAACGTTGTCACCTGGCGCCGCACGTCCGTGCCCTGCAGGGCCGCCAGGGTCGCGTCGAAATACGCCAGCGCGTGCGCCAGGCGCGCCATCAGGTCGGCATGCAGCACTTTTTGCCGGTCATGCGTGTCGAAGCTGCCCAGTGTCACATAGAACACTTGCCGTTTTGCCCCCAGGGCGCCGCGCCCGCCGATGATGCGCGCCACCGTCTGCAATTGCACTGCCAACGGATTGACGCCGGACACGCCCGTGTTCGGATTGATGTAGAGCGGCGGATTGGGCACGCCGCCCGCGCCGGCCGCCAGCATGGCGCCGCTCAGGACGCTCTGGCTGGAAATGGCGCGCTGCACCGTCGCCACGTGTTCCTGTTCGATCAGGTCGCTGCCCGCATCGTTGATGATGGCTTGCAGCGCGCCCGCACCGCCCGTGCTGCCATACAGGCTGCCGCTCAGGCCGCGGATGGGCACGGCACCCGCCTGGCCCACCTGGAACTGGCGCACCTGGCGCCCGCTGAGGAAGACGGTGTTGCCCGCAGCGGAAATGGCCGTGAACATGGCATGCGTATTGAACGAGCCGGCCACATCGGCCACCCGGCCGCCCCAGCCCACGCTGGCGCCTTCCGGCGAACCCGATTGCCACGTCGATTGCTGGTCGTTGTGCGAAAACAGCTTGGGTGGCAAGGCCACGCTGCCTGCCTTGTACTGGGCCAGGGTGGCCGGCTGGATCAGGGTACCCACATTGGCCACGACGGCGGCGCGGCCATTGTCGAACAGGTCTTTCAGGGGCGCCAGCTGGGGATGCAGGGCGAAGGCGCGGCCCGTTTGCGCGGTAGCGGGCACGATGGGCAATACGCCGCCCGTCTCGCCCACGCCGGGCAGATGGATGGAATCGGCGCCGCCCGTGTTGCGCAGGCGCGCGTATTCACTCCATGAGGTGGGGTCGGTGGCCAGCACCGTGTTGAAGGCATCGTTGCCGCCTGCCATGAACAGGCACACCATGGCTTTGTAGTCGCCGGCCGATTGTGCGGCGGCGTTGCCCATGGCGGCCAGGTTCAGGGCAAAGGGGGCGGCGGTGGAGCCGGCCAGGCTCAGCATTGAGCCGAGGAAGCGGCGGCGGGAAAATGGGAAATTTTGCATGTGATCGCTCTTACTTTTGTACCAGGTAGGCCGGTGAGGCCATGCTCAGGAAAATGGCCAGCTTGACGCGGTTGGCCTGGGCCGTAGCGACCTGGGTGGCATTGCTGGCCGTGGCCGTGGGGATGCTGACGCCATTGATGGCCGTCAGGATTTGTCCGCGCAGCCTGGTGGGCATGCTGCCATGCATCAGGAGCAGGTCAATACGGTCGAGCAGGGCGCCCGCGTCGCTGGCCAGCGCCAATTCGCGCGTGTAGTCAGGCTTGACTTCACGGTTCTCGCCCACGCCGCTATTGACGGCATCCTGCATGAAGTTCAGGTAGCCCGTCACCGATGGCTCGGCCGTGATCTGCAGCTCCGGCGCCACCAGGCCCGCGCTGGCCAGGGCGGAATTGGGCGGCGTATAGGCGGGGCGGAAAAAACTGAACACGGAGGGCGGATTCAGCGGGTTCTGGCCCAAGCCGCTCAGTGGGTCGTCGAGATAATAGATGCGGTAGCGCCCGCTGTCAGGCTTGGCATCGAAGGCGCGTATCCAGCCGGCCAGGCGCAACAGCGGTTCGCGCAACTTGCCTGTGCGCAAGGTGGTGCCACCTGGAGCCAGTGCTTCCGGATCGAGCAGCACGGCCCGGATGACGGCTTGCATGTCGCCGCGCACGCCGCTGCCATTGTTGGCAAACGCGGCGGCCACACGGCCCACGTAGGCGGCGCTGGGGTTGCTGCTGACCAGGCGCTGGATCAGTTGGCGGGCAAAGAACGGTCCCGCATTGGGATGGTTGAACAGGGTATCGAGTGCCAGTTTCAAGTCGGCCTGTCCGCTGCTGGCGCCGGAAATGCTCTGGCCCAGAAAGCGCTTGTCGCCGCTGGAATGATAGGCCGCATAGTTCTGCATCGGCCTCCAGTCGCGGTCGGGATCGGCCGTGCCGCCATAGAAGCGCGTGGCGCTTTGGTCCGGACCGGCCCAGCTCCAGCCCGTAAAGACGCGCGCCAGGCCCGCCACGTCGTCGCGCGTGTAGGTATCGATGGGCTTGCCACCGGACAGTTTCAGGCTGCCATCTGGATTGAGCTGGTACAGGCCGATGGTAAACAGCTGCATCACTTCGCGGGCGAAGTTTTCATCGGGCGTGCGCGTCGCCGATTCCTTCTGGTTGCGCAGGTGGGACAGGTACAGCCCCATCATCGGATGCAGGGCCACGCCTTCCAGCAGGTCGCGGAAGTTGCCAAAAGCATGCTGGCCCAGCATGTCGTAGTAACTGGCCACGCCACGCACCTGCGGGCGTACGGACTCATTCTGCATGGAAATAACGAAAATCTCGGACAGGGCAAAGGCCATGCGTTGGCGCAATTGGTCCTCGCCACGGATGCCCTGCTGCCAGAAGGTTTCATATACCCCCGTAAAACCCACTTTTTGCCCGCCGGCGGCCTGCTCTGCCAGCATGGCGTCGATAAATTTCCGGTGCAAGGTTTGCGGCTTGGAAAACTGCGCGCGGAACCAGGCGTCGCTATCGCTGGCAGCCAGCGCATCGATGGCCGCCATGTTGGGGCCGAACGTGGCCCGGCCCAGGAAGCGCGACGCTTCCTGGCGCGTGAAGGTGGCCGTCTGTTTGGCCGGCGGCGTGGTCAGGGGCGGCGGCGCAATGGTGTCGCCCGGCATGGTGCCGGGGGCTGCCGGATCGCCGGGGGCGGTGGTCGCTGGCGGCACGACCGATACGTCCGGGTTCTGGATGGAACCGCTCTTGCTGTCGCCGCCACCGCCGCAGGCGGCAAGCAGGCTGAGTAGGGTGATGGCCAGTAGGCGGCGCAAAGTTGGGTCAGTCATTTAGTTTCTCTCGGGCAATCAAATTTTAGCCCGTTAATTGTAGGCCTCAACTACCAAAATCCTGTTTTCAATTAACTATTTACGTGTTGGCCACGTTTTTATTTGCCGGACGTTGGCGTGGCGTTGGTGCTGTTTTCGGCGCTGTAGGGGGAACTTTATTCTTTGAAAATGGAAAATATTTTTTGCTGATGACGCGCACTGTGGCGGATAGGCGACGTAATCGTTCCCGCCAATTAAGCTTGTTTGAAAGCTCATCTTGACAACGAAACTCGCTTCGCCGGAAACGATGGTTTTTACGCCATCGGCGAAACACCGTTCGCAGTGGCGTCCCGTTCTTCCCTCGCATATGGCTGGCATGGCCCTTGCGTCAGGGAGGCATGGGCCACCCGCCCGTCTATCACCGGAGCCTGTCATGACCAGCCGCCTGCTCGCCTATCGTCCCGAGATGGAATTGCCTGATGCGCCAGCCATGCCGCCCCTGCAGCAGGAAGGTGAGCTGGCACTGGCGGCGCGCTTGCTGGAATTGCAGGCGCCGGCCCAGTTCGACGCTTTCCTGGCGCGCCAGCTGGGCGCCACCGTGGCGGGCCGGCAAGTGCGCGGCACGCCGCTGGAAGGGCCGCTGCGTCAACTGCTGGGCAAGGTGATGGCGCCCCTGCTACCTCTGCATGGCGGTTCGCCGCAGGCGCTCAGGCGGCGCGCCGCCGGCATCTTCGGCATGGAACTGGAAGGATTGAGCCCGGAAGACAAGGAGTTCGAACTGGCGCGCCAGGTCGTGCATCTGATCGATGCCGTCAATACGAAACTGGCGCCGGACGGCGGCATGGACGCGCGCGCGCCCGGCGCGCGGGTGGAAACGGCACTGCTGCAGGTGGCGCGCAGCGTGGCGCCAGGCTTGCTCAGGCAGGCGGCGCAAACGCCGGGACGGGACGCTGGCCGCTGGCGCCGCGAGGGCGGGCACATCGTCGTGCTCGATTGTTGGCCGGATGGCCAGGCTGTCCGGCAAGGTAATCCGAACTGAGGTGTCAACCGAGGTGTTAACTTTGAGGAGCTCATCATGCATGACATGGATCGTACGACCCTGGAATACGGGCAGGAGATGTCCGGTTTTGAAGCGGAGCAGTTCGAGTTTGGCCAGGGCGAGTGGAGCGGCGAGGGCGGCGCGAACGCCATGTTTTCCGAGGCCGAGGAAATGGAGCTGGCGAATGAACTGTTGTCGGTGAGCAATGAAGCCGAGCTGGAACAATTTCTCGGCAATTTCCTGCGCAAGGCCGCCTCCGTGGCGGGCGGCATCATCAAGTCCCCCGTTGGACAAGCGATCGGCGGCGTGCTCAAGGGCGTGGCGAAGAAGGCGATTCCCCTGGCCGGCGGCGCCATCGGCGGCTATTTCGGGGGGCCGCTGGGGGCCAAGATCGGCAGCGGCCTCGCTTCCGCGGCCGGCAGCGCGCTGGGGCTGGAAGCGGAAGCGTCGTCGAACGAGGACCGTGAATTCGAGGGCGCCAAGCAGTTCGTGCGCCTGGCCGCCGACACCGTCAACCGCGCCGCGCAAGCGCGCGGCAATGGCGACCCGCGCGCCATCGCCCAGGCGGCGGCCAGCGCGGCGGCGCGCCAGTTCGCCCCCGGCCTGCTGGGCCGCCCCGGCGGCCAGGTCGCCACGCAGAACGGCAGCGGCGCCGGCGCCATGGCGCAGGGCAGCGCGCGCGGCCAGGCCGGCATGCGTCCGGCCAGCGGGCGCTGGGCGCGCCAGGGCCATAAAATCGTCCTGTACGGCGTCTGACATCATGGCCATCGGCGCTTACGCTGCCTGGATGCTGGCGCAGGAGGCGCGCTCGCTGCTGACGCGGCTGGCGCGGCTGGAACCGTTCGCGCTGATCGAACCGACGGTGCTGGCGGCGGCCCTGATGCCCAGCGCCCAGTCGGCCATCGAAAGCCAGCTGGTGCAGGGCCGGCGCGCATTGCGGCGCATGGTGGCCCAGTTCCAGTGGTGGCTGCGGCGCGAAGCGGCCGATGACGCCAGCACGGCCACTGCCGCCGAGGCGCAGCGCCGCTTTACCTTCCTGCGCCTGAAATTCAACGCCGCGCTGACCCAGTTCGACCTGTTCAACGAAGTCATCACGCAGCGCAGCGAGCACAAGACGGGCGTGTGGCTGGCCGGCCTCGACATCGTTGCCGCCGACGCGCTGGCGCTGCCCGGCAATGTGTACCAGGCGCCGCCCGTGATCTGCTACCTGGACCGGGGGCCGGGCGCCGCCATCCGCCGCGCACGTACGCGCCTGCCGGGCGGCGGCGACAATCCCGTGGCCATCATCCGTTTGCCGCGCGAACGCATGATCGGCAGCAGCATCGCCTCGTCGCTGGTGCACGAGGTGGGTCATCAGGGCGCGGCGCTGCTGGACCTGGTGGCATCCCTGCGGCCCATGCTGCAAGCCATGCAGCACGGCGGCAGCGGCCTGGTTCACGTGTGGCAGCTGTGGGAACGGTGGATCTCCGAGATCGTGGCCGATTTCTGGTCGCTGGCGCGCGTCGGCGTGGCCGCCACCCTGGGCCTGATCGGCGTGGTCAGCCTGCCGCGCGTGTTTGTCTTCCGCCTCAATATCGACGATCCCCACCCGGTGCCATGGCTGCGGGTGCGCCTGAGCTGCTCCATGGGACGGGCCCTGTATCCGCATCCGCAATGGCGCCGGCTGGAGCAGCTGTGGCTGTCGTACTACCCGCTGGCTGGCCTGCCCCAGGGGCAGCAGCGACTGTTGGAGCAGTTGCAGACCAGCATGGCGGCCCTGGTGGACTTGCTGGTGCAGCACCGGCCGCCGGCCTTGCGCGGCGGCTCGCTGGTCGAAGCCATGGCCGTGCACATGCGCCAGCCGGCCATGCTGGCGCGGCTGTTTCGCAGCTGGACCCTGGCGCCGGCGCAGATGTACGAGGCCACGCCGACCCTGGTGTTCGCCGTGCTGGGCCAGGCGCGCGCCAGCGGCAGCCTGAGTCCGGAAGACGAAAGTGAGCTGCTGGGACGTCTGCTGACCCACTGGGCCCTGCGCAGCACCCTGGACACGTCGGAGCTGTGCGCCGATGTCGTGCGGCATGGCCGCCAGCCCGGCAGGGCGGTAGCGCCCCTGGCATCGCGTTTGATTATCCATTGAGGAGAATGACATGAGCAGCAAGATCAGCAGCAAAAACAGGGGGGCTGGCCAGGCTGGCCCGATACACCGCGGCGGCAGCATCGCTGTTACCGTCCACGAGCAGGATAGCGGGGCCATGGTCGTCAACGCGGCCATCAGCCTGTACCGGGGAGCCGAAGCCGATTGCCATAATTTCAATCCCGCCACCTGGGTAGCCGATCCCGCCATGCTGGTGGGCGTGCGCTGGACGGATGGGCGTGGCTGCACCGTGTTTGCCGACCTGGCGACGGGCAGCTACGTGGGCGTGTATGGCAATTTCCCCAGCACGGCGCCCCAGTGCGTGACGGTGCAGGCCGGCTGCAGCGCCGTGCTGTGCTTCAAGCCCCAGCTCAATCCGCAGGTGGCGCTGGCGTTTGAAACGCCCGAATGCCATCCCAGCGATTGTCAGTTCGGCCGGGTGGGCGACCGCGCCGTCGCCACCGTCTCGTTTGACGGCGATCAAAGCGCCGACGGGCGCGACCAGGTGCAGGTGCTGGCCGCCTCGCCGTGGGTGCCCCTGCGCGGCACGCCGAACGCGTTTTCCACACCCGTGCGGCGCGCCGGCATGCACCGTTTCGTGGGCCAGATGATGTTGTCGCAGCGGCCCGAACTGCGCAACGCCTTGCCCGTGCCGGAGGGCCTCAGCCCGAACGCCATGCTCGCCGTGGATGCGGAATACGAGACGCAAGAGCGCCAGCCGCAGCCCATCTCCGGCAATGTGGGCGTGTCGCTGACACGCACGGAGACGGAACCGACGGAAGACTTGCCGCTGTGGACCTTGATACGCAACAGCACCGAAGCGATGTCGTTTACGAATTACCTGCATTTCATGGACAGCCTGTTTTGCGGCGACCTGGCGAATGTACGCGGCTTCGAACAGGAACGCTTCGTCAAGAAGGCCGACATGTTCCAGCAGCTCAAGCAGCGCCGCGCGCTGCCGTTTTCCGATGCCGATTCCTACCGCGTGCTGAAAGTGGCGACGGAAGCGTTCGTGATGGTCAATTGCGGCGTGTTGAACCAGCCGCTGGCCTTCAATCCGGCCGAGGACAACGCCTACCTGGACCGGCGCGACATTCCCCAGGGGCGCGACCTGGAAACCGTGCTGCGCAACGATTACCTGGAAAACATCGATGGCTTCCAGACCTTGCCCTACCTGGCAGTGATCCGCCGCAAGCTGCCCGACATCCCCATCAGCATCCCGCGCGGCCAGGAGGGCGAGGTGGACTTGTGCTTTGGCATCATCCAGGAAAAGCTGGCCAATCCTTGCCTGCTGGAACTGATCTGGTCGTACTGGCATGAAGAGGGCATGCTGGTGCAAACCATGAATGCCATCACGCAGCGCTTCCAGAACCTGCGCGCGCCCGGCGCCGGCCTCGATCCCCTGTCGAACACGGAAATCGACATGCTGCGTCCGCTGAACAACTTGCTGTGGGGATATACACAAGATGAGCAGCACCGGCTGACCGTGGTGCGCCGCAATTACGAGTACGACCACCATTACGGCGTGCGTCTCGATGGCAAGGCGGTACAGCACTTCCGGCCGGCCGACAGCCGCTCGAAATTCCTCGAAGCGTTCCACCATTTGCTGCGCCTGCTCACCTCGTTCTACAAGCAGGACGACGACACCACCGTCAAGGCGGACGCCTTCCCCGTGCTCAATGCATTGAAAGAGATCCACCTGATCCTGTCGCAGGGCGCGCACAACCAGTTCGGCGACTTGCCGTCGACGGCGCGCATCGAAATGCTGATGCAGCAATGGATGCTGGCGCGGCCCGAATTCCGCGAATTTTTGCCCACGCGCGTGATGGTGGCGTATCCGGAACCGTGGATGGACCGGGTCGATGCCATGAAGAAACTGCAGGGCTGGACGGATACGAGCGTGATGCATTTCCGTAACCTGGCCATCTTTGGCGAGCAATTGCTGCTGTCCGTGCGCTATGGCAACTGGAGCGACATCTATGAACCCACCCAGGCCTTCAATTGGGCACGTTTCTGGCGCCCGCAAGTGCAGGGTTACATCCACGGCTACCGCGCCGCCACGGGGGTGGATTTGTCCGTCGACAGCAGCGATCCCGCGATCGAAGCGACCATGCCCTCGGTGCTGCTGCGCCAGCGCCTGAGCCAGCAGCTGCGCAGCGTCTAGGGCGGGAGCGGGGCGCGTGCATGCTCGACTTTACCAGTGCCCTGTACCTGGGCATGCGCCATCCGGCGGCCCAGCTGGCGCCATGGAGCAGCCTGACCCTGGGGCAGCCGGCGGCGCTGCGCGAACCACCGGGCGCGCCAGCGCTGGCAGCGGACCTGGCTGCGCTGCAAGGCTGCGAAGCGGCTTGCGTGCTGCCCTCGACCCTGCATTTGTTCTGGGACCTGTTCGGCATGCTGGCTGCCGAGCGGCTGGTGATCCTCGTCGATGGCGGCAGTTACGCCATCGCGCGCTGGGGCGCCGAGCGGGCGCAGGCGCTGGGCTTGCCGCGGCAAGTGTTTCCCAGCGGCGAGGTGGCGGCGCTGCGGCGCCTGGTGGCGGCCTGGGGCAGGCAGGGGCGGCGTCCCTTGATCCTGGCCGACGGTTATGTGCCGGGCAGCGAGCAGGTCTTGCCGCTGGCCGGCTATGCGGCCGTGGCGCGCCAGGGGGGCGGTTATCTGCTGCTGGACGACACGCAGGTGCTGGGCGTGATGGGCGCCTCCGGTGGCGGCTCGGCGCGGCTGCATGGCTTGTCGGGCGGCTACGACAAGGCGGGCGGCCATTTGATCGTCGGCGCCTCGCTGGCCAAGGGTTTCGGCGTGCCGCTGGCCGTGCTGGCGGGCAGCGGCGCCCTGCTGCGGCGCTTCGCGGCGCACAGCCAGACGCGCGTGCATGCCAGTCCGCCTTCGGCCGCCGTGCTGGCGGCGGCGCGGCGTGCTCTGGCGCTCAATGCGCAGCATGGCGGCGCCCTGCGCACCAGGCTGGCGGACAGGGTGGCGCAGTGGCGCAGCGGGATGGCGGCCGCCGGCATCGCTTGCCGGGGCGGCAGCTTCCCCGTGCAGCGACTGCCCGGGCGCGCCCATTTGCAGCCGGCCTTGCGCGCAGCGGGCGTGCTGGCGCTGGCGCAAGCGGGGGATGGCCCCGGCGCGCTGACTTTTCTGCTGCGGGCGGACCAGACGCCCGGGCAACTGCAGCAGGCGATGGACTTGCTTGAACATCACATCAGGAGGCGATATGCACGAAGCATTTGAAATGCTGCCCTTTGCGGGGCAGCCAGGAGCTGCCGGCGAGCAGGAGTGGCTGGGAGAATGGACGCAGGAGTGGTCGCAGGAGTGGCAAGGGGAGGACGAGGCCGAATGGGAGGGCGAGCGCCCGCGTCCCGGTAGCGCTCGCGGCGGCATGCGCGGCGGCGGGCTGCGCGCGCGCCCACCGTTGCGCGGACAGCGCCGTCCCGCGCCGCCGCGCTACCAGGGGCAGGGCCGCCGGCCGCCCCGCCATGCTGCCCAGCCCTCGCCCTACCTGCCGCCGCGCTACCGTGGCTGGGGCGGCTATCCGGCCATCTATCCGACGATTTATCCGGCGCCCTATCCGGTGGCCGACCCCGCGTTTGGCGACGGGCAGGAGCCGGATGCGGACCAGGACCAGGGGCAGGACCTGGGCGCGGATCAAGGGCAGGACGATGGTCAGCAGCAGGGCGAAATCCCGCCTACCCTGGCCGGCACCATGGGCCGGGTGCCGGAAGCGGCGGCCCTCAATTACCAGGCGCTGGGCACGCTCGCCAATGCCTTGCGCGACCCGCATGGACGGGGGGCGGGCCTGTATGTGATCGAATTCGATGCGGGCGGACGCCGCCGCGCCTACAGCGGCCAGACGGACGACCTGCACCGGCGTTTGCTGCAGCACCGCCTGTGCGGCCAGATGATGGGCGTCGACTTGAGCGGGCACCAGGTGTACGTGGCGCCCCTGTCTTCGGCGGCGCAGCGGCGCCGTATCGAACAGCGCATCCACGACGACATGCTCGCCAATCAGCGCGGCGTGCTGACCAACCAGCGGCGCGAACTGGAACTGGCCGTGCTGGGCGAAATGTGGGGCTGACGATAACAGGATGACGGCGAAGGAGAACATCATGCACCAACTCGAATGCGCATGCGCACAATGCCGGCAACGGGCCGGCGCCGCGTTTGAAGTGCTGGAATTCGGCCAGGACTGGCCTGGCAAGGGCAGTGCGCCGGCCGTCTTCAGCGAAGAGGAAGAACTGCAGCTGGCCATGGAATTGCTGGAAGTGGCCAGCGAGGAGGAACTCGAGCAGTTTCTCGGCAATGTCTTCAAGAGCGTGTGGAAGGGCGTCAAGAAGGTGGGATCGACCATCGCCAAGGTGGCCAAGCCCCTGGGCGGCGCCTTGAAGGCCGTGGCCAAGACGGCCTTGCCCTTTGTCGGCGGCGCCCTCGGTTCGATGATCCCCATACCGGGCGTAGGCACGGCGCTCGGTTCGGCCCTGGGGCGCGCGGCCAGCAATGCGCTGGAGCTGGAAATGGCCGCCGAGGCGCTGGCCGACCGCGAGCTGGAGCTGGCGCGCCGCTTCGTGCGCATCGCGGGGCAGGCGGCGCGCCTGGCGGCCGAGGGCGATGGCAGCGCGCGCGCCGTGGAAAGCGCGCTGACGCGGGCCCTGCACCAGCAATTGCCGCACTTCCGCTCACCTGCGCCGCAGCAGGAAGAGGAAAGCGGGCGCTGGCGCCGGCGCGGCAACCGCATCGTCGTGATGGGCGATTGGCAATAGCACGGCAAGATGATCATCGACTGCCACTGCCACGCTGGTCCCGGCGACGGCTTGAGCGGGCCGTGGGACAGCGATGCGCCGCTAGCTGCTTATTTGCGCCGCGCGCAGGCGGCCGGCATCGACCGCAGCGTGCTGTTCGCCACCTTTCACTCCGATTATGCGATCGCCAACCATGGCGTGGCGCGCCTGGTCGCTGCCGATCCGCAGCGTTTTTACGGCTTTGCCTTCGTGCATGCGCGGCGCGACCGGGGCCGCATCATGGACTTGCTGCGCACTGCCGTCGAGCGTTACGGCTTTGTCGGCATCAAGGCGCACCGGCTCGATGCGCGCATCAGCGGCGAAGTGTGCGACGCGGCCCGCTTCTTCGGCTTGCCCGTGCTGTACGACCCCGCCGGCGAGGTGGCGGTGGCCGAACTGCTGGCGCAGCAGTATCGCGACGTCAACTTTATCCTGCCCCACCTGGGCAGCTTCGGCGACGACTGGGCGGCGCAGCTGGCGCTGATCGACCACCTTGTTCGTCACGCCAACATTTACACGGACAGTTCCGGCGTGCGCCGTTTCGACTTGCTGCAGCAGGCCGTGCGCCGCGCGGGGCCGCACAAGGTCTTGTTCGGCTCGGACGGCCCCTGGCTGCATCCGGGACTGGAATTGCACAAGATTGAGTTGCTGGGCTTGCCACCGCTGGATGCGTCGTTGATTATGGGTGGCAATTTTTTGCGGCTGGCGGGGCTGGCTTGAGGTCGATCAAAGGGCGGCTGGCGAGGCCGGCGTGACGGCTGCTGCGGCCTGCGTCGCGCAGGCGGCCGCCTTGCGGCGTATCTGCAGGGCGCGGTCCGTCACGCCCAGGCGGGCGGCGGCGCGCTGGTTGTTGCCGTGTTCCTCGGCCAGCACCAGACGGATGGCCATGTCGGTGGCGCAGCGCGTGATGTGCGACAGCTTGCAGCCCTGTGCCAGGGCGCGCCGCACGGCCGCCTCGAAATGCTGGTCGGGCCAGAGCGGCGCCAGCAGCCGTTCTTCGGGGGGCAGGGCGCCGATGGTGATGGGGCCGGGGCCGCAATGGCGGTGCCAGATGCGCGTGACGGTCTGGCGCAGCTCGCGCACATTGCCCGGATAGTCGCGCAGCAGCAGGTATTCGCGCACGGCGGCATCGAGCACGGGAGGAGGGCGCTGCGCCAGTTCGGCGAGGAAATGCCGGGCCAGTGGCAGGATATCGTCCTGGCGTTCACGCAGGGGCGGGGTCTGGCAACGCCAGCCGGCAATGCGGTAATACAGATCGGCGCGAAAGGCGCCGCGCGCCACGTCGTGCTCCAGTTCGCGGTTGGTGGCACACACGAGCCTGAATTGTGTGGGTTGCCAGGTATTGCCGCCCACGCGCTTGTATTTGCGTTCCTGGATGGCGCGCAGCAGCTGCGCCTGCAGGGGCAGCGGCAGTTCGCCCACTTCGTCGAGAAACAGCACGCCGCCGTCCGCCAGGGCGAAAGCGCCGTCGCGCGCCCCGGCGGCGCCCGTAAACGCGCCCCGTTCATGGCCGAATAGTTCGCTGCCAGCCAGTTCCGGCGACAGGGTAGTGCAGTCGAGAATGGTGAAGTCGCCGCGGCAGTTGCCGAGGCGGTGGACCAGTTGCGCCAGTAAATCCTTGCCCGTGCCCGTCTCGCCCGTGATCAGCATCGAAGCCTGGCTGAATGCGGCCATTTCCACCACCTGGTGCAGCAAGGCGGTCCAGGCCGCGCTGTCGCCCACCAGGTGCTGGCGCACGGCGTTGGACGCCAGCAGCTGCGCCACGGCCTGCCAGCGCTGCAGGCGCGCCAGCACCGGGTCCGCGTCAATGGCGCCGTCCGGCCACAGCAGCACATCGAGTGCGCCTGCCGCCATCAGGGCGCGCTGTTGTGCGCAGCTGGGTGACTGGCCGCAGGCGGCAATGGCCAGCACGGAGGCGTGCCGGCACAGGACCGGCAGCGCTTGCAGCAACGCGCTATCGGCCTCGGCAAACAGCACGATGCCCGCGCTAGCTGCCTCGCCATCGTGCCGCCGGGCTACAGTTACCTGAGCCTGCTTCAAGGCCGTCATCAGCAAGGCGCCACTGCCAGCCGCCGCCTGCTGCACGATTTCCAGCCACACCTTGAGCGTCATATGGCAGCCATCACGAGGACACGAGTCGCCCATCTTAGAAGCCCGATACCCCAGCCGTTTGATCTTGCGCAAGCGTGCGCGGTAGCCCAGAATGAAAAACGCCGCCTGATCTGCATCAGGCGGCGTTAAGTAGCATCAACTGTTTTTAACGAACGTCACGACGGTTCATCCAATCGTAGCGAGCGGCAGTGATTTGTGGCCGAGAAGCGCAACCGTACTCTAGTACGGTGAGCATCGCCGGCCGCAAAGCGCACCGCGCAGTAGATTGGATGAGCCGTCACTAATCGTCCAACTTGACACAATCGACGAAGTAACCACGCTTGCCATCGACTTCGCGTTTCACGAGACCATGCACATCCGTCTCGAAGCCGGGGAAGCGCTCGTTGAAGTCGCGCGCGAAGCGCAGGTAGTCGACGATGGTCTTGTTGAAGCGCTCGCCCGGAATCAGCAGCGGAATGCCCGGTGGATACGGCGTCAGCAGGATGGACGTGATGCGGCCTTCGAGTTCGTCGATGGCCACGCGCTCGATCTCGCGGTGCGCCATCTTGGCGAACGCGTCCGACGGCTTCATGGCGGGGATCATGTCCGACAGATACATTTCCGTCGTCAAGCGCGCCACATCGTAGGCCTTGTAGAAATCGTGGATTTGCTGGCACAGGTCGCGCAAGCCCATTTTTTCGTAGCGTGGGTTGGCGGCCGCAAATTCCGGCAGGATGCGCCACATCGGCTGGTTCTTGTCGTAGTCGTCCTTGAATTGCTGCAAGGCCGTCAGCAAGGTATTCCAACGGCCCTTGGTGATGCCGATGGTAAACATGATGAAGAACGAGTACAGGCCGCATTTTTCAATGATGACGCCGTGCTCGGCCAGGTATTTGGTGACGATGGACGCGGGGATGCCCGTCTCGCCGAACTGGCCGTCCAGCGACAGACCCGGGTTGACGATGGTCGCCTTGATCGGGTCGAGCATGTTGAAGCCGGGAGCGAGGTCGCCGAAGCCGTGCCAGTCATCCTCGGCGCGTATCATCCAGTCTTCCTGCTGGCCCATGCCTTCGTCGTTGAAGCTGTCCGGTCCCCACACCTGGAACCACCAGTCCTGGCCCCATTCCTGGTCGATCTTTTTCATGGCGCGGCGGAAATCGAGCGCTTCCATGATCGATTCTTCCACCAGGGCCGTGCCGCCCGGCGCTTCCATCATGGCCGCGGCCACGTCGCACGAGGCGATGATGGAATATTGCGGCGAGGTCGAGGTGTGCATCAGGTAAGCCTCGTTGAAGGCGTCCTGGTCCAGCTTGACCGTATCCGATTCGCGCACGAGGATTTGCGACGCCTGCGACAGGCCGGCGAGCAATTTGTGCGTGGACTGGGTCGAGAAGATCATCGATTCCTTGGCGCGTGGACGGTCCTTGCCGATGGCGTGCATATTCTTGTAGAAATCGTGGAAGGTGGCGTGCGGCAGCCACGCTTCATCGAAGTGCAGGGTGTCGATCTTGCCATCGAGCATTTCGCGCAGGGTTTCCACGTTGTAGATCACGCCATCGTAGGTCGATTGCGTGATGGTCAGAATGCGCGGCTTCTTGTTCTTCGCTTCGCGCGCGAACGGGTTCGCCTCGATCTTGCGGGCAATGCTTTCCGGCGTGAATTCATGCAGCGGGATGGGGCCAATGATGCCCAGGTGATTGCGCGTCGGCATCAGGAACACGGGAATCGCGCCGCACATGATGATCGAATGCAAGATCGACTTGTGGCAGTTGCGGTCGACGACGACGATGTCGCCCGGCGCCACGGTCGAGTGCCACACCATCTTGTTCGAGGTGGACGTACCATTGGTGACAAAATAGCAATGGTCGGCATTGAAGATGCGCGCCGCATTGCGTTCCGAGGCGGCGACAGGGCCCGTATGGTCGAGCAGCTGGCCCAGTTCTTCGACGGCGTTGCAGACGTCGGCGCGCAGCATGTTTTCACCGAAGAACTGGTGGAACATCTGGCCGATAGGCGACTTGAGGAAGGCCACGCCGCCCGAGTGGCCGGGGCAATGCCACGAGTAAGAGCCGTCGTTGGCGTAGTGCACCAGGGCGCGGAAGAACGGCGGCGACAGGCCGTCCAGGTAGGATTTCGCTTCGCGGATGATGTGGCGCGCGACGAATTCCGGTGTATCTTCGAACATGTGGATGAAGCCATGCAGTTCGCGCAGGATATCGTTCGGAATGTGGCGCGAGGTGCGCGTTTCACCGTACAGATAAATCGGGATGTCGGCGTTCTTGTAGCGGATTTCCTCGACGAAGGCGCGCAGCGACTTCAAGGCGTGATCGGTTTCCTCGATGGAGCCGGCGCCGAACTCTTCATCGTCGATCGACAGTACGAAGGCCGATGCGCGCGATTGTTGCTGGGCAAATTGCGACAGATCGCCGTAGCTGGTCACGCCCAGCACTTCCATGCCTTCTTTTTCCATTGCGGCGGCAAGGGCGCGAATGCCCAGGCCGGACGTATTTTCAGAACGGAAATCCTCGTCAATGATGACGATAGGGAAACGAAATTTCATGCATGTCTCCAAAAAAGCAAGCCGCCCCTGACGTAATGGAGGGGCGGACTAGGGCGCGACGGTCAGGCGGTGGTACAACCCGGCAGCCGCAGAAAAAAAATAAGAACGGGATTCTCGCAGAAATGCGGCGTCTGCGGGAAAAAAATATCGTAGCCAAGCGTCACCAGCATGCGCTAGCGTGACGCAACGGTGTGACAGGGGTATTACAGCAACATTCTGGCTATGTTTCTGGCTATCTATATCACCTTATCAGGCTTTGCGTTCCAGCGTGACAAAGGCGTAAGGCAGGCCGGATTTCTCCGAGACCTGCGCCTCGCGCGCGGTTTCTTGCCACACGGCATGATCCACGGCGGGGAAAAAGGCGTCGCAGTCAAACGTCTGGCCGATTTCCGTGATGATCAAACGCTGTGTCAGAGGCAATGCCTGCTTGTAAATCTCGGCGCCGCCGATGACATAGCCTTCCGCGCCGTTCAGCAGCGCGATGGCCGCTTCCACCGACGACACCGCTTCCACGCCGTCATGGCGCCAGTCGGGATTGCGCGTAATGACGATGTTGCGGCGGTTCGGCAGCGGGCGGCCGATGGAATCGAAGGTCTTGCGGCCCATGAGGATGGGATGGCCCGTCGTCAGGCGCTTGAAATGTGCGAGGTCTTCCGGCAATTTCCACGGCAGGGTGTTGTCGATGCCGATGCCGCCTTGCTGGTCGGTGGCGACGATGATGGTCAAATGGCTCATTGATTCTATGAAGTAAGTGGGCGCGGTGCGCTATGCCCGTCATTATCGTTGAAATTGCCGGCCGCCTCCAGATGCGCACGCATGGCTTGCGCCAGCGCGCCCGGTGCTTCCAGCGGAATCATGTGGCCGGTGTTGTCTGTTAGTAAGTACAAGGTAGCCTGGGGCAGACGGGCGGCCATGGCGCGCAGGTCGTCGGGATGGACGAGCTTGTCGTCTTCGGCACCGACGATCAGCACGGGACAATCGAGTTCCGGCAAGCGTGCCATCAGGTCGGGGCGGACTATGGTGGTGAGAAATTGCGCCAGCAGCACGTCCTTGCCCAGGTCCAGTCCCATTTGCTGGATCAGGCCGGTGATGGCGGCATCGTCGAGGTGCGACGGGTGCAGCAGTTCGCGCAGGCGCTGGCGCGTGATGCCCGCATAGGCATTGCGCTCAAGCATGGCGACGATGCGCTGGCGCGCTTCGACTTCCGCCGGCAGCAAACCTTGGGCCGAATTGGCGATCAAAGTCAAAGACTGCACGCGCTGCGGGTGCGCCAGCGCGTGTTCCAGCGCCAGGTAGGCGCCTAGTGAAAAGCCCACCAGGTGGGATTGCGGAGCGCTGTGGCTGGCAATCATCGATTGCATCTGCGCGCGCGTGCGCGCCTGGTGCAGGGGTATGTGCTGCAGATCAAAGGCGTCGCTTAGGGCAGGCGCCAGGCGCGACCACAGGCGTTCATCGCACAGGGTGCCGGGAATACAGTCGAGTCGTATCTGGGTATTGTTCAAGGACAAGCCTGGTACAGGATGGTGAAAATTTTTTGTCGAGCGGCATTATCCGTCATTTTGCGCATTGGGACAGCCGTACGGTATTTTCCGTATGGCATTATTTTCAATAGTGCGCAGCTGGCAAGCAGGAACTTTATGGTAGGCTCATGACTCATCCAGCCGGCCTACCGGCGACGTGACCTGAAACACCGAATGCAACCCCCCACATTAAAGAGGAATTACCATGGCGATCAGTTTGCAAAAAGGCGGCAATGTCAACCTGAGCAAGGAAGCTCCCGGCTTGACGAAAATCGTGATTGGCCTGGGCTGGGACCCGCGCGCCACTGATGGCGCCGCTTTCGACCTGGACGGCAGCGCCTTCCTGCTGAAAACGGATGGCAAGGCCCGCTCCGATGCCGATTTCATTTTTTATAACAACCTGAAGTCGGTTGATGGCTCCATCGTCCACGCGGGCGATAACACCACCGGTGGCGGCGATGGCGACGACGAGAAAATCGCCGTCGACCTGGCCAACGTGCCGGCCGACATCGACAAGATCGCCGTGGCCGTCACCATCCACGACGCGGAAGCCCGCAAGCAAAACTTCGGCATGGTGGGCAAGGCCTACATCCGCTGCCTGAACGGCGACAACGGCGCGGAAATCGCCCGCTATGACCTGTCGGAAGACGGCTCGACGGAAGCGGCCATGATCTTCGGCGAAATCTACCGCGCCGGCAGCGAATGGAAATTCAAGGCCATCGGCCAAGGTTTCAAGGGCGGCCTGGGCCCACTGGCCCGTTCTTTTGGTATTAATGCTTAAAAAGCATGTTGACGCCTGAAAGGGCGTTCCTTTGCCGGGCGGCCACGCTGCCCGGTTCTGTCTTTCTTCTCTCTCTCCCTGACTCCATGGAAAACCTGATCAAGGGGCAGCGCCTGGCGCTGTCCGGCCTCGTCACGGGCAACGTCGTGCAACTGGGTTTGTCCAGCGCGGGCGTGCCGCTGGACTTTGCCTGTTTCGGCCTCGATGCGGCCGGCAAGCTGTCCGATGACCGCTACATGACTTTCTTCAACCAGCCGCGCACGCCGTGCGGCGGCGTGGAAACTTCGGCGCCGTCCGGCGATGCGGCCGGTTTCAGTTACCACCTTGAACGCTTGCCTGCCTCCATCGAGCGCCTGGTTGTCACGGCCGCCATCGATGGCGCGGCCAGCATGGCGCAGCTGGGCAGCGGCTACCTGCGCCTGCTCGACGGCGGGCGCGAACTGGCCCGCTACGCGTATGCGGGTGCTGATTTTGCGCAAGAAAAAGCCGTCATGCTGGGCGAGTTTTACCGCAAGGACGGCGGCTGGCGTTTCATGGCCGTGGGCCAGGGTTTCAATGGCGGCCTGGATGCGCTGGTCGCCCATTTCGGCGGCGAAGTGGCGCAGGCGGCGCCAGAACCCGCAGCGCCGAAGATTTCCTTGTCAAAAATCTCGCTGACCAAGGCGGGCCAGACGCACAAGGTGTCGCTGGAAAAGGGCGCGGGCGCGCCAACAAAACTCACCGTCAAGGCCACCTGGGTCGATAACGGCGATGGCGACGACGATAATGACGACCTCGATTTAAGAGTCGGCATCCTCTTGCCGAACGGCCAGATGCGCTTCATCCAGGCGCCGGACACGGCAGGCAGCTTTGACGTCATGCCGTATGTGCGCCACCTGGGCGACGTGGCCGGTGCGGCGGGCAAGGAGCCGGCCACGGAAACGGTGGAAGTCAATCCTGCGCTGGCGCAACATTACGGCGGCACGGTGGGCCTCGTCTTCAGCGTGTATTCGGCGCTGGCCAATGGTGCCGTCCCGGTGGCGTCCATGCGCCCGAAAATGGTCATGCAATACGGCCAGCAGATCGTCGAGTGCGACTTCGACTTCCGCCTGTCGAAGGCAGCCGAAGACGATACGGTCTACACCTATGTGATCGGCATGGCGCGCATCACGCCCGACAGCATCATCCTGGAGCCGTCCGGCAAGACGTCGGAGCCCGGCAGCGAAGCGACGCCGTGGCTGAGCTGGCAGGGTGAGAACCTGCAGCTGGCCTTCAACGGTCCCGTCGTCTTCAAGGGCGAGGACAAGGAAGACGAAGATGATTTCAACGCGGACAATCCGCGCCGCTACATCGCCTAGGAGACACTGATGGAAACCTTGGCCAAGGGTCAGCGCTTGCCGCTGGCCAATCTCGTTCCCGATGGCGTGCTGCAGATCGGCGTCGCCGCGCAGGGGCTGGCGCTCGACGTGGCCTGTTTTGGCCTCGATGCGGCGGGCAAATTGTCCGACGAGCGCTACATGACCTTCTTCAACCAGCCGCGCACGCCGTGCGGCGGCGTGGAAGCGCGCGCCGGCAGTGGCGGCGACATGGCCGAGTTTGCCTTGCAGCTGGCGCGCTTGCCGGCCGGCATAGACCGCCTCGTTGTGACGGCCTCCATCGATGGCGGCGGCGTGATGTCGCAGCTGCAAGCTGGCCATGTGCGCCTGCAGGCGGGCGGACGCGAACTGGCCCGCTTTGCCTTCGCGGGCAATGATTTCGCACAGGAAAAAGCCGTCATGCTGGCAGAAATTTACCGCAAGGATGGCGGCTGGCGCTGCATGGCCGTGGGCCAGGGTTTCAATGGCGGCCTCGATGCGCTGGTGCGCCACTTCGGCGGCGAAGTTGACCAGGCCTCTCCTGCCACCTCTGCCGCGCCTGCCGCGGTTTCGGCAATTCAGCAGGCGAAGATCAACCTGGAAAAACGCGTCGAGCGCGAGGCGCCGCAACTGGTCAGCCTGGTCAAGCAGGCGGGCGTGTCGCTGCAAAAGGTGGGCCTGCTTGACCATCGGGCCAAGGTGTGTTTATGCCTGGATATTTCCGGTTCCATGGGACGGCTATATAAAGAGGGGCTGGTGCAGCGCTTTGCCGAGCGCATCCTGGCCCTGGGCTGCAAGTTCGACGACGATGGCGAGATCGATGTATTTTTGTTCGGTAAGAACGTCCACCATCCGGCGCCCATGGCCTTGAATAACTGCAATACCTACGTGGGGCAGGCCATACAGCGCCATCCGCTGGAAGGCGACACGCGCTATGGCGCCGCCATGCAGGCCATCCGCGCGTTTTACTTCCCAGACAAGGCCGGCGGCGAGCGAACGCGGCCCGTTGCCGCCGAGCTGCCCGTGTACGTGATGTTCGTCACCGATGGCGGCACCAGCGACCAGGCGACAACGGAGAAGCAATTGCGCTGGGCCAGCAATGAACCCATCTTCTGGCAATTCATGGGCATCGGCAAGGGGCGCAAGTCGAAAAGCAAGTTTCTCGCCGCCTTTGCCGATTCCGACTTTCCCTTCCTGGAAAAACTCGACGAATTGCAGGGACGCCTGGTCGATAACGCCAATTACTTTTCCGTCAGCTCGCCCGACGAGCACAGCGATGCGGAGCTGTACGATTTGCTGATGACGGAATATCCGGGCTGGCTGAAACTGGCGCGGGGGCAGGGCTTGCTGAACTGATCATCCTGCGATGTTAGTTGCCGAGCTTGATGGCAATCGTGGTGCCTGCTTCTGGCAGCAAGAAGCGCGCCTTCTCGTAGCTGGGCGGACCCATCATTGAACGCGCGTCGTTGCTGCTGCCCGTGGGTTCGCTGGGAATCTTGAAAAAGTTGCTGTCCATCTTGCCATTCGCATTCACGTCCTGGAAGACCGCGACAGCGTACTCGCCCGCAGGCAATTTATCCAGGTGCAGCTGGACGGTGCTGCCGTTGGCTGGCACTGTGGCCTGCTGCAGGGGTTTCGAGAGGAAATGCGCGGCCGATTGGTAAATGGCCGCCTTGACTGTGCCTGCACCGGGCTGGACATTGTTGACGGTCACGAGCAGGTCGGCGGCGCAGGCCAGTCCTGCGGCTGGCAGCAGCAGTGCGATGCACCAAGGTATGATTTTTTTCATGTTACGTCCTTCGGTTGATGTTATATGGACAGCAAGCGGCGCAATTCCATGACATGTGCCTGGTAGGCGGCGCGTCCTTGCGCAGTGGCATGGATACGGGTTTGCGGTTTCTTGCCGACGAACTGCTTTTCGAGCGTCACATAGCCCGCGCGAGCCAGTGTGTCCAGGTGCGCCCCCAGATTGCCGTCGCTTGCCTCGGTCAGCGCTTTCAGGCGCACGAACTCGATGCTTTCATTTACTTGTAATACATTCAGGGCAGTCATGATGCGCAAGCGCGTGCTCTGATGGATGATGTCGTCCAGGCCAGCCATGATGTTCTCCTCAGGCAGCGCGGCGCAGCCAGGTGCCGCCAAGCAGCAATCCGCCCCCCGCCAGCAGCGCCATGGCCAGATCGAACCAGGGAGCGAGAAAATGGTAGGCGATGAAGGTCAGCACGCAAATGCTGGCGCCCAGGATCGTCCACCGCAGGCCATACCAGAGGCCGGCCAGCATATACACGAGCATGAACAAGCTGGTCCAGAACACGGAGATGGCGCCGGGCCGGTGCACGATGAAAGTCGACACCATGATGCCGAAGGCGACGAGAATGGCCATGGCCAGCCAGATGCGCCGGTCGCCCGGCTGGCTGGCGGTTTTTTGCCGGCTCAGCAGATACGCGGTTCCGAGCATGCCCGCCGCGTCGGCAATCAGCCAGCAATATCCGCTGTGTGCCGGTGCCAGATAGCTGCCCAGATAGGCGCAGAACCAGACCACGCCCCACAGCTGGACGATGACGCCCGAGCGCCAATAGCGCAAATACTGTTCACTGCGCGTCTGGGTTTGCTCCACTTCCTGCAGGTATTGTTGGACTTGTTGCGGGTTCAGCATCGTGTTCTCCTGGTTAACTCTGTAATGCAGAGTACTCTATATATGAGATGTTTTTTCGTCAAGCGTTTTGTTTTGCCCTCCAGCGTATGAGGCTATACGACCACAAGTGGAAGAGATTTGTAAATTGAAGTAAATAACAATGGTTCGCATTTGCTTTGCCCAATGGAGTCGTGGCATGCTTTCACTGTGCCCCCACCTGTGCCCTCACGCTGCGGCGTAGCGCCTCATCCGTAGCGTCTCGATTATTATTTAGCCAAATGCATAAAATCCTTTTCCACTGTCTGGCGGGCGGTAGCCTGCTGGTCTCCGGCGCCGCTGTTCAGGCGCAAACTGGTACCGGCGATACCGTCGTCAAGCCCGCACCAGCACCCGTATCGGCCAAGGTGCCCGCCATTGACGCTCCCGTTTCCGTCAGCGTGACGGCCGAACGTCCCACGGGCCGCATCGACCGGCAAGTCTACGACGTCAAGTCCGATGTGGGCAGCAGCAACGGCACGGCGGCCGACGCGCTCAACAATGTGCCATCCGTTGCCGTCGACCCCGACGGTTCCGTGTCCTTGCGCGGCAGCAGCAATGTGCAGATATTGATCGATGGCAAGCCGTCGGCCATGCTGCAGGGCGATGCGCGCGGCGCCACCCTGAACGCCATGGCGGCCGACGATATCGAATCGGTGGAAGTGATCAACAATCCCGGCGCCCAGTTCGGCAACGAAGCCGGTGGCGGCCCGATTTTGAACCTGGTGATGCGGCGCAACCGCAAGCCGGGCGGCTTTGCCACCGTCAACGCGAATGCGGGCATCGCCGGGCGCTACAACAGCTCCGTCTCCGGCAGCTACAATGAGGGGCCGTGGGGCTACCAGGGCGGCATCAATGTGCGCCACGACGGCCGCAATTCCGTGGGCGAGGTCAGCCGCGAGCGCCTGGAGCGTGGTACAGGCGCGTTCGCGCCCAGCAGCCAAAGCTCCGCCAGCAATGGCTTGAACGACTCGCTGGGCTTGCACGGCACCGTGAATTACAACCTGAACACGAACGACACCCTGGCCGCCAGCGTGTCGTATAACGGTCGCAGCAACGATCAGCGTTCGCTCGACCGCTACATCAATGGCGACAGCACGGGCAGCACCATAGGCGACTATGTGCGCAGCACCGTGCGCAACGGCGACAGCCGCAACGCCAGCTGGGGCGCGCGCTACGACCACAAGGGCGAGTTGCCGGGCGAATCGTTGAAGATCGACCTGCGCGTGTCATCCTCGACCAATGAGAGCGACAGCGATTACGCGAACACTTATGCGGTTGCGCCCGTGCATGCCTTCGACAGCCGCGCGCGCCAGCACAGCGAGACGGGCAACCGTATCGTCGACTTCAGCGGCGACTACGAGCGTCCGCTGGCGGGCGGCACGGCCAAGCTGGGCTACAAGGTGGCCGACAACCAGAGCAGTTTCGACACTTTATATACGGACATCAACCCGGCCAGCCTGGCGGAAATCGTCAATCCCATGCGCAGCAACCGTTTCGAGCTCGACGAGCGCACCATCGCGCTGTACGGCTCCTACCAGATGCGCCTGAGCGAGCGCTGGGGCGCGCTGGCCGGCTTGCGTGCCGAGTACACGGACTTGAACGTGCGCCAGATCACCAGCGGCGTCGAGGCCGGCAACAATTACATCAATTACATTCCCAGCCTGTTCGCCACGTACAAGGTCAGCGACGAGAGCAATGTGCGCTTCAGCTATGCGCACCGCCTGCGCCGCCCGAGCGCGGGCGACCTGAACCCGTACGTGGTGTACCGCGACGAGTTCAATGTCTCGGCCGGCAACCCGAAGCTGAAACCCACGCAGACGGATTCGTTCGAGATCGGCTATGAAACGAAGATCGCCGGCCTGGAAAGCAGCTTGCGCGCCTACCACCGGCGCGATACGGACGCCATCGTCGATTACCGTTACTTTATCAGCGACAATGTGCTGCTGACCACGCGCGAAAACGGCGCAGGCAGCCATTCGAGCGGCCTGGAGTTCAGCGTCAGCGGCAAGCTGACCCCATCCTTGACCCTGAACACGAGCGGCAACCTGGCGCGCAGCCAGCAGAGCAGTTCCGACGACCTGGGCAACCGCAGCACGCGCACGGCGAATGCCCTGAGCGGCCGCGCGCGCCTCAATTACCAGTTCGATGCGGCGAACCAGCTGCAACTGGCCCTGCAAATGCAAGGCAAGATGCTGTCGGGGCAGGGCTATCGCTCGCCGAACAACACTTTGAATGTGAGCTGGCGCCATACGGTGACGCCGCAACTGAGCCTGGTCATGAACGTGACCGATGTGTTCAGCAGCAACAAGATGGAAACCGTCATCAATAGCGCGTCCCTGCGCGAGACGAGCACGCGCCGGTTTGATGGACGCATGATATATGTGGGGCTGTCGTACCGCCTCGGCGGCGCCACCTCGGCGGCGAAAGAGGGCGAGCGGGAACCGCGTTTCGGCCCGCCGGGTGGACGCGGGCCAGGCGGCCCTGGCGGTCCCGGCCCGGGCGGGCCGGGAGGCGAACCAGGCTAGGCCGCTGACGCGATCTCGTTCAGGAAGTCGATGAAACTGTCCGCATGGCGCTCAAAGCACCATGCGCCCATGCCATGTCCGGCGTGATACACGGGCGCGTCGCCATCGGCGATGGCGCCCAGGTCCAGGCAATACGGATCGGCGCCCGCGTCGGCGATCACCAGATACTGTTCCGGCCAGTCGGCGATGGTTTCACCGCTGGCGGGATTCCAGGCGTAACCGTGCTGGGCCTTGATCAGCCCGGCCGCGCCGTACAGGCTCAAACCCTGGAAATACTGCTGGCTGTCGATAAACACCCGCAGCGGCGAATGGCAAGCCAGGAAGCGCCGGTAGTGCTCCGGCAAGGCCCAGCGCTGCGCGATGCCGGCCATGTCGGCGGCGCTGGCGATGGTCAGCCAGTTCGATGGCTGCGCCAGGTCCTGCTCCTTCCTGCGACGGGCTGCCAGCTTTTTCTCCAGCATGGCCGCCGCTTTTTCCAGCGGCGTGCGCGGATCCCCGAGCGACGCGTGGGTGGCGGGCACGGCATGGCCTGCGCCATCCGGATAAGCGTCGCGCTGCCAGGCCTGCACGTCGGCCAGCCGCAACTGCTCTGCCTTCCAGTGGCCGGGATCGTAAGGCAAACCCGCATCGAAAGGCTGGCGGCTGAACACGGCCAGGCTTTTGACGGCCTTGGCGCGCACGCTCAGCTTGGCATTTTCCGCACTGGCCAGGGCCACGAGCGGAGCATACGCCTCCTTGCCCATGCTTTTGAGCATGCCATCCACGCCCCAGTAGGCGAGGCCGTCCATATCAAGGCTCCAGCTGAAAAAATCGCCGTATTCTCCCGGTTCGGCCAGGGCGACGATATCCGTCATCAGGAAGGCGCGCCAGTGCAGCAGCTGGCCCTCCCTGGCGTAAGCGATCAGGATGGCGAGCACGGCTTGCCGTTCGTCGGCAGCATGCTTTTTCAGCAGCCTATCCTTCAGCCTGGCAAACTTGCTGCCATCCGTTTCGTCAAACAGCTTGCGGTGCAGGGCGGCCAGCGGTGCGACCGCCATCAGACGGCCATCGCCGCCTTGATGGGCGCATGGTGTTCATAGCCTTCCAGCGAGAAATCCGACGGTTCGATCTTTTCCAGCCACTCCGGCTCGTACTTGCCCGTCTTGGCGTAGTCGGGCACGCGCTCGGAAATGATGAAACGCGGCGCCGGGAACGGCGTGCGCTTCAATTGTTCTTCCACCATGTCGAGGTGGTTTTCATAGATGTGCGCGTCGCCGATGAAGTAGGTGAACCAGCGCGGCGTGTAGCCCGTCAGGCGCGCCACCAGGTGCAGCAGGGCGGCGCCTTCGGCGATGTTGAACGGCGTGCCCAGGCCGATATCGTTGCTGCGCACATATAAACACAGCGAGATTTCGCGCGTGCTGGCGTTCGGGATGAACTGGTACAGCAAGTGGCAGGCGGGCAGGGCGACGGCGTCCAGCACGGCCGGGTTCCAGCCGTGGAACAGGATGCGCCGGCTGCCCGGGTTCGTCATGATGGTATCGAGGCACTCGCGCAACTGGTCGACGGCCTTGTATAGCAGCACTTTTTGCACGCCATCCTCGACGAGGGGGGCGATCAAGCTAAAACCGTTCGCTTGCGCGTCGGCAATCTGCGCGGTCTGGTCGGCATCGAGCAGCTTGTAGGCAGGCCATTGCCGCCATTGCACGCCATACACGGGGCCCAGGTCATCTTCGCCTTCGCGGTAGGGGTTGGCCAGCCATTGCGCATTTTCGTTGGCGTTCTGGTCCCATACCTTGCAGCCCAGCGCGCGGAATTCGGCCGCGTTGCGCGAGGCGCGCAAGAAGGCGCACAATTCGCCGATCACGGATTTGAAAGCCAGTTTCTTGGTCGTCACGGCAGGGAAATTGCCGTTGGCCAAGTCGAAACGCATCATGGCGCCCGGCACGCTCAGGGTGCGGATGCCCGTGCGGTTGTCTTGCCAGCTGCCCGTTTCGAGCACGGTCTTGATCAAATCTTGATATTGCTGCATGTATTTCTCCAACGGTAAGGATGGTGATTGTAACGCAGGCGCGACAGGCGGGCCGCGGCCCACACACATAATTACGCTGCTGCCTTACCTGCAAACATGACTCTGTGGTAATTTGTGTGTCCTTAAAGAAATACATAGAAACGGTAGATGCTGCACCATGTTCTTGCGACAATTTGTAAATAATAATAACGCCGCCGTGGTGGAGATGAGCAGGGCCGATTTTCTCAAGGCTAACCTGCGCCTGATCCTGGCCTGGCCCTTGCTGGGGCTGGTCCTGTGCGCGGTACTGTGGACGGCCACCTTGCTGCAGCTGGAGGCGGAAAAGAAGGTGGCGCAGCAGCAGGCGCTCGACAGCGTGTCTTCCTTGTCGAAAGCGTATGGCCAGTATCTGTTGCGCACGCTGGAACAGATGGACCAGCTGACCTTGCAGCTCAAGTATGAGTGGGAAAATTCGCGCGGCCAGCTGCGCCTCGATCACTTGAAGACGCAGGGCATGTATGCCTTGCCGCAATTTGCCATCGTCGCCATCCTCGACCGCAAGGGCCACCCCGTGACGGCCACGGCGCCGCTGCAGCAGCTGCGCGTCAACGAGCGCAGCGATTTCCTGCTGCGCCACTGGCGCAGCAATTCCAGCGCGCTGCGCATCGCGCTGGGGCGGGCCAATGCGGCCAGCGAGGCTACAGTGCCGGGCGCCGACGAGAGCCTCGTGCATTTCACGCGCCGGCTGGAAGACGAGGATGGCAATTTTGACGGCGTGCTGCTGATCTCCATCCATTCCAGCTATTTTTCCGAATTTTACAACAGCGTCAGTTTCGGCAAGTTCGGCATATCCGCCATGGTGGGCGAAGAGGGCGAACTGTTCAGCACGCGCCTCGGCTCGCGCGTGCTGCCGACCCCGAGCGGCGAGGGCACGCCGTTTCTCGACACCAGCTTCCTGGAAACGGACAGCGGTGCCATGCATTCGGGCGGCAGGATCGCTTTTTCCGACAAGCAAAGCCGCTATGTCGGCTGGCAGGCGCTGAAAGCCTATCCGTTTACGGCTGTGGTCGGCCTGTCGGACGGCGAAATGCTGCACCCGTACGCAGAAACGCGCAGCATTTACATCGGCATCGCGCTGGCCGTCACCGCGCTGCTGCTGGCCTTTGCCGCCGTCGCCACCGTGCTGTCGCTGCGCCTGGCGTGGCGCCACCACCAGTCCGAAGGCGTGCGCAACGCTTACCGCATGGCCACCGAAGGCACGAGCGACGGCTTTTACATCATTGCCGCCCTGCGCGGCGAGGATGGCAGCATCCTCGACTTCGAGATCGTCGACTGCAACGAGCCGGGCGCCGGCTACTTCGGCGTGCGCCGCGAACAATTGCTGGGCATGCGCCTGCAGTCGCGCGCCCACGAGCCGTATTTCCGCGACCTGATCCATAACTACCGGGCCGCCATGCAGTCCGGCTTTTCCGAGGAAGAGATCGAGTTGCCGGATGGAAACCCTTTCAAGCTGCGCTGGATACGCCGGCGCCTGGTGCGCAGCGGCGACCGCCTGGCCGTGACCCTGCAAGACATCAGCACGGCCAAGGAGCATGAACGCGACTTGCGCCGCCTGGCCAACGAGGACGGCTTGACGGGCTTGCCCAACCGCTACTGGCTGCAGCAATTCCTGCCCGGCGCCCTGGGGCGCGCCGCCATTGCGCGGCACATGCTGGCGCTGCTCTTCATCGACCTCGATGGTTTTAAGGATATCAACGACACGCAGGGCCACGCCGAGGGAGACAAGGTGCTGCGCGCCGCCTCCTTGCGCCTGAAGGGTGTGCTGCGGCCGGGCGATCACGTGGTGCGCCTGGGCGGCGATGAATTCGTCGTCGTGCTCGACCCGGTGGAAGACGACAGCCGTGCAGAACAGGTGGCACAGCGCATCGCCATCGCCTTCGACGAACCGTTTTACCTGGGCAGCGAACGCCACAAGATGGGCGCTTCGATCGGCATCAGCCTGTATCCACGCGACGGCGCCGAAACGGAAGTGCTGCTGAAGAATGCCGATATCGCCATGTACGCCGTGAAAGTGGCGGGCAAGGGCCATCACCGTTTCTTCCAGCCGGAATTGTTCGAAACCATCCGCAACCGCCGCGAACTGGAGCAAAGCCTGGTGACGGCGCTGGAGCAGGACCAGTTCCTCGTCGTCTACCAGCCGCGGGTCGACGCCATGAGCGGCCAGCTGTGCAGCATGGAGGCGCTGGTGCGCTGGCACCATCCGCAGCACGGCATGGTGCCGCCGCTGGAATTCATCCCCGTGGCCGAGAGCAGCGGCCTGATTTCGCAGCTGGGCGAAGTCGTCATCGAAAAGGTGTGCCTGCAAATGGCGCGCTGGCAAGCCAGCGGGCTGGAAATGGTACCCGTCTCGATCAACGTCTCGGCGCGCCAGTTCGGCCGTGGCGATGTGCACCAGGTGCTGGCGTCCGCGCTGACGCGCCATCGCATCGATGCGCGGCTGATCGAGGTGGAAATCACCGAATCGGCCATGATGGATGAGCAGAACCGCGCCGTGGAGCAGCTGTCGGCCATCCGCGCGCTGGGCGTGCGTCTGCTCGTTGACGATTTCGGCACCGGCTATTCTTCGCTGTCGCAGTTGCAGAAGTTCGCCATGGATGGCTTGAAGATCGACCGCGCCTTCACCATGGAGCTGGGCCGTTCGGAGCAGGGCGAGGTCTTCGTGCGCGCCATCCTGTCGATGGCGCATGCGCTGGGCATGAGCGTGGTGGCCGAAGGGGTGGAGACGCGCGAGCAGCTCGACATCCTGCGTGCGCTGCAATGCAACGAGGTGCAAGGCTATTTCATTTCGCGCCCCGTGCCGGCCGAACAGATGCTGGCGCTGATGCAACAGCGCTTTCTGATACCGCTTCCAGCGCCCGTGCTGCCCCCGTACAGCCCGGTGATTGGTGAGGAAAACAACGCCGTTTCTTAAAAAGAGCGAACGTTCGCTTTTTTTTAAAAAATATTATATGCTTCGCTCATGCCGTCAGTGTGGGAGTTCACGGCGGCAAGAACAGTGCAAGACGGGTGAGGTTGAGCTACCCGAGACAATGTGACGAAGACACTTCATATAATAAAGAGAGACTAACTTGAAACATAAATATCTGCCCCTCCTCATCGTTGCCGCGTTCGCCGGCATCTCCTCCACCGCACAAGCGTCGGGCTACCGTTTTGGCTCGCAAAGTGTTTCCGCCCAGGGCACGGCTGATGCCAGCGGCGCCGAAGCGGCTGACGCGTCGACCATTTTCTACAACCCGGCCGGCCTGTCGCGCCTGGAAGGCACGCAGTTCGTCGGCGGCGGCACCATCGTTGTACCGCATTCGACCTACACGGATGCGGGTTCGAAGCCTTTCTTCGCAGGCAATCGCACGCCTTACGCCGCAACCAAAGACTACGCGCCGGACGCCGTGGTCGCGCCTGCGTTGTACGCCAGCAAGAAAATCAATGACCAGTGGACCGTCGGCGCCGGCCTGTTCGTGCCATATGGCGCCAAGCTCGATTACGGCAATGACTGGTATGGTCGTTATGCAATCACCAATATCAAGCTCGAAGCCATCGCCCTGAATCCTTCCGTTTCGTTCAAGCTGGACCAGCATCACTCGTTCGGTTTCGGCGTGACGGCCGAATACATGAAGGCGGAACTGGGCCAGGGCGTGGACGTGCCGGGTTCGGTTGCTTTCCTGGGTAAATTTGCGCCAACCGCATCGCAGGCATTCCTGGCCAATATCGCCAAGACGCAAGGCCTGGCTGCGGCGCAAGCTGCCGGCGCCGCGCTGCAGGGCCCGATCAAGGATGGCCATGCTTCGATGGACGGCCATGACTGGGGCTTTGGCTTCAACCTGGGCTATTTGTACCAGTTGAACGAAGGCACGCGTTTCGGTATCGCTTACCGCTCGTCGATTTCGCACAAGCTCAAGGGCAGCACCATCTGGGACTTCTCGCAGGTGACGAGCAATCCTGCCGTGAACGCCTTCATCGCCAAGGCATCGAACAAGGTCAATTCGGAAGCGCTGGTGGAATTGCGCACGCCGGAAACCCTGTCGGTCAACGCCTTCCACCAAATGGATGATCGTTGGGCCTTGATGGGCGACGTCACCTGGACCCGCACTTCGCGCCTGGAGAACCTGGACATCCAGTTCCCGCCGACGGCCGAGGGCGCCGAGCGCATTCGCCAGAACTGGAAAGACACTTACCGCGTCTCGCTGGGCACCAACTACAAGTACAGCGAGAATCTGATGCTGCGCGCCGGTATCGCCCACGACCAGGCGCCAGTACGCAGCGCGGAACTGCGCCACCCGGCCTTGCCGGACAGCGATCGCATGCAGTACTCGATCGGCGCGAACTGGAAACTGAACGCCAATTCCTCGCTGGACCTGGCTTACAGCTTCATCGACTTCAAGGATGCTGAAGTCAACTACACAAACGACTGCTCGCCTGTCAAGACTGGCTGCACCGGCAACGGTGAAACCACCAAGGGCCTGTTCAAGACCCGCATGCAGTTGATCGGTCTCGCTTATAACTACAAGTTCTAAGCAGGTAGTGGCGGCCAACCCGGCCGCCATGAAAGGAAAAAAGCGCCTTCGGGCGCTTTTTTTTGTGCGGCCCAGGTGGGATGGGCAGGCAGCGCCGCTTCGAAGGTGCTCTCGGGATGTTGAACTTGTTTTTCGAATATGCTAATTTGTTACTATGATGCACCTTGCCATACATCTTGAGTGGCTAAAAACCGACAAGGACAAGACATGCGAATGGGTATTTATCAAGGCAACAGCGAGGCAACAGAACGCCTGGCGGTTCCAGGCGGCGCCGACACCGCGGCACTGGCGCGACGTTGCGTGCTTGACGATGGGGAGCAGTGGTCATGAGGCCCATGTTTCCTTCGATACAGCCGTTTCATACGGGCTTTGGCGACCCTCCCGTCGGCGCGGTGGTCGCCTTTGCCGGGGCCGTCGCTGACACATCCTCTCCTGCCGAATTTCCCGTTGAAGCCTTTGGCTGGCTGGTCTGCGACGGCCGCATGCTGGCCGTCGCGAGCTATCCGGAACTGTTTGCAGTGCTCGGGCATCTGTATGGCGGCGTGGACGGACAGTTTCAATTGCCTGATTACCGTGGCCGCTTCCTGCGCGGCCATGCTGGTGGCAGCGGTGCGTGCACCGATATCGGCCGGGGGAATGATCCTGGACAGCCGGACGCGCGGCCCAATAGCGTTGACGTCAACTATCTGATCAAATACACCTATGGCCTGCGCATGCTCTGATCCAGCAGGCTCAAGGCATGCCGCACGGTATCGTCCGGCAGTTCCAGCAACTGATCTCCTACATACCATTCCACCACGCTGCGCCCTGGCAGGGCGGCGTGGCCGGCGCGGCCGAACAGCCAGATGCCGTGCTCCTCGGCCACCTGGTTGCGGATGGCGATGGCCCGCTCGCGCGAGACGGGCAAGTGCAAGTGCAGCATGTTGGCCTGCGGCTGCGCAGGGTTGACGGCAATCGACGGAAAGTCGCGCAGCAGCGCGTACAGCCACTGCGTGCGTGCGAAATAGCGGGGCATGGCGGCGAGGCGCGCGTCGAACTGCATGGCGGCGGCCACCACGTAGGGTGTGCGGTGCACGATGTTGCCACCCTGGCGGTGAAACCACGCGCGCGCCCGTTCGACAAACGGGCGGCTGCCGGCCAGCATGGCGCCACCGAGGCCGCCGATGCCCTTGTACAGCGACACGTAGACGGAGTCAAAACCATCGCAGATGGCGGGCAGGGGCTGGTCAAAACCCGCTTGCGCTTCCCACAGGCGCGCGCCATCCATGTGCAGGTGAATGTTGTTGTCGCGGCAGTGCCGCTTGATGTCGTTCAAGTCATCCCAGGACGGGCACTGGCCGCCGATTTCGCGCATCGGCAGTTCGACCTGGGCGGCGCCCAGCGCATCGGGCACGGCACGCAAGTCGTCCACCGTCCACGGACGGTGCGGGTCGCCGATCATCAAACCCTTGAAGTGTTCGAGCAACTCATGGTTGCCCCGCTCGTGGCGCAGGATGTGCGACGTCGGATGCAGCGCCACTAGGCGCGAACCCCGGTCCTGGCAAGCCAGGCGCAGGGCCGTCACTTGCGTCATGGTGCCCGTAATGCAGAACACGGCCGCTTCGAAGCCGAGCAGGCTGGCGACCTTGTGTTCGAACTGTTCGATCAGCGCGCCTTCGCCATAGGTGTCGTGCGCGATGTCGTTGGCCTCGCACCAGGCGGCCATTGCGGCGAAGGTTGCCGCTGGCGTGGGCTGGCGGTGGCCCGGCAGGATGGTATGGCAGCGCTGGCGCAGTTCAAGCTCGTTCACGGTATTTCCTTACAGGGTGGCCGTGGCGAGCTTCGCGCCGAAGCCGATGAACATGGCACCCACGCCGCCGCCCATGCCGGCCGACAGGCGGCGACGGCGACGGAAGGTTTCGGCCAGGCGCGCACCGACAAAGATGATGGCCGTCAGGTAGCTAAAGCTGATCACCTGGCAGATCAGGCCCAGGCCGATGAAGGACAGCACGGGCTTTGAAAAGGCCGGGTCGACGAACTGGATGAAAAACGAGATGAAGAACAGGATCGCCTTCGGATTCATCAGGCTGATGATCAGGGCCTTGCGGAACGGGTCGCTTTCCTTGACGGTGCTTGGCGCAGCCGCCGCTACACCGTCGGCCGGCACTGGTGCGCGCAGCTTGCGCCAGCATTGGACCAGCATCTGCAGGCCGATCCAGCCCAGGTAGGCCGCGCCGATGTATTTCACGACATAGAACAGGGCCGGGCTGGCTTTCAGCAGCGAGGCCACGCCGCAGGCCGACAGCACCATCAAAATCAGGTCGCCGGCGAAGATGCCGAAGGCGCCCTGGTAGGCGGGCCGCACGCCGCGCTGGGCGGCCACCGACAGCACGTACATGGAGTTAGGGCCGGGCAGGATGACGATGAAGATGGTCCCCAGTAAAAAGGTCCAGAAATCGGTGATGCCCAGGTTGGCGTGAAAAAGTGCGTTCATGATTATTCTGCAGGATTGAGCTGTACGTGATGGAATTGCAGTGCGGCCAGGTTCGCATAGATGCCCCCGAGCGCAACCAACGAGGCATGTGTGCCCGTCTCGACGATCTTGCCGTCTTCCATGACGATGATGCGGTCGGCCCGCTGCACGGTGGCCAGGCGGTGCGCGATGATGACCGTGGTGCGGCCCACCATGGCCGCTTCCAGCGCCTTTTGCACCAGGCGTTCCGATTCCGCGTCCAGCGCGCTGGTCGCTTCGTCGAGCAGCAGCAGCGGCGGGTTTTTCAGCAGGGCGCGGGCAATGGCGATGCGCTGGCGCTGGCCGCCGGACAGGCGCACGCCGCGTTCGCCGAGGAAGGATTTGTAGCCGTTCGGCAGGCGCTCGATGAATTCGTGGGCAGCCGCCATTTTCGCAGCCGCAATGACTTCCTCGTCGCTGGCGCCGGCGCGGCCATAGCGGATGTTTTCCATGGCGTCGGCCGAGAAGATCACGGTATCTTGCGGCACGATGCCGATGGCGTCGCGCAGGGTGTGCAGGTCGAGCTGCTTGATGTCCACGCCATCGAGGCGGATGCTGCCGCTTTGCGGGTCATAAAAACGTAAAAATAGCTGGAACAGGGTGGTCTTGCCGGCGCCCGACGGACCGACGACGGCCACCGTTTCGCCGGCGCGGATGTCGAGGCTGACGTGGTCCAGCGCGTGGGTGTCCGGGCGCGACGGATACGAGAACATGACATCGTCCAGCGACAGCGAAGCGCCGTTCGCGGCGCGCGCGGGCAGCGGCAGGGGCGTGATTGGCGACTCGATTTCCGATTTGACGGCCATCAGTTCCAGCAGGCGCTCGGTGGCGCCGGCGGCGCGCTGCGCTTCGCCCATCACTTCAGACAGCGCGCCGATGGCGCCGGCCACGATGGAGGCGTACAGGATGAACTGACCCAGATCTCCGCCCGTCATCGAGCCTTCCAGCACGGCGCGCGCGCCCAGCCACAGCACGAAGACGATGGTGCCGAAGACCAGCAAAATCGCGATCATGGTCAGCAGGGCACGCGCGCGGATGCGGCGCATGGCTGTCATGAAGGCGCCTTCGACGGAGTCGCCAAAGCGTTTCGATTCGATTTTCTCGTGCGTAAACGCCTGCACGGTGGGCATGGCGTTGAGGATTTCGCCGGCCATGGCCGAAGCGTCGGCGATGCGGTCCTGCGAATCGCGCGACAGCTTGCGCACGCGACGGCCAAACACGATGATGGGCACGACGACGAGGATCAGCAAGCCGATGATGATGCCGGCCAGCTTGGCGCTGGTGACGAACAGCATCACCAGGCCGCCCAGGAACAGCAGCACATTGCGCAGCGCCATGGAGATGCTGGTGCCGACCACGGCCTGGATCAGGGTTGTGTCGGTGGTGATGCGCGACAGGACTTCGCCCGTCTGCGTGGTTTCAAAGAATGCGGGGCTTTGCGTGACGACGTGGCGGTACACGGCGCTGCGGATGTCGGCCGTGACGCGCTCGCCCAGCCACGACACCGTATAAAAGCGCGCCGCCGTGGCCAGCGCCAGGATGGACGCCACGCCGAACAGGGCGAGGAAGACCAGGTCGACATGCTGAATGCTGCTCGAGCCGGCCGCGCCGCCGAAGCCGAGATCGATCATCTGCTTGAACGCGGCGGGGATGGCCAGGGTGGAGGCGGCAGCCACCACCAGCGCGATACCGGCCAGGAAGAACTGCTTGCGGTACGGCGTCAAAAAGGGCATCAAGCCCTTGAAGGCGGCCAGGCTGCCTTTCTTCAGTTCCCGGCTGGTGCCGGTGTCGGGGGAGGGCGCTGCGCTTGCTGCGGTGCTGCTGGTATTGCCTGTATCTGTGCTGGTTGTCATTGTTTTTCGCTTAGTAGGTACTGTATCCGGTCTTGCTTATTTGTAGTTGCTTACAACTTCATCGGCTGCACATAGCCCGTCATTTCCAGGTAGGCACGGCCCACCGGCTGGCCGTTGCGCTCCACGGTCACGGCGCCTTCCCAGTACACGGCGCCCGTCGAGCGGCGCGAATCGAGTTCCTGGTCGGCTTGCAATGGCTTGATGTGCCAGCGCGTGGGGCCAGTGCGGATCTCGGTGGCGACCGGGTATTCGGCCAGCGTGCGGGGCGAGCGCCACAGCTGCGTGGGCGTGAAATCGACGTCGCCGGGAGCGAACTGCCTTATCTTGCCGGAAGCATCGCGCCATGTCGCGTGCGCCCATAGTTTAGCACCTGTCTTGCTGCGGATCTGGAAGGCCATCAGGGCGCCGCCGTCATCGAGGTTGGCGCCTATCCAGTTCCAGCCGCTGGCATCCGCATCGAGCACCTGGCTGGACCACTCGTGATCGAGCCAGGTGGTGCCCGTCACCGCTTCCGGCTTGCCGCCCGTGCGCGCGATCGTGCCACGGGTAGCAAGCTGCGGTTCGCTGTAATAGTAACTGCTTTGCGCGGGCCGCGCGCCCTTGCGCGAGTAGCCGCCGTCACCCTGCAGCAGCACGGGCTGCGTGGGGGCCAGGGTCAGCTGCAGTGTAAAGTCGCGCGCGGCCAGGCTGACCTGGTAGCTGCCGTCCGCTTGCCGCTGCATGCGCCAGTCGTCCAGTTTCACATCCGTGTCGCCCACCTTGGCGTAGGCCAGGCCGAACCCCTCGCGCGCGCTTTTCTCGTCATGCAGCAGTTTGCCGACCTTCGGGTCGGACAGGGCCGCATGGCCGATGATCAGCTGCTTCGGCGCGAAGGCGCTGGGGTTCAGCGTATCGGTGGCCGTGGCGCTGCGAAAGAAGGTCACCTGGTAGCCCAGCTGCTCGCCGCCGGCGGTTTTGACCCAGCCCGTGGCGTACCACCATTCCGTCTTGTACGCGGGATGGGCGCCGAAATCGTGCGGCAGGCGCAGGCTTTGGCCGGCCGGCAGCGGCGTGACGGGGGCGAAGGCAGGCGGCGCGGCGATGGCGGCGGCGCTGCAGAACAACAGCAAAAGAGTCAAACGGCGCATTACCAGTCCTCCCTGACGGCGCGGATGGGGCCAGCGGACAGGGCTTGCCGGCCCGCGATGAGGGCAGTCAGGGCGGCAGCCGTCAGCAGGGCGGCGGCCACGCTGGCGATCAAGGACCACGGCAGGTGCAGTTGCATGGTCCAGTGGAACGATTGCGGATTGACGATGAAGACCAGTACAAAGCTGATCAACAGGCCCAGAACAAAACCGGTGGCAATGCCCAGCGCTGTCAGCGCGCCGCCTTCCAGCGCGAGGATGGACAAAATCTGCCCGCGCGTCACGCCCACGTGGCGCAGCATGCCGAATTCGCGCGCACGCGCCAGGGTTTGCGCGGAAAACGTGGCTGCCACGCCGAACAGGCCGATGACGATGGCGATCGCTTCCAGTAAATACGTGACGGCAAAGCTGCGGTCGAAGATCTGCAGGCTCAGGGCACGGATGGCCGAGGGGGTCGACACTTCCAGGCTGGCGCCGAAGGGCAGGGCCTTCAGGCGCTGCTGCAGCTGCTCGCCAGTGGCGTCCTTGTCCAGCCACAGGGCCGCATCGCTCACGTCATGGTCGCCCGTCAGCGCGCGGTAGTCGGCCAAAGGCATCTGGATGGCGCCGGAAGAGCGCGCATAGTCGCGCCAAATGCCGGCGACAAAGAACTTGTGCAAGCCGCCTGCCAGCGGCAGGGCTATCTGCTGGCCAGGTTTGACGTTGTACAGGTCGGCCGCCGCCTCGGACAGCCAGACGGGTTTCGCGCCATCCGGCACGGCTAATGTCTCGCCCACCAGCACCATGCTTTTGCCCGGATCGGCCAGGTTGACGGGGCGCGCCAGCAGCATCACGTTGGGGCGGTCGGGCGCCAGCGACAGCGAGCGCAGGCGCTGGAAATCCACCCTGGCCACGCCGGGCAGGGCACTGATGGCGGCCTGTTCGCGCGGGTTCAGGCCCGCCGTGCCGCCGCTGGCGGTGGTGCGCGTATACACGTCGGCCGGCAAAATCTGCAACAGCCAGTCGTCGACGGAGACGCGGAAACTCGACACCATGATGGCCATCGCCACCATCAGGCTGAAACTCGACAGTACGCCGCCGAGCGCGATGCCGGCCTGGCCCGAGGCGTTCGCCAGGCGGGACAGGGTCAGGCTGCGCACGGGGGCGTGGCTGCTCGCGTCCGTGCGCAGCCAGGCGCGCTGCAGCAAGCGGAAGACGACGGCCGCCAGCTGCGGCATCAGGGCGATGGCGCCGATCAGCAGCAGGGCGATGGACAGATAGCCGAACAGGGGCAGCTCGAAGACGGGTGGCAAGAACGTCAGGGCGCCGGCCAGCAGCAAACAAGCGAGCGCGGGCCAGGTTTTCGCCAGGCGCGTCGTCACGACTTCTTCGCTACCCGATTTGAGGGCGATGGCGGGGGCGGCGCGCGCCGCTTCCAGCGCGGGCGCCGCGCAGCCCAGCAAGGCGACACCGAGGCCGAGGGCAAAATACACGAAGGCGGCGACAGGCGTGAATTGCACCTGCGGCTGCACGCCCGCGAAATAGCCGGCGCCCAGGTCGCCGCCGAAGAAGCGCAAGGCCACGGCCGCCATGGCATAACCGCCGGCGATGCCCAGGCCAGCGCCGACCACGCCCAGGCTGGCGCCTTCCAGCAGCACCTGGCGCAGCAATTGTCCCCGCTCCATGCCCAGCACGCGCAGCAGCGCGAACTGGCCGCGGCGGCGGATGACGGACAGCGCTTGCGTGGAAAACACCAAAAAGGCGCCCGTAAACAGGGCCACCAGGGCCAGCACCGTCAGGTTGACCCGGTAGGCGCGGCTGAGGTTATTGTTGCGGCTATTCTGGTTTTCGTCATTCGGCTGGCCCACCTGGAAACGCCCCGGGTATCGGGCTTCCAGTGTGCGCGCGAGATCCGCCTGGAAGGCGTCGCGGTTGACGCCCTGGCGCAGTTTCAGATCGATGCGCGACAGCTTGCCCAGCTTGTTGAAGCGCCACTGCGCCGCGCCGATATCCATCACGGCGATGCGCTGGCCAGCGCGTGCGCTCTGCAGCGAACCGGCCACGCGCAGCGGCACCTGGCCGGTACCCGATTGCAGGGCAATCGTGGCGCCCTGCGCCACACCGAGCCAGCGCAAGGCGGCCGGCGATAAAAAGATGGCGTCGTCGGCCAGGGTGTCGAAAGGCTGGCCCTCGGCGGGCGCGCCGATCAGGTCGGGCGAGATGTAGCCGGCGCGGAAGACGTCGAGCGCCAGGATGTGCAGCGGAGCGCCGTCCTTGCCGGCACGGTCTGCCACTGCGGCGTGCAGGTCCAGCACGGGTGAAGCCACGGCCACGCCGTCGCGCTGCGCCAGCCATGGGTAGATGCTTTCATCGAACAGCGCTTCGCGCCCGGCCACCTGCACGTCGGCCTGGCCGGACAGGCTTTTGACGGCCGTGGAAAATTCGTTGAAGGCGGCCGCGTTGATCAGGTGGATGGCAAAACCCAAGGACACGCCGATGGCGATGGCGAGGATGGCGACGAGGGCGCGCACGGGATGCGCGCGCCATTCGCCCAGCAGCAGCCAACGCGACAGCAGGCGCGTCGTCGCCGGGCTGGCCAGCGGCGCACTCAATTCAGACATTCGACGGCCAGGCGTTCGCCGGCGCGCCGCGCTTTCAGTTGCGCCGCGTCGCGGTTCTTGTCGCCTGCGCCGACGGCGTCCTGCGCCGCCCATTTCTGCTCCAGGCGCAGCTGGGCGCAACGCTTGTCATGCGTTTCTTTCTGCCTGGCGGCCCGTTCGCGCGCCTGGTCTGCCAGATTTTCCTGCTTCTTGCGTGCCGCCTCCAGCTGGCTGGCCACCCGTTGCTGGCGCGTGGCCGCGCCCTTGTCTACGGCAGGCGGGGGCGAGGGGATTTCCAGGATCTGCAACTGGCCGCCCGTGCAGGGCGCGGCGCTGTAGCTGGTCTGTCCATCCTGCACGCATTTGTAGACGTCCTGCGCGCCAGCATGGCCGGCCATGCCGGCGCAGATGGCGAACAGGAAAAATGGTGTTCTCACAGGATCTTCCCCGGATTCATGATGTTCTGCGGGTCCAGCGCCTGCTTCACGGCGCGCATCAGCTGCAGTTCCAGCGGTGACTTGTAGTGCGCCAGGTCGTCCTTTTTGAGGGCGCCGATGCCGTGTTCGGCCGAGATGGAACCACCGAAAGCGTGGACCTGGTCGTGCACGATGCGGTTGATGGCGTCCTGGTTGGCCAGGAAGTCGCGATCCGTCATGCCGGGCGGCGGCGCCACGTTGTAATGCAGGTTGCCGTCGCCCAGATGGCCGAAGCACACCAGCTGGCAGCCGGCGAAGGCTGATTCAAGGGCCACGTCCGTGACGGCGATGAAATCGGCGATGCGGGAAATCGGCAGCGAGATATCGTGCTTGATGTTCTTGCCCGCCTGCGCCTGTGCCAGTGGAATGTGCTCGCGCAGCTGCCACAGGCCTTCGGACTGCGCCACGGAACTGGCGACGACGGCATCATCGATCAATTCGTCTTCCAGCGCCGCGCCGATGCTCGCTTCCAGCAATTCCACGGCGTGCGCCTCGGACTGGCTGCTGGACAGCTCCAGCAACACGTACTGGCCATGCGGCTCGGCGAAAGGACGCGGCAGCTGGGGGAACTGCTGTGCCACCAGTTGCAAGCAATACTGCGACATCAGTTCAAAACCCGTCAGGCTGGCGCCGCAATGGTCTTGCATCAGGCTTAACAAACGCAGGGCGTGGGCGGGCGAAGGCATGGCGGCCAGCGCCGTGATGCAGGCTTTCGGCTGCGGGTACAGTTTCATCACCGCACCCGTGATCACGCCCAGGGTGCCCTCGGCGCCGATGTACAGGTCGCGCAAGTCGTAGCCGGTATTGTCCTTGCGCAGGCCGCGCAAGCCGCTCCAGATCTCGCCCTGCGGCGTGACCACTTCCAGGCCCAGGCACAGCTCGCGCGTATTGCCGTAGCGCAGCACGGCCGTGCCGCCCGCGTTCGTGGCCAGGTTGCCGCCGATGGTGCAACTGCCCTCGGCCGCCAGCGACAGGGGGAACAGGCAGCCGGCGGCGGCTGCCGCTTCCTGGATGGTTTGCAAAATGCAGCCCGCATCGACCGTGATGGTGCGGTTGACGGGGTCGAGCGCGCGGATGCTGTTCAGGCGCGCCAGCGACAGCACGATGGCCGTGCCGGCAGCGTCCGGGATGCTGCCCAGGACCAGGCCCGTATTGCCGCCTTGCGGCACGACGGGAATCTGCCATTGCGCGCACGCGCGCAGCGCGCCTGCCACTTCGTCGACCGTGGCGGGGCGTAGCACGGCCAGGGCCTTGCCGGTAAACCTGTCGCGCCAGTCGGTGAGGAAGGGCGCCATGTCGGCGTCCAGGGTGAGGACATAGGTGTCACCCAGCAGGTCGCGGCAGGCGGCGAGGAAGTCGGCTTGGTCAGTCATAGTCTGTTCGATCATTTCTTGATGCTCACTTTATTCACTTTTTCCAGCAGTTCCCTGGCCATGCGCTTGGCAGCCTTTTTATACGGGCGCAGATACAGCACGGCGCAGAAGAAGTAGATGCAGACGATGGCCGCCTCGCCCCAGGCCATCATGGCGGAGACGGGATTCGTGTCGCTGTAGCCGCGCACCACGCCCTCTGTAAAATACAGCAGGATCACCATCGATGACCATTGCAGGGTGTAGACGTCGCGCTTGATGACGCCGTACAGGGGAATGAACAGGGGCGCCGCCTTCAGCACGACCCAGGAGCCGCCCGGCTGCAGCGGCGCGACGACGGTTTCCCACAGCAGGCACCAGACGATCAGGGTGACGAGACTGGCGATGGCGCCCCAGTGAAAATACTTGTGCAGTGTGCCGTGCATCATGCACCTGCCAGTTTCGCGGCGTTTTCCGCAAGGCGCCGGCCCAGGGCGACGGCCAGGCGTTTTTCATCGTCGCTGAGCGCCTTGTCGCCAGCGATGCCTGACCAGTGCGTGGCGCCATACGGCGAGCCGCCTGTGGACGTCGTCATCAGTTCAGCATGCGTATAGGGCAGGCCCATGACCAGCATGCCGTGGTGGAAAAGGGGGATCATCATCGACAGCAGGGTCGATTCCTGGCCGCCGTGCAGGCTGCCCGTGGACGTGAACACGCAGGCGGGCTTGCCGGACAGGCTGCCAGCCAGCCAGTCGCTGGCCGTGCCATCCCAGAAGTACTTCATGGCGGCGGCCATGTTGCCGAAGCGCGTGGGCGACCCCAGGGCCAGGCCTGCGCATTCCTGCAAGTCTTCCAGTTCCACATACGGAGCGCCGTCAGGCGGGACTTCCGGCGCCGTTGCTTCCGTCACCGTGGAGACGGCGGGCACGGTGCGCAGGCGCGCGTCGCAGCCAGGCACGCTTTCCACTCCCTGGGCTATCAGCTCGGCCAGCTGGCGCGTGGCGCCATGGCGTGAATAAAACAATACGAGAATAATCAGATTGGTTGGCTTCATCATTGGTATTATAGGGCGCTTTACAGCCTGATACGACTGCTGTCATGGCGCCGTTCTGATTTTGCACATGTTTTCAAAATATATACTCCCCATCTTTCAATACCTGTGGCGCGCCCTGAGCATGGGACTGGCCGTCGTGCGCGGCCTGACGTGGTCCGAAACGCGCGACCTGCTGCAGTTCGCGCGCCGCCGCGTGCGCGAGGAAAGCCTGCCGCAGGTGGCCGGCAGCCTGACCTTCGCCACCGTGTTTGCGCTGGTGCCGCTGCTGACCCTGGCCCTGGCCATCTTCACCACTTTCCCCCTGTTTAATACCTTCCGCCACGCGCTGGAAGACTATTTCGTGCAAAGCGTGATGCCCAAGGGGATATCGAACACCATCCTCGATTACTTGACCACGTTTGCCTCGAAAGCCACGCGCCTGTCGGCCATTGGCGCGGGCGCCCTGATCGTCACCTCGGTGGGCATGATGGGCTTGATCGAACGCGTCTTCAACCGCATCTGGCGCGTGCGCCAGGAACGCCGCTGGACCAAGCGCCTGCTCGTCTACTGGGCCATCGTCACCCTGGGGCCGCTGCTGGTGGGCGTCTCGCTGACGGTGACCTCGCGCCTCTTCATGGCCACCAGCGGCGTGGTGGGCGCCGTGCCTTTCATCGGCGCCGTGTTTTACACGCTGGTGTCGATCGGCCTGACCATGCTGGCGTTTACCTTGCTCTACATCGCCGTGCCGAACCGCGACGTGGACTGGCGTGACGCGGCCTGGGGCGGCTTGCTGGCGGCGCTGGCGTTCGAGGTGGCCAAGCGGGGCTTCGGTGAATTCATCCAGGAATTCCCCACGTATTCGCGCATCTATGGCGCGCTGGCCGCCTTGCCCCTGTTCCTCGTGTGGATTTACCTGAGCTGGATGATCACCCTGGTGGGTGCCTTGCTGGTGGCCGCCTTGCCCGTCGTGAAATACGAGCGCTGGTGGTACGAGGCGGCGCCCGGCAGCGAATTCGTCGACGCCGTCGCCATCCTGAAGGTGTTGCACCAGGCCTGTCACTGTGCCGATTCGGCCCTGGTGGGGGCGGCGGAAATTCGCCGCAGCACGCGCCTGGGCTTCGAAGAGATGGAAACCCTGCTTGACAAGATGGTGCAGCAGGGCTGGGTGGGACGAGTCAACGTGGATGGCGCCGTGCGCGTACAGTGGGGCAAGCGCGTGGCCGACAGTTCCGACCACTGGGTCTTGCTGGGCAATGTCAACCGCATCAGCCTGGCCGACGTCTACCGGCTGTTCGTCTTCGGCGGCATGCGCGTGAACTCCGGCTATCCGGCCGGTTCCACCAATGAGCGCGATATCCAGGCGGCCATCGATGCAGCCGCGCTCGCGGCGCAGGTGGAAAACGCCGTGGAGCAGGGACTGGGCCTGACCCTGGCGCAGCATTTCGGCGAAGTGCGCTGCGCCTGACGCTCGATCAGGTGTTCAGCCTGTCGTACAGCAGCACATCGAGCGCGCCCGTCAGCGTATTGCCGTCTTCGTCGACCAGCGTGTAATCCTGCTGGCCGTCGCCCAGCGAGGCGCTGCCCTCGATGCCGCACACCAGCTGGTACGTGGCGTCATCGATCGCCAGCTTGATCAAGGCCAGGACTTGCTCGCGCTGGCCCTGGGCCAGTGCCAGCCCGTCGAGCTGGGCGCCAAGCCGGGTCTGTCCCTCGCGTCCCTGCGCATACAAGGCCAGCAGCGACGCATTGGATGCGACGACATCATCGATGAATTTTTTCGCGTGCATGGATTCCTTGTATTGGAAAAATCACAGCAGCACGGGCCGCAAGGCCGCCTGCAGCGCCACCTTGCTGAACGCTGCCGCATCGGCCGCGCGCACCACGCCCAGATAATACGTATCCTCGCCACCGTGCAGGTTGACCAGGCGCAGCTGATGCTGCGCCAAATGGGCGGCGATGGCGGCCAGGCCTTCGGCCATGGCGTCGCCATCTTCGCGCTGCGCCCACGAAAAATCGCGCAGCGCGGGCAGGCCGATATGCTGGGCGATGCGCGGCACTTCATCGACGGCTTTCCAGTCCAGCGTGGTGCCGTGGCCCAGCGTGTGGGCGGCCGTGGACCAGAGCAGGAAGAAGCATGCCGCCTCGGGCGTATCGCCTTCGTATTCCTCTTCCGGGTCGTCCTGCGCCAGTTCTTCCAGGGTGATGTCCACGCAGTGCGCGGCCAGTTCCGCATCGCCTTGCAAGAGGAGGGCGGCCATGGTACGCAACTGCTCGCGGTCGGCCTTGGCCAGGATCTGCGACGGCGTAAAGCTGCGGCGCTTAGCGGGCTTTTTCTCGGGGTTTTTCTTGCTCAGCCCCATGGCCTCGCTCAACTGGGCCGTGATGGCCGCCTTGAAGTTGTCCACGGTGTCGAACTGCTCCAGCAACCGGCCCGTGAAATCCATGCTCCAGGCCATGCCGTCCTTGACCACATATAAAAAGTCGCTTTGCACGGCCACGCCGCGCAAATGGTGGGCGGGCGGATACAGGGGCGTAAACGCCTGCTTGCCATCGAGCGTCAGCATGCAGGCCAGGCCCTGCGCGTCGATGGCGAAGATCAGGTTCTTGCGCAGCTTGGGCGACGACGAGGTGGTGGCGCTATCGATGGCTTCGTACTGGCAGGGCGCCAGCAGCTCGCCCTGGCTATTGACCAGGCCAAACAGGAAGCGCCCGGCTATGCGCTGGCTGACGATGGCGATTTTTTTCTTCGTGCCGAAATCCTGCACGGAGCTGTAGGCAGTCGGTAGCACCACCTTGCCGGTGGCGTCGAGCACGCCGCAGACATTGCGCTCGTCATCGTGCGCCTGGCGCTCGATGTCGATATAGCCGTCGTCGCGCTGGCCGATGTGGTCCACGCTGTCCATCAGCAGTGCGCCATCGGGCAGGCGCAGCAAACGGCTGGCGCCGTCTGCATCGATCTGCTGCACCAGATGGGGGTTGATCACATACAGGGCGCCGGGTGCGGGCGGCAGCACCACCGTACCGTTGAGGTCCAGCACGCCGTGCGCATCGGGGGCGTCCGCCGTGGCAAAGGTGATCCAGCCATCGTCCGCGTAGTAAACGCCCAGGTCGACATAGCGCCGCGACAGCGGCACGATCCAGCGGCCATAAGGCGTGACCAGACCGGTGACGGCCGGTTCGCCGGCGGCGCTCACTGCATAGCACAGCGCGTCTTCCTCCCATCCCGCCACTTCCAGGCCTTGCAGGAAAGGCAGTTCGTCCGCGCCCAGTTCCTCGACATCGGCCAGCTGCGCATCAGCCGTGGCGGACCAGTAGCCGGTCGCCGGCGATGCGGCGCCGGCGGCCAGCAGGGGCGCCAGGACATCGCGCTCGCCGCGCAGCAGGGCAGAGTGCAAGGCTTGCGCCTCGGCGCGCAGGGCGTCGAGCGCGGCCGCGTATTGCGGCGTGCCGATATCGTGCGGGATCAGTTGCACGCAATCGAGGATCAGCCATGGCTGGCCGCCCGCCAGCAGGGTGCTGATGGCGCTGTGCGCGACGATGGCGGCGTCGTCGCGCGGCTTGTCCATCAGCACGGACAAGGCTTGCCAGCTGGCCCGCGCCTGGAGCATTGGCGCAGCCAGCACGCAGGCGCAGTCTTCGCCATCGCCGTAGATGGGCCAGGCGACGGCTTGCGTGCCGGCGCCGATGAGCAGCTTGAACAGCGCAGGTGCGTCCAGCCGCCATTCGGCCAGGCCCGTGATGGCCTCGGTGTCGAAGCCGGCGTGGCCGGGCAGGAAGGCGGTGCTGAACAGGGCTGCGGTATTGATCATTGATATTTATCTGAAAGTGAACGGGGGATTCAGGGTGCTGGCGGCATGACCCAGTGCGCCAGCGCGCTGCGCTCCAGGCCCAGGTGTTTGGCCACGGCGGCCGCCTCGAAGGCCCACAGGCCGTAGTAGCCGCCCAGGCCGTGTGCGCGCAAATGACCGTTGAACCAGTCTTCGTGCACCAATGCCCCATGCCAGCTGGCCAGGTAGTGCCGCAGGTGTTCCCGCTGCTGCGCGCGATCGTCCGTATCCAGGCACTCGAACAGGGCCGAGTAGGGCTCGGCGAAATACCATTCGTCGACGGCGGGACGCTGCGGATCGATGGTCGCCAGCAGTGCCTCAACCACGCCGTCTTCGCCATCGAAGGCCGTTTGCAGGGCGGCCAGGCGGGCAGCCAGGTCGTGGCGGCCGAACAGCAGGGCCGCGCCCAGCAACTGCAGCGTGCGTGCGTAATCCGTCAACTGTTCGAAATCAAAGGCGGGCAAGGCATCGTCATCGTAGGCTGCGGCCAGGGCCGCGCGCGCCGTTTCGCAGGCGGCGATGGCCGCTTCCAGCGCCGTTTCCACGTCAGGCATGGGCAAGCCTGCCGTGTAGCGCAGCGAGAAGACCTGGTACGCCGTGCTGGCGGCCGCGCACGCCCAGTAGGCGTCATCGCCGCCATCGACTTGCGCCTGCGCCTGCGCGCGTCCGTAGGCAGTGAGCAGCGTATCGAGGTAAGTCAGGTTGCGGCCAAAGTCGAACGCAGTGCCGAACGTCTCGGGCGGCGTCTGGCGCGGCGCGCAGGGCCAGGGCGCGGACGAAGGCGGGCAGGTGGCGGCGCAATCACGCTGGATGGCCCAGTCGGCGAAGATTTGTTGCAGATATTGCGCCGTCTCGTCGTCGTGGGCGATGGCGCCCGCGCCCACCATGGTCGTGCCCAGCAGGGTGTAGCCAGGGAAGCGGCTGCTCTCGTAGGCGATGGTGGTCACGCTCTGGATGGCCTTGCCGTCGCTCAGGTCGCGCACGCGGAAATACACGTCGTCCCAGCCGGCCAGCGGTGGCGCTGGCTGGCCAGCCGGCAAGGTGGTCCAGCTGCCGTCGTCCTGCTCTTCATAGGCGTCGAGCAGCTCGTCGAGGCCACCGGGGCGGTCGATGCGGTTGTTGGCGTCGTATTGCAGGCCCAGTTCGGCCGCGAAGGCTGCCGCGTGGCGGCCCTCGAAGACCAGGTACAGGGCGCTGGTGGTGCCGACCAGCAGATCCGTGTGCTGGCCCGCCACGACCAGCGCCTGCGGCAGCCGGCACCATTGGTAGTACGGGATGCCGGCCATGGGGCCGCCTTCGTCCGCCAGCGGGTTAGTGAAGCGCAGCTGTTCCAGCCATGTATAGCGTGCGTGCCGCTCCGCTTCCGTGCCGCTGCCTTGGCCAGTCAATTCATCGTGCAGAGTATTCAACAACATCATTCATTGATCCTGAAAAAGTGTGCGTGGCATGGCTTCATGCCGGGGTGCTTTGCGCAAACGCAAACAGCGCGTCGAGCACTGCGTCCGGTTGCTCGGCCATCAATTCATGTCCGCTGTCGACCTGCACCACGGTGCCATGCGCGATGGCCGCTGTCAGCAGCCTGGTCGACTTGGGCGGCGTCATCATGTCGCGCGCGCCGAAAATGAATAAAGTGGGGCAGTGTACCGAAGCGGCGGCGATTTCGCCGTTCGCGTAGGCATTGCAGGCGAAAAAATCCGTGTGAAACACGTGAGCGGGATTGAGGGCGGCGATGCGCTGTTTCAAGCGCCGCGCGCCGCCCATGGCGTAGAAGCCCGGGCCGGGAAACGACGGCTTTTGCGCGATCGACGAGTGGGACCAGATATTGACCATGTCGATGGCCGCCTGTTCGTCCTGGAGCGCCGTTTCCAGCAGCGCCGGAGAGACTTTCATCGGGTAGGTGGAACCGAGCATGGCCAGGTGGCTGACGCGATCCGGCGCCAGGTACGCCGCTTCCAGCGCGATCAATGAGCCCATGCTGTGGCCGATCAGCATGGCCTTGTCCGCACCAGCGGCGTCCAGCACGGCCAGTATCCAGCGCGCCAGCTCTGCGACATTATCCTTTGCCGTACCCGGGCTGCGCCCGTGGCCCGGCAAGTCGACGGCCAGCACGTTCCAGCCGTGGTGGGCGAAGTAGCGCGTTTGCAGGGCCCACACGGAATGGTCGTTCTGCGCGCCGTGGATGAAGATGGCCGTAGGCTGGCTCGGGTTGTATGGTTTGCCGCCCGTGTAGCAGTAGGCCGTGGTGTTTTCGATGGTGAACAGCATCTCAGGCGCCTTTCTGCGACAGTTTCAGGCTGCGGCCCAGGTCTTCGATCAAATCGTCCGCGTCTTCCAGGCCCACCGACAGGCGCATGGTGCCTTGCGTGATGCCGGCCTGCGCCAGTTGCTCGTCGGGCACGCGGAAATGCGTGGTGGAGGCGGGGTGGATGACGAGCGACTTGGCGTCGCCCACATTGGCCAGGTGCGAGAAGATCTTGAGGCTGTCGACAAAGCGCTGGCCCGCCGCGCGGTCACCGCGCAGGCGGAAGGTGAAGACGCCGCCCGCGCCTTTCGGCAGCAGGGTCTTTGCCAGTGCGTAGTCGGGGTGCGACGGCAGTTCGGGGTAGGACACGGCATCCACGGCTGGATTGGCCAGCAAAAAGTCGATGATCTTGCGCGTGTTGGCCACGTGGCGGTCCATGCGCAAGCCCAGGGTTTCGATGCCTTGCAGGATGGCGAAGGCATTGTGCGGGCTCATGACGGCGCCGAAATCGCGCAAGCCTTCGCGCCGCGCGCGCAGAGCGAACGGCGCCACTGTCGATTCCTCGGCGAATACCATGCCGTGAAAGCCGTCATACGGTTCGCACAGTTCGGCAAAACGCCCCGTCTTGTCGTAGGCGGCTTGCCAGTCGAAGGTGCCGCCATCGACCAGCAAGCCGCCGATGGCCGTGCCGTGCCCGCATAAAAACTTGGTGGCCGAGTGGAATACCAGGTCGGCGCCATGCTCGAAGGGGCGCAGCAAATAGGGCGTGGTAAAGGTCGAGTCGAGCATCAGCGGCAGCTGGTGTTCGTGCGCCAGGGCGGCGATCGTGGGGATGTCCAGCACGTCGAGGCCGGGATTGCCCAGCGTTTCGCCGAACAGCACTTTCGTATTCGGGCGGATGGCGGCGCGCCAGGCATCCACGTCGCGCGGGTCGACAAACGTCGTCTCGATACCGAAGCGTTTCAAGGTATAGGCCAGCAGGTTGTGCGAGCCGCCGTACAGGGCGCGCGAGGCAACGATGTGCGAGCCGGCGCCGGCGATGGTACATAAACCAAGGTGCATGGCGGCTTGGCCGCTGGCCGTGGCGATGCCGGCCACGCCGCCTTCGAGCGCGGCGATGCGCTCTTCCAGCACGGCGTTGGTGGGATTTGAAATGCGCGAGTACACGTGGCCGGCCCGCTCCATGTTGAACAGCGAGGCCGCATGCTCCGAACTCTTGAAGGCAAACGAGGACGTGAAATGGATGGGCGTGGCGCGCGCGCCCGTGGCCGGGTCGGGCGCCGCGCCCGCGTGCAGGGATAAAGTATCGAAACCGGGGTATTTCGGGCCGCTCATGGTGTCTCCGCCAAGTTTTATAGTGGCAAGATCGTAACCTGATTCAGCGCGGAGTAAAAGGCCTCGCGTGCAGGGCGCATGGCGCCGTGCTGGCGGGCGGCGCTTGTCACTTGAAGTCAAAAAAAGTGACTGGCTCGGCGTGGCGGTGGTAGCATGCCGGATCAGCGATATTCGGGTTGTTCGACCATTGCGCGTGCGCCGCACCGCGGGGAAGCAGCTGTAGCGAACGACATCCTGGGCTTCAGGCGCACTCTCATGTATGTCCACCAGGAAAGATTTTATGCCCGCAATATCGTTCGACGGCGCCCTTGCCGTGCCCGGAGCGTCTATCGTTGACGGCCTGTGCCGCGCAGCTTGGCTCCTGCAAGAGCAATTCATTCCCCCTGAACTCAGCCGCCAGTTGGCCGCCGAATGCGTGCAATCCATGCTAAGCGGCAAGATGAAGGGCGCCGGCGTGGGCAGCGGCCATGCACCGCTGCTGCAGCCGGACATCCGCGGCGACCATATCGCATGGCTGGAAGGGGGGCGCTCAAGCGCCTGCGACAGCTATCTGAAGCATATGGAAGCGTTGCGTCAGACCCTCAATCGCGAGCTGTTCCTGGGGCTGGAAGAGTACGAAAGCCATTTTGCCCTGTATGCGCCGGGCGCCTTTTACCGGGCCCATCTGGACCGTTTCCGCGACGATGACAAACGCACCGTGTCCGTCGTGCTGTACCTGAACGACGACTGGCTGCCCGAACACGGCGGCGCGCTGCGTTTGTACCCCGATGGCGGCCCCAGCGTGGATATCGCGCCAGAAGCAGGGCGCATGGCCATGTTTCTGTCGGGCGAGATGCTGCACGAGGTGCTGCCGACGGCGCGCGAGCGCCTGTCGATAGCAGGGTGGTTCCGCCGCAGGGGATGATGGAAAGTGGCGCGCAATCCCCTTTGATTTGATTGCGCGCAAGGCTGGATTTTTCCTCAGGCATAGGCTACAGTCGCAGTAAGGGCTAGAATAACTAAAATACCAATCACGCGGACAGGACGGCCAATATGAAAGTATCTGAAATTCTCCAAGTCAAGGGCAACATCCTCTATACGGTCACGCCTGACCAGCCCCTGCTTGACGCGGCCAATACCATGGCTGAAAAAGACATCGGTTCGCTGGTGGTGATGGAATTTGGCGACCTGGTCGGCATGCTGACCTTCCGCGAAGTGTTGAACGCGCTGCATGAAAACGCGGGCCAGATCGGCGGCGGCACCGTGCGCAAGCACATGGATGACCATCCGATCACCGTCACCCCGGATACGGAAGTGAACGAAGTGCGCCGCATCATGCTGGAAAAGCACGCGCGCTACCTGCCCGTCTTGAACGCCAAGACCTTGCTGGGCGTCATCTCCTTCTACGACGTGGCACGCGCCGTGCTCGAAGCGCAAAGCTTTGAAAACCAGATGCTGAAAGCGTATATCCGCGATTGGCCGGCTGAAACCACCGATTAAGCGATCGCAATGCAGTAAAAACAACGCCGGCACTGCCGGCGTTTTGCATGGTCAATGCAAGCTGGCGCCTATGCCGCGCCCTGCAGCGCCTCGTTGTTCAGCCAGGTGCTCAGCGCCGTGGCCGTCATGGGACGGGCGAACAGGAAACCTTGCGCCATGGGGCAGCCCAGCGCCTGCAAAATTTGTGCTTGCCGCTCGTCTTCCACGCCTTCGGCGATCACGGCCAGGCCCAGGTTGCGGCCCAGTTGGATGACCATTTCGGCGATGCTGCTGCCGCGCGCGGAACCCGTAATTTCCGTCACAAACGCGCGGTCGATTTTCAGGCGGTCGACTTGCAGCCGCTGCAGGTACGACAGCGACGAAAAACCCGTGCCGAAGTCGTCGATGGCGATGCTCACGCCCGTCTGCTTGATCTGCCACAACATCTTGATCAGCAGGTCCGGCTCTTCCATGGCCATCGATTCCGTGATTTCCAGCTCGATGAACTCGGGCGGCGCCTGCGTCTCTTCCAGCGCCACGCGCAGCATTTCCAGGAACAGCGGGTGGCGGAACTGCACTTGCGACACGTTGACGGACATGACGAAGTTGCGGTGGCCCTGTTCGCGCAGCAGCACCAGTTCGCGGCAAGCCGTGCGCAGCACCCATTCACCGAGGTCGATGATGATGCCCGAATACTCGGCAATCGGGATGAAACGGTCGGGCGAGATGAACTTGCCGTCCGGCGTCTGCCAGCGCAGCAGCGCTTCGGCGCCCACGGGGCGGCGCGTGGTCAGGTCGATCTGCGGTTGATACACGACAAACAGCTGGTCCTGGCTGAAGGCCGTGCGCAGCGCATGCATCATGCGGACTCTTTCGCGGATTTCGATGCCCATGCTGCGCGAAAAATAGAAGTGCCCGGCGCGCTGCTGGCTTTTTGCCCGTTTCAGGGCGATATCGGCATCCTTCAGCGCATCGGCGCCCGTGCCCGCATGTTCGCCCAGCCGCACCAGGCCCAGGGTGGCCGACAGCTGCACATCCTGGCCATCGATGCAGAACGGCGCCTGGAACAGGGCCAGGATCTTGGCCGGGTTGACTTGCGACGAGTCGCCCAGCACGCAAAAGATGTCGCCGCCCAGGCGCGCCACCGTCAGCTGGGAACCGAGCTGGGTTTGCAATCGGCCCGCCACGGCAATCAGCAGGGTGTCGCCGAACTGGTGCCCCAGCGCGTCGTTGGTCTCGGCAAAGTGGTCGAGGTCGACCAGCGCCAGGGTGGCGTCGTCGCGCGCAGGCCCGGCCAGGGTGGCGTCGAGGATTTCCACCAGGCGCGTGCGGTTCGGCAGCTTCGACAACTGGTCGTAGAAGGCGGCGTTGTGCAGGTGCGATACCAGTTCGACATTGTCCAGGCCCACGGCGACGTTGCTGCAAAACACTTCCAGCAGGCTTTCATCGATGGCCGAGAGGGGGCGCGGCAGGACCAGGTAGGCGGTCGCATCGCGGCCGGCCTTGCCCGCGAAATACAGGGTGGCGTAGTCGTGTGCGTAGACATTGCGCCGCTGCGCCAGTGTGTGCTCGACGGCCGCCATCACGTGGGGGTTTTGCAGGCCGCACAGGGCGCTGTGCGGCAGGCTGGAAAAGCTGCCCGTGCAGGCCGACACGAGCAGCTCCTTGCCGCCATTGTCCAGCATCTCTTGCACGCACAACACGCCATCGGCGCGAATGTCCAGCAGGTCGGCGATCTGCGCCAGCACGCCGGCCGAGAAGTTTTGCACGCCGTGCAGTGCCATCAGCTGCGTGCTGGCATGGACGATCTGGTCCAGGCCGCGCCGGCTGTTGCTGATCGAGCGTATCTGTTCGTACGAGCGGATGGCGGCCGTCACGGTGGTAAACAGCTTGATGCGCGTCAGTTCGGACTTGGTCTTGTAGTCGTTGATGTCATAGTCGCGGATGGCGTCGATTTCCGGCGCATAGCCAGGCTGCCCTGTGCGCAAGATGATGCGCACGTCCGTCATTTTGAGGGTTTCGCGGATGTAGCGCACCAGGTGCAGGCCCGCGTCATCCTGTTCCATCACCACGTCGAGCAGGATGACAGCGATGTCGTCTTCATGCTTGAGCAGTTCGCGTGCCTGGCCGGCCGAATACGCATGCACGAATTCGAGCGGGCGGTGCTGCATTTCCAGGTTGCCCAGGGCGAAAGTGGTGGTGGAGTGGACGTCTTCATCGTCGTCGATGATCATCACCCGCCAGACGCTGCGCGGTGCGATGGCCAGCGGCGGCGCTGGTTGCTCATCGAGGAATACCAGGTCGTCGTGATCGTCCTTGTTAGCGTCAAGGGGGATGATCGGTGCGGGCATGTATAGCTTCTCCAGGATGACTCGGAACGAGATGTGAGCACATCAGAAATGTCAATGGCGTTGTTGCAGCGCCTCGCCGTACTTGCGTACTGTCTTCGGCGCCGCGCCTAGCCCTGGCCATTTCTGATGCACTCAGGGCGCATCGAAAATGTAGCATTCCGGTGCTGCCGAGGCTCGCACATTTTCTGATGGTCCATCATTCAAGTATATAGCTATTTAATAAGCAAAATGTTTTTTTAAGCCTATTCCGTAGAGCAATATTTCTTTTATTGCATGATTGCGGCTCATATTCGGTGTTTTTTGTATGAAAAAAAACACGGGACTTAAAAATGCTGATGACGGGCGGGAATATCGGGCCTTGCTGCGGCATTCGCGGCATGGCATGCCCCGCAGACTGGTAGAATTGAGTTTTCCAGTCCTCACACCTCCTACTATGTCCGGCAATTCTTTTGGCAAGCTGTTTACTGTTACCACTTTCGGCGAATCGCATGGCCCGGCCATCGGCTGCGTGATTGATGGCTGTCCGCCAGGATTGATCCTGTCGGAAGCCGATATCCAGCCCGAACTGGACCGCCGCAAGCCGGGCACCTCGCGCCACGTGACGCAGCGCCAGGAGTCCGATACGGTAGAAATTCTCTCCGGCGTGTACCAGGGCGTGACGACGGGCACGCCCATCGCACTGCTGATCCGCAATGAAGACCAGCGCAGCAAGGACTATGGCAATATCGCGGAAAGCTTTCGCCCCGGCCATGCCGACTACACCTACTGGCATAAATACGGCGTGCGCGACCCGCGCGGCGGCGGTCGTTCCTCCGCGCGCCTGACGGCGCCCGTGGTGGGCGCGGCGGCGATTGCCAAGAAATGGCTGCTGCAGCAGTACGGCACCACCTTCAAGGGCTGCATGAGCCAGCTGGGCGACATTCCTGTGCCGTTCCAGTCGTGGGAACACGTGCATGCGAACCCCTTCTTTGCCGCCAGCGGCGACGCGGACCTGATCGCGCGCATGGAAGCGGCCATGGATCAATTGCGCCGCGATGGCGATTCCATCGGCGCGCGCATCGACGTGATCGCGCAAAACGTGCCGGTCGGACTGGGCCAGCCCATCTACGACAAGCTCGACGCCGACATCGCCTACGCCATGATGGGCATCAATGCCGTCAAGGGCGTGGAAATCGGCGCCGGTTTCGATTCGGTGGCGCAAAAGGGTTCGGAGCACGGCGACGAACTGACGCCGGAAGGATTTATCGGCAATAACGCCGGCGGCGTACTCGGTGGTATCTCGACGGGACAGGATATCAGCGTCTCGATCGCCATCAAGCCGACGTCGTCGATCCGCACGCCACGCCGCTCGATCGATAAAGAGGGCAATCCCGTGATGGTGGAAACCTTCGGCCGCCACGACCCCTGCGTGGGCATTCGTGCCACGCCGATCGCCGAAGCCATGCTGGCGCTGGTCTTGATCGACCACGCCCTGATGCACCGCGCGCAGTGCGGCGATGTGTCGGTGAATACGCCGAAGTTGAAGTAAGTTGAATGTTGTCGGATTACGGGCCTGCGGCCCTAATCCGACCTACGACCCACGCCGTGTGTAGGTCGGATTAGCGGGGCATCGCCCCGCGTAATCCGACAACATCGTTGGCGTTTCCTGTCACGCTACCTTATTTGCCACCAGCTCGAGCTGGTGCCGCATCTCCACCGACTGCACCAGCAAGGCCCGGATATCGTTGATCAGGTTGAATTCCGTCTGGTTCAATTGAATCGGCGGGAAGCTGTCGTCCCAGTCGCCATACAGGAATCCCGTGGGGTGGCCGTTGGCCGACAGGGGCAGCACGACGAAGCTGCGTGCATCCGACAGGGTGGCTTTCCACCATTGCGGCAGCTTGGCGGCAAATTTCGGGTCGCGCGCATTGTCGATGAAGATCACGCGGTCGCTATTGAGGGCCGCGTGGAATACGTTCGGCTCGTACGCGTCGCCAAACACCATCAGATCCTGCAGGTCGGCCATGCCTTCGCCCATGCTGATGCGCGCCGAATACAAATGATCGCGGTGGTTGCGCACGAACGCCACCGAGCGCGAAAAATCAAAGCCCTGGTGCAGTGTTTCGAGCGCCATCGAGACCATCTGTCCGGGGCTGGCGCTGCCGATGGCGCTGCGCAGGTCGGCCAGGCCGCCGATCAGCACGCGGTTGCCCTCGGCGCGCATGCGCGTCGAGGCCAGCTGGCGCGCGCGCCGTTCGGCCGGTTTCGACAGCGGTGCGATCGACAGGTCGGCCGCCGCCATCGTCTTCGCCTTGTCCACCGCCACCACCAGGTCCGCGGCAGCGATGCCCAGGGTGCCTGCATAGTCATCGATCAGCGCGTGCACCTGCGCCGCTCCGGCCGCATCGTCATGCCACAGCGAGTCGGCGCAGCGCGCCGCCATGGTCGACAGTCCTGCCATCCAGTCGGCGCCGCTGACGGGCGCGTTGTCGGGCGACGGCTCCATCGGATGCATGCCGTTGATCAGGTGCTGCGGCAAGCCCCAGTGGGCAGCCGTGGCATATCCCACTTCCTGTAGCGACAGGCCGAGGATTTCGCGCGCAGCGGCCGCCTCGTTGCCGGGACCCGCATGCGCCTGCATGCGCGCCCAGAAGTCCGTCATGTAGAACGTCACCATCATGCGGCCCAGGGTGTGCAGCATGGAGCAGACGACGGCTTGCTCCGCCTGCAGGCTGCCGGCGCTGGTGGCCACTTGCTGCGCCACCATCCCGGCCAGCACGGCCTTCTCCATTTCCACGTGGGCACTGACGGAGTCGGGCGAGGCCTGCGACAGCTCCTCGATCAGTTTCAGTCCCAGCGCCAGGTGGCCGATGGCGTCGATGCCCAGCACCAGCACGGCCTTCGAGACAGTGTTGACCCGCTGGCCGAAGGCCGAATACATGCCGCTGTTGGCCAGGCGCAGCACCTTGTGCGTGAGGACAGGGTCGGAAAGCACCGTTTGCGTGATGTCGAATTCGTGGTCATCCTCGCCGCGCATGGCGCCCAGGATGGCGCTGATGGCTTTCGCGAAGCCGGGCATGTCGCCCTGCTGTCGCGTGCGCGCCCACAGCAGGTCCAGGGTGTTTTTGCCGAGCTGTGTCGGCACCGTGAAATGATCTGGATTCATTGCACCCCTCCGCGCTGTTCATAGGCAGACGGCGTGGGCACCAGCGCCGCATAGGTTTTTTCACTCAAGGCCGATAGCGCGGCATGGGCCGGCATCGGTTTGCCCGTCAAATAGCCTTGCACATACTGGCAGCCGCGCGACTCCATGAAGTGCATCTGCGCCTCCGTTTCCACGCCTTCGGCCACCACGGACAAATTCAAATGCTTGGCCAGGTCGAGAATGGTGTTGCAGATGGCCGCGTCCTTGCTCGATTCGGGCAAGTCCTTGATGAAGGTACGGTCGATCTTCAGTACCGAAATGGGGAAGCGCTTCAGATACGCGAGCGAAGAGTAGCCGGTGCCGAAATCGTCGATGGCGATGCGCGCGCGGCGCTCCGTCATCTTGACGAGGATGGTTTCCGCATGCACGGGGTCGATCATCAGCGTGCCTTCGGTAATTTCCAGCACCAGGTGTTCGCCCGAGAGTCCCGAAAAGGCGATGGCGTCATCGAGCACTTCGAGGAATTTGTCGTTGCGGAACTGGCGCGGGCTGATGTTGACGGAGATGTACAGCGGCCGCTTGGCCACTTCCTGGAACTGCTTGAGCTGCACGCAGGCCGCCTTCAGCGCCCAGGCGCCCAGCAGATTGATCAGGCCATTGGCTTCGGCAATCGGGATGAAACGCACGGGCGGCACCAGACCCAGGGTCGGGTGCTTCCAGCGCATCAGGGTTTCGAAGCCCTGGATCTGCCGCGTGTGCGCATCGACGATGGGCTGGTAAAACAGCAGAAACTCGCCTTCGCGCACGGCGTGAAACATGGCCGCTTCCAGCGAAATATCGTGTTCCGACGGGCCATTCAGGCGCGGGCTGTAGACCAGGCAGCGGGCCTTGCCCGTTTCCTTGGCGCGCGACATGGCCGCATCGGCCAGCGCCACCAGGCGCACTTCATCTTCCGCGTGCAGCGGATAGATCGATACGCCCACGGACGCCCCCACGTAGATCGTGTGGCCATCGACTTCGAACGGCGCCTGCAGGGTGGCCAGCAGGCGGCCCGTCACCAGCTTGATTTGCGCATCGGTGGCGCTGCCGGGCAGCACGGCGACGAATTCATCGCCGCCCACGCGCGCCAGGGTGTCGCTGTCGCGCAGGGTCTTGCGCAGGCGCGCGGCGGCCAGGCGCAGTACGGCGTCGCCGACGGGATGGCCCAGGCCATCGTTGACCTTTTTAAAACCATCGAGGCCGATGGTAGCGACGGAAAAACCCTGGCCCGAACGGGCCGCCTGGGAAATGACCATGCGGATGCGGTCCGACAGCAGCAGGCGGTTCGGCAGCCCGGTCAGCGCATCGTGCGTGGCCATGTGGCGCAAGCGTTCTTCCGTGTTGTGCTGGGCCGAGGTGTCGCGCCCGACTACCAGCAATTCGGCCACGCCCGCTGCATTCATATAAGAAGACAGGCGCAGCTCGAACCAGAGTTCCTGGTCCGGCGTTTGCAGGCGCACTTCCAGGCGGCCCGGTTCTTCCAGGGAATCTTCCAGCGCTGCCTGCAGCGCCGCGCGCGATGCTTCGGCGGCCAGCGGCAGCAGCAAGTGGCCGGACAGGCCTGAGGGTGCACCGAACAGGGTGGCTGCGCGCTTGCTGGCGAACAGGATCAGGCCGTCCGTATCGAGCCGGAACACGACGTCGCCTGCCTCTTCCATGAGGTTGTCCAACTCGTGGCGTGCCTCGCGGTGGGCGGCGGATGGGGTACTGGAAAACATCGTGCTGGCTTTTACCTTTTTGTGATCAGTGCCGGCGCACGCTGCAGGGCAGGGCGCCAACGGAAAGAGTGCATCGTGCGCTACGCGCGCCATAGCGGGCCGGAGGGCAACTATCGGAATGCGATCCACACGAAATGTATCATTGAAAAGCATTCGATTACATGAAATAAAGCAACATTGCTTCAGGTTTTGTAAATATTCCTGCCTTCCATGAAAAAAATCATGCTGCGCGACACACGCAGGCATTTTCGTTCCCCATGGAAACATTTATCGGCAATTGCTTTCACTGGCGCGCTTGCCCCGCCATGCGCTTTACGCTAGTCTGGCTGACAGACGGTGTTGACGGTGCGCCAGCGACAGTCAGGGCGCCATGATAACAAATCGCGGGAGACTCCCATGAATGCTTTTGACACGCATGAAGTTTTCAACCAGGCCACGCCGTTTGAAAACGTCAATCTGTTCGCCTGCGACCCGGCGCTGGTCGAAGCGCTGCTGCGCGAGGGCGGCGGCGCGGCGCGGCAGGAGCTCGACGCGCTGGGCGAGAAACTGGGCCGTGCCGAGACGTATGCGCTGGCGCGCCTGGCCAATATCCACACGCCCGAGCTGCAGCAGTTTGACCGGGCCGGGCGCCGCATCGACGAGGTGCTGTTCCATCCGGCCTGGCATGAGCTGATGGCCATCCTCGTGGGCGCCGGCGCGCACGCTGCGCCCTGGGCGTCACCGGGCCCCGGTGCCCAGGTGGCGCGTGCGGCCGCCTATCTATTAGTAGGACAGGTGGAAAACGGCACGCAGTGTCCCGTGACGATGACGTATGCCTCGGTGCCGGCCTTGCGCCAGGCGCTTGATCTGCCGCACATCGCTGCGCGCTGGCTGCCGAAAATCCTCTCGCGCGAATACGATCCCCGCTCCCTGCCCGTGGAACAGAAACGCGGCGCCCTGATCGGCATGGGCATGACGGAAAAGCAGGGCGGCTCGGACGTGCGCAGCAACACTACGCGCGCCGTGCCCGTGCCGCCGGCCGAGGCGCGGGTCCTGTTCGGCGACGAGGCTGGCGGCGCCTGGTGCATCGTCGGCCACAAATGGTTTTTTTCGGCGCCGCAGTGCGACGCCCATCTGATCCTGGCGCAGGCGGAAGAGGGGGGATTGTCCTGTTTCTTTTTGCCCCGCTACCTGCCCGACGGCAGCCGCAATGCCATCCGCGTGCAGCGCCTGAAGGATAAGCTGGGCAACCGCTCGAATGCCTCGTCGGAAGTGGAATTTACCAATGCCTACGGCTGGCTCGTGGGGCAGCCGGGGCGGGGCATTCCCACCATCCTGGAAATGGCCAGCCATACGCGCCTCGATTGCGTGCTGGGCAGCAGCGGCATCATGCGCGCCGCCCTGACGCAGGCGCTGCACCATGCGCGCCAGCGGGCCGTGTTCGGCAAGCCGCTGGCCGGGCAGCCATTGATGCAAAACGTGCTGGCCGACCTGGCGCTCGAATCGGAAGCCGCCACGGCCTTTGCCCTGCGCCTGGCCCGCTGTTTCGATGAAAAGGATGATGCAGGCCAAGCGATGCTGGCGCGCGTGCTCACGCCGGCCGGCAAGTACTGGATCTGCAAGCGCGGTCCCGGCTTCGGCGCGGAAGCCATGGAGGTGCTGGGCGGCACCGGCTATGTGGAAGACGCGCCGCTGGCGCGCCTGTACCGTGAGCTGCCCGTCAACTCGATCTGGGAAGGTTCGGGCAACGTCATGTGCCTCGACGTCTTGCGCGCCTTCGGCAAGTCGCCGGCCGCGCGCGACGCGCTGGCGGCCGAGCTGGCGCTGGCCGGCGATGCCGACGCTGCCTTTGCAGAGTACCGGACGCGCCTGCTGGCCGACCTGGACGGGCCGCAAACGGATGAATTTGGCGCCAGGCAATTATCTGAGCGCATCGTGCTGGCCGTGCAGGCCGCCTTGCTGCTGCGCCATGCGCCGCCCTTCATCGCGCAGGCCTTCCTGCAGTCGCGGCTGGTGCAAGCGCCGGGCGGCGCGTATGGCCGCTTGCCGGCGGGCACCGATTGCGCGGCCATCCTGGCGCGCGCCCTGCGCGAGTATTGACCCCGATAAATCTGATTATTTCGAAAATTCAGGCCACAGGCGGGCTGTGGGCTGGGATAATGCGGCAATCCATCATTTTATCGACACACAGCGCGCCTGCGGCCATGCTTGCCGCCGCGCCAGAGAGCAAAGAAAGAACAACAATATGAAACAAGATCCACGCTTCCCGAATTTGTTCATTACCGATCACCCTTTGATCCAGCACAAACTGAGCCACATGCGCGAGCACGACACGTCCACGCGCACCTTCCGCGAATTGCTCAAAGAAATCACTTTGCTGATGGGCTATGAAATCACGCGCGACCTGCCACTGACCACGCGCGAAATCAAGACCCCGCTGGTCACCATCGACGCCCCTGTCATTGCAGGCAAGAAACTGGCCATCGTGCCCATCCTGCGCGCCGGCATCGGCATGAGCGATGGCTTGCTGAACCTGGTGCCATCGGCCCGCGTGGGCCACATCGGCGTGTACCGCGATCCCACCACCCACATGCCCGTGGAATACCTGGTGCGTCTACCGGACTTGAATGAGCGCACCTTCATCCTGTGCGACCCGATGGTGGCCACCGGCAATTCGGCCGTGTACGCCGTCGACGTACTGAAGAAGCGGGGCGTGACGGACGAGCAGATCATCTTCCTGGCGCTGGTAGCCGCGCCGGAAGGCGTGACCGTGTTCCAGAACGCGCATCCGAAGGTCAAGATGTATTGCGCTTCGCTCGATTCGCACCTGGATGACCACGCTTACATCGTGCCGGGCCTGGGCGACGCCGGCGACCGCATCTTTGGCACCAAGTAAGCCATTTCCGCGAGTATTGCGATGGCAACCTTGATCGATCCGGATTTTCGCGCGCGTTTGCGCGCCCTGAACGAAAAATATGCGGCTGGCGTGCCGGCCCTGATGCAAGCGATCACGCAGGCCAGCGGCCGCTGCGACAGTGAAGGCCCCCGTCTGGAGCCGTTGACGGAGCTGCACCGCGCGCTGCACGCGGTCGCCGGCTCGGCTGCCACCTTCGGCTTTGCCGCGCTGGGCCAGGAATGCCGGCGCCTCGAACAGCTGGTGCGCGCCATGCTCAACACGCCTGCGCAGGCGGTGGCGGAATGGCCAGCCGTGCGGGCGCAAGTGGAGGCGCTGCTGCACTGGGCCGCACGCGATGCGGGCGCCACCCATTTCAGCGTGTAAGTGACAGCACTACAGAGATGTGGTTGCAATGATTCATTTGATGCAACGCAAAGCATTGGCGTCGCAGATTAGGATATAGTGTCTCCATGCCGCTGGTACAGGGCACCGCAAGACGGGGATTTGGCTATTAAAGTAGTGTTCGCAAGTTTATTTTGCGAAAGAATGGTTTTTCTCAGTTTTGTTGGTATAATTGGGCATCGTTGGATTCGAGGTAGTAGTGCAGTTTGTCTGTCATTTCTTTCTTGCTTCAAACGATATAACGGGCGCAAGCCCAACTTAACTGAAATAGGAAATTGTAATGGCAACTGGCATCGTAAAATGGTTCAATGATTCGAAGGGCTTCGGCTTTATTACCCCTGACGAAGGCGGCGAAGATCTGTTCGCTCACTTCTCGGCTATCCAGTCGAACGGCTTCAAGTCCCTGCAAGAGAACCAACGCGTTTCTTTTGAAGTGACCGCTGGCCCTAAAGGCAAGCAAGCTTCGAACATTCAGCCAATCTAATACGCTGGATCAAACGAAATAAAGAAATCCTCGGTCTCCGAGGATTTTTTTTCGCCTGAATTTTCGTGAGGCAGGGGTTTTACGAGTGTTTTTTGGCTTACGCGGCTCTTTTTAGCGTGCTTTGCATCATCGCGTAGGTCGGCTTAGCGCTTGCGCGTAAGCCGGCAATGGTGGTGTTGGCAAGAGGTATGGGGTGGTGTCGGATTACGCTACGCTAATCCGACCTACGCCAAGCTGCGTTCTTCCAGTTCGGCCCGCATTGACTAGATTGCTCTTTCACGCCAGTAGTCGGGCTGGGAATATGAGTGCCGCAAAAAATCCACAAACGCCCGTATGCGCAGCGGCAAGTGGCGGCGCTGGGCGAACACGGCATAAATATCGTTGCCCGGGGCCGCGAACTGGTCCAGCACCGTCACCAGCTGGCCCGAGGCAATTTCCGCACCCACCTCCCACATCGAGCGCCACGCCAGACCCTTGCCGGCCAAGGCCCAGTCGTGCAGCACTTCGCCATCGTTGCACACCATATTGCCGGCCACTTTCAAAATGACATTCTTGCCGTTTTCGCGGAAGGTCCAGCCCCGCTGGCTGCCTTCGCTGCTGATTGCCAGGCAATTATGTTTCGCCAGGTCGGCCGGGATGCGCGGCGTGCCCGCCCGTTTCAGATAGGCGGGCGAACCGACCAGCACGCGCTGGTTATCCGCCAGTTTCGTGCTCACCAGCGAGGAATCGGACAGGCTGGCGATGCGGATGGCCACGTCGATGCCTTCGCCGATCAGGTCGACGAGGCGGTCGTTCAGGTTCAGCGACACCGTCACGTCGCGGTGCTCGGCGACAAACGAGGGGATCAATGGCGCCACGTGCTGGCGCCCGAAGCCGGCCGGCGCGGAAATGAGCAAATGGCCGCTGGCCTTCACGCTGCGCTCGGCCACGGCCGCTTCCGCCTCTTCCAATTCTCCCAGGATGCGCTGGCAATCTTCCAGGAAGGCGGCGCCTTCATTCGTCAAGGCCAGCTTGCGCGTCGTGCGCTGCAGTAATTTGACGCCCAGGCGCTGCTCCAGCGCATCGAGGCGCCGGCCTATCATGGCCGGGGCGATGCCTTCCGCGCGCGCGGCCGCCGACAGGCTGCCCTTGGCCACCACTTCCACGAAGGTCGATATTTGTCTGAACTGGCCCATATGCTGTGCTCGCTATCTCGTCACTTGTGATAAAAACGCATAGATGAAGTGATTTTTAATCTCGTTTCCATGCCTTATAGTGCAATACTATAGAACAAACGCGCCGCCCGGCAGAGTGTTTTTACGCCTTTGTCCCGCTTGTTCGCGCAGTCATTCAGCTTATACTTGGATCACCAGATTACCTTTGCTTATATTTATTAAAAACCGGAGAACTTCATGACGCAGAACACGATCGCACTTCCCGAAGGCATGCAAATCACGGGTGAAATCCAGCCCGGCTACGAACAGATTTTGACGCCGGCAGCGCTGGCGCTGGTGGCCAAGTTGACGCGCGCATTCGAGCCGCGCCGCCAGGAGTTGCTGGCCGTGCGCGTGGAACGCGCCAAGCGCCTCGACGCGGGTGAGCGTCCTGATTTTCTGCCAGAAACCGCGCACATCCGCGACGGCGACTGGAAGATCGCGCCGATTCCGAAGGCGCTGGAATGCCGCCGCGTGGAAATCACCGGTCCCGTCGAGCGCAAGATGGTCATCAACGCCTTCAATTCCGGCGCGGACAGCTACATGACGGACTTCGAAGATTCGAACACGCCGAACTGGGATAACCAGCTGACGGGCCAGATCAATATGTTCGACGCCGTGCGCAAGACGATTTCGCTGGAGCAAAATGGCAAGTCGTACAAGCTGAACGACAAGATCGCCACCCTCGTCGTGCGTCCGCGCGGCTGGCACCTTGATGAAAAGCACGTGCTGGTCGACGGCAAGCGCATTTCCGGCGGCATTTTTGATTTCGCCCTGTTCATGTTCCATAACGCCAAGGAGCAGCTGGCGCGCGGTGCGGGCCCGTATTTCTACCTGCCGAAGATGGAATCGCACCTGGAAGCGCGCCTGTGGAACGACATCTTCGTCATGACGCAAAACGAGCTGGGCTTGCCACAAGGCACGATCAAGGCCACCGTGCTGATCGAAACCATCCTGGCCGCGTTTGAAATGGATGAAATCCTGTACGAACTGAAAGAACACAGCTCGGGCCTGAACGCGGGCCGCTGGGATTACATCTTCTCGTGCATCAAGAAATTCAAACTGGACAAGGATTTCTGCCTGGCCGACCGCGCGAAAGTCACCATGACGGCGCCGTTCATGCGCGCCTACGCCTTGCTGCTGCTGAAAACCTGCCACAAGCGCGGTGCACCCGCCATTGGCGGCATGGCAGCCTTGATCCCGATCAAGAACGATCCCGAAAAGAACGACATCGCCATGGGCGGCGTGCGCAACGACAAGGCGCGCGATGCCACCGACGGCTACGACGGCGGCTGGGTTGCCCATCCGGGCCTGGTGGAACTGGCCATGGGCGAGTTCACGAAAGTGCTGGGCGACAAGCCGAACCAGATCGAGAAACAGCGTCCCGACATCGATGTGAAAGCGTCGGATCTGCTGAACTTCCAGCCGGAAGCGCCGATCACGGAAGCGGGCTTGCGTTACAACATCAATGTGGGCATCCATTACCTGGGCAGCTGGCTGGCCGGCAACGGTTGCGTGCCTATCCATAACCTGATGGAAGATGCGGCCACGGCCGAGATCAGCCGCTCGCAAGTGTGGCAATGGATTCGTTCCAGCAAGGGCGTGCTGGAAGACGGCCGCAAGGTCACGGCCGACATGGTACGCGCCATGATTCCGGAAGAACTGGCCAAGGTGCAGCGCGATGCGCCAGGCGGCAACGGTCCGACCTATGTGCGCGCGGGCCAGATTTTCGAGGAAATGTCGACGTCGGAATCGTTTGCCGAGTTCCTGACCTTGCCGCTGTATGAAGAAATCTGATCCTGATCAAATAGATTGATAAAAAAAATCCCGGCGATACCTGATGGTATCGCCGGGATTTTTCTTTTTAGAAACAGAAGCTTAAAAGTTGTTTTTCCACATACGTAGTGCGGCAAATGCTTCCACGGGCGAAGCGTCGCTGGCCAACTTGCCTTCCACCTTCAGGCTGTTCAGGATGGCCGGTTCGCGGTAGCGCAGGAAGGGATTCGTGGCCTTTTCCATGGCTATGGTCGACGGCACGGTCGATAAACCTTGCTGGCGCTTTTCCGTGTCGATGGCGATGCGTTCCTGCAGGGCAAGGTTGCCCGGTTCGACGGCGTTGGCGAAGCGCAGATTGGACAGGGTGTACTCATGCGCGCAAAATACCTCGGTATCGTCGGGCAGGGCAGCCAGCTTGCCCAGCGAGTCGGCCATCTGGCCCGGCGTGCCTTCGAACAGGCGGCCGCAGCCGCCGGCAAACAGGGTGTCGCCGGAGAACAGCCATGGCGCATCGCCTTGCTCCGAACGCTGGCGCACATAGGCGATATGCCCCTTGGTATGGCCGGGCACGTCGATGACTGTCATCTGCAAACCCAGCTCCGGCACATAGGCGACATCGCCTTCACCAAGCGCTTGCGTGATGGTTGTGATAGCCTCATTCCGCGGGCCGAAGACGGGCACGGCGAAATGCTGCAACAATTCAGGTACGCCACCCGTGTGGTCGGCGTGGTGGTGCGTGAGTAAAATGGCGCACAATGTCAACTGATGTGCTTGCAGCGCATCAAGGATGGCCATGGCATCGCCAGGGTCGACCACGGCGGCGTGGCGGCCGTCATGGATCAGCCACAGATAATTGTCGGCAAAGGCGGGCACGGCAAGTACCGATAAAGCGTGTTCAGGGGAATGTGTCATGAGCAAAAGAGAAAACTGAATGGACAGTGTGGCATCCGAAAAATCCATTATAGCGCTTGATGGCTGGCTGCAGACCCCAGCCGGTCTGTATGTGCGCGCCTGGGAGCAGCAATGCCTCGACAGCCTCACCGTCGACATCTTCGGATTTAACGCCGTGCAGATCGGCTTGCCCCAGCTCGACGCGCTGGCGGCGAGCCGCATGCCGAACAAATGGCTGCTCGATGCACGCCTGCCGTCGCGCTCGCCGCAAGCGAGCCGTTTGACTCTGGTGTCGGCCTTCGACGAGTTGCCGTTCGACTCGCAAAGCCTGGACCTGGTGGTCTTGCCGCACGTACTCGAATTTGCCGCCGAGCCGCACCAGGTCTTGCGCGAAGTCGAGCGCGTGCTGATCCCCGAGGGGCGCGTGATCGTCTGCGGCTTCAATCCGGCCAGCCTGTGGGGCGTGCGCCAGGGTCTCGGAAGAGTCACGGGACGCCATTACCTGCCGCGGGCGGGCGAGCTGATCTCTATGCCGCGCATGAAAGACTGGTTAAAATTGCTGAACATGGGCGTCAGCCAAAGCCACTTCGGCTGCTACGCACCTGCCTGCAGGACAGAAAAATGGCTGCGCCGCAACGCCTTCATGGACAAGGCCGGTGCGCGCTGGTGGCCATATCTGGGTGCAGTGTATATAGTGCAGGCGATCAAGCGTGTCAAAGGGATGCGTTTGATCGGTCCGGCGTGGACCAAAAAACCGGCGACGGCGCCCGCAGGCGCACCGGTCACGAATAAAAGGCGGGAACAGCAAGATGGATAAGGTAGAAATTTATGCCGATGGCGCATGCAAGGGCAATCCCGGCACGGGCGGCTGGGGTGCGCTGATGGTGGCCGATGGCGCCAAGAAAGAAATTTACGGCGGGGAACTCAATACGACAAATAACCGCATGGAATTGAAGGCTGTGATCGAAGCCTTGACGGCGCTCAAACGTCCCTGCCAGGTGGTGTTGTATACCGATAGCCAGTACGTGCAGAAGGGCATCAGCGAATGGATCCACGGCTGGAAGGCGCGCGGCTGGAAAACGGCGGCCAAGGCACCCGTGAAAAACGTCGACCTGTGGCAGGCGCTCGACACGGCCCAGGCCGTCCATGAAGTGGAATGGCGCTGGGTACGCGGTCACAATGGCCATCCGGGCAACGAGCGGGCCGATGAGCTAGCCAACCTGGGCGTGGAAACCGTGCGCGCCTAAGAACGCCCAACCAAACCTACCGCGCGTCGCGCTTTGCGGCCTGTGATGCTCACCGTACTAGAGTACGGTTGCGCTTCCCGGCCACAAATCACTGCCGCTCGCTACGGTTTTGTTGGGCGTTCGAACATGTCTGGGTGCGATTGCAGCACACAGGTTTGCTATACTGTGCCCTTCGCTTTTTGCTTTTACGAATGAATCCGCTATGCGTCAAATTGTTCTCGATACTGAAACCACCGGCCTGAACCCGCGCACGGGCGACCGCATCCTGGAGATCGGGGCGGTCGAACTGAACAACCGCATGTTGACGGGGAATAATTTCCACCATTACATCAATCCCGAGCGCGATTCGGAAGAGGGCGCGCTGGCCGTCCACGGCTTGACGGCGGAATTCCTTAGCGATAAGCCGAAATTCGCGGAAATCGCCGACGAATTCCGCGCCTACATCGCCGGCGCCGAATTGATCATCCACAACGCCCCATTTGATATCGGCTTCCTCAACGCGGAATTCAAGCGCCTGAACCTGCCGCCCGTGCATGAGCAAGTGCATGGCGTGATCGACACCCTGGTGCAGGCGAAAGAGATGCATCCGGGCAAGCGCAATTCGCTCGACGCCCTGTGCGACCGCTACGGCGTCTCGAACGCCCACCGCAAGCTGCACGGCGCGCTGCTCGACTCGGAATTGCTGGCCGACGTCTACCTGGCCATGACGCGCGGGCAAAACAGCCTGAGCATGGAAGAAGAAGTGGAAGTGGCTGCCGACGGCGCCGCCCTGGAAATCGTGCCGCTCGCCGAAGTCATCTTCCAGAGTGCCACGGCCGACGAGCTCGCCGCCCACGAAGCCACCATCGCCGGCCTCGACAAGGCTGCCAAAGGCCAGTGCATCTGGAGCGCCGTCACCGCACCACCAGCGGCCGCCTGAGAAAAAAAGCGGGGCATGCTAAATTTCCTGTCGCCAGCCCTTGCAGATGCCGCAACACCTATGCGATAATTCGCCTCGCTTCGGGAGGTTAGCTCAGGGGTAGAGCACTGCATTCACACTGCAGGGGTCGCAAGTTCGAAACTTGCACTTCCCACCAAATTTTTCGTTTGTATTCAATGACTTAGGATTTCATATCTTGTCTGAATAGGAACTTGGGGCAAATTTGGGGCAATGGGATTTTCGTCCATTGTCCAGCCCAAAATGATACGGCCGCTTCCTGCGGCCGTTTTCACATCTAGCTTGTTTCAAGCGCCTATCCAACCTCCCCTTGCTCTCAAAGCAACAAGTTCGTACACTAAGCCATGCAGGTCGTCCGCTATCGGCCAGAAGCAGCCAGTTGCGTTGACGTGACAATGCGTGACTTTCCTCGCTTGGTAATTCGTTATGCTCAAGGGCCGCTGGCGGCCAAAGCGGACGGTCAAACGTAATTTACGCAAGCAGGCGATTGAAGGACATTTGTGTCGAATCTTTCGATTCTTGAGCGGCTGGCGAACTCGCTAGAGGCTTACGCCGCAGGTAGTTTGACTCGTGCTGTGTTCGTAGATTTCCTCAGAAATTGAATTCGTGCGCTTGAAGGCGTACCGCTCACTGATAGCTTTCGGCGTGCCATCCTGCCCTCCGGCCGGACCGGGCCGGAGAGCGTACGTGCCCTTGAACCGGCCCTACGATCAGGTTGAACTCTGCCGTGCCAACCAATTCAATATCGCCTGGTTGGTTTCTTCCGGCTTTTCCTGCTGGATCCAGTGACCGCAATCCAAACTGATCACGTCCACATTGGGCACGAACTTTGCCAGTCTTTCTGATTTGAGAACCACATCACGATCCCCGTAAATCATGAGCGTAGGTTGATGGATGACAGGGTCCAGGTCCGCCAATAGGTGCCAGTTGCGGTCGAGATTCCTGTACCAGTTAATACTGCCCGTGAACCCAGTTTTTTCGAAGGCCGAGACGAAAACGGCTAATTCGCTGTCGCTCATCAAAGGCTCGCCGAGTGGAGTTTCTGCTCTGGCCAGATTGATCATTGCCATGCCCGGCTCGGGTTCTTTGAGTGGCACGTTTTTCCGGTACAGGTTACGCAGGAACCGGAAGGTATTGTCGTCCAATATGGCGTCCGCGACACCCGGCTTTCGATTGAAATGGACAAAGTAATAGTCGCTGCCCAAGATTTGCTCAAGGACCTCGATCCAGGGTCTTGCGCCACGCTCCTGGTAAGGCAGGCTCAGATTTATCACTTTGTTTACGCGGTCCGGATAGAGCAGGGTCAGCCCCCAAACGACCATTGCACCCCAGTCATGACCGACGAAGGTCGCATTCTGGTATCCGTAGTGATCGAGAAGAGCGACAAGATCGCCCGACAGATTTCGAATGTCATAGTCCGTCACTTCGGCCGGATGGGACGAGTTGCCGTAGCCCCGCTGGTTGGGGATGATGACATGGTAGCCCGCCGCGACAAGGGCGGGAATCTGATTGCGCCAGGTAAAGGCGTGCTCAGGCCAGCCGTGACAGAGTACGATTGGATTTCCGCCATTTTGTCGGCCTGCTTCAAAGACTTCCAGTACCACGCCGTTGATTGGAACAAACGTAGGCTTGGGAAAATGGGTTGTGGTTGACATTAGTATTTCCTTTATTTGGTCGTTCCGGGTGATCAAGCGACTCATTCCGTTTTGGATTGCCCGCTCTTTCCCGTCCTCGGGTTTAATGGGTGTGCACGGCAATTTCGACGGCAACACTGATATATTAAAATCCAATGGTGCCAAATACTGGCACCATTTAAGGGTAGGATGAGACATGAATCTTCGCCTTCGACATGACGCCATCGTACGCAGCCTTCGCCGCAACAGCACTTCGACAGTCGGAGCACTGGCGGAGGAGATTGGCGTATCCAGGCGGACGGTGTTGCGTGACATCAGCGCGCTGCGCGATGAGGGCTTTGTCATTTATTCCGAACCGGGTCGCGGCGGTGGGCTGCAACTTAATCTGCAATCGGTTCAGACCACGCCGCGTCTCTCCGTCGCCGAGGTCTTTGCGCTGCTTGTCAGCGTTGCATCAATGCGGGCAGCCATGAATATACCGTTTTCAGGTCTTGCAGATGCCGGGCTGGCCAAGATTGAGCAGGCCCTGCCGCCCGACAAGGTGCACGACCTGCGCCGGTTTCTGGACTGCCTGTATGTCGGGCAGCTTTCACCACTGGTGGATATATCAGATATGGAAGTGATGGAGCCTACCTTGCTGCCCGCATTCGAGCAAGCTTTTCTCCAGCGGCTGCACCTAGGTTTCCAATATAGTGACGCAAAAGGGGGCGTAACCAATCGAGTTGTTGAACCGCAAGCCATGCTCATCTTGCCACCGCTCTGGTATTTAGTGGCCTGGGATCCTGCGCGCGAGGACTTCCGTCATTTTCGAATGGACCGGATCAGTAGACCGGAATGCATCCAGGGCGCACCGTTTCGCCGGCGGCGTGTGCTATTCGGGGATAGCGTCTCCCCGATCCGTGATTTACCTCGTTGACGTAGTTCTGACAGCCGCTAGAGCCACGGTAGCCGCTCTCCCATCGTCACCTGCCAGCTTCCGATTGACCATTTGGACGCGGCCATTGGCGACGCCGACAAGCAGCTTTCGGCCAAGAGCAGCCGTTCAATGATGGATTCCATTATGAAATTTATGCAATACGATGTAGTTAAGATTGTTGCATTCAACGTGCAAAAGGCCTCATTTTCTGATGAGTCCAATCTTCGCCAGCCTGCAGTCGGTGATGTAGCAACCATCATTGAAGTTTACTCATCAACTCCGGGTTACGAGTTGGAATGCAGTGATGCCGACGGTATTACACAATGGCTAGTTGCGTTTCGACCTGAAGATGTAGTTCTAGAGTTACGCCGCTAATTCGGCCGAGATCGGCCATGAGCGGCCATGCGACCGGTCAACTCGTTGCTCGTTCGGACTGGCCGGTGCGCACCGCAGGTAAGCATTTAATCCGCTGGCGACCAGCCGCACAGCCCTACATTAGGCCTTGTTGGCGCGGAAATTAGCCTAACTTATTGGAGGCAACATGGCAAAACCGACATACTGGATTGGCCCCCGCCCATCGGAGGGAAAGCGCTGGACCACCACGACGACGGCGACCGTCCTCACTGAACACGAAGAGAAAGAGGCCGTCTACCGCATGTATCAGCGGTATGTGAAACAGTGGAACGACATTGAGCTAAATAACGACAAGTGCCTCTCCGAACATACCCACGAAATTTGTGGCGCCAAGGTGGTCGGCGGTGGCAATCGCCGGTTCATACTCCATTGGTACGGAGGCAATCAAGCTCATTGGATTCTAGAGGTCGTATTTGCGAGGGGTTTCAGGGAGTACTACCCGGGCTCTTCGTGTGGTCGTAACGCCCTCAGGTCGACCAAAGACATTCGTGCCATTCGCCTTCACTGGAGCGAAGGCGGCAAAGAAGAATTTGGTCGCTGGCATGCCGCCGAGCAGGCAGCGAACCAAGACAACGGAGAGTGGAGTGAATACAAGGCGTAACCCACGTTCCAGCAGCCAGTTATTTTGAATGGTTTCCTCCGCTCTGCGGGCTCCGGCAGCCGGTTATTTTCACCGTTGGATCTCAGCTTTTGAACGGTTACTACGTCTGCAATGGGGCGATAGCGGCCATACGGCGGGAGGGTCTGTTGGGTATTTTTAATTGTATTTCGGGAATTCATCTGCCCGCAGCGGGTTCGTCTGTGCATACAGGCGCAGCAGCCGTTCCCTGCGTCCATGGTCGAGCCCCGCGGCTATCCATTTGCCATAGGTACGCACGATCATGGTCGTGTCTGCATGGCCCATTTGCGTAGCGACGTACAGCGGCAGCGCGCCGAGCATGAGCAGGTTGGAGGCGAAAGTGTGGCGCGTCTGGTAGGGATTGCGGAAGCGCACACCGCTGGCCTTGATGATGCGTTTCCAGCAGTTGTAGATGGGCTTGTCTCCCTGCCACGGCTTTCCGCTGCGCGGGTGCAGGAATACCGTCCCGCCGCCAGCGCCCGTTAGGGCACGCTGTGCCTGCAGCGCGTCAAGTGCGCCGCAGCGCATGTCGATCGTGCGCAAGCCGCTCAGCGTCTTGGCACGATCCTTCATTTCTCCGTCGACGAATGCGCCGGCCACGCTGACCTGGTGGTGCGGCTCGTCTACGGCCGCCCATTGCAGCGCGATGTATTCGGATGGGCGCATGCCGGTGCAGAAGGCAAACTGCAGCATGTTGCGCTCTTCATCGCGCTCGCACGCTTTCAGGATGAGTTCCATCTCATCGATATTGAATGGGTCGGCCTTGAACTTGCTGACGCGCTGGTCGCGCGGCAGCAGCTTGCCCAGCTTGATGCTGTCGAAGGGATTCGACTCCAGGTCGCCTTCGGTCACGCCCAGCTCGATGGCGTTGCGCATCGGGGTGAGGATTAGCTGGATGGTCTTGCTCTTGCCGTTCAGGCTCATGATCCACTTGCGCAGGTCGCGCGTGGTCAGTTCGGCGGCCGGTTTGTCCTCCCATTGGGGAAGCAGATGGTTCTTCGCCACCTGCTGGTAGCAGTTGTAGGTCGACAATTCCAGGTTTCGCTTTGCGATCTGCAGGTAGTCGCGCAACAGGTCGCCCATGAGCACTGGCGGACGCACCTTCGCGGCAGCTGCAGCCTGCGCGTCGGCCTGTGCCTGCTTTTGGCGCCGGATGGTGAGCGAATCGGGAAAGAATTGCTCGTAGACAAAAGTACCGCGTTCGATGGCATTGACCACGGCACCTTGCAAGCGCCTGGCAAAGGCGATGTTGTTGCGCGTATGTTCCAGCTTCAGTGGTTCGCGGCAGCGTTTCCCCTGGTACTGGAACACGATGCGTATCGTTTCCGAGCGTGCTCCCTTGCGCAGTTCTATGCCCGTACCGCTGTTCTTTGCCCCCATGTTTCCACCCATTTTTCAGCGGCAGCGAGATTGACCCAAAGCATTTCATCGACCACCTTGCATTGTATGCCGTCGCACCACTTTCCGGCACGCCGTCTGGCGTGCACGGCTGCTGCCGTATCGCCGGTGAGTTCGGCGTATTTGCTGATTTTTACCCACGTCACGGGATGTTCCATCTGAGCCTCCATCGTCCGGTGTGCCGCGCCAGCGCTGCACGATATTTTGAATTCCTGAGCCTAGTATCCGATGCCAGCAGCGTCGTATCAAATGTAATGCGCGCGCGATCCATCGGGTAATTCATATGGTGATCGGCGTGCCCCTCGGTTAATGCCCGCTGGCCAACTGCAGGATCCATCATGGTGGCAGACGGCCAATGGTTCGAAGGGGAGATGTATTTCATGATGAGCTGTCTGCATGACCGATGACGGATGATCCTGAGCCATGGTGGCTGCGCTGATCGTGGGCATCAAGTTGAAAAGCGGCATATTTAGGTGGTATTTCACGGCAATTGACGGATGCTGTAGCGGCGGCCGTCAGTGGCGTGGGGCCGATTGGCAGTGATCATGTGGGTGAGAGTTGGCGTGCGAATGGCCTATGGGACTTTTCCTCCGCTCTGGCCCCTTGTGAGGTGCCGATGTTCGTCGAGCGCCTGTTACCGCGCTAATGCGATGCTGCTGGCATCGTAGTCCGGAACAATAGAGATGGGCGGTGCGTTGAACCGCCTTAAGCGTTGGCACGAACATCTCTTCGAAAAGGTGGAGCGTGCCGGCGCAGGAAGTCCACTGAATACAGAGCGGTGCATGTGCGGCAATGATGTCCAGCTCGATGCTATGGCTCAGCCCGTAGGATTCCCGCTCGTCCTCCGTTAAAACTCCACATGCCAACACCACCTTGTCGTGTGCATGGCACCATTCGATCAGGCGCCGGACATCATGCGGAACGAACCCGGATACCTGCTCGATGACTATGGTTGCTATGCCGCTTTGTCCTTGCGGCATGCCCAGGGGCGAAATGCCGCCGCCCCTTGGCTCCAGCCGATAGGACGGACCAAACGCGGTTTCCATCGCTGCTAAGCACCATGCCCGTGCCGCCGGCGCTTCACTGCAGAGTAACATTTTAAGGCACATGGCTTCCTCCGTGCCGGATGGTTGGTGGGTTGAAAGTCTTCCTATCCGGGATGCGGGTAGGAAGGCTTGTAAGGGTCGTCAGGGACTTGTCTGCACCTCTTCGCTAAGTGGGGTGGATGGAATGCTTAAAATGCGCTCAGGGGCCGGATTTGGTGCCGGATGGTCTGCTCGTTGAGTCACTCCGGTGAACGCTGGAGAAACGGCTGAATCATCGCCCTGGGAGGGGAGGCTGCTCGGTGCGGTGGGCTTGCGCTCGGTTGCGGGCAGTGCATTGATGCGTTTGAGCAGGCCGAGCGATAGCGCGCGCGTGGTAGCGGTCACTGCCCGTACGGTTTTCTTGACGTGCGATTTTTCGGTGATCAGTTGGCTTGTCGAGAGCGCCTCGTCAATGCATAAGGTTTCGAGCATGGGCATAAGCTGGTCGACTTTGCTGATCAACTCAAGTAAACGCCGGCCGAACATGGAAAACACTTTCGCTTCGATGGCGAGAGGTTCGATGTCGTAGCTGGCCAATTCGGTGATGCCATGTTGATGGCACAGTTTCTCGAAAGCGACGATACGCTGGTTGGCGAGGGCTATGCGCGCGTCTAGCATGGTGCGCAATTCCTGCTCCACTTTGTCGACATCCTCGGCTGGTAATTTCATCCTGGCAAAGACGGAAATAAAATGGAAATTCGCTTGTGATACGTAGAAGCAGCGCAAGTACAAACGCTTGCCTTCCGGACTGGCGAGCGTGATATTGACCTTGCGGCTCGCTGATTCGACGCGCGTCAGATCGGCGGCGGCCTCCTTGGCCAGCAACTTCCTGTTGGTTTCGCCGTGATCACGCGTGACGATCAAATGGGTGGGAGCTGGGTAGTTCATGGTGATATCCTCAAAAATGCCCATTGGGCTACATAACATGGTGTACTCACCATCCTGTTGATTCAAGAGGAATGCGCGGAGCTTTGGAAGCGTATTTGCGGGTACTGCGTTCGCCATTCGGGCACGTCGATACACATATCGATGCGCACGCAACTGCGTGTTCCTACTGCCGGTGGATTTGCCGGTAGCATTTTTCGTCGAACCTGTGTTGACAGGCAGGGGAGGGCGGCCTAAAGTCAGAATCATCGCAGTAGCTAGCCCTGCATTGTCCGGCAAGCCTTATCAATTGCGCCCAGCGCGCGCTGCAGCACCGATTGGACCGTCTCCTGTTTCCAGGCGTGACGTCCGTGTTCCTGAATAACGAGAGTGTTTTTGACGTGCCATGCGTGCCGCGCAGTCACGTCAAAGCACTTTGCATGCGTTTTCAGGACGGTAGCTGGCATCCCCGCCGAAACGGCATCAGCCGACAGTATCAAGCCAGTCAATTGAAGTTCCGGTGTGTCGCAGCAACCGGATGATTTATTTCCCCCTTGGGACGATGCATCCCGGGAGGGAGCCGCCTCGTCTCTCTTTCTTATGCGAGGCAATCATGAGCAGATCTCAGATCAACCATTGTCGCGTCCTTCAGGGTAGGACCACACCTTCCCATACGGACGTGTTACGGGCACCTGTGAGCAAGATATCGGCGTGCGAAAGCAACGACGATGTGATTGAATTTTCAGAAGAAGAGTTGGTGGCATTGCACTGGTGGCTATTACGCAAAGTAAGTTTGCTCAGCGACCCGCGCGCGCCGCTGGATGAGAAGTTTGAACTGGTTCGCTGGGTGTTCACGGATCCGGTTCGCGATACGCAGCCGTTTTCCTTCGTCAATTGCATGAAGGTGGTGAGTGGCAGTCCGTTGTCGCAGCTACCATTTATCGGCGCCATCGATGCGCAGGAAGTGCGCGATTGGATTGGTTCCCAGTTGTGCCACTGGTTTATGAGCGCGCTGCACGACTACCCTGCGTGGGTCCGCCAGGCGGTACTGACAAAGCCAGACTGGATTTCCGACAATTTGTTCAAAAATCCGCAGTGGATGAATGAGCAGATCAAGCTCCATCAATCCGATCTTTTTTCATCGATGATTGCAGAGGACGATGAGGAATATTTGAGTGGCTATGGCGGTAAGGATGGACGCCAGGTTGGCAGGAAGGGAGGGTGCCATGCGTGACGCCACCATTGCCGCTACATTTCCTTCCGTTCGCTTTTGTCAGGTGCAAGATATCGACGAGCTGACATTCAGAATCAAGGAAAGCGAGATCGTTGTGGGGCAGCCAGGTCGTGTTTTCTATCTCGGACAAGAACTGCGGTCGATACGCTTGTCCTTTGTGCCTGGCGGTTTTCAGGTCGATCCACAGCGTGGCCGGCCGGAGAGAAGAACGATATTTCTCACGTTAAACGAACTGCTGTCGGGGCGAGTTGGCCTTGCCATAGAGCACGGGTGGCTGTTGACACTCCGTGTGGCGTGCCCGAACCGAGGCAATTTGCTCGGGGGCTGAGATGGGGAGGTCAACATGAGCAAAAATAGGGAAGAATTCAACGCGCATTTTCAGCAGGTTAAGCAGCGCGCGTTTGGACGATGGACGGAAATCCTGCTGGCGCTGGGCGTGGATGCGAAAGTGCTCAACCAACGCAATCAGCCGTGCCCATTGGGTGATTGCGGCGGCACTGACCGGTTTCAATACACGGACAAGTTTGGCCACGGTAATTATATTTGCCGTGGCTGCGGCGCCGGTGGCGGATTTAAGTTGTTGATGGGCTGCCTAGGACTGAATGCGGTTGATGCGCTGAGTAGGGTAGATGGCTACCTTGGTGGAAACGCCCCGAGGGCGCCGCTCTCGCTTCCTCTGGATTCACCCCTGGAACGTGACGGCCTGATTCGGAAAATTCTGGCTGAAACGGTGCCCGTTGCGCCGGGGGATGAGGTCGACAGGTATCTGCGGAAACGTGGCGTTAACCTGGAGCGATATCCATCGACGCTGCGCATGCATCCAGCATTGGGATACTACGAGCGCAATTTTCTCACTGGTCAAGCCGTTGTGGTTCGACGCTACCCTGCCATGGTGGCCTGCGTGCAGGACAAGAGCGGGCGCACGGTATCGTTGCATCGGACTTACTTGAGCAATGGCGAGAAGGCCAGCGAATGCGCGGTCAAGAAGCTGCTGTGTGCTGGGATAGGCGGTGCAGCAATTCGTCTGGCGCCATCCACGGACGAATTGGCTGTGTGTGAAGGCATCGAAACGGCGCTGGCAGTGATGAAGCGTTCGCATCAGCCGGTGTGGGCGGGGATGAGTGCTGGAAACCTGGAAAAGCTGTGGATCCCGGAAACAGTCAAACGCCTACGAATTTACGCCGACAACGACGCGCATGCATTTTTTGATGGGCAGGCTGCGGCCTATAGCCTTGCCCGACGCTACTTGAAATCCCATGCAGGACAGGCAGGGAAATCAGCTGAGGTGTTTGTGCCGAAGTCGGCGGGCGCCGATTGGGCAGAGGTGCTACTGACGATTTCACACCGCACGTGTCATGCGGCGTGAGGTGCTGAGAGCAAAGCAGTGAATTTGGCGCGGCGGCCGTTTGGTCGCCGCATGTTGGCGCAATAGTGCGCCCACGTGGAACTCAGTGAGTTCCGCGTGCTTGACCCTGCGGGGGATGCGCTCCCTCCAGGGAGTTGCATCGCCCGCTTTTTTCATGGAGGTTGTGATGAAAACAGGACGTCCTTTGGAACAACTCGTCGTCGAACTTGAGCGGCAGGCGGCGCTCAAGAAGGACATGATCGTGCCGGCGACGAAGCTGGTGAGCGAGACGACAGCAGCAGGGCAGTGCAATCTCGTCATTGACGAACCCTATGGCAAAAAGCGCTACCTGATGAACGATTTTGCCTGTGGGCAGCTGGCAAAGAAACTGGATATACCGTTGCTGTATTTTAAGCGCATGCGTTCGTTTGATACCGAACTGCTCGATGAAAACATCAATGCGTGGTTCAGAATCAATGCCACCGATAGCTATATGGTGCGGACCTTGGCGGGACGGGCCAGGGCCTTTTTGTCGTCGCGCTTCCGTCGGCTTGACAACATCGATCTGGCCCAAAGTATTTTGCCGATCTTGCTCAAACTGCCCGGCGCCCGATTTGAGTCGGTGGAGCTGACCGAAACCAAGATGTATTTAAAGGTGGTCAGTGCCGAGGTGACGCATGAGGTTGCACCCGGTGACGTACTGCAGGCAGGCGTCGTGGTCAGCAACTCGGAGATCGGCGTGGGACGGCTGCGGGTCGAACCGTTGATTTTTCGGCTGAAATGCAGCAATGGGCTCATCGCTTGTGAGCGCTCGATGCGGAAAAACCATGCTGGGCGTTTGCTGGAGTGTGGCGATGACGTTATTCTGCAAGATGACACAGTCGAGGCCGAAGATCGCGCGATCTTTTTGAAAGCGCGGGACATGGTGCAGACTGCGGTGTCGGAGACAACCTTTCAACTCATATCGGAAAAAATGCGCAAAACCATGGGCATCGCATTGACGGGCGATCCGGTGAAATCTGTGGAGGTGTTGGCGAATCGCTTCGTATTGAACGAGACGGAACGTGCAGGCGTGCTACGCCATCTGATTTCGGAACAGCAGCTGAACGGCTACGGCTTGCTTAATGCGGTGACAGGCTACTCGCAGGAAGTGGATGACTATGATCGTGCCACTGAGTTCGAGGAGATCGGTGGAAAGATGTTGGAGTTGTCGGGCAAGGAATGGCAACAGATCGTCGAAGCTGCCTAATTTGATCGCGGCATGGTTGAAAAATCCCCGGGGGCGTCTTTCCGCCACCGGGGAGTGGTATTAAGCGTCTGCGGAGCAACGCACATTGCCATCACACTGTAGATCGATGCCGTGTTCATTTGTGTACCAGAATTTGATCTCCCATAGGTGTTTTAAATCAAAGGACCGAAGGGCTTGCCTCATGGAGGATAGATGATTACTGTGCTGCTTCAAGTAGCGCGCTGCGATATGATTTTTTCAAGGACATAAATGCTGTTGGGCATAGGTTTTCAGCTGCTTTGAAGGTTTTGGCACAGTAGTTTGGCTTTTCGCTGTCTAGCAGTGCAGCGCCGCTGTCCAGCACTGTGAGCGTTGGCCCGAAATGGATTCCTTTGCTCAGCTCATTCAGGACACCTAACTGGTCTGAATTGCCTTGCATTGCACAAGCCATCACTCCGAATTCCTGTAGTTTTCGAAGCTCTGCTGACCTGACATCGCAGTGCAATTCCATCGTGCCAAGATCATAAAGAACGGCACTATATGCGACCTGAAGATTCACATTAAGAGCCCTATTGTTGTTTAGAATTGCTACCAGTCCAATGGGAAGAATGACGACTGCGCCTGCTAGTTGGAAGATCGGGTTCGTCAGGGAGTCAATGATGCCTGAATACCAAGCAAGAACGGCATATGCGGTTGCCAGAGCAATTGCAAGTGCTGCGATTAACTGTCCATTCCAGAGGGCGGTTCCTGTAGAAGTAAGACCAATAATAAGTAAAACCGAAGCTACGACGCTGTGCATGTGTTCTCAATTAAATGGATTATTGCAAGATATTGAATGGGATTTAGCTCCCTATTGGCCCGTAGATTGTGATGTTATAGGGTTGAAAAATTCAGTACATTCTTAACGCGCCCGACGATTTTTAATGTGCTTGCGACTTTGGCCATTTTTACCATGGTTGGTTTGTAGCGCGCGTTCTCGCAGCGTAGGAGAAGTCCTTCGCCCACCACGATCTCTACGTGTCTCACAAGCACCTTTTCCTGATATTCAAGTACGTAGATGCCATTGATATCTATTTCGTGGACACACGCATCAAAGAAATACAAGGATCCTTCCTGGATTAACGGGGCCATGTCGTCGCCACGCATTAGGCCGGCTAAGTCGGTGTCATTGAGCAATGCTGTCTCTGCCAGTAAATGGCCGATCCAGTCAAAGGGCGGAGCCGCCTGGCCATGCACTTGTTGGCGCACACCAGGCGTTAATTGTTGCCGTGGGAAAGGGATGCGATGCGACGTTAATCCCAGGATCCAGTTCGCATCCATGTCGAACTGAAGGCAGACAATGGCGAGGGATTTGAGATCGGGCAAACCTGGTTTTTCTTCATCGATCCAGCGTGCCACTGTTTGCAGCGCTCGGCCAGTAATCTGGCTCAGGAAGTGCTCGCGTTGACCAGGATGTATTCCCCGTCTGTCGAGTTCTGCAATGAGCCGTTGCCGGACACCAGGGACGATATCGATGTCAAGTTCGCGGACGGCCTCTCTGGTAAGCGGGATGTTATTGCTTGTTGTCACGATTTTTGTCTCCAGGCCGAGGTAAAGTGAGAGACCTTAGTTTGTTTGTAGATTATTTGTAGCAGTTGTTATAGGTATGTTTTTATGGGGCTGAGCTTGATTTTAGAGGGGGAATCGGATTTCCTCCAGTGAAAGTTTGCTAAAGTGCATATAAATATTTTGATTCGATTAGCAGTTGCTATTGACCTTTGAAATTTTGCGGAGTAGTCTTTTTTTAATGTGCTATTGCCTACGCGCGTAGTCCTCGTACTCATGACTTCGCTAATCAGTTGACCGACCGGGCAGATGTGCACAGCGGAAACCGGATTAATGACCACGCCCCGCAGTAGCGGGGCAAAGCGGGGTGGACCATGGAAGACGCGATTCGATACACGGACGTGCAGTACCTCAATTTGAATTACTTACTCACTATCCAGGTGGGTCTGAAGCAAGACCTCCTGGCCACTTGCTGTACCTTTCACCTCGACACTGCCTCAGCCGAGACGCTCGCCGCAATGAGCGTGGACTCATTGCAGCAGCTTGCCGCTAGCATGTCGCATGAAAGCTTGTTTAAGCCGATAGGTAATTTTAAGACTCTCCTGGAAACGCCGCCCGTATTGGCCATGACGTTGTGCCGGGTCCGCGCTGTTGATCAGGATGCAACCCGTGGCCCCTCGCGTGCCGGCCAGGCGACTACGGCTCATGCGCGCCTCGCATAGGTGACGTATGGCGTACGAACATGCAGAGCGGCACATTCAGGCCCTGCAGCTTGCCAAATCCTGCGTCGAACAGGGCGCGCGGATGAAAACCGTCGCCTATTTGACCGGATTGAGTGCATCGCTGCTGCGGGAGTATTTCTACAATGACCGGGTGGCCACCGGCGGTCGATGGCCTAGCTCGCAGGATTGGTACCATATGGCGACACTGGTGCAACGTGCCGAGGCGTCACTGATCGCCACTATTTTTCATTTCCTGCGTACGCAGCATGCATGTTCGGCACGGAAGGCCATGGTCTGCGCCTACAAGATGTATCGAGAGCGGTGGAATGGCCGTTCCAGCATCTCGTTTGATCGCGCTTTCGAGCTGATCGCTAGCGTAGAGGGCATTTGGACCCACCATTCATCGCAGTTGGCGCTGCATACCTGCCCGCGTTGCCGCTGCCGCTATCTGATCGCACTCGGGGATACCTCGGCGGATCACTCCGGATGTGTGTTTTGCAAGCTCGTCAAACGATATGCCACGGATTCCCGTATTCAATCGAGCTTTGCTGGCAAACCTGACTTGCGCCTGAATGTAGAGAAAAATTAGTCATTGCATGGTTTATTCTGCGTTTTTTGTAGTGACGCACTGATAGTTTTGTATTGCTATCGAACATTAGGTTTGATATCTATAGCGAACCCATAAACTCGCCATTTGATCTTGCCCCCGTATAACCAGACACAGCCAATCGTTTAGTTAGCGCCACTTTCCTGAGCCCGGCGCGCCAGCTCCCTCCTGAACATGCGAGGCGATTTCCATTTCAGCGACGAATGCGGATGGACCTCGTTGAAGTGCATAAAGGCGTCTGGCAATTGAGCCAGAACGATTTCTGCGCTGCTGCGGTCCATCAAGTTCACATAGTCTCGTTTAAACGTGTTCACGAAGCTTTCAGCAATGCCGTTCGACTGCGGGCTGCATACCGGCGTGTGCACCGGTTCAATCCCAAGTGCGCGCACCAAGGCGTGCGTTTCATGGGCCCGGTAGGCGCCACCGTTGTCGCTCAAGAATTCCAGCCGGGTCGATCCGACACTGGCCTGGCCAAATCGCGCTTCCACCGCTTCCACCAACATGTCACGTACCGGTTCGCCAGGCAACCCACGTTCAGCCCACGCCCGCCACGCGATGATTTCACGATCACAGCAGTCCTTCATGAACACGCCGGTCACCACTTCGCCGTTGTCGCAGGCGATCTCGAAACCGTCGGAACACCAGCGTTGGTTCGATTCGGCCACCGACACCACACCGTCGTGCACGCGGCTACTGACGGGCCGTTTAGGTGCTTTGGGCAGCAGTAGAGAGTTCTGTTTCATCACCCGGTAAAAGCGCTTATGGTTGATCGTTTGCAGCCCCATCAATGCGCGTGTTCGATTGACCAGAGCGCCTGCACGGCGATAGCCATACGTTGGCAATGCGGTGATCTCGGCGCGCACCGCGTCGACCAGGATCGCGTCAGCAGGTTGATGGAACGTTTGTACAGTGCGGCCATCGACCCAGTCGGCCGGCCGAATCAACATTTGCGAAACATGCGAGCGCGCTACACCAAGGGCAGAACAAACCGGCTTCACTGGTCGTCCTTGCCCAACAAGGGCGAGCGCGCAATCCACTTTTTTTCGCGAGCGAACTCGACGGCCTCCTTGAGAATTTCCGCCTCCATCGTCTTCTTGCCAAGCATGCGCTGCAATTGTGCGATCTGGGCGCGCGCAGCTGCCAGTTCGCTCGCTGGCACGACCGATTCGCCGGCAGTAACCGCCATCAGTGCACCTTCGCGTTCGAGTTTGCGCCAGTTGAACAGCTGGCTCGCCCCCACGCCGTGCTTGCGAGCGACCAGCGACACGTTCATGCCCGGCTCGTACGTCTCGCGTACCAGTGCCGCCTTTTCCTCGGCTGACCAGCGTCTGCGACGCTCCTGGCTCACCGTTACCACTTCGATTGTTTGCTTGTTCCTAGTCATATGCACAGTCCTATTACTATCCGTAAGAATAACGCATAGGCTGTGTCCGGGGAATCAGGGGGCTATCTCACCATTGACGCAATAATCTCGTACACTGAGCCACTCAGATCGTCCGCTATCCGCAGCCACTAGCAGATAATGGAGGGCCATAATGGTTGTCAGTGGCAACTTGCTATGATCTAATTTTTTGATGAAATGGGCTGCGGCGGGACTGCTTCGGAACGCTCTACGCTGGTTTCAACCTTTCCATCGTATTGTTGATCAGCGTTGCAATTTCCGCGAGAGATGCGATGATCCCCTTGATAGCCTGGTTCTTCATCACTATTTTCGCCACTTTATCGGTAAGCTTTTTAACGTTGTCTACTACGTCTTGGTCAGGCGCATCGATGCCGATTTCGCTGTTCTGAAAGGCACGAAGTTGCATGTCCAGAAACGACTTCCGTGCCATAATGCTAGTTTGCAACGCTTCCAGTTCGAGACGGTAGCCATGATCGATTCCACCCTTTTCTGGGTGGGTGATGGCGAAATGCTCTATGGTAGCGGACGCCTCAAGGTCGAGTAGCAGGTTGTACTCCTCGTTGTAGGGCAGCATGAAGTTTGTAATCTCCATTGCAGCCGTCAATTTTTCCTCTGGCTCGCCATTCGCTATGATATTTCGAAGCTCTTTGAGTGTTTTCATGATGACCTCGCATTAGGTAGTTGGTAAGATTGCTTTTTTGGACTCTTCGTCTGCTTTCAATTTTGTCGCTTCAGCATCCTTTTCGATCTTGTTAACCGAAGCCTTGGTTGCGTTGTAAAACTCAATCGCCTCTTGCGCGCGCTCGAGAGGGGGCTGCTGCTCAGCTAGCACTGCTAGCTTTTTAGCAGCTGAGTCAAGTTTATCTGTCGACAGGAGTGGAAGCGCGGTAGCCACCTTGATTTCCGATCTGAGAGCAGCTTCCGCCGAAGTCAAGTCGGCAGGTTCCGTGGCTACTCGATCGCTACGGCGGATCATTGACTGAAGACTGTCGGCAAGCACGTTACTGCGAGTCATGTTGTAGTGTTCAATCTCGCTCTTCACTCGATTCTGCGCTGTGAGAGCTGCACGCTCACGTGCAGCAATGGCGTCGGTACGTTCATCAATCATCCGATTAACCTCAGCACTTTGCTTCGATAACATCGCTGAAACTGCACCGAGATAGGCCGACGTCGTTTTTGCCAGCTGGGCTGGCGAGCTCAGCTTAGAGTTTTCCTTTCCATCTTCAGCGTAGGCAAGCGTGGCCGCAAATACCGCTAAGAACGTAATGATTACTTTCATGCTAGCTCCTTATTTGACTCGATCCGCAATACCGAAGATGCCAATGGTCTGGAGGATGGAAATCACCGGGGCGACATCGTCAGTGGTGATTCCTCCTGCGTGGTACTGCCGCAGCAAGTCTACTGGGGTATTAAGTAGTGCCGTCCAGGATGCGACCGCCTCTTCGGACAATATATAGCTCCGCTGGTAGTTGGACAGGGCTAGGCGCACTCCAGCAGCCATCTGACGATCTCTACCTACACTGTAAGACTCTGCAAACAGTGCCATCGCCCGATACGCCGCACGCTCTTCGGGTACCCCATTCACCCTGGTGTTGCTGGATAGGAGCGCCTCATATGATGAGCACCGTTTCAGATTCTTGTTGGAGCAAGGCGCCTCTTGCCGGATGTCGACCAACTCGCCAAATCCGTTCACCAGAGAATATCGGGCCTCATCCAGCAATTCGATTTCAGACCGTATCGAGGTGACAATTTCTGCGTGGTAGGTGAGCCGCCGCTTCTCTAACGCAACCTGAGCATTCGCGGATGCTAATTGCGCATCTGCCAATTGCTTCTCAATGATCAAAGGTTCAAGTAAGGGCCATTTTCCTGCCTGCTGATACATTCGCAGGGCGCCGGAGAGCCGCGTGGTTGCCGCTATCAATGCCAACGATGAATCGGTGTCAGCAGATTGAGTTTCCGGGGTGATTCCACTCATAGCCTGGAGAACGTCTCGGATCCGCGCAATTTTTTCTTCGGCAACCACCTTGCGACCGCGAAAACCGAGATCTTTCAACTTAGTGAGGGCCTTGCATAGATTGCTTGCTGAAGTGATGACAGTTTTTTTCGGTTCAGTATCAGGAGTAGCTGGCGCCTCTGTTGTGAGCTTTGCCGTTGCTGCGAGCGCCCCCGCAGCAGCGGCAGACGTAGCATTAGGATCAGCAGGGGCAACTGCAGCATCAGAGGCAGCAGGACAGCTAAAATCAGTAAGAGCCTCTCTTTCCGCTTTACTCTTGGTAGCAGCCGCCAAGTCTTTAGCCGCGGTTGTCATCGCAGATTTTAACGCTTTCGCTTTGTCATCCGCGCTCTTGATTGCCGACTCCTGTACCTCATACGCCGTTACTGCACGGTCAAGGAAATACGACCGCTCAGGCTTCAACTCTTTCAAGATCGCTAGTTGCTCCTGCTCAATCCTGCACTGCTTTCCAAGTTCATTTGCGCTTCCTATAATCGAGGGCCAGAGCACCACTGCCATGGACTCGAAATTCGGCTCTACGAGCGCTTTGATAGCATCGGAAGTTGTAGCTTTTTCCAACTTAGCTACTTTGTCACTGCATGCCTCGATCGAATCAAACCCGTCGTTTGGCAAGGCTAAATTCTGCCGTGCACGAACTTGCCCCTCCCTAGAAACCTTCAATAGCGCTCGCGCCTTTACCTCACTGGCCCTAGCACCATGTCGGGCATCTGGGTTTCCATCTAGGGCAATCAGACGACCATCTATTTTTTCAAGCAGGCGATTGGCGAACCCATCTTTCGTAGTTACAGGTAAGCCTTTTTCTTGAGACGATACAAGGGCGAGCAATGCTTGATCACGCTCAGCGAGAGTCAACTTACTAAACGCTGAAACTTCCCGATCTTCGAGTGTGACTAATACCTTACGCTGAGCTTTTAAATGCTCACTGAACTTGCTAGCTTCGTAGTCCTCAGCCGCTGCTTTGGCTATGGCGTCTGATTTCTTGTTATACAGGTAAGCTGACTGGCAGCCCGAAGTAAGTAAGCAGGCACCTAGTAGCGACAACGTAGCAGTAGCACGCATGGATTCAACCTCTCGTCTAAAAGCCTGATCCTACGCCTAGGTTCTTATTGAATCGACATGTGTTGTTGAAAATATTATTCTACGGTCCATGCCGCTGCTTGAGGTCACTTCGTGATATAAGTCGCGCGAATAGCTTGTTCCCTAAAGAGGTCAAGATGGGGCGTGTACTAGCAGGAGATATGTAAAGGCATTTGGATTTATTGAGCGAAGATCAGAATGTCGGGTATTGAGATGGAAGTTACTAGCGTCAGCAAACAGCTACGGATTCAATCCGCATGCGAAAGCGGAAGTACACGGCAACCAGTGAGAGGATTGAGGATTGCAAAGTTGCTTTCAGCAGGGTTGCCCCTTTGGCTACGGTAGTGCCGACCGATATGCTCGGGTCCCTTATCGCGGGTAACCTTCTTGTACATCTAGCGTAGTCAAAGGAGGGCGGTTGTTTATCGGTGACCGAGCCGTGTGTCGATGAATGATCGCAGTGGAGGGCCGGCTTTCAATTGGAAGTACGTTGATTTGCATAGCCATAATGCTCACATAGCCACGTGAGTGTTCCTTATGACCAAAGTGAATCTCTTCAAATACCTGGGTTGGCTTGGCCACCATCGTCAATGTGATCGCGGCCGTCAAGCCACGCCCACCTGTCCTCAACGTTCACATCCCATCAACGGCCATGCGCGTGACGGCGGGATACGTCCCCGGACTGTCGATGCGATCTCGGACGACAATCGGGATATCCTGGGGCGCATCAAACTGGCCTATGGCGGCGATGCTAAGGCCTTTACCAAGGAAATGCTTCCGCTCATCAGGAAGTACATCGCTTACGTGAATGTCTTGCCAGCGACGCAGGACAGTTTTTTTGCTCGCCCTGGAGGTTTGGCACGCCTGGGCATGGAGACCGCATTCTTCGCACTGCAAGCGACAGACTCGCAGATTTTCGCTGGCAGGGCGACGATATCAACCCGTCGACAGTTGGAGCCACGCTGGCGCTTTGCTACCTTCGTTGCAGGGCTATGCGCGTACCTCTACCGCGTCGTGGACACGGTCGTTGTGAGTGATGCGCATGGAACCGTGTGGCAGCCATACCTGGCACCCCTTGGGGAGTGGATTGACAAACGCGAGGTTGACCGTCTGTTCGTCCGATGGGGGGAGGCCAGACAGGAGTGCCGCTCCCTGTCATTGTTCGCGCTACCGATGATCCTGCCGCCAGATACCCTGGCCTACCTGAGTCACGACGACTCGATGATCGTCGCCCACATGCTTGCGGCGATCAGTGGTGAAGTGAAATATCAAGATCACAACGTCATTGACCATCTCGTCAATCGTGCGTCGACTTTGGTGATCTACCGAGACTTGCGCGAAGCCGACACGCAAGCAGGCAAGGCCCGCGCGCGGGCTTACCTTGCCAGGTTTCTGCTCAAAGCAATGCGCGAGCTCGTGCAGTCACATCAGGGATGGGTGCCCAATGCAGAACGGTCCCGCATGTGGCTCGGGCGGGACGGCCTGTTTCTGGTGTGGCCGAACGGAATAAGCGACATACTCAACTTGCTGGAAGACGAGGGATTGTATGGCTTACCTGCCTCCCCGGTGAAGGCCATGGAAATTCTGAGCGATGCCGGGATCATCCTGCCAATGAATTCGGACGAGTCTGTTTGGTTAATCCGGCCGCCAGGCGCCCCTGAACCCTTGGAGGCGTTGAAGCTGGTGACGCCAGGCGTTGTCCTTGCTGTGTTGCACCCGCCACCAGTGGCGCTGGACATGGATATTGCTGTCCGCCGCGCTCATGACGAGGTGCCAGCTACGGAGCATGATGCTAGACCACGGCAGGCGAAGGCGGCATCCTCCCAGGTTCAGGGCGAATGGGTTGCCACAGAGACGCCGCCGGATGTGAGCGATCGTCAGTTGTCGTTGCCATCCATCCCACCGGTTCCCCCAACTGCGGCGGGCACTGGTAGCGAACCACCTGCAGGTGCTCGTCAAGGAAGGGGGAAGAAGGTCAAAAATACCGAGCCAATGCAGTCAGCAAAGGGCCGCTACTCGTTGTGCGCACCGATTCGCCTGAATCCCGGCATTGCCAAGATATTGCAGGCGATCGTGAGGTCTCTAAACGATACGAGCATGCCACCGGCATGTTATCCGACGGCCTCCGGTCTGTTTGTCCCCATGGACGCTTTCGTGGCGCGACAGGCGGATGCGAAGATGGCGCTACGCGCACTTGCCGATGCCAACATGCTGGTGGTAGGGCCGGCCGGAACCGAGCCTGTTGAGTATCACAACCTGCATGGCAAGCAACTGGCTGGAATGGTTATCGCTAGCCAATTTGTCGAGGGCATGAATGCAGCAGGGGATACCTCAATCAATTCGGATGCAGGTTGATCATGTTGCTGCGACGGTATGAAATGCCATGGCGTAGTCCCATTGAGGGCGTGGCCGCTCTGGCATGGATTCTCGCCGCCGCTATTTTTTACCTTCTAATACCTGATCATTTGCCGCCGCGTGCGGGTTTTCCGCTCATTTTTTTCTCAATCCTCATTGCCTTGATTCGCTGCCGGCAAGCTCTGCGTGTTGTGCGTATTCGTGCCGCGTTGTCTGGCCGCGCGTTGGAAATGGTTTCAATTTCCCGGCTGGCGACATGGACAGGCGATCCTGAACAGGTCGTGTTTGGCCTGGGCTTTATCTGGTTGCCACTGCACTCTCAGCGGCTTTATGAGTTGATCAAGATCGATTATCGCGCGATGACCATTTCTCCCTGGCTCATACGCGCTCTGGGATATCAACCCAATCCACAATCTGACGCAGAGATTGGCCTACCCTGGATTCATGGCGTCGAGTCGGAAGAGCGCTTGTTGATGCGGCCGCTGCAGAACTTTGAAGGGGGCACATTGGTGGTCGGAACTACGCAGTCGGGCAAAGGGGTATGCCTTGGCTGGTTGATTTTTCAGGCTATCCGCCGTGGCGATGTCGTCATTATTATTGATCCGAAAAATTCACGCCGCCTCAAGCGACTGGTCATGAAGGCCTGTCAACTGTATCGCGAGCCAGACAGTTTTCTTTGGTTTCATCCTGCCTTTCCGGAAACGGGTGTTCGTCTTGACTTCACGTTTAACTGGCAAAAGCCCACCGAAGTCGCTTCGCGTATTCAGTCAATCATGCCACCAGATACTGCTGGAACGTTCAGCGCATTTGGTTGGGACGCAGTGAATGTCGTCGTGCAAGGGATGGTGCAACTGGAGAAGCGTCCGAATTTGGCGAAGCTGAAGCAATACATTGAAGGAGGCGTCGAACCTATCCTAGAACAGGCGCTCGAGCGTTTTTACGAACAGCTCATTGGCATGCAGTGGCGTAGTACGCCCGACATGGTGCGCTTGCTCGATAAGGCGCGGAGAGGGCAGATCAAATCGCCGACACCAGCCGCGAGCCATGAACTCTTGGCGTATGTGACCTACTACGATCACCATGTGCATGAGGCTAGGCGTGATCCGGTGGTCAGTTCCCAAGTCCGGGTATTCCAGCATAACCGGGAACACTATCAGAAAATAACCGCTAATCTTTTACCGATCTTGTCCATGCTGACATCCGGAGACTTGGGAAAAAGCCTGTCTCCCGATCCGTTTGATGCGGATGATCAGCGGCCCATCATGAATTTGGAAAAGATCGAGCGCGCGGGACATGTGCTGCTTCTATGTCTGGATTCGTTGCCAGATCCTTCCGTTGCAACGGCAATCGGCGCCATGGCGCTGGCCGACCTGGCGGCCCGCTCAGGCATTCGCTACAACCTGGGAGGAGAGCGGCGCATTTCCCTGTTTGTGGATGAGCTATCGAACGTGATCAATCAACCGTTGATCGAAATACTGAATAAAGGTGCCGAGGGAGGGCTGTACACCACGGCCGCCATGCAGACGATTGCCGACCTGGCGAAACGCCTTGGCAGCCAGGAGACGGCACGTATGGCATTGGGGAACTTGAACAACCTCATCGCCTTCCGAACCAAAGATCAGCCCACTCAGGAGTTCATCAATGAAACACTGGGGCAGACCACCATCCATAGCATGAAAGTCGGGCACAACACTGCCAGGGACGGCCACTTTACGGATTTTACGGCAGTCGATTCAACGCAGTTGAGCGAGGAAGTCAACGAGTTGGTCCCGCCATCGATCCTCGGTAAATTACCCAATTTGCAGTTCTTCGCCTCCGTGTCTGGCGGCCATGTCTACAAGGGGCGGTTTACGCTAATTGACCCTGGCGCGGACGATGTAAGCCGCGATCAGAAGGAGGAGGGTGAAGCATGCTGATTCGGTTGATGGCCATTGTTTCGCTGAGCGTGCTCCTGATTCTGGTGCTGTACCTGCCGTCAGCCTTCCCGCCTCAGCGATTTGTCGCGCAGATCCGCGCGGAGCATATGGCCAGTGCGGACTGCTGGGGCGATCTGTATGCACGCCGCGTGTTGAGCCGCATGTTTCAGTATCAAGCTGCATTGGACTCCCAACCGGCATCGGCCAACGTCCACGAGGTGACGCGCGATCCGGTAGCACAACCCGTCGCCGATAGCCTGGGCCGGGTGCGTCTGCAGCTGTTTCAGAACAGCTATTTCCGCTCGCTCGATATGTTGACCATGCTGGCGCTGTATAGACTGGCAGGCATCGTGCAGTGGTGGGCACTGTTCGTGGTGCTGATCACAGCCTGCATCGTGGATGCCTTGGTGCGTCGGCGTACTAAACGTTTGGTGTTCGCCAAGCAGCACCCGGAGTGGTTCGCGGCAGCAATGGGCATGGCGATTTTGCTGATTTGTCTGGTGGCAGTAGCGTGTGTGCTTCCTGTTCAACTGTCCCCGCTTCTGTTGCCCGCCATGTTGTGTGTGATCGCGTGGCTGGCAGGACAAATGGTGGCGCAGTATGCGTGAGTGTGAAGGTAGAAGTCCCGTAGCTGTAGCGACACGCCGAGGGAAATCTGGGTTCATCCAAATAGTCCACAAAAAGCGCGACTTTTTGGACAAACATTGTAGCTGCGATACGCTAGCATGATGTCATACGCAGTCAATTTCGATTTCGAGTCGCCATGAATACTGAATATCGTCCGATGCCGTCCTCATCTTCCGCTCACACGGCCGCTACGCATCGTTCTGCGGCCTCATCGACGGGGTGTGAGGAAACGGTTGGTACGCTAGTATGGCTGGAGGAATTTCATCAGCTCGACCAGCTGTTCAACCATCATCACAATTGTTCGCCAAAATTACGGCATCCCGATCTGATTAGTGCTTGTATTGCAAGAGTGTTTGCGCAGCCGGAACCCGCGAAGCATATTTTTTCCTTTTTGCATACCCAGATGGTGCTGCGAGACCAATGCATGCCGCGTCGACAAGAGGAAATCTGGCGCGCCCAGTATGTATTGTTGCTGGCGCTGCAGAAGTCAGAAATGAACCGGCATCCCCATCCTCGATTTGACCTGGGACAGTTTACGACCGCGTGCATCGCCCTTGCCCTGCAGGAAGAGGGGGCGCAAGGGAAAGTATTTGAACAGGCCCGGCGCAATATCGCCGAGCGAGCAGTATCGCACCTGCCATAAGAGGCAGATTGCAAGGCATACCGCAAACGGATATGCGACCCGAAGTGACCTTGCCAGGCTGATGCCAGGCTTACCCGATGTGCACCCTCGATGGTCTGGCGCCTGCGCGCGCCGGGTGGATCAACGCTTTCGGGTTTATGCCTGCTCCTTGCCATGGAACGACATCTTTTATGCTTCATAGCGATCCTCGTTGTTTGTCCGGGTCCTGCCTGGGCTTGCTGGGAACAAGCCGCCGTTCGCCACAATGTGCCGGCAGCGCTGCTCTATGCGATTGCTCGAGCGGAATCGTCATTGGATCCGAACGCAGTCAATCGCCGCCATCTGCGCCAAACCGGTACCGTGGATATCGGTTATATGGGTGTCAATTCTGATCCACGGGTCCTACGCAATTTGGGGGTGACCGAGCAAGAACTGCATGAGCCCTGTAAAAACATTCATGCTGGTTCCCGCATTCTCGTGGAAAAGCTGCAAAGGTACGGCAACACCTGGGAGGCGATCGGAGCATACAACGCCTCGTGTACCAAACTTGATGCGGCCCAATGCCAGGCTACGCGCACCCGCTACGCCTGGCGCGTATACGGCTTTCTGACCAATACCAAGCCGCCGGCAATACGCCGCGCTACGCCGCGGGGCAGGTACCAGACTCAGAAAAATGCGCGAGCTGAATCGGTCGTCCCAACGCAGCTTGCGCTGGTGGCAGTGGGGCTGACATGAGACGCTCTATTGCTCATGCCACACTAGCCGCCACAGGAATGGCTGCAGTCAGCTTGCTGATGGCCTCCTGCGAAAATGTGCATACCCAGCCACAACCTGCAGGACTGTCTTCCCGCGCAGTCACGCCTGGGTCCCACATGCAGCACATCACCCAGCTTCACTACGGTAAACATGCACGCTACGGCCTGTGCATCGATCCAGCTTGCCCTACGCGCACGCCCAAGACGCTGGCAAGGCGGGATGCGTACATTGAAGAGGTGCCGCAAACCACGATCGCGGCAGCCAGCACCCAGCGGACACTGGCTGGAACACCCGTGGGTACCGGTGCAGCGAACGAAAATGATTTGTCCGATGTCACTGAACTTGCGGTGCACTTTGCGCCGGGCTCGTCTCGTCTCGATAGAACGGCCCAACACGTTCTGCAGCAATTTCTCGCGCAGGTGCAGCCAGGGTCCCATATTCGTATCGCCGGCAGAACAGACAACACTGGAACGCCGGCTCTGAACGATGCCATCGCACACCAGCGCGCGGCCAGGGTCGAGCGTTATCTGCGCCGCCATCTGCACGTGCCTGCAGTTCAGCTTGAGGTGGGAAGTAGCGGCGCCTGCTGTTACGCCGCCGCCAATGCGACCGAAACGGGCCGCCAGAACAACCGGAGGGTGGAGCTCAGCCTCACCGCCGATACGCCTCGGCAGGTCCAGAGATGAGAACCGAAGCGCACCTGATCAACCTGACTTCGGCATGGAGAGCGTGCCGGCCGGGCAAGATCGCGTGGCAATGCCCCGTGCGTGGTCCCCCTGTGCCGCCATGCCGCAGCACCTAGCCGCCCGCACAGACAGTTTTAGGAATTTTTCTTCACGATCACGATTGGAATGCACATGAACACCCTGCAATACGTCACAGTTCTCCCTTTCAAACAACACGGCAAGCGGCCGCTTGGCCTGCGCGTCTCCACTGCGGCCAAGGTCCTGGCACTGCTGACCCTGATTATCCTGGGCCTGCTCGCCGCTATTCCCGCCACCGCCATCGACCTCGTCGCGTTCACCGGCATCACCGGCCCGCTGACGTCAGCACTGACGCAATTGGCCGCATTGGCCCCCGGCGTGAAAGCACTGGTTGGCTTCATCGGCTTCGTGGTGGCCCTGATCTCGCTGACCGCTCTGCGTAATTTCAGTCCGGTGCTGTTCTACATCGGCATGGCGATTTTCGGCGCGGTCGGGCTGATCATCGGCGGCTCCATTATGGGTGCCACGATCTGAACCAGGCTGGCGCAGACACCGCACATTGAGACAAGGAGGACATCATGCAAGCCGACACCTATATTCCCCGACGGCTAGACGACCAATGGAAGCTTGGCCTATGGGACTTTGATGTCGCCTTTCCCGTCCTCCTTTCCATCTTTGTCGGCTATCTGGCCAGCAGCAAACTCGGATTTTTTCTCGCGGTCTGCGCCGGCGTCGCCGTGTCGCGCTGGCTCAGCCGCAAAAAAGCAGACAAGCATCCAGCCTTTGTCCTGCACTGGGCGTACTGGTATCTGCCTGTCAGTCCGCTGACGTCCATGCGCGCAACCCCGCCCTCGCATATCCGCAAGATGGTCGGGTAGCACCAAGGAGAGCACCAGTGAAACTGGAAACCTATCAGGATGACCTGGGCGCACTACGCCGGCGCGTGTTCGACCAGCGCCTGGCCATCGGCATCCTTTCCGTCTGCCTGATGCTGGCGTTGACCATCATTGTCCGCATCGCCGGCACGGAACGCACCGTCATCGTGCCGCCGGCGATCAATAAAACATTCTGGATCGAGGACGGCAGGGCCAGCAACGACTATCTGGTGCAGATGTCCGGCTATATCGCCTACCTGATGCTGGACGTCACGCCGAAGTCCATCGAATGGAAGAAGGACATGCTGCTCAGCTGGTGCCTGCCGGAGAGCGCCGGCAGCATCAAGACGCGCCAGGATCTGGAGGCGGCAAGACTGAAGAAGCTCAATGCGAGCACTTATTTCCAGATGCAGCAGCTGGTGCCTGACGAAGAAACGCAATCGGTCACGATGACCGGTTACCTCAAAACCCAGGTGAACGGGGCCAATACCTCTGACAACCTCAAGACCTACCGTGCGGACTTCGTCTTCCGTGGCGCGCGCGTGCATTTGAAAGATTTTAAGGAGTTGAAAGATGGAAAACCGGATACTGCCACTGGCGTGGCTGCTGCTGGGGCTCGTTGAGCTCCCCGCCTGGGCCGTACAGACCAGGGAGGTCAGGGACGGCGCCACCATCGAGGCGGTCATCGCCGCGCATGAGCCCACGCGCATCCGCATCGAGGGCGGCAAGATCATCGATGTCGTTGGCAACATCTACTCGAGCAGCAACTGTGCTCCCAAACCGACTGACGCCAGCCTGCCCGTGGCGCCAGGCGCCGTCACTGCCGTCAATCCCGGCGGCCAGCTGTCGCTTGCCTGCGACCTGGCCAAAGGCGAAATCTATATTCAGCCGGTGGGCACTGCTGCCAAGCCGATCAACCTGTTTATTTCTTCCGCCACGGCCACCTACACCTTGCGCCTGAATCGCGCGGAGGTTCCTGCAGACACCATCGTGATCTCAGACAAGTCGGCCAGACGCCAGGTCAAGGCAGCCAATGCCAGCGGCGCGGCGCCGGCAAGGTCCGCCACATTCGTCCGCTCCCTGAAATCGATGCTGATGTTCATGGCTTCCGAGCAGGTGCCCGACGACGTCCGGGTGGAAGAGCGCGACGAAGCGCGCATGCTGTGGGCGGAAGCAGAAATGAAGCTCATCCGCCAGTTTGAAGGCCGTGGTCTTATCGGCGAGACCTATGCACTGAGCAATATCAGCGGTGCGCCGCTGGTGCTCGCAGAGCAGGAATTTGACCGTGACGATGGTGATGTCCTGGCCGTCGCCATCGACAACCTCAACTTGCGTCCGAACGAGAGCACGCGGGTCTACGTCATTCGGGCAGGGGAGTAAACCGCCATGCGCATCATGCAAACATTGAAATCCCTCACGGCACGGTTGACACCCAGGCAGCAGCAGTACCTGGCCGCCGCCAGTATCGTGACAGCTTGCATTGGCGTCCTGTGGGCGGTACTGGCCTATTCCGAGTCCGGCAGCCCCGCCCGGCAGCTTCCCAAGTCGACCGACAAACGCACCACCGTCAATGTGGATGGTGCCAGCATGATGGTGCCGGGCCAGATATCGCCAGAAGATCAATGGGTCGGCAATGCCGGCAAGAAGCTGGCCCAATATGACAGTGACAAGGAAGCGCAAGACAAAATCAACAACGATCACAAGGTCGTCGAAGCAGCCTTGCTCAAGCGTTTGGCGGATCTGGAAGCAAAAACGGCCGCCACGGCAGAACAAGGACCGCCACCTGCGCCGCCTGCGCCCGTCACTCCGCCCATTCCCCAGCCATCGACGCCGGCTCCGTTGCAGTACCCTCCCGGCACGCCACTAGGTGGCAACGCGCCGCCAGGACCACCCGCCACCGACGCAGCCAGTGGCAACACCGGCGTACTGCGGCCAAACGAGCCACCGGAGACGTCCGCCCCCATGATCCGCGTGTCCCTGGGCGCCGCGACAGACTCCAGCGGGAACACCGGGGCCGCCAAGGAGGCCGGGGGCAATGGCGTAAAACCGGCAAACACGCTGGACGACTTCCTGCCAGTGGGCATCCTGCCGGGAGAACTGCTCGGTGGGATCGATGCGCCGACGGGCGGCCAGGCCCAAAGCAATCCGCTGCCCGCATTAATCAAGATTTCAGCCGCTGCCATTCTGCCGAATCAGTTCCGCGCGGACGTCAAGGAATGCTTTGTGGTTGCCTCCGGCTATGGCGACATCAGTTCCGAACGCGCGTACTTGCGCACCGATGTGCTCTCCTGCATCCGCTACGACCGCTCGGTGATCGAGGTCAAGATCGAGGGCAACATCTTTGGGGAGGATGGCAACCTGGGGCTGCGCGGCACGCTCGTCTCCAAGCAGGGCCAGCTGCTGGCCAACAGCCTGCGCGCTGGCATCGTCAGCGGTATCGGCCAGGGCTTCGCCCAAGGCAACAGCTCATTTACGACTTCGCCGTTTGGCACCCTGTCGACGACGACCGGCGGCACCGGCGATCAATTCCGCCGCGGCATTGGCAGCGGCATGGGGAGCGCGCTCAACAACCTGGCCAACTATTACATCCGGCTGGCCGAACAGACGTTTCCCGTCATCGAGGTGCATGCGGGCCGCAAAGTGGACGTGGTGCTGACTCGTGGCGTGCGCATTCCCGCGCGGCCCATGTCACGCAGCGACGCGGACCGGCAGGATCAGCTCGGCCTTGCCGAGCGCACGATGGAGGTTCCCAATGACGAAGCTGACTAGACTGGGTCTCGCCGCGCTCACCTGCGCTGCCACGTTGGTCGCCCATGCCAGTACGGCCGAGGACACACTGCTCGCCGCGCTGAAGCAAACCTATCCCGGCACGGCCTTTGATACAGTCACGGCGACACCGATTCCCCACGTCTTCGAAGTGTGGATGGGAGACAACGTCGGCTTCGTCGCCGAGACACGCCCTGACTACATGATCTTTGGCCGCCTGGTCGACCTGCGCGCCATGCGCGACCTGACCGCGCCGAAACTGCAGCAGCGTACCAACGCCGCCAACCCGGCAGCGCCGACGGCAGCGGCTATCGATGTACGCCAGTTGCCGTTGGCCGATGCGATCGTCTCCACCCAGGGCAAGGGCGAACGCGTCCTTTATCTTTTCACCGATCCACATTGTCCGTATTGCCGCCAGCTCGAACCGGAACTGGTCAAGGTACCCAACCTGCGCATCTACAACTTCATGGTGCCTTTCCAGGACCAGGCGTTACCTGTGCGCATCTGGTGCGCTGCCGACCGCCTGGCTGCCTGGCGCAGCGCCGTCAGCGGCACGCTGGACGGGCAGAGCGCACCTGTCCGATGCGTCCATCCGCTCGACCGCAACCTGGCCCTGGCCAGCAAATTGGGCGTACAGGGCACGCCGACCCTCATCTTTGCTGATGGCGCACGGGAAACGGGTTTTATACGTGCCGGCGAGATTGAGGCCCTCCTGACGCAAGCCGTCTCCAGCCGCCAATCCAGCAAGAACCTCAAGGAGTAATCATGCGATCTCTTGTACCACTCGCCTTATGTGCAAAAAACCTGTTCGCAGCAGCGGTTTGCCTGACGATCCTGTCCGGGTGCAGCGACATGACTGGCCTGGGCGGCAAGTCCGAATATGCCTGCAAGGCACCGGAAGGCGTGCAGTGCAATTCCGTATCCGGCAATTACTACAATGCGTTTCCAGCGGGCGGCGGCGCGGCGGCTAAAGGGGCTCCCACAAAAGGAACGCCGCGTGCAGTCCCGCGCAGCATGTACTCCATGGCCAAAGCTGCCTCCAGCGGTAGTTCCATGCAGGGACAGCCTGCATTCGAGCCAACCGCGCTGCGCTCCCCGCCGCGCGTCATGCGGCTCTGGATTAAACCGTGGGAGGACAGCGACCATGATCTCCACGATCAGTCTTTTGTCTACCTGCAGACAGACCCAGGCCGGTGGCAGATCGCCCATGCACAGCGGCAGATACGTGATGCCTACGCACCCTTGACACCGCCAGCTTCTCCGCAAACAGCGGCGCCGGAGCCTACGGCCGCTACCGCGCAGGCGAGTACGAACGTCGACACCAGGCCAGCCGCGCCGGCGGCAGTAGGCTTTGCCAGCACGCCTGCCGATACCAGTACGCCCGCGCCAGAAGTGTCACCTGCGCCGGCGCCGATGCCAGCGGCGAACCACCCATAGCCCCTGCCGGATACGGAAAGGAACGATATGTTCACATTTTTTACAGCGGAAACCGGCGGCGACGGGATTGGTGCCGGCGTGCGCGACATGTTTGGCTTGAACCGGGGTGACGGTTTCGCCCCCGACCAGTTTGCCAGCTGGCTACCGTACGGTCCCTATGTCGACAGCGAGCAGCTGTTCATCAATCGCCATCACCGGCTCGGTTTCATGCTCGAACTCATGCCCCAGGCCGGCGCCGATGAGCGCATGGTGGAAGTGCTGCAAAGCCTGTATACCAACTGTCCTGCCAACACGGGTGTGCAATTTCACCTCTTTGGCTCGCCGGACATCCGCGCCCCGCTGATCCAATATGCCAACATGCGCATGGAAGACGCGGATCAATATGAAAACTCGCAGCAGTGGGGCCGGCCGGCCCGGAACAGCAACCTCTACCGTCAGCTGGCACGCCAGCGCGTGCAACATCTGCTGGCCGGGAGCCAGAAATCCCTGACGAAGGGATTTCATTTTACGCTGCGCGACTTTCGACTGATGATGAGCGTCACGATGGATGGACGCGCCGATGATATCGGCAAGCGCGAAGCGGCCATCGGTTTGCGCGACTCGATGGCAAGCACCCTTGACGCCGCTTCTTTTCCCAGCAACGTATGCGACGCGGCCGACTTAATCAACTGGTGCGCACTGTTCACCAATCCGCACCGGCTCACAGATGGTTTCACCCCACGGATTAACTACGATGAGGGAAGGGAACTGCGGGATCAGATTGTGGACTTCGATACCGTCCAGGAGCCGACCAACGAAGGCATCCGGTTTTCGAAGCCAGGCAAGCCGCAGCAGGTGGAGGCACGCTTCTTCTCCATTAAATCGTTTCCTGGACGTTTCCCCCTCTGGCAGATGGGTGCGCTCATCGGGCACGTGATGCAACCGGCACTGCAGTACCGTGCGCCGTTCCTGCTCACCATGGGCGTGCACATCCTCGATACGAACACGACACGGACATTGATTACGGCGAACCATATCCGCGCGACACAGAACGCCAGCAGCAAGATGGCAGCCATCATGCCGGACGTGCAGAAGAAGCAGGAAGACTGGAATGCAGTCGCCAACGCGATGGATGTCGGCGGCAACCTCGTCTCGATGTACCACCAGCTGGCCATTTTCTGCCCGCCCGCTGAGGCGACGGCGGCGGCAGAAGCGGCCAAGGCCATCTGGCGTGCCAGCGGCTTTGAACTCAATGCCGATGTGTACATGCACCGCCAGGCGCTGCTGGCGAGCTTGCCCATGACTCTGACGCCCGCATTCCACAATGATATGAAGAAGATGAAGCGGGTGACGCGCAAATCCATGGCGAACGCCATCCATCTCGCGCCCCTGCTGGCGGAATGGCGAGGAACCGACACGCCAACGCTCATCTTCGCCGGCCGCCGCGGCCAGCTCGTAACGCTGGACCTGTATGACAACGACCTAGGCAACTACAATTTTGCCGTCGTCGGCGCCCCAGGATCCGGCAAGTCCGTCACCCTCAACGAGATAGCCTGGTCATACCGTTCCGGTGGTGCGCAAGTGCGCCTGCTTGATCTCGGGCGCTCATTCGAGAAGCTGTGCAAGAAAGCCAATGGAACGCATGTCGAGTTCAGCCCCCGCTCGAAGATCATATTGAACCCGTTTACGGCGGTCAATGACATTCACGAAGACATCGATATGCTGTTGCCCGCCCTGGCGAAGATGTGTTCCATGAGTCAGCAATTGCAAGAAGTGCAATATAAGGCCATTTCAACGGTCCTGCTCAAGCTATGGAAGTCGTACGGCAATGATCTGACGATCACCGCTTTGCGCGACGAATTCAAGACCGGCAATATCGCGGAGCTCGAAATCAAAGGCGATGACCGCATCCGCGATCTTGCCATCATGCTCAATCCATACTCGAAGGACGGGCAGTACGAACGATTCTTCGAGGGCAAGAATAACGTCGACTTCTCGAATGACTTCGTCGTGATCGAAAACGAAGAGCTCAAACGCAAGCCAGATCTGCATGCCGTCGTCAATATCCTGCTGATGTACCAGATCACCGGCGAGATGTACCTGAACCGTGATCGCAAGAAGCTCCTGATCGTCGATGAGCTCAAGCAACAGCTTGGCGAGATCGGTGCAGACGACCCGGTCAAGGCCGCCGTGGTGGAAGAAGCAGCCCGGCGTGCGCGCAAGTATGGCGGTGCACTGGGCACCGCGACGCAGGGTGCCGATGACTATTACGGTTCGGTGCAAATGACGGCCGCTTTCAACTGCTCCGACTGGGTTTTCCTGCTGCGGCAAAAACCGGAGTCGATTGAAATCCTGGAAAGCAACAAGCGCATCGTCATGGACGCCGCCAAGAAACGGCTATTGAACTCGCTACGCACCGAGGCCGGCGCCTTTGCGGAAATGTATGTCTCGTCGCCGATCGGCGAAGGCGTTGTACGCCTGGTCATTGATCCAGCCACGCAGCTGCTGTTCTCGAACAAACTCGCCGATAACAAGCCGATTGATGCCTTGCGTGCCCAAGGCTACTCCATCGACGAGGCCATCGCCCGGGTACTGGCCGACAGGGGACTCCAATGAGGATCATGCTGATCAATTTCATCGTATCGGCCTGCTTCGTGGCGATCGGCATTGCGGCATATGACCGGCTGGTGCTGCGGCCGATGCTGGTCATCGGGGTCGTCGACGTGGCGAACGTCTTCAATGCAAAGCAGGAACAGGTCTTTAAAGCCATGACGAACAGCCGTACCGACATAGAACGACGGCAGGCGATATCTGACGCTGAACGATTCGTCCCCCGTTTTGCTGCTGCGTTGGCGCAATTGCCGCGAGAGTGCGCATGCCTGGTGATCGACAAAACGGCGGTGATCGGCAGCCGCGCGACGCTGATCGATCTCACGCCTTTGCTCAGAAAAAAGGTGAAACTGTGACCCGCGATTTTTTTAGGCATGCGCGCAGACGCTGGTATTTGTACCTGGTGCTGCTTGTGATCTGGACACTCGCCTATGTGCGTTTGTTTATCGATGCGACACCGCGCTTGCCTATTCTGTTTAACGTGACACCCAGCTTGCCCTACACGGTCGCAGTGGTCGACTACCGGGCGGACGGCATCCGTCGCGGAGATTATGTGGTCTATGCATTCGAAGGGGCGGCGTACCGCATCTTCCCCGGCCTGTACCACCAGCCGTTCTTCAAGATCGTGCGCGGTGTGGCCGGCGACAAAGTGACCGTCCGGGATCGCCACGTTTTCGTCAATGGCCAGGAGGTCGGTATTGCCAAGACGCATACCACCGTCAAACATCTCCGGCTCGAACCTATCGCCGAGACGGTGATTCCACCCTCGTATTTCTATGTGCAAGGCACCAGCCAGGACAGCTTCGATTCACGCTACAGCATCAATGGCCTGGTACACGCCGACGCGGTCCTGGGCGTCGTCATTCCCATCTTTTAAACCAAGGAGTAGATCATGCTTTCAATGAAATCAACCCTCGCTTCCCTGACTACCTCAGTGGTCCTGACCATCCCAGGATGGACGCCCGCCGCCGAGCCTCCTCACAAAGACTCCATGGAGAATTATTTATTTGTGCTCAACTCCGTTTCCCCCACGCTGCATATAGCGGCACAACGGTACCTGCATGCGTATGCGGATAAATGCCAACGCCAACTCAGTCTGCCAGAGCTCAAACAGGCCTTTTTCAGCACGCCTCGCGATCCCATTGTGACGCAGATGATTGAGGCGGTGAAGGAGATCGACACCGTCAAGATGCGCGAGCTGGGCGCTTCCATACCTTGTCATTAAGCAGGCTGCCCATGCGCACCACTTTGATCCTGTTGCTGGCCAGTAGCCTCATAGGCACCCTGGCCAAGGCAGAGGAACTGCCCGCGATCGGACCAACCTATCCGATTGCCGAGCAACACCTGCTCGACATGATCGCCCAGCGCCTGCGGGCGCTGGAAAAGAGCGGCCAGCTTCACGCACTGCAGGAGCAGGCGATCGCCAAAGGCAGGGCGGCCGTGGCCAACCCGGCACCGGTGGCAGGTTTGACGCCAGCGAAGGCACCACGAACTGTCTATGTTGATCCCACCTATGTGCTCGACAAGAACATCCTCGACGCACAGGGTCGCGTCCTGTTCCCCGCAGGCACCCGCACCAACCCGCTGGCGATCACGTCCATGTCGAAAAAGCTGATGTTTTTCGATGCGCGCGATCCTGCACAGGCAAGGATGGCGCGCACTCTGCTTCAACGCGATGGCGCGCGGATCAAGCCGGTACTCGTTGGCGGCTCCTATCTGGAGCTGATGAAACAGTGGAAAACGCGAATCTACTTCGATCAGCAGGGCACTCTGGTGCGGCGCTTTGGCATCCAACATGTCCCGGCCTTGGTCTACCAGGAAGGCATGCGCCTTCGAATTGACGAAATCGTGGTGGCCAGATGAGCCTACTAAAACACACCATCGGTTTGATCCTGCTCCTCATCGGGGAAGGCCATGCCCAGGCGGCGCCTGTCGGCACCTGCACTGGTGCCTTTCCGAACCCGATCACGGATATCTGCTGGTCATGCATCCTGCCGATCTCTTTGGGCAGCGTCACCCTGGGCAACCTGGGCGGCCAGGAAGACACCGCCAATCCATCCAGTCCGATCTGCACGTGCAAAGTCAATCCGGTGATCGGCCTGTCCATCGGCTTTTGGGAACCCGTGCGCCACGTGGAAGTGGTGCGCAAGCCATTCTGCCTGGTGTCCCTCGGTGGCATTGATCTCAATCCGGGCATTGCCGCGCCGGAAGCTGCCCGGGTCACAGACGCTGGCGGCGCCCAGGACGCATTCTACCAAGCGCACTTTTATGTTAATCCGGTCATGTACTGGCTCAAGGCGGTCGCCGATTTCCCTTGCCTGGAGGCTGGCTCCTTCGATATCGCGTACATGACCGAGGTCGATCCTCTCTGGGACGATGACGAGCTGACACTTATCATCAATCCGGAAACGGTTTTGTTCGCCAACCCTGGAGCGGTCGCCGCCTGTGCTGCGGACTGCGTTGCCGCCACGGCGGGATTTGGCCGTCCGGAATTGTTCTGGTGCGCCGGCTGCCAGGGAGGTCTTTTCCCGCTCGATGGCCACTCGGCCTACCACGTAGGCGGGGTGCGCACCGCCGAATTGATGATGCAGCGCATCACCGCCAAGATGCACCGCGAGCTGCTGACGTGGGGCATGCATGGCCAAAAAGGGCTGTGCGGTCCGTACTTCCTGCCGGAAATGGACAAGACGGCCTACAAATCCCAGCTGACATATCCCATCCCGGCCACCGACAAGGAACTGGGCAAATGCTGCCAGCCTTTTGGACGCACCACCATCGCTTGGGGAGCGGGCAAGGAATACCCGGTCAAGGGTGAAGATTTTGCGTTTATGTTATTTCGAAAAAGGAACTGCTGTGTTGGCTACTAATCCGATCCAAGTGCCCCCTGCGGGAGCCAGGCCTGCTGCGCTGCGTGCCATGGCAGGGCTGGGTGCACTGTTCCTGGCCCAGGCAGTGGCGGCACAAGCGATGCCGCACATTACCGACGCGGATATTGAACGCGCCAAGAAGCTGCAGCCTGTAATCACCGAGCAGGATATCGCCCGCGCGGTACGGGCCAATCCCATGCCGCACGACCCGCCGCCAGGGCAAGCACCCACTACGCCACGGATGCGGATCGACGCCTTGCCCCAGCCTCGCCCAACGCCACCCGTCGATCTGGGCGCCATTGCCAAAGGCTACGAATCGGCATCCAACCCAAACGCGCTTGCCGCGTTGAATGGCGACCGGCTACTGGTCTTTGTGACCTTCGCTATGCCGGAAGCCGCGCTGAATAAGCTGGCGATGCAAGCGGCGCAGCTGCAGGCGACCCTGTTACTGCGGGGCCTGGACGACGGATCACTGGTCAAAACCGTGGCGCATGCCCAAAAGATCATGGGTGAGCGTAAGGTGGCATGGCAAATCGATCCGCAGGCCTTTGACCGCTTTGCCGTACGCCAGGCACCGACCTTCGTTTTATTGCGCGCTGGTGCACCCACCCAGGCCTGCGGGGCAGGGAGTTGTTTCGCACCGGATGCCTACGTCCGCGTCGCCGGCGACGTCTCGCTGGAATACGCGCTCAAAACCATCCAGCAGCGCACACCGCGCTTTGCCGACAGCGCTGGCCGCTTCCTGGGCAAGATGGGGAAATAGCCATGCGCCGCCTGATCGCCTTGACGACCGCATGCTGCTTGAGCAGCATGCAGCCTGCCATTGTCCTGGCGCAAGTCAACCAGGATCTGGCCGGCGCCACGGCTGCCAACCAGGCCGCCCGGGCCAGCGTCACCACCCAGAGCGCCACTGCCCACGTGCCCGGCTATACGCTGACGCCTCCCGAAACCGTCTACCACGGCAAGGGTAACCTCAAAAGCGATGCCAATGCACATCTGGCGGCCTGCGCCGTGACACCCGGCGACCCGGCCTGCGCGGCGCAAGTGGGTGCCCTGAACTCGGCCAACACGCCGCGCCCGCCCGTGCTGGCCACCGATCCGACCATCTCCGCCGCGCAAGCCATCGCCCGCGATCCCTTGAGTGCCGAGACGACGCTGGTCGCGTACACCACCGGCTGCCCTGCTGGCGCCACTTGTGCGCCAAAAACGTTCTGTCTCGGTACGCAATGCTTCAGTACGAGTTATACGAATGACGTCGATTTTGCGCAGGTCATGACTTACATGGAGGCCGTGCGCGAGGCCGGCGTCTATCTCGATCCGAAGACCATGACTTTGTTCAATGGCGAGGGTAATACCTGCCGCAACCGGCTCCTCAAAAACTGCTGCTATACCGATGGCGCCGGGGCCCACTTTACTAACCAGTCCCTGTTTGGCATTGGCTCGCGCCTGGTGTTCGACATCCTGATGAACAGCGGCAACCGCGAGTTCATCACGCAAGGCGCTAAGGCACTGCTGACCAGTGGCGGTTTCAGCGGCAGTTATACGACGTTTGGTGTGACGGTGGCCGTCAATGGCACGGCGCTGCCGGCAGGATCGGTCACGCTGGCGACTACCGAACACCTGGCGATCGCGTTCAATCCCTGGAGCCTGGCGATGACTGCGGTGATGTACATCGCGGTGTCGATGATGTCCTGCAACGCCGGCGAGGGCAAGCTGGCGATGAAGGAGGGCGCCCAGCTATGTCACACCATCGGCACCTGGTGCAGCTCCTGCATCCGGGTATTAGGCAAATGCGTGTCGTGCATCGAGCACACGACCTCTAAATGCTGTTTTAACTCGCGCCTGGCCAGGATGATCAACGAACAGGGGAGGGCGCAGCTCGGCATGGGCTGGGGAGCACCAAAAAATCCTGCCTGTTCCGGCTTTAACGTGGATCAATTGCAAAGCATCGACTTCGCAAAGCTGGATCTGACCGAGTTCTATGCCTCCATCGTGCCGACGCTGCCCAACGCGGCGGCGCTCAAGGACGCTGCCGCCCAGCGCGCGCCGACCTGTTATCTGGGGAGAGGGAAATGCTGAATCGAACCACGACGTACAAAGTTTCTCTTGCCCTTTGCTCCGCCATGCTCTGCGCCGCAACCAGTGCGGCCCCGGAAACCGCGCCACGCGTGGCGGTGAACGATCCGAAAGTACTGATGTTGGCGGCCATCGATGCACCCGACGGCCGCGCAGCCGGCAAGCTGACGGGAGAACTGGCAGACGCGATCACCCAGCGCTTTTCTGCCACCTCTGCGCTCTTCATGGAGGTCACGACACTGGCCCGCTACGCCCAGGACGGCTGCCGCCGGCTCAACGTCCGGTTTTGGCAGGAAGGCGTCAGGCTCGCCGCAGGGCAGGCACTACACAAGCAAACGATCGATATCGGTATCAATTACTGCCGCAATGGCCAGCCGCCCGCCAGTCTGCGCCTGGAGAAAACCCCATGATGAGGCACCAATATTGTCTGGCAGTGCTGCTCGCATGCGGAGCCGTACACGCTCAGGTTCCCGCCAGTGTCCCTGCACAAGGGCGCGCTGCTGGCGCGCAGGCCGATGTGCGGCGCGGCTGGCATTTCTATGACGACCCGGCAGTGCACGAACCGCAGAAGGAAGTAGTAACGCCTGCGCCAGTCGCGCTACCAAAACCCACCACGCCGCAGCCACCGCCTGAAGTCAAGGCGCTGCATGAGCTGCAGCTGCAACTGGAACAGCTCAAGGCCGTCGCCGTCATGCATCCCACTGTCGCCAACGTGCGCCGTTACATGGAGCTCGAATCGAAGGTCCTCAGGAATGCCTCGCTGTTCGCCGACCTGTCGCAGAAAGTGGCGTGGGCCAATCCGGACCTGGATCCCACCACGCAGGGCCGCCCCGTCAATGCCCAGGCGCTGGAGGTATTTGAACAGGTGCAGATGCAGGAGCGGTCATCCGCCCTCGCCAACATCGGGAGCGACCACATCCTGATGTTCTTCTTCCGTGGCGATTGTCCGTACTGCCATGCGTATGGACCGGTATTGCGGGCATTTTCCACGAAGTACCGTATCCAGGTGCTGCCAGTCAGCCTGGATGGCGGCGCGGTGCCGGGCTTTACCAATGCCCGCACCGACAACGGTACCGCCGCCACGCTCAACGTCAAGCAAGTTCCGGCGCTGTTTTTGGCACAGCCGATCACCGGCAAGATCATGCCGGTCGGTTTTGGCGTGCTGTCGGAAGGCCAGCTGGTGGAACGGATCGATGCCCTGCGGCCGCGCGCCGCAGAAGCCGTCGAAGCGCCGCTGACAACAAATTACTTATCTCGTTAAGGAGCTCATCATGCCTATGCGCAAACTTATCATCGCACTATCCCTGTCCACCAGCACCCTGTACACCCATCCGGCCTTGGCCGGTGACCTGAATGCCGAAGTCAACAAGATGTTCAACGACCTCGGCGCCATCGGCAACTACTCGGCGCCGGGCGCCTTCCGTGGCCAGGTCTACAACACCTATAGCGGCGGCAGCCTGATGCTGCGCGCGCCGAACAAGACATACCAACTCATGGCCATCAATTACCCGACGGCCAAAGCCGGCTGCGGTGGCATCGATCTTTTCGGCGGCTCGTTCTCCTACATTTCGGCGGCCGAATTCAAGAACATGCTCAAAAACGTCACCTCCGCGTTGCCAGGCGTGGCGTTTCAACTCGCACTCGAATCGGTGTCCCCGCTACTAGGTGGTATCACCAAGTGGACCAAAAACCTCGAATCCATGATGACGAATGCGCAAATCAATTCCTGCAACACCGCCAAATCCCTGGTGTCGTCGGCCGCCGAGGCCACCGGATTTAGTTCCAGCAAGGCCTGCGAGGACATCGCCGTCTCGCTAGGCCTCGAATCGGACTATGCCGCCGCAGCCGTTCGCTGCAAATCCGACAAAGGTTCCATTCTGGAGACGGCGCGCAAATCTTCCGATCCCCTGGTCAAAAACAAGGCCCCGTTCGTCGGCAACCTCACCTGGGAATCGCTCAAGCTTGCCGGCAACTACCTGGACGACAAGGAGCGAGAAATGATCATGAGCATGGTCGGGACCATTATTTTCTATTCGGAGGGGCGAGACCCGAATCCGATCGCACCGACCTTCACGTCGATCTCCCAGCTGCTCTATGGCCAGTCGGATGCCGGGAGTGGCAACGTCCACCAAACGGTCCTGCGCTGCAACAACTACACGAACTGCGACCAGGTCACCCTCGATCCCGCCTACGTCCACACGCCATTTACCGCCAAGGTTGAAAAACTGATGCGTTCTATCGCCTACAAAATCGAGACGCGCACACCGATTCCCAACATGTCGCCGGAGGTTGGTTTTGTGAACCAGACCAGCGAGCCTGTCTACCGCATGCTGTCGATCGGCGCATCGTTTCCTTCTGCCTCAGCCAATGAGCAGCTGATTGCCACGTATCGGGATGTGATTGCCGCGGATTACGCCTACATGTTTCTGGAGAAGAACCTGCGGTTGGGGATGCAAGCCCTGGAGAAGGATTTTAATTTAAACAAAGATCAAATAGAGCGCTCCAAGGTCATCCGTCGGCGAACCAGTGACATGCTGGCCCAGCTGTCCCGCGAAAAGGCCCTCGTCTACCAGAAAGTAGGCTCTATCACGGTGGTGTCCAACCACCTGGAACAGCTGGAACGGCAAATGCGCGCCAATATGCCGCAGCAGGTACTCGATCTGCTGGGACGCCAAGCCGCCTATCTCCGGTGATAAAAAGGTGGGAAAGTAAAAGGAGGAGGTAAATAGTCATGTGGGAAATTTTCGCATACCAGAACTCGGACAGTTTGTACGGGTTGATGAATGCCGTGGCCGCCATGGTCGGCGCCAACACCTACCGAAATGCCCTCGGCATCGTCGCGGTGTGCGGCTTCGTGGCCGCCCTAATTGGTTATGCCTTCGCTCCGGAAAAGATGGTGGGCTGGAAGTGGCTCGCTTCGATCGTCCTGGTCTCGTCGGTGCTACTGGTGCCGAAGGTCACTGTCGGTATTGTCGACAAGACGGGCGGTTCGGCCGAAGTCTTCGTTGACAACGTCCCGTTCGGCCTGGCGGTGCTTGCCTCGCTGACCAGTACGGTCGGCAATAGTCTGACGGAACTCGAAGAAACGGCCATGCAGGTAATTCCGGGGGCGGCCGGCATGCCGGATAAGCTGAGTTATCAGAATAATGGCCTCATGTTTGGCAGCCGGATGGTGCGTGAGGCTTCCAAAGTGGTTTTCCAAAGTCCGTACTTTCGCACAGATCTTATCAATTTCATACATAATTGCACTACCTACGATCTGGCCTCTGGCTACCTGTCACCGGACGCATTTGCGACCTCGGGCGACGTGTGGAGTCTCATGGGTGACCCGAATCCCGCCCGGTTTAGCAGCGTCACGAATGCGGCCGGTACCTCGGAAGTGCTCACCTGCCCTCAGGCATATACAAAGCTATCGGCGAAAATGCCGGCCGAAGTTCAGCGCATCCAGGGCACACTGGCATTTCGCATGAATCCGACGCTTCCTGGGACGGTAGCCTCAGCCCTGATCGCCGATCAGATACAGCAAGCCTACCTGAAAGCAAAAATCGCCGACGCCTCGGCCACCGCAGCCAATATTATTCGGCAAAATGCGCTCATCAATGCTGTGAACGATACCAGTCTGATGGCGGGGCAAAAAATCAACGATCCGGCGACGATGTTGCTTGCTGTTGGGCGCGCGCAGGCGGTGGCCCAAACGAATGCCGCGTGGATTAACAACGGTAAGGTGGCCGAGCAAGCGCTGCCGGTAATCCGTAACGTCGTCGAAGCAGTCGTCTATGCCGTGTTCCCGCTCATGATTATTTTGTTGCTACTGACCAATGGTAAGGAGACTGTGGCCGGCGTTAAAAACTACGCGATGATCTTAGTCTGGATTCAGCTATGGCCACCGCTCTATGCCATCCTGAACTATATGGCGACCATGTATGCAATGCGTGACTTGGCCGCCGCAGCCAGCGTAGGCAACGGGGTCAATGCCCTGTCGCTGACTACCTCCTCGACCATTTTTTCCAGCGCCATTTCAGGCGAAGCCGTCGTCGGCTATATGACCATCAGCATTCCATTCATTGCCTGGGCCGCCGTCAAGCGCATGGAGAACTTTGGCACCGCGCTCGTCGACGGCATGCGCCTGTTGCAAGGTAACGTGACCAGTGCCACCAATTCGGCGGCAACAGGCAACGTATCGATGGGAAATGTCGCCATGGATCAGATGAGCTTGGCGCCTGTCCGCTCGTCACCGTTCTTCAGAAATCGGCAAAACGATCTTTCAGGAAATAGCTTCATCACCAATACGTTGTCTGGTCTGACTGCGGTTAAGGCATTGTCTAATGAAGGACCAGTCTCTCGGTCGGTCGAGGGCAAGGTTACGGAAAACCATGTCGCCACGGCGACACGGTTAATGGCAGCAGCAAAATCAGACGCCGTCGTTGCCTCCAGAGAGAGAGCCACAGCTTTATCCACTGCCTTGGTGCAATCGGTCGGAACTACCGCAGCGGACATTAAGTCAAATGGTACAACCCACGCAAACACTGAAAGTTTTGGTACACGCACTAATGAGCTTCGACAAATTGCAAGTTCAATTGCCAAGGCCATAGGCGCCACCGAACAACAAGTCGCAAATGTCGCTTTTGGCGCAGAAGCCGCTTTGAGCGTTGGCACTCCGGCGCTCGGTATTATTCCAGGCACAAAACTTGGCATCTCTGCCGAAGGTAGCAAGAACTATTCCGCCGGAATAGATAAAAAGACTTCAGACATTAACAGCCATTTGAAAACTGATGACGTGTCAAAATTCAAAGAATGGGCAAATGCAGTGACAAGCAACACCAGCTTACTAAATACTGTTACGACAGATAATAGAAGCGCAACAGAAAATGCAGCGCGCATCACCAAAACGACCGCCAAATCAATCCGTGCGGAGGCGACGCTGCGTGAACAAACGGAATATGCAGCCAGCCTGTCGGCTGCATATTCGCGAGGTGAGTCGTTTCATTTCGATCTAGCCAAAGACCCTCAAAATAGTCAATTTTTTGAATCCCTCTTATCGAATAATAAAACAAGTGCTGCAGCCAGGATAATAATTGATTCGTACCTAGGTAGTATCGCAAAAACGCCGATATTACCGACTGCGACAAGTAATTTTCCTCACTCCTTCCAATCCATCAAGGAAAATTACGAAGAAATAAAGGGAGATCCATCACTTCATCCTGACATTGATAAACAACACCAGAATAATATGACACATGTACGTCAAGAAAATTCAGGAAATTCAGGAAATTCTGAAAAAGGGACAACAGATCATGGCGCATCGCTAAAGCCGACCCACAGGGGGAACAGGAATGGGGCAGTAATAAATAGCGTTGAAACATCGTCTTCTAATCTGCATTCGGAACTAAACCAAAAATGGGAGAAAGCCGAAATAGAGCAGGCGCGACAAAGCGAAAAAAATGATACAGGGGTTACAGAAAATCCTTCCGGACATATTTCATCCAAAAAGTCTCTTTTTCTTAAGGCAAATGAACAAGTGAAAGAAGATCCTGACCTTATAGCGGAACGTCTCAAAGAGTTAAGCGATCAAGCAAAAGAAAAAGTAAAGGATATTTTAAAAAAGTAATTTCACTTTCCGTCTGCAATATTTTTCGTCACCTCGACGCCACAATTCTCGTTCATATCGATCTTAAAAATTCTTGTTTTATAATTACTGTCACGAAGGAACAAAAAACCATGCCATTCACTAAATCCAGCAGGAAAAATAAATATCCAGTCATTAAAAATTCTTTTCCCAACAAAAACCAGCAAAAAAGCTATGGTATAAAGTATCCATATAAATATAACGCCCATTGAGGAGCCAATTGCCATGCCTAATAAAGAATCTTCAAATCTTAAAAAAATACATCCGAAAATTGCACCAGCAAAACCACATGCCAAAAGTTGCTTCAGTGCTTTCATCGCCAACCTCGAAATAGATGGGAATAGTTCAATAATAATACAAAATATTTTAAATTTTTCAAGGTTATTGCAATAATTTATTCTTATCAACTTAATTGTTGATTGTTATCAAATATACATGATAATTAATATCGACTACTGAGGTTTTTGAAATGAAAAAAGTTATCTTTATTATTTTTCTTGCTTCAGGGCTTCACCAAGAGGTAGCGTACTCGGTATCTTTGGCGAACCGTGAGACAGATGATAGTGTCTGCGATCTTTCACCGCTAACTACGTACCGACTAGGGCTGAAACCCTTTGTGCCTGCCGGAACCCGCGACGAGTCGGAAATTTATTTTCGTATCGCAATGAAGTTCATCACGGAAAAATGCACTAATAACCAGATTCTGCTTTTGCATTCGGAAATGGGAACGTCATTCGACGAGGGCTATTTCCGTAAGGTAAGTTACCAAGTGTGCAAACCTGTAGAAGTTCAGCGACAACCTGCTGGAACCGAAGACTATCCTCAAGGTTTTATGGTTCGCTGCCCAATCTCAAAGCTCAAAGAAGCCACCGCGGCATTAGCCGAAATGGAAAAAGCAAAATCGACGGAAGCCATGATCGCGCAAGGTGCACCGATGCGAAGTGCACAGCCAAACCGGAGAGAAGAAGAAAAAAAAGCGTGTGGTGACAAGATGACCTGGGAAACTGTCGTACTGGGTTGGGGGGGCAGTTGTCGCTAACTTATCGCGCCTAGCCTCTCAAGGAAACGCCATGGAAAATAAAGACGATAAGAGTCAAGCTGAACTGCAGGCCGGCAATCTCGCACTACTGATGTTGGCCGAGATACGCGAACAACGCGCGGGATTCAGGGAAGAACGCCTGGCGCTTGAACGGGATCGAAAATTTGCTCGCCGCCTCACCGTGGCGCTGAAGTCGTTGCTCGTTCTCATGCCACTCTTGTTCGGCCTGTACTTTTTCGTGCAAACGTTGCAGTTTAAAATAGGTCCCTTCGGCCCGGTCATAGGCATAGTGCACATCGAAGGCGAGATCGCTACAACCTCACTCGCGTCCGCAGACAAGATCGTGCCGGCCCTGAAGCGGGCGTTTGAGTCCAGCAACGTTACGCAGATAGTTCTGGCGATAGACAGTCCTGGCGGCGCGCCGGTCGAGGCCGAGCGTATCGGAAACGCGATTCACTCCTTCAGGAAAAAGCACCCGAAACCGGTAGTGGCGGCGATCAGCAACGTCGGCGCATCGGCTGCCTACATGATTGCCTTGCACGCCGACAAGATCATCGCCGGAAAATACAGTCTGGTGGGATCGATCGGCGCCATCATCGCGCCATGGCAGCTGTCGCGTGCGCTGGACCGCCTGGAAATCTCGCAGCAGGTATATGCATCCGGTCACCTGAAGGCATTCTTGAATCCGTTCACACCGCCTAGCCAGGACGCGCAAGCCAAGGCGCAGGATTTGGTGGACAGGGTAGGGCGAACATTTTTGCGCGAACTAGAGGAACGGCGCGGCCGCGTCCTGCGGCACGACGTCAACTACGCCAGCGGGGAAATCTGGAGCGGGTTAGAGGCAAAGGAAATTGGCCTGATCGATGCCATCGGCACGGTGGATGACTTCGTGGATGCTCAAAAGGAGGGGACTGCATTCAACTTTGGACCACACCCTGGCGGATTTGGCCAAATGGGTGCCCTGATCTCAACCTCGCTCATTTCTTCGCTCGACGACCTCATCGCGAGGCAGAGGTTTCAGCTCAGGTAGAGGAGGGAGAGCGGAGGTGCAATTCAGTACGGTATGCAATCCATGTCAAGCAAAAATACGGCGCAAATTGGCTAGCTTTCTTGTGGCCGATAGTGCCTTCACACGAGTAAGCTTGAAGAATCATGGAAAGATATCAAGCCTATAGGTTCGAGTTGAGACCAACCGGCGAACAGGAGCGCGCCATGCGCCGCTTCGCCGGTTCTTGCCGGTTCGTCTACAACAAAGCCTTGGCTCTGCAAAAAGAAAATCACGCAGCCGGCAACAAATTCATCAGCTATGTGGCCATGGCGAAATATCTGACAGCATGGCGCAACAGTTCCGAAACCCCTTGGCTGTCGGACACGCCGTGCAGCAGCTCGCAGCAAGCTTTAATAGACCTCGATAGGGCATTTAAAAACTTCTTTGAGAAGCGTGCCGGTTTTCCCAAGTTCAAACGCAAGGGTACGGGTGATGCCTTCCGCTACGCGAGCTCGAAGGAGTTCAAACTCGATAAAGGTAATGACCGTGTCTTTTTACCCAAGCTGGGCTGGATACGCTACCGCAACAGCCGCGAGGTCTTCGGCGAGTTGCGCAAAGTCACCATTAGCAAATCGTGCGGCAAGTGGTTCGCGTCGATTCTGACCCGTCGCGAGGTCGAACTTCCCTTGCCTAAAGCAGCGACGGCGATCGGCATTGACGTTGGGATCGCCCGCTTTGCCACCCTGAGCGACGGCAGCTTCATCGCGCCGCTCAACAGCTTCAAGAAACACCAGCAGCGCCTGGCGCGCTACCAGCGCCGTATGGGCCGTAAGGTCAAATTCAGCAGTAATTGGAGGAAGGCGAAAGCGCGCGTCCAGAAAATTCACACCCGCATCGTCAATGCCCGTAAAGACTTCCTCCACAAAATTACCGCAGCAATAACCCAAAACCACGTGCTCGTCTGCATTGAGGATTTGCAGGTAGGGAAAATGTCCAGGTCCGCCAAAGGCACTGTCGAACAGCCGGGCAAGAGGGTCAGTCAAAAGTCGGGGCTGAACCGCGCCATTCTCGATCAGGGATGGGGCGAGTTTAGGCGGCAGCTAGACTACAAGATGGCGTGGAACGGCGGTATGCTCCTGGCAGTGCCGCCGCACCACACTAGCCAGACATGCCCAGCTTGCGGCCACGTGTCGGAAGACAATCGGCAGACGCAGGCAAATTTCCAGTGCGTCAATTGCGGTTACACAAATCACGCCGATACAGTTGGCGCGATAAATGTGCTTGAGCGGGGGCACCGCTTGCTAGCCTGTGGAGAGATGGCGCAGTCAGGCCGCTCGAAGAAGCAGGAACCCGCCGAAGCGTGTCGCAACTCATCGCGCCGCGCTGTAGAAATCTCTGTCCTTTAGGCAGGGAGGATGTCAAATCCTGGAGCGGGGGCACCGCTTGTTAGCCTGTGGAGCGATGGCGCAGTCAGGCCGCTCGAAGAAGCAGGAACCCACCGAAGCGCTTCGCAAGTCATCGCGCAGCGCCGTAGGAATTCCGTCCTTTAGGGCGGAGAGGATGCGCGCGCCCAGCATGGGCATAGTCTTGGAGGTGAAAGCGGGGGGGGGGGGGGGCAAGGCACTATACTGTACAAATAATCAGTATAATTGCTTGGGCTATTCCGCGATATCATCAACCCAAGCACTCCAACTTTCCGATTTTCGGACTGGTGCTCGACGGCGTTATCTGGGAAAATATCGGGTCATCCTGTGTACAACATGAGTTGCCGCCCAGGCAAACAGTATCTCGCAGGACTTTTCCCATTATGCAAAAACTAACGGACAAAGAAATAAGACGAGCACTCATTGTCCATTTAGGACGACGAGCAAGGCCGCCGCATGCTACTCTGGAAGAGGTCCACGTATGTAATGGGAATGCGATTGCAGACGTTGTCGCGGTATATAAGACAATGCACTGTTATGAGATTAAAGGGGAAACCGACTCGATAAACCGGATTGTTCGTCAATCCCAGTTTTATGACCAAGCCTTCCCTTTAATTACACTTGTCACTACTAAAAATCACCTAAACAGGGCTGAGGTGATTGCGCCCAAGCATTGGGGCATCATCGTTGCTAATTCATCTCCCAACGATTCTGTAACGCTCAAGCATATTCGCGGCGCGACAAGGAATCCATCATACCTTCCCGAGATTGCCTTGCTGAGTTTGTGGCGTTCAGAGCTGGTTAACTTCCCCAATTTTAGTAGCCCATCGCTTGAAAAAATGAATAGGCAGAGAATTGCTGAATTGATTGTTTCAAGCTTACCGACTAACGCAATTAATGAGGTTGTGGGGAAAGCGTTAGCCGCTCGTAGTTCGAATAATGCTACTTTGGATAATCCCGTGACATATACTCAATATGAGCACATATCGTCGGTTTTAGAATTGTTGAAGGAGTGACATTTTTTATTCCCTTCCCATCCGCACGCTCCTGAATAAAATTATCTCCCCAAGAGTATTGGAATTTTCGGAAGAATCTTTTCTGTGCAATTCCATCGCAAATCAAATCATATTGCCCATAGCCACCAGTTTTTATTCGCCCACCTCTGGCTATGTAATGTTGATTTTCGTAGGTGTAAAATACCTTTGGTGCCGTTACGCTAAGGAGCAACTCGGGCGCTATGGTAAGATCTGAGTAAAGCGGGCTTACAATAGTGTAGTCACCAAGTGACAGTGTAATACCCTTTGCCATAGATTGCGCGGTGTGGAAGATTTCGAGTTCGGCCCTGGGAACGAATGATTCGTCACTTGGTTTGGCAATGTCTGTAATCGAAGCTGGGATAGAAGAACCCACCACGATGTACTTCTCGATCTCAATGGCCTCATCGGCTAATGACGCGAAATTTGCGATTTCCGTTGCAAGCTTCGTCCTATCACTCTCCAAACAAACGCGACAGTCAAATATGAAGATCCAATCGGTGAAGATCTTCGATCCCTCCTTAATGAGATCCAGAAGTTCGCTTTCAACTAAGTCAAAAGATGCGAATTCTTCTGGTTGAAACCGTATCGCCACTTTGTCAGAAATTATTTCACCCTTCATCTTCGCGTCAAAAATAGCTTGATTATGGTTTGGTGCACGATCTAAGCCTAGAACAGGAACGTATTCAAAATCAGAGAATTCTTCAATGATAACTCTGCAATTTGGTGATTTTGCAGGTGCTATTGAATCCGGGATGTCAAATGAATCGATAAATATATAAAGAAAATCTTTTAGATATTTTTCAGTTTTTTTGGCGCATGTTGCAACTGTTTTTTCAAAATCGAGACGGGTGATGCCATCTTTTCTGGCAAAATCAAAAAATGGGGTGAGTTCTTTCTTAAGCTTCAAGTTCAGCATGGAGAGACCTGCCACTTCATTACTTTTGAACTTAAAAAATGGAGTGTAGTTATAATTAAGTGCCATTCAATATCTCTCGAACATTATATTTATTGATTATTTCAGAGAATAAGTCGTATCGTTTCAGATCTCTCTGTATGCGGCCCGCCACACATTGCGCGGGAATGCCCAGTCGATCTGCAAAGCTCACAATATCGTCTATCGAGTTGGTATAACGAGCGGGGCAACTACGCCATTCATTTCTGGGGATTAAACTGTCAGAAGCAAGACGATCGGCTTGTTTTTCCACAAGACTATCGGATTCAACATCGAAGTCATCGAGAATTGGATTATCTAATTGATCTGCATGTAATACTACATGCGCGAGTTCGTGCATAAGCGTGAACCAGAAATGATCAAGCCGCGAGTACCTTAAACTGAGCGCAACAATAATGTGCCCCGAGGGGAGCGAAAATACAGCCCCATCAAGCTTCATGGAAGGAATTGACTCTTCCCAGATAATAACTATCCCATACGCCGCCAGATAAGGACCGATCTCAGGAAGGCTTTCCGCATCCTTGAATCTCTTGGGTAGATCGGCGTAGATGCCGCCATCTAAACCACTGAATGGAGGAAGTGAGTTGGCTGCGACATACCATCCCGCCGTTCGTCGCACGGAAGACAACCACACATTGATCAGCACATCTGATGCATCATCGCGTTTTCGGTAAAGAGCTGCAGCAGCATCGCCGCCACGATAGATAAAGCTCATCAATTCCGGAAGGCGCGTATCAGCTGTGTCCCGATACTTCTTGGGCGCCGCCGCAAGGATTGCATCGGCTTTAAGGAACGCCTCGTAAAATTTCCGCGGTTCGACCGCAGTGGAAGCGGGGCAAGGAAAATCTTCTTCAAGCGTATTCAGGATTTTCATAAATTATCCTTTCGCCATCGACTCGGAGGCAATCCATTCGAAAAACTTCAGGCCCTCTTTGTCGTATGCCTGGAAAGCCTTCATCCCGATACGTTCGTAAAACCTCTCAGCTTTAGGGAGAGAGTGCAATGAAAATCCTGGTCGAAGTTTCAAATCCTCTTGCGCATAACTAATCACCCGGTCCAAAAGTTTCGCTCCCGCGCCTTTGAAAATACGATCTGCCAACACATTTTCACGATTCCATGGCGCGGCCGCGATGTATTCTACGTAGAAAATGTCGCCCGCACCGACGACGCTCGATTTCGGGTGATAGATGAGGCATGCTGCCTGAGGGTAGCCTTCCGCGACCAAGAAGAACCATTGGTAGCAGTTACCTCTGTAGTGCAAGCACTTATCGAGCCAACGCCAATGGTAGTCTTCGAGCTGTGCCGCCTCTAGGATTGGATCTATGTCGACACCTTCCGCGTCGAGCGATTGAATATGACGCATAAGGCTTACATTGAATCCTCCCCATGATCGGTCACATAAATTTGCAAACAACAAGTCCCATCCGGCGTAGATCGAATATTCGACTTCACCAGCTTTCCCAATTAACTTGCCGGTAGAGATGATGCCAGCAGTGATGATTGTAGGTGACGCCGCATCTAACGCCCGTCGAATATCTTCGATCGTGAAGTTCAAATCATCTCCTTGGTTTCGCAACTGTGGGCAGGCCAGTGCCGAAAAAAATAGTTATAGCAATGACCGTTGGTTCAACGCCGTTGATTACCTTAAGCTTAACATTTATGTCTATCTGGAAAATACGCGAATTATCACCGCCCTCGGAAATCCCCCCATTTTTAGAGCGCTCTAAAAGTAGATGGTAAGCGGCCATGGCAAGCTTCTGTTTTGGCGTGATGCTGGCAAGTGCCATGTCGCGTCAGCCGTGATCGCAACTCCACCGCCATCGCGCAAAGTCCCCGATCTGGCCGAGCGCACGAAGCAGAAGACGGGCTAGTTTATCGTAGCCAACTGTGCCGCTATCGCGCGCAAAAGCAGGTGCTCTGCTGTTGCCTCGGTCAGCTAAGCCATCCTTCGCCGGCAGTGATAGGTAGGGGAGGTCAACTTTTTCTTGCGCGCGGTAGGAGTCTCTGCAGGGCAGGGGAGATAGACAGGCCAGCCCCGATCTCGTCGTCGGGTCAGGCAACTACGAGATCGCACGCCACAAGCGCCTGGCACGAAACCCAAGCCCCGGACACGATCCATGGTTCTCATCGTCCGAGAACTATGGATCAGGAGAGGCTGAGCTACTGGTGGCGATTCAATGGCATCCTCCGCTTCCGCCTGCGGATTCAATCGGTGGTCGCAACACTCTAACCTAAACGCCCAGGTTACAGGAGTGTTGAAGATGAAACAGAAACCACGCATTTATTACACCGAGAGCCAGAAGGCCTTGATGTGGGAACGCTGGAAGCAAGGCGACTCCCTGCAGATGATATCCCAACTATTTGATCGGAATCACTCGTCGATACAGCGGATTCTGGCTGAATCTGGTGGCATACAGCCAGCACAGCGATGCCGTTCCAGACTGGCGCTGACGCTGGCTGAGCGCGAGGAGATATCGCGTGCCGTCGTTTCCGGCGTATCCATCCGCGCACTTGCCAGACGCCTCGGACGCGCACCATCGACCATCAGCAGGGAACTCAGGCGCAATGGTGGCCGCGAAGCATATCGTGCGACTCAGGCGGATCAGCATGCTTGGGATCAGGCGCGTCGCCCCAAACCTTGTAAGCTGACGGAGAGCCGCATGCTGGCCAACATGGTTGCCAGCAAGCTCCAATTGCAGTGGTCGCCGGAACAGATTGCTGGCTGGCTCAAGCAGCTGTTCACGCGCCACGAGGAGTATCACGTGTCGCACGAAACCATTTACCGCAGCCTCTACATCCAGGCCCGAGGTGCCTTAAAGAAGGAACTGCTGGAGCACTTGCGCCGGACGCGCGCCATGCGCCGCTCACGTCATCACACCCAAAAGACTGACAACCACGGCAGAATTGTCGACGCCGTGCCGATCAGCGAGCGTCCAGCGACGGCAGCGGATCGAGCGGTGCCCGGGCACTGGGAAGGTGATCTGCTGTTCGGCAGCCACAATAGCCAGATCGTGACCTTGGTCGAGCGCCAGACGCGCTACGTCATGCTGGTGAAAGTTGCCGCCAAGGACACCGAGACGGTTGTCAATGCGCTGATCGACAATGCCCGCAGGCTACCCCACGAACTGTATAAATCACTGACCTGGGACAGAGGCAAAGAGATGGCTGGCCACAAGCGTTTTACTTTGGCCACTGACATCCAGGTCTACTTCTGTGATCCACAGAATCCGTGGCAGCGCGGTTCAAATGAAAATACCAACGGCCTGTTGCGGCAGTATTTCCCCAAAGGACTGGATATTTCCACTTACTCGCAAGAGCAACTCGATGCGGTAGCCAGAAGACTCAACGAGCGCCCCAGGAAGACGCTACACTACCAAACACCGGCTCAACGATTTGAACAGTGTGTTGCGTTGACCGATTGAATCCGCACCCCAAAGCGGACATTGTAAAATTAGACAAATCGCCATCCTCTATGTACGTGCTTAACACCTCCCCTTCAATCTTCCCTTCTATATTTGAATTTTTGGGCGTACATCATGATTTCGCAATTACTGGTTGCTGCAGCGTCCCAAGATGTATTGTTGACTAGCTGATATTGCAACGATTTCATTTCCTGCCACACAAAATCCTGTTGCCACGGATGGCGGCCGACACGCTGGAAGTGATCGAACATGTCGCGGCACTTAGGCGAATAGCAGAGCACATAATCATCGATCGGTTCGATGGATATCAATACGTGCTCTTCATCACAATAGTGTTCCGCTTCAGAGCGATTTCCACTACCAAACAAAGTCTTGCTTCGAAAACCCAAATCAAACTGCTGCTCGAACCAAGCATCTGCTAGCCTGTGTAGTTCACCAGACGTATCTCTTGGTTGCCGTGCTATTTTCAGATATGGATTGACCAGGATACCTTGCTGCTCATGTAATTCGCTCAGGCGATGAGCTCGAAAAATTTTCTTCATGAATTTCTTTAGATTGGTTACAAGTATGGTCGGTTTGGACTATTTAGATTGGGCTGACTTTTTGCCCTTTGAAGATCATGTCCGCTCAGTGCAAGTTCTGATTTATTTATGCAAGAAAGGCAATCTGTAAGCTGCCTCTTATCTTTTTGAAAGGTCTACTCTTGGCCGGTTGCCGTCGTTGGCAGGTTCCGCCCAAAATCGGACGACACATTAGGCTACGTTCCCACCGCTCCAGACGGTTCGATATCCTGCAATCCACCCACCAACTCCACATATGTGAAGAAATTCCCCTTCTTGTATGACGCGACTGAGCTGTCCCCACCCATAAATGGAAAAGGTACAGGAATGAAAATCTCGCCATTATCGAGAGCCCCAAGTCGGGTTTCAATTTCGACGACTTTTTCTTCCTTTAGAATCAATCGCTTGGTCTCGGGATGAGTAAGAAAGGATTCGATAAAGGCAGTGATTGAATTCATTCCTAGTGGAACGATTTCCGGATTTACTGTAAAAAGAACTGCACATTGTCCACCGGAAGGATTACGTAAGAAAACGTCTCTCAAATAGCTATATCCAAAGACTTCGTCGAATTCGCCGACAAAATTGGCCCAGCGTCCCATCGCTTGCGACACGGCCGTAGATTGAAGCAGCAATCGGTACATGATATATATTCCCTTTCCGTCGATGTCGCCCAAGAGCACAAGCTTATCAAGTCGTTTGTCCGCTTCTGACTGCGGACTCAATCGATCAATGCAACACTTTAACTTAAATAAAACGTTGCAGAACAGAAATGATACGAATGATGAACCGAATCAATGGCGCTGTGCCCCGCGGAACCCGAGATTACCGTCGCAAGGCATTTTGCCGCGGGAACGTTCATGCGGGAACCCGCCGAAGCTCAAGTAGCTTATGCTAGCGCGAGGTGTTTGTCTCTACAGGGCAGGGGAGATAGACAGGCCAGACCCGATCTCGTCGTTGGATTAGGCAGCTACGAGATCGCACACCTGGTGCCTGGCACGAAACCCAGACCTCGGACACGATCCGTGATTCTCATCGTCCGAGAACCATGGATCAGGAAAGTCTAAGCTACTGGTGGTGATTCAATGGCACTGTCCGCTTCCGCCCCAAAGCGGAAGTTACTGAGTAAGTAAAACTGCCAAAACTTCTTTTTGCCCACGTTCGATTGCAAACGCTCTTGCATCCATATTTGTCATTGATTGACCTGTATAGGCCACGCTGTAGTCAATTCCATATTCAATAAATAATTCAGCCAACTCGGTACTACCAACATAGATTGCGCTGAATAACGCGTTTCTCTCCGGCTCACTTACATCAAACTTGGCTCCTTGACTTAGGAGAAATTTGCAGACTTCCACATGGGCCTTTGAGGCAGCATAATTTAGGGCATCACCACCAAAGGTACCGCCCCTTGCATCAATGTCAGCACCACAGGATAGGAGGAGTTTGAGAGCTTCTAAATTTCCAGCACCTGCTGCAACATGCAAAAGAGGACCGAACGGCGTCTGACTGTTTAGTAGAGCCAAATCTTCGCGTAATAGCTGCTCTAAGCTTTCAATTCGCCGCTCCTGAATGGCGTCGTAGGCTGCCTTTAATTTATTCATGATGATATCGCTATTCGGTACATGGTTAGCAAAATAGACAATTGGAAATGGCTGCTCTTGGCCGGTTGCCGACGTTCATGTGCGACAGCTTCCGACCCAATCCGGACGTTCGGCTTGGCTAATTACTTACGGGACTGGCCTTCTTTCACGCGGCGCACAATGTCGCCCTCCCAACCACAAGCTGCACCACTATGCATCGAGCAAGAGGCGCCCTCCACCTTGGCGGTGTTCTTCTGCTTATCGAAAGTTACGGTAATGACACAAGCATCGTCCTTATCAACCTTCGTATAAGGCGAGAACGTCAGGACGTTCTTTACAACCTTGCCTACACCGGCCACCGAGCCTGAGCAACTGCCTTGTACTACCGTGGTTTTTGCTGCGATTGCCCCTGACTCCGCGTCGAGCGCAATCAAATCAAGAGAGCTTGCTTGCGAACGGAACTGCCCTTCCACGTTAGCGTATTGGGCGCTTGCAGCAGCACTCGCCAGTAGAAGGAAACTTAGGAGCGCACGTTTAATCATCGTTAGGGATTCAATGTTTGGTGACACCTGCCAGGTGCGTAGGGAAATCGATGTCCGCTTTTGGCCGGTTGCCGTCGTTAGCAGGTTACGCCCCATTTCAGACATTCGCTTCAGGCCGTCGTTGACTGCATTTCCGCCATCGCCTTAACGCGTTCGATAACGCCAAGAAGTTCCGTATCACACGGATCACCTGTGAACTCAGTTAGGCAAAGATGCCGCGTGGGTTGACGCTGGAGCTTTTCGGGACTGTCATCGATCATGATGATCTCGTCTGCGGCATACCCGTGCTTCAACGCCTTGCGCAGATCCTTTATGTACACATAACCGTTACTTTTCGGATCAACCTTCTGAACACACTTTGATACCGCCCATGAAAATGCAACGGGATAGGAAGCTCCAAACAGCTCCTCGGTGACTATCTCGACATAGCGTTCGCTCGATGAAGACCAGACTGCCATATCGAAGTGCGACGCACAGAACCTGATCAGGTCAGATGCAAACGGTCGTACATAGACAAAATATGGGCCAATGCGAAAGGAGTGAGCACAAGGTAAGGCAACCTCAGTAGCATGCACCAAGGTTTCATCTAAGTCGAAGACAATCAGTCGAACCCGCGCCATGTTCTTGCCTTTCGTTGTCCGCTTCTGGCCGGTAGCGGCACCAGAGCATAGCGGATTGCTAAGCAGAAAAACTCACAAATTGTCACGCTGCCGCGAATGACCGCTTGTGGCCGGTTGCGGTCGTCGGCAGGTTCCGCCTGCGGACTCAATCTATCAACGCAACACTTTAACTTAAATGCATCGTTGCAGAGCGGAAATGATGCGAAAGAGAACTCGAATCGATTGCGCCGCGACACACGAAGCCCAAGATTACCGTCGCAAGGCGTTTTGCCGCGGGAACGTTAATGCATGAGCCTCCCGAAGCTCAAGTAGCTTTTGCTAGCGCGTGGCAGGAGTCTCTGCAGGGCAGGGGAGATAGACAGGCCAGGCCCGATCTCGTCGTTGGATCAGGCTGCTAAGAGATCGCACACATGGAGTGTGGCAGCACACCCAGGTCACTAACACGAACATCGGCTCTTTTTCTTTCGATAACCATGGATCAGGAGAGTCTAAGCTACTGGTGGCGATTCAGTACTCTCTTCGAGAACATACGAAATTCTTTCGCAACTCTCACGACGCCGCAATCACGCCATTTGAGTGAATATTCGCATGAACGCAGCTACCTAGTCTTGCCGATCGCAGCCAACAATTCGCTTGGATTTCATCGTCGACAAAAAGGCAATGAAGTCGCTCGAACGGCCACTAAGGATTGAGGCCAGAAAATCGTCACTGGGCTGCTGATAACCTGCTCGCAACCTGCGACGGCGAAACTGGGTTCAGATAACGGGGGTTCAGCCGTGCTCACAAGCCCTTGAATCCGAAACTAGGCGGAGCTGGCGAGTACATCGTACGCGGACGGATCAGTTTGATCGATGATACTTTAGCCAACTTAGAAAAAGTGAGGCCCGGCTCTCCCGTGATGGGAAGGCCGGGCCTTTTCATTTTATGGATAGTTTCTCAGGGCGCTTGCAATTGGGCGAGTTGTGGGTTCTGTGAGTAGTCCTCTTTAGCTGTACGAAGCAGGCTAGCAAAGCTGATGTTGGCACCGCCGCCGCCCTGCTTGAGGGAGCGTAGCGCGGCATGCCAGGCGGCCTGGCCAGACGACTGGTACTGCAATCGCGACAGGTCCCCGCCGGCGCGGCTCCAAACTTCCTGGTCTCTCGGTCCGAATGGGTACACGGCGACGAGCTCCTGCTCAAGCAGTTGCCAAGGGTCGGGCTGCTGGGCAGAGGGCGCGTTCGTCTGGGCATTCGCCGTAGCGTTTGCCGATTTCACGCCGCCTTGGCTTAGCGCGACAGCGAAATTCATCTCCAAGTTGTCTGCCTTGAAGATTGGATGCTGGGTATCTGGTATCAGCTTCGGCACTTCTTCGGAGATGTAGTTGAAGAGATCGAATACCTTGATGACGCCGCTGGCGCCTTTGTCGGCAGCGCCTTTCAGTCCCGCCAAGAGAGTCGTAGTGAAAACGCTATTGCGCGCGCTGGTAAACACCCCAGAAGTTTCGTCAGCACGGCAGGACGCCATTAAGGCGCGGCCGGTCCCTGCAGCCAGTCTTTCAAAGGCCTTTTGCGAATAGCCTGACTTCATCACGTGGCCCTTGCCATCGGTCAACTGCTTAGAAATTGCCGCGCCGCCGGCATGGCATGCGTCAATGAAGACGAGCAATTGCTTCGCCTTGATGTTGGCAAATGCGCTGGCCAGCTCTTGGGAGCTGATTGATGTGCCCGCAAGGTCGTCCAGATCCGTGTCCACCGTTGCCCACACACTGTCTTCCTGGCCATTGTTGTCCACGATGCCGCCATGGCCTGAGAAAAACACGCATGCAGTGCTGTCCGGAGTTGTGCGAGCAGCAAGGTCGGCCAAGCCCTTCAATACCGCTGCCCGAGTAGCCGCGCCATCAAGGAGGGTGACGACGTTGGCCAGCGGGTAGCCGCAATACTGCGTTGACGATAGCGTTGCCGCCACGTCCGTGGCGTCGTTCAGGATCGCGGCCGGCAGGCTCGAGATATTTTGGTAGTTCGCCACGCCGATGAGGAGCGCGTAGCCTTGTAGGTAGCTTGTCGTTGTCATGGTGTTAGGGCTGGTGCTTTGGAAGTCGTAGTAGAAAAACATGGTGGTTCCTCCAATCTCAATGGTGCCCAACGATGTCGGTATCTTGCGCGTACAACCGAAGATGCTCGTTGTTTGGAAAGTCCTGGTACATTTTCGCGAGGAGTTCGCTAGCTTTAGGGCCGGAGCCCATGCGCACTGATGACAGCGCGCTGTGCCAACGTGCTATACCATTCTGGGCCCCCCTTCCAAGCTGGTAGTTTTTGCCGCCGGCGCGCGACCAGAGTTCGTTCGTTTCAGGTCCATCCGGATACAGCTCACAAGCCTCACGTTCAAGTGCCTCCCATTTCTCGGCTTTACTAGGTGTCGAGAGCTTCAGCTTCAAACGCAGGTAAAAGTCGAGTAAGTGCTCGGATTTCCTTAGCGCTGGTAAGAGGTCGCTACGATCGCAGTTGCGTTTTTCCTCAAGGAACTTGGCAGCTCGTTTCCAACCACGAGCCGCGACCAAACCTCCGAGTTGCTCGGCTTGGCTAGTGGACAATGCACGGATGCTTCGTAATGTGTCGCCGAGCCAAGTGATGAGCGCTTCTTCACCGAATGAAGGCAGGGAGGCGACAATTACCAGGCGAGTTTCAAATGGCTTCAGCTCGTCGCCGAGCACCTCTTTTAACCGGGGGCATGCAACGATCGCGCGTTCCAAGACTGGTTCTGGTTGCGTCACGTTAGAGGCCGTAGCCACGTCCAACCAACCGCGGGCAGTCGCGTCCAAATAGCGGGGGAGCAGCGCTGCAGGCAGACGTGACCAAAGTTGCGCTCGCTCCGGAGTACCATTTAGATTGGCAAGAGGGGTATGGGAGAGCGCGTCCAGCAGACCGGACTCAACCGCATGCCCACCGGCGAACCGCCTCAGAACGGTGTCGCGTACAGCGGCCGCGTTTCGAGGAGAGTTCCACCGTGCCGGCTGTCTGGCAATTGCTGCTGCCCAGATCTTCTGCTCAGTAATCTCCTCGCAGCGAATATCGGCCAGTAAATCTGGGTTCTCCCTAGCCAGCTCGACGCACAGATCCACGAGGCGAGCATCTTTCAGCTTGACGGTGCATTCAAGCGCCTGCGCGGGGGTTGCATTCCGCATGGCCGCTCGGATACCTTGGCTTGTTGTCTGATCAACTTCCGCGACTAGCTGGCGCCGCACGGCTTCCAGGGGCGGCGCAATCGCACCCAAGGCCGCACCGTGGGCGATCAACCAGCGCTTTCTTATCAGAGCAGATAGCAGTGCCTCCTGGCTGGCGGCGGCCAAAGCTTTTGGGGCGACCTGGACCAGCCTCAGTTCTACTTCGGAGTCATCCGGCAGCACGCAGAGGGCCGTGACGAACGCCTCGGAGTTCACCTCGGCCCATCTCCAGATCGCGCTGTAGATGGTATGTTTAGTACGGTGAGCAGCAACACCTAGCCCGGCGCTAGCGGCTCCGCGCCAAGGTGCAATTGCGAGATCACTATTAACGGAGGCAGCGACCAATTCCATTGTACTGACATCGTCCAGGGGCGCGAAATCGAGATCACCGACGACTTGTTCCATTGCATTCCATACGGCCGCTGAGCTAGGGAATCCATCGAGACCCAAATTCCTGAGTTGAAGTAGTTGGCTGGGTTGTGCGCTGGCCAGCACGGCCGAAAAGCGATCGATTAATTGGTTCTTCAATCGCTCGCCACAAGTCTTTTGACCGGACAACCCATCGACCATGCGTATGACAGAAAGGAGCGCGTCCAACGTGGTGGCAGTGGGAAGCAGGGCCTCCAAGCGTTCCAACCGGGCCAAATCTTTGAAAGACTGAACGTCCAGCCCCAGGTCGTTGGCCAGTACCAGAATTGGCGCAATGCTGCGTTGACCAAGCAGAATCTTGGCCGACTCGTTCGCCCACACAAGATCACCGGGCTTGACGACAGGATGCTTGGTCCATTGACCTTGCCGCTGCGCGGGCGTGCATACGAGTACCGGAGGAGGCTGCATCATGACATCGTTCGGGCCGAAGCTGAGCCTAAACGCGAAGGAGCGCCTAATCGAGGGCCAGAGATTGCGCCACAAGGCGTCGACTAGCTCTTCGAAACCGTCAACACCAACCCTGACCACTGGGCCAGGCCCGCCGGCCGTCAATGCATTGGCAGTGCCAATCAGATCGGGAGGCGCTACTGGAGTTTCGCCCGATGTTGCCAGCTGCAGGTGCTCTAGCTGTCCTACGCAATCTGTAGCGGTAGAGTGTAGCCCGGCGAAAAGTGGGGACAGGCTGCTGGCGGCGCACATCTCGTCCAATGGAATGAAGAGGGCGTGGGTGAGCACCATGCCCCCGCGCGACGCTGTTGGGTCCAAAAACGTACGAGCCAGGACGTAGTGGTCCGAGAGAGGGAAGCCGCGGACAAACGGTGCCCAGTTCAGATCGCCTGGCGGAATGGTGTCAGGCAGGTCGAGCTTCGATGCAATGCCTTCCGCCATCAGCGCATTTGGACTGGCGGCCCTGAGCCCATGACCACGGCGGGCAACCTCACCATAGATCGCTTGTTCCACGCGCATATCGCTCAGCTCCGCCCGCTCATGAGACGTCGGATTGGCAGGGTGATATCCGCGCTCTGTTGACCGTCGGGCAGCACCACGTAACCGAAGTCCTCTGGTCCAAGGCTAGCGAACTCCACGTCTGCATCTTCCGTGCTAAGCGCCCGGCCGAGAGCGGACAATCCCATTATGGTGGGCGTCGCCCAGTTACTACGTACAAAGGACCACAGCATCGGCAACCGATCTGCGAGAACCTCGGTAGGGACGCGCGGGTCGTCTACCTCGTCCCAACAGGTCAGTAAAATAGTCAAGCTAGGCCTTTGGAGCGGTTTCTCGAGATGGAATTGCCCCAGATAAAGCAGGATTTGAAGGAGCTCAATCATCCTGGCTTGGTCTGAGATGGCGTGAGCCGCTGTTGTCGGCAGGGGCTTCAACTCGCTCAGTTTCTGCAAAGGCCGGGAAAACAGATCATCTTCCACCCGAATCGACTGCAGTCGAATCAGTAAAACCCAATCCGTGGCGCTGAGTACGCGTTCCCGCCAGGCCTCTGGAATTTGACGCTGGACGGCAAGATTGCGCACTTGTTCCCCACCATAATCGGGCCACACCAGATCTGCGACGCGGCCGGCATCATCACGAATTGGCCATACGCTCTCAACGTAAGAATCCGCTGGCGTATGGTGGGTTGCCAGTCCCTCGGTCAAGCAACTCAGCGCCGTAGCAAATGGCGTCACGTTCGACGGAGCAACGGCTGCCTTGAGAGCGCAGGTCTGGACCGACAGGCGCTTCAAGAACTGGGCGCCGTAGTGAGTTTTACCTACGCCGGATTCACCGACTAGCAAGATGGTGTGTTGTTCTCCCAATGCCTATCTCCTGCCAATTCGGAAAAGTGGGTCGTGCCCTGGTGCGTCGGTCGCTGGCAAATTTAAGCCCGGCCGCTTCGCTTCAAGAATCCACCCGAACAGCTGGCGGAAGCCGTCAACAACGGCTTCGTCGTCAGCCCCGTGCACGCTTACAGTGAACTCTGGAACCACCGGCGACACCGAGGCTAACATACTGCGGATCTTAGCTTCCAAGACGGGGGGGACTGGAAGGTCACCCTTAGTCCAAACCAACGCGATGGGGCGACCATGGGCGTTCGCGATCGCACGTTGCGCGAGCAATTGAAAGTCGTTGCGCGCGGTGCCAAGCTTGGGGCCAGAGAGCGCTTCACTGTCGGCCACCAGCAGGGTGATGTCAGCGTTTCGCGCGATCCAGGCGGCGCCTTGGGCGTCGGCGGCCCGCTCGTCGATTGCCCATTTCTGGAACCATTCGCCAGGGGCATCGGCGAAAATGAAATCGCGAAGAGAACCATTCTCGAGACGGAAACCGAGATGCAGCATGCCGGGTGCGCGCGCTTCGCTGCTGGGCGTGTGTGGCGGGAAGCTTGGGGGGGTATCTGGCTTCCAGCGCAGTGCGGACGCAACGGCTTCCCAGCCATTAAGGGTATAGGAATTGCTGAAGCTGTGCGCGTCGGTGGTCAGTTTGCCTTGCCAAAGGAGCTGGTAGAACGCACCCAAGATCGTGGTCTTGCCGGCACTCTCCGGGCCGACGATGGCAACAGTAATTGGCTTCCCAACCCCGCTCAGAAAGTTGAGGTCTTTTGGCCCCATGGCCGAACCACTCCATGGAAGGAGCGTTTGGCCAGCTTCCGGCAAGGCGGAAGCTGGAGCGTCATTCGAGCCTTGCCACTCAGGGCACTGATCCTTCCTGAGGTGGCCAAGCGTGCAGGTGATGTTGTCGTCCGCAAAACAATGCAGGTGTCGGCAGCCGTCCATGAGCCACCTATTTCTTCGCGGCGCGATTGGTTGGGCTGGTGGCGCGCGCGGCCTGCAGCTCTCGGAACAGGTGCGTGCCCCACTCGGATGGGCTCATGACCGTTGACGCGTCCACGCCGACATAATCGCGGAGGTTTTCCGACTCGATAGCTTTAGCTTCCCGAGGATTCCCAATGAGCGACAGCAAAGGTCCACGGCCCTCGGGAGCAGGTGCATACGCTGCTGCCAGCGCTCGGAATGGTTCCATGTGTGTGGAGCTGATTGCGCCTTGTACCAGGCTCGCAAATCCGCGTGGGCTGGCGTCCTGACCGCCGTCTCCTACGGGAAGCGCCTGAATCGTCTGTCGTAGCAGGGCTGAGACACTCGCTGGCGAATATGTCGGCACCTGTTCGTGCAGGTCCAACGCCATGAGAGCGGCTGCTTCAAACAGCGGCAGGTCCTGATAACTCTCGTGGGCGCTGGGGGAATACATCGCCTCTTTCCACCATAGGAGGTTTGTGCGGCGCTGCAGCCCCGTGGTCGCGCCACTGAAGCCATCTAGCGCGTCGCTAACATGGCTAGAAACCGCATTCGCCAGGGCCGAAAGGGGCGACTTGATGTCTACTGAAGGCGGTTTAAGTTGGGAGGTCACAGCATCGACTGCTTCAGCTATTGCCGCGGACATCAGCCCTGCAAAGTCTTGGCCCCATTCTTGAGGATTGTTATGTATCCAATACCGGTTTTGCTTCCCACCGCCCCAAGGGCCAGAGGCGGAGAGAATGTGCGCCTGCAGCTTTTCTTTATCAATACTGGCTACTTCGTAGTCCACTCCCTTGGGATTCGGCGGGACATATTTCAACGGCTTGACCGAAATCATCTCGGGCGTTGCCCATTCGGCTTCAGCGCGTGAATCTACCTTAGTTTCAATTTCGCTGACAGCAGTGCGCCAGATGTCCGCTTCATCGGCGACCGAGGCGTGAGCGAGGGCATTACGCGCAGTATTGACAAACGCTACGGCGATCGCATCATCCGCCCGCGCGGCCTGCATGATGGCGTCGAGCAGGATGGCACGAAGGATGGCGACCGGCGGACTACGGTGGGTATTGGAAATCGTCTGCCACTGCTTCTTGAGAGCCTCCATGGCTTCGACGATCGTTGGATCGGTCGATGCAATTACTGGGTCGGCTGCAGCCATCGTGAAGCTCGACGTTTTCGGGGGAGCTTGCCGTAGGGCTGCAGACAGGTCTTTAGCCGTCTCTCGAAGTTTTTCTAGTTTGCTATCGTCGCTACCGAGGTCGATGACGCCGACTTCAAGAAATTGCAGCAAAAATTCTTGTCCCATCCTTAGCCTTCTGAACGTGGTATTTAGCTTGCACAATGATGTCTATGCGAACTTGGCTTCTTGCGGACGATGCAGTTACGCCAGCGCGGCGGCGCAGGGCAATACGTCTCTCTTCAGCCAAATCGAAGTTGTGGTCGGATTATACAGGGAGATTGCTAGAATTTAACTAACAGTTGAATCACCACTAGTCTGATAGGCACCCGCGAGCCGTTCAAAGTACCTTCGCTTAATCTCTGTTGGCGAAAGCCTGTCATTAAACCCGTGACGACGCTTGGGATTGTAGAACATCTCGATGTCGTTGAAGATGTCCTGTTTGGCGTCATCCCTGGTTTAATAGGTCTTGCGCTTGATGGGACACGAGCAATGAGTTCTGGGCGGCTTTCTGCGTTAAGTCTATCATTCTTATTGTCGCTAAATTGGATATGTGCAGAAAGTGCCTTCGTGCTAATTGATGACCCTGCACAATCGCTGGATGAAATTAATATGGCATCGCTAACCGACTTGTGAAGGTGTGAATTATCAGATAGGTAATTATTGATTTCTTCCCATGAAGACAACATCACCGGTTACATGAGGTATCGATTCAATCGGGCAGGTCTCAGCCAAAAAGCATTCCACATGTAGCTCCATGTGGAAGAGGCGAAGGTACTTCAGCGACGGGTCTTTGTGAAGATTTCTTGTACAATAGTGAACTATCAGGCACTATCCAACAGGTATAAGGGGATACTGATAAATGCTTCGCGCATAGTAGCCGAATTATCACCAAGAGTGGTCGTTCGTAAGTTGCCAGCATCGCGGGTATATCGGCGCCATGTACAGTCAAATAAATTTGACCGGCAAGAACCTTGCAGGCCTTTGTTTTGCGTTGGAGGTTATTACATCGATCTTACTTTCTACCATCGAGGCTTGAACCGAAAGCTCGACATTAGGTGAAATTTCTTTGAAATACCTATTGGATATGACATCTTATTTACGTTGGATTAGAAATGGGTGCTTGCTGGATATGTGGAAACCCCGCGACAACAGCCGAACACAAGATCAAGAAATCAGACCTCGTGCGAGTACACGGCCGAGGTGATTCCTTTACGTCGGCATCGCTTAACTATCTTCGTAGTGATGACACTGTCGTCATCCTTCAAGGACCGGACTCGAAGTTGGTAAAATGGCCTAATAACCTCTGCGCTCCGTGCAATAACCACAAGACACAGCCGATTGATCGCGCATACGAAAAATTTATTCAATATGTGGATGCTCACCAGGCTGATTTGTTAATTCGACGGCAAATCGATTTCGAATCCGTCTACGGAGATAACTGGAGAATTGAACAGGTAAATCTTTTTAAATACTTCGCAAAGACTCTTGGCTGCAAAATTTCCGGGGTGGGACGACAAGTTCCTCCAGACATTATAGCGGTGATGAATACAGAGATTTTCGAGACCGCACTAAACGTTTGCATTGCTGTGAACGAAGATGAGATACTCAAACCTGCGGCAGAGCAGGCCAAGCTTCAAACCGGGAACCTCATCGTCAGTAATGTCAGACATTCATGCTATGCTTCCGCCTACTTCTACAGGTGGCTAATCTTCACTTTTTGGTACGGATGGGGCCCTTTCGGTCCAGTGGGTAGTCGCTGGTGTGCTGATTTGCAATTTGTAAGTATTGGCTCCTACAGCGCAGCGGAATCGACTCCCAATATCGGCAGTACAAGTGCCCCCATTTCATGGCCTGGATTTTGAATCTGTTTAATCACCCTTGACCTTCCCTCCCCATAACCAGACACAGCCAATCGTTTAGTTAGCGCCACTTTCCTGAGCATTTATGCACATATCGACCAATCACTAGGGGAGTGGGAATAGCGGACTATTTTCAAAACAAACGTCAAGGCGTTTACATCATCGCGTAAAGTTGCGCCACCCATCCAGTTACGAAATCTAAAACAAATTAAGGCTCTGTTTAAGACGGCTAGCTATGAGTTTCCGCTTGATCCTAGTTTGAGCCTCAACCACCAGCTCCGAATCAAAGCATCACCCCTGATCCCGAAAACAATAGAAAGTTCGCGATCCTCCAGAAGCTGAATCGATTAAATTTGGTAAATCCAATCGGAGAAGATCATATGTATTTCGCAGCGATGAACAGTAAGCTTGCCGACTTACTGTATTGGGCGAACACTATTGGAATTTGATTGCTAAGCAAAGAATTTTATTTCTAACTACCAGTTTCGCAGGTAACCTGACGCCAAACAGGTGTTTTGCGGCGTCTTCGGCCAATACTTTTGATTGTATTGGTCGCGTTGCATGGATCTGTCCCGATGGCATTGGCTAACGGTGCTGACGCCGAAGTGCAGCGACCGCTTGCCACGGTGGTAATTGGAGGGCTGATCTTGGCTACGTTACTGAAAAATACTACGTTACCAGGGTCTTGAACTAATCGCCGTACCGCTTAACGGGCACGGCGATTAGCTCAACACCCTGGTAAAGGATGGTTTATTTCCCGTCTTCTTCTTTACGTTCGCCGTCTGAACGCGAAGTTGCCTTCTCCACGGAGGATATCAACGATGGAACAATACGCTCGCTAGCACCTGCTGCAATGCAAATGCACAGCAGCAGTGCTAGTTGATTGCCCGAAAATGTTGTCCCCCCAAGGATTAGGCCAGCCTTGATTGCTAAAGCCATTAACAACGCTCCGATGAAGCCGGCGGCCACTCGCGCTAAACCTTCGAGCATGTGAAGTGTTTTGCCTGCATTTGCGTCAAACGTGAGGCGATTGCTCCGGGCCGTTACAGAAAACAACGACCCGAAAGTTCCGCAAATCGCGCCGAGGACAACCTCAAAAGCTATCGGTGTGATGGCTGCACGAAGACTGTCGCGCGCAAACCAAAAAAGGACGAAAACCATTGCCAAGACAAGAGTGACCCAGTAAGACGCTTGGAAATACCAACCCCAAGAGACCTCCTTGTTTCGCGCCTTCAATTCAGCTGCGACTTCCTTGAGTGCAGCGAGCGCAGTTTCTTTTGGGTAACATGAAAGACATCTCGCCAAGCCTTCACCGATCCTTTTTCGGTAATTGAACAACATCTGCTTGTCGGTAATGAAGTTCGATTCGGCCTCAAGTTTTGCCACTAAATTGAGGACGTCACCACAGTAGTCTGGCGAGGTATGTGCATCCAGTGTGAACCACTGAATATTGAGTTCGGTATCCACGTAAACTATGAACAATTCAGAACACATAACAATGTCCTTGATTGTCTTCCCTAATTCTGGATCGTGTGCCCCGGCCGTAAGGGAAAAATGTTTGGGTAAATTTTTCTCCGTGACTTGGGCCTCTGGTAGCGCAGCGGTGCAGTTTGAATTAGGCAATGGAATCGTCTCCGAAACGGCAATCATTTAATAGACAGAATCAGTTGCATGTCGCGTGGCAGTTTTGCCTGCGATGCGGCCGGCGTCTGTTTTTTACCGTCACGAGCGGCGGCCGCGATCGTCTTTTCTCGCGCAGTTGCATGGGCTTCCTCAACGGACACGGTCGAGTAACCTACCGGGAAAGAAGCCGCCGCGCGCAGAAGATTCGAAAGGTACATCGCTCCATCTGGTGTGTCATAAGAGAATTCATTAACAGAGCATGCGTAGAGTTTTGCATGGTACTTCGCGGCCTGCATAATTCGCATGCCATACCGATCTCGCGTGGCATCCATGGAATCCATGGCGATAGACCGGTACGATTCGTTTGTGGCCTTTACAAGTGGGCGTTCAACCCTGCAGCAGTCAAATATGCTCAACTGACGATCACCCATACCGTTCAGATCTGATTCCAGAATCGTTTCTTTGTCGTTCACGCAGAGTTCGGTTTGGCCGTAGTGGCTTCCGTGCCCGGTGAAAAGGAAAAACGTGTAATCGGGCTTCTCGGCGCGGATTCGGGCGATTGTCTCAGTAGCGAGCTTCTTAGACGGGTCCATTAGTGTTGTTATCTCAGACGAATACCACTGACCACCGCGGCTACTCATCAAGAATCTAGCCGTGTGTTTAATATCAACGCCGATACCATCAAGTCCCCCGGTATTTCCGATAAGCAGTGCTCTACGTTTCATAATTCCCCCTATAGTTTTGATTGTCATAGCTTAACACTAAGCTGACACGAATAGTTCCCAGGTAACATATCAATGTAACCGGTGACTATGTTTGGGAGCGGAGTCGGAACTTTGAAGAACGAAAATTCCGTCCGCTTCGGACCGGCGGAAATCCTTAGCGTATTATTTTTTCAGTATTGTGTGGGCGTCCCTAATTGGAAAAGAGAGTTGGGAACCCCCCGTAGTTTTCCGTTTCACTGCAACATCACGCTCTTATTGCGACGGCGTACCGGGGGACAGACGGCTCGTACCCGATCTTGTCGTTGAATCAGGCCGCTACGAGATTGGAAGGACACACTGGCCACTAACACGATCGATCGGTTTTTCATAGCTTTAAAACTATGACTCAAGAGGGCCTAAGCTAAAGATGGCGATTCAAGTCATAGAAAACTCTGTTGCAGAGAACCTCGACGGTGTACGATTGCGCGGTCAAATAAGTGGCTGACGCATCGAGGTGGATTCAGAGTTCTCAACGCGCGTTAATCAATTAATATCGAAGGCGCTACGCGCCATAAGAGAAGAGAGAGAGCGGCATGCAATGGATCGACACAATCGCCCTAGATAATTGGGCAAGCTTCCTGAACGCTCGCGAGAAGTTGCCGGCCATGGTGTCAGACCTGATCCGCGCTACGATCGTCGATGCGTCGCGATTTCGCTTCCCAAATGGCGAGGCCAGTCAGGTTCGCGGGTGGGATGGCGACCTGGAAACGGAAATGGCGAAGGGCCTTGTTCCAGAGGGTAAGTCCAAATGGGAATTTGGTACCGGTCCTGGTGCTAAGAAGGCCGACAACGACTATAACAAGCGGACCGGCCAAACCTCGGATGCCGAGATGGCCGAGAATACGCTCGTCCTAGTCAATCTGGAATGTTGGGACACGCCCGCTAAAAAGATCCCCGAATGGGAGGATGAGCGCCGTAACGAAGGGAAGTGGAAGGATGTCCGATACCTTGACGGTTCGTCTTTGGTCCACTGGCTCGACGATCATCCGGCCATTGCTGCTCGTTACGCTCGCGATGTCCTTAAGTTAGCTCCGAAACACGATGCCTTGAGCACCGACGAGTATTGGGAGGAATTCAGTACACAGTATAAGCCGCAGCTCAGTGAGAAACTTGTCATCGCTGATAGACAGCAGGAGGCCGACGCGCTGATTGCCAAACTTCTCGGGCAACCCGAATCCTTCATGCTTGGCGCCGAGACGTCCGAGGAGGTTATAGCTTTCGCGGTTGCGGCGATCCGCCGTGCGGAGCCTAGCGTGCGTGAATCGCTGGAGTCCAGGACGTTGATCGTTCGCACCGATGCCGCCGCCCGCTTCTTAGCGATGAAATCCAATTTGGTCGTCATCGCTACGGGCACTGCCGAATCACTAGCAGGAATGCTCTCCAAGAATTGCCCCACCTTGTCCGCTGCAACGGGCGCACAGGCCAGACGCGGCCCCGTGCTAAAACGGCCGACGGCTTCAGGCATGGTGCCCGGCTTCATCGATATGGGGCTTGATCATGGGCAGGGCTACGAGCTGGCGCATCGCTGTGGACGCAGCCTGACTATCCTGAAACGCCTCATCAAAAACGCGCCCGTTGCCGATCCCGTATGGGTGGGGCATGCGACTGCACTTAAACCAGCGCTTCTCGCCGGTGGTTGGTCTAGCGACGTCCCCGCCGACTGCGATGTGCTCAAAGAGCTTGGCGGCTATGCCACCTATGGCATGCTTGAGGGGATCCTAATGCCCACGCTCGGCATGCCAGATCGCCCTGTCGACAGAGAGGCTGAGGTGTGGCAGGTACGCGCTCCGGTGGACGCCTTCTATTTCTACGGCCGGCAGCTTACCGATGACGACCTGACGCGGCTACGCGATGCCATTATCAAGGTCTTCGGCACACAGCCCGAACAGCCGTCTCGAGAGCAAAAATTCAATCAGGCTAGACTTGCGTCGTCAGACTATAGTCAATGGTTACGCGATGGTCTTGCGTTGACACTGCTGATCATCGCGTCAATGCATGAGGTGGCAGACCTGTACGTCAAGGGTAAGTCGCCGCAGAGGTACGTCGACGATGTGATTAATGCGTTGCCCGAATGGGGGAGACTGCACCATTCGATAGTATGCCTTGGCGACCAGACCGCGTTGATCGCGGAGGCCGCCCCAAACCCTTTTTTGCAGGCCCTCGAGTCTATGCTCGCGGGCGCCCCGGAGCAGTTGGCACAGATCTTTGAGTCAGAGGAAAAGCACTTTTTCGGCCCGTCTAGTCCACATGTACGTTTTCTTTGGGCGTTGGAGACTATAGCCTGGGACCCCCGATATCTAAACCGTGCCGCAGTGGTCTTGGCCAAGCTTGGACAACTGGATCCGGAACCGGAATCGAATCACGTCAACCGACCCATCAACAGCCTGCGCGACATTTTATTGGGGTGGGCGCCCAACACATATGCATTGCAGCCTCAGCGCATCGCATGCCTTGATTCAGTCTTGGCGGAATGTCCCGAGGTCGGGTGGCAACTGCTAAAAAAGCTTCTACCCTCAAGTATGGACTCGACCACTCCTACCCAGCATCCAAAGCTACGCGACCTGGCGCCGGAAAAGCTCGAAGAGATTACTTACGGATTGGTGTGGGACTTTGAAACCGCGGTCGTCGAGCGAGCCCTTGGCGCAGCTGGCGACGACGAGGACCGTCTAGGAACCTTTGTCAACAAGATCGGCAAATTACAGCCGTTAAATCGGGCGAAGGTGCTCGCCCACATCGACATCTATCTCGTTGCACACAGCGTTGCTGAAGGCAATGCGATTTGGCATGCCCTCAAAGATGAGGCGACGCGCAATGAATACTTCGGTGGTTCTGACTGGGCGTTGAGAGGCGAGGAGCTTACCGCTATGAAAGATCTGGTCGAACGTCATCGTCCTACCGATCCTCTTGTGTCTGACCGCCATGCTTTTGATGACTGGACGCCGCATGTTGGCAAGTACATCCCGGGTGCAGAAGTGCTCGACGACTCACAAAACTTGCGCAAGGACGTCCTCCAGCGCGTGCTTGGGCGAGACGGCGTGCCTGGCATTCTGAAGCTCTCGAAGATGGTTAAATTGCCGGAACTTCTCGGCCAAACCTTGGGTCAGATTCCGTGTTCACTCGAGCAAATGTTCGAGTTGATGGAGGGCGCTCTGGACCCTAACGCACCACCGAGCCTTTCATATTACGTCTCGACACATGGTTTCAACAGATTCGGCGACCAATGGATGAACCGCTTCCAGGATCGTGTTCTGTCGCAAGTCCCGGATAACACGGCAAAGGCCAAACTCCTACTAGGTTGGCCAAGCACTCGGGAGACTTGGGCCTATGTCGAAGTCCTCGGCGGCGAGGTGCGGGAACAATATTGGCATCACCTGAGCATGTTGCCCATCGAAGGATCCGTGGACGATCTTCTGTTTGCGATCGACCAATACCGAAGCGTTGGTCGGGACATTGAAGTACTGGGCTGGATGCAGAGGAGAAGTAAAGACGTACCGTCGGGCCTGCTGATGGACATGCTTGCCTCGGGTGTTGGCCAGGCGGCCGAGGGATTCGAGCGCATGGGGAACATGCTTCCCTATTACATCGGACTGGCATTGAAGGAACTGCGAACGCGCACTGATGTCGAAAAGAGGCAGATCGCCAATGCGGAATACGCCTACTTGCCACTGTTGCGTCAAGAGCGAGAACCATTGGTCATCTACGATTTGTTGGCATCAGACCCTGAGATGTTCGTCGATGTGCTGTCCCATGTTTTCAGGGGCAAAAGCGCGCCCGCCGATCAAATTCTCACTGAGGAGGCGAAGGCGCGGGCAAATACATCGTACGACTTGCTTTCGGAATTCAAGATTGTGCCCGGTTTGCTTGACGGGAAGATCGACGCGAATATGCTATCCGATTGGGTGAAGACTGTAAGAGTTCTGGCTGCAGCCAAGGATCTCGTTGATATTGGGGATAACCGGATTGGTTTCGTTCTGGCTTATGCTCCTCAAGACGTCGACGAACACTTCTGGCCTCCTTCAGCAGTATGCAAAGTGATCGAAGCGGAGGCGTCTGTGCAGATCGAAAGTGGACTGATGATCGAGTGCTTTAATAAGCGTGGCGCATATAGTAAGGGCATCAACGAGGGCGGAGAGCAGGAGTACCAACTTGCGACGCGTTACAAAGCATGGGCGGACGCGACGCTGAAGTACCGCCGAACATCAGCGATGCTGATAGCAATCTCAGAGGATTGGACTCGAAGTGCGGAGCGAGCGGACGTCGAGGCGGAAAAGAGCAAGTTGAAGAGGTAAAGCCGATACAGGCAGCCGCTTGCGATGAAGCTTTGTGGCGGCTGGCCGCGTCAACTTTCAACTGAAACTGAATCTCACGACCGCGAGGATCGATTTTTAGCGGTCGGTCGTTGATGGAAACAACCTATTTGGAATAACCTTGATCACTTCATCATTTCGGCCCCAGGGCCATGGACAAACTCGCAGGAAGCCTGATGTCCGCATGCTTGAGATCAAGCGCGTCGCTGACTCCACAGATGCTGGGCGCGTCGACTGGATACTTATCGAAAGGAAGGAGGAGCTGGAGCGGGATCCACGCACCAATGAAATCCATCGCGGCAAGATCAGCGTTTTCTATTGGGATCTAAGCGCCGGAACTGCTTCCGATATCCCGGATGGCGAATTCTTGGGCTTTTACGACAAGGGCTTCGACGGTATTTCGATCACCTCCTCGAGCCTGAGCACAGGCGGATATGTCAGAGTAGACCCGCCACGGTTGAGGGGAGGGCGGCTGGGGACCTATTTGATGAATGAAATTGTAGCATGGGCGAAACAATGGCCTGATACCCCCGTGCGGGAAGTGACTCTATTGGCCGGTGATGCTGGCGATCCGCAAAACAGGATCCGACGAAATCGATTCTATGAAAGGTTTGGATTGGAATTTGACTTTACGGACAAGGACAAGTCAGCTGGCGTATCGCGTTCCATCCTTGCAGGCAACCTCAAGGAAGTGACGACCTGGGCTCAAACAATCACCGAGCATGATCTACCTCGCTATCTGCGCGCGGCGCTCTCGGACGCAGAGAAAATGGCAGTCACAGCGCGTATACAAGTTCGGGATTTCAAAGAGCTTTACGGCGAACTGCGTTTTGCCGAGCGCCATCCCGTCAGGTGGATTGCCCGTGCGTGGCTAAGGAATCGCCCTGCTGGGGTCGCTATCGCGGTTGTCGGCGTCGTGGCAGCGGCTTGGAGTGGTTTCAAGTTGGTCTGATGTCCTAAATCTGGTCCGAAATGTGTGCTGCCCAATGGCTCTGCGGCTACCCACGCCGACAGACGAGGTGCCATCGAGCCCTTAGGTAAGCCTTGATTCCGAAAATGGATTTTTTTTGATGCATGGCAGATCCGGTCTGGTGCATAGTCGGACTGGGCCAAGGTCGCGCAGTCCTTAGGACCGTGTTGCCGAACCAGCATTATATTTATGCGGGGCAGTCGGGTATCATGTCCTCAAGAAACATGATGGAGATACCGTGCCAAGAAAATACGCGCTTCCCACCTTCCTTGTCGGCGTCGTCGAACCAACGGCCTACCAGCGCTGGTTGGTACACAAGGCGCAGGCCCATGTAAAGCGCGACCGCAAGCGTGGCAATGCCACTGCGATCGGCGAAGCTTACCGGATCGCTATTCACGCGGCAGTGGGGGCAAGCAGTGGGTGTGACGCCTATAGCGGCGAGCCGCTCGACTGGACGTTATTAGGCACCTACGATAACGCCGACTCTGCAGAGGGCGGCCGGACCTACAAACACGACTTCGCCCTGCTGCCAACGGTCGACCACGTCGGCGACGGCCTCGGCCCGGCTGACTTCAAAATCTGTGGCTGGCGCGTCAACGATGCCAAACACGACTTGGATGTACCAGCCTTCCTCGCCGTGTGCCGGGCTGTTCTCGAACATCACGGCTTCACAGTCGTCGCTCCAACAGTCAATCCGCCTGGAAGCGAAGCGTAATGATCAGTCAGATTGTCGTGACGGCGCACTCAAAAGCGCATTATTCGGTTAGAGGAGGAGCTGGCCGATGCAGCAAATCTGCTCACCCTGCTGGATATGACATCCTTCGTTGTCCATTATGGCGAGGGCAGGCAAGCTTTTACTTGAGTGCTGCAGGAGTCTCTGCAGGGCAGGGGAGATAGACTGGCCAGACCCGATCTCGTCGTTGGATTAGGCAGCTACGAGATCGCACACCTGGTGCCTGGCACGAAACCCAGACCTCGGACACGATCCGTGATTCTCATCGTCCGAGAACCATGGATCAGGAAAGTCTAAGCTACTGGTGGCGATTCAGTCATCCAGCCAATGGGACGACCGAACGCTGCACGAACCCAAGACGCCCCCTGAAGATGCTGCGGTTGCGCATGCCGGGTTCAGGGTCCTGCCCATGCGTTGGGTCGCCGAACGGACACACGCGTGGATGGAACGCTGGTGCCGCAGAGTGACGCATCACGACCGCAAATTCACTGTTTCGGCAGCTTGGGTGTGGTTGGCTGAAGCACGTATGCTACTCAACAGACTCGCTTTTAAGCGTTGATTTTGTCTACACCCTCTAAGCCCTTCGCGCAGATTTGAGCAGCCCTACATCCTTAAGTTCAGTTCGTAGAGTCGTATGTTTCAAAATTGGGCAATCCTTTATGTTTCGTGCGAAATAGTAGTTATCGGAGTTTTCGACCGCCAAACCGTTGTACCATGCTACAAACGACATATCGACAAATTGATCCGGATTGTTAGCCGCAAGACAGACGTTCGGAGAGATTGGTATGAGTGTGTGCTGACAGAGGTTATCGGGAACTAGGAACTCGCCCTGTCCAGGCAGGGTTTCTATGACACCCCACCTGGTAACCGGCATCCGCTCGCGCTCGGCCCACAACTGCATTTGCAAGCTAGTTCCAGTGAGTATTCGATTGGGGATCTCACCGTTTTCATCCCAAAAAAGAATGCCCTTTCCTTCCAACTTTTCTTGAGTGTCTTTCTTCCTAATTACTCTCTCTGGCGTCCAACCAGGAAGTTGTGAATGTATTGGCTCTTCCATCCGGACTCTTTGACGAAGATTCCAAAGAAAATAAAAATCTGTAATTAGTGAATGGTTGTCTGCAGATAGGTTCCGTTTCCCTCCTAATAGGTTGTCGATCAATGACTGGAATGGATTTTCAATATCTCGCATGTATCCGATTTCGGACTTGTGATCCCATAAGCGTCTCGCACAAAACAAGACGTCTTTTGGAAGACGGCGTAATGTGCGGCCGACTCGTTTTTCGTGGACTTCAACCCCACCGCCCTCGGAAAATCTTATAATACTCTTGGTTGGGAATGTGTGCTGGTCAAGCGACAATTTATGAGGGTTACCTTTTTGGACTGGTTCTGGATGAGTCATTTCTGTTTCATGTTAGAGGGATAGTGGCAAATAGTCATTGCTCAGAATGACTTTGAATTCGGTATTAATTCTCTCCAAGTCGTTGAGAAATCGCTCCCACGTTTCGTCGTCGCGGCCTTAATCGTTATGGGCAATTGAAGCTGCCGTATGGACGTGCAGGTCCAATTTTTCCCAAGTTGAGGCGGCCAGATGTGCCATGAGTAGACCTCAATAGGTAGTTGAACGACGTGGATCAGTCGGATCGGCGCTGGTAATGGGATTTCTTTTTAGGTAATAATAGTTTATTGTCGTGCTCCTGCGCAACTACTATTGATGGAAATGTGTATTTGGCAATATTACATTCACCAATCCACTTAAATTATGCTGAAAAAAATTCCATCTCAAGCAGTCCTTCATTTGCTAATCGTCCCCTCCGAAAATGGCCCGCTGCCCATTTTTCTTAGCAACGACTATGACGTTTCAGTGTCAGATCAGCGTATCACCATCACTTCTATGGATGGGCAAAAGATGCCTCGTAGCTTGGAGCAGGGTATCGCATCCTTTCATACATTGTTTGGAGTGAATGGATCGGGAAAGACAGATATTCTTCTTCGTATTGCTGCCGGATTTGCAAGTAAAACCGGTGCCGGTGAAGTCTCGGTTCTTTACTCTCATAGGAAACAGCTTTTTTTCTACGCCTCACCAGGAGTGAATGACCATGAAATTGTGGGAGCCGCTGTGACGCGTGTTGATGACGCGCAAATAGTGTTGCACTCGATCTTCTATACAAGTTCTCCTTTTGAATCTGCGCGTCGAACAGCAATGCTTTCTGTTGAAGAATGTCGTGATGTGTCACCCCGATATGGTGAGCTCAACCAGCTTGATGGGTTGGCTTTGCTAGAGCTACAAAGAGATCTTCCCGATAGCGTTGTTCGACGTGCAAAAATGGGCATCACCCATAACTTGCTGTCAATCCAAGAAATATGCGAGCGACTTTCGGATGTCTTCTCAAAGATTGACGCTGGCAGGTTTTTGAGGGACTTGTTGTGGAAGAGCGGTCGAAACTCACTTAGGAGCCAGACGCTGGAGCTACGAGTACTTTGCAGTATTGCTGAGTCAAGGGGAGAATCTAATCGGCTACCGAATACTTGGATAAATCACTTGGCAAAGATTATCTTCGAACTGATCCATACGGAATTGGATCGTGCATTCAAAAATTTTGAAGAATTCTCTGCAAGAAGATTGTCGCTCCAGCGAAGGAAATTTCTCCTCAACGAAATTACGCTTCAGTTTCAATCTAGGGTGGAGCTGGACTACCCAAAATTGCAGCCAATCTTGAAAACTATGCGGGCATTAACTGAATGGCTGACATCGCGCAAGCGCGGGGCGATTCAGGCAACACCAAGAATATTCGAAACTAATCTTGAAAAATTTCTGCCGGATCGGGATGCACTTGGGCGTTGCAGTAGGCTAGGGTTAGCGGTGTTCTCAATTGCAAACCTGAGTTCAGGAGAATCGGCGCTGGCAGTATTTAGTGCAGCACTACATGGTGCGTTGAAAGAGCTCAGTATAAATAAGAAATCGATCGCCCCTTTTTTTCTGCTCATCGATGAGGGAGAAATGTTTCTTCATCCCAAGTGGCAACGTGAATACATCGGAAGGATATTGAGACTGGTTAAAGCGTTCCCCGGCTTGGCTGCTCGTGCTCACATTGTTGTGTCTTCTCATTCACTCATAATTGCTGCCGATACTCCTCCCAATTCCCTGATCGATATCGACAAATCCAGAACCATCAATGGTTTTGGATTAGGTCCAAAGAGTTTATTGGAAAAGGTATACGACGTTGTGGATTTGTCGGGAGAAATTACAAATCCTGCACTTGTTAAATTAACTTCCTATTTTGGTGATGGTGAGGGAAAAATTAGCAAATCTGAAGCCTTGCTAACTGCTGCAGCACTGGCGGATGATAAAGTTCGCCAATATCTTACCGAACGAATCAAACAGGGGAAATAATTTTGATTAGATTGAAGCGAATTAATGCGACTATCCTTAGCAAGCATCTTGCGGCGCTTGAAAAATTAACTTTAGAAAATATCGACACGGAATTTGCAAATATTCCGATCATTCCGTTGGGAATAAATAACACCACTCTCGAATTAAAGATTTATCTGGAAGACAACATTTCATCACTACTTGCCGGAAGTGTCGCGGAAATAAGAAGATGTATTCGAGAAATTGAAGATAAATTTCCTATTTTTCATTCTTATGCGCAAAAAAATCCATCTGCGAGAAGTAAAAATTATGATCATGATAAAACCTATATTCTCCATGCAGTTAGGAAATCGTTCGATTATGATGACTTCTCCAAATCTCGATCGCAATGGAGCGCGTATCTTTTGGTGAAAGCTTATGATATTCGCCTTTGCCCCTATTGTAATATCAATCATGTGAATTTCCATTATGATGTACTTCCGAAGAAAAAAAGCAGCGTGAGGAAATTGGAAATGCGGCCTCCACTTGATCATTACTACCCGCGTGCAAAATATCCCTATTTGGGAATATCTATTCATAATTTGATTCCATCGTGCCATCAGTGTAATTCGGGGGTTAAGCTGCAAGATGATCCTTTATCTGAAAAATTGCCTCATCCATTTAAATTTCCGGAAAAAGCAGTAAAATTTAGATTGGATAATATTTTGGCTTATGATAGGCCAGTTGCATTGGGGGATATTAAGATTAATGTTGAAGCGAGAAGGGAGGTGGTGCGTAGGCACGTTGACTTCTTTGCTTTACCTGAGCGCTATCAGTGGTACGCCCATGAGGTGCAGGATATGCACAACAATTACCGAAGCTATGTTGATGCGGATAGCCCATTGGAGCCGGCGCTGCGGAATATGGTCTTAGGGTTTAAAGAGGTAGACCGTGAGGAGAGGGCACTTGGAATTTGCCTGAATAGCATACTTGAACATCTACTTGAGATGGTGCCAAGGTAAATATCGGTGAGCTATAAGTGGAAGATCTGGGCGCATCGTATGTGACTGATGACTGGTGCTGGGCCAAGTCAGATAGGATAGAAACTAGGGGGCTGTCCGCGTATGTAATCTTTCTGTAGTGGTTTAATTTGCCCGGACACCTCAATAGGTGGAAAATCCACCATCTGAGGAAAAAGCATGACAACAAGAAAACGTAGAACCTTCGAGCCGAGCCTGAAACTGGAAGTGGTCCGGCTGATCAATGAGCAGGGCCAGAGCGTCCAGAACGTCAGCGAAAGCATGGGCATCGGCCAGACCGCGATCCGTCGCTGGCTGCAGCAGTACAGTGCCGAGCAGAACGGGCAGCCCGGCATCGGCAAGCCGCTCACTGCCGAGCAGCAAAGAATCCGCCAACTGGAGCTGGAGAATCAGCAACTACGGCAGGACGTTACCATCTTAAAAAAGGCCTCGGCCTTCTTTGCCCGCGAAATGAAGTGACCCATAAGCTCATTCGCCAATTGCAAAAGGAGGCCATCCCAGTCCAGCACAGCTGTCGCGTCCTGGACGTGAGCCGATCCTGCTTTTACGAGGCGCAGCGTCGTTCTGCTAAACCGATTTTGTGCAAAGCGAGCGTTCATCTACGGGCCGCGTTTATGGCAAGCCATCAGAGCTACGGAAGCCGCCGACTGGTCACTGCCATGGCCAGCGCAGGGTTCGTCATCGGGCGCTACAAGGTGCGCAGTTTGATGCGCCAGCAGGCTTTGAAGCTGGTCTGGAAGCGCAAGTTCGTTCATACGACAGACAGCAAGCACGACTTGCCAGTGGCCGCCAACGTGCTGAACCGACAGTTCAATCCGAGCGCGCCGAACCTAGCGTACGTCAGCGACATCACGTACATCCGTACCGGCGCCGGCTGGCTGTATCTGGCAACCGTGCTGGACTTGTACGCGCGCAAAGTGGTGGGCTGGGCCATGGCACCAAGCATGCCAGCCAAGCTGGTCTGCGACGCGTTGACGATGGCCATCCAACAGCGCCGGCCGGCAGCCGGATTGATCGTCCATTCCGACCGGGGCAGTTAATACGCCAGCGAGCTTTACCAAGACCTGCTGGCCAGCCACGGCTTTGTCTGTAGCATGAGCCGCAAGGGTAACTGCTGGGACAACGCCGTCGCTGAACGCTTCTTCTTGAACCTCAAGATGGAACGGGTCTGGCAGCGTCAATACGCCAACCACACCGAGGCCAAAGCCGACATCACCGACTACATCATCGGCTTCTACAACTGCAAGCGCATCAATTCAGCATTGGGCAATCTGCCACCCTCTGTCTACGAACAGAAAATGGCAGAACGTGAACCTATCGTTGTGTCCGAAATTACTTGATCACCGCATTTCACTCAAAGTTAAGATATTTGTTCCTTTCATCGCTATCGATAATCGCCTGATTTAGTCTCTTGGATATTTCCTCAAGGGCGAGCTCAATCCCATGTTTTTCTTTGCGCAAAGAAATTAAGTCAACCACTTGCCTCGTACTTTCGTTTTGTATATATCTATTTGATGATAAGTTGTACTCATTTCCACGAATTTCGGCGATGCTAACCAAACGCGAAATGCCGTCAAGTTCAATTTTATGGATATATAAATCTGATATTTTATCGATTGCTGCAGGCGACAGCCTGCTAACTCCTTTGGAGAAAAATTCAGATTCATTCCAATTGATGAAAAAAATATCGCTTTCCTTTCTGTCTTTTTTGAATAATAAGATGTTTGCAGGAATCGTTGTATTGTAAAAAAGCTTTTGAGGAAGTGTAATAATGGCCTCGATGAGGTTATGCTCGACCAGATTTCTTCTAATTAAACCGTCACCTCCTGATCTAAATAGTAAGCCGTTCGGACTTACTGTTGCCATAACGCCTCGCGGATTTAACATCGCCAGCATGTGCAGTATAAAAGCGTAATCAGCACTTGATTTTGGCGCTCCAAGAATAAACCGTTGGAAGGGGTCCGTGTCTAAGATGTCATCGCCCCATTTTTTCATATTCCATGGTGGATTTGACACGGATACATCGAATTTTCTTAAATTTCCATGATTGTCAACTGGCGGGGAGCGCAATGAGTCACTTAGAGTGACGGTTACTTTATCTGCTTCGCTCAAGAATAAATTTAACTTAGCGATTGCCCAAGCGGCACCATTTTTTTCTTGGCCAAATATTTCGACTTCATTACCGCGCTCTTTTTCCATTGTTGCGCAAGTCGAAAGCAGGGAGCCGGATCCACAAGCAGGGTCATAATATTTTCTGTTTTTTTTCAGTTCTTTGCTATGTGAAACAATTTTTGAAATCAAAATCGATATTTCAGGTGGAGTAATGTATTCAACATCTCCCTTTGAATGCAATGCTAATAATGCTATCGAGCTCTTAAATATCTCCCCTAGCGACTTCTTTGATTCAAAAAAAGAGCTGAAGCTAAATGGTGGAAGTGCGAACGTTTTAACTATATTTTCCAGCGCAAGACTTTGCTGCTCTTTCGAGCCAAGACGATTAGTTGAAAATTTAAAAGTAGAAAATACTGAAGATAACTTATCAGGAAAGCAGTTTTCAACTGCATCTAAAATTCCATATAGTGTTTCTTTTTTATTGTCATTAAAGAAGGCAAATATTCTGGACTGAACATCTTTGATTTTTTCTTTGTCGATTACTGTTTCATAGTTATCTTTTGACATTTCGCTATTTTTTAAAATCTCTATATAGTCATAAAGAAGTCGCAAAAAAATTATCGGCAATATGTAATATTTATGTTCACTGCTGGGGATTAGTGAATCTAAGGAATCGCTAGCAGTAATTATTGCATCCCCGATATTTTTATTTCTATCCATGGAGATCCTCTTTTTTGGAGAAAATATTCTCACACACGGCCTTGACTTCAATTTCGTCTAATATAGCCAGTTTTTTCTGAAGGATAATTTTTTGGAAGTATAGTTTTTGTATTTCAGATATGGATTCTTGCACATGTCGTTCCGGCATATATATAGGTATGGACATTAGCTTGCTTTTATTTAGTGATTTTATGTTGGTTCCAGTCAAAAGTTTTGCTAACTCTTGCTGAGTTTCATTTCGATTCAGATACCACGCTAGATAATTCGGATTTATACGTTCCGTAGATCTAATAACAGTGATGTGGCCAACCGGAATTATATTCTTTTCATTCTCTTGTATGATTCTAGCTGGATAGCGATCGCCACGACCAGGCATAAGAATATCTTCGTTTTTAATACAATGCTGCTTTTGCTCTGGTGTGAGTAAAATTTTGGTTAGCTCGTTTACAAAGAGCGGCCAAGGACCGACAATATCTCGAATGGAAATTGAATACGCGTTACCTTCAATGTCGATTTCCGGCGAGCTATCGCGAAAAACCTGAACTGTATGAAGGTCCGCTACAGAGCTTAATGGTTCTAATTTATTTTTCATCGAATTTGTTTTTCATGCCACGCTGCTTTTATGTGCAGCGTGGCAACTTGAGTTAGCGACTACGTCGACGACTTGCTACTTTAAGGTAGCGGCCCAGTGAAATTACGCAAAGCATCAACATGCAGATAATCCCACCCAATGGATGGGCGTCAACAATCTTGATGAAGTCACCCCATGAGCTGAGGAGGGAACTCAGGGTTGTCGTGTTCATACCACCTCCAAGGAAGCAATACGCAGGGTGATATAATGAGAAAAGATGGTGTAAGATGACATGGTTTCCTTTTGTCGAGGGACACTTCTGAACCTTAAGCTCTAACTTAAGGTTGGCAACATGAGTTCGTATAGATATCTACACGAACTCATGTTTTGAATAATACCTTGCTCGGCATTGAGTGTCAATGGTGTAGATGCCTACACGTCTCGCTTTTTTCATTTGGGCTCATGCCGAGCTTGCGCATGATTGGATGCTCCTGCTGCTCGGGGCGGCACTGCGCCCGCCTCGGCACATTGTCGGGGTACTGTCAACTTACGGGCGGTGGGGAATTTTTGTAAAGTAGGGGGAAGAAAAAATCTAGTTTCTGTCGCGTTGTTGATCAAAGGTCGAAGTTATCCCAGCACGGCACTTCTCCCCTCAAATTGGACAAACCTGTCCTGCCAGCGTATAAAATTGGTCGGCGAACGACGTCATCACTGTGCGAGCCATTGCGAACTGGCCCTTGCGGATCATGTGCATGAGTTCGACACACGTAACTATGCCCTTACTGCGTTAAGAAGCAGGCGCTCTGCTGTTGCCCCGTTCAGCTATGCCAGCTTTCGCCGGCAGTTATTGCTAGGGAAGGCCTGCTTTTGCTAGAGCACGGCAGGAGTCTCTGCAGGGCAGGGGATAGATAGGCCCGACCCGATTTCGTCGTTGTATCAGGCAGTTGCGAAATCGTACACCAGGTGCTTGGCAGGACCGCGCATGTCCAACACAGTCCATGGGTCTTTTATCTTTCAAGAACCATAGATCAAGAGAGTCTAAGCTACTGGTGGAGATTCAATGTAGATATGTCCAGGCACCCTTGACCTTGATGTACGTCTCGCCCATCCGCCAGTTGCGGCTGACCGGGAGCTTATGCTTGCGAGCCATCTTCTCGATGAGCCGCAGGACACGGATCGCCCATCGATTCATCGACGAATGGTCGACCGAAACTCCGCGCTCTCCCATCATTTCCTCGATGTGCGAGTAGCTCAGCGGATAAGCCGCATACCAGCGGATACAGGCCAAGATGACTTTGATCGGGAAACGCACTCCTTGGAAGTTGGGCATGTCGTGTCGCCAAAGTTTCGATTCCGCAGCTTACCCGAGGTAGCTACTTCGTCGTCAATGCGACAGAACCTGCCGAATCATCTATTGGTTGCAAGAGTCGTTTTCGTAACCTTTACGGTCGATCATCGTTATAGGGTCAAATGCCCAGTGATTTTCCAGTTCAAAAGCTAATGATCTTGCAAGCCCGTCAAGACCAGGAAACAACGTGGCGTTATTGATATTCATACGATAGAGATCTTGCATCGCCTCTCTTCTCATCTTCCCTGTATCGAGCACAAATTTAACAATACTACCAAGGGGAGCTATTTCCTCGACCGGTTTATCAAGCATCCCCGGCATTATGAAGGTTCCTCCCTGAGCAATCAGTCGCTGGTTCATGTTGTGAGGTTCCCCAATAACAGCTACGGATTTCGTATTAGGAAGAAAGTGTTCCTCGTATGCACCCTTTAGCCATGGCCCGATTTCATCGGTTCTTGTTGTTTGACTGGGCCGAACAGTCCGATTTCCCTCCAAGTTTAGGGCAGGAGGGAAAGCTGCCCACACCGCTGCGTCTTTGGTTGCCTGCTCAAGTGCAAAAAAGGCCGCGACAAAAGGGGACCAAGAAAAATCCAACAGTCTAGTTGGCGCCCCGTGATGCTGCATGATTGATAACCACTCGAAAGAGTCGTCTGCAGCAGGGATATTTTGAAGTAGGAGATGTGCCTTCCGTTTAAAAATTCGAAGTATGCGAGCCTCCTGTTGCGGCCAAGCGTCTCTATGCACAAGGTGGGCGGTAAGGTATCGAGACAGTGAGCTAAAAAGCGGCCAATTTTTGTCCGCTTGCCCTCTAAACGCCCAACTTTGGTAGTCCTCGCCAGTCACGATTTTACGAAACTCCTCCCAAGAAGAAATATGTATTTCTATAAAGCCAGTATTTGTCATTGAATTTCCATACCTTACATTGTTAGTTGCTGAGCTATGTTCATTATGTCACCAGCTTAAGTTGGCTACATCGTAAGTCTCCTGCCTGAACCATCGTGAGCTCGTCGTCGTATTGTTAGATGACGTCGATCTGGTTGACCGGGTGCTCTGAGATGTGCACCAGCACATGGCAAAGCCAAGCTTCGCTGTCGATATTTTGAACTTGGCTGTCCAGTCCCATTTGATCATAAACGCGCTTTACCAATAGGTCCGGCTTCTTTTGCTGCCATTCTTTGAGCGCCTGGATGGGTGTTTTTTGCACCGATGACCCGTTGTGGAATGTGGTGGTTGTAAAGCTTTAAATAGTTGAACAAGGTCGTCTCCAGATCGGCCTGGCTATCGCCACCAGAGTTGATGGCTGCAGCGACTTGATTCTGACAGATGGCTTTCCCCCCAAGCGGACTTTCGTACAAGCATGTGACAATGTGTGAGTTTTTCGATTGGCAACTTGTTATGCTCTTGGGCGGTTAACGGCTGCGGACTCACTCGATCAACGCAACACTTTAACTTAAATGCATCATTGTAGAACGGAAATAATACGAAAGACGATTCGAATCGATTGCGCCGCGCCCCGCGAATCCTAAGATTAACGTCACAAGGCGTTTTGCTATGGGAAGGCACGGAACAGGGCCATGCTAAGACGAGGAATATGATCGCACGAAACTAAATAACTACACAACCAGCAGATCATTTCATTTTTTCACTCAGAATAACCCAAAAGAACGATATCAACTATCGGAATTTTTCAATATCGAAAATTAATAAATCTCAAAAAAACATAGTAGAATCGTATTTTTATCTTTGATTTACTTATTTCAATAAAATCTTGAGAGGAAATTTAATTGCTACCAGATACCTACACCATTAATACTGATCAGGTGACAAATCCCGGCGAAAGTCTGCATAATAGATGGTTGGAGCGTGGGATTGCTGTACTTAGTAGGGACGAAGACGACCTTGAAAAACTTGCTCAACCAGCTATTGGCGCAATAGTTTTGATGTGGGAAAACGGAATCGGAGGGGTTGCCGCAGGAAAATTTTCTGATAATGATGTACTGAGAGTCACTCGCACTGAGGACATAGTAAGCAAAAAGGAAGTCCGAGAGTTTCACCGAAAAGTAGATTGGTATGCCGATTTGAGGAAAAATCCGATCACAGCTACGGAATTTAGCAAGCTTCATGGAACAGATCCCAATGGGCGACTTCGGCGCTTCAATAAAGGAAAAGAAGAAATATTGGAATTAATAGAATCGCGTTCTCGTGATATTGAAAAAGAGCAATTAGAAACTAGGGCTGCCAAGTTCGCAGAAGTCCAAGTACGGCCTGATCAACAAGCATTTAGTAAGAGTGTTTTTATTGCGTGTGAAGGCCGTTGCATTGTAAGTGGCTGCAAAATTAGACAAGTTTTGGACGCAGCGCATAAAACTGGAAGAAATTGGCGTTCTGGACAAAATAGTGCAGGCGATGGTTTCATGATTAGGAAAGACTTACATGCGCTGTACGATAATAATTTGCTGTGGTTCGACGAAGACTGCAAGGTAAGACTAGCAACAAACGTGTATCCCGACTATGCACAGTATGAAGGCGTTCAGATATCTCCAGCGCATTGCCAGTAAACAAAGTGCCCGACACCACTTCTGAATGTATCGCTGGTAAATGAGTCTGCAGGTAAGCAAAAAGACAACGTGAAAAAATATCGCCCCTGCGTTCGTCGCGGATCGTTAACGCAAGATCACCCGGACCAGGGATAGGAGGGGCAGTGACGGCGCGTACGCCACCGCTTCAACAACAAGTTGCTCCCGGCCTTACGAAAAGCCGCATTTTGCGAGATTCGTGAGTGTCTAGTGAACTGGTGGCGATTCACCTCCTTACCGGAGGATCCACGTAACTAAAATGGTGAGAATTTGTCCGTATCCTTCGATTAGGTATGCATGCCTAGGACGTTTACATATGATATTGCCGACACTCTATCATAATGTTATTATTTCCTTAAAATTTATGACGTATTAACGTCAATGAATTAACGAAATTTGTGAACTTAACGTTTTACCTGCGACATTTCCGAGCGTCCTGGATTTGGTATCAACCAAGGAGTCTGAGTGCAGTTCATTAATCATGGCCCCGACATACCTGATGCGTTGCTGCAAGCCCACGAAGAGGGTCGCGTAGTTTTTTTTTGCGGAGCTGGCATTTCCTATCCCGCTGGCCTGCCGGGCTTCAATGGATTGGTAAAAGAGATATACCGTCTGAATGGCACGGAGTGTTCGGAGATTGAGTGCGCGGCGTTCGAGGCTGGGCATTTCGACGCTACCCTCGAACTACTTGAGCGTCGCTTGCCTGGACAGCGTCTGGCTGTCCGCACCGCATTGGCGCGGGCGCTAAAACCGAAGCTCCGCCGTAAGGGCGCCACTGACACGCATGTAGCACTGTTGCGCCTAGCGCGTGGCCGCAACGATGCGCTGCGGTTGGTTACTACTAATTTCGATCGCGTCTTTCATGTGGCGGCCAGACGCACGGGCCAAGCCTTCGAAGCTTACGCAGCACCAATGCTGCCGGTCCCAAAAAATAGTCGCTGGAATGGGGTGGTCTATTTGCACGGGCTGTTACCCGAAAAGATGAACGAAACGGTCCTGAATCGTCTGGTGGTTACTAGTGGTGATTTCGGCTCTGCTTATCTCACTGAGCGCTGGGCGGCACGCTTTGTGAGCGAATTGTTTCGGAACTACGTCGTTTGCTTCGTGGGCTATAGCATCAATGACCCAATTCTGCGCTACATGATGGACGCATTGGCAGCTGATCGGTTGCTAGGTGAAGTCACACCGCAGGCGTGGGCGTTGGGCGATTGTGAACCAGGACAGGAACTTCGGACGACACTCGAGTGGGAAGCCAAAGGCGTAACACCTATTCTTTATAACGTCCCAGCAGGTAGTTACAACCACTCAATGCTGCACCAAACCTTGGTCGCTTGGTCAAACACTCACCGCGACGGAGTGCAGGGTAAAGAGGCGATCATCGTCAAACATGCCCTAGCTCGTCCACAAGACAGTACCCTGTCAGATAACTTCGTAGGCCGGATGCTCTGGGCCTTGTCAGACAAGTCAGGGTTGCCAGCTAAGCGATTTGCAGATCTTAACCCCGTCCCGTCACTGGATTGGTTACTAGAGTCCTTCGCGGACGAGCGCTTCGGGTATGCTGATCTGGCGCGATTTGGTGTCCCACCCCTCTTTGAGGCTGATGCGAAACTGCGCTTCAGCCTGATTCGCCGACCTGCACCTTATGACTGCGCGCAGCCAATGTTGCTGGCTTCTGGAGGCGTCACAGGTAGCCATTGGGATGACGCGATGTTTCACCTAGCCCGCTGGCTAGTGCGTCATCTCAATGACGCGAGACTAATCATATGGATCGCGGAGCGGGGCGGGAAGTTACACGACAGGTGGCTTTTTCTGATCGAGCAGGGTTTAGATCGCATTGCTGCACTGGAGCAAGAAGGGAAAATATCAGAATTGGATGAAATCCGCCTCTATGCGCCTATGTCTGTTCCTGGGGCCTTGATGCGCACGTTATGGCGCCTTATGCTGAGTGGAAGGGTAAAGTCTCAGTGGCGCGATCCAGATCTGTATCGTTGGAAAAATCGACTTAAACGCGAGGGGCTAACCACTACGCTGCGGCTGGAGTTGCGCGAATTACTTGCTCCCAAGGTGACCTTGAAGAAACCATTTCGCTGGGCCGATGACGACTCGAGTTCTGCCGAACCAACCCAGATTTGGCAGCTAGTGGACTGGGAACTTGTACTTTCTTCTGACAATGTGCATTCCGCTCTAGATGACCTTACCGACGAAACCTGGGTGGCTGCCTTGCCACTGCTGATCGAGGACTTACAGCAATTGCTGCGCGATGCGCTGGACCTTTCGCGGGAGTTAGGCGGGGCCGATGACCGCAGTGATCGTTCAGACTGGGATCTTCCCTCAATCACGCCGCACTGGCAAAACCAAGGGTTTCATGATTGGGTAAGTCTGATTGAAATGCTGCGGGATGCATGGAATGCCGTCCGTGTGAATGACAGTGTGCGCGCGAAGCGAATTGCTCTTGCTTGGTTCGAGTTGCCATACCCTTCCTTTAAACGCTTGGCCCTTTTTGCCGCCAGCCAGGATGAGTGTATCCCGCCCGAGCAGTGGGTGGATTGGCTGCTGGCCGATGGCACGTGGTGGCTATGGTCCTCAAACACCAGACGGGAGGTGTACAGATTGTTTGTTCTGCAGGGGCGAAAGTTGAAGGGCGCTGCTCAAGAGCGTCTTGAGGCTGCGATCCTTATAGGTCCGCAGCGGGAAGGGGAGGAGGAGGACCGTGGGCAGGATCGCTGGATTAGCACAGTGTCTCACTCCGTATGGCTGCATTTGGCCAAACTGAACATGTCCGGTGTCGCGTTGGGGGCGCTTGCAGCAGCTCGCCTGAGGGAACTGTCCGAAACCTACCCAGAATGGCACCTAGCGGCGAATGAGCGCGACGAGTTCGCGCATTGGATGAGTGGTACCGGCGATCCAGATTATGAAGACAGCCGTGCCGTTGATATCGCGCCTCGGAAGCGGCGCGATATCGTTGAATGGTTGATAAAGCCAGCTTCGGTACGGCTACCGTTTGACGAGGATAACTGGCATGACGTTTGCCGCACTCGCTTCTTTCCAAGTTTAGCCGCACTCTGCGATCTGGCACGGGATGGCATCTGGCCGAAAGGCAGGTGGCGCGATGCTCTGCAGACTTGGGCAGAGGAGGCTACGGTTTCACGTTCTTGGCATTTTGCCGCACACCTAGTACAGACGATGCCAGATTCAGTTCTCCAAGAGATAGCGCATTCAGTTTCTTGGTGGATAAAGTCCGCCTCCAAGTCGAGCAATCTCCACGAGGATATTATGCTTGAGCTGTGCCATCGTGTGCTGAAGCTACCACTAGAAGTTGGGACGGATTCTCATATCACGAGAAATGGCGTCAAAACTTACGATCCGGTGGGTTCAGCGTTCAACCACCCGATCGGCCATGTTACTCAGACCCTGATTAATCTTTGGTTCAAACGGAACCCCAACGACGACGATTTGCTTCCAGCCGACATTGGCCCCTTGTTCGGTACCATATGCGACGTGGGTGTAGATCGTTTCCGCCACGGCCGCGTATTGCTGGCATCGCAGCTGATTGCTTTTTTTCGTGTAGATAGGGCTTGGACAGATCAATTTCTGTTGCCGCTGTTTAATTGGAATAATTTAGACGATGCAAGACCTATTTGGGAAGGTTTCCTCTTATCACCACGGTTGTATCAACCCTTGATGACCGCTTTTAAAAATCAGTTCTTAGATGCCGCGAAACACTACGCGGATCTTGGCGAACGTCGTCAGCAATATGCTGTATTCTTGACGTTTGCGGCGTTGGGGCCGACAGATGGATACTCAATCGAGGACTTCCGATCTGCGTTTGGTATTTTGCCGCCATCTGGATTGGAGAAATGCGCACAGGCGCTGTACCAAGCTCTTGATGGTGCGGCCGAGCAGCGTGAGGCCTATTGGAAGAACCGAGCGCAGCCGTTCTGGCTCCAAATATGGCCTAAATCTCGCGACTTGGCTACGCCGCGAATTGCCGAATCGTTGAGCCGGCTAGTCATTGCTGCCAGAGGTGAGTTCCCAGCAGCCTTGGCCACAGTTAAGGACTGGCTAATACCAATTGAGTATCCTAACTTCACAGTCTCTCTATTGCAAAGATCTGGACTTTGCAAACGGTTTCCAGAGGAGGCGATGCAGCTACTAAATGCTGTGATTTCGGACCAACAGTGGGTCCCTCAAGAGTTGGACCCATGTCTAACCGAGATAGCACAAGCCGCACCACAATTTGTTCAACGCACGAACTACCGTCGGCTCAAAGACTATTTGCATAGACGAGGGATCTAATTGGCATATTCAAATTCCATGTTGTGAATCGCCACGAGTTAGCCAAACGCTCTTCAGACGCTCAAAATACTGCTTTTCGCAATTGGTCGGGCTCGGAGGCTCATGATGACCAGTCCTGGCCTTCCACCACCGGAGCGTGGTCGAGCGCCCGAAGCAGAAGACGGGCGAGATTATCGTAGCCAACTGTGCCGCTATCGCGCGCAAAAGCAGGCGCACTGCTGCTGCCTCGATCGGATAAACCATCCTTCGCCGGCAGCTATAGCCAAGGAAAGCCTGCTTTTACTAGGTCGCGATAGGAGTCTCTGCGGGGCAGGGGAGATAGACCCAGACCCGCTCTCGTCGTTGGATCAGGCGGCTGCGAGATCGCACGCCAGGACCCTGGCAGGACACCGAGCCTCCAACACGATCCATCGGTTTTCATCGTCCGAGTACCATGGATCAGAAGAGTCTAAGCTATTGGTGGCGATTCATGTCATCTTCCACTGTCCGCTATGGCGAGGGAAGGTCATTCCATAGTTCGAGCTCTAGCTTCTGAAAACATGTTGCCGATGCCACTCCAAGAAAGGTAGCATGTCGGTATGCTTGCTGCTTTTGAGGCGCATATGCTTGTCGACGTTTAGCATTTGTGCAAATCCGTCTTTCAGCCCCGGACTAAATATAATTCGGAAGTTATCGTCAAAGCTAATCAGGCCCCTATCAAACAACTTGTCTAAGTTTGGGGTCAAAAGCAATCCATTAGCGGCTCCTAGCCGCTCTATCGGAGTCTCGCATTTGCTCCAAGGCTTGATGTGACTGGCGATTAGCACTTCTGTGAGGCCGCACCCGGTTACCGAGCAACCGGCCCAACGGTCTATTAGACCATCTCGAAACGGTCCTTGACCAACCCGGGCCTTGATGATGATCTCTCGCTCAGTTTCACTTAAAGTAGCAACGTATGCACGAAAGGCCGGATCGTCTCCTGGATCAACAAGATCTGCGAATGAGTCGCGCACTTTTAAAATAGGTTGAATGTTTAGAGGCTTGTCTAGTATGAAGGTGGAAACCGCTTGAATGATCTGCTTGCCAGCGGCGACCGTCTTGAAACCGATTGCTGGCCATCTGTTTTTGCCTTCCTTAACAACAGCGACACCTGGATCTCGGCAAAGATCATGGACTAAAGCGAGCAATTCAGAGGCACGTGCCCCTATTGCTGCATCACTTATCGCAAGCGCGACGACTCCAGCACCCGTTTTCTTGCGCCTGGCGAAGAGCGTGAACTGTCCAGGGTTACTTCTCCCTGTTATTTCAAACAAAATTCCGTACCCTGGGCTCCCAGTAGTGCGCGCTTGATTACAGTTGAGCGCGTTTGCTAAAACAACGACCATATTGATACATCCCTCGAACAGTTCGGCGGTGCCGGCCTCTCTTGCATGTGGCAATAGCTTATCTGCACATTCTTTTGTTTGTCGCCGGATCGTTTCCATGGGTTAGATTTTCTAAGTCGTTTGTTGAAATAATGAATCGCCACGAAATCACCAGATGCTTGCGAGCCGCTCAACGTCCTGCGCTTGAGTCGCTTTCGCACTGTACTCATCGACATGTCGTCCGTTGCTCGTCGCTTCCTCTGGCATCCTAATTTCCTTATCTTGCAGGGATGTTGAATGACGGTTATTTTTTCATTACTTTAATCGTTGCACACATCGAGTAAATACCATCCTCGCTTATGGTCGCAGCAGCATCCCCTGATGCGTGTAACGCAGAAGCAATGTCCACCAGCGAGACGCGGCCGTCCGATCCTGAGTAGCACTTGGCAGCAACGTTGAGCGTCTGGATGATATCTGCGTCTGCGCGTTCAAGTTGGCGCCGTGCTTCGACAATGGCCATAGCTTGCTCAGTGAAGTCCTTGGCCGAGTCTCGCATTCCATAGTTTGCACGGAGTCCGAAGAGGAATTTTTGCATGGTCGCGAGCAGCTGCGGCGAAGGTTCACGCCCTAGCTTCGCATTCATAGCTCGACAAACGAACTCGGCATCCTGCGATGAAATTCCTGTCACTCCTTCCTGCAAAGCGTTTTTGTGCTCACATATGGACGTCGAAACCACCTCGGATGCGCTGACGCCCCGCACCTCTGTTACCACTTCCTTGCCGCAACCGGCCAGCAGCAATAACAAAAATGCCGATACAGCAACTAAATTTGGGTACACTAAATTTTTCCCTTAGCAATAAAATGTTGCTATTTTAGCTCGCATCTGGTCGATTGTAGGTCTTGCTCAGATGGCGGCCTTTCAGTTCGTGTTCATGACCCGCCGTGAGCCGCTCAGATGGTTGCTTCTCGTAAGTAACCATGCATGGTGGATGCGAAATCCACCCAAGCTCAAGCAGCTCTTGCTTGAGCGCGGAAAAGTCTCTATCAGCAGGACAGGGGGAGGGGTTAGGCATGCGAGATCGCATCGTGGAATCATCGACGACACAGCACCCACCTATGGCCGGGCAGTGAGCTCCAGGCTTAACACGATCCGTTGGGTTCGCATTCGCCAAGAAACATGAATCAAGAACACCGCACCTACTTACGGCGATTCAGCCCGAAGAATGCATCAAACTCCGCAATGCGCGTTTTTGGAAGTGCCGCGCGTAATCTACGATATTGCCACGGTTGGAGTGTTCTCACTTGAGAGACGACATTATCACGCCGTGTATTGATACGAAAATCTGCGGCATTAAATGCAATTTTGTGTGCGTTGCAAACGGCCGAGATCAGGATGAGCTGGCGGGCACTGTAACCCATTTTCCACTTTTCTCGCCAACTAGACTGCTCAAATTGATCGGGTTGAGCGGTCGCGAGCGCCTCCAGGACACCAAATGCTCGCTCCTCACGAGATCTCGCTTCATGCGCTGCCTGAGTACGCCGTAAAAATTTGGATTTCTCTTCCTCACCAACCACTTCAAAGCCGTTTTCATAAAGAGGAACAAATTTGGTGATGCAGGTAGACCCGACCCAAAGAGCATGACGAGTCAGGCGGTTCTCTATCTCGTACTGATAGCGCAGTCCCTCATGCTCACATAACTCACACACTTCACCAACAGAATGTGTGTCTTCATATCCCCCAGTTGTTCCCCACTCACGCATGGCCTCACGCAGGGAATTGCCTTGAGATAGTTTTATCATGTTCGCAGCTGCGTGTTCACTCCAATTTGACATCTGATGCTCCTGTACGAACAGTCAATTCCGATGCTGGTGCCCAATAAACTCATTTCTGAAGCAAATTCACAAGCCAGCACTTTTCAGTCCTAAGTATGACTATAGCGCAAGATGCATGCGTTATACGGAGGCGGCGTCGGCTAGATAACGTTGATATCCTCCCTGCGCGTCACTGGAAGGAAAATTAGGTTTTTTCGCAACAACACCATGTCGAAAATCCACAATTTACCGATTTGGTGTCCAAAAATCATAAATATCAGACTATCTGACTTGCTGCACTTATGCAATAAAGGTATCTTGGTTACATTAAGCGACCTCTGCGGTTTAAGACTGCTCTCGGCCATTTTCAACCTATGGTCCTCCCTTCCCCGACCAGGGCAATCCCCTCAGAAGGGATATCGCGCTTAGCTCCACAAGGCACGTTCGATATCGCTTCGGATCTTGTTAAAGACCTAAACGTGAGCATTCAGGAATTTTTTGTCAGTACTCCCACATCCGTTTTGATAACCGGGGCACTAATTGTGATCCTGAGCATCGCATTCCTCACCGTATTTTTGATACCAGGTGTATTGCATTTCATTCGGTTACGCAATATAAAAAAACAGATTGCAGGCTTTGGGAAAAACGACGCTGTCGGACTATTTTCCGCGGCATTTTCAGCGGACAAGCGCCTGCTGCATTTATGGACTGAGTTCCGTGAATCACTGCATGACCAAGAAGAAGAGCGCGATGGCCAGATGATGGTTGTCGCTTCACGCGCAACGGTGCCAGCTGAAGTGTATTTCAGCACCCAGGCAGTTGTTGACGGCAGATTGCGGACAGAATTTTTCAAACACGTTCCAGGGCTCTTCACGGGCATCGGCATCATCGGAACGTTTAGTGGACTGATTACAGGGCTAGAGGCATTCAAGGTAAGCGAAAATGCTGCCATCGTCCGCGCGGGACTAGAGTCATTAATGCATTCTGTCGGCGAGGCATTTCTCATTTCGGCTACAGCAATTTTTGCCGCCATGCTGGTCACGCTCCTCGAGAAACTGTTGTTGGCTGCTCTGTATGAGCAGACTGAGGACATCGTTCGCGCAATCGACTCCTATTTTGAATCCGGCGCAGGCGAAGAGTATCTCTCACGGTTAGTGAAGGCATCTGAAGAGTCAGCAAGCCAGGCGAAAATTCTAAAGGATGCGCTTGTAAAGGATATGAGCCAGCTGCTGCGCGAGTTAACCGCATCGCAAATTGCAGCTGCCAAGGAGCAACAAGATGCACTCGCCAGTCGTTTGACAAGCACAGCCAAGGAGCAAGCCGAGCTTTCCAGACAAGATAATCAGGCACTTGGTGCAACCATCGCTGAAAGCATAAAACTCAGCTTAGAAGGTCCAATGAAGGATATTGCGGAAACAGTCAAGGCAGCCAGTGGGGACCAGAGCTCAACTGCTTCCCGTATGCTCCAAGATGTGATGACAAGCTTCAGTCAGCGTCTGAATGACTTATTTGGCGGACAAATCTCCGGACTTAGCGATCTTAACCAGCAGACTGCACGTAGCATGCAGGATGCGGTCACGACCCTTCAGACACTTGTTTCTAACATAGAGGATTCTAGCCAGCGCTCAACTGACACCATGGCAACACGGATGGCCGAAGCCATCGAAAAAATGGAACTTCGCCAAGAATCTATCAACGCCACTTCTACTGAGTTCATTGACCAGATTCGTCAGCTTGTAGCGACATCCCAGACTGAAACCAGCAATAAGCTGCAGTCGACACTGGATAACATGGGCACTCAAGTTGAGACCATGCTTGGCAAACTCAACGATACGCAGAAACAAGTATTCGATAGCAATCAGGCGCGGGAACAGGCGATGTCGGACCGTTCTAGCCAAGTCGTTAGCGCAATGTCTGCATCGGTGGAGTCTGTGATTGGGGAACTCAACTCAGCTATCAGTGAAATTGCGAGAAGCGTATCGTCCCTTACCCAAGTAACATCAACCTCTGTCGACAAAATGTACGCAGGAGCAGAAAAGTTAGGCGCAGCGTCAAGAGACTTCGCTTCGGCAGGCGAGCGTGTCTCCGGAATCATGGGGCAGGCGGCGACGGTATCGGCCAAGTTTTCAGAGACCTCGGGGGCACTAACAAGCGGGGCAACGGCAATTCAGGACCTACTCCGGGACTACGGCATGCAGCGCACAGCCGTTTCCAACTTAGTCACCGAATTGCGTACGACTGTGGACTTGGCACGCAGAGAGGCTAGTCTGACCAGCGACATCCTTGCACGCATCGAGGAGTCCGCACAAAAACTCGGAACCGCTCAAAGGCAGGCAGACGAATACTTAGCCGGCGTCAGCGAGGTGCTGGGTACGGCGCACACCGCGTTTGCTACTGAGGTGAAGCGAACCCTAGACAAGGCAAATACCGAGTTTCACACAAAGCTAGGCTCGGCGGTCGCTTTATTGTCATCGGCAGTTGGCGAGCTTGAAGTCACACTCGCCTCAATGGGCACCATGACTCCGGCTAGGAAAATCGCATGACCGGCACCAAAATATACTTAAAACGTGGCAGCAAAGACGAAGCTGAAAAGCCTTTTTGGATTTCGTTCGCCGATCTGATGACTGCATTGATGGTGTTGTTTTTAGTGGTGATGGGCGTAGCCCTCCTAGCCGTCACCAAGAACGTGACAGAAAGAGAAAAAAAAGAAGCCCAACATCGCAAGGAAATTGAAATTATTCTTGACCGCTTTGAGGCGGCGGCAAAAAAACACGAAGATGATGGCATCAAAATCGATCGACAACGCCAGGTCATCGATTTCGGGCAACGTGCACTCTTCGCCTTCGGTAGGTCAAGCCTCGAAAAGAACCAAGAGGAGGTGTTGCGCAGGTTCGTGCCAGAAATCCTCCAACTATCCAACGACGACCTGGGAAAACGGGTGCTCAAGAGGTTAGTGGTCGAAGGGTACACCGATAAAAAGGGAACCTACCTCAGCAATCTGAACCTAAGCTTGCAACGTAGCCAGCGTGTGCTCTGCTCAATGTTCGCTGTCAGAGGTACCTCCCTACTATCAGACGCTGAGAAAGAGCAAGTGAGAAGCCTTTTTCTGGTAGGGGGCTACTCCTTTAATGCAGCAAAAGATAAGGATGAAGAAAGCCGCCGCGTCGAAATGCGCCTGGAATTCCTCGGTGTAGATGAACACAGGCAGGAGGTTGCTCAACAACCAGGCAATTTTGGCGAATGTGCGCTTACATGAATGCGCTTGCCCACCTTGCGAACCTCCTAGCAGCTGGGACCCAGGAGGGTACCAGACCGATGGCCGCGAGCCCTCGCATTGATGCCGTCCTGGCAGAACTTCGGTCTCGGGCGAGTACTGGTATGCGTCCGCGTATATCGGATGACCAACAACTGGAAGCAGTACGCCGTTTCTGGCAGACACAACAAATCTCGAGTTTCCGGGATACGTATCTGTTATCGTGGGGCCTGTGTCTTCCCCATCGTCCAGATGGCGATTGTGTCCTCGATAATCGACCGCGGCTCGAACGTGTCTTAGCCGGCGCAGATGACTGGATGAAGAAGCCAACAGCATACCGCCGTTGCTATCAGGGACTGGTCCGGAGTTATTTCAGCTACGCTCCTGTTGTCGCAGAAGAAATGGAGGTCCGTTACAGCAACTGGCGCTACCTGCGTGACTATCTTTTCGAGCGGAACGACAGTATTGGCAAGCAGGTAGTCGTTCCTGACTGGGTACGCACTGCTATCGATAACAAGCATCTTTTCACCAGCGAGCCGTATGCCCCCTATGTTGATGCATTACTTTGGGGAGATTCTTCGATTCTCGAAGAGCTATGCGAACGGCTTCACATTGGGAAGGCCTCTTGGTTCCTGAAGCGTTTGGTCATGGCTCAAGTGAAGCGGGCTACCCAGATGGAAGATGAAAATTACTTAAGCATCCTGCCCAGGTTACTCAATGTCCTTGCTGATAATGAGGTCCTCCGAGACGCAGGCCTTATACGGCTGCTGAATCGCTATGTCGATATCCCAGCTTTACCCCTGCATGCACAACTGCAAGACGTATCAGTCAACTGGTGGGGAAATCCGTGGCTGCCATCGAATGAAACCCGGTGGGGCGGTGTCACTTCAGATGCCCGAACAATGGTATCGAATTGGCTCAAGGCAGCAATTATCGAGACATTCTTTACCAAGCTGGCAGAGGATGGCTCTGCTGACCCACGCCGCATGCAGTTCTGGAAGAGATATGTCAACTCAATCGATAGTATGGAGTTTGCGCTTGGCTCCACGGCACGCAATTCCGCCGAACCCGACTTCGTGGCTCTACGTAAAAAAATGCACGGATTAACCTGCCATCTAGACACTTCTGGTGCAAATAACGCATTTATCATGAAGATGGGAAACCTTGTCGTCGTTGAGTTCAGCGGTATGGGAAACGCCCTCTACGGATACGACGTACGCAAAGGATTGCCTTTCGACTCTAAAAAGGTTCTTCGACTCCCCACAGATGCAGACAATTCCCTTAAACAGAAAGCACGCAGTGTTCTCTGGGAGTCTCACAAGGATGGTGTCGGAACCTGGTCGAAATGGGAGAATAACTTCGAAACAATTCTGCGTCGACACTTCGGAATAGAACCTCAGCAAGCTATTCCTGCCCCTGCAAAGAAAGTCCGTAGGTCCCCCGTCACAACACCGATCACGGAAGTAAGTAAGCCGATATCTCCAACGGTGAAACGGCATTACTCGCTCGATGGATTGAAAGCATTGGGCAAGCACAATGGGTTTGAAATACAGGATAACTCTGCTCTCGGCGGAAGTCTGTGGGCACGTACAGATATGGCAAACGAGGATGTGACACAGACACTGACGAGCTGGGGATTTAGTCACAAGCCAGGTAAAGGGTGGTGGAAATAGATGTTCAGATTCTTCAAAAAAGAAAAACTTACTATCGAGTTGCCTCAGATTTTCAGGGCCATTACAACATCTGGCATCTTGGTATCCTCGGAGCGTCAGGAGATCGGCCGCAAAGTCGAGGGCAGTGTTTTTCATGGCTACGCTTCTCAACTTCTCGATGAGGGCCTAGCCAATGAGGTACCTGATGGCATAGCAATTCGTTGGGATGATTTCTATACTGCAGTCGCACAATCTAACTTCGACGGCTTGCTGCAGTCGCTCGACATGCCCAGCTTCTGTGGCGCCAGGATTGCATTGCGCAGCACTGGTTCATTAGCGGATCAGGATTTCTCGATTGCAATAGGCGCTTGGCATCGCTCTGATGGATCAAGGATGCAGGTCAAGCTAATTGGGCCGGTCTTACAGGAGGGCGAGCAAGAGCACCTCATGCTGCCGGCGCAGTGGCATCTTTTTCAGTCAGTGGTTGCTTTTTCCCGGCGCCCCCCCGAACAACGTGACGATCTCTTTCATAGACAGGCATGGGGCCGCATCAGGACGCTTGCTATACAGGCCAATGCCATACTCGACGATTTTCTCATCCGCTCAACAGTATTAACTCCGCACTCTTTACAGTTAGAGATGCGAAAATCTGATGTTGTTGTGGGAGATCGCGTTGTCGAAATCATGCCCATGTTCACCGACGCTCCCAAGGGTTGGTTAGAGACTTTCGATAGCAGCAAGGACGTGAGGGACCGTTACGACATCGTCACCGATGAGGGCATCGTCCAAGTACTGATTGAGCCAAAGGTACGAACTGTATTACAGGAGGTGAAGCGCCTCGATCATCGCCGTATCGCAGGCTCACGTGCTCAAGCGTTCATCCTGAATCCTTACTCCGCCCTTGGCCCGGACGCAGTAGATGTCATTGACGAGGCACAGTTCGAGAATGCGCGTGCCGAGGCCGGCCTGACCTATGAGAGGTTTTCAGCCATAGTCGAACATGATGCGCTCGGTTTTCCTGTACGAGTGGGGCTATTAATTGAGACCGCCGATGTCAACGGTCTAGCCTCCTCAGAATCCGAGTGGTTCGATAAGGCGGCACTTCCAGCGTTCATTGGCACAGTAGAAAAAGCTCTGCGAGTAGGACATCAACTAGTAGCATGGAGGGGGTTTGACCTGGAGCTACAAGGTGAAACACAACGCTATGTGGACGAGTTGAAGGCTGCGCACGAGCGCTGGCAAGGAGCGTCAACACTGGTCTCTTATGCTCAAGTTCACGACCTCAGTGGCTATTCTGCGCGTATCGAAGGAATTGGAGTCGAAAAGCCCTACTATTCCCCATACATTGCGAAGAAGACTGCAGGCGATGGTTGGTTCCCTGACAATGTCGTTCCCTTAGTAGTCTACAGGCCCGAGGATGGTGGGGAACCAATTGCTATACCCACTACAAAGCTAGCCATCGAATCGCTCGAGCGCGAGATTGAATCCGCACGGCATGCCGGTAAGTCCTCGGTAAGCGTGTCTTGGCTGCCTGAAGCCATCGCTGTCACCGAGGCAACCAGCATTGTCGAAACATTCAAAAGTATTTTCCAAGAGATCGACGCAGGCGGGTCTTCTATATCACCAAGTGAAGGAAAAACGAAGAATCTTCAAGGTGAGGCGCCGACGCAATTGATCTTACGGGCGAACATACAGAAGGTTGAATACGAAGAACTTCGCCGCGAGGCATTGGAGGCTGTACCTCACATCCCCTTGATACCGCGAGCGATTCGAGCGACTGCGGCATTGTTACCGCACCAAGTCGAAGGACTGGCTTGGATGCAGCACTTGTATAGCCTCCAGACTGAATACCAAGTACGTGGAGCAATTCTCGCCGATGACATGGGGCTAGGGAAGACCTTTCAATTACTCGCATTGATGGCTGGCCTGATTGAGCGCGATGCATCGATAGCACCGATGCTGGTAGTCGCGCCGGTTTCTCTGCTCGAAAACTGGGTTGAAGAAGCTGGAAAATTTTTCATACCAGGTTCGCTACCACTACTCACAGCATACGGATCGGGACTGGACGGCCTCAAGGTGCCCAGGAGCCAAATTGAGCAGCGACTACAAACTGATGATAGATTAATAAAATTTCTAATCCCGAACTGGGTCGGCTCAGCCAAAATTGTGCTGACCACTTACGAGACACTACGCGACTTGGAGTTCTCCTTTGCCGCCCAAAAATGGTCGCTGATGGTTTGTGATGAGGCGCAAAAAATAAAGAATCCAGCTGCAATGGTTACGCGCGCGGCAAAGAAGCAGAACGTCGATTTCAAAATTGCTTGCACTGGTACGCCCGTTGAAAACACGTTAGCAGATTTATGGTGCTTGTTTGACTTTGTTCAACCAGGTCTGCTTGGTGCGTTGAATGACTTTGGAACGCGCTATCGGCGACCAATTGAGGCAAATACCGATGAAGAGAAGGAGCGCGTCGCCGAGCTCCGTGCACGAATTGCGCCGCAAGTACTGCGGCGCATGAAGTCTGTGGTTGCCAAGGAGCTACCGCCAAAGATCATCGTTGAAGACTGCAGAGCTTTAGCACTATCAACGACACAACGGAATCTATACGCTAAAGCCATAGATAGCTTCAAAAAACGCAATGACGAGGCGAGCCAGTCCCCCTTCAAAAACCACCTTGGTCTCTTGCACTACCTTCGACTCGTGTGTACCGATCCACGGCCTTATGGGCTCAGTGTGTTCAAGCCGGAGGCGGTTGCAGAATATCGCATTAAAGCCCCGAAACTCAATTGGCTTCTTCTGACACTGACGGCCATCAAAGAAAAGGGGGAAAAAGCGATTGTCTTTTGTGAGTTCCGCGAAATTCAGCGCCTGTTGCAGTACTACATCGAAATGGAGTTTGGCTTACGTCCCGACATCATCAACGGCGACGTAAGTGCATCGGCAAGCCATACACAAAGCCGACAGAAACGCATCAAGTCCTTTCAGGATAGAGCTGGCTTTGGTGTCATCATTCTTTCGCCAGTTGCTGTTGGATTCGGCGTTAACATTCAGAAAGCCAATCACGTCATTCACTACACCCGTACCTGGAATCCAGCAAAGGAAGATCAGGCTACAGACAGAGCCTATCGAATTGGTCAGGAAAAGCCAGTTTACGTGTATTACCCAGTTGTGAGCGCCCAGGATTTCACCACCTTCGATGTAAAACTGGATCAGCTGTTGACATACAAGCGAAAACTGGCCGAAGACATGCTAAACGGTGCCGGAGACATTGGGCCTGGAGATTTCAGGCTAGCCGATGTTGTATCTAGTGCTGATGCAAGCGATATCGATGAGCGTATTAACCTTGACATTGCGCTACGCATGAACGGTCAACACTTTGAGTGTCTTACAGGCGTGCTCTGGACTAAGCTCGGTTACGCCTGCTATAAAACGCCTAGTGCGAAGGACTATGGGGTTGATATCGTCGCAATTGAAGGAAGTGCAGGCATCTTAGTTCAGGCAAAAACCTGTGGTACCGATGGAGCGAGACTAGGCTGGGACGCAGTGAAAGAGGTGGTGGCCGGTGAAGCTTTCTACAAACGCAGGCACTTTGAGGTGCAATTTCAGAAAGTTTGTATAACGAATCAATTCTTCAACTCTCACGCGATTGAAAATGCTGCCCTGAACGGGGTCAAACTGCTCGATCAAACGGACCTTGCAGCGATGCTCAATGCTCACACGGTCACAATGCTTGAGATTGAAAGAATGCTGTACGCCACATGGGAGCAAATTTAATCTGTACCGACTTTTCAGATACGCAAGCATGGTGGATGACAATACAACAAGGGCGTCCACTTAGATTAAATCTCAGATTGCATTGCTACAGGCATAGTTTGCATATGTTAATGGCAAGACATACACAGGAATACCTATGACACATCCCTATCAGATTGTTAGATCGAACAAAGTGGGCTTAGATAGTGAGGAGAGTTACGTCGTTGCACGTAATGGGGTCAGTTTTCTAAGAATCCTCGGGGGAGAACCCCATTGGGCCGTTATGACGGCAACCGCAAGCGAAGATCTTGGCCCTATTCAAGTGTGTGCTGATCTACAGCGCCTAGTGGCGGTAGCATTACGTCTATGTAAGGAACTTGATAGTAGTTCCAAAGTTGTAAAAGATAGATTGGGGCGCCCATACGTAACCATCGGCACTATCACTCGAGAGGCAGGGGAAAGTGAAGATGATTTTCAGCAAGTAAATAACGCGCTCTTTCAGAGATTCTTCGATATTTTTGACAGCGATAACACTGTCTGAATCGCCATGGGTTCGCTAGACGCTCTTCAGACGCTCCAAATACTGCTTTTCGCAATTGGGCGGGCTGGGAGTGAGATAGCCCCCTGATTCCCCGGACACAGCCTATGCGTTATTCTTACGGATAGTAATAGGACTGTGCATATGACTAGGAACAAGCAAACAATCGAAGTGGTAACGGTGAGCCAGGAGCGTCGCAGACGCTGGTCAGCCGAGGAAAAGGCGGCACTGGTACGCGAGACGTACGAGCCGGGCATGAACGTGTCGCTGGTCGCTCGCAAGCACGGCGTGGGGGCGAGCCAGCTGTTCAACTGGCGCAAACTCGAACGCGAAGGTGCACTGATGGCGGTTACTGCCGGCGAATCGGTCGTGCCAGCGAGCGAACTGGCAGCTGCGCGCGCCCAGATCGCACAATTGCAGCGCATGCTTGGCAAGAAGACGATGGAGGCGGAAATTCTCAAGGAGGCCGTCGAGTTCGCTCGCGAAAAAAAGTGGATTGCGCGCTCGCCCTTGTTGGGCAAGGACGACCAGTGAAGCCGGTTTGTTCTGCCCTTGGTGTAGCGCGCTCGCATGTTTCGCAAATGTTGATTCGGCCGGCCGACTGGGTCGATGGCCGCACTGTACAAACGTTCCATCAACCTGCTGACGCGATCCTGGTCGACGCGGTGCGCGCCGAGATCACCGCATTGCCAACGTATGGCTATCGCCGTGCAGGCGCTCTGGTCAATCGAACACGCGCATTGATGGGGCTGCAAACGATCAACCATAAGCGCTTTTACCGGGTGATGAAACAGAACTCTCTACTGCTGCCCAAAGCACCTAAACGGCCCGTCAGTAGCCGCGTGCACGACGGTGTGGTGTCGGTGGCCGAATCGAACCAACGCTGGTGTTCCGACGGTTTCGAGATCGCCTGCGACAACGGCGAAGTGGTGACCGGCGTGTTCATGAAGGACTGCTGTGATCGTGAAATCATCGCGTGGCGGGCGTGGGCTGAACGTGGGTTGCCTGGCGAACCGGTACGTGACATGTTGGTGGAAGCGGTGGAAGCGCGATTTGGCCAGGCCAGTGTCGGATCGACCCGGCTGGAATTCTTGAGCGACAACGGTGGCGCCTACCGGGCCCATGAAACGCACGCCTTGGTGCGCGCACTTGGGATTGAACCGGTGCACACGCCGGTATGCAGCCCGCAGTCGAACGGCATTGCTGAAAGCTTCGTGAACACGTTTAAACGAGACTATGTGAACTTGATGGACCGCAGCAGCGCAGAAATCGTTCTGGCTCAATTGCCAGACGCCTTTATGCACTTCAACGAGGTCCATCCGCATTCGTCGCTGAAATGGAAATCGCCTCGCATGTTCAGGAGGGAGCTGGCGCGCCGGGCTCAGGAAAGTGGCGCTAACTAAACGATTGGCTGTGTCTGGTTATACGGGGGCAAGATCAGGAGTTCCGTGATGACCAGGCCACCGACAGTGAACAAAATCAGCAATCTCATCGAGCGCTTCAAGAAAATGATCGGCGGGCTGTCGCAGCCAACTGTGCCTTTATAGAACTCTGAGGCAGACACTTTATGCTGCCTCAGCCAGCTATGCCATCCTTTGCCGGAAGTTATGGCTAGGGAAGGCCAGCTTTTGCTAGAGCGAGGCAGGAGTCTCTGCAGGGCAGGGGATAGGCACGTCAGCCCCGATCTCGTCGTTGGATCAGGCAGCCACGAGATCGCACACCTGGTGCTTTGCAGGATACCCAGGTCACTAACACGATCCATCGTGTTTTTATCTTTCAAGAACCATGGATCAGGAGAGTCTAAGCTACGAGTGGCGATTCATCATAGCAAGAGAATGCTTCGCAAGAAACCAACATCCCACAGCTATCCACGCCAGGGCCCAACCGATGGCAAAGTAGGTGACGAGACCATAGAAAAAGATAGGCCAAATCCATGCAGGGCCACCGCCAATGGAGAGGAGCATCAAAAAGGCAGAAACCAGAGCAACAACGACTATCGGCAACCCCAAGCCTTGCGCAATATAGCGTAGAACGCATCCTGCCGCTCCATGTCCCCCCGCGCGAATTATTTTTAGCCGCGCGACAAGAATTCCGCAGGCAATGGTGACAGGTAAAGACAAAAAAATTAACGCCAGTACCACTATGCTCAGAGTTTCCATCAGGTCTAAGTTAAATGAATTTGAAAGGCAGCTTGCGGCTGCAGACTCAATCGTTCAACGCAATACTTTAACTTAAATGCATCATTGCAGAGCAAAAATTATGCGAAAGAGACCTCGCATCGATTGCAACGCTCCCCGCGAAATCCGAGATAGTCGTCGCAAGCCGTTTTGCGATGGGGAACGTTAATGCAGGATCTCGCCGAAGCTCAAGCCGCTTGTCCTTGAGCGCGGTAGAAGTCGCTGCAGCGCAGGGGAGATAGGCAGGCCAGCCCCGATCTCGTCGTTGGATCAGGCGGCTACGAGATCGCACGCCAGGTGCTTGGCAAGACCCCAGACCCGAACACGATCATCGGCTCTTCTTCTTTCGATAACCATGGATCACGAGAGCCTTAGCTACTGGTCGCGCGACTCCAAGTGATTGCACAGCAACGCTTTACCCGCGCCCTGGCTCACACACATAAGCGATGGCAAACGATTCGTATGGCTGCAGGCTGAGGTGGTCGGTCAAGCTGTCACGCTGGGCATAGTTGCTGATCAAGCCTTGCCCGGCAATGCCGTGCAGCAATGCCGGCAGATCCAGTTCGACATGTTCGTCGGAGAAGTTGTTGACGACAACCAGCTGCTGGCTCCCCAAGCTGCGCTGGTAGGCGAATACCTGCGGGTGCTGCTCCAGCAACGGCAGGTATTTCCCGTACACCATGACGTCCCACTGCTTGCGCAGTGCGATCAGCTTCTGGTAGTGGAAGAAGACCGAATCGGGTTGTTCCAACGCGGCCGCGACGTTGATCTCAGGGTAGTTGGGATTCAGCTTTAGCCATGGCGTGCCAGTACTGAAGCCGGCGTTGTGTGTGCTGTTCCAGTGCATTGGGGTGCGTGCATTGTCCCGTCCGTTGGCGTGGATGCCGGCCATCATCGTCTCCGGTGACACGCCGGCGGCCGTGCGTTCGTGGTAGAGGTTGAGCGATTCGATGTCGCGATAGTCGTCGATGGAATCGAAACGTACATTGGTCATGCCTATTTCCTCGCCTTGATAGACGTAGGGGGTGCCCTTGAGAAAATGTAGCGCGGTGGCCAGCATCTTGGCCGACTCGACCCGATAGCGGCCGGGATCGCCGTATTTGGATACGGCGCGCGGCAGGTCGTGGTTATTCCAGAACAGTGAATTCCAGCCGGCATCGGCCAGCGCGGTCTGCCACTTACTGATGATCTGCTTGAATTCGATCAGATCGAACGGCCGCGGCTTCCATTTCCCCTCCTTGGCATCGTGGGTCATTGTGATGTGCTCAAACTGGAAGACCATCGACAGCTCCTGACGCGCCGGGTCGGAATACAGCTTGGCGGTCTCCGGGGTGGCGCTCCAGGTCTCGCCCACCGACACTACATCGCGTGCCGCCAAGGTCGCCTGGTGCATTTGCTGCAGCCGCGGGTGCAGTTGTGCGCCGTTGGCGATAATCTGCTGGTCGACCTGTTTGCCGATGAGATCGATCACATCCATGCGGAAGCCGCCGATGCCCTTGTCCAACCACCAGTTCATCATGCGATGCACCTCTTCCTGCACCTGGGGATTTTCCCAGTTCAGGTCCGGCTGTCGTTTCGAGAACAGATGGAAGTAATATTCACCGCTGGCGGCATCGTATTCCCATGCGCTCCCGCCAAAATACGAACGTTGCTGGTCGGGCGGGGAGCCATCTGCGCCTGCATTGCGCCAGATGTAGTAGTCACGGTAGGGGCTATCCTTGGATTTCTTCGCCTCGACGAACCAAGCATGCTCGTCAGAGGTATGGTTGACCACAAGATCCATCAGGATACGGATGTCGCGCTTGGCCGCCTCTGCGATCAACTGCTCCATCTCGGCCAATGTGCCGAATTCAGCGGCGATATCCTGATAGTCGGAGATGTCATAGCCGTTATCGTCCATCGGCGACCGGTACACTGGCGACAGCCAGATCAGGTTGATTCCCAGATGTTGCAGGTAGTCTAGTCTGCCGATGATGCCGGCCAGATCACCGACCCCATCGTGATTGCTGTCTTGAAAACTACGTGGGTAGATCTGATACACGACGGCGTTATGCCACCATTTCTTATCCAACATGATTATCTTTCTCGCTTATGGATTGGCGGCACTGTCTTGCAACGTGTCAAGGGATCGCCAGGGGTAGGGAAGACCCGATCTCATCGCTGGATCAGGCAGCCATGAGATCGCACACCAGGAGTCTGGCAGGACACCCAGGCCCAACACGATCCATCGGCTTTTCATCTTTCAAGAACTATGGATCAGGACTGGCTAAACTAGCAGTGGCGATTCACCATGTAGACGTTGACGACGTCATCGTTATCAACCTCCAAGACGTGAACCTGCAACACAAGCTCGCTGCGGCTGCGGCTGCATCAGTCGGATATGACATCTTCGCCATCGCTTATGGCCGAATAAGGCTAATCCGTACCGGTGGAAAAAAGAAGCCCGCTGGAACTTTCTACAAGGATAGAAGTCTAACAAAATCTACTAAAGTATAAGTATGTATAACGTGAAGACCTTATACTTTACTAGAATTTCCTATCAATGGAGGTTGCATGGACCCCGTAAAAAACCCTTTCGCACCCGGCGCAGGTAGCCGCCCACCGGAACTCGCAGGGCGACAGGCGATTATCAATGATGCGCGCGTGGCTATTGATCGAGCCTTGCTTGGAAGACCTAGCCGATCTCAAGTGTTCCTGGGCCTTCGTGGTGTAGGTAAAACCGTACTTCTGAATGCTGTTGAGACCATGGCCAACGAGCGCGGCCATCTAACTTCCAGCATCGAAGCGCCGGAAAGTAAGCCGCTAGGAGAATTGCTTTTGCCGCGTGTACATCAGGTGCTACGCAAGCTCTCTCTTATCGACAATGCTAAAGGCAAAGCATACGAGGCACTGCGTGCGCTACGATCCTTTGCCGCTGTGTTCAATTTTGAATACGGAGACATGTCAATCTCCGTCGATCCCGAAGTAGGAGTAGCAGACAGTGGCGACCTGGAGAACGATCTTCCTGAGTTGTTCGTACGTATTGGCGAAGCTGCAAAAGCCGCAGGAAAGGCTTGGACGCTCCTCATTGACGAGCTCCAGTACCTTAGCCAGAAGGATCTGGCAGCTCTCATCGTTTCGCTCCACAAGATCAACCAGAGTGAGCTCCCCGTCTTGTTTTTCGGTGCCGGATTACCCCAAGTAGCAGCATTATCTGGCGAAGCCAAATCCTATGCAGAGAGATTATTCCACTTCCCAGAGGTCGGTGCCCTGTCTGAAGTCGATGCCAAGGCAGCCATCCGGCAACCTGTAAATGAAGAAGGTGCCGTTATCGATGAGGGGGCTCTAACCGAAATATTCCTTAAAACCAAAGGCTACCCTTACTTTTTACAGGAATGGGGCCACCAATCCTGGAACCTTGCCGTCGGGGATACGATCACCCTTCATGACGCAAGACAGGCAGAAGCAACCACCCTGAAGCGTCTGGATGAAGGTTTTTTCAAGGTGCGTTTCGATCGATTAACGCCGAAAGAGCGCGAGTATGTCATTGCTATGGCAAGGTTAGGGAACGGGCCATACCGTTCTTCAGATGTGGCCGACGCGCTCGGTGAATCCTCGCAAAGCCTAGGGCCGCGCCGTGCCCAGATAATAAGCAAAGGAATGATCTACAGCCCGTCTCACGGAGACATCGCATTCACTGTTCCGATGTTTAATGACTATCTCACTCGCAATTTGGCCAATCTTGGCTGACCGGAGCCTTGTTCTCATGCCGGCCCAGATCCCTGCACGCATGCTTCACAGTCTAAGACGTGACCGCCAGGGATACCGGTTGGCAAACTGCACGTGTCCGTGGCCGGGAAATATGCTTTGAATTGGCTGCTCACTGTCGCAGGCAGAGGATGCGGATTGAATCGCTACGATTGCTGCAGGCACTTTGTTGCCATCATTAATTGCGAAAGGACACTCGTTAGTGAAAGTTCCTGCTCCTCGTATCAAGCTGACCGAGCAGATGCGAGCAATCGACCAGCCGCTTGGCGATCAAGTTGCGCACGCCACTCTTTGATTGCCAGATGCCGTACACCCCCAAGAGGGAGGCATTCATCAGTTCGGCGCGTTGCTTTTCCACCAGCGTGGGCCAGACGATGATGTTGATGGTGCCAAATTCATCTTCCAGGGTGAGGAAGATCACACCCTTGGCCGTCTCCGGCCGTTGCCTTACAGTGACTATGCCGCAGCCCCTGGCCAGCTGGCCATCGCTGAAGGTGTTCAGGATATCCGACGGCACAAAGCGCATTTTATTGAGCCGTTCACGCAAAAGAGCGAGCGGATGACGGCCCAGTGTCAGGCCGAGATGCCGGTAGTCCGCCACGATGTCATCGGCTTCCGTGGGCGGCGCCAGCTCCAGCACGGGTTCGGCAATGGTCGTTGCGCGCATCAAATCCCGCTCCGGCACGCTCGCCGCAGCATCCCACATGGCCATGCGCCGGTTGCCCGTCAGCGTTACCAGGGCATTGGCCGACGCCAGCGCCTTCATATCCCCCGCATCGAGTTGCGCGCGCATGGCAACATCGCGTGTGTTCTTGAATGGTGCTGCTGCCCGAGCTTCTTCGATGCGCCACGCCGCCTCTCTCACCATCCCATTGATATTATTTAAGCCGAGGCGTACTGCCAGTCTGCCGTCCGCCATCGGCTCCAGGGATGCTTCCCATCCGCTCGTACAGACATCGACGGGTCTTACCTCGACGTCATGCCGGCGCGCGTCCTGCACCAGAGAGGAGCAGCTATAAAAACCCATGGGCTGGCTGTTGAGCAGGGCGGCCAGAAACTCGGCGGGATGATGGCACTTGAGCCAGCTGCTGGCATAGGCCAGCAGGGCAAAGCTGTGCGCATGGGATTCCGGAAAACCGTATTCGGCAAAGCCGCGTATCTGGCCAACAATGGAGGTGGCAAACTCGAGGCTGTAGCCACGCTCGGCCATGCCGCTCATGAGCTGGTCTTCGAACTGTTCCAGGCCACCTTTTCTTTTCCATGCAGCCATGGCGCGGCGCAGGCGGTCGGCTTCACCGGCCGTAAATCCCGCCGCCGTCATGGCGATCGACATGACCTGCTCCTGAAAGATCGGTACCCCGAGCGTGCGCCGCAGCACCGCCTCGATCTCGGGACTCGGATAGGTGACTGCTTCCAGTCCCTGGCGCCGGCGCAAATACGGATTGATCATGCCGCCCTGGATCGGGCCTGGCCGGATGATGGCCACCTCGATGACCAGATCATAGAATTCGCGTGGCTGCATGCGCGGCAGCATCGACATCTGCGCCCGCGATTCGATCTGAAACACGCCGACGGTGTCCGCTTTGGAAATCATCTGATAAGTGGCGGCATCCTCATGGGGAATATCGCCCAGTTCAAAACGCTCGCCACGCTGCTCCGAGATCAAGGCGAGGGTGCGGGCGATACACGACAGCATGCCGAGCGCCAGGATGTCGATTTTCAGGAGACCCAGCTCATCGATGTCATCCTTGTCCCATTGAATCACGGTGCGCTCGGGCATGGCGGCGTTTTCAATCGGCACCAGGCGGGAGAGGGGGCCGCGTGAAATGACGAAGCCGCCCGGATGCTGGGACAGATGACGCGGGAAACGCATCAGGCGCTCGGCAATTGCCGCCCATTTCTCGGCGATGGGGGAGTTTGGATCGAGTCCGCAGGTAATGAGCCGCTGCTGCAGGTCGGCACGTCCACCCCAGCTATGTGAGGCCTTGGCCACCTTGTCGACCACCGATAGATCCACGCCCAGCGCGCGCCCCACATCGCGCAGGACACTGCGCGGGCGATAGGAAATGACGACGGCAGTCAGGGCGGCCCGCATGCGCCCATACTTGCGGTAGATGTACTGGATCACCTCCTCGCGGCGCTGGTGCTCGAAGTCGACATCGATGTCGGGCGGTTCATCGCGCTCGCGCGAGATAAAGCGCTCGAAGAGGAGGGTGCCGCGCGAGGGATCGACTTCGGTGATGCCGAGGCAGTAGCACACCGCCGAATTGGCCGCCGATCCGCGCCCCTGGCAGAGGATTTTTTGCGAGCGGGCGAAGCGCACGATGTCAAATACCGTCAAAAAATACGGTTCATACTGCATGTCGCCGATCAGTTCCAGCTCATATTCGAGCTGCGCCTGCACGTTGTCGGGTATAGCGTGCGGGTAGCGCCAGTGCGCGCCGATATACGCCTGTTCGCGCAGGTAGCTGGCCGGGGTCTGTCCCTCAGGCACAATCTCGCCTGGATATTCATAGCGCAGTTCATCAAGCGAGAAGGTGCAGCGCTGGGCCACGCGCAGGGTTTCATCCAGGGCATCTCGCGGATACAGGTTGCCCAGCCGTAGGCGCGAGCGCAGATGCGCTTCGGCATTCGAGGCCAGTTGATAGCCGCACTGCGCCACCGGCGTATTCAGACGAATCGCGGTCATGGTGTCCTGGATGATTTTCATCGAGCGCAGGTGCATGACGACGTCGCCCGTGGCCACCACCGGCAGGCTGAATTCGGCGCCGATGGCTTCGACCATGGCGCGGTGCCGATCATCCTGCGCGCGGTGGTGCAACGTCAAAGCGACGCGCGCGCGGCCCGGTGCGCTGCGCACCAGCCATTCGGCTTGCCGCTCGATCTCTTCATAGGGGGCGTTATATTTGGGGCACAGGATGAGTTGGCAGCCCGGCAGCCCTTTTATATGGGCGAGAGGGGCGGTGGGGTTGGCGATGTCGCGTGGCCAGACTAGGTAACTTCCCTTGTCGGCGCGCGTGCGCGCAGCGGTAATGAGTTCGCTCAGGTTGCCGTAGCCGTCGCGATCCATGGCCAGGACCAGCACAGTGAAGGGCGGGGTGCCGTCCTCCGGTGTCACCCTCATCTGGCTGCCAATGATGAGATGAATGTTCCACTCCCGCGCGGCCACATGCGCCTTGACCACGCCGGCCAGGGAACATTCGTCGGCCATGGCGACGGCCTCGTAGCCCAGCTGCGCCGCGCGCGCCACCAATTGATCGGGCGGAGAGGCGCCGTGCAGAAAGGAGTAATGACTCATGCACTGCAGCTCGGCATAGTCCGGCAGCGTGGAAATTGGCGGCTGGTCCATGATCAGCCGAACATCCCGTGCAGATACCAGCGGCCGTCAACGACGCGCTCCAGGTAGATCCAGTAGCAAGTCGCATCGCTTCCTTGCGCGATGTAATAGTCGCGGGCCGCGATTTGATCGTTCCACCAGCCGGCCTCAATGCGTTCCGGCCCCTTGAGCATTTTTAGGGGGGAACCATAGAAGGGACGTTCGCCGCGCAGCAGCAGCGGGATAGGTTTAGGTAGCAGCCAGAACGGGCGCTCAAAAGCCTCATCTTCGGCGTTGACCGCCTTGCGCTTCTCGGTGGCGGAAGCCCAGGCATTGCTTTCCTCCGGCCGATGGTCGTGATGCTCGACAGGCGAGAGGACGTTGTCGCTGCCAAGACGGGCACTGAGTAATTCCAGTAGGCGCCTGTAGTCGGCGGGACTGCCGCCCGGCTCGGGAAACAGGTCTTGTGTCGGGGGCGCCATCGCCGTGAGAAGGCGCGCCTCCAGGCGCAGGGCGATGACCGGGGCAACCAGTTCCGTGCGCGCCAGGCGCTCCTTTAGTAGCCGAATCAGATGTTCATCGCGCCAGGTCGGCTCTGCCAATCCGATCTCGATCGGCGTGGGCGGGGTCGCAGTCTTGCCGCGTTCGTGCTCCAGCAGCAGAACAAAAACACTCACGGCCTGCTGACGCGCGACCAACCATCCGACAAATTGCTGCAGCAGGCCAGTGGCGCCGTCCAGCAGGGCATCGGCGTGTTCGATCCGGTCAAAGGTTTCGATGCGCGCTGAAAAAGTTTCGGGAATGGCGATCCATTCAAACAATTCAGGAGCGAGCCCATAGGCACGGTCGAGCTCATCGAGCACGTGCTTGTTCATCCTGCGCTGGATGCCCGGGCGGGGCAGGCGCCGGAGTGCCGCCAGATGATCCGCGCCAATATCCGTTAGCCACTCCAGGTGATTCGCCGTGCTGGGCAGATAGGCGCAGGGCATGCGGTCGAGCTGGCGCTCCAGTGAGCGCATGTGCACGGTGCGCCGCAGAATGATCTGGCGTTTGGCCGGCTGCCAGCGCGACAGCAGCCAGGCCCCCATGGCCGTTGGCGCCGTGCCGAGCTGCGAGGTCACCCCAAGCGCTTGTAGGGCAGCGCGAATGCGCCGGCTGATAGCGGCTCGCCCGTTAAATAGGCGCAAGCTGGCGGTCACGTCCAGCAGCAGGCTGAAGTCGCCGGCATGCGCCACTTCCGGAGTGAACTGGAGGAGGGCGAGCGCGATGGCATTGCTGGCAATCTGTTCGCGCTCAAGGCTGCGCTCCAGGATCACGGTATCCGGCGAGACGGCCGCTACACCGCCGGGGCGCATGCCGACACGCACGCCTTCGGCAAAGGCGTGCTGCGAGACCGCGATGATGCGGCCTTTCTCGACCACCGCATACGGCCCCGGCTCACACCAGCGCGGCCTGAGGCATTCGAGAGGCAACAGTGGGAGGTGTACGCTGAACCAGAACCGCATTTTGATCGTCCAAAAATCGTTGACGTGCCGGCATGTCAGCCAGCGGGATAAAGAGTGGCGCCTCATGATGTGGGCCACGCCGTTTAATGATGTGAGTGGAAATACCGCCGGCGGCGGGGCGCAAAGCCAGGCGCAATGGCGCCGGTGAAGCATCGGCCGCTGCGCTCATCGGCCGGACCAGCCAGAAGAACGTTTCGGTTGTCTGCGCCGCCAGATTGAGGCGCCGCAGTGCTTCGTCGCGAATATTCGTCTGCCACAGCAATACCGCACCGCAACTGCCGTTGCGCAGGATCTGCTCGGTGGACCAGAGAGCATCGGCGGTGCTGGGGGCACGTATCCAGAGCAGGTTCGGGCAGCTCAGGTCCATGAATTTGCAGGCAGCGGAGTTGGGCAAGTACGGCGGCTGCACCAGGGCGATCCGACGTTGTTGCGACAGTTGTGCCAGCGCTGGCCGCAACAAGTGCATTTCCCCGATACCCGCTTGCTGAACTAGCAACTCTGTGAAGGTCGATTGCGGCCAACCGTTGCCAGGAAGCTCACGATCCAAGATGCTATGACCGGTAGTAACCGTGCTGGTTGTACCTCGACTCAGTTCACTTGCCCGCCAGACGTCACGCAGCAGGGCGCTATTGGCCAGTGTGATAGGGCTGCTATGTTGAAGGGAGGGTGAAAGCATGGCGTCTGGCTAGAGGTCGTTGATCGTTCTCAAAATTACTGTATATAAACACAGTATATGCTGAGGGCGTCAAAAACTGCAAGGTCCATGAATTTCTTGAATTGAAACTAATAGTTGCAATGATGCAAAAGAGTCAATAGAGAAGCTTCATTCTGGGCACATTTTTGTGCGTATGTCTTATTGGAGGCTCACACCATTCCTTTCGCCATGTCTGTCCCAGGCACAGTCATGACTTTGGGAATTTTTATCGCAGGCGAAGCACCGTGTCGCCGACGACTATGAGTCCGCCAGTTGCAGCACTTGGGTGCACTGCATGTCGGCAGCCTGGCCATAGCCGAAGCGGCGGGCATGTGCACGCTTACCAGTGATCGCTGCAGTAGTGCTTTTTGAAAATGCCCTGAGGGTTTTGAGAACCGTCGTGAAGGGTTTTTCAGAGGACGTGAGGAAGCATGCGGTGATACACTAAAAAAACGACTAGCGATTCGGCACCATGTTCAGGATTGACATTTCAGGACAGAACCTTTATCGACACGGTTTCGGGGGGCATGGTCGACAACATGCAATAGGGCGTAAAGGAAAACGCGCCCTGAGCGCCCGCATGCTGGCCGGCCGTCAGCGCAAGGAAAAGACATGACAGTACATTTTGACCAAGACAATGGCCCCGGTACGATCCTGACGGAAGAACACCAAGCAGCAATCGAGGAAGGGATCAAACAAATTGACTTCGAGCTAGGCCGTTGCCGTCATGAAGATGTTCGTAACTTGAACCGGAAGCGCGCGCACCTGCTAGCCGAGTTGGCGGCTGGTCAGACCCTGCCATTCGACGACGAAGAATAATGATGGGTAAATTTTTTGTACCTGCGCAGTTGGTTCAATCGCAGCACTTTTAGCTATTAAAAACTCATGTGTGGTAACCCGATTTCCCGGACCATGACCGGACTAGGATGAGGCAGCATGTGCCACTGAGTTAGTGCCTGAACTCTCATGGATGTATCGTACTAGGGTTACTGTGTTTTTGTTGTTCTAAGGGGGAGTGCGGGTCCTGCCATTGCTTTACACCCCAGGATTTGGCTAGTGAATTGCGGCATGATCGAGCAAGTGTGAGTGATAATTGCTCGAGTTCTGGCCCTTCTTTGCCTGCGTTAAGCGCGTTCCTAAATTCGACCATAGCGGATTCGACGTTACGGTCCTCCACCTTGACCAATTCGCCCCAGAACAGTAGAAAGAATTTGCTTCTTGCAGCCGCGATCTCGTCCTGCGATGCCGATGTCGCCATCGTGGCTGTAGCCTGAGTGGCATCGGTATAGAGCTTCAATTGTCTGTCGAGAAATGGCCTGGTCGCCTCGATCCGCCGTGTTTCAGCTTGGCCACGCTGTGTGATGGTAAATTGATATGCTCCCCAGCAGAACGCAACGATTGTGCCAATCATCGTGAGAATTTTTAGCGTCGACTCAATGGACATCTTGGCGGATGCGAGGGACATCTGTAGGTCTTCCATTAGCCAATGGTGTTGAAAACCTTCAGGTAACAAAACTGGATTAAGATCTTCCAGCGATAACGGTCCTGGACCAGGGTAAATCAAGGCATGCTCGGCTTGTCCGATAGCTTCGCGCACCTTGCTCCAATGCTGGCCCAGCCCACGACCCGCTGCGCCTGGTCCACCAACACCATGATCCTGCAACCGGCAGCCTGGCTCCCATAGTTGAGCTGCAAAAGGTCATCCTCATGTCGATAGCTGCCGGGCGTGCCGTAGTGTTCGGCGACAGTAAAGCTGTTCTGACCAACCAAATTATCCAATGCGAGATCCCCGCTGGCCGCGCATCCCGATGTCAGGATGATAAACATAAGCGAGCACAGCCTTCTCATTTTTCACTTTCAGGACATGATTGGCCTCATCCTAACTCTCTACAGGACGAGTAACTTTGCGTGAGAACATGAAGCTTGACTGTATTAGGGGGCTGACTATGCAATGATATTGCTTCTGTCTATTTCTGGCCGCCAATAGAACCGAAATGATGTATGAAGAGGTGCTGCCGGGTGACGAGATACTATTGACGCCACCGGGCGGCAAGGGCCTGTTGGTACCGTATAAATTCCCGCGCTGAAAATCGTGGTCTTACAGACAATTTATAACTTAGCGGATATGTCGACGATGCACTAGCAGCGAACCCATTGCCAAGTAAATCGTATTCTCTGATACGTCAACGTGCTGCTCGTAATCAAGAATCAATCGTCGGAAACTTCTAGCGCGCAGAAGCAGGCGCTCTGTTGAGGATTTGATGGGCTATAACATCCCTCGCCGTCCGATACTGCGAGGGAAGGCCGCAGTAACTAAAGCCCGTTCCTTGCCATTTCAATTACAGCACGAGCTTTGTTCGGTAGTGCTGCAAGTCTCTCTAAAATTACCTCGTGATTTTCGGTGCCATTTATTCGCTCGACCATGCGTGAGAGAGCTCTCTTGGTACCTTCCATTCCAATTTTTTGAAGTAACACTGCAGTTTTCTCCCAATACTCTGATACATCTTCATGGGTCGTAATGACAGTGAACAAACCCGCCTCTCCGGTCCCCATGCTCGCGTTGAAGCATAAGTCGTTGTACGCCTTCAGCTTTCCATCCATAGAAAATAACCAGCAATCGACCTTGCGACCGTCTACACCCTTAGTTTCGGCTATATTCATTGCGTTGAAAAGAAGAAGGTCAAAAGCTCCATTTAGTGCCACTGCAAGCATTTCATCGGTGGATCGAGGGTGGCGGTCATTCTTCCTCGCAAAATTTCTTTCTACTGCACTTCTAACTGAATCGAGCGGTCCTGGGCATTCAGCAGGCGTTGAGAAAACGTATCGAGCTATCGCGATCTCCCGAAGTGATACAGTTCCTATCATCCGCTTGTACTCTCGAAGAAATCTCTGAAATCTTCCAATAGGCGAAAATTCTGTGCCATCGCGCTTAACAATCAGCATTAGTAACAGCACACTAAACGATAGTGAAATAATAATTTGCTGATTAACGTCAAGGCTATCAAAAGAAACGTCAATTCGACCAAGGTCAGACAGGTCCGGTGCGAGTTCATCGTCACGCCATTGAAGACCGAATTTCTCCGCGAACTTATATAAACGTGATGCGCGCGATTGTGCCAATTGTGCTGGCATTTCAGCGTAGGCAAAAAAAGGGGTAAGGCTATACTGCAAATTGTTTCTGTCACAATGACGCATGAAATCCACCCATTCTAGCAGTTTCAGTTCGGATAAAGTTGCATCAGTGGCAGGCCATTCTGGCTCGCATGCACGGTCTACTTCGATCATTAAATTGTTATCTGTAAGGAAGATGGTGTCAACATTGTTTTCTGAATTTTCAGCGAGTCGTTCAAAGTTTAAAACTGGATCATCCTCGTTTCCTGTCATGCGGGACGATTTAAATGCATAAAGCTTTCTTCCGAATTGAGTCATATATATTGATTTATTGTTATCTATTGGTTATTTTCAAAAAAATGATATTAAATTTCAAATAAAGTGGCTTTGTCACTCTATGGAGAAAATCAAGCTCAACGTCTCGTTGAAAATCAATCGAAATTTCAAGTAATTAATCTCATGGTAGTATTTTTCCAATTCCTGCGTGAGTATCTCGTTACCTACGTTCTGACAATGGGAACTTGATCTTGAAAACGCAGTCATTTCCCAACAAAACACGTCGTGTTCGTCCTGATATAGGCAGAAGTAGGCAGGGTGTCGGGCGACATTGTCCGATATCTGGCATTTCTGCGCGGATATTTTGGCGTTCGGATCGGTCGTAAGGTATGGGTGTAGTCGTAGAAACTTGCACTTACAAGTCGAATGTATGTCAGATAGGCAGCAACCGAAACCGTCGCAGCATTGCGCATGTAGCTGAAACATCGGTCCCAAACCCCTTGCACAACGGCTACATAGACCTAGCCAATGCAGCGCAACCAGAACTGTGCGATGCACATAAGCTTGGAACGTGCGTGTGTGCGAGCTCCACACTGCTGGCACCTTGTTAGGTGCCGAAAATCTCTTGGATTCGAGCGCTTATGTGTTGGCGAATGTTGTCGCTGGACATTACTGGATCATCTGGATCGATGCAAAATTCGGCGGTAACGTCACTGCCAGAACCACTCTTAGAAAATGACAGTTCGAGCCACATTGCCCCTGATTTTCCAGGCGTACCAGACGAGACAGTTTGAGCTAAATGGTAAAAAGCGCCGCTTTGCTTTACATGCTTGTATCCCTGATCAACCAAGTAAGTTCGATCAACCATTTTTCGGTAAAACGTGATTTGCTCAGGTGACTTAAATCCGAAACGGGCCATTGCGCGGCCATAAAGCGTATCAACATCAACCTTACTTTTATGAATTGGCAGTACAGTGCATCCCGATTCTCTGGAATAAGTAGTGGCTGAAATTCTATCGGGATATATATTACCTGGACGTATGTGGGACGGCGCAGCTATGTCAGTATCGATCTTTAACAAGCCATTGAGTGATGGATAAAAGTCGGCGCAAGCAGAGATATTCAGTGCGATGAATCCAATCCGTGCAATATTGATGAATTTCACATTATTTCCCTATTCAGGGTAGTAAAATTTTCACTTCAAGGTGAACGATATTCTTGGTTCGATGGTCTAGGTATTTGCCATAGTCAAAAAGTGAATTTTCCTCGCATGCATTTTCCGCGCTTCTATTCTTAATTGCAGGAAATTGCGTTAGATCGCCACTTCTGTGAAATATTCCCTGGGCTCGATATTATCTAACAGCGATGACATTATGATTATCTTTAGTATGGACTTCAATCGTCCGGCAGCGCTTGCTAAATATCAATGGGGAGGAACATGCAACGGCATATTTTTGCAGGAACTTTTTGAGCGAGCAGTAGTCAAAAACTTGCTGCACCTCTGTCGTGCTAGGTGGCCAAACGATTCGCCAACGATGAAGAGGAGGAAAAATCATGCAAAGCGATTCTACTCAGTCCTTGAGCAGACTAGTCAAGGAAAAATTAGCCATTCTACGCAAATGGTACCGGTTGAAACTCAAAAACGTCGCCCGTAATATGGGTTTCCCTCTTTTTCTTTGTGCGCTTTTTGGTGCTGCGTGGTATTGGTCACACTCATCGTCGTCGGATAGAGAATATGAGCAGAAGATACTGCACGCTGAAAAAGTGGCTGATCCTTGGCAACGATTCACCCAACTTTCCGACGGCGTCGATCCCAATGCTTGGGCGCGAGTGTGGAAGTCTGAATCCGAAGCCAACCAAAAATGGGCATTAGCGACGTACCTTGCCATCCAAGAAGCTGTGCGCGCAGGGGACCCTCGTGCCATAGACTACCTTACGAAGGGCCAGTACCGCCAGTATGCTTCGTTACAGGAACTAAGAGACGAGCTAGGGAAGCGCTGATCTTGTCGGATTCTGCGGAGGTTTGGCCTGAAATTTTCTGCGCGGTCTTGCGGCCTTGGAACTGATCTGGCTGAAGTTCATCGATCATGGCTACATCCCACATCGCGCCGACTTGCTATTTAAAAAACTTCTCGTTGAACGCTTTTTGCCTTTTTTTTTCCACATGCTTGTCGTATCTGTCCATCGCCAACAATCCTGCGATACTCGCGAGTAGGATGACGACGACGATCATGAGAATTTTACGCATTGAGCACCTCGACACAATCCACCATGTTTGCTAGCTGGCCAGCCCGGCATCCCGAAGTTTTTGCAAAAAGATGTGCCCATCCTCTTCCTCGGTAAAGATTTCCTCACCGTCGAGCATGTAGGCCTTGAGCAACTCCGCGATACCAGCTTCTTCGTTTTTCAAGGCCAGTTCCGACTGTCCAAGGCGATAATGCACAAACGGGTTCTCCTGGCCGTCAGGACCATTGAGCGCGTCGAACAATGCCTCACGCGCCGCAGAAAAGTCCGCAAGTTGATAGAGCGCATCGCCAATCGACGCCTTCAGCCAGGTATATGCTTCCCAGTTAGTCTGTGGTGCAGGGAGCAGTTCAAGGGCCTGCTTCCATCTCTCCGCTGCTTGGGAGAATTCGCCTTGATCGGCCAGATCATTGCCCATTTCTGATAGCAAATCGATCTGCTTGTTTACATTGGAAGGTAAGTCCATGCATTTCCCGTTTGTTGCGTGTTCTCTATAAAACGCCAGATATTTGGGATCTTCATCTAAAAAAGATATACCTTTGGATATCGTAAACGAGCATTGGAAGTGTTCAAACGCCCGGTCCGGGTCACCGAGTTCACAATACGCGACCCCTTGGAGAAAGTCAGGACCTGGATCAAGGTCAGATACCGGTAAATTTTTGAGTTCATTGATCCATCGCAGTGCGATTGAACGCTTGCCAGAAAGAATGGTTAGTAATATTGCATCACGCACAAGCGATACGTTGTCATGACATGCCGCACGTGGAAGAGGGATCAAGTGCCATGCTGTCGTGCCTTACATTTTTAAGGGGGCCATTCCTGGTAAAACGCTGTCCCAATAACCTTCTACAAAAACCGTCATGGTTCTCGAATTGTCATCGCCAGTTTGAAATCCTGTCAAAGAGATGCCAAGCATTGGAAAAACGATAGAGCCGGAGCCAGCCTTGGCAGTCGAATCCCGCGCCAAGAGGTTCTGAATAACCTGAAGAGGGGGATGTTCGAAGAAATGGATTCCATCGAGCCTCACATTGGATGCGCGGTGCCCGAATCCGACCTCACAAAGCTGATCAGTGTCTCGTCGGATATGTGCCAGGAGAGAATAGGGCAGACAGTGTATTTTTACAATGTCTGGATCGGAATTATTTGTTCGATCAACATGCCCTAATACTTGAATGACCTGTTGTTGGTTCATCCCAAAAAAAAGCGGTCCCACATTTCTGTAAATTTCAATATTGAATTCCATGCTTCCCTCTATGGTAGGAGACGGTTTTTTTCCAGACACTTGAAATACTCCAGCATTTCAAGCATCGCCTCATTGTACTTTCGGGGCGTGCCAGCGCTTTGTGCAACACGACGGATATCTTGCACTTCTTTTAGCATCGCTGCCCGCCATTTCTTATCTAGTAGCATAGCCTCAATCTCTGCTCTGTATTTTTTTCCTAAGACACCATTTTGACCGTTACTGGAGGTATCTGCGTGGTCGAGTGGATCCATCTGAATGGCCGGCCCGTCATTGTGCTTTAAAGGACTGACCACATCCGCCGGCATGTGGTGGGAATCCTTGCCGTCATTGCTCGGCTTGCTTGTCTTGCTATGAGCGCCGCCACGATAGGGCCCGGTTCCATTACCCTGGCGCAGGTGATCGCATGGTCCTTTTTTTCTGCCTTTGACGGTCGTATTTTTCCCGCCTTTCCCGGTTGCTTTTCCTGCATCGGCCACCTTGCCTGCTTCTTTGGCCAACTTTCCCGATTCGGCCGCTTCCTTCGCCAGCTTGGCAGCCTTGACCATTTCTGCGGATTCGTGTGCGCCCTTGGCGATCCTGGCAGCTGTACCTGCCCCTTTGGCCATCGTTGCCGCTCCCTTGGCTACTTTTCCTACTGTCGTGACGATTTTCCCGCCAGGGATCATGCTGGCCGCAGCAAGACCCGCCTCGACAAATTCCCCCTCTCCAGCATAAATGGCCGCGTCCAGCCCTCCAGAGATCACTGACAGACCAGGCACGAAACTGACCGCTCCCAGTAGACCATGTACCCAAGGGCTGGTTTTTTGCCACATGGTTTTTTCTGCAGCGGTTTCTGGCATTACTTCCGGATTGAAACCACTTCCATCGAGGTTGACTTGCGTCGTCGATGCGGCAGCCTTTTCGATGAACTGGCCCTTGGTCGTCATGGCAGCACGATGCCGGCCGCATCAGGGATGTTAACCAGCATCTTAAGGATGCTGGGTAGTGCATTAAGGGAAGAAGCGTAGGATCCGCTTGTCGAGGGTCGCATCGTTAGCTCGCCAGGTTCATTTCACAGTCGTCGCCATGCCGTACGACGTATTTTTTTTCTACCTTGACGGATTGGGAACTGCTGGTGGCGCGCACTTTCCCTTTGTTTACACCAGACTTCATACCGCCACCGGTGCCGGGTTCATTCCCAGTTACCGTGGTGACGACACTGTCGCTGAGCAAGAAAACGGGATCGTCATTGAATCGGACATGCTTGGCGACCTGCACACTGTTGGATAGATCGCCAACGATGGGGTAGGGTACGGGCACCATGCTGGCACCAATGGGTGTCTTGCACACGTCGGGCACCAGGCTAACCACCATAAAGACGCTGTTCTTGCGGGCACCGGTCGGCATGAGGGATTTCCAGTCAAGATGAGGTGGCAAGAGCGACAGTAGCCGTTGTCGCGTCAGTGCCGATCTGCTGTTCGGTGCGCATGGCATCCGCCTCGTTTCTAGAGATCATCCTGGCCTCCAGAATCCGTACCGCGGGTGTCACCGCAATGGTGGCGCGCCACACTCCGATAACCTGTATTGCCAACGGTAGCGCCGGTTTTACTGGCACAGCTTCAATTAGCAAGGTATCCAGATGCGCGGGAAGTTCAGCAAGCTGGCCGTCCTCGTAGCGCACCAGCACAAATGGAAGGTGACCAGGCAAATGAAAGGAGAGGCACGTGTTGCCGTTCGCGTCCCGTCGTGCGCCTGGTGTCGTGTGCGGACACATGTTGAATAAAGTGACTGTCTCGTCGCCCGTTAGGAACGCACGCACCTGCTGATCCTCGGGGGCGCCGTTCCAATAGCGAAAATTAAAATCGGCTGGCAGATAGGGGTGGCGCTTTTCCAACCATGCTTGGTCATAAGTTCCTGCCATGGCCAAACGCGGCTGCCATGCGCGGGAAACGATGCCAAAGCCTGCTGGCTGCAGGGTATTCAAGGTTCCCGGGGGCGTGAGCTGCTCAGCGGGATGGATGATTTGAGGTGCCGAAACCCGCTTGCAGCGCGCTGCTTTTGCAAACCAGGCGTCAATCCACCCGATCCCGATGGGGTTGCCGACATGTACGCTGTGCGCGATGGCCACTGTTGCCGGCGGTGCCTTTGGGACTGATGGCGATGTCGATAACCGATTTTGTCGAGGTACCCGCCGTGCATGCGGTGCATTCGAAAGTACTTTGTTTTCGCCGCCGTAAGCGTATTCATAGCGCAATGGCAGGGCGGCGATGGGAGTGGCGCGCGACAGGCGCCATTTCGGCAGAGCAAAGGCTGACAACACTCGTAGCAGAGTCGATCTGCGCCTCCATTCGCGCGGACCGCTGACGAGCAGATTCTTGGACAGTATTACGGCATGCGCCCGGGCCATCAAGCGTGCGGCATCGCATTGTTTGGCCCAGCTGGCTAGTTGAGCGGCAGAGGGGGCATCAAACTGGTTAAGTCCGTGAGGGCGCGAAGGAAAATCCGGCGCAATCGAGGCGGACTGGATTTCGATGCCCGTGTAAAACTGTTCGAGTACCTTTCCCTTTGGCGCATGCGCGTGCGCATTGATAATGACGTCAGTACAAGGCTTGTATGGCACAAAGTCAGACTCCTGGCGGGAGCTAGACTGATTTGGTTCGCCGTAATGTACGTCACTAGTGATCAATGGCGTCTGTTCTTCGGCAAACGCCAGCGTGCCATCTGGCTGCAAGGTAAAGGTAAGGCGTATTGCTACCGTGTGGAAACGGACATCGCGCTGGTCGAGCGCATCGAAGGCGATCGCAGGGAAAGAGGTCAGGTTACGAAATTCCATGACGGACCTGTTTTAGTTGACATCCACGTCATGACCAAGGATCTGGAGTGGCCCGCTCGCTTCGATACTGATCTGGGAGCCATTCAGGAAGATCGAGCCATCCGATTTCATGAGCAGTGTCGCCTTGCCGACGGTAATACCGAGTTCATCGCCTGCGCTGATGTGAATCTTTTTACCTACGCGGGTGGTTTGATTCACGCCGATGACTGTGTGCATGCCCAGACCGATGTTCAGGCTGTAGCCGAGCCCAACGTTTTCCAGACGCGCCATGCCCACGTTCTGCATGTAAGCCATGTCGATGGTTTCGGTCTTGGTCTTGTTGACCCGGACAGACCAGTTCTTCTGGATGTGGTCCTTTTCGTTCTTGAACACAGTCTTGCTGCGATTGCCACCAATACTGACCGTCTCATGCTGATCGACCCGCTCCGTCCTGTTGTTATGTACGGTGATGTCTTCATCGTGGCCCACCGTTTCCGTGCGGTCGCGCTTGACGTGCACGGTTTCATCGCGGTCGACGGTTTTGCGGCGGTCGTTGCCGACCCAGTGCGACTCGTCATGCTCGACTTCGATGCGCTGGTCCTTTTCCGCATGCAGCCACAGTTCTTCCGCGTCCTTGCGGTCCTCGAAACGCAGGGCATTGGCGTGCACGGCGGAACCTTTTTTTGAGGAACGACTCAGCATGCCGCTTTGCGTCTTGTTGGCCGGCAAGTCCCACGGCGGCATGTTGCGCGCGTTGTAGACGCAGCCGATGATGAGGGGCATGGCGACGTTCCCGTCGAGAAATTGCACGGCCACTTCCATTCCCACCCTGGGCAGGCTAATGTGGCCGAAATTCGGGCCGGCCCAGGTCGATATCACCCGTATCCACGGCGAACTCTTGTCGTCGAAGGTGCCCAGGCGGTCCCAGTGGAATTGCACTTTCACTCTTCCATAACCGTCCGTATGGATTTCCTCGCCGGGTGGCCCGACGACGGTGGCCGTCTGCACGCCGTAGATCTTCGGCTCGCGGCTATGAAAATTGCGGCCGGGGCGCCAGGGGATGGCGCGCTCGATGCAGGTAAACGTGTTGCTGTAGTGAGAGTTGGCGTGGCTTCCTTGCTGGTAGTTATTGCTGGCTTGGTGGCGCACCGAGAGAATGAGGTATTCGGTAACAGGTTTGCGTGGGATGGTTAAAGCGGTGTCGAAATGGCCGCTCAGGGTGAACCAGCGTCCCGGCTGCGCCGTGCGGTCGTTGCCCTGCGCCTCGAACAGCTGGCCCAGTGCGTCAACCTCTTCCATGCGGCGCTGGGCCAGGGCTTCGCCATCGTCGATGTTTTTAAAACCGTAGCTGCCCGTATTTTCATACACTTCCAGGGACGGCACGGCGCCTTGCCGGTTCAGCGAGGCGCGGCTGGCGCGGGCGCTGCGCGGATTCTTGAAATTGAAGCTGGCCAACGTCATCTGGCTAGGCGCCATGCGCCGTACCGTGCCCCAGTTGTGCACACCGTCATCTTCTTGCGAACCGGCCTGGTGCTGGAAAGGCATTTCGCTCAGTTCACCATCGATGGCCTTACCGTTCGTGCTGTCGTCGGATAACCACAAGGTGTGGCCGTCAAGGCGGTGTTCGTAGCGGTAGTGCCAGCCCAGCTGCTCCCAGTGGCGGTGCAGCAGGTTGTGGTCGCTTTCGTTGTGTTGGCAGGTATAGGTGATGGCTGGGTCCAGGCCGCCGGCGGCCAGCTTGTAGTCGCGCATCAGGTAATCATCGAAGACCTTGTCCGTCAGCGCCGCCACCGTCAAGCCGTGGAAGGCGACATTGTTTTGCCGCAAGTGCAGGTGCGACAGCCACGGTTCCAGCACCATTTCATAGAAGGCGAAGCCGCCGTCCGTGCGCAGGAAGCGGAACTCGAACACGTAACCATTGAAGTAGCGCAAGGTGCCGTCTTCTCGCACCAGTTCGATGGTCACCATCTTGCCCATCACTTTGTCGAGCGCGATGGCGGCATTGTCGGATAGCACTTCCACCACATAGGAAAAGTCGCGCGACAGGCTTTCGCTGGCGTCCAGGCTGTTGGCCAGGAACTGGATGTCAGCAGGGCCGTCGCCATACGGAAAGTGCAGGCGCAGCAGGCGCTCACCTTGCATATCGTTGGCAAGAGCCGCCAGTGCGATAGTGTCGCCGTCAAAGAAGTTCATGAGTCTTTCGTTGCCTTTGCAGTGCGTTAACAACGACTTTAGCGGGCACAGCAAGAAAGGTATTGCGAAGTCGCAATATCTAATCATTCAGGAAACAGGATGAGTACGGAGGGGCAAGGAAACCCGATATCGGGCAATGAAGCGCTTCGTGCACGTTTTCAGTGAACGAGAGGCCTCTTTCACTGAATGGTTGTACAAAACCTATCAGGAAGTTCGCGCGTGGGCGGACTGGGGGGCTAGTATTCACAGAGGACCCTCTCAGAGCACCACCTGGGTTATGGCGTACTTTCAGGATACTTTTTGCACTCCGTCAAGAACTCACATCGGCGACACTGCGATGATGACTCTGCGTGGTCGGCAGTTATCGTTTGATTCAATAAAGCCATTCTGCGGTGATAAAACGCGATGATTTGTTTGTGATTTAGCAAAAAAACCTTCATGGCTCTACGCCCGGCTATGTCGGGATGCTCAACAACGACAAACCCATAATTGTTCACCTTGGTTCCGCTTGCCAATTCCAGAATCATCTTTTGGGCAGAGAGTTCGATCACGTCCGACATGAACACACGCTCAACACGACGAATTTTGTACTCCATCAACGTGAGTTTTCCTTTGTAGCGATAGGCTCGATCGACACGTGCGATGAGTTTGATGGGGGCGTCAAGCGTAAAGGTTTGTTCTGCGTAAGCCAGGCTGGCGTACCGCAGTTCCTCCGGGAACCAGCAGGGGCGCGTTCGACACATCGCATGTCTTCTCACTCCGCGTACGAGACAGAGCAACAGAAATGCCCCACACATATGCAAGAGCGCCGACAGAAAATCCGACATGCTCATTTTTTTTCGGGGGAACGAGATACGAGGTGAAGAGGCAACTGGCGCTTTGTTTGCACTCGTTGCCGGGGCCGCCAATACACTCGAACGCATAATTTTACAAACCCTGCTCGGACAGATCGCGCCACCTGGCAGTTTGTCTTATGCATCGCCGATAGACATCTTGGCAGTATCTTGTACCATCCTATTGGGCGTCTGCTAGTTCGTTTAGACGATGCGTTCGCTTGAATGGACGACTGTTCTCGCAAACTTGAGGCCGCTAACGGTACGGTATTCACTTCCAACGTTTCGATGAAGAACCGCACGTGTTGCAGCTCACCATTTGCTCGGGCCTGTTCGCGCTCCGGCGTGCTGCGTGGACCAAACCTGGCGGCCAGGACGATTTTGCGTTCGCAGTATCCCATCTCGGCCAGTTGGCTAGCACTGATACGAGGTAGCTCGTCGTTTTCCATGTTCACTCCTATTCGCTTCTTGATGGGCCAAAAAGCTCCATCGATGCCAAGGCGACGACGGGATCCTGCCTCGACGTGTTTGGTTCAGCACTTGGCTTGGTGAGCCACTGTGCCTCCATGACCGACGTGGTTTGTCCGCATTGCTGTAATACCAGTCCGGCATAGGCCAGTGTTCGCAGGCGATTCACGCGGCGTGGCCCCTTTGGGAACTTGATGAGATCGTCATACAGGGGAGGGTTGTCGGCGCGTTCCAGTTCTACACTCAAGCGGATGGTAAGAGGTGTGCCCATAGTTTAGGTCGCCATGTTTAGCGGCTCTGTGCCATCTGGCCGAGTCGATGAAGCGTCGGCCTGCTTGGCTAGCTCCGTGCCGGCATACTGAAAACCTTTGACGTTGGCAAAGATCGGATCCTTGAGTTCCTGCAGCTCGTGATGCGGGAATGCGGTTTTCAAGGCTTTGCGATAGAAGAAGGCGCCACCGCCGACCAGAATAATATTGTTGATGTCGGCAGCGTCGCCCACGTAGTGCAGCATCTCGGCGACAGCCTGCTCCGGGATCTTCTGCGCGAGTGGCAGGTGTTGGGCAATGTCGTATTCTTTTTGAAAGATGACCGGCTTTTTTCCCGTTCGCAGCGCCAAATCGATCGCGTCGTATTCGCGGTAGTGAGAGCCGGTGGCTCGGCTGATGCCTTCGATGATCGAGTGGAGCACATCAAACATGCCACGCGGTACCGAATGGCTGCGCTTGTCAATTTGCTGCATGCCTTGCGTCACAAGCCAGTCAAACGTCCGCCGACCTGGATCGATGATCAGATTTCGTTCCTTGCGCATCTGAGCAAGGCGCCCATGGGTCAGCCCGCAGTACATCAAGGCCCCGGACGGCTGCGCAATTGCTTTGACGCGCGCGATCGTGATCTTTCTGCCTTCCGCCAGGATGTGTTCACCGGTCACGCGGCGTTCCAACGCCGCCACCTGCTTCTTGAGCTTATACGTGGCTACCGGCAGACCAAGTACCAGTAGATCGATCCGGTCGAGACGCATGTAATGCAGTGCACCCAGTAGCAAAGCCAGATATTCAGGCGTTGCACTGTAGCTGTCATGCTGCAGTACATTGGCATTAAAGATGTCGGAGGCCAAGTGAGCGTCCGGCCCGACCTCATAGTTCAGATCGTCGACTGGGACGCAGACGGTACGACGTTTCGTTCCCCAGGCTTCCTGCTCATAGACTGTTTCACATGGGTGGGCCTGCGACGGGAACATTGCGCAGCGCACATCACCAGCGCTGACCCCTGCAATGAATTTGGTATTTCCCCGGCCAATGTCCACGGCTCGCACGATGGGTTCCACTTCGTCCTCCTGATTGCTGCAAGTGATCAACAGTAATAGCGGGGTGGTATGTATTCCATGGGAAAAGCCCTGATTTTTTGCCAGAATTTGTAGTGAGTGCCAATTCAGACGTGCTGGGGAACGACTGGAGTCGCGCTGCGGCGCGGCTATATTGGCGCATGCTGGCATGAGATAACAGCGCATCTGCGCTGGAATTGCGCCACATCGCAGACGTATTTTCATCGCTCATCTGTGTATCTGGCTCAGTCCGTTCCGATGTTCAAAACCATTTACAATCAGAGGAATGGCCACGCAGCGTTCTTCATAGGGAGAAATCCTCGCCAGAGGTACTTACCAAATAAATTCGACCTCAATCACAAATTTTCAACGCCGAAAATCGGCTTGACATTCGAAATAACTGATCATATTCTGTGACGACTGTCTGGACCCACTTCCAGGAACATCGCGTTCGGAATGTGGCGCTGGCAAGCGTGGTATGCCGTTGCAGTCGTTACCTGTCTATCGAAGCGAAGTTTGTCGGCCGCGCCCTGCGGTCGAGTTGAGTGGTATGTCAGTGAAGAAGTATGTCGGGCTGCCCCTGCTGGGGATAACAGCTCGCGCGTGATTTCTCGTCAAGAGACGCTTGTCAAATCGGAGAGGGCCTTGCGGCGCTCCGTCGCTAATTTACGATCCTGGTAGTGTCGATGTATCGCCTGCGGCCGCGAACCGCAGGAGAGTGATTTATCACCTATTCAATCTTCCTGCTGTACGAAGAGCCTATCGCGGTGCCTTGTTGTGACGTTGCCGAAGAAGCTTCGATCAACCTGGTTAGTGCGCAATCACGAAGCGGCCTGGTGGTAGGGCTGAAGGGATGACCGTGAGGGAAGAGGGGGCAAGGTCCTGGTTCAATTGAGAGTGGCCGGGGCACCTAAATGTCTTTGTGGCGTCAGCGCCGCACTGCTCGCGCAAGACGCGGGGACTAACACAGAAGGAGAAATTCGCTGGTTATTCGCATGAGCATTTTTAAGACACCGCGCCTTCGGGCAAATAGAAAATCCGCCATCGACGCTGAGATAGGGACAGCGCGTTGGAATGTCTAGAGTACATCTCCCTCGTCGGCGCAGCAGGCCGGGCGCCGATGCCAGTTGAAGGCCACACCGGGGGCATGCGCGCCAGACAGTGCAGCATGCCAATTCGACAATCCTTGAGTATCAGGAGGGAGAAGTCATGACCCACAACACACAATGGAGGGGGCAGCTCGATGCGTTGCTGGACGCGTTTAATGAGCGGCATGCCAGTGTAGGGAAGGGGATTTCGCATAGCACCAGGGAGGCGCGCAGCCAGGGCTTGTACCGGATATTCGCGTTACTGCGCAAATTGGGATTCAAGCCAGTACCTGAAAACCTGGCGGAGCGGCATGTGCGCGCGTTGATGGCGTATTGGACGGCGCAGCAGTTACCGGCAGATGTGTTGCTTGATATGCCGATGACGATACCGCGCCGTGCATATCCCTGCAGCGCAGCTTACATTCAACAGCAAATGAGCTTTATCCGAGTCTTCGCCAGCTGGATCGGCAAGCCGGGACTGGTACGCAGTGCCGTGAGCTATGTGAACGATCCGGCTCTGGTGCGCCGCTCCTACGGGGCGCTGATCGACAAGGGTTGGGAGAGTCACGGTGTTGCCGTCGATGAGGTCATTGCGGCCGTCGATGCGGTTGACAGCCACGTGGGAGGCCAACTGGCGATGATGATCGCCTTTGGCCTGCGGCGCAAGGAAGCCGTGATGTTCTGCCCGCGCGCCGCCGAGGTACCGGCGTATGCCTTGCCAGTGCAGCATTCTCGATCCGATCATTACATTAGTTTTTTGCGCATCAAGCGCGGGACGAAGGGCGGCCGGCTGCGCTATGCGGCAGTGCGCACGCCTCAGCAGCGGCAAGCATTGGTGCGGGCGCGCTGTCTCGCCCGGCAGGACTGGGGACATATCGGGCATCCTGGATTGTCCTTGAAACAATCGCTGGACCTGTTTTCGAATGTGGTGCGTTCAGTCGGATTGACCAAGAATGACCTGGGTGTCACGCCACACGGCTTGCGGCACCAGTTTGCCGGTGATCTGTACTTTGATATCACGCAGGTACAGCCGCCTGTCCGCGGTGGCGAGCTGATAATCGATCGTGAGGTCATGGCGGACGCCTATCGGCAGGTGGCAGAACAGCTGGGCCACCATCGGAGGCAAATCAGCAATGCGTATCTGGGGTCGCCGGTAGTCCGGCGCAGTGACGAAGTTGATTTAATGGGAGCGGCATCATGAAACGGGGACATTGGCAGCGTTGGTCGTCAGGAAATCCGCGTGCGCGGTGGGTCAAGCACACGGTGGCCGGTGATGGTAGAGAAGAGCGAATCGAGGATGGAAAACCTGGCGGCTCCCGTGCCCCGCGTCCTGCGCGCGAGCGCTATGAAGCCGTTCTGGCCCGATCACGCGGTGTGAGCGGCATGCTGTTTCGATGTGCGTCGCAGTTGTTCAATGCGATGCGCATGCGCCGGCTGCCAGACCATCGCAGGCGTATTGCTCAATCGCGTGCGGTGTTGCAGGCTGTGAGGCAGTTCACAGGGGAGGGGTACGCGGCACGGTGCCTGGCTTATTTGCGCAGTGTGGATCCGCTGGTGTTCGAAGAAGTGGTGCTCTCGGCCCTGGAAGACGCCGGGCTATTTGTCTTGCGCAACCAGAGGTACTCCGGGGATGGCGGGATTGACGGCAAGGTGTGGTTGCCTGGGCATGGTTGGTATGCGGTGCAGTCGAAGCGCTATTGCGGCCATGTGAACCATCAACACGTGGCGGCCTTTGGCGAGGCCATTTGTGATCATGGTGTTGGGGCGGGATTATTCCTACATACCGGGCGCAGCGGCGCGGCCGTGTATCCCCATCTGACCAAAAGCAACGTGGTGCTGGTCAGCGGCGCGAGTCTCGTGCAACTGGTATTGGGGAGGCGCGCGGGGAAGATGGTATGGAACTGAATGCGGAGAGCCGCCAGTTGCTGCGAGCATGCCGGACGGCCGGATCAACCTACACGGTGATTGAGAAAAGCGGGCGCAAGGGCATCGAAATGCACGATGCCTGCCTCGCGGCGCAAGCTTACTATGATGCGCCGGTCGAGGGGCGGCCGTTTGTTATCTGCAATTTCAGTCACACATCGTGCGTGATTGCTGACACGCGGCGCGTCTCGCGATGTGGTCGTCTGGAAAAGCATGTGATCGTGACTTGTGACGATGGTGGAGAATTCATGCGCTGTTTTAATCAATTGGTGCGTGAGCGCTTCAGGTTACTTGCAAGATTATCTGACGAAAAACATGGTATTCGCTAAGTCAGTGAAACCGATACATCTGTTGAGAGAGCAACGGCTATGTACATATGGATGATGGCCCGTTGGCTGCTTAGTCGTCAACGCCCGTGTTGAGTAGTTGGTCGAAAAACTCCTGAAGGGGGTGTAGTTGCGGGTGGGGCTCGGCACGATAGAACCGGAGCAAGCCTAGACTCTCGAGGCGAATGCTTGCAGCCGCGCGTGAGACGCCGTAGTGGCCCATTAATTCGTGAGTCACCTTCAGGTAGTGTTGTTGATTGCAGTGCTGATCATCTACGTAAAGAGCCCCGAATCCTCTATTTGCGATACCCAACCATTGCGTGATTCTTGCAAAATTTTGTACGAAGCCGTCCTTGGGCATTAACAGGCAGGAGGCAAAAATATTGGCCTGGTACTCGATTCTTGCAATATCGGGTTCCAAGGTACTTCCGGTGCGCGGGAGCGCGAAATCATCCTCCTCACACACTTCCCTAAACATATATTTGGAATGTCCCAGAAAGTGGTGCGCAAGTTCATGTGCGAGCGTAAATCGCTCTCGTCCTGAGTTCAATATCGGTTGGTCGTACAGACGGATTTCGAGTGGTGCGAAGCAGATCTGTCCCAATATCGTATTTCTCGAGTGCGGATGTTCTAAGTGAGCAGTTCTCTTAACCACCAGGCCGCACTGTGTAGCTTCGCGGGCGCAGATCGCATGCAGTGATACCTCGCCATCCTGGTAGCCAATATCGCGTAGGATCGAGAGACTTCGCTTTTCCAGGATTGCTTGTTCGAGAAATGGCACCAGTGGACTAGGTCTGCCTTTTTGGTTGCGTATGCTGTCTAGTTTTTCAGATGGAATATTTGTATCGTTTAGCAGTTTTTCGAAGAAATCCCAGGCGGAATTTGTCAGACCTGCGGGTGACTGCATGTAGAGATCGAAAACGTTACTGACGAAGTCTGGAACCGAAAGTCCGTCGAGTATCATGTCGTATGAAGTGTTCACATCTGAGTAGGCACTGGTGGAAGGCGAACGGTTTAGCTCCCATTTGAAGTTTGAGCTGTCAAAATAACGGAGCAGTCCAATTCCTTTAGATCGCGCAAACGTCATTGCTCCTGACTGAAATGAAGCGGTACTAGCTATAATGGCTTTGGAGTTTGAAGCAGCTACTTGCTGAGTTTTCGTGAAAAATTCCTCTACATCATCGACCGAAACGGAGTGTGAATAATTTTTACATTCAATAAAAGTTACGAGCGAATATTGCGAGGCGCCAGGCAAGTAGAACTCGATCGATACATCGAATATGATATTTTTTTCGCGATCCTTTGAGTAATAGCCTTTTTTTTGAAATATTTTGCAGTTTTTTGCATTGCCCCAAAAATCGCCGGCAGCGATCTGTTGCGAAAAAAGGTCGAAGATGTATCCTTCGAGTAGGTCACCCTTCAGTGTAGTATTCATTCGAGCAATCGGTTGCGTTTTAGACAGATTTTTTAGTATCGTATCTGTTTCTAAGGAAAACTAGGAAAGGTGTATGGGGCAGGGCCCTGATGGTTGATTTTCAAATCGCTAATCCTACATTCTTCAGCGTGAAATTTCCTTAAAGTAGTACATTTGGTGTCGCAATTAATCCACAGAATTTCATTTATACGTCAGTGCAGACCAGCAAGTGACAGAATTTTTTCGCAACGTTAAGCATATGTTGTTTCACCAACCCTCATTTCAGGATAAGCATGAAAAGTAACAACTTCGATCTGGTCTCAGACGCTGCATTGAAAGAAACAGTTGATGCCGTGTTAGCTGAAACAAAGAGTGAAGCGAGACCTTGGTATCGGAGATTGCGGCTGCAACTGGCGCGCGCGAAAGATAGCACGCAAGAAGAGCTAATGAATCGCGAATTTTTGGAGAAGCTGTGGGAGGATGATTCTGTCGCGTCGACTGGAATGGGAAGCGTGAAGCTAGGCCCTGCACTCGATGATCCTTCCTTCCGTGAATGGTTTAGTCAGGCGTTTAGCACTACCCTGCCAGCTGACGAAGCTGAGGTCGAGGGATTTCTAATTAGGCTATACAAGGAGATCGAGAGAAATCTGCGCCAAAAATGTGACCGGGTGGCACGTTTGAAGCTGAATCGAGTCATGTGCGCGCGCTTTCCGCAACAGTTCACAACGATCGCAGATGTGGGTAGTCTACAATTCTTGCATCGTGCACTGGGCGGCAAATCCAATGCACATCCAGTTCATGCACATCTCGCGATTAAACGTCGGCTCGACAATTTACTCGGCCCTGTTGATCCAAACCTACCAGATGCAGACCTCGACCGCCTTTGTCTTCCTTGGTCTCTGTATGAGTACATCACCAAGGAGGCACTTGCCGCGCCGGCTAGCGAAATCGATGTCACGGGAGTCGACTCTCTGTCAGAAATGCGACCGCTTCCTGCAGCCATTCGTCGGAAAGGTCTGACATCTATAAAAGGCTATTTCAGTACACTTCTTGAACTCGTGCCACTCCTGCAAGATGGTTTGTCGCGTGAAGAGTTTGCAGACGAAGTACGACGCAGCAACCCTAGTCTAGCACCGTCCAGCGTTGGCATCGTTATTAACACGGTTGCGAGAGAGTTCGATCTGTGTGTCTATGATGGAGCAATTTATACCCTTAATGCGCGGGGTTTAAATCTGCTCGAGACGCGTGATCCTGATGAGTTAGCCGATCATTTACTCACCCGGATTCTTGGCGTCGATTATGCGATCAAGCTTCTCGAAAGGGGGCCGCTAGCGCTCGTCGACTTCATTGCAAAGATCAAAAGTATCAATCCGGGCTGGACATCAGATTTCATGCCACGCTCCATGATTACGTGGTTGACGAGTCTTGATCTTCTTGAGCAAGACTCGGTAGGACGATACCAGTTAAGCGTGCGTGGTGAGGCGTGGGCGAGCAGAGTCACTTGGGCACCTGAATCGATCTCAATCGATCATCCTGAAGTGCAATTATCTGGTACTTCGAACAATGTTGCAGTTCAGATTCCAAGTTTTTCTATGGTACAACAGCGAATCCAACATATTGTCGAGGCAAAGCTCGTTTTTCCTGATGACCTGGTGCGTCAACTACATAGTGGTTTGTGGAGTCAGCCGCTACGCCATTTTGCCGTACTGACAGGGATTTCGGGATCCGGAAAAACTCAGCTTGCGCTTAACTATGGACTTGCTGTTACGGGCAGCAGCCGTGGCGAACTAGATCGAACTCGTGTGATTCCTGTTCAGCCTGCCTGGTACGACTCTTCGCCACTTCTTGGCTACGTGAGCCCGTTGACCCAGCGTTATAGTACAGCGCCATTTCTTGATATATTGATAAGTGCAGCCGATGACCCGATGCACCCCTACGTAGTCATCCTTGATGAGATGAACTTATCGCATCCAGAACAGTATCTTGCTCCGATGCTTTCGGCGATGGAAACAGGGGGATGGATTGATTTACACGATCTACCGGAAGATGTCACCAATGTGCCACAACGAATCCGCTACCCGGCGAACTTGGCGATCATCGGCACATTAAATATGGATGAGACGACACACGGCTTGTCTGACAAAATACTCGATCGTGCTTTCACTTTGGAGTTTTGGAATATCAATGTCGAAGACTTTCCCGGATGGGATCGATTTTCATTGTCCACAAGGCTGCATAGTTCCACAAAAAAACTTCTCATTGATTTGGGTTGTGCTCTCGCGCCAGTTCGCTTGCATTTTGGATGGAGAACTGTCGAGGACGTTTTACGTTACTTGAGCTTCGCCGTTGAGGCAGGGTCTACTGAGCAAGATGCGTTGGATGCGGTGATTTATGCGAAGGTGCTGCCAAAGCTTCGAGGGGAGAATACGGTGAGGTTTCATCGTGCGCTTTCGTCTGCTTGCGCAATATTGTCGGAGCATGGCCTGGCAAGATGCACAGCAAAATTGTCCGTCCTGATCGACGATCTGAAGGAAACTGGAACGGCGAGATTCTGGCGATGACCAGCTGGAATAGCGAAGTGACTGTTCCTCAACTATCAGTCTCACTTGATGGCGCATCAGCGCCACCGGAGATCTATTTACCGGGTAGTATCATTTACGGATTGAGGGAGCGCGAGAGCTGCATTTTTACGGTACTGGATGCTGTACCCTCGCAGGTTTTCGTGGACGACGTCGAAGTTTATGCGAACAAGGATGGCCTATATCAATGGATACCTAGCTTTTTGTCGGGAACAGTTCAGTTAGCGGTAGTAGTAAGTGAGGTGGCCGAGTTTGTTTTTCATGTACACATTGGTTCATCGGAGAAAAAGCTGTCTGATGCGCAATATGAGGCGATGGTGAGCGAGATTCGATGCTTTCGTGCCTCCTTATTGCTCGACAACTCAGGCGCGACCTTGGGTTTTGACGAGGAGACGAGCGCGAGCAAGCTTGATGCGCTTGTAAGGCTTGCGAGAATTAACGCATATGCCCCTCTTTTTTTGCGCCAACTTCAACCGATCACCAACGCGCCGCATAGAACGCTTCAGCAGAGCACCCGCCCCATTTTGCTATCCCAAGCAAAGCGTCTGCATTCCTCTGCCTTGCGTCAACCACGTATTGCTGCCATTGCTATGGATGCCACAAAACATGCCGAGTTCATCGATACATTGTATGTCACGAGTCCGGTGGTAAATCCTACCTTTGATACACCATCCAACCGCGCCCTCAAATCTCTCATCAAAAGGATGTTGGCGCAGACCACTTCGCTACTGGCCGTCGTCCAGGAACACAAGCTGGGAGGAGATAAACAGGAACAGGAGCAGCGCCGGCCGCGTAGGGAACGCGCATTGCAAATGATTCTGGAAAAGCTCAAAGTTTTCCTTCTGCTTGAGCCCTTTGCCAGTGCAGCATGCACCAACGCGTCTGCCGGTGGACTAACACAAATTGCCGCCCAGCCAGCATACAGTGGCGCTTATCGGAGTGGAACAAAAGCACTTTGGCTTGGCACTACTGGTGATAATGAACAGGACCAGTTACCGGTCAGGCCAACGTGGGGGGTGTATGAGGCCTGGTGTATGGTCCATCTTCTAGCAAGAATTTCTCAAGTGTTTAGCGGTAGGCTAAGCCGAACGACGAAACGGGGGATAGTCACTGCTGACGAATCCTATGTGATGCAACTGGATCAACACGTTCGCATGGAGGTACATTTTCAGGCACGTTTTCCTGCTGGTGATGGGAACACAGCCGAGAATAGGGGATGGTGTCTATCTGGTCTGCGAATTCCCGATGTTGTGATTGGAATTGTCTCCGGTGAAAAATGCGAATTCATTGTTCTGGACGCAAAGTATCGTCGCCACCGGGAAAATGTGCTCGAAGCAATGGAGTCTGCACATATTTATCATGATGCTCTACGAGTGAACCGCATGCGTGCCGCTTTCTGCCTTCTTTTGCTGCCGGCAATTGCCGATGTCCCGCACCTCGATAATTCTGCGTTTCTGTTTGAACATGGTGTGGGTACCGTTAGTGAGTTCTCTCCTGGCGGCGCTGGCGTCGCGCGCTGTACGAACCTCATTCACGGCTGGGCCACCACCGTAATGCATTCGCTCGCCAAACAGATGCACGTTTCGTAATGCATCGGCAAGACCAATGTTCTATGAACGATCGATTTTCGGTGAACTTTCGTCTTGATGCGGCTTGAATTCGTCAAGAACTACTGCAAAAATAAAAATGCTTTCTGTGAGAATCGCTCTCACATTGCTCCTGCCCCATCCATCGCGGATGTCTGGCAGGATCTTGCCACTCGCGTGGTGAGCGTTGCGGTCGTCACCCGTCATTCACCTGTCGAATAAGACTTCGACACGTTGCTTCGGCAACCGATCTTTGCCTGGCCACTTGTCAGGCTGATAGCGCAAGCGGAGGATCGTTTGCGTCATGGAAGTACCTTCCATTAGATACTTCTCAGGTTAGGCCCCTGTTCTTCGGAATGGCGGGCCTTCTTTCGCTTGTCTATCGGTTTTTTGACGATAGCTAGGCATATCTTATCGTGTGCGGGGCATCGCGGTCCCCGTGCGGGGCCATGGTGCCTTCTTTTTTTTGGAGAGCTATCATGTCCCAACGACAATTTCTACAGGATCAGCCATACCCGCTTTGCATTTTACTCGGCGGCACCGGGTTACGTGAGGTGAGCGGGGAGGTGTATGTCGCGTGTGCACTGCTCCGGTCAAGCTCAGGCGACTCTCGGATATTGCACGCTTCGGCATGCGCGAAGATGCCATATCAGTGTCATCTTGGCAGTATGTTCCCGTATCTGAGGTCAGGTACAGGATCGTTGTTTGCCTGTGTTGTTGACCTCGCGATGGAGCTCTGGTTGCGGCGAACCCAGTTGATGCGGTTCCTTGCTCGGAGGGCTTCACCTTCCAGACAAGGCGCTTGCTGAGGAGGCCAATATGGGAACCAGGGTATTTGGAAGGGGCGTCGAGCTTGGCGGCATGGAACTCGACAATGAGCACTTTGAGGCGGAGTGCCCGGCATGTTCGCATGAACGGGCCAGGTATCACAGCTGGGAAAGCGCCGAGTCTGGCACGATCAACCAACACTGGAGCGTTTATTGCCCGGCATGTGGTTATTCCTTACCAGATGAGGGGGAATGCTAAATAGATTGTCTCGTTTGCTTGTTAAAGGAGCGAGGCGTGTGTCGATGAGGGAGCACCAGCATCCGATGGGATGCTGGCGTTCCCTTTTGTTTATGGTGGAGGACATCATGCAAAACGATGGAGAGATGAGGACCGGAAAGCGTCGGCGCTCCTTGGTCGAAGTTGAAGAAGAACGGGTTTGGGCGAGTCTATATCGGCGCGCGGCAGATCCGATAATTGCCGCGGAGTTGGTGGCACATCTGGAAAAGAGCAGTGAATTGCGATTTCAGCATAGTGGCCTGTACCTGCGCTGCAAACATGTGCTGCGAAGGGAAAAAGCGCGCCAGTTGCGCCTTCGAAAGATGGGCGCTGGGATCCGTTGGGCAATCCATATAGCGATCGCTGCTCCCCTTGGCTTTGCTACAAGGCTGTTCAGGTCGACAGGAACCATCTTCCTGGCCTGTTTGCCGGAACGCGAGGACAGGGCTGGCGCTCAGCTACGCAGGTTGACCACTGGAGATGCCAATCCGGTGGATTCGGGTCAGGGGGTATCGCCGTCAGAAATTGCTCGTCCAATGCGTGAACAAGCTGCGACTGACACTGGGCAACAGGCCAGTATCGATGTATCTCAGCGTTCGGAAAAGCGCGCTAGTGCAAGAGCGAGGTAATGCACGATCGCGTTTGGGAGGGCGACGACCACGTCGCCCTTCGCGGATATGTGGTGTTGCTGATGGTGCCGGGATTCTGGTCCAAGGCACCGTCTGATGCCGGGACGGAATACCAGCACACTGGCTATCGGTGAAGTATTGAGCAGGCCGACGTGCTGCACGATGCCACCGTCTCGTCGATGAGCTTATGCAGTAGCCGCGTTTCGTCAGCTCGTCCCTGTAAATGCTGTTTGCATTGCTCGACGTAGGCGTCGAGATCGGCGAGCCTTCTGATCCCGACAGGTTCGAAGCCGGTGATGTAGCGCAGGCGCTCGACGTCTCTCGACGTCAGGCGGATATGTACGCCAAGTTGCAACATATTTTTTCCGATTGCGGCCCTCATCAGATCCGTCATCCAGCACAGATCGTTTTCCGTATATGCCAGTTGCTCAGGATAGGCATCCATCGAGCAGATTTCAAGTCGCCAGCATGGATAAGGCTGGCATGGTCCAGGGTCGTGCAGTGTGCTGGCATCGATTGCCCAGGATTATTCAATTCCCTCAAGTATGGAGGACATCATGAAACATCAATATTCACACTGGAAGAGGAGTGGGGCAACACGCGCCAACGCAGCTGGAGAGGTCGATCCGCTCATTGAGCAGTTAGAGGCGTTGTCTCCGGGTACGCGCGTTGTGACCCGGGACGGCGCGCAGTTTATTCGAACAAACAGGACGTGCATTTGTTTTTGCGACCTGGCGACCGGACACCTGTGCTCAGCAAAGGATCTTTGCTATGTACATGGAGGTTCCACGGGCGGCGGGGTAGGGCATTTGCACTAAGGAGCATTGTCATGAACGAAATGATCAATATAACGATTGGTTTGATTTATTACGAGTATTGCCGTGCACTGGACATCCGTTGCGATGAACGGCGGCGGCACGAGCTGATGAGCGTGATGTTATATCGCGCTGAGGAGATGGGGTATGACGATTACAAGCGCGGCAATGAGAAAGTACCGCGCTTGTTTAATAGGGAGGTCGGCTTGCGGGACGCCTGGTTGATGGGTTTTGCGCAGGCAGCGATACGCGACAGTGTTGAACAGTTGATGGAATTGCGAAGGAAGCGTCAGCAGGACCCTGCCGAAGCGGTAGAACACCATGGAGGCGATGATGGACGGTGCTGATGAGGTGCACGGCCTGGCCGTAGTTCAGAAATATATCGAAGCAACTGAAAAATGGCGACCCGGTAGCGGTGAGCTTGTGCACCTGGAAGCATTTCGGGCAGCTCTGCACTTAGGCTACGAAGACTACTTCGACGGAAGGGAGGAAATGCCGCTGGTGTTTCTATTCAATGAGTCGCTGCAGGAACTGTGGCTGGAAGGTATCCGTCTCGCCAAGACGGCAGCCGAAATGCGGTTATGCCGTGCTCATGGCGGATGGACGTGTGATTGTGCCAAAACCGTAGATGGTATGTGTTGGAGAAATCAGCTTCGTCAAAGGCGGATGTGCGAGCGGCGAAACAGGGTGGCTCACCTTGTCACACGATTTGCGGGTGCGTCTTGAGCATGTAGGTAGACTGGGAAAATCATTTGCACAAGATACCTGCAGCGGTGGTGGCGCATAGGCGTATTGGGGACGTATTGGGGATGGTGAGCTGCAGGTCGCTCACCATCCCTGATCGTCCAGGCACCGGCCGTCAAGCGATGGCACGTCCAGAAGCTAATAAGTGCACGCTTAGCGCAAGGTCTGGAGCGCCCTTGCATCCCTGATATCAATGATGCCATCGCGGTTGATATCCCTGCGATCGCCGGGAATAGCGGCCCGCAATCCCCGATACTGTGTCACCAATGCCATGTCGGCACCGTCAACGCTGCCATCGTTATTGAGATCGCCATTTTTACTAGGCAAAAATTGCCAGCGGGAATAGGTGTCGCTGGTTCCTATCGACGTGAGCCGCGCGCTATTGCCTCCCCCTACCACGACGAGCGAGAGCGCCCGGTACGGCCCATCAACGGCAAGGAATTTCTCGGAGCGAATGTTGACGACAACCGTGTTGACGCCAGCTGCAAGCGAGCGCGAAGCATTGAAGAGGGCGATATCTTCTCCATGTTGTCCCACAACTTTGAAGGATATCTGATAAAAGCCGGGAGAACTCACTTGTATCGGGAAGGCGACGTCGAACGACGCAATGTAGCCTTGCTCGATGACTGGTGTCATGGTCAGCTGCTGTTGCAAGACAATTGGTTCCGTGCACAGATCCTCCAGCGTGACATTGAAGATCCCGGCATCGCGCTTGCGAAAACCCAGGGTCAATTCGGATGCGCCGACCCGCAGGCTTTCAATTAGCGCGACGCTGTACGGGCCGTCGCTGGCCAGCGTTTGTCGAATTGTTTTGGCATCGAACAGCGCCGTGACGCTGGCGGCCCCTAGTGGGAGCAGTCTGGATTTACGGATGTCGATGGTTTTGCCGTTCGGCGCGCGTAGCCGTATCAAGGTGGCATACGTGGCTGCTTCCAGCACATTGAAATTTTGCGATACTTGCAGTCCGCTGACGCAGTTGCCAGCACTACGCACGACGTTAAAGGCACTGCTGCCCGCACTGAGCAGTGGATTGATGACGCGAACCTGCGAAACTGCCGTACGCTGTATCGGCCCTTCCGGTGTCTGGATTTCAACTGAACCAAGAATATCGTAGGTACCGGCAGTGGCAAAGGTATAGTCGATGGTGTAGACCCCATCGTCGGCGAGCCCGTCAGGCTGCTGTCCATTGTCGTGCGCGGCAATGGCTTGGCCCGGCGTGCCCTGGCCAACACTGATTGAGGAGAGCAGACCGCGGATTGGTGTGCCGTTATCGAGTGCGATCATGCCAATGGCGACATCCTCGCCGGCCAGCAAGGTCGTACGTTCGATTGCGATGCCGACCTGGTAGCGCGAGCGGGCGCGCACCGTTGCCATGGCCACGGTTCTGTTGTGCGCGGCCGGGAATGTCAGGCGTAGAATCCAGGTGCCGTTTGACGGGGCGGGAAGTTCGGCTAGGGTGAAGACGCCACCGGGCAAGGGTGGTGTGAGTTGGCTGCCAGGATGGTACGTGAGGCGGGAATCATTGGGAACCAGTACGGCGGCGCCGGTGGGGTCAATCAGACTCATTCTGGCACCGTTGACAGGCACGATGACATCGAGCGCCAAACCATCCGCGCCCTGTACGACAAATGGCAAATCGAGCGCAGTCATGCCGGGAACGATATCGCCACTTACGCTGGTGGGCAGATTGAGTGCGACCGGGACATTCTGGGCATACGACAGTGACATGCTTGCGGCAAGCAGGAACGATACCCCCCATAGGTGCCAGGTACCTGTCCGGCATCGCATTGCATGCACCAACGCTTGTATGATCGTCTTCATTGCAGCTCCAGGTTATTTAAGCGGGATGGTGAGGTCCAGAATGCGCTCGATGTTCGCGCCGCTCTTGACGGTGGAATGGTTAGCGCCCACGTTGATTACCGGCGTGCCGTAGCCGGGATTGGCGGAATCTTCCGTGACGACAATGTCGTTCAGCTGTGGTGCCGGAGCGACGACCGCGACATAGGTCAGGACGGTTCTGGTACCCCAGTATTTGCCCGGGATGGTGGATAACGTCATGTGCGCAGAGGTAAAGTCACGCAGTACTTGCCAGGTGCGGATCGCTGCATAGTGCACCTGCTCATAGGGAAATAATGGCGTCGACTCATTGAATGTCAACAGATTGTCATGATTGAGGTCAGCGTCGGCGCCAATGGTGTAGGTGTTGGGAATATTGTCGCGCTGGCCGGTACTCAGTGCGGCGGTCGCGGCATACGTCGTCAAGTCGGACAAGCCTGGAAACTGAGGTCCCTTGCCAAAGGTCCAGGTATCGACGTATTGTGCAACGTAGCCATCAGGATCCGCGCCACTATTGCGTTTCTCATCTGCAGCGGTCTTCTGAACGACGGACAGATCGGCCGCGACGCTTCCTAAATGCGGAGTGGATAACGTCGACAACGAAACGAGGGTAAATTCCGGTCCAAGCGCCTGCAGCGCTTGTGTATCCAGTCCTCCCTTGCTGTGGGCGATCACATGGACCTTATCTGCCTTCAATGGCGCCAGAAAGGTGGTGATGAGATTGTTCAGTTCGATAGCGTTGGCCGCGGCGGAGCCATTGCCTGCCGCGCCGGCGCCAAGTGAGAAGCGCGTAAAGAGCACGCCGCGCTCATTGAGTGCTCGGAGCACACCAGCTGCACTGGCTTCGTCCCACGTGGACAGATTGGCGCTGATACCGTGTTGCAGGATATACGGGGGCGTGGCTTCGAATTCGATCGATACCCAGTCGACCGCCATGCACCAGTATTCTCCTCCACCGGCGTTCGCAGTATCGATATCGATCTGCAGCGTGTTGTTTTGCCCAAATTTGATTTCCTCGATCGGGACAAAGATCGTGTCGTCCGTCCAAGTATTGTTAAATCCGGCCAGTACTTTTTTAAATCGTGCATTGAACGACACGCGGTCAACCTCCGGTGCGATACCGCCTCCGGGAGCGGCCTGGTCATCAATGTCGTACACGGGAAAGCGTATGGTTGCCTGGGCCGAGACCACGCCGTTGGCAACCAATCGGGACGGGTCGCGCAAGGTGCCATCGGCGTTCAATTCCCGATCGTTGATCAGCTTGGGCACTGGAATGGTAATGCGCAGTGGTCCCGCTCCCCGAAAGGTGCAGCCGGTATCAAGTCCTGGACCGCTATTGACGACATAGGTGCCCAGTGTTTCCGTTGGCGGTGGGAATGGCGAGCTGTTCTGAGCGAGCGAGGAACGGCCGGAAAGCCCGAGCGACAAACTCAGTACTAACATGGTCAGGTTGGATCGCATTGCTGTCTCCGTTGAAGTAGATCGCTCAGTTGAAGAACCTGGCCTGGGTGAGCACGAGACCATCGCCGGCAGGGACAGCGATACCAGTGAGCCGCTTTCCGACATGGGAAGAGGATAAGGAAGTCGTACTTGTCATCCACACTAATTTCCCACTGTTCAGGCGTACCTGGAGCCGCTGGCCTTGGATGGCCGTGATGACGCCATCGATGGCTTCCTGGTTGACCGGTGTCGTTTGTTGTTGCGTTGTATTGGTGCTGGTGCTGGTGCTGGTCTGCGCCTGCGCCTGCGCAGGCATGGCGAGCGAAGTGAGCAGAGCGATGCTGATCCCGCCTGCCCGCAGGATGGCCACACGGATGCGCCTTATTGTTGCTAGGATGGCAATCATCCCAGCCATGCAGAGGGCAAAACTGGATGGTGCTGGAACCGCCGTGGGACCGATCGCTATCCCAACGCTGCTGTTATCGAAGGCAATGGGCAGCCCGCCAGCACCGCTGTCGGTAAACAGCAGTGCCGGATCGGCAAGATTGACGCCGATGAAAGTGCCTGGGCTGCTTGCCAGCGTCTCGAAGGTCAGGGTTACAAAGCGAAAAACATCGTTCTGGCGGGCGTCAAGTAACCCGGCACTGTTACCAGAAATGCCGAACAGGTCAATGACACCGCCCGATATTGCGGTTTGGCCAATAAAGCCGAAGCTCCCGGCTTCACTGAATGCGAGCTGGTTGGTGCCACTGGCGGGATCGAAGAAGCTGGCATTGAGCAAGCGCACGGTGAGCGGATCGAAGACGATATCCAGGTCAAAGCCACTCAATGAGTCATTGGCGGCACTGGAGAGGCCTCGTACGTCGAACAGCACGTTGAACGATTGTCCGACGCTAACATGGGCGCTGGTGGTTGATACATTGATGACTGCAGCTGGCGCGGGGATGAGGATACCCGCAGACAATGCCAGGAGCAGCAAGCCATGCCCGATGTGGCGTGACAGGATGTGCAATCTTTTCACAGGTACCTCGTCCGAGAAGTGGAAAGGAGACGACAACGCATGACATCGTCTGGCAGCAGCAGAACTCAGCAATTTGCGTGCCGCCCGAGTTTTCCTCGACTAATCAACGGTTTATATAGTTGTGAGACGAATAAAACGCCGAGCTGTAAAATTTCCCGACGTATTCTAGTGCAGTGAAGTCGAGTGGGCGTGAGAGTTGACGGCGATTGGCAGTAGGCGTTGCACAAGAATTGCCTGCCGGTGAGATGCCGTATTTCTTGAAAATGAAACCACGCTGGCAGGCTGGTTGCCGGGCGGCGTGATGGTGCCCGGTGTGCAGGCAAGAGACTAGAGGAGATCGATGGTGGCGTCAGCCAATGCGGCCAGCTCTGGCGTGTGTGAGATAAAAAACTCTTGTTGATAGCCACCCAGTTGTATGACCTGTCGCTTCATGGCAAGGAACATGCGTTTATGTTCGGCATCAAAGGCGCCATCTGCTTCGTCCGAGAAAAGCGTTTCGCTGCGCCGGCAGTTGGACTGGGCCAGATACAAGGCCATGGCGCGCGTGAGGCATTCGTTGATCCAGACGCGTTCGCCTCCGCTCATCTTGGAAGCGCTCTTGGCGAAGCCGGTGTTGGCGTCGTGCACGATGACGTCAAATCCTTCCCTGGATTGTCCTTTGACCGATTCGAGCAGCGTGCGAATCGATACCGTAAAGCGTGGCCCATAGCACGCCATCAATAAATCATTCGTGAGCATGGACAGGGCGGGCCCCGCGTCGTCGATGGCCAGGGCGATGACCCCGTCGTTCCCCAGGCATGTGGCGAACAGAGACCAGATTGTTGTCTGCTCTTCAATATGAGCGATCCGGGCATCCAGCAATGCCAGCGTTTGACGTTGCCCCAGCAGCTGGCGTTGAAGTTCAATAAGGCGGTGCTGCCGCCCGGTCGCTTCGTGCAGTTGTGCTTCGCAATCTGCGAACTGGTCCATGAAGTGAGCGATTTCCTGATCGGCCTGCACGAGGCGAAGCGGATCGAACGGCATCGGAAGAGCGGAGAGTTGCTGTTCGATACACTCGCGTTCCAGGCCCGCACTCCGTGCGACCCGGGCGCGCTCGCCTGTAATAGCTGCCAATTCCCTGTCGATGCGTGCTTTTTCCTGCTTTTCGACTTCTGTTTCGTCGTCGACTGTCTGCGCGAGCAGGTGAATGCGCTGCGTCACGTCATCGATGCTGGTGCGTGCCTGTTCGATCTCGCCGGCGCGTGCAGCGACCTGTTGATTGACTGAGCATTTTGCGCGAGTTCGATCCAGGCGGCGCTCTGCCCTTAGTAAACGTTCTGCCGTGGCCGGCATCGCAGCAATGTGCGCGTCCAGCTGCGACAGCACCTCGGCTTGCTGGCGCCGTGCGTGTTCCAGTCGGCGCAGGGAGTGTTCGTACTGTGGAATGATGGGGCGTGCTGAACGGGCGTGTTCGAGGAGCTGGCATTGTCCCTGTAGCGCGGTTCCCGCGCAGGGAACGAGTGAGGTGAGCGAGAGGCGCTGGTGCAATGCTCGGGTTTGACACACCGCCTCACCGATTTCTCTGTTGATCCCATCGATCTTTTGCAGGGCCAGCGCACGCTGTGATGTTACCTGCATATACCGATCATGGGATTGGCGGCAGGTTGCGGCCTGATTGCTGCGGTATTCCACGAGGCGGGCCAGGATCGGCAGCCGCCGAACGGCGCGGGTCACGCGCAGGTGATCGGCGGTGAGCAACAGCAGCCTCGCATGCCTGCGTGTTGCCGCCTGATGCTCCTGTGCATGGGTTTGCCGCCGTTGCAGGATGTGTTGGGTCATGGACTCGCGAGCCGCGATGAGGTCATGTTCGCGCTCGTCCATCTGCTGATTGGCTGCCAGCACGCGATCGCTCAGATACTGAAGTGTTTGATTAAGCTGCTGGCGCTGGTTCACGTAGGTTGCAGCGACGGCTTGTTTCGCCTTGAGTGTTGCCAGGTAGTTTTTGGCCTCATCCAGCGCTGCCAGTGCTGCCTGCCTACGGCATTGTAGGGTATCCAGCGCACCGTCGGGCATGGCCAATTGCCGTGAAAGCGCGTGATGATCATCGATCTGTTGCTGTAGTAGGCGCCGCTCCTGCTGCAATCCGCAAAGCCCGCAGCGCAGCAGTTTCGCCGTCTCCGCAGCCTGTAGACCCTTTGTACGCACGCGCTCCAGTCCAAGCAGGTCAGCCAATAGTACTTTGATTTCCGCGTTGCGGTAATGGGCCAGTTGGCGCCTGTTTTGTGCTGAAAATGCCGTAGAAAAAAAAGTGGCGGCTGGTCCGACGATATCCTCGACGCAGCGTTGGTACGACTCCATCCGGCCATCGGACACGGTACCGTCTGGGAGTTGCACTGGCTGCCATGTGTCAGCGCAGAGCTGGTGCAGGTAGGCCTCGCTTCTGCGTTTGCCGTTGAGGCGAATGATGATCTGGGTGCGGTATCGCTGTCCCCACATTTCCCACAGGAGTTCCTTGCGGTTGAGCGGCAAATACACCTCGTCATAGTAGGAAAAGTTGCCAAGGCCGTCAGCCCCTGCCTTGGACGGCATGGTCGCATAGGGCGTCATATTGTCTAATACGGTGGTTTTGCCGCGTCCGTTCGGGCCGACGATGGCCACCAGCTGGGCGCCGGCCGTGAGGCGCTCGAAATCGAGCGTCAATGTCTCTCTGTTCATCCCATCCCGAATGCCGATGAAGCCCGTTAAGGTGAGGGAAAGGGGGCGCATGGTGATCTCTCCTGATCAAAGTGTCTGTTGATCTTTAGTATGAGGCAGAGCATGCGCACCTCAAGGCTGCACAGCCCCGTTTCGCAAAGCATTGCATCCGCTGGTCTAAGCGTCGCCAGCAACTGTTTCTGTTGACAGCGCAGCCATAGCAATGTCGGCGGGTGAGTGGATAGCTAACTGGGCCAAACAAGCCAATAGAGGTGCGGCTGGCCTATCGACCTGGTGTGCCCAGGTACGTACTTGCTCTTCAAGTTGATGGCAGCGTGCCATTCCCTCCGCTCTGGCACGGGTGATCGGAATCACACGGCCTTCAAGCTTGATGCCTGCCGCGCCACGAAACAGTGCCGTGATCGCTTCGCGGTCGATGGTGGCGCGTTCCTCTTCAAGGCACTGCCAGCGGATACGCACCCAGGCACCGTCGATGGGGTGGCTAGCGACGTATTGGTGCAGTGCATCCATCTCCGGCGCCCCGGCAAACGCCAGCTCCAGCGTGCGGCGAGCCGGCGTTGCGACGAGTTCGCAGCTAGCGCTGTCGGCGGTGACTTCCCACATCAGGAAACCCTTATTGCCTTGTTCGCCGTAATGCAAGCGTCCGACGGAGCCAGGGTAGGCGATCACCTGTCCATTGAGGTCCCACGCCTGATGCAGGTGAATATGCCCCAACATGAATGCATTGGCCTGTGCCTGAAAGAGTACCCCTGCGGTAAATTCATGGTCCATTCCCGCCATCGGCACCCCATGCTCTGTCATACAGCCAATCACGGTACCGTGGGAGAGCGCGATGGTGGGTATGCCCCGCTGGCGCGCCAGCAGATTGCCTGGCGCGTAGCCGGCCAGGAGGTCGGCCAGATAGTGCCCCATGGCCTGTCCGGCTTGGTCCGCACCGACACTGGCAGCCAAATTCGCCTTGTTCATGGTCGGAACGCACGAGCAGAGGAGGGCGCAGTCCGTGTCGCACCAGTCATTGCCATTGAAGCGCGAGTGTGTGGAGGCCATCCATTCACGCCGGCTGTTGAGGATGACCTGCTGCAAGCGGTTGGCCACGTGTATGGGATAACGTCCACCTAGCAGGGAAAACAGATCCAGCGTACCGGGCGGTTCGTGTGAAAACGTCCCTTGCAGCATCAGGACTGGGCAATGATCGGCCAGGCGCCGGATCTGGCGCGCGAGCGCCATCAACGCCGGCGAATGGGCATCCAGGGCATGATCGGTGGTGTCGCCCGTAATAACGGCGACCTCCGCCTGTTTTTCGATTGCCTGGTCTACGGCATAGGTGAAGCACGTATCGACCTCGGGCAAGGTCGATACTGCATAGTGCAAATCCGAAAAATGAGCGATGCGCATTTCTATTCTCCCTTGGCTGGCGCTGTTGGAGCGCGTGGCCGGGATGACGGCGTGTCCGACGCGCGCAGGCGGGCGTTGACCTTTTCACAGAAGCCTTCCGGATCATTCTGATAGCGTTCCAGTTCCGCCAGCACGCGTTGACGGCCGTTCGGGTTGCGTCGCCAGCCCGCTCCCCACTGGCGGTCAGCAAAGAGGCCAAACTGATCCTGGTCTACACCATAGGCCGCTGCCAGGTCAAACAGGGTGCGGATTGCGTCATCTTCGCCGCAGTTGTTGGCCTGCTGAGGTGGCGCCAATGCCGTGGCGTCAGTGGCCGCTTTCTGCTGCATGGATGCTTCACTCTGTGCCGGTTGCTCCAGTGGCACCTCAAGTGCCTCATCGGGGCGGAGCTGCACTGAGGCAATGTCTTGTTGTTCCTTTTGCCCCTGCAGGATATGGGCGGCCTGATCGGCCAGGTGTAAAGCGCTTTCATCGTCATGCTGGATCAGGAGGGAAGAGACATCGATTGGTGCTTCCAGTTCGATGATCCAGTGTGCGCTGCGCACGGATTGCCCGGTTTTGGGATCGATATGGGAGACATCGCGTAGCTTTTTACTGAAATAGAAGGGCGTGCGGTGCTGATCGAGGAAGCCGGCGAGGCGGCCACCGCGCATGAACGAGATGGTTTCAAAGCGCTCGATGGCGCGGCTCATGGCATAAAAACTGTTCGTGTGCAGGACGAAAGCATCGATCGAGGCAATGCCGGGAATGTAGAAAATGAACTTCCCGGTCAGGTTGCATTGCCGGTTCTGAAATTCCGGGCAGTTTTCTGGATCGCAGACGCCATTGTTTTCTGGTCGTAGCTGCACTGGGCGCCCGCCAAAGGTGCGAACCACGCGTTGGCTGCGCTCATCAAAACGGACGGGCGCATACATTTTGCAGTAGCGCGTATGGCCATCCGACGCATATTCGCTCCAGTAGCGCTTGTCATTGCGTGCCCAGGCGGCCAGTTCATGTGGCATGACCAATTGCCAGGTGTCGGCCGGGAAAATAACCGGAAAACGATACAGCCGGATGACGCCGTCGCCGCGATCCTCGCCAAAGGCCGCCAAAATCTGCGCTGCCAGGGCCGGGTTGGGAAAGTCATTGGGCCGCACGGTGAACCACGCCACATTTTTGGGAACCAGCGGTGTCTTGATATCCGGGAATGCCTCGGCAATCTTTTGTCCGATCTCCTCAAACGAACAGTTTGAGGCCAGCCCCTGCTCGTAGATCGCTTTCGCTTGCGGATTGCTCGCTGCCGCCTTGGTCAGCACTTTGATGCCGGCGCGGATAGTGCCGCCAGTGGGAATGCGGGCCGGCCGTTCACCCAGGACCGTTGGCGGAGCGCCTTGCGCAAGCGAGCGATTGACGATTTCCTTGTCCATGATGGTCTCCTTTACGTGAAAATGAGCTATGAACCATCCTCTCATCGACCATTAGTGAGTCAACCCCGTTATCCTCGTCCAGACTTTTTCCCGTGGCGCGAACGCACGTAGTTGGTCCAGCCAACGGCAAGACTGAATGCGTTCAGGTGCGGAAAGGTAGGGACGCCATACGCGAATGTGATGGCTTCTGGGTACTCTTCGACAACAGACGACGCACGCTACCGGTCCGCGTCCCGAGATAAAACGCAATCTCCTCATGTGTGCAGCCCTCGGTTTGCAACCGATGCGCCACAGAACGGCGCGCGCCCAGCACGCCCAGACCAGGCTGATTGGCGTAGCGGAAGATACGCTGCAGGACATCATGTAACCCTTTTTCGGCAGTGGCTTTCGTTGATGACGAACTAAACGACTCACCGGTCCGTCTGAGAAATAGGCTACTTTCACCCTGGAGTCCTCGATATTCGCTCGGATCGCTGACACCATATCCAGCAGCCAGACGCCACGCCAAATACGCGTCGAGCCAGTACAACGCTGTTGCATCGCGAAGCAGAAGCGGACGTGCTATGCCATTCGCCGCGGCATGCGCTGGCAGATATAGTGGTGAGCGGCGCTGGCCCGATGCATCGATGTAGTCGGCAACGGTCATCCTGGCGATCTCATTCGGACGTGCCCCGGTATGGATAAGCATGAGGAGAAGGGCGATATCGCGCTGTTTGCAGCGACTATGCCGTGCCGTGTGCAGCACCAGCCGCTCAATGTGCGTATGGGCAATGATCGGAGGTGAGGTTGTGGCCGCAGGTTTCGCCAGCGGCACGAAATGTTCCAATGCCTCTAGGTAATCTTGTGCATGCGCTCGGATCACGTGGGCGGTGGGGGCACTGTCTTCGTCGATGCCGATCACACCTACAACGGATTGTAGATCTCGCGCTAAATCGGTAACCGATTTGGACACCGTCGACTTAGTGACACGAAACTGCTCTGCGATCCGGTCATAGGTCTGTCCTTGAAGCATGGCCCGAAGCCAGGTCGATGCCAAAGAAGGGTATCGTGGTTCCATATTTCGGCTTTAGTGGCAACGGTGATTTCCACTATTGTTGTCGGGCCAGTTGCATAGCTCCAGTCGAAATTACCCCTTTAAACAAGGTGTTTCGATGGTACAAGGAGAAAGAAGATTGCAAAAGCATGTATGAATTGTTTTAGAATGGCTTTCACTTGGCATGCGTGCTCAAGTCACATATAGGTGTCACCCAAAATTTGTCCTACTTTCAAGGAATTCGTATGGATATCTCATCATTATCACTGGCCGAGTTAAAAAAGCTCGAAGCGCAAGCAATTCAAGAAATCAAGACCCGACAAAAAGACGAGCTGGAAAGAGCCCGTGCGGAAATGCTGGCGATTGCACAGCGGGTCGGCGTGCCGCTGACCCAGTTGATCGCAGGCGTACCAAAAAATGCAGCAAAGGGAGAGAAAAAAGTTGTGGCTGCTCTGTATCGCAACCCTGACAATCGAGAGCAGCAGTGGAGCGGTCGAGGCCGCCAGCCGCTGTGGGTAAAATCATGGTTAGAGGCGCATCAAACCCTTGATGGAATCCGTATTTAAAGTTGTGAGGATGGCGACTATGCAGCCTCCTCAGTAGGCCGTAAGAACTGACCAGCGATTGCTCAGCGGATTTGAAAATACTGAACGAGGTATCGGGCGCGCTGAGTTGGACGATTAGAAATTGCAGTTTTTCTTCACTGCGACCTACTAGATGTAGTGTTTGTCGGCAATTCCAACGGTCTCAACCCCGTAATTTTTGACACTTTTTCTCGCGGCCTACTAAATGTAGTGTTTCAAGCACTATCGATGCTCAAAGTGACGGGCTGCATAGTTGGCCACCAACTGCAGCCGTAATAGGCACGTCTCAATTCAGCACAACCAGATCTTTAGTGTTCGGGTACCGCTACAAAGCCGGGCTCGTAGTCCTTGAAGGTCTTCTTGGTCCAGATAGTTTCTCCCTCGGCCTTGGTAATGACGTCTTCCAGGCGGGCCCTGCCTTCGCGTTTGAGCAACCGGGCAATGCCCGAGCGCGAGACGTCGGAATGCATGTATTGCCTAGTAATTACAGCAGGTCGTCGAGTGGCAGATAGAGCGACTGGCGCAGGATGGCTTCCTGAGTCGCGCTAAGCGGGGTATGCAGCGTAGAGCCCGGTGTGAACGGTCTTGTATATCGTCCCGCTTGAGTCACTGGGCGGCCGTAGCGCGGCTGATATTGAAAATCTTGGCGGCCTCGCGGTCGGACAGGCCGTAGTCCTAGATTTCCAGGCGGATATTTGGGGTGGCGCGAGCTTGGGGATGAAGGCGTGAGATCATGGATTGGTTTATGCGATGTGCTGCGACCAGTGGGGCGATCTCAGTGGAAAACCGCCGATCAACTCGTCAAGCACGGCTCTGGCACGGAACAGGGCTATGCTACGACGAGGAATATGATCACACGAAACTAAACATCCAGGTAAGCTCCTGGATCACTTCTAAACGACCAATGGCCGTATGCATAACGTAAGCGCACTGAACGAGAAAAAGCGAAATTCACGAAGCGGTAGCTTCATGATCCCCGAGCTTTCATAGCCGTCAGTAGCCCCATACAGCCAGACTGTGCATCGATGAGTGCGTCAAGGCGTTTTGCTCCCGTCGAGTCTTCATCCTTAACAATGCTCTTATATTCTGTAATCGACCTGGAGTACTGCGCAGTTAAGTCGTCAATGTTTTGCTGTGACAGTGTTTTATTTGTGCCCTCTCTATTCGAGAGTTCGCCTATCACAGAATTAGAACCGCCAGCAGAGGATATGCCGATCCCCATCAATACAGTCTTTGCCGGCGCATACGCGATGACCCCGCCTATCAGTGCTACGAAAGCTCCGATTGCATTGAAATAAGCTTGTTTCTTTGTGCTGCTTGAACTTTCTGTTTTTAGCTCGATGAGCTTGCTCCAACAGTCCTTTTGCACTTCGCGGTAAAAGACGATCACTTTTGACTCAACTTCCTGTCTCTCCGCGATGTTTAGCGATCCCTTGCCGGCATTTTTAATGACGGTGATAGATAGCTGGTCTCGCGCCACATCGGTTTTCACTGCTTGTGGTGATAGCTTTGAATGGCCTGCATCACTTGTTACGCTACCACTTGCCGGTGTTGCCCCCAACTGCGGTTGAACTGGCGCAGCATTCTGTGTGGCCGAAGCCTCCTGCATACCTAGTAGGGATGGTGTTCCTACAACAGCTTCAGAGGTCTCAGTTGGCCCGCTTAAGATTGTTGGCGGCGACTTTCCACTTCTTGAGAAAATGCCGCGCCTTGAACCATCGTTGTGGCAAAGTACATGAATGTCGTAGCGGACAAGATGTTTAGCATCTGGGCCTCCATTAAGATGTAGGAATATTCTTACGATGCTAATTAATAAGATTGGTTAGTTTCTATTCAATTATCACTTTTCCCAAATAAGCAACAATTCCGCCAAGTCAGCATTAGTACACCTGCGTCTGAGCGTTATGGCCGCACAGTTAAGTGTAACGGCAGAGTGCCGCTAACCATACACTCCAGAAATTCCTTCAGATGATGGCGTATGTACTGCGATTGATCCGGCTCCTCCAGAGGAGAGCGGGTGTTTTGAATGAAGGGGGCGACGGCTTTCGGCCATAAATCCATGTTTTTTAGCATTTTTAACGGTTTTATAGCAGCGATTCGGATTGAGTAGGATTTGCGTGGCATCTATCATCTTTCAATCCGGTCCGTCAAAACCATTGTATCTGCTTGCTCTATCCGTCCGCGCTTGTCACCGTTTGGCGCTAAATGTTACCTGAGAACGAACGTGTCTAAAACCATGATTTTTATCATTGCCCGAATGAAATGCAAGCTTGAATGCAAGGGGCCGGGTACTCCGCCACGCTAGTGCCGAACAGTCAATTAGGTGTTGGAGCGACAGTGCGATCCAACTTGGCTGCCTATTTGCACCCGATGGCGATCCCTTGGCACGTTGCAAGACAGTGCCGCCAATCAATAAGCGAGAAAGATAATCATGTCGGATAAGAAATGGTGGCATAACGCCGTCGTGTATCAAATTTACCCACGTAGTTTTCAAGACAGCAATCACGATGGGGTCGGTGATCTGGCCGGCATCATCAGCAGACTGGACTACCTGCAACATCTGGGAATCAACCTGATCTGGCTGTCGCCAGTGTACCGGTCGCCGATGGACGATAACGGCTATGACATCTCCGACTATCAGGATATCGCCGCTGAATTCGGCACCTTGGCCGAGATGGAGCAGTTGATCGCAGAGGCGGCCAAGCGCGACATCCGTATCCTGATGGATCTTGTGGTCAACCACACCTCTGACGAGCACGCTTGGTTCGTCGAGGCGAAGAAATCCAAGGATAGCCCCTACCGTGACTACTACATCTGGCGCAATGCAAGCGCCGATGGCTCCCCGCCCGACCAGCAACGTTCGTTTTTTGGTGGCAGTGCATGGGAATACGATGCCGCCAGCGGTGAATATTACTTCCATCTGTTCTCGAAACGACAGCCGGACCTGAACTGGGAAAATCCCCTGGTGCAGGAAGAGGTGCATCGTATGATGAACTGGTGGCTGGACAAGGGCATCGGCGGCTTCCGCATGGATGTGATCGATCTCATCGGCAAACAGGTCGACCAGCAGGTTATCGCCAACGGCTCACAATTGCACGCGCTGCTGCAGCAAATGCACCAAGCGACCTTGGCGGCACGCGATGTATTGACGGTGGGCGAGACTTGGAGCGCCACCCCGGAGACCGCCAAGCTGTATTCCGACCCGGCGCGCCAGGAACTGTCGATGGTCTTCCAGTTTGAGCACATCACAATGACCCACGATACCAAGGAGGGGAAATGGAAGCCGCGGCCGTTCGATCTGATCGAATTCAAGCAGATCATCAGTAAGTGGCAGACCGAGCTGGCCGATGCCGGCTGGAACTCGCTGTTCTGGGATAACCACGACCTGCCGCGCGCCGTATCCAAATACGGCGACCCCGGCCGTTACCGGGTCGAGTCGGCCAAGATGCTGGCCACCGCGCTACATTTTCTCAAGGGCACCCCCTACGTCTATCAAGGCGAGGAAATAGGCATGACCAATGTACGTTTCGATTCCATCGACGACTATCGCGACATCGAATCGCTCAACCTCTACCACGAACGCACGGCCGCCGGCGTGTCACCGGAGACGATGATGGCCGGCATCCACGCCAACGGACGGGACAATGCACGCACCCCAATGCACTGGAACAGCACACACAACGCCGGCTTCAGTACTGGCACGCCATGGCTAAAGCTGAATCCCAACTACCCTGAGATCAACGTCGCGGCCGCGTTGGAACAACCCGATTCGGTCTTCTTCCACTACCAGAAGCTGATCGAGCTGCGCAAGCACTGGGACGTCATGGTTTACGGACAATACCTGCCATTGCTGGAGCAGCACCCGCAGGTATTCGCCTACCGGCGCAGCTTGGGAAGCCAACAGCTGGTTGTCGTCAACAACTTCTCCGGCGAACACGTCGAACTGGATCTGCCGGCAATGCTGCACGGCATTGCCGGGCAAGGCTTGATCAGTAACTATGCCCAGCGTGACAGCTGGACCGACCACCTCAGCCTGCAGCCATACGAATCGTTTGCTATCGCTTATGTATGTGACGCAGGGCGCGGGTAAAGCGTTGTTGTGCAATAACCCGGTCTGCGCGAAGAGCTGCGATGGGCTGTAGATGGCTACCCGGGTTTTTTAGTATGTTTTGCGGTTTTGTTGCAGTGATTCAGATTGAGAGGCGCCGCCTTGGTGGCTATCATCTATGTCATGCAAAAGCGTAATTTCTCTCGTTATTTTCTTACTTTGTGGGTCGGGTTTTGTATTACTTCAATCTGAGATCGGGCCGGGCAAAATGCGAAATTTTTACTATTAGTATGATTTCTTTTTTATAAAAAACATTCTCAGATTTTATTTTTAACCATTTTGCTTTATTAAATTTTTTTTGCTGAGAGTTTTCACCTGCGTCGCAGGAGAGATGCGGCTTGGGTATTTAAAAATACAGTAGGCTGAAGCCTAAGGAGACACCTGATGATTGCCTTGAAAAAAATATTGAAACGCCACGTGTTCGGTGCTGCTGTAGCGGCCCTGTTGTTTGTCGGTGGCGTGGAAACGGCCGCAGCTGCCGAGATCACCATTACCAGCGGCTCGGCAGGACAGGATTTTGAAATATTTAAAAAGTTAATCAATGAATGGTCGGCCAAAACCGGCAACACCGTAAAGCTGTTCAATACCCCAAATTCCACCACCGACACGTTGGCATTGCTGCGTCAACAATTTGGTGCGAAATCGAGCGAAATCGATGTCCTCATGGTGGACGTCATATGGCCAGGCGTGATCAAGCAACATTTGATGGACCTGAAGCCATATACCAAGGGGAGTGAAAAAAATCATTTCCCCGCTATCGTTGCCAATAACACGATCAATGGAAAATTGCTGGCGATGCCTTGGTACATCGATGCGGGCTTACTGTACTACCGCAAGGACCTGCTCGACAAATATAAGAAGCCAGTCCCGGCAACTTGGGAAGAAATGCGCGCCACCGCACAAAAAATCCAGGACGCTGAGCGCAAAGCTGGCAACAAGGAAATGCAAGGCTATGTATTCCAAGGCAAGACCTATGAGGGCTTAACCTGCAATGCGTTGGAATGGGTGTCGAGCTATAAAGGCGGCAGTGTTATCGAAGGCAACGGCAAAATCACTATCGACAACCCGCAAGCCGTCAAGGCACTGGATATGGCCGCCAGTTGGATCGGCACAATTTCGCCCAGGAACGTGTTGAGCTACACCGAGGAAGAAGCGCGCGGTGTATTTCAGAACGGCAATTCGATATTCATGCGCAACTGGCCTTATGCCTGGTCGCTGGCGCAAAAAGACGACAGCAAGGTGAAAGGGAAAGTCGGTGTGGCCGCCTTGCCGAAAGGTGGGGTTGATGGCCAGAGTGCGGCATCCCTTGGTGGCTGGTCGTTGGCAATCTCGAAGTATTCGAAGCATCCGGCTGAAGCGGCCGATCTGCTGCTGTACCTGACCAGTAAGGAAGGGCAAAAGCGGCGTGCCATCCAGGGCTCATACAACCCAACCATTCCTGAGTTGTATAGCGATGCTGAGGTGCTGAAGGCAGTGCCGTTCGCCTCATCGCTGTATGAAGTGTTCACTCACACAGTGGCGCGTCCATCGACCGTTACCGGCGAAAAATATAACGAAGCCTCAGGCGCGTTCTGGAATGCCGCTTACGCCACATTGTCAGGTAAGAACAAGGGCACGGACAGCGTCAAAAAGCTGAGCGGCGACTTGGCGCATATCCGCCGCGGCGATAAGTGGTAGGAAAACCTGACGTAGCTTGATCAAGCAGACCATGTGATTCGATTGGTCTGATCACCTTAATCCAAAAAGGGAGGAGACATCCCATGAATTCCATACCAATTAGCATGCCCCAGCACGTCGCCAGTGCGGCCCCGGGGAAAATACGGCAAAGCGCTCTCACCAAACAACGCGTTCGCAGTGCCTGGATTTTTTTAACGCCGATGTTGATTATTCTGGCACTAGTCGCGGTGGAGCCTTTGGGGCGCAGCATTTGGCTCAGCCTGACGAACGCTAGCCTCGATCGACTGAGCGGCGCAGACGTCAAGTTTGTCGGCCTGGAGAATTATTTCGGCGACTACGGCCTGTTCTTCACTCGCGGCAATCTGATCGATCCGGCTTGGGCCGGGGCAATAAAGAACACCCTGTTTTTCGCACTCTGTTCAGTAACACTGGAAACTGTGTTCGGAACGGTGGTGGCACTGGTACTGAATGTTCAGTTCAAAGGTCGCGGGCTGGTGCGCACAGCAGTGCTGGTGCCGTGGGCAATTCCGACCATTGTGTCAGCCAAGATGTGGGACTGGATGCTTCAACAGCAATATGGGGTCATCAACTCCGTGCTGGCATTCATGCATTTCGACAAAATCGCCTTCACCACCGATTTTCCGATGTTCGCCGTGCTGTTGGTTGATATCTGGAAAACGACACCCTTCATGTCCTTGCTGATATTGGCGGCGTTGCAAATGCTGCCCAAGGATTGCTACGAAGCGGCCCAGGTCGACGGTATTCATCCAGTCAGGGTGTTTTTCAAAGTCACCCTGCCGCTGATCAAACCTGCGCTGATGGTCGCCATTATTTTCCGCCTGCTCGATGCTTTGCGGGTATTCGATGTGATCTACGTCCTGACCGGCACCAATGAAAGCACCATCAGCATGTCTGGCTTCGTGCGCGAAAGCATGATAGCAAACGGCTATGTAGGCCAGGGGTCAGCCGCTTCAACCGTGCTGTTTTTGATCATTGCCTTATGCACGTTGATTTATATGAAATTCAGCAGAAGTAATGCCAACGATTAAGGAGAATAATCGTGATAAGAAATTTGGGATGGCGCATCGCGTTCTGGATGCTGGTGGGAGCAATAGTGGTGTTTTCGCTGTTTCCCCTGTTTTACGCAATTCTGACCTCATTCCTGAGTGGTAGCGCGCTGTATGACGTGACCGAAGTGGTGGACAGCGGTTTTAGCATCAAGAACTACGCTTCAATTTTTGACGGCACCCAGAACTTCGGCCAAAGCATCCTCAACTCGATCATGGTCGCGGTGTCGGTTGTGGCGGTGTCGCTGTTTCTGGGAGTGACCGCGGCGTTCGCACTGGGGCGTGTCAAATTCCGTGGGCGCAGCATGTTGCTGCTAGCAATCCTGGCGGTGTCGATGTTTCCGCAGGTGGCGGTGCTGGCGGGCATGTATGAAATGATGCAGACACTCGGTCTGTATAACAAGTCTCTGGGGTTGGTGCTGCCTTACATGTTGTTCACCCTGCCGTTCACGGTCTGGGTATTGACAACCTTTATGCGCGATCTGCCGAAGGAATTGGAAGAAGCGGCCATCATGGACGGTTGTACCTCATGGCGCATCATCAAAGATGTCTTCATGCCGCTGTTGTGGCCGGCGCTGGTATCGACTGGTTTGCTCGCCTTTGTCGCAGCCTGGAACGAATTTCTGTTTGCGCTCACTTTTGTAACCACGGATATCGGGCGTACCGTGCCGGTGGCAATTTCGCTGATCGGCGGTGGCACCAGTTCACAGGAGCTCCCTTGGGGCAAGCTGATGGCGGCATCGGTACTGGTGACGTTACCTCTGATCCTGATGGTGCTGGGCCTTCAGCGGAAAATTGTCTCGGGATTGACATCGGGTGCGGTGAAGGGCTAGGCATCAAACATTACTGCCCGAAAAAAAGAAAACAGCGAACTGGCTGGGATGCAAGTCGGCTGGGCCTCCCCAGTCGCGTCGAAAAATTGCTGGGATTTCATCCCGGTCTACAGGAAGAAGAATGTCATGGCTGACTTAATTTTCAAAGGTATCCACAAGCGCTACGGCGCTAGTCCGGATGTCATTCGCGATGTCAATTTAACTATCAAGCAAGGCGAGTTTTGTGTTTTTGTAGGCCCATCCGGCTGCGGAAAATCGACTCTGCTGCGCATGGTGGCAGGACTGGAAGACATATCGGAAGGCGAATTGCTGCTGGGCGGTAAGCGCATGAATGAAAAGGCGCCCACCGAGCGCGGGGTGGCGATGGTATTTCAGAGCTATGCCCTGTATCCGCACATGAACGTCTACGACAACATGGCGTTTGGCCTGAAAGTCCTCAAGACGAGCAGCGATACGGTTGACAAGAAAGTCCGTGAAGCGGCTCGTATCCTGCAACTGGAACCGTTGCTTAAGCGCCTGCCCAAAGAATTGTCGGGCGGCCAACGCCAACGGGTGGCCATCGGCCGCGCCATCGTGCGCCAGCCGCAAATCTTCTTGTTTGACGAACCGCTATCGAACCTCGATGCCGCGCTGCGCGTGCAAACCCGATTGGAAATCGCCAAGCTTCACACTGACATCGGGACCTCCAGCATGATTTATGTCACTCACGACCAGGTCGAGGCGATGACCCTGGCCGATAAGATTGTGCTGCTCAACGCCGGCCGTGCAATGGTCGAAGATGGCAGCGTCGCCCAGGTCGGCTCGCCGCTGGAGTTATACCATCATCCGGTCAACCGCTTTGTAGCTGGCTTCATCGGCTCACCAGCCATGAATTTCCTGCCCGCTACAGTACAGGAGGTCGGCTCGGACGGCGTGACGCTGGCGCTGCCCGGAGGCGCTCGACTGGCAGCGCAGGTGACCGGGAATGGCTTGGCGCACGGGGAGCCGGTCAGTTTTGGCATCCGTCCGGAACACCTGATGGTCGACGATACAGGAAACCTGAAGGGTAGGGTTCGACACGTTGAACATATGGGCGAGCTCAGCTACCTGTATGTCGACCTGCCGGACATGTCCGCACCCGTCGTGGTCAAACATGCCGGCACCTTCCACGGCTTGGCAGGCAGCCCAATCTGTCTGGCCGCACCGGCCGGTAACGCCCACTTGTTCGACGCCGATGGCCGCGCGAGCAGGCGTTTGCAGTCCGCCGCATTGAGCTGATGCGCGCGGTCTACGGAGACCGCCTTCCAAATAGTGGCGCCTGACACCGCCATATTCTAAAAAACGCTGAAGAGTGTACCCGACGTCGGGCAGCAGCAGTGCTGCCCGTTGGGAACCTGCGCGCTTTTAAAGCGCCGTTCTGCAACGCGTTCAACAGCTGTTGCAGGAACAGAGGTTTTTAAGTTGTACCCCATGCAAGGCCGGGAGCGGTACTCAGCATCCTTAAATAGTCATCAGAAAAATAATTTGGAGACAGACGTGAATAAGTGCTTTTTCAAGATCCTGCCGGTCACAGCTATGATGCTTCTCGCAGTGAATCAAGTTTGGGCCGATGATACTACGGGTCAGTATTTTGGCTACTTTCGCGCCGGCGTCGGCGCCAATTCGGAACATGTTGGTGGACAGGCCTGCTTCGGCCTGCCCGGCGTCCCAAAATACCGCTTTGGGAACGAATGCGACACCTATGGCGAATTCGGCTACGCTAAAGAGCTAGCGAGATCCGCTAATGGCACCAGCTTTGTCGCGACGGTAATGAGCAATTACTATGCTGCCGATTCGGTTGGTAATGGGAAAAATTGGGGGTTGACCCAAATGATGGTGGAAGCCAAAAACTTGGACTTCATGCATGGCGGAACTGTCTGGGTCGGCAAACGCTATTACAACCGCCCGGATGTCCATGTGATCGATACACAAATGGTCGGCATGGATGGTGTCGGTGCCGGTATAGATGGTATCCCGGTAGGGCCAGGGAAATTCAGCTACGCATTCATGCGCGACGATAACCTGGATCCTGGTAGCACGACGGTCGTCACCGGCAGCTCGTCGGCGACACGTCACCAATTCCTGTATCACGATGTGCCGGTGAATGCGAATGGCTTTGTGAATTTCGATGCGACCCTCATCACCGCGAACTCGATGCTCCCCAATGCGACGGGTGGATATTCTCTTTCGATAGCGCATAAGCAGGCTCAAATTTTCGGAGGCGACAACACGCTTTGGCTACAGTACGGGGCTGGCGCCGGCGCGCAAAAGCCTGGACAGGTGGGACGCATCATGGCCGGATCGGCCACCACGCAAGCACGTATCGCCGATCAACTGATATGGAGACTTGATTCAAATTTCACCGGCTCGCTGAACTTCATCTATCAACGCAACCAACAACCTGGCGGGAGCACGACCTGGACGTCAATTGGCACCCGTCCGACCTATTCTTTGGCTGACAACGTCAAGTTGGTCCTGGATATAGGCCATGATCGGTTGACGCAGCAAGTTGGCCGCGCGATGGAATTGACGAAGATTTCATTTGGGCCAGTGTTAAGCACAGGCAGGGGCTTCTGGGATCGGCCGGAGTTGCGCGCCATCGTGACCTATGCCAAATGGAATCACGCAGCGCAGGCAGCGTCAGCACCCGGTTCCACCTTGTCCTCAACTGGAGTGTTTGGCACCGCCACGAGAGGTATCAGTTTCGCTACCCAAGTAGAGGTTTGGTTCTGATCGACATGACAGGAGGGCTCACCCGAACGCGGGTGAGCCCTTTGCTAGTCCATTTCCTTCTGCAATTAGGTTAAATCAAGACCATTCAAACCCAATCGCAAGTCCAATCGGCCTGATATACGCACGTTTCCAGGGAGCGCTTGTTGTCTGGCATCAGGCTGCAATTGATGTATCGCGCATTGGCTGATCGGGCCGGCCAGTCTGCAGAAGCTCTCCTGGTGCCGAAGATCGTACGGCGCAGATTGCCACTTATGTCATCACTGCCGAATACCCGGCTTTCCTGGGCGTGTCCGCCATATTGGAAAAGAAACTCATGGCCGGCACCTGATCGTCATACCCCGTCGGGAGCGCCGCCAATGGAAATTGACGGCATAACGCCGTCTCATGCGCAGCGGTCACCGTCGTCCACTCCCGCGCACGCACGCACGCTGCTACTTCACCCGATAGTGCAGTCGGGTGCCTATGGCGAGCCGCAAGTTTTCGTTTCGCCACCAACCAGTACATCTCGGCGGCGAACCTGGGCGTGCTGTTCGGCCAAGCGTTGGGCGGCATGATCATCGCGTCTATGGAATGCATGGTGCGCTCAGAATTTGAGCCGCGCTTCACAGCAGGGGTAAAATGAACCCCGAGTGCAATCACGACCCCGACTGCGCAGGACGCTCGCGCGCATTGAAATTCCTCCGTGGAAATGACATGAATCTTGATTTTTTGGAAGAATGATTCTCCGGTGGTTTATGCTCAGCGGTGGGTACCCTGGCAGGGAAAGAAAACTCGTGGCACGGGTTGGCGGAATAGATCATAGCCGCAAGTCGAATGCGCCTTCAATCTGAATCGCTGCCAAAAAACCGCAAGAAATGCTAAGAAACATGAATCAACATTTAAAACCCACCAGACCCGGCTTCGAATACTTCGGGACACCCATGGTTGCGCCCGAGCAGGCGCAATACATGCGTCAGCACTTAAAAAATTTCCTCGGACACTTGGCCGCTGGCACGCTGTCGCTCCGCTGGCCCGGTCCGGCCCGTGATTGGGCTGTGCGTGGCGAGGGGCACTTTCATCTGGCGTCGGAATTGTTCTTGCAAGTGTCGGGCTGGACACGGTTCCATTTTCCACATGCCGAGTTATTATTAGGGCCTGGTGAAGCGCTGCTGTTGCCGCCTAAACTGCTGCACGCCGAGCGCGTCGGCGGGGGCGATGACGGTTCGGCGTTCAGTAACATCGTGATCTATGCGGACGACTCCCTGCTGACTTGCCATGTTGCACAAGAAGTGACGCAAGGGACGTCGAGCATAGCGTATCTAGCAGCGTCCCGCCATGTGCAGGTGCAACGCATACATGACTGGTTAAACGATGCAGCCTTGCTGGGCAGCTCGGTCCAAGCCGGTAACCTTGTGGAGGGAGACGAGCAGGCCTTGGTTGCGACCCAGATCAGGGCTTTGGTCGTAACCGCTGTCGCTGGTGTACTGCTAGCGCTGGACGGTACACCAAGCGATACTCAAGCGGAACCTTCGCTGGTGACGCATGCGCGCGTGTTAGTCCAAAAAAAACTGAGTGATCAGCAGTTGAGCGTACGCAATTTGGCCGAGCAATTGGGCTGCACCGCCGATTATTTGTCGTATATATTCCGTCAGAGCACCAGTGAGCATCTGACAGCCTATATCAACCGCCAGCGCATGGTGCGCGCAGCACGACTATTGCGCGAAAGCACCTTGGCCGGCAAGGAAGTAGCTTGGGCCTGCGGCTTTGCCACGCAGAGCTACTTCATTCGAACATTCCAGAAACATTTCGAAATGACGCCCAAGGCATGGCGTGCCAACATCCAAAGCGAACTTCCAGCGCATCCTTAAAAAATATGGTACCGACCAAAGCGTGAAGGTTGCGCCGGCCTTATCTGCTAGTTTCCTAATTGACCAAGGCCGTGCTACCGCTGTCCTTGGCTACGACGACGACCCGCTGCGCGGCGGACCAATGGTGTTCGGTTTCGAACCGATCGCGCGCAGCGACTACGGCCACGCGTCGCTCAAGCGCAGCGCCGACGCCGGCCTTTGGCTGGTGCGCTAGTACTACGGACAAAAACCGCGCTATAACTATTTCGTCGGCTGTTCCAAGGGCGGGCAGGAGGGCATGGCGTTCGCCCAGCGCTACCCTGAAATCTTCGACGGCATCATCGCTTCCGCGCCGGGCTTCGCGCTGCCCAAGGCCGCCCTGGCGGAGGCTTGGGACACGCGCGCCTTCAGCCGTGTTATCCAGACGCCCGGCGCCGCCGGCTTCGACGTATCGCGTTTGCACACCGCCTTCAACGGTGTGCAGCTCAAGCTGGTGCACGAAGCGATCCTCGACGCCTGCGACGCCGACGATGGCCTGCGCGACGGCATGGTCGCCGACGTGGACCGCTGCACCGATCCGAAGGTGCTGGCGCAGCTGCGCGGAAAGATCTGTCCGGCCGGCGGCGCGACGGCCGGCTGCCTGAGCCTGACGCAGATCGACGCGCTGGTCGAATCGATGCGCGGGCCGTTGGGCAGCGCCGGCCAGGCGCTCTACAACCGCTGGTTCTGGCCATCCGGGATCGACAGTCCGGCGTGGCGCGTATGGAAGATCGGCTCGGAGGATGGCCAGGTGCCGCCGCTTAACGTGGTGCTGGGCGGCCAGGCGCTGGCCTCGGTGTTCAGCACGCTGCCCGTGATGTTGCCGCCGGGACCGCAGGCGCTGGCGGACTTTCAGATGGGACTTGACTTCGACAGTGCTGCGGCAAAGGTTCAGGCGGTGGTGGCGCCATTCCGGCATTCTGCCTGGGAAGATATCTCCGCGCGCTCGACCGACCTGACGCGCTTCAAGGCGCGCCACGGCCGCCTGATGGTGCCGCACGGAGAATCCGATCCGGTGTTTTCCCTGGCGGACACGCTCGACTGGTTCGACCAGTTGAACCGGCGCGAGCATGGCCGGGCCGGCGAGTTCGCGCGGGTGTTTCCTGTGCCGGGAATGTGCCATTGCTCGGGCGGTCCGGCCACGACGGAGTTCGATTCCCTGGCGGCGATGGTGGACTGGGTTGAGCACGGCCGCGCGCCGGACCGTCTCGAAGCCAGTGCGGGGCCGGGCACACCATGGCCGGGCCGAACCCGCCCGCTTTGCCCCTATCCGCAAGTGGCGCGCTATCGCGGCAATGGCGATCCCGAGAAGGCAGAGAATTTTGCTTGCGCACCTTGAAAAGTGGGGGCGGCCCGCACTGAAGCGCGAAGTAGTGCGGTACATTATCGAACACTGCAGCCGCACTCTACGGCGGGCCTGTACGCTACGCTCTTTGTCGCTGGCCAACTTGCCAGCGACAGCAAATTCCGCACTCTGACCATCATGCAAGGAGGTCAAGGACGAACCCTGCCAGCTGGTCAGCGTACGCAAGCCTGTCAGAGGTCACTGTGGCAAAATGTAGGCGACTCCAAAATGATGGTAACGTTTTCCTTTCACAGTCACCGCTGGTTGAACAATTGCATCTGGAAATCTGCTGGCAAGATAGTGCGGCAGCGCAAAACCTTCCTCGCGCATATTCCACACGATGACAGCTCCGGCCCTTTTGATTTCCTCGGCTTTTGCCCAGGGGCTTACATGGAGATCGGCATGAGAGAAAATGACGGAAGGGCGGTCCTTTGCGTAAAATGCGACATTTCCTGCATTCCATGTACTTCCTACCACATATTTCAATGGTTTTTTCGTCATCGCGCTCCACCTGTTATTTATCGAATTGCCAAAATTTTCACCAGGAAAGTTAACGGCCTGCTCATTCCCGGTAATATCAGTTCCATAAATTTTCTCGGCGACAAAGAACGATGCGGGAAATATCAGTAGCACAATCCAGGCACGGATAAAATGGCGAAAACGTTTTTTTGTCAAAATTGGCTGAAAAATAATAACGATAAAAATTCCAATAAAAAACCACAGCGGTGCACCCCACATGGCCCGCAATGGTCGCTGTGCAAGCAATGACAGCAACAAGGAAAAAATAGCCGGTCCCAGAGCTAGAACAGCAATATAGCAAAAGTCAAAGTCGTTCCATCGTGCCCTTAACCAAATACGGGACGAGCGCCACCTCCACAAAAATGATGCCACTAGCAGCATGGGTAACAGTGCCAAAAACTGCGCACCGATGAATGAAAAGTATTCTTTGATAAAAGTAAATGCATGTGAAATTTCAGGCGCCCGGTTCCCGACATATTTTATTGAAATAAAGTCGCTTTCAATGATCCAGCATAAATGTGGAAAAAACACCAGTGCGGATATCAATATCAACAGCCACGGTCCTTTCGAGCGTAGACGGCCGCGGGAAGTTGGGTGAATAAGAACAAATATCGCGATGGGTACAATATAGGCCCCCATGGAATAGCGCGACAACAAGCCCAAGCTGGAAACCAGTCCTGCCAGCATCCAGTATCTCAGCTGATTATCCTGGATCGCCTTATGTAGAAACCAGGCAAACAGGGCGGAAAATGGCATCTGCAATACGATGTCATTCAATTCCAAAACAGGAAGGCTGAGATAATAAATGCCTTCCAGTAACAACGCACCGACCAGTGCCTGCATTTCAGTGGCAACCCGCCGCCCAAGTTGCCACACAGCAAAGAAAACAGTGGCAACGCACAATTGTCCTGCAAGATAGCTTATCCATATCCCTCTATTTGACCAGGAGGTAATGGTCTGTATCACCCACGGAAATAATGGTGGATCTTTCTCATAGCCAAGTTGCCATTCTTTCCCCCAGGCCAAACCCTCCGCCATGTCGAGCGCAATATTGCGTTGAAATAATAACGGCAATATGATCCAGATGGTCACATGGGCCAAAACGGCAATTGAGAAAATTTTCTTCAGTGTGAAGGGGGTGGTTTCGTCTAGGGATTCCGATGCGGTGATCGCTTCTGATTTCATGTCTTCTCTATTTCTCAGGTACTGTCCGGTGCATCCAGAATGCATCGTGCCTCTCGATGACTGTCATGGCTTGCATATGGGACGAACACTCTGACGAGAGGTGGATCAGCGATGGACTATAGCGATGCATCATGGAGAATCTGTGGAATTTGGATGAATGGTTTTTAAAGTCACCCCATTTTGCGCAAATTGTCCACACTGGCGTTACTGTGTGCCATTGCCCTTGTTGCAGCATGACCGCCCTACGAGGGTGGCTGTTTACTTCCGTATGATCGTATTGCTCGTCGCAACATGGCCCTGTTCCGCGCCAGAGCCGTGCTGGACGAGTTGATCGGCGGCTTGCCATCGAAATCGTCCCACCGGTTGCAGCACATCGACTGTCTCTGGCACCACTCCGACATCCGCAAACGAGTGGCATTGTCGAACGATTCAACGGCCGTATCAGGGAGCTATTGCAGCAGACCCGATTCGACAGCCGGGCCGATCTGGAGGCGACCTTGCTCAACTATTTAAAGCTTTACAACCACCACATTCCTCATTGGACCATCGTGCAAAAACACCCATCCAGGCGCTCAAAGAATGGCAGAAAAAGAAGCCTGATCTATTCGTCAAGCGTGTTTATGATCAAACGGGACTGGGCATTAAGGTACTGTGCGACACGACTGACAGGGCGGGGAGAGCACGGGGGACTACGTTTTATCAAGATTCACTTAACGACTCCTGCTGTTCGCGCTCTGCCTATTTTGGTAGCCAACCTATTGGTTTTGTGCGTGTCATTTCGGATGGTCGCTTGCACGCGTTTATCAATGGGACGTTTGTTCACCCCCGAATTTCAATATCAAGGAATTGGAGCGGCTTTGGTCAGGTAAATTCTTCACGATTGTCGCGACGCTGGAACTTCGGATGTCCAGCTTTTCAGCGCCAGAGGCAAGTCGATATTCTACGAAAAACTTGGATTTTCCTCACGGCAGGAAGATTCGCCTGGCATGCAATTCAGTACAGCCACTTGACCAGTCGTTTAAGTCGGCGCTGAACGTTACATATGGAGAAAATCGTATGTCTCTTGTGGGGCGGAAGCCGCCGTTCCTCTGCCGTGCAGTGTCGGGGCAAGTCTGAGTTACTACACCAGAGCAGACAGCGAATCGCCAAGTCCCCCAGCCATTTTATTAGTCTGGCGGAGCTACATCACACATCAGCGGTCGCGCATTCTGATGCTCTATTCGTTGGCAACATTTCACCGATGCTGACAGAAACTGTCAGTAGCAACCTTTAGGATGACGTCGTGTTGAACAGGAATCCATTCCTGTTCAAATCGATCCATCGACTATCAAGGAGCACTGGCATGACCGATCCAAACTTTATTATCCTATACGTCGACAGCCCTGTGGCTAGCGCCGACTTTTACGCCGAGTTGCTGGGAAAATCTGCTCTCGAATTGTCACCCACCTTTGCCCTGTTCGCCTTGAAATCGGGTGCCCTGCTTGGACTATGGTCGAAGCACACTGTAGTGCCTGCAGCTACAGCGACCTGTGGTGCTGGAGAGTTGGCTTTCTCAGTTGCCGACAACAATGCAGTTCATATTCTGTATAGCGATTGGGTGCGGCGTGGACTTGTCATCGCTCAAGCACCGACCAAGATGGATTTCGGCTATACCTTTGTTGCGTCCGATCCGGATGGTCATCGCCTGCGCGTATTTGCACCGTCAGCATCGTGAGTCGAAACTGGGTTGCTGTGGCATCAGCTGAGCATGTACGGGTCGGGCGGGAGGGGGGATTCATGCAGGTGTGTCATGGCAAAGCAGCGCCGCTACGACGTTTGAAACCTGGTGACCGCGTCGTCTATTATTCGCCTACACTTGAATTCCGCGGCAAAAACAAACTCCAAGCGTTCACTGCAATCGGCATCGTAAAAATTGGAGACCCATACCAGCTTAATATGGGTGGAGGATTTTGCCCATTTCGCCGAGATGTAGTATGGCTTCCCGCTCACGAGGTATCGATCCAACCACTCCTTGGCATGTTAGAGTTCGCTGCTGGTAAACGAAACTGGGGTTATCAATTTCGGTTTGGCGTTTTTCCCATCAGCGATCACGACATGCAAATCATTGCCGCAGCAATGGGGGTTGGATTTCCAGTTGAAGCGCAGCCGTATGCCGATTCCAATATTGCCGATGTCAACTTGACGCTGTGTACTGCCGGTACAGTCCTGGCGAAGAACCCTTGAAGAGTTGCAGAGCATCGCCTGTACTGATCTGAAGCAATTGCAGCAGAATGCCAACGTGAAGCGCTAGAGCTGCATACCGCGCTATTACTGACCGCCCATCACTTGCTTGAGGCGCTCAATGGGACTCTGGATTTGTAACGCGCTGCCTGTGGATTGGCTATCACGATCAGTCCCATATGGCACTCGGCAGCATCAAATCGAAATTGAAGCATGCGCTAGTCATGAAACTTCTAGTTCCCGTTGACCCGTCAGTCGTGGCGATAAATTATCTGGAGGGGTTCCTGCCACAGGCGGTGGACGAACCGCTTGCAGATATTTAAGTCCCCAGCAACTGGCGATACTGGGTTGGCGTCATGCCCAGGGACGCGCGCATGGCACTGCCCATGTGCGACTGATGTGCAAAGCCGCTGGCGCAGGCAATGTCCGCCAGCGGCCTATCCGCCTCCTGTAGCATGCTCCGCGCCGCCTGCACGCGCGTTTCCACAATGTATGCATGCGGCGTCATGCCTGTCGCCTGAGTAAAGTCGCGCAGGAAACGCAGGACCGGCAAGCCTTCATCTGCGGCCAGCTGTTCCAGCGTCAGTCCCTGGCCGAACTGGCAAGCGATCCGCTCTAACACCCGCGCCATGTCGACCCGCGCCGTGTCTCGGGGTGCCTCTTTGCATACCGGACGCAGCGACAGTAATGCCAACGCCGAGTGTTCCAGCGCCAGTGGGTCCGCCTGTGTATCCAGCATTAGCCGTCGCAGGCGTAGCGCCAGAGCGAGAGCCTGCCGGTGTCCGGCCGTTTCCACGCGCCTCTCAAGAGGATTCGCCTCCGGCGCGTCGGTCAACGCGGCGCCACGCCAGCGCAGGACGAGGTACTCGCCACCTTGCGCAGATTCGGAAAAAACATCAATCCCGGCTGGCGTGCAAGCGAGCACGCCAGGCCATGTATCGAAATCGACGCGCCGGTCGGAACCTATCGCATGCACGCCCCGCTGACGCTGCAGCGACACTCCCATGCTTTGTGATTGCACCGGATCGCGCGCGCTGTAAGGTGCGCCCGGCAAAAGCTGCAGGCACAGTCCGCCTGCTGCGTGCGTGACGACAGGCATTGCGCCGCCTGTACTCTCCTTGATAAGTGGCCCTGCCATGTGAAATTTCCTGATAGATAAAAATGTTGGTAATGGAGATACTAGCCGGGCTCACAGTAGTACATCTACCACACACGTCAGGAAAGCATATGCGAACAATCGGATTGATCGGCGGCATGAGCTGGGAATCCAGTGCTGAATATTACCGCATCATCAATCAGGGCGTGCGCGCCCGCCTGGGGCCGCTTCGCTCTGCGCCCGTGTTGCTATACAGCGTTGATTTCGGCCCCGTCGCGCAAGCGCAGCATGCAGGCCGCTGGCAAGATGCCGGGAGCATCCTGCGCGATGCGACGGTACGTCTGCATGCTGGGGGCGCCGATGGCATCGTGCTGTGCACCAACACAATGCATGTGCTCGCCGACGAAATTGCTTCGGCATCGCCATTGCCATTCCTGCACATCGCCGATCCCGTTGGCAGCGCAGCACAGGCGCTAGGATTGTGTACGGTCGGCCTGCTCGGCACCGCGTTCACCATGCAGCAACGCTTTCTGCGCGATCGGTTGGAACGGCACGGCCTGGAAGTCCTCGTACCACCCGAGGCACAGCAAACTGCCTTGCACGGCATCATTTATACCGAACTGTGCGCCGGCATTGTGCGAACTTGCTCACGTGCCGTCTTCCTGCGCGCTATCGATGCGCTGGCCGCGCGCGGCGCACAAGCCGTCGTCCTCGGCTGCACGGAAATCAGCCTGCTGCTACAGCAGGAGCACAGCGACCTGTCCTTGCTCGACAGCACCCAACTACATGCACTCGCTGCAGTCGATTTCGTCCTGAAAGGTGAGGCATGATACTGCCTCGCCACGCCGCATAACCGAGCAATTTAGGCAGGGCGCGTCTCGGCATTCGGATTCTAAAGTACGTTAAACTTGGGTATGGGGTGTTCGCCGAATTCGAGCGGACGCTGATCAGCGAGCCGCAAAGAGAAGGAATCGCGTTACCTCAGCAGCGCGGCGTGTACCATGGCGGCCAATATGGCGTCCACGGTCCTCTTGCCGAATAGTTCCACCTTGACGGGTTGGCAAAAGAGACGGCGTCAAACGAAAACTGTGGGTCGTAGGGTCTAACACAAAGCTGCGTCGTTTCCCTTCCGAGCGCAGGGGATAAATCTAGAGTGGCGGGAAATCCGTAGAGGAGGCCTAATGCTCCTGCTCTGTGGAGGCGTGGGCACCGTCCGCTGCAAGCTGTTGTTCGACAGCGCTTACCCGCGATCCGGCCTCGCTCATGGACTCCAGTAGCCAACGACGAAGGATCGCATGGGCCTCGCTGTCTGGATCGAGGTATTCCATGTGACCCGTACCCGGCAATTCAATGAGCTCTACAGTGTCACCTGCTGCCTCTGCCGCCCTTACATAGCCTAGTGAAAGGTCGATGGGGACCACACCATCGGCGATACCATGAAGAATGAACTGTCTGACGCGCAAGGGGAGCATCTCCATCGGCGATGCTGCACGAAGTCGGTCCGGATACTGAGCCGGGGTGCCACCAAGCAGTTCTACCACTACTTCACCGCCAACCTTTCGGACGTAAGCCTCGGCAAGGTCAGCAACAGGTGCCAACCCGACGACAGCCTGTATACGAACGCCTGCCAATGAGGTGTTTCGAGCGTGACTGCGCCCGGCCGCCCACAATGCGAGATGGCCACCGGCAGAGTGGCCGACCACGATGACGCGGTCAAGATCGACGTCAATACCTCCGGTACAAAGGTCCGCCAGGTGGCCGATGCCAGCGGCAACATCGTCCATTGTTACTGGCCATGCGGTCTGAGGCGCACCCAGCCGACGGTATTCCATATTCCAGACGGCAAGACCGTGGGCTACCAAGTCGTTGGCGATGGCGTTCATCTGATCACGACCATAAGGCATCCGCCAAAACCCACCGTGCAGCAGGCAAACAACGGGCGGCCGTGGTGTTGCGGGAAGGTACAGATCCCCTTGCTGGTCGGCGGACGCTCCATATTGGATAGTCTGCATCGTGGAACGCTGTTCGGTCTTTTTCATACTTGTTCCCCCCCCGTCTGTCGAACCTGAAGTGGACGCCAACGAAGTTGACGCGTGAATGCAGGCAGTATGAGATCTACCCATCAAAAGTGAAAAATTGACGTGGCGTATTATTGCTCTGCCAGTGGACTACAAGTTGGCGCCGCCTCGACCTCGAGATGTTCTACGAGTGCCTGAATCGCATGCCGCAGTATTGCGCCGCTCACGGGATCATGTGCGATGGTAAGCGGGTCTGCCTGCTTGCCCGGCAAGTGAAGCGTGGCGCAAGCATCGTGGATGATCGTTGCCGACATCGTTTCCAGGACCAACTTCAAGGCGGCTTGCGCAGCGGATGCTCTGGGCGAGGTATTGAACAGCGCGACGGGCTTGCCCGGAAAATCCGGGCTGCCTACGAGCCAATCGAGCATGTTCTTGAAAGACCCTGGTATCCCGCGCGCGTATTCGGGGCAGGCAATCAGGAGGCCGTCCGCCTGACATACGCGGCTGCGCAAGTCAACGATGCTCTGCGGAAGGTTGGCATCGAGATCCGGAGTAAAGTGAGGCAGCTCGCCAATCGCATCGTAATGTTCGATGACGACGCCTGGCGGAGCCAGCAGGCCAGCTGCGATGAGTGTGTGCGTGTTGGACGATGCAGCGCGCAAGCTGCCGGACAAGGAAAGTAAACGCATCTTGAGTGAACCGTGATCGATCGGGTGGATAGTATTGCATGTCTGGCAGATAGCCGGCACGCGCTGAGGCAGCTAGCTGCCGTCAGGATGGTGTCGGCGCAGTCAGGCCGCCTTTTGACCGCGTCAGGCGCGGGGAAGCAATGCCTGAAGGTGCGCATAGCCTGCTGCCTGCGCGAAGTCGGGAAGCCGCCAGTTGGCGCCGTTGACACCCCAGCTGCCATCGGCCACATGATGCAGTATGACGGACGTCGCCAACTGGCGTTTCTCGGTCGATGGCAGAGACTGCTTGAACGCCGCGTGGACCAAATCGACATACATGGTCTGGGACGCGTCGTCCAGGACGCCAGCCGGAACGTAGATGACAGCAAGGCAGGGCAGCAATCGTGCGCTCATGTCGTTTGCGCCGCAGGTCCACGATCCTGGCTCCACTTCGTCGAGGATCACCCAGCACATCGACCGCTTCCGCGGGTCGTCGGGAATTTGCTCCGCGGCGGCGGCGGCGTCGTTCAGCTTTTTTACCAAGGCGGCGCGATGTTCGGTTGGAAATACACCTTTCGGTATCTTGACGAGAATGTTAGGCATGGTCGGCTTTTCTGTGTATGAATCGGAGCTTGTATTACAACCTCGATTGATTCAGAATGACAGTGTCTGTTTTGACATATTTCGAGCTTTTTCAGCCAATGAATGATTTCACGGTTCTTGTCTTGCCAGGCGCTTTTGCGTCGAGTGTCGCGCTGACTCTCGATATTTTATCGGCCGCGGCGTCGCTGGCCGCAACGGTCGCTTGCGCCACACCGCGATGGCGCGTGGTCACCCCGCAGGGCGCCGTCCAGCTTAACCATGGCATGACCATCGACGCCACAATTTTGCCGAAAACCGCTCGTCCGGATGCTTCCACCTGGGTCATTCCCGGCCTTGGCCTGGAGAGTCCGCCCGCCATCGCGGAGCGCCTGGCGCGGCCCGATGCGCTGCGCGCCATGCAGGCCTTGCAAGCGCATGGGCAAGCGGGCGGTACCGTGGCTGCGTCGTGCTGGGCCGTTTTTTTGCTGCAATCCGCCGGTCTCCTGGCGGGACGACGGGCCACCACCTCATGGTGGCTGGCGCCGCTATTGCAGCAACTGGAGCCGCACTGCGCGGTCGATGCCGACCGCATGGTGATACGCGATGGAACGCTCGTGACCGCCGGAGCGGCGCTCGCCCAGACCGATTTGATGCTGCACCTGTTGAGCACCCAGTTCAGCCCGGCGCTTGCCGACGCCGTATCGCGCGCGCTGTTAATCGATGGCCGGCAATCCCAGGCACAATTCATCGTTCCCGCCATGTTTGCCAATGGCAATACACTGATCGCGAAACTGGTGGAACGTTTCGAGTCCGCCTTACCCAATCCGCCCGGCGTTGCAGCGTTGGCGGCGGAATTTTGCATGTCCGAGCGTACGCTCTCGCGGCACGTCAGAGTCGCCACGGGGCGCAGTACGTCGGCATTGCTGCAGAGCGTACGGCTCAACAAGGCACGCATGCTGCTCGAAACGAGCAAGTTGACGGTTGAGCAAGTGGCTGAACGCGTGGGCTATGTCGATACGACGGCACTCAGGCGCCTGATGCGCAAAGTGATAGGCGTGACGCCAAGGCAATTTCGACCGGCCGTTTCATCCCCATTGTAACGAACCGAGCAACTCGGCGGCATGCAAACCAACCGAGAACGCCCACACCGCTCCGCCCGAAGTGGCCGAGGCGATAGACTGGGTATTCACGCTTTCGCATATACTGCACTGAACGAAGTGCCCCGGGAGAAGATGATGACTGAGCATAATGCACGACGACTTGCCTTCGTTGGAGCGTCGTTGATCGCAAGTTTGATTTTGTTATGTGTGATGTTGAACTTCACTTTTCCGGAAGAGAGCATCTATAGAAATGGCTTTTGGGTCTGCTTAGGCCTACTTTTTCTTTACGTGCGAGCCATGCCGAAAAAAATTTGGGTTCCCGATTGATTGGCTCGACTCAACCGCTCTTGCGCTCCCGGCGACGACAGCATACGGCCACAAGCGGTCACTCGTGCGAGCAAGAAACATTGGAAGACAAAGCAATGCTCTTGCGGAAGATTCAATCAGCTATTCAGCAGTTTCAGCCTCTGGAAGCGAAAGGCTGGCCGCCTGGGCAATCTATCCTACGACAACTAGGTTGGTGCGCAGGATTTGTGTCTGGATATTCTTCCGACCCAGCGCCAGGGCCGCTGTCCATGGGATTGATTGGCACTCGCGAACTCGACATGTACGGCGATCAGTCTGATCTCGCCTTGTTGATCAACGATATCCAAGACGCTGTGAATTCACTTCATTGATCCGCCTGCTTCGGTAGTTCTATGACCGCTTCAGGTCAGAATCTGTTGCGCATGAACGGCGTAACCGGTCTAAAGCGGACGCTTCTCACCCTGCTTGATTCGATCCAAATATGAGCACCTACGCTAAGAGACACTGGAATGAGAATCGGGGTGATCAGTACGATTCATGGGGAACATCGTGGTGGTACTTTGAAGTCGATAGCGCCGGATGGGTTACCCGACAAATTGAGCAGTATGTTTCTGGCATGCTGCTTTGCTATAGTGCCGAGCATGAGGGTGACGAATTTGGCGGGATAGCAGGAATTCCACTCGATTTATCAGAGCCAGGATACATTGCGATCTCCCATCGAGAGTTCGAATCAGTTTGGAGGGATTCGTAGTGCTTCGGTTGTCGGCCAAAAGTTGACAGTCAGCCATTCAATCGAGGACTTGACTACAAAGAGCGCAGGCATGATCAAGCGTTGGGGCGGAATATGCCAACGATGGAAACCGCGGCCCCGGAGCAGACATTCGGCTATTCGGGCGCGTTCCTCAATTCGATTTTCATCTTGCGCCGCTCCCGACTCCCTCCAACCGCACCTGTATCAATTCCAGTAAAGCCCGAACCCGTGCAGTCACGGAATGCCGATGGCTGTACACGCCAAGCAATTGCAGCGGCGCAGGGCACAGGTCCAGCGGCACTTCCTGCAATCGGCCCGCGGCAAGATCTTCCTGGCATGGATAGGCCGCCACGATCGCGAAGCCGATGCCTTGCCGCGCGCCCGCCAATGCCAGTTCTCCGCTGTTAACACGATAGCGGCTACGCACAGATACCTTCACGATTTCGCCTGCGGCGTCGAGAAACTGCCAGGGCTGGCCCTTTAACGCGCTCAAGGTGGTAATGCAAGGCAATGACCTAAGTTCGCGCACGTGACGCGGTATTCCAGTTTTGGCTAGCAGGGCGGGCGCCGCGACGACGATGCTGGGCAGCGTAGCGAGTTCGCGGGTGATGAAGGTACTGTCATCCTGGCGCCCACGATGGAAGACGATGGACAGGTCCATGTCTTCTCGGAGAGCTTCCAGACCGGTCAGGCGCGTGTCGCATTCCAGTTCGACGCCGGGATGGAGGCTACAGAATTCGGCCAGGATAGGAGCTAGCAGCCTTGGCGCTTCGCCTGGCATGCACATCCTTAGGGGACCACGCAGTTCGCGTTGCACTGCGCCAAGCTCTTCCGCGGTGGAGAGCAAGGCGCCGAGCAAGGGTTTTGCGCGTTCGTAGAGTAGCCTGCCAGCTTCTGTCATGCGCAGGTGGCGGGTGCTGCGTTCCAGCAAGCGGACGCCCAGCACGCGTTCCAGCGAGGCGACGTGGCGGCTGACGTTGGAAGATGGCAGGGTCAGCAGGCGTGCCGCGCCGGCAAAGCTTTGCTCATCGACGACCGCCACGTAGACACGGACTGTATTGAGGTCGAGGGCATTGCGCATTATTATCCCGATTAAGGTATGAAAGCTGCCCATTTTCACATACTAGTACTCCACAGTGGCGGAATTTAAGATGCCGTCTCGTCCGATGGATCGCCGTCGGCGGCGCGTCGGGACGAATTGAATAGGAGAGCTTCAGCATGGAAATCGGAATACTTGGCGGCGGTATTGCAGGGTTGAGCGTGGCGCTGGCCTTGAGCAAGCAGGGGTACAGTCCCCGGGTATATGAGCGCCGGGCGGGGCCTGCGACTATGGGGGCCGGCGTTACGCTCTGGCCCAACGCTGGCTTTGTGCTAGAGGAACTAGGGTTGCTGCAAGACATAGCTGCAGTGGGAGGCCGGCCGGTGGCAATGCACCGTCAGGATGCTGCGGGCAATTCTTTGGGGGGCATCGATATTGCGCTGCTAGACCAGATCATGGGACATCCGACCCATACGATTTTGCGCAGGGACTTGCAGGCGGTACTGCTGGATCATGCGGCACAGGCCGGGATCCCGGTAGAATTCGGGCATCGGGCGGTGGCGATCGACCTCGAGGCTAGCGGTAAAGCCGTGGCGCGGTTCGAAAACGGGGTAAGCATTCGTCCAGATCTGCTGATCGGCGCCGATGGTCGCATGGACTCGGTGGCACGCAGGTTCGTCGCGGGGGACAACACACCAGTTTATCAGGGCTTTGTGAACTGGGTGGGTGTGGCGCAGGGGGAGAGTGCATTAGTGGGCGATATCGCGATTCAGGATTATTGGGGGGCGGGTGATCGCTTCGGTTGCGTGGCGGTCCGGCCGGATTTGGTCTACTGGGCGGCGGCGCAGGCACGGCCATTGCCGGGGGCGGCGCCCGCAGCGGATATGCGTAAGGAGATTGAGGATATGTTCGCGGGATGGCCGGAGCCTGTCACCCGCATCATCCAGGCGACACCGGTGCATGCCATCCGACTGATTGCCGTGCACGACTTGGAGCCGCTGCACACGTGGAGCCGGGCGAATGTGCTGCTCGTGGGGGATGCGGCGCACGCGCCGTTGCCGACATCTGGCCAGGGCGCCTGTCAGGCGCTGGAAGACGCCTGGCATCTGGCAAGGTGTCTGGTTGGGACGGACGGCTGCCTCGATGAAGCCTTGCTGCGCTTCGCGGAGATCCGCGGGCCGAAGACCGCGAAGCTGGCCGAGCAGGGTCGAGTTTTCGCGCGCGGTCTGTTTGCCACTGATCCTGAAACCTGCCGCATTCGCAATGAGCGCGCCAAGGCGTCCGATCCCTTGCGTGACGTGCATGCCCTGGCAGCAGGATGGGCGCAGGGTTTGCCGATGGCCGGCTGCACGGACGGCACGCCGGTGGACTGCGTTGGCTCCGGCAGTCTGTACCGCCTCTGAAGGACTGTGCCAATGTAGACACCGCATGGCGTCTCCGGCCGCGAGACGCCTCACTATTGAGCGAGCCTGGCATTGTCGGACACTGTCATTTGATAGGCTTGTGAAAGGGAGTGAAAACATGAAATCAACGACATATACACCGAAGTTGCGGGCCTAGGCAATCAACTGGTGCTGGCCCAAGGGCTAAAGCTGGAAGAAGCCGCGCAGCGAATCGCGATCCCACAGGGTCGCTGGCGAACTGGGTGGGTGCCGTGCCGCCAAACGCGGTACCGATCCGGCCGCACCACCTGGTATGCTCTCCAGTCTGATATTGGTGATATCGCTCACAGAAGATTTTATAGCGTACGCTCCGAAATCACCGAAGGTAAGCAAGCAGCACTGACGCGTGACCTTCCTGGGTGCTCATAGTCTGGTACTGGACAGCGGGGCGGCTCCTGGTCGAGCCGCATCATGGCCTGGAGTTGGCACATATGCAAGAGCTGACCGGCATCTGTTGTGAAAGCCAATTCTATCCGGCATAGGGGCGCGTGGGTCATTATTCGCGTGGCGAGCATTGCGAGCCATTGCGTAGCTCGACGGGTGAGAGGTCGCCTATAGTGCTGTGTTGCCGGTCGCGACGCCGTCCTGTTCGCGTTCGGCCTCATCCCACCTCACTGAATGCAACTCCTTACAATCCGAAAGCCCAGGTCGTCGATACGGTAGGTAGGATGGCTTTTGCGCCGACATGAGGCGCGGCAGGCGTTGGGGACATCGAGCCAGCCGCCGCCGCGAAATACACGATATTCTCCGTAGACCTCCGGGTCAAAGCGATCCCAGCACCACTCCCAGACGTTACCGATCATGTCATGGAGGTCCAGTGCATTCTCCACTTTTTCTCCGACCGGATGCCGGCTGCCACTGGAATTTCCCGCATGCCAGCCGATAGTGTCGAGGTCACCGTAACGCACTTCCTGGCTGCCTGCCCTGCAGGCATACTCCCATTCAGCCTCTGTAGGCAGTCGGTAGCCCTGAGCGGTCGGGTCCCAAGTTACGCTTTCGCCATCGATGTCATAACAGGGCGCCAAGCCGGCAAGGTGCGATAGGTGATTGCAAAAAGCGATCGCGTCGAGCCAGGAGACATCGACCACCGGGCAGGTTGCGGTATCGGGGCAGAGTTCACCTCCAGTCATCTCACGGTAAAGCTGTTCTGTCACTGGAAAACGGCAAATGGCAAACGCACGGAGCTCCTCTTTCCAGAAGCTGTTCTTGGCCTCGTTCTTTAGCAGAATATTTCCTGCTTCAATGGTGACGAATGAAGCGTCGAGTTCAGCCAAGATGTCGTGTAGTCGATACATATGCGTATAGTGAAAATCGATAAGCTAATATCCTAACCGTTTGAGCTTCGCTCTTGCACCACGCGCCAAATATCGTCGAGCAACAGACAAGTCATCGCAGATCTCCACCGACTTGACGGCTAGCATTCTGAATGACGAACGGCCCGATCGAAAATTCGACCGGGTCGTTAAGACAACACCATAACACTACGCCACTCGCATTCTACGAAAACCTGCTTAAGTGAACGGCATTACCACCGCGGCGGGGGGAGGGGTGATTTTTTTGCGCCGGCGCCGGGCTATTCCTCCTCTGGGTCCGGCAGTTCGAACCGGTCGGTGTGGAATCTATTCCTGGACCTCGCCGTAGCGTCCCCGGTCGACCGCCACCTCGCGCACGCGCTTGGTCTCGTCGGTCCTGAAGACACCCTCCATCAATTCGACGAATGGCTCCTCCGGCGCGGTACCGGTGGGCTCCTGCTCTAGCTGTTGACGGATGCGCGCGGTCAGCGGCAGGTGGGGCGGCCGTTGCTGACCGAAGACGTCCTGGCGCAGTACATGCTCGGCGTCGGCGTAGCGCAGGCTCAACAGGCCGAGCGCGGAAAAGACCTCGTCCATCAGTCGCACATCGGAGTTGTGCGATGAGCGTACGGGCGATGCCGGCGTGCTGATGCCTGCCGCCGTCCCGCTACAGCCGCACCCTAAGGACAGCCGCAGGAGCGGCGGATGCGCATGGTCGCGGGCATGCGAACCACGCTGCGCGCCGCATCCGGCTCCCTGATGCGCCGGATCAGCAAGCTCACCGCGCGCGCACCGATGTCTTCCAGTGGCTGGGCGGTGACGGTCAGGCTGGGGCTGAACAGGTCGGCCCAGTCGAGGTCATCGAAACCGGCGAAAGCTATTTCCCCCGGTATCGCCACGCCAGCCTCCTTCAGCGCGCGCATCGCGCCAAGCGTCATCAGGTTGTTGCCGGAGACGATGGCGCTGGGCCGGTCGGGCAGGGCCAGCAGCGCGTGCACGGCCAGGCGCGCCGGTTCGACGCTCGATTCGCCGCACGCCACCAGGCGCTCGTCAATGGCCACGCCGGCCGCCGCCAGCGCCCTGCGGTAGCCCGCCAGCCGCTCGCCACTGGTCGAGTTCCACTGCGCCCCGGACAGGTAGCCGATGCGGGTGTGGCCGTGTCCGATCAGGTGCGCCACCAGCGACTGCATCGCCTCGGTGTTCTCGACGCCGACCTGGTCGAATGGTGTCGGCAGCAGATGGTCGACCAGCACCGCCGGGATCTGGTTGGCCTCCAAATACTTCAGCGAGCGCAGCGCGCCGTCATTGGTCGGTGCCATCAGGATGCCGTCGACCCGGCGCTGGTGGAAGGCCTGGACCACGCGCAGTTCCTGCTCGGGGTCGTCGTGGGTGTCTGCAAACAGCATCATCAGGCCGGCCTTGCCGCAGGCGGTGTCGATGGCCCGGACGATTTCCGAAAAATAGTGGTTGGCGAACGTCGAGATGGCCACGCCTATCGTGCTCGTGGTCGAGCGCGCTAGCGAGCGCGCCAGCGAGTTGGGGATGTAGCCGGCCGAGGCGATGGCCAGACGCACCACCTGCTCGGTCTCCGGGTCGACCCGCCGGGTCCCGTTGATGACGTGGGAAACGGTGGACACGGATACGCCGGCAACCCGGGCGACGTCGTTCATGTTAGCCAAAGAGCAGCCCTTCCATTGTTTTGTGTTCAGTCGTGCAGGATAGCACGGCCAGGCGCAAGCGCTTGCGCGTAGAGACGGGGGAAATTGCAAAGTGTCAAAAAATAGTAGTTTTTTCACCGCGCAAGCGCTTGCGCAAGCGCTTGTATGTATCGTACTATCTATTCGGAGCTTGAAATGAGGAAGGCCGCCGGCACCGCGGCGAGCCCGTTTTATTGCACCGCGCGCAGACGCGGCCTCCGCACCAGCCGACTTGGCGGACCAGTACTACCTACATGGAGACAAGACAGATGAAAACATTGTTTAGCGCCCTGGCGCTGGCCGGAATGGCCGTGCTCGGCGGCAACGCCGCGGCAGGCCAGCCGGTGATCGGCGCCCTGATTCGCAACCTCGACGACCAGTTCCTCGGTGACTACGGCAGCAACCTGAAAAAGATCGCTGCCGCCAAAGGTGCCGAGCTGAAACTGATGGACGCCCACGGCGACATGGCGACCCAACTCGACCAGCTCAACACCTTGCTTAGCCAGGGAGTCAAGTATTTCGTGGTGGTGCCGGTGGTGACCGAAGGCAGCGACCAGATCGCCCAGGCGATCGCGGCCAAGGGCGGTGGCGCTGCATTTTCCAACACGGCGCCGACGGTGAAGGCGCTCAAGACGGGGCGCAACTTCTTCCTCGCATCCTCGCCCGAATCGGTGGCTGGGCAGATTCAGGCAGCCATCGTCGACGACTACTTCAAGAAGTTTCCCGCCAAGCTGGGCCCCGGCAAGTCGATCAACCTGCTGATGCTGCTCGGCCAGTTGGGGCACCCGGCGCAAATCTACCGCACCCAGGCGGTGCTGGCGTCGCTGCAGCAGAAGGGCTACAAGGTCAATGTGCTGGCCAAGGACACCGCCAACTGGCAGCCGGAGGAGGCGCAGCAAAAGATGGACGCCTGGCTCAATGCCTACCGCGGCAAGTTCAACCTGGTGCTGGCCAATAACGATTCGATGGCGCTGGGCGCGGTCGAATCGCTGGTCACCGCCAAGTATGTCGATGACCCTGCTCGGCCGGGCGTGGACGTCGACGGCGATGGCACCTCGCTGAAGGTACCAGTGATCGGCGTTGACGCCACCCCGGTGGCGCTGCGCTCGATGGCCGAGAAAAAACTCTACGCCACCGTGCTGCAGGACGCCGGCGAACAGTCGGCGACGGCCTTTGAACTTGCCTACCTGATGGCCACCAAGGGTGCCGTCGGCGGCGCCACGGTGCGCGGCTACAAGCCGCTGGCCGTCGCCATCGAAGAAGCCCCTGCCAATAACGCGGCGGTTATCGGGCAGGTCTATCTGGTGCCCTTCAAGGCCGTGACGCAGGAAAATTACAAGAGCTTCACGAAGAAGTGAGGCGCACCAGCAGCGCGCGCCGCGACGCCGGCCGCGCGCTGTGTCACTGGAGGGGACGAATATGGATGGCACGCCTTACGTTATTGAAATGAACAACATCAGCAAGCGCTTTCCCGGCGTGCAGGCGCTCGACGGCGTCACGCTGCGGCTGCGCCCGGGCAAGGTGCACGCGCTGATGGGGGAGAACGGCGCCGGCAAGTCGACGCTGATGAAGTGCCTGTTCGGCATGTATCGGCCGGATCAGGGCGAGGTGCGCTTGCGTGGCCAGGTGCGGCAGTTCCAGCATTCCCGCGACGCCCTCGACGCCGGGGTGGCGATGATCCATCAGGAGCTGGCCAACGCGCCGGCGCGCTCGGTGCGCAGCAATCTGTGGCTAGGCCGCGAGCCGACCCGCCGGGTCGGGCCGCTGCGCCTGCTGGACCACCGCAAGATGCGCTCGGACACCGCCGCGCTGATGCGCAAGCTAGGCATGGACATCGATCCGGACGCCATCATCGGCGACCTCTCGATTTCACACCAGCAGGCGTGCGAGATCGCCAAGGCGGTCGCCTGCGATGCCGCCGTCGTGGTCATGGATGAGCCGACCTCGTCGCTCACCGACAAGGAGGCCGAGCAGCTGTTCCGTATCATCGGCGAGCTGACCCGGCGCGGCGTGGCGGTGGTCTACATTTCACACAAGATGCATGAAATTTTCCAGATCGCCGACGAGGTGTCGGTGATGCGCGACGGGCGCATGCTCGGCACCTACGACGCCGGCGCGATCGACGAGGAGCAATTGATCCAACTGATGGTCGGGCGCGAGTCGAGCCAGCGCTTTCCCCCGCTGGACAGTGTGCCAGGCGCGACACGCCTGAAGGTGAACGCGCTCAGCTCGCCCGACCCGCGCTCCTTTCAACAGGTCAGCCTGGAATTGCGCCGCGGCGAGATCCTCGGTATCGGCGGCCTGATCGGCGCCGGCCGCAGCGAGTTTGTCGAGGCCCTGTTCGGCCTGCGCCGGGTGGCCTCCGGCAGCATCGAGATCGACGGCAGGGCGGTGCGCATCGGCAGCAGCGGCGAGGCCATCGTCCAGCGCATGGGCCTAGTCACCGAGGACCGCCGCGGCTCTGGCATCTTCCCGCAGTTGTCGATCACCCGCAACACGGTGATCTGCTCGCTGGGGCGCTATATGGGCCGCTGGCGCACGCTGCAGCACGCCCGTGCTGGCGCCGAGGCGGCGCGGCTGAACCGCCAGCTCGGCACCCGCAGCGCCTCGATGGAGACGCCGATCGGCAGCCTGTCGGGCGGCAACCAGCAAAAGGTGCTGATCGCACGCTGGCTGATGACCGATCCGGACATTCTGATCATGGATGAACCTACCCGCGGCATAGACGTCGGCGCCAAGTTCGAGATCTACTCGGTCATGGCCGAGCTGGCGCGGCAAGGCAAGTCGATCATCATGGTGTCGTCCGAAATGCCCGAGCTGATCGCCATGTCGCACCGCGTCATGGTGCTGTGCGAGGGCCGCCACACTGGCACCCTTGAACGCGCCCACGCCAGCCAGCACGAGATCATGCGCCTGGCCACGCAATACCGCTGACGCCGGCGCCGCCCCGCGCCGTCCCACACCACAAACGGAGACAATTTAGCATGAATACCCTGACCAAGGCGGCCGACGAGGCCGCCACCCCCGGCGCGCCCGCGCCCCGTCCCACCCCGGCGCCGGCACCGGCACCGGGCCGCCGCCTGCTCGCCTACCTGCGCGCGCGCACCAACCTGCTGACCTTTGTCGTGCTGGCCACGGCGCTGGCGCTGCTCACCGACGGTGCCTCGCTGTCGCCGGAATCGATCAAGAACCTGGCCGTGGCCGAGTCGGTGCGCGCCCTGGCCGCGCTGGGTGTAGGCATGATCATCATCACCCGCGGCATCGACCTGTCCATTGGCGCGGTCGTGTGCCTGGTCAGCAGCGTGGCCGCCTCGTTCGCCCAGAACAGCGACTACGCCGCCGCCTTGTATCCGGGTGTCGTGTTCCCGCTGTGGTTGCCGGTGGTGGCCGGCGTGCTGACCGGCGCCGCCTTCGGCCTGCTCAACGGCCTGCTGGTGGCGCTGGCGCGCATCCCGCCCTTCATCGCCACGCTGGGCACGATGTCGGTGGCCTTCGGCTGCCAGCTGATCTACACCCGTGCCAACGTGGTGGGCAGCCTGACGGACGCCTACAAGGAAATCGGCCAGGGCGCGCTGTTCGGCATACCCCACCTGGCGCTGTTCGCGTTGCTGGCCGCCGCCGCCGTGTACCTGATGCTGGCCCACACGCGCCAGGGCGCCAGCCTATACGCCATCGGCGGCAACCCTGCCGCAGCGCGGGTGTCGGGCATCAACGTCAAGCGGGAACTAGTGATGGTGTATCTGTACGCGGGCGTCCTGTACGGCATCGCTGGCGTATTGCTGTCGAGCCGGCTCGGCCTGGCCAACGCCCTCACCGGACGGGGCATGGAGCTCGACGCCATCGCCGCCGTGACCATCGGCAGCGTCTCGCAAAGCGGCGGCATCGGCACCGCCGGCGGCATGGTGCTGGGCGTGCTGACGCTGGGGATCATCAACTACGGCATGACCTTCCTCGGCGTCGACTCCTACTTCCAGCTGGTGATCAAGGGCGGCATCATCATCGTCGCCGTCTACTTCGACATGAAAAAAACCGCCAGCGGCGAATAAGGAAGACGAACATGCTTGTTGGAATCCATCCCTGCGTCAGCCCCGAGCTGCTCTACGCCTTGGCACGCATGGGCCACGGCGACGAGATCGCCGTGGTCGACGCCTACTATCCGGGCCACAGCAACAACGACCTGGTGATCCGCTGCGACGGCAGCACGGCGGCCGAGCTGCTGGCCGGCGTGCTGCCGCTGCTGTGCCTGGACGACTACGTCGCCGCGCCGGTGGCGATGATGCAGCCCGAAGCGCACGACCGCTGCGACCCGGAACTGGAGCGCGACTTCCGCGCCGCCATCGACCGCTGCTGGCCGGACACGCCGGCGATCGCCCGCATTGGCCGCCAGGAGTTTCTGGCGCGCTCGCGCGCTGCCTTCGCCATCGTCGTCACCGGCGAACGTCGCAAGTACGGTAACATCCTGCTACGAAAGGGCGTGCCGGGGCAGCAGTGAACGGCATCTGCCGCCAGGACTAGGGCAGGGCGGTGCGTCAGGCGACCGGATCGATCTGGCGGCGGAGGCGTACAAGGGCGGGCGAACCCGTGGGAAAATCGTGATGCCAGTGGCCGCGAACGGCTAGCTTGCGGCGCGCGGTCCGCTGCCGCTGCTCTCCCGTATCACCAGCGACGATGCAAGCTGCAACTGCCGCGGCGGCGTGCCCGATAATTGCGCCAGCAGACTATCGACCAGCGCCTTGCCTGCGTCGATCATCGGCGTGCGCACTGAGCTCAGCGGCGGCTGAAAATTGGAGGCGGTGATGATGTCGTCGTAGCCGATCACGCGCACGTCGTCCGGCACTTTTTTGCCGAGCGCCGCCAGCGCGCCGATCGCGTTCATCGCCATCGGGTCGGTGGAGGCGAAAATTCCGTCGAACCCACCGTCGCGGGGATAGCGCTCGGCGATCGCGGCGACCACCGATTCGCGCGACTGGTTGGCCGCCAGGGTCAGGTCGGCGGCGGGGATCAGCCCGCGCGCGTGGTGAGCCTGCAGATAGCCGGTGTGGCGCTGGCTGATCTCGGGTAGTGCCGTGTCGCCCAGGAAGGCGATGCGCCGCACGCCCGCATCGAGCAGGTGCGAGGTCGCCAGGAAGCCGCCCTGCACGTCGTCGCCGCCCACCGAACCGTACAATTGCCCGGGCAGCCGTGCGCCCCACACCACGAACGGCAAGCCTTGCACGGCCATCGCCGTCAATTGGTCATGATGCCCCCACTGGCCGATCAGGATGAAGCCGAGGCACCGCCCACCCTTGTACGCCTCCGCCGCCAGATCGAGCCGGTCGGCCGACACCCGCGACAGCAGCATATCCATGCCGCACGCGGTCAGGGCGTCGGCGATGCTGCCGATCAATGTGAGAAAGAACGGTTCCGACAGCGGCAATTGCTCGACCGGGTCGTACGGCACCACCACCGAGATGGTGCGGTTTTGATTCAAGCGCAGATTCCTGGCGCTGGCGTCGATGCTGTAATTGCTCGTTTTGGCCAGTTCGGTGATGCGCTTGCGGGTTTCCTCACCGATGCGCCCGGTCCCGGACAGCACCCGAGACACGGTCGAGCGCGACACACCGGCCATCCGTGCGATGTCTTCCATCTGTGTGCGCGACGGCCGCTGGAAAGGTGAGGCCACGCTGTCGTCCGGCTGCTTCTTCTCAGTCATTGTGAATCCCGATAACTATTTAAAAATTGCGATGGTTACTCGCCGGGCATCTTACACCGGGCATCACCAACCTTCACGTCGCACGCAGGCGGCGAATAAGCAACCGATTGCGCAAAATGGCTCTGTCTATATACACGTTCGCAGCGCAAATGTCATTCGAAAAGCTTTCCACGCTTAAAAATGTCAGTTTTCGGCAAAAAATAATTAAGTTATTGCAGTCAATCCACAGAAATGCGATAGTGAGCAATCGATTGCGCAAAAGCGACGTTCAGATTGCTAGTCATCAAAGCCCGGTACGACCGAGGCGACGGCGCATCGAGTATGAGGACAAGCTCGGAACCTAAAAAATCAAGGAGACCAGATGAAGTTTCAACTCACCCCCCTTTCCCTGGCGTGCGCCATGCTGATGCACGCTGCTGGCGTCCACGCGCAGGAGGCCGCCGCCAAGGCAGCCGACACGGGCACACTCGAAGCGGTGACCATCACCGCCCAGCGCCGTTCGGAAGTACTGTCGAAGGCGCCACTCGCGGTCAGCGTGGTCAGCCAGAAGGCGCTGGACGCGCAAGGCATCACTTCGCTGACCGACATCGCCTCGTCGGTGCCTAACATGGCCGTCGCCAGCAACGGCTTCTCCATGCGCGGCATCGGCAGCAACGCCTCCTTCGGCGGTTACTCGACGGTCGCGGTCCACGTCGACGGCATCTACGAACCGAACTATCAAGTGCTGAGTCTCGGGCTGTACGACGTCGGCCGCATCGAGGCGCTGCGCGGCCCGCAGGGCACGGTGTACGGCCGCAACGCCACCGTCGGCGTGGTCAATGTAATCACCGCGCGCCCGACCGCGCGCCAGCAACTGTTCGGCGACGTCAGCTATGGCGACCACAATGACGTGACCGCGCGCGCCGTAGTGAACGTACCGGTATCCGAGACGCTGCTTCTGCGCGCCTCCGTATTGCGGCGCACCAGCGACGGTGACGAGCCGGGCAGGGCGGTCTCCAGCCGCTACGGCGAGGTCGACCTGTCAAGCGTGCGCCTGGCGGCGGCCTGGCAACTGGGCGACAGCCTGAAATGGAATGTGTCGTTGAGCAAGCTAGAGGACAAGGGTACGATTGCGGCGGTTCACAGCGTCGCCTATAACTACTTCCCCGACGCCAGCATTGCCGCCGGCACTCTGGGCAAGCGTGTCACCGTGCCGGTCGACACCAACGTCGGCGGCATCGGCGGTGGCGGCGCCGGCACCAACATCCGCAAGGATCTGGCCCAGACGGGGCTGCGCTCGTCGCTGGTGTGGGCCGTCAACGACGATTGGACGGTGACCTACCTGGCCGGCTTGACCAAGCTGGTCAACAACGGCGTCGACCTCAACTCCGGCATCTTCAGCCTCTACAACAAGGACAACAAGACCATCACCCGGAGCCACGAGTTGAACGTCAATTACGAGAGCGACCGCCTCAAACTGGTCGGCGGCCTGTACGACTATCGCGACGAGCAGACCGGACTCTACGGGGTACGTATCGCCAACGCACTGCCGGCACCGCTGGCTAGCGTGCTGCCGCTGGGCCTCGCCTTCGCTCCCGGCGCCGGCAACCTGCCGTCCGGCTATGGCAACCTCGACGCGGCGGTGCGCAACAACGCGTTGAAGAACACCTCCAGGGCGGCCTTCGGCCAGGCCACCTACAGCGTTTCCGATGTCTGGCGCATGACCCTGGGCCTGCGAGGCACGCGGGACACGGCGCTGACCGACACCGATACCCAGGCTTGCCTGTACGGGACCATGCATGCGCTGGCGGCCAACCTGCCGTGCGGCGTACCGTTCGGCCCTGCGGTCAACGCCTCCGGCACCACCAGCTCGCGCAACACCAGCTACAAGGTGACGTCCGAGTTCGACCTGAGCAAAACCGACATGTTGTACGCCACCGTGTCGACCGGATATCGCGGCGGCGGCGTCACGCCGAACGTGGCGACCCCGTACCTGACCTACAAGCCGGAGACCCTGACCAGCTTCGAGGCGGGCTGGCGTGGCCGGCTGCGCGGCGACACGTTGGGCCTGAACCTGACGGCCTTCAGCATGGATTACAAGGACCTGCAGGTGAGCACCATCGGCAAGAATCTGTCGGGCAACAACACCGTCGTGACCGGTAACGCCGCCACTGCGCGCGTGCGCGGCATCGAGGCCGAGCTCGACTGGAGGGTCACGCGCCAGGACCATCTGCAGGGCTTCCTTACTCTGCTCGACGCCAAGTTCGGCAGCGTCGCGCCGGGCATCGACAACGCCAACGCCGTCGACGCGCTGTACAACAACTTCGCACCCACGCCGATCAACACCGCACCGCTCGACAACAGCGGTCGGCGCTTACCCAACGCGCCCAAGGTCAGCGCGCGCCTGCGCTACGCCCATACCGTTGAGCTGGGTGCCAACGGGCAGTGGACGCCGTCGATCCAGACGTATTGGCAGAGCGGCAGCCATTCGGTCATCGATAGCCTGAGCAGCACCGATCCGCTGCTCGGCTACCGCAAGGCCTACAGCAAGACCGACCTCAACCTCGACTGGCAAAGCCAGGACAGGCGCTGGAACGTCAACGCCCACGTCTATAACGCCGAGGACCGCCAGGTCTACACCAGCAACACGCAGATCCTGGCGCTCAGTATCGCGTCGTACATGCCGCGGCGCACCTTCGGCCTGCGTGTCGGCTACACCTTCTATTGAACATGACCGCGCATTCAACAATATCCAACCAACGGAGTCCAGCGCATGCTAGGTAAAGTCTTTCGGCCAGCCATCCGTTCGCCCGAGGTGGGCGGCGACGGCTCGCTGATTTTCCGGGTGGAGGCGCCGGCGGCCCGCCAGGTACGGGTCGAGCTCGACGCGCTGGCGGCGCCGCTGCCTCTGGACCGCGCCGCCGACGGCATCTGGCGCGGTAGCAGCCCTGCGCTGCCGCCAGACCTGTATTGCTACCGGCTCGTCATCGATGGCGTGTCCGTGCTCGATCCCGCCAACCCGTGGATCAAGCCGTCCAGCACGGGCCTGGGGGAGAGCATGGTGTTGCTGCCCGGCCGGTCCGACGCCGCTGCGTTGCCATGGCAGTATGGCGACGTGCCGCGCGGGCTGGTGGTGCGCCACAGTTACCGTTCTGCCACCATCGGCGGCGACCGCGAGTTCTACGTCTATACCCCGCCCGGTTACGACCGGCGTTCCGGCCGCGCCTACCCGGTGCTGTATTTGCTGCATGGCTTGGGCGATGCAGCGGGCGCATGGTTCAGCGCCGGACGCGCCGACGTCATGCTCGACGCGCTGATTCACGACGGCCGTTGCCGGCCCATGCTGGTGGTGTGTCCATCCGGGCATTGCGATCCAGGCATGGCCAGCGACTTGCCGCCGCCGCCCGCCGGGGTGGCGCTGCGCAACATCGAGCTGTCGGGCGCCAGTCTGCTCGACGAGGTGTTGCCGGTTGTCGAGCGTAGCTATTCGGTTGACACCAACCGACGGGGCAGGGCGGTCGGCGGCTTGTCGATGGGCGGTGCGCAGGCGCTGTTCGTCGGTCTGAACGCGCCGCACCGGTTCGCCCATGTCGGCGCGTTCAGTCCCGCCATCTTCATGTTCGAAGGCGATTTCGAGGCCTGCCTGCGGCAGGCGACGTCGCCGGCGGCGATGCCGCGCCTGTCCGTCAGTTGCGGGTGCGACGATTTTTTGATCGACGACGTCCGTGGCTTCGTCGACTGGCTGGCCGCGCGCGGCGTCGCGCACAGTTGGCAAGTGGTCGACGGCGCGCATGCATGGCCGGTCTGGCGGCGCAATTTCATCGATTTTGTCGGTACATTATTTAACAAGGATCATCATGACGATTCACTTCGCAATTCTGGCGCGTAGGCGCCTTGCCGCCGCTGTCGCCGCCGCGCTGTGCTGCGTGCTGCCGGCGGCCGCCGCGACGCCATCCCCGAATACGCAAGGCATGGTCGAGGCACCTTGCACCGGCTTGCCGGCGCTACCCGACGTGCCGCGCGCGCTGGTCGACATGTTCATCGAGCCCGGCGCCATGCGTCCTGCGGAACTGGAGCGCCTGATCGCCGGTCCGATCATGACGCAGCGGGCGCGGGCCGAGGAAATGCGGCGCCAGCTCGACTGGCCGGACCTGTGCCGCTACGCCGCCGCCAACGCCACCGTGACGGCGGCCGGCACCGCCATCGACGGTGTCTTCCTGGGCGACTCGATTACCGAGTTATGGTCAGAGTCGGCGGCCCGGGTGTTCGGTGACCACTGGCTCAATCGCGGCATCGCGGGGCAGACTTCGCCGCAGATCCTGTTGCGCTTTGCCGCCGACGTGGCGGCGTTGCGTCCCCGTTTCGTCCATCTCATGGCGGGCACTAACGATATCGCCGGCAATACCGGCCCCACCTCGGCGCAGCGTTATCAGGACAACATCGAGGCCATGGTGGCGATCGCCAAGCGTCAGGGGATAGCCGTGCTGCTGGCGAGCATCCCGCCGGCGGCCAGCATGCCCTGGCGGCCCAGCCCCGGCACACCGGCGCGTATCGAGGCGTTGAACCGCTGGCTCAAGGCGCTAGCGCTCAGCGAGGACCTGGTCTACGTCGACTACCATGCGGTGCTGGCGGCGCCCGATGGCACGTTCCGCGCGGACTTTTCGAACGATGGCGTCCATCCGAACAACCGGGGCTATGCGCGCATGAAAAGCGTACTGGAATCCGCGCTCGGCCAATTACCCGACAAGAGGTCGCAAAACGGGCGCGCCGCCATACCTACCGTCAAGGAGTAACAGAATGAGCGAGTTTAATTTCAAGTCCGATTCCAGGTCCGTGCACACCGCGCCACGGCGCGCCTTTTTAAGCGCGTGCGGTGCGCTGGCGGCCGCCGTCGCGGCACACGGGGCAGCCCGGGCGGCGGCTCCCGTCTCGGCGGCGCCGGGGCCGATACCGCTGCCTCCGACGGTGTCGCCAGGCTGGCCCAGGATGTTCGCCGACCTGGCGGCCTTCCCCAAACCGGCGCTGCCGTCGCCGGACGATGTGGAAGCCTGGGACGCCTTGCGCCAGCGCCTGGCGGCGATGTTCGAGGAAATGAGCCGTGAGCGCGTCTCCGCCACCGGCGTGCGATCGCGCAAGGGCACGCTCGGCGGCGTGCCGGTGATATGGCTGGAGCCACCGCATGTGCGGCGTCGGGACTGCCTGATCGTCTACGCTCACGGTGGCGCCTACACGCTCGGCACGGCCAGTTCGACGCTGCTGGCGCCAGCGCAAATGGCGCTGGCGACGGGCTTTTGCGTCGTCTCGATCGACTACACCACGGCGCCACGCGCGAAGTGGGAGCGCACCACCGACGACGTGGGCAAGGTGTTCGCCGCGCTCTATGCCGATGGCTACGCGCCGCGCCGGATCGGCTGCTTCGGCGACTCGGCCGGCGGCGGCCTGCTGGCGGGCGCCTTGCTGCGGATGCGCGACAGCAAGATACCATTGCCGGCCGCCGCCGCGCTGTGGTCGCCTTGGTCCGATCTCGACTTTCAGGGCGACACCCTGCTCACCCTGGCCGCCGCCGATCCCATCGTCTCGACGGAGACGTTGCGGCCGAGCCGTGACGCCTATGTCGGCGCAGGCGAGCGGCGTAATCCGTACGCCTCGCCGGTGTATGGCAACTACAGCAAAAACTATCCGCCAACCCTGGTGCAATGCGGCTTGCGCGAGGTCTTGCTGTCGGACTCGGTGCGCTTGTACCAGGCGATGGCCGCCGGTGGCGTCGCCGTGACGCTCGATGCCTACGAGGGCATGCCGCACGTGCACCAGACGATGGCTGACACCAGCCCGGAGGCCCAGCGCGCCATCGCCAAGACGGTAGCTTTTTTAATCGGCCACGTCGAATCCTGACGCCTCACCATCAAGCGCACTTGCGCCGGCACGGAGGCGGCCGCGCTAAATGGGGCGCCCGCCGTCCGGCTTCGTTTTTATCAAGTTAATCACATCGGGATGACAACATGACACGCTGCTTCGTTCGATACAAACAACGTCCGCCTGCCGCAGCGGTGCTGCTCGCCTGCCTGGGCGTCATCGCCACCGCGCCGTCCTTCGGCGCTAGCTTCGAGCAACGTTGCCTGGCGATGGCTGACAAGGCGCCACCGTCCAGCACCTCCAGCACCTTCCGCGTGCGGCAGGCGATCTATCACGCCGAGGGCGAGCCCCAGGAAATCCGCCTGGAGCAGGGCGGCACGCACATGGCCAAATTGCCGGCCCACTGCGAATTGATCGCCGAGACGCCGGCGCGCCAGGCCGACGGCCAGCGTTACGCGATTCGTTTCCGCCTGCGGCTGCCGTCGGACTGGAATAACCGTTTCCTGTTCCAGGGCGGCGGCGGCAGCAACGGCGACATCGGCGACGCCACCGGCAAGCTATATGGCGCCGACGACACCGCCATCGAACGGCATTACGCGGTGCTGAGCCAGGACTCCGGCCACGACAACGCCAGCAACAACGACCCGCTGCGCGGCGGACAAATGGTATTTGCTTCCGATCCGGCCGCGCGCAGCGACTACGGCCACGCGTCGCTCAAGCGCAGCGCCGACGCCGGCCTTTGGCTGGTGCGTCAGTACTACGGACAAAAACCGCGCTATAACTATTTCGTCGGCTGTTCCAAGGGCGGGCAGGAGGGCATGGCGTTCGCCCAGCGCTATCCCGAAATCTTCGATGGCATCATCGCTTCTGCACCGGGCTTCGCGCTGCCCAAGGCGGCCCTGGCGGAGGCCTGGGACACGCGCGCCTTCAGCCGTGTTATCCAGACGCCCGGCGCCGCCGGCTTCGACGTGTCGCGCTTGCATACTGCCTTCAACGGTGTGCAGCTCAAGCTGGTGCGCGAGGCGATCCTCGACGCCTGCGACGCCGACGACGGTCTGCGCGATGGCATGGTCGCCGACTTGGATCGCTGCACCGACCGGAAGGTGCTGGCGCAGCTGCGCGGAAAAATATGTCCGGCCAGCGGTGCGACGGCCGACTGCCTGAGTCCGACGCAGATCGATGCGCTGGTCGAATCGATGCGCGGGCCGTTGGGCAGCGCAGGCCAGGCCCTCTACAACCGCTGGTTCTGGCCGTCCGGGATCGACAGTCCGGCGTGGCGCGTATGGAAGATCGGCTCGGAGGACGGCCAGGTGCCGCCGCTTAACGTGGTGCTGGGCGGCCAGGCGCTGGCCTCGGTGTTCAGCACGCCGCCGGTGATGTTGCCGCCGGGACCACAGGCACTGGCCGACTATCAGATCGGACTTGACTTCGACAGCGCGGCGGCAAAGGTCCAGGCGGTGGCGGCGCCATTCCGGCACTCTGCCTGGGAAGATATCTCCGCGCGCTCGACCGACCTGACGCGCTTCAAGGCGCGCCACGGCCGCCTGATGGTGCCGCACGGAGAATCCGATCCGGTGTTTTCCCTGGCGGACACGCTCGACTGGTTCGACCAGTTGAACCGGCGCGAGCATGGCCGGGCCGGCGAGTTCGCGCGGGTGTTTCCTGTGCCGGGAATGTGCCACTGCTCGGGCGGTCCGGCCACGACGGAGTTCGATTCCCTGGCGGCGATGGTGGACTGGGTTGAGCACGGCCGCGCGCCGGACCGTCTCGAAGCCAGTGCGGGGCCGGGCACACCATGGCCGGGCCGAACCCGCCCGCTTTGCCCGTATCCGGAAGTGGCGCGCTACCGCGGTAATGGCGATCCCGAAAAGGCGGAGAATTTCGCTTGCGCACTTTGATAGCTCAGGCCTTCTGGCCGCCCACACTAGATTGATCAGGTGGGCGTGCCAGCGCTCGCGTCAAGCTCAACCCTGCCGTCACGTTATGGCTCCATCGTGTGAGCGGTGGCCTATTCGTTTTGCTCGGGGTTACACTGGCATTATCCAGGCAGAACTGGAACTCGATACCATGCCCCCGATACCGCTGTCCCGGCGTTCTGCTCTCAAATCGAGTCGGTCGTTGGCGTAATGCAATGGCGCCCGGCTCTTCCATCGAGCGGAAACTCAGCTTCCATCATCATCCTTTTCGATATCATGCATATCTTCCGCCGTCCCGCCCGTCTCGATGACATCCCGTTCCTGCTGACGCTACGCTGTCAGACGATGGATCAACACCTGGCTGCATCCGGCCTTGGTACGAGCGAGGCCGATCATCGCGTACGCATCCTGTATCGATTTGACTGCGCTGAAATATTGCTGCGAGGCGCGACACCGGTTGGTTTGCTCAAGCTCTTGCGCGATGGAGTTCAATGGCAACTAATTCAAATTCAACTTAGTCCAGCCCTACAAGGTCAAGGCGTTGGCAGCCAGCTTCTTGCCAGCACAATCGCCGAGGCGGCTGCCGCAGGTGCGACGCTCTCTCTTGGCGTGTTGAAGACAAACCCAGCAAAGGTGCTATACGAACGATTTGGATTAATTGTCGTGGCTGAGGACGATCATTCATATCAGATGCACCGTCGGGCTAATGGAGGTTGCGGCAACAGCCGCTAAGCCCCTCTTGCCACCGCAGTGACTTGACCTTCCGAATGCGTCTGATGAAGTATTTTGCCGGCTCATTGACCATCGAGTGGAATTATTTAAATCAACCTCTGTTGAAGTTTCGCCGATGTCCACGTCCGTCAGATTTTCTGAACCGCACTAATTCTGGTGAGAAACATGAACAGTCGATGTTTGAAATAGAAATGCTGAACATTGTTAAAATACCTCTGTTATTTTACTTTTTTCACCTGCATATGGTTGTGATACTTTCGGTAAAACTTGGGGCAAACTTGGGGCAATGGAAGATGGCGTCAGATCGCTTTAGCGCAAAAGATACCGGAAGTTACCAATTTTTCCCCTGCGCTGTCGTAGGCTATTGTGATCTATGGTTACTTTGTTTCTAATTCGAAACTTGCACTTCCCACCAAGAATTCGTTTGATATCAAAGGCTTACACTGATCCAGTGTAGGCCTTTTTTGTTTGGTATGAAAAAAGTATGAAAAATCCGCTTCGGACCCGCTTGGACGAGGCTGGACAACGGACAATACGACTACTGCATAAGTCCGCACAAAGTTGCGTCGTTTCCCTTCCGAGCGCAGGGAGTAAATCTAGAGTCGCGGAAAATCCGTAGATGAAGCCTAACGTTCCTGTTCAGCGGCGGCGTGGACGCCGTCCGCTGAAAGCTGTTGTTCAACAGCGCTTACCTGCGATCCGGCCTCGCTCATGGAGGCCAACAGCCAGCGACGAAGGATCGCATGGGCATCGCTATCTGGATCAAGGTACTCCATGTGACCCGTACCCGGCAATTCGATGATCTCTACAGTGTCACCTGCTGCCTCTGCTGCCCTTGCGTAGCCTCGTGAAAACTCGATGGGGACCGCACCGGCAGAGTGGCCGATCATGATGACGCGGTCAAGATCGACGTGAACGCCTCCGACACAAAGGTCCGCCAGGTAGTCGATGCCAGCGGCAACATCGTCCATTGTTGCCGGCCACCCGGCCTGAGGCGCACCCAGCCGGCGGTATTCCATATTCCAGACGGCAAAGCCGTGGGCTACCAAGTCGCTAGCGATGGCGGTCATCTGATCACGACCGTAAGGCATCCGCCAAGACCCACCGTGCAGCAGGCAAACAACGGGCGGCCGTGGTGTTGCAGGAAGGTACAGATCCGCTTGCTAGTCGGTGGATTTTCCATATTGGAATGTCTGCATCGTGGAACGCTGTTCGGTCTTTTTCATGCTTGTTTTGCCCCCTGTCGAACCTGAAGTTGACATCAACGACGTTGACGCGTTAATGCAGACAGTACGATATCTAAACCCATGATCAAAAGTGAAGAATTGACGTGGCGTATTATTGCTCTGCCCATGGAGTACAAGTTGGCGCTGCCTCTACCTGAAGATGTTCTGCAAGTGCCTGAATCGCATGCCGCAGTGTTGCGCCGCTCACGGGATCATGTGCGATGGCAAGCGGGTCTGCCTGCTTGCCCGGCAAGTGAAGCGTGGCGCAAGCATCGTGGATGATCGTTGCCGACATCGTTTCCAGGACCAGCTTCAAGGCGGCTTGCGCAGCGGATGCTCTCGGCGAGGTATTGAACAGCGCGACGGGCTTTCCCGGGAAATCCGGGCTGCCTACCAGCCAATCGAGCATGTTCTTGAACGATCCGGGTATGCCGCGCGCGTATTCGGGGCAGGCAATCAGGAGGCCGTCCGCCTGACATACGCGGCTGCGCAAGTCAACGATGCTCTGCGGAAGGTTGGCATCGAGGTCTGGAGTAAAGTGAGGCAGCTCGCCAATCGCATCGTAATGTTCGATGACGACGCCTGGCGGCGCCAGCAGGGCAGCCGCGATGAGTGTCTGCGTGTTGGACGATGCAGCGCGCAAGCTGCCGGACAAGGAAAGTAAACGCATCTTGAGTGAACCGTGATCGATCGGGTGGATAGTTTGGCATGTCCGGCATACAGCCGGCACGCGCTGTGGCAGCTAGCTGCCGTCGGGATGGTACCGGCGCAGTCAAGGCGGCACCCGTTGACCGCGTCAGGTGCGGGGAAGCAATGCTTGAAGATGCGCGAAGCCTGCAGCCTGCGCGAAGTCGGGAAGCCGCCAGATGGCGCCGTTGGCACCCCAGCTGCCGTCGGCCACATGATGCAGGATGACGGACGTTGCCAACTGCCGTTGCTCGGTCTCTGGCAGAGACTGCTTGAAGGCCGCGTGCACAAGGTCGACGTACATGGCCTGGGACGCACCGTCCAGGACGCCAGCCGGAACGTAAATCACGGCAAGGCAGGGCAGCAATCGTGCGCTCATGTCGCTTGCGCCGCAGGTCCACGTGCCAGGCTCCACTTCGTCGATGATCACCCAGCACATCGACCGTTTCCGTGGGTCGTCGGGAATTTGCTCCGCGGTGGCGGCAGCATCGTTGAGCTTTTGTACCAGGACGGCGCGGTGTTCGGTTGAAAAGGCACCCTTTGGTATCTTGATGAGAATGTTAGGCATGGTCAGCTTTTCTGTGTGTGAATCGGAGCTTGTATTACAACCTCGATTGATGCAGAATCACAGTGTCTGTTTTGACATATTTCGAGCTTTTTCAGTCAATGAATGATTTCACGGTTCTGGTCTTGCCAGGTGCTTTTGCGTCGAGTGTCGCCTTGACCCTCGATATTTTATCGGCCGCAGCGTCGTTAGCGGCAACGGCTGCTTGCGCCACACCGCGATGGCGCGTGGTCACCACTCAGGGCGCGGTCAAGCTTGGCCACGGCATGACCATCGACGCCACAATTCTGCCGAAAACCGCTCGTCCGGATGGTTCTACTTGGGTCATTCCCGGCCTTGGCCTGGAGCGTCCGCACGCTATCAAGGAGCGCCTGGCGCAAGCCGACGCCCTGCGCGCCATGCAGGCCTTGCAAGTGCATGTGCAAGCAGGCGGTGCCGTGGCTGCGTCGTGCTCGGCCGTTTTTTTGCTGCAGTCCGCCGGTCTCCTGGCGGGAAGACGGGCCACCACCTCATGGTGGCTGGCGCCGCTATTGCAGCAACTGGAGCCGCGCTGTGCGGTCGATGCCGACCGCATGGTGATACGCGATGGAACGCTCGTGACCGCCGGAGCGGCGCTCGCCCAGACCGATTTGATGCTGCACCTGTTGAGCACCCAGTTCAGCCCGGCGCTTGCCGACGCCGTATCGCGCGCGCTGTTAATCGATGGCCGGCAATCCCAGGCACAATTCATCGTTCCCGCCATGTTTGCCAATGGCAATGCACTGATCGCGAAACTGGTGGAACGTTTCGAGTCCGCCTTGCCCAATCCGCCCGGCGTTGCAGCGTTGGCGGCGGAATTTTGCATGTCCGAGCGTACGCTCTCGCGGCACGTCAGAGTCGCCACGGGGCGCAGTACGTCGGCATTGCTGCAGAGCGTACGGCTCAACAAGGCACGCATGCTGCTCGAAACGAGCAAGTTGACGGTTGAGCAAGTGGCTGAACGCGTGGGCTATGTCGATACGACGGCACTCAGGCGCCTGATGCGCAAAGTGATAGGCGTGACGCCAAGGCAATTTCGACCGGCCGTTTCATCCCCATTGTAACGAACCGAGCAACTCGGCGGCAGCGGGGCAATCTGCGCACCGCAATCAGGCTACCGGAATACTCAACCTCAAAGCAGACTTGGCAACGTTCTCTTCACAACCTGAGTTGGCCGATTCGCGATTGGTGGCCCGGCGCATAGCCGACAATCGACGCATCCTGGCGGCATCTCCTGCCTATCTAGAATCGCATGGACAGCCCGTGCAGCCGGAAGAGCTGGAACAGCACAACTGCCTGGTATTCGCCTATCCGGGGCTACTGCAAAGCACCTGGCCGCTGCGCAAGGGCCGCCGGGAGATGCCTATCGCGGTCAGCGGTAGGCGAGTTACGTGTGGCCGAATGCCAGTTGCTGGAAATCGCCAAGGCCATGCCTTCGATGGCCAGCGCGACCAGCCAGGTCAGCGGGAGTCATCTGGCCACCTTCGCTGGCGATCTTGCGCAAGCGGTTTTGGCGTACCTGCCGTTCGATGCCAACAGGGAGGTCAAGCACCTGCCAGACTTTGAGGCATTCGATGTGTTCGGGAATGTGGATCGAGTTCGGCTTGGCGATTCAGTCTAGCAAATCGAGGCGAGGCTCAAGATGACTCTGGCTTTACGCTTACCAGCAGGTAGGCAAGACATTGATCAAGCACGCCGCCAGCGATTTCGCTAAAGTACCTGGGACGGGCGTCGATACCAGTGTCAGCTACGAGGACGGCCAGGCGCACAGCAGCAGTGCCAGCGTCAAACAGGGGCGCAAGCTGAGCCGGTAGAGCAGAGCCCGCTGATACAGGAGGCGGATGATCATGAAACTATCGGTGGAGCGGCCGCAGCAAGGCAAGACTGTTGGCTCGGGCGCGCGGGGCGGCGCCGAGATGCAGGCCGATGCGCAGCTGTACCAGGCAGCGGAGGAGCAGCTGGAGCAGGCGGCGATGCTGGATGCGGCCCCGCCTGACATGCAGTATGGCGCGGCGCTGGCGGCGCAGCTCGAGGCCAAGCACGAGCAGGTCGAGCGCATCGAGGACAGGCTGGAAAACCTGATCGAGTCGCAGGCATCGCGCCTGCAGCGAACGCAGATGCAGCAGCCGGGCTTGCTGGCATTTCCCGCCACGCGCGCGCAGTGGCAGCAGCAAGTGCAGCAGCAACGGAAAACCATGCAGCGCCTGCAGGGCCGCCTGGAGCGTATGCGCAAGCCCGCCTTCTGTGCAACTGCTCGACCTGCCGCCCCGGCAGGTAGCAATGGCGCCGAAGGAAGCGCTGCAGCCGATCCCGCCAGCGGGCTACTTCCTGACGCGGTGGCGCGAGATATTCAAGCCTGATCTTGCAGATGGAAGAGGTGGCGGCGGCGGGCCGGGCATGCCAGGCATTTGTGAGGGGGCGTGTGGTGCAGTAGAGCAGAGTGCTGATCAGGCCAAGCAACCACCAGAAAAACGCGAGCTTGGTTTGGGGAGATCGGGACAAATGCCATCCTTATGGCGTTTGTGAAGTTGATAATATATTTCTTGACAAAAATATCTCCAAAGAGCACGATCAGTTTCAGCTGGCTGGTATTTCAGCAGCCTGCTAGTGAAAGATAAGTGCTCTCTATTATTGGGCATTCACAACGCACAATTAGCCGATCAAGACATTAAGCTATTTGTTATACCAGATTCTCCCTAGGGAAGGTAGTTGCCCCGAAAAGAATTTGCAAAAGCTCGCTACATTGTAGATACTCGAGAAGGTCGAAATTATTTCGGCTCGAACAACCTGGGAAATGGAGTGGAGGATGTCAATTCAAATCCCATTGGGATCAATTGTGGCGTATGCAGCTAGTGGGGAAAGTATCCCAACGGGATGGCTACTGTGCGACGGATCGTTAATCGATGTTGCAACAAACCCTGATCTTGTTACGCTGATCGGTAAATACTTGCCTGATTTGCGGGGCAGAACCCTTATCGGGGGCGGCACTTCGCTTAACGACAGCATGCAGTCAGATGGAACTATTCCTAATTTTCCTGTGTCCGGCTTTGAACTTGGTACTGCAGGAGGTGAGTGTAATCATCAGCTTAGCATTACTGAAGTCCCGTCACACGTACATGATTTGGTGAACGGAACCTTTTCTGAAGCTGGCGGCGGTCACGATTTTAGCACTCCTCCCGGTTCTACAAATAAACCAACCTACGATAATCCAAATTCGGCGGCATCGCACAATAATATGCAGCCTTATTACGTTGTAAATTACATTATATGCGCAGTTGACGCGTAGCGTTTCTTTGCAGATATACGTTTATCGCGGTAATCCCCCCATTTTTAGAGCGCGCTAACAGTAGAGCTTAAGCGGCCAAGGCAAGCTTCTGTTTTGGTGTGATGCCGCCAAGTGCCATGTTGGGCCGGGGGTGATTGCAAGTCCACAGCCAGCGGGTTGCAAAATCCTGGATTTCAACGAGTGATTCAAACAGGTGATGGGCCAGCCAGTCGTAGCGCACCGTGCGGTTATAGCGCTCGACATAAGCATTCTGCTGCGGCTGTTCAGGCTGGATGAAGTCGATGCGTATGCCGCAGTTGGTGGCCCAGGCCAGCGTCACGGCGCTGATGTACTCGGGGCCGTTATCGCAGCCAATGACCTGGGGTTTGTCACGCCATTCGATGATACTGTCGAGGGACCAGATGACGCGTTCGGACGGCAATGAGAAATCAACCTCGATGCCGAGCCCCTCACGGTTGTCATCGTCAATCACGTTGAGCAAGCCGATGCTGCGGCCATCAGCCAGCTGGCGCACCAGCCAGTCGGCCACAACAGCATTTTCCTCGACGATCTCCGCTTTCAAACCCTCCTCGGCATACATCTATTTCAGGCGCCGGTGACGCAGTGCGGGTAGGGTGCTTGAGTCTGTTTCACTTCAAGCCTTCAAACGATACTTTGAGCATATGGCGCACGATATCCTCAGGCTCCATCTTGCTGTATTTTTGCAAATACTCGACCGCAGGGTCGCAGGTTCGAGCGTAATAGCTGAAGAGTATAACGTCGGTGGGCAGTTCGCGGTTCAATTGCCCCTGCTGCTGCGCCAGCTTCACCAGGGCCTCCAGCTGCCGGTTCAGTTTCATTATTCGCAGCATGTACTTCACATTGCGGATCAACATGTCGCGCACGTGCGGGCTGGTCGATGGCAGGAACGGCAGTCCGCCGCCCAGGCGCACCCGCAGCGCCCACTCGAGCAGGGCTGACAATTTCTGCAGCGGACTGAGTGCGGCGTCTAGCGCGGCGACATACTCGAGCGCGCCGTCGAGCAGTCGTATCAGCGCCTCACCGATTAGCTCCTCCTTTGATTTGAAGTGCTTGTAAAGGCTGGGTTTGGAGATGCCGACCGTGCCGGCGACGTCATCCATGGTCATCAAGTCATAGCCTTTTTGGCTCAGTACTGCCGTCGCGGCATCCAGGATGGCGTTCTCGCGCAGCTTAAATGCTTGATTTTTAAAGCTAAGTCTTGGAAGGATACTCATTGGTAATTTTCGATACTAATCAGTAGCTTTTATTATTTGGAGGTAGTAATATTAGCACGCCAGTAAAAAATGGTCAGAATAATCAACAAAACTACATGAACCCGCCACGTAAACGCATCGCTATCATCGGCTCCGGCATTTCAGGTCTGGCCAGCGCCTATTTCCTCAACCGCAAGCACGACGTCGTGCTGTTTGAGGCCGCCGGCTATCTTGGCGGCCATACCAACACCGTGGATGTGACGCTGGAAGGGCGCTGCCAAGGCGTCGATACGGGCTTTCTGGTCTATAACGAGCGCACCTATCCCAACCTTGTGGCGCTGTTCGACGAGCTGGGTGTCGACAGCATAGCCAGCGACATGTCGTTCGGCGTGTCCATGGACGGCGGAGCGCTGGAGTGGGCAGGCTCCAGCCTCGATACCGTGTTTGCGCAGCGGCTCAACGCCGGCTCACCTTCCTTCCTGCGCATGCTGTGGGACATCCTGCATTTCAACCGCAACGCGGAGCGCTTTCTGCAATGCTCGAACCAGACAGTGCTGACGCTGGGACAGCTTCTGCAGCAGGAGGGCTATGGCGCGCGCTTCCGCGACGCCTACCTGCTGCCGATGGCGGCGGCAATATGGTCCAGTTCGCCAAGCGATATATTGCAATTTCCTGCGGCGACCTTTTTGCGTTTCTGTCTGAATCACGGTCTGTTGCAGGTCAATGACCGTCCGCAGTGGCGCACGGTCGCAGGCGGAGCCCGCCACTATGTGGACAAGATCGCCGCCACGCTGCCTGACATTCGTCTGAACATGCCGGTGGTTTCCGTGCGGCGCAGCGCTGGCAGGATGCAGGTGTTGAGCAGCGGCGCGGGTGCCGACGAGTTCGACGCCGTCGTGTTCGCTACCCACGCGCCGACCACGCTTGCCATGTTGCACGACGCCAGCCAGACAGAGCGCGCCATCCTCGGCGGCGTGCGCTACCAGCCCAACACGGCCTACCTGCACACGGACACGAATCTTATGCCACGGCGGCGCAAGGTCTGGTCGGCCTGGAACTACCTGGCGGGCGCGCAGTCGGATGGACAGCGTCCCGTGTGCGTGAGTTACTGGCTGAACCAGCTGCAGGCATTGCCGTTCGAGACACCGGTGATCGTGACGCTCAATCCGCACACCCTGCCGGCCGAGAGCAAACTGCTTGCCAAGTTCGACTACGCCCACCCGGTGATGGACCTGGCTACCGTGCGCGCACAGCAGCAGATGGCGCAAATCCAGGGCAAGGGCGGTGCGTGGTTCGCCGGCGCCTGGACCGGCTACGGCTTCCACGAAGATGGCCTGAAATCGGCACTGCGCATCGCCGCGGCATTCGACACGGCGCCAGCATGGAGTGTGCTGCCATGAAGCAGGCTGCCGCTCAACTGTTGCACGGCCAGGTGACGCATGTGCGCCTGCGTCCGGCGCCGCACCGTTTCGTCTATCCGCTATTTTATGTGCGCTTGAATCTGGCCCGGCTGGACGAATGTGATACGCGCTGGTTCGGCGTGGACCGCTGGCGGCCGCTGTCGATATGGCGGCGTGATTATGGCCCGCGCGATGGATCGAGTCTGGAGCAATGGATGCGCGCTCTGCTGCGCGACCACCACATCGACGCCGACGGCGAAATCTGGCTGCAAACCTTTCCCCGTGTGGCTGGCTATGTGTTCAATCCCGTCAGTTTCTGGCATTGCCACGATGCGGCTGGCCAGCTGCGCGCCGTGCTGGCCGAGGTCAACAACACCTTCGGCGAAAGCCACCGCTACCTGATGCGTATCGCCCCTACGGCCGGTGGCTCGGCCACGGCCACTGCCGACAAGCAGATGCACGTGTCGCCGTTCTGCGAGGTCAAGGGACACTACCGCTTTCGCTTCCGCCTGGACGGTGTCAGCCACTGCACCGGGCTGGACTATCACGATGGCGACGGCGTGCTACTGCGCACTGCGCTGAGCGGGCGTCCCGTGCCGATGACCGACAGCGCATTGGCTGGTGCCCTGCTGCGCTATCCGCTGCTGGGGCTGGGCATCGTGTTCCGCATTCACTGGCAGGCGTTCAGGCTCTGGCTGAAACACGTTCCGTTTTTCAGCAAGCCGGCTGCCCCCTCTCATCAAACCACCGTGCACCAGGAGCCTGCCCGATGAATCGTACCTTGTCTACCGTCACGCTGTCCGCCCCCATCGGCGCACGGTTATTCCTCAGGCTACTGAACAATATCCGTCACGGACACCTGGAACTGATCACCCCCTGCGATACGCGCATGGTGTTCGGCGACGCCCATGCGGCTTCCGGCGCGACGCTCAAGCTGCACGACTGGCGCGCCTGCCAGCGCATCCTGCGCGCGGGGGACATCGGTTTTGCCGAGGCCTACGCGGCTGGCTGGGTCAGCACGCCGGACCTGAGCGCGCTGCTGCGCCTGGCGCTGCGCAACGAAGCGTCGCTGAACCAGCTGGTGTTCGGCGGCGCGCTGGCGCGCTGCTGGTACCGGCTGCGGCACTGGCTGCGCCCCAACACGCGCAAGGGCAGCATGCGCAACATCCACGCGCATTACGACATCGGCAACAACTTCTACCAGCTCTGGCTCGATCCCAGCTGGACGTATTCCAGCGCGCTGTTCGACGGCGACTACCAGTTGACGCTGCACGACGCCCAGCGGCGCAAGTACCAGCGTATCATCGACACGCTACAGCTACGGCCCGGCCAGCGCGTGCTGGAAATCGGCTGCGGCTGGGGCGGCTTTGCTGAGCAGGCCGCGCAGCAAGGTATCCACGTGCATGGCGTGACGATTTCCCCGTCGCAGCTGGAGGTGGCGCAGCGCCGCGTGCAGGCGCTGGGGCTGAACGACCGCGTGCAGCTGGAGCTGTGCGATTACCGTGACCTGCGTGGCGAGTACGACGCCGTGGTGTCGATTGAAATGTTCGAGGCCGTGGGCGAGCAGTATTGGCCGCAGTATTTCCGCACCGTCGCGGCGCGGCTAAAGCCCGGTGCACAGGCGCTGGTACAGTCGATCACCATCGGCGAACAGCATTTTGCCCGCTACCGCAGCAGCACCGATTTCATCCAGCAGTACATTTTCCCCGGCGGAATGCTGCCCAGCGTCGAACGTTTCGAACGCCAGGCGGCTCGCAGCGGCCTGCGCCCAGTCGAGCGCCACGCCTTCGGCCGCGACTACGCCGAAACGCTGCGCCGCTGGGATGCTCGCTGCCGCCTGCACCATCCGCAGATCGCGGGCCTGGGCTTCGACGAACCCTTCATGCGGATCTGGCATATGTACTTCGCCTATTGCGAAGCTGCCTTTGACGAGGGACGCACCGATGTTGTCCAATTCCTGCTGCAGAAGGCCTAGCCGGCCATGACGTCGCTGTGGCGCCTGGGCCAGGTCACGCTGATGTTCGGCCGGCGCGCATGCGCCCCTTGAATCGGCCCATCGCCATCACTCACTTTTTGCTGGAAAAATGAACAATACTGAACCACTGCTGGCATGGTATGCCACGCTGACACCGGACACCGTTGGACGGGCGGGCCAATTCTACGCGGCGGACGCGCAGTTTCGCGATCCGTTCAACGAGGTAGATGGCGTTGCAGCGATAGAGGCAATCTTGCGCCACATGTTTGTCCACACCGAGCAGCCGCGCTTCATCATCGGCGAGCGCGTGGTGCAGGGCGACCAGGCCTTCGTTACCTGGCTATTCGCGTTCCACTTGCGCGGCGTGCCGTATCAGATCTCCGGCGGCAGCCATTTGCGCTTCAATGCGGATGGCCTGGTCTTCATGCACCGCGACTACTGGGATGCCGCCGAAGAGCTGCTGGAAAAGCTGCCACTGATCGGCGCCCCGATCCGATGGCTGCGCGGCCGCTTCCGCGTGCCGTTGCCCGATGCGGCAACAAAGGGGAGGAAGGCATGAACGGGGCCAAGTCCATGAAGCCGGGCGCATTGCTGCAGTTGGCCGGCTGGATCGCGCTGACCGCCGCTTTTGCAGCCGTGGGCGCGTTCGCCTCCGTGCACGCGGCCGTGTTTTATGCGCAGCTGGATCGCCCAGGTTGGGCACCGCCCGCCTGGCTGTTCGGTCCCGTGTGGAGCTTGCTGTATCTGATGATGGCCATCGCCGCCTGGCGCGTCGGGCGTACCGCTGCAAGCCGCGCCTGCCCGGCGCTCCTGCTTTATCTAGCGCAGCTGGCGGTCAACGCACTGTGGAGCTGGCTATTCTTTGCCTGGCATCTGGGCGCGGCGGCGTTTGCGTGCATCGTTGTGTTGTGGCTGATGATCGCGGCGACCATCGTACTCTTCGGCCGCCGCGAACGCCTCGCCGCCATGCTGCTATGGCCCTATCTGGCATGGGTCAGCTTCGCCGGGGGGCTGTGCTTCAGCATCTGGCAGCGCAACCCGTCCCTGCTCGGCTAAACGCTACAACGCACTACCAACAACAAGGAATTTCCATGACGAATGAAAAGCAGCTTGACTACCGGGTCGCTGGCATACCTGCCTCCGAACGCATACGCGCCCGCTTGATGACCAGCGGTGTCCGTTTCCACGCCAACGACAATATCGCCGACTACATCGAAAGCGGCGAAATGGATGAACTGCTGGACGAGGTCAGCCTGCGCATGCAGGGCGTGCTGGAGAGTCTGGTGATCGACACCGCCAACGACCATAACTCGCAGGACACGGCGCGCCGCGTGGCCAAGATGTATTTGCTGGAAGTGTTCGGCGGGCGCTACATCCCCCCACCGCCCGTGACAGAATTTCCCAACGCCGCCAACCTGAACGAGCTGATGATCATCGGTCCGATCACCGTGCGCAGCGCCTGTTCGCACCACTTGTGCCCGGTCATGGGCAAAGTATGGATAGGTGTGATGCCCAACCAGCACTCCAACCTGATTGGCCTGTCCAAGTATGCGCGGCTGGCGGGATGGATCATGAGCCGTCCGCAGATCCAGGAAGAAGCCGTGGTCCAGTTGGCCGAACTGCTGCAGGAAAAGGTCAAGCCGGACGGTTTGGCCGTGATCATGGAGGCCGATCACTTCTGCATGCAGTGGCGTGGCGTCAAGGACAATGACGCGCGTATGATCAATAGCGTCATGCACGGTTCTTTCCTCAAGGACCCCGCTCTGCGGCGGGAGTTCCTCTCATTGATCAAACGCTGATACACCGTCCAAAGGAGTTCCCATGCTCGTCCGTTTACTCTATGCCAGCCGCGCTGCGGGCACTATCGATGCCGCTACCATCGGCGCCATACTCCAGCAGTCCCGCCGCCACAATCCACCGAGCGGCATAACCGGCGTCCTGTGCCACAGCGAACGGTTTTACCTGCAGCTGATCGAAGGCGGACGCGAACAGGTCAATATCCTGTATGCCCGCATACTCGCCGATACACGACACACAGGCGTAACACTGCTGCACTACGAAGAAATGAGCGAGCGTCGCTACGCTGGCTGGACTATGGGACAGACCAACCTCGACAAGCTCAATCCGGGCACGCTGCTGCGGTACTCGATGCTTCCCGAGTTCGATCCGTTCGCGCTTGGCGGAGCCAGTTCGCTCTCGCTGGTCGACGAGTTGATGGCTGGCGCTGCGGTCCTTGGTCGGGCATAAGGGCGACGCGCCATCGCATCTGCACCGAAGCTGTCGAGGAATCTGCCGCTTGCGGTGGGTTCATGTGCAATTTTGTTGCATTTAACTCGAAAAACAGTCGAGGCTGTTCCCGGCTCACGGGGAGTTGGCGTGGCGATGAACTGGATTTGTAGCGGTGTCTTCGGCGATTTTCATCTGTTATCCGCCGATTGCACGATATAATCAGGGATTATAGGTTCATTATCGGTTCGATTTATGGTGCAATCTTTACTTCCTCCTCAGTCCGACAACAGTCAGCCTGTTCAATATCGCAGCGGGGTCGCCGCCAGACTTGCAGGCTTGCCGGTTGAAACGTTGCGCGTGTGGGAGCGTCGTTACGGCATCTCCGACACCGGGCGTAGCGCGCATGGCCAGCGTCTGTATTCCGAGGATCAGGTTCGTCGGCTGCGGCTGATGAAGCAACTGGTCGACCAGGGCCATCCAATTGGCGCGCTGGCGAAGCTGCAGTTGGAACAATTAGGCCAGTTTGCGTTGGTGCCGGAGCCTGGTGAGCCTTTGCAGCCTTTGCAGCCTATGCGCCTGGCACTGATGGGCACGGCACTGGCGCGACGCCTGGCGGTCGGCGGGCGAGAGTTACTGGCGCTCGATATCGTCGCCCACTTTCAGAATCTGGACGAGGTGGCAGCGACATGGCCAGGCACCGGCGCGCAACTGCTGTTGATGGAAATATCGGAACTCGATGAGCGCGTGGTGCCGGGGATTGGCGCGCTGCGTCAAAAACTGGGGATGGCGGTGGTGGTGTTGTACCGTTTCGGCGCCAGCGCCACCATACGCCAGTTGCGCGCTCAGGGCTGCCTGGTGGCGCGCGTACCCAACGATGTTGCAGAAATAGTGTTGCTGTGCCAGGCGGCGCTGGCTGCGTTGCCCTTGGCGCAAGCTCAGCTTGCGCGGCAGCGCCCGGCGGCGGCCCCGCGCCGCTTCGACGACCGGGCGTTGACGGAGCTGGCTGCGGCCAGCAGTACTGTCCACTGTGAATGCCCGCGCCATCTGACGGAGATCCTGTTAATGATCAACAGCTTCGAGCGTTACAGCGAACAATGCTCGTCGCGCAATGTGGCCGATGCGCTGTTGCATGAGCAGTTGGGGCGCGCCGCCGCTACCGCCCGCATGGTCCTGGAGGAAGCGCTGTTGCGGCTTGCTCGGGCGGAGGCGCTGCCTTTGCCGGCGGGCCTGTAAGCGCAAAGTCATCACTTGTCAGGAGCACTATGCCGTATTCCACCATCACGAAAGCCCAGTTGTGCCCGCACATTTCATGGCACGCGCCAGCCTGGCGCATGTCTGGCCATGCGGGAAAGGTGCTGCGCTTGCAGCCGCGCATGTTGCTGCGCAGAAGACTGAGCATCTCATGCTGAACTCTTCTCGCATCGCCATCATTGGCGCCGGCATCGCCGGTTTGGCCTGTGCCACGGCCTTGAGGCAGGCTGGCTTCCAGGTCACTCTGTTTGACAAGAGCCGCGGCGCGGGAGGGCGCATGAGCACACGGCGCGGCGCCGACTGGCAATGCGACCATGGCGCACAGTATTTTACTGCGCGCAACCCTGAATTCCGGGCCGAGGTGAGCCGCTGGGAGCGGGCGGGCGTGGCTGCGCATTGGCAGCTGCAGCTGCGCGGCCTCGATGCCGACGGATGCAGCGGCGGTGCACCGGTCGAGCGCTTTGTCGGCGTCCCGCGCATGTCATCTATCGGCGCGTGGCTGGCCGCAGATCTGGTACTGCACACAGGGATGGCGATCAGTGCGTTGCAACGCGAAGACAACGTTTGGCGCTTGCATGTGCAGGATGAGGGGCCTCTTGCGCATCGCTATGACATGGTAGTGCTTGCGGTGCCGGCGCCGCAGGCGGTGCCACTGCTGGGCCAGGTGGCGCCATTGCAGGCCGCGCTGGCGGCAGGGACAAATATGGCAGGCTGCTGGGCAATGATGCTGGAGTATGCGCAGCCGTTGGCATTGGACTTCAATGCGGCTTTCCTCAACGCCGGTCCGCTGCGCTGGGTGGCCCGCGACAGCGCCAAGCCTGGCCGTAGCGGTCGAGAAAGCTGGCTGTTGCACGCCAGTGCCGAATGGAGCGAGGCGCACATTGAGCTCGATGCCGATAGCATTGCCGCGCAGCTGCTCGCAGCCTTCATCACTCTGGGCGGCCAGGTGCCGCAACGCTGGAGCGTACACCGTTGGCGCTATGCCAGTACGCCGCAGGCGCGTAACGATGTCTGCCTATGGGAGGCAGGGCAGGGTCTGGGGATGTGCGGCGATTGGTTGAACGGTGGCACGGTGGAGGCTGCCTGGCTTAGCGGTCATGCACTGGCACAACGCATCATTGCCGGCCCCGCTTGAGCCTGGCGCGCGTACCGGCGCAATGCGTACTCGTACTACCAGGGGAGGCGCGTGCCGTCGTATGCCAGGAATGCGCCGCTGTCAGACGGCTTCAGGGTGTTTAGTACGGTGAGCATGTCGCTGGCGGCGTCATGCGCCGGACGTCCGATAATCTCACCGCGAAATGGCCGCGACAAGCGGGAGTTGACGGTGCCCGGATGCAGCGCGACCAGCACGCTGTGCTTCTGCTTGCGCGCCAATTCAATGGCTGCCGTCTTGACCAGCATGTTGAGCGCGGCTTTCGAGGCACGGTAGCTGTACCAGCCGCCTAGCTGATTGTCGCCTATGCTGCCCACTTTCGCCGATAACATGGCCATGATGGCGCGTTCACCATCGAGCAGCGGCAAGAAATGGCGCATGAGCAGCGCCGGCCCCATGGTGTTGGTCTGGAAAATTGCCTGCATCTGCTCATAATTGAGGTCAGCCAGGCGTTTCTCCGGCATGAGATCGCCGTCGTGCAGCATGCCTGCGGCGTTGATGATCAGGTGATAGGGCGGCTTGGTGGCAAGTTCTCGTGCTGCCTCGGCAATGCTGTTTTCGTCGGTAAAGTCGAGTCGTGGTGTCGAATGGCGATGCAGGCCGCACACAGATGCGCAACGTGGCATGGCGCCCAACAGGTCGACGAATGCGGCGCCGATCGTGCCCGACGCGCCAAGCACTAGCGCGTGAAACTGATCAGGAAGACTGGACATCATGGCATGCTGCTCCATTCAAGGGTGGGGGGTGTACCTATCTGTTTCCTGACATGGTTCCTGGCACGCCATCTCGACCCAGCTTAGCGCCCTGCATCGTAGGTGTCCAGCGTGGTGTGCGCCTGTCTGATAAAAAAGCGGTTCATTATCGGTTCTTCGCATCGAGATATGGTACTGCCAGCATGCGCTTTCACCATGAGGGCGCCTGTTCTACCCGGGTGGCACCGTGCCGACATCGATGCCAGGACTGACACTACAGTGGCTTGGCAGTGCCGCATTGTCTGACTAGCCACTGGAGGCTGGGACGCAGGCGCAAGAAGCCACGATACAGCAACTCCAGCAGCGTTTGCATGCCGGGCAATGCGCCCAACTTCCCCAGCCAGCGCCAGGCCGGGTATAGCAGCCATAGTGCAACGAAGGCCGCTGCGCCGCTCAGCATGGTGCCGTCTTTCGTTTGCACATGAAATCTCGCCATCAACTCCTGGCAACTGCAACCCTCCATTGCGCTCAGCTTGGAATCGCTGACATCGACCCATTCGATGGGGGTCGTCGGCACAGCACGTTGATAGAGGCTGATTTCCCAACGGCACAAAGGACAGGAGCCATCAAAAAAAACAGTTGTCGTAATGCCGTTTTCGGCAGGGTTGGGCATGACTTGACCTCTTTGGGTATGGAGTATTTGTTGTGATGAACCTACATTGAACCTATATATATTAGGTAATACGGTTCATTATAGATACAATCTCGGCATACTTGCTAGTGCGGCGATCAACGCCGCACAACATTGACAAACAAAGAGGGTTGCATGAACAAGCTAGCATTGAATGCGGCTGTGGCCGACGAGCTGGAGTGGGCGCGTCAAATGAGCCGGGGCCGCACGCCGCGCATCGTTGCCTGCCTCGCTTACGCTGGCCTGATGCCGTTCCTTGCCTTATTGGCGGCGAGCTGGCTCGATACGCAGCGTAGCGGTGTCTGGCAGCAATTATCACTGCACTACGGCGCTGTGATCCTCAGTTTTGTAGGCGCTCTGCATTGGGGTTTCGCCATGAGCGTGCAATTCGTCAGTGATCGTAAGCGCAACGTCTGCTTTGCCTGGAGTGTGATTCCCGCCTTGCTGGCCTGGTTGGCCTTGGCGCTTGACCCGCTTGCGGGCAGTGCCTTGCTGGCCACCGGCTTTGGCGTCCATTACTTCCAGGACTGGCGGCTATTCAGGCATGCCGGGTTACCCATCTGGTATTTGCCGCTGAGGTTGCAATTGTCTGTCGTCGCTGCTGCAAGCCTGCTCGCCACCAGCTTCGCCAGCCATGTATGAGGCAAGGCAGGGTGAGCCATCAGGCCGCTGGTCGCCCGGCTTTCATCCGCGAAAACAAGAAACGCTGCTCCACCAGCGGTTGGCAAACTGATAGGCAGTTGCCGTCCTGCATAAATTGAAACTTTTTAGAAAAAATCCTGTCTTTCCGCGCCGCGTATCCATTGCAAGAAATTAAATGTTGCAAATATAAAATTTGTAACGCCAATCTGCTCGCCAAAGACGTTGCCGCAAAGAATCATCATTTATCGGACAATGGTTTCCTTATCGCTCTGTCCTGCAAACTACATAAAGACTTGAATGAACAATTCCACTCAAACCGTCGGCACCCGCCTGGCAATAGGTTTCGGCATCACCTTCGCGCTGACAATCGTACTCACCGGCCTGGCCATGAATCGAGTCGGCAGTATCGATCAGACGCTGAGCCGCGTCAACGATGTCAATAACGTCAAACAGCGCCACGCGATCAACTTCCGCGGCAGCGTCCACGACCGTGCGATTGCCGTGCGCGACGTGGTGTTGGCCACCGACGCCGCCGCCTTGCAGGCGCAGGTGAACAAAATCAAGGCGCTTGATGACAAATACCAGCAATCGGCGGCCCCCCTCGATGCCTTATTTGCCGGTGCCGTGACTGCCGACGAAAAAGCGGCCTTGAGCAGTATCAAGGACACCGAGCGCCGCGTGCAACCGTTGATCGCCAAGGTGATCGAGTTGCGTAGTGCCGAGCAATTTGCGCAGGCTTCCAGCCTGCTGGCGCAACAGGTCGGCCCGGCCTTCGTAGACTGGTTGGCGTCGGTGAATAAACTGATCGACCTGGAAGAAAAGATGAGCCAGGACGCTACCGCCGGCGCCCGCGCGCTGAGCAGCAGCTTCTTCACCTGGATGCTACTGCTGTGTTCGGTTGCCATTGCCGCCGGCGTAAGCAGTGCCTGGTATATCGGTCGCGGGCTGCTGCAGCAGCTCGGAGGACAACCGGATTATGCGGTCAGTATCGTTACCCGCATCGCTGCTGGCGACCTGTCCGTCGCGATTCACACGGCGAAAGACGACCACAGCAGCCTGCTGTTCGCCATGAAAAAAATGCGCGACAATCTGGTCGGGATCGTGGCGCAGGTGCGGACCGGCACCGAAACAATTTTCAACGCTTCGACCGAGATCGCAGCCGGAAACTTTGATCTCTCATCGCGCACCGAACGCCAGGCAGGAACGCTTGAAGAGACCGCATCGTCTCTGGAGGAATTAACCAGCACCGTGCGTCAGAATGCCGACAATGCGCGGCAGGCCAATGTATTGGCCGAGTCCGCATCCGAAGTTGCGGTACGTGGCGGGGCCGTGGTGGCGCAAGTGGTCGAGACTATGGCGGCAATCAATGAATCGTCAAAGAAAATTGTCGACATCATCGGCGTGATTGACTCGATTGCATTTCAGACCAATATCCTGGCGCTGAATGCCGCCGTGGAAGCGGCGCGCGCCGGGGAGCAGGGCCGCGGCTTTGCTGTCGTGGCAACCGAGGTGCGTAACCTGGCTCAGCGTTCGGCCTCGGCCGCCAGCGAAATCAAGGCCTTGATCGGCAGTTCGGTGCAGCGGGTTGACATCGGCGCGCGCCTGGTTGACGATGCCGGCACTACGATGGAAGAGATTGTGCGTAGCGTAAAACGCGTAACCGACATCATGGCAGAGATCAGCCTGGCCAGTCAGGAACAAAGCACCGGCATCGAATCGGTCAACCAGGCCGTAGGCGAGATGGATGAAGCGACCCAGCAGAACGCCGCCATGGTCGAACAAGCCAGCAGCGCCGCCGCATCGCTGCAGAAAGAAGCGCAGATGCTGGCCGAGGTGGTCGGCGTTTTCCAGCTCACCGCCGATCCCGAAGGTAGCCGCAGCACCAGTCGTGTCGCCATCAAGGCGCCTCTCTCGCGGGCCGCCTTCAAGCCGGCAGTGAGCCGCTTGGCCGCTTGAGCGCTCGCGGTGGGCGAAAAACAGGGGCGCGACCTGACGCTCACGGCCAGGTTTCTTGAGAACTTGCCGTAAATGCTATTGCGCTCCTGGAATAATTTTTGGAGAACAACATGACATCGGCAATTGCTAGCTCGACAGCGCCGGGTTCCGGGTCTCTTTGATCAGCAATGTGCTGTAGGTCTGCTGGGGCTGGCAAGACGCAGCCTGGGCCTTGATCGTGCTGAACGTTTGCCTGGCGCTGATGAATGTGCGCGGCATCGTCAAGAACGGGCGGGCGTGACGTCGCTCCCACTTGGATATTGTCAATATTGAATGATTCTCCGTGGCCGCATACATGCCATGCGATTCTCCTGCGCCCATTTCAAGGCCGAAAATGGCCGTTCTGGCCTGGCGCCATCAGATATTTGCTGTCTTATATAAGATTCGTCGCCATCGGATACACAAACAGCGGCAGGACAGTCTAAAATACGTGGTGGGCAAGCACGGCGTCACCGCCGGCACACTAGCCGTCCAAAGCAAGGCTAACCGTCCTGTGTTTGGAATGAAGAAAGTTAACCACCAGGCATCACCGCATACAAGGGAATGAACATGGCAACACAAAAATCCAAAATCATCTACACGCTGACTGACGAGGCGCCGCTGCTCGCGACGTATTCCCTGCTGCCAATTATCAAAAAATTCACCGCGCCGGCTGGCGTGGACATCGTGGCCACGGATATTTCGGTGGCGTCGCGTGTACTGGCCGAGTTTCCCGAATTCCTGACGGACGCGCAAAAAGTCCCGAATACCCTGGCTGAACTGGGCAAATTGACCCAGAATCCAGACACCAACATCATCAAATTGCCGAACGTCAGCGCTTCCCAAGGTCAATTGATCGCTTGCGTGCGCGAATTGCAAAGCCGTGGCTACAAGCTGCCGGACTATCCGGAAGACGCGAAGACGGAAGAAGAAAAAGCCTTGAAGGCCCGTTACGGCAAGTGCATCGGCAGCTCCGTCAATCCGGTCCTGCGTGAAGGCAATTCCGACCGCCGCGCACCGAAGGCTGTCAAAGAGTATGCACGCAAGCACCCGCATTCGATGGGCGAGTGGAGCCAGGCGTCGCAAACCCACGTCTCGCACATGCACCATGGCGACTTCTACCATGGCGAAAAATCGCTGACCCTGGAAAAGGCCCGCGATGTCAAGATGGAACTGGTCACCGCCTCGGGCAAGACCATCGTGCTGAAACCGAAGGTTGCGCTGAAAGCGGGCGAAATCATCGACAGCATGTTCATGAGCAAGAAAGCGCTGCTGGAGTTCTACGAAAAGGAAATCGACGACGCCTTCAAGACGGGCGTGATGTTCTCGCTGCACGTCAAGGCGACCATGATGAAGGTCTCGCACCCGATCGTCTTCGGCCACTGCGTGCGCATTTTCTACAAGGACGCGTTCGCCAAGCACGCCGAACTGTTCGACAAGCTGGGCGTGAATGTCAACAATGGCATGAGCAACCTGTACGACAAGATCGAGACACTGCCAGCGTCGCAAAAAGATGAAGTGCTGAAAGATTTGCACGCCTGCCACGCGAATCGTCCGGAACTGGCCATGGTCGATTCGGCCAAGGGCATCACCAACTTCCATTCGCCGAACGACATCATCGTCGACGCGTCCATGCCCGCCATGATCCGCATCGGTGGCAAGATGTGGGGCGCCGACGGCCGTCCGAAGGATGTCAAGGCAGTCATGCCGGAATCGACTTTCGCGCGCATCTACCAGGAAATGATCGGTTTTTGCAAATGGCATGGCAACTTCGATCCGAAGACCATGGGCACCGTGCCGAACGTGGGCCTGATGGCGCAGCAAGCGGAAGAATACGGTTCGCACGACAAGACCTTTGAAGTGCCGGAAGGTGGCACCGCCAACATCACCGACCTGGAAACGGGCGAAGTGCTGCTGACGCAAACGGTGGAAGAGGGCGATATCTGGCGCATGTGCCAGGTCAAGGACGCGCCGATCCGCGACTGGGTCAAGCTGGCCGTGACGCGCGCGCGCAACTCGGGCATGCCTGCCGTGTTCTGGCTCGATTCCTACCGTCCGCACGAGAACGAAGTCATCAAGAAGGTACAGGTGTACCTGAAGGAGCACGACACGAGCGGCCTGGAAATCCAGATCATGTCGCAGACGCGCGCCATGCGTTACACGCTGGAACGCGCCTTCCGCGGCCTGGACACCATCTCGGTGACCGGCAACATCCTGCGCGATTACCTGACCGACCTGTTCCCGATCCTGGAACTGGGCACGTCCGCCAAGATGCTGTCGATCGTGCCGCTGATGGCCGGTGGCGGCATGTACGAAACGGGCGCCGGCGGTTCGGCACCGAAACACGTCAAGCAACTGGTGGAAGAAAACCATTTGCGCTGGGATTCGCTGGGTGAATTCCTGGCCCTGGCCGTGTCGCTGGAAGACATGGGCATCAAGACGGGCAATGCGAAGGCCAAAATCCTCGCGAAAACCCTGGATGAAGCCACCGGCAAGCTGCTGGACAACAACAAGTCGCCATCGCCACGTACCGGCGAACTCGACAACCGCGGCAGCCATTTCTACCTGGCCATGTACTGGGCGCAAGCCCTGGCAGCGCAGAAGGACGATGCGGAACTGGCAGCGCACTTCGCGCCAGTGGCCAAAGCCCTGGCCGACAACGAAGAAAAGATCGTTGCCGAGCTGAAAGCAGTACAAGGCAAGGAAACGGATATCGGCGGCTACTACCTGCCCGATCCGGCGAAGACGGAAGCGGTGATGCGTCCTAGCGCCAGCCTGAATGCGGTGCTCGACAGCATCTGATGCAGTCCTGACAGGCGGTAAGTTCTTTGCTGCCTGACAAAAAACGCCGCCGGGAGCAATCCCGGCGGCGTTTTTTTATGGTCCCCTGCCTTTATTTGTAGTGCTGGTAGACCGTAGTGCCATTGGCTTTCACCAGGAACACGTCGTAGGGATCGTTGCGCGGTCCTTCCATGCCTGGCGAGCCCATCGGCATGGCCGGCACGGCCAGGCCTTTCGCCTGGGGTTTCTCACGCAGCAGGCGCTTGATGTCGGTGGCGGGCACGTGGCCTTCGATGGCGTAGCCGTTGACGATGCCCGTGTGGCAGGAGCCGAACTGGTCGGGTATGCCGGCGCGCTGGCGATATTGCGCCGGCATCTCGACGTTCCTGGCGCGCACGGTAAAACCGTTCGCTTCCAGGTGCTTGACCCATGCGGTGCAGCAGCCGCACGACGCGCTTTTGTAGACGTCGATGACGGGGGCTGCTGCCGTGGCGAGCAGGGGCAGGCCCAGCATGGCGGCGCAGGCGCCGCGCAATAAGAAATGTTTGATCATGTGCTGCTTTCAGACGGAGTTGGTCTATCGTGGCCACACGGGTGGCCTGCTTGGGACGAGCTTGGACTTTAAGCGGAAAGCGGTCGCGGCGGCCGGCGCGGGCCGTCAGGAATGAATCCTGTCAGCAAGGTGGCCGTTGCGATGGTGACTTGTTGCGCGCCGGTGCAGGCTGCGGCAGGCAGGGAAAGGCAGGGCGGCATCAGCGCGCCCAGGCAAAAGTTCGCGCAGACGCCGCACGCGGGGTGCTTGGCAGGGGGCGTGTTTTCTTCTTGCGTGCCGACGCTGTGGGCGACGGCGGATGACTGCGCAGCGTGATGCTGGCAGTTCGCTGCCAGCATGGCGGCAGGCAAGGCAGCGAGCGGCGCGCACGCACGCGTGACGCCGCTTGCTGCCGCTTGCAGCGGCACCGCCGTGATCAGCAGCAGGATCAGCCATGTTTTGAACAGTTTTAGCATCGCCGGAAAGTATAGCATAGGGGCATTGTCGCCAGAAGCAGGCACTCTCCAAGTCATCCTCAGGAGGGGTTACTTAGCGCTCGGTGGCGCCCGCCTTCGATTTGTACATGGCCCGGTCCGCATTGCGCAGCAGCAGCTGCATGGTATCGCCGTCGTCCGGGTAGTGCGCGACGCCGATGCTGACGCTGATGCGCAGGTGGCGACCATCGTCGAGCCGCAGCGGGGTGGCCAGCGCCGCGTGGATTTTCCGTTCGATCAGCATCACATCGAGCGACAGCGGATTGTTTTCCAATAGCACGACGAATTCATCGCCGCCCAGGCGGGCCAGGGTATCGGTCTCGCGCAGGCAAGCCCTGATCCGGCTTGCCACGGCCTGCAGCAGCAAGTCGCCGCAGGCATGGCCGTAGCGGTCATTGATTAATTTGAAACGGTTCAGGTCAAGAAACAGCAGCGACAGCCGGCCATCATGGCGTTGGGCACGCGCAAACGCGGTCTGCAGGCGGTCATGGAACAGGCGCCGATTCGGCAGGCGGGTCAGTTCATCGTGCATGGCCATGAAGTGCATGCGGCTCTGCAGTTGCTTGCGCTCGATGGCGATGGCAAGTTGCTTGGCGACGAATTGCAGCAAATCGAGCTCGTGTTCGTTGCCTGTGGCATCTCCCTGGCCGCTTTGCAATACCAGCACGCCGATGATGCCGCGCGACGACTGCAGCGGGACGGCGAGCCAGTACTCCTGCAGGTCGCCAGCGGCAGCCTGCAAGGCGGGCGGCAAGCCAGCCAGCTGGCCGGGTTCGATCAGCAAGGCGCGGCCGCTGCGCTGCACTTCTTCGCACAGCAGGCCCGCCAGCGCGGCGTGCGTTGCGGGCGCGCCGTCCAGCCCCTGCTGCGCATGGTGCAAGTGCTGACCGTGCTCGTCGCGCAGGGAGACTGTCAGGCCGCAGGCGGGCAGCAGTTCGCAGACGATCTGGTGGATGCGCTGGAGCAGGGCCGGCAGTTCCTCGGTCGCATGCGCCGCCTCGGAGATGGCGTATAGCGCCGCCTGCTTCGCCTGCGTCTGTTTCAGCGTCGTGATATCGCGCGCCACTGCCACGCGCAGCTGGTCGGTGGCGGACCAGCGGGCCGACCACATGATGTGCGCGACTCGCCCGTCTTTCCTGGTGTAGCGGTTTTCAAAGTGGACCTGGGCATGGCCGTTCATGATGGCCTGTGCCGCCGCGATGGTGCGCTGACGATCGGCTGGCGCGACCAGGTCGAGCATGACCATGCCGATCATTTCTTCCTGGGTGTAGCCGAAGATACGTTCGCAGGCGGCGCTGACAAAGACAAAGCGGCCTTTGACATCGACCATGCACACGGCGTCGAGCAGCAAATCGGTGAAGCTGGCGACCGGCGCACTAATCAGATGTTTCATATGTTCACTATTCTAGTGGACATTACCGATCGATATTGAATTATTGTTTTTAGAAAGCAAAGAGCGTTGATCGCGGCTTGCCGGGCCGGCAGCGACGGCGGCATGTCGCTGCGGAGCAGGTAGTCGGCGCCAGCCTGTCAATCATCGACGACAAACGCGTCCGGATCGAGTGGATCGAGCGTGACGATGGCGCCGCGGCCCGCCGCGCCGCCGCTCTGGCTGAGGCGTACATGCAGCTGGGCCAGATAGTCGGCGCGGCAGCGGCGCAGCGCGTAGTCGCGGAAGTTGTCCTGTTCCAGGGCGCGCCAGGCGCGTTCGCGTCCTTGCGCCGAGCGCACCCCGGCCAGTTCGATAAGCGCAGGCGTGATGCCGGCGTCGCCGCGAGCGAGGCGCGGGTAGCCGTAGCGGTCCATATACGGGCCGGCGAGCGTTTCGATGAGGTTGATCTCATCGTCCGACAGTTGCTGCCGGAATTTGTCGATGTTGGCCGTGATCGGCGCATGGCAGTTGGCCGACCACAGCGACGACAACTGTGCGATGTGCCGCGCTTCGGCCGACGCCGCCACGTCCAGCATCTGCGGCAGGAAGGCGATGCCGAGAAAGTCACATACCGTTTCCAGCGTCTCGTGTTGCCGCGACAGGAAATCTTCATAGCGTATCGTCAGCACGCGCTGCCGATAGCGCTGCACGACGTGGTCGGCGGCCGTGTGGGCGGCGAGCCAGGTCCTGGCATTGAGCAGCGTGTCGAAATCGTGGATGATGGCGCGGTTCATCGACGCCACTTGCGCACGCGGATCGCGCACCACGTTCAGGAACAGCATGTCCGGATACAGCCGCACGATGTCGTCGGCGTAGTGCACGCTGTCGAGCGACTTGTCCATCACCACCTGCGCCTGGCGGCGTTCGCCCGCGCGCAGCAGCAGCTCCCATGCCACGCGGTGGATGCTGCGCGGCTGGCCGCGCAGCGTCTCGAACACTTCCACCGGATCGAAGGCGACTCCCGGCCACTTGACCATGCTGACCGCCGCCAGGCCCACCACATCGACCACCAGGCGAAAGTAGGCGCGGTCGTCGCGCAAGTCGCCGTACAGGGGCAGCAGCGGCATCATATCGACCAGGTGCAGCGGATACGGTGAATAGAACTGCGGTGACAGGTTCAGGCGCAGGCGCAGGGCATGGCTGCCGCAGCGGCGCAGGGGGATCATCATGACAGGGCGCGGGCGTGCGCCGTCGCCGGGGGGGTGGCTGCTCATCGCATCATTCCTCGAACAGGTGGGTGCGCGGCATCAGATGAAACGCGGGCACAGCTGCTGGAACAGCCGTTCGCAAGCCTGTTCCAGCGACAGCGTGCCGGTATCGAGCGTCAGCGCCGGCGCCAGCGGCGCTTCATAGGGCGCCGAGACGCCCGTAAATGCCGGGATCAATCCGGCCCGCGCTTTCTTGTACAGTCCCTTGGGATCGCGTTCCTCGCACAGCGCGCATGGCGTGCTGATGTAGGCTTCGATAAAATCGTCGCCGCCGATGATCTGGCGCGCCATCTCACGGTCGCTGCGCAGCGGCGAGATGAAGGCGCAGATGACCATCATGCCGGCGTCGTTCATCAGCCTGGCGACGACGGCGCCGCGGCGGATGTTTTCCTGGCGGTCACGCGCAGAAAAGCCCAGGTCGCCATTCAGGTGCTGCCGCATATTGTCGCCGTCGAGCACGCAGCTCAGGCGGCCCTGCGCCAGCAGCCGCCTTTCCAGCGCGTACGCCAGCGTCGACTTGCCTGCGCCGCTCAGGCCGGTCAGCCACAGCGTCGCAGCACGCTGGCCGGCCAGCGGCCCCCGCTGTTCCTTGCCGATATGGCCCGCATGCGGGAAGATGTGCGTCGCCACGTGGCCCGCAGCGGCGATCTGTTCCAGTTTACCCATGTGCCACTCCCCCCCGTTACCGGCTCAAAACTGTTCCCACTCGATTTCGCTGGGCTTGGCGACGGCCGGACGGGACGGCTTTGCCGTGACGGGCGGGCGCCGTGCCGCCAGCGGCGGTGGCGGACGGCTGACCGCGCGCAGTCCCGCATCGCGGCTGCCGGCGATGTTGCCCACGCGGAAGACGCTGACCACCTCGTTCAGGCTGTTGACCTGTTCCTGCATCGCTTGCGCGGCGGCGGCGGCTTCTTCGACCAGCGCCGCATTTTGCTGCGTCACATTGTCCATTTGCGTCACGGCGATATTGATTTGCTCGATGCCGGCCGATTGTTCCTGGCTGGCGGACATCATTTCGGACATGATGCCGGTGACGCGCCGCACGCTGGCGACGACCTCGTGCATGGTCGATCCTGCCTGTTCCACCAGCCGGTTGCCGGCCTGGACCTTGTCGACCGAGTCGCCGATCAAGTCCTTGATTTCCTTGGCCGCCGCGGCCGAGCGCTGCGCCAGGTTGCGCACCTCGGTGGCCACTACGGCAAAGCCGCGCCCCTGTTCCCCGGCGCGGGCCGCTTCGACTGCCGCGTTCAGCGCCAGGATATTCGTCTGGAAGGCGATGCCGTCGATGACGGCGATGATGTCGACGATCTTGCGCGCCGAGACATCGATGGCCGCCATGGTGTCGACCACCTGCGCCACCACGGCGCCGCCCTTGGTGGCGACATCGGAGGCCGATTCGGCCAGCCCGTTGGCCTGGCGCGCATGGTCGGTGTTGATGCGCACGGTGCTGGTCAGTTCTTCCATGGACGACGCGGTTTGCTCCAGCGTGCTGGCCTGCTGCTCCGTGCGCGAAGACAAGTCCAGGTTGCCCATGGCGATTTGTCCCGCCGCCGTGGCGATGGTCTCGGTGCTGGCGTGAACTTGCTGGACGATTTGCGCCAGGCTGTCGCGCATCGATTGCATGGCGTGCAACAGGCTGTGCGTGTCGCCGGCGCGGGTATGAATGGGCACGGCCAGGTTGCCGCTGGCGATCTGTCCGGCGATCGCCGCCGCTTCGTCGGGTTCGCAACCGAGTTGGCGCGTCACGCTGCGCGTGATCAGCACGGCGGCCAGCAGGCTGGTGAGCAGCGCCAGCGAGCCGATGCTCAGCATCACCAGGCGCGCCTGGCTGTAGGCCGCCTCGGCCATGCTGGAGGCTTCGCTATTCTGCTTTTCCTCGACGGCGATCAAGGTGCGCAGCAATTCCCACCAACGCTTTTGCACGGGGCGGAATTCATAGCGCAGCAGCTTGTAGGCATCGTCCTGCTTTTGCTCCAGTGCCAGCGCGGCGGCCCGCTGAATGAAGGGGGCCGCCAGCCCGCTTTGTGTGCGGATCTGTTCGAGCAGGCTTTTTTCTTCGCTCGAGGTGCCTTCCAGCTTGGCGAACATTTCCCCCAGCTTTTGCTGGGCGGCGGCGTATTTTTTTTCCTGCTCCGCGATGCGCGCGACCTCGATCTGGATCTCCTTCTCCTCCTTCAGCAAAATCAGATTGCGCAGCGCCAGCGCCCGCTCGGTCACTGTCAAGTCCATAGTCTGGGCCAGCCTGGTTTCGACGTTGTTGACCTTGGTCGCTTCATCCATGCGGTCCTGGATTTGTCGCATGCTGGTCAGTCCCAACGCGATGACCAGCAACAGAAACAGGGATACCAGGCCAAAGCCCAGGCCGAGCCGCTTGGCTATGGTTAAGTTCAAAAATTTCATGCTGCCTCCTTAGGGCTATGCTTGCCGTTTCGCATAAGCTAATGCGGATTTATCGTGAAGCACTCAACGATCATAGTGATTGAGGGCAGGTGGAATGTCACACAAAGTCACTTTCAGCATTAGAGCAACAGTAGAAATTTACTTGCGGCAACAGTTCAGATTGAGTTAGATGGCGAACGCGCGCGGGCGCAGGTGTGGCGGCGCAGTGTGAGTTGCATCAGGAATGAAAAATTTTCATGCTACTTTGCGCTCATGATTTCACCTTTCACGTCGTTATAGCTGTGTCTGCTTAGCGTTTCAGATGTGCCCCGTCCCTTTCTCCGTGCAAGCCAGGGAGTGTTTGAAGGTAAATAGTTATCAAAAAATGAAAGTTATGCATCTTTTATCCAATCACCGATCTTCGTTTAGCAAGGCATAAGACCCATGACCTCCGTCTCCTCGATCCCGAGCTGGAATCCAAGTCCGTCCCGCGCGCTCAGTGCCGCGGCCAACAAGACCGATGCCGCGCCGTCTCCGGCGCCAAGTCCGTCTTCCATCGTTGCCATCGGGACCAGGCAAGCCACCGCCGACCTGACGCCGTCGCCGAAGATATGGGAAAGCCCTGCGCAAGATGGCGTCAGCGAGCAAATGGCGAAAAACTTTTTTTCGCGCACGGTTGGCGGCCGTTTCGCCGGCCTTGGCGCGAGCTTGCTGGAGCAGATCAAGGGGGGCGTGCGCAATGTGTCGCAGGCGGTACAGCAGTCGCCGCCGCGCATGGAACCGAATACCTATAGCGACATCGGGGCCATGCAAGCGGCCAGCTTGCACGGCAATGGCGAAGACAAGGTCACTCTCGGCATCACCACCAGGAGCGGCGTGGAGGTCAAGCTGTCGCTCGATAGCCAGGACGATGGCCTGGCCGTGCGCATGAGCACGAGCGGCGAACTCAGCGAGGCCGAGGCCGGCGCGCTGGGCGGCCTGGCGCAGGCCTTCCAGGAAGCCATCGATGGCATGGCGCAGGGCCAGCCGAAGATCAGCTTGAGCGGTCTGATGCAATTTGACCAGAACGTGCTGGCGTCGGTGAACTTGCACGCGGAAGTGAAAGTGCGCACCGAGCCGCAAAGCACGCAGACGCTGGACTTCCAGGCCGACAGCGCGCAGCGCAAGGTCAGCTTCAAGGGCGTGGCCGGATCGCTGGACGTGAAGGTGGACGCCAGCAAGCTCAATGCCCTGGGCAGCCAGGAACAGCAGGCCAAGGCCATGAGCAGTTATATGAAGCAGATCGGCCAGGCCGCGTCGCGTGGGCATGGCGATCCGGCGCTGATGTCGATGTTCAAGGATGCGTTTGGCGCCTTGCACAGCAACGCCGCCGCGCCGCAGGATGCGCGCGGCGTACCGGCGGCGGGCAAGTGGCGCCTGGCCGCCGAGGACAAGGCGATCCTGACCGGCATGGCGGACTTCAGCGCTTCGGTGTCGCAAACGCCGAAATCGGGCAATTCCATGCGCCTGGCGGAAACGGATGGCTTCAACTATGAACTGTCGCAACAGACGACCCTGGCCGGCGCCAGCCAGGACGAGCGCTCGATCCGGCAGCAGCAGCAATCAAAGCTGAGCGCCAGCTTCCACATGCCCTTGATCCCCGGCGTGCCGTTGCGCTTGACGGAAGCGGTGGAATCACAGAATTACACCTACCACCAGATCGAAGACACGGCCAGCAGCGATGCGCAACTGGCCTACAAGGAAGGCAAGCTGGTCAAAGCGAGCCTGCAACAAACAGCCACCCAGTCCACGCATGTCATGACATATGTGATGGGCAAGCTGGAGTCGGACACGACCACGCCGACCCAGCATTCGGTGCAGCGCGACTTGCTCACGCTGCTGTGGCCTTACAAGACGGGTACCACGGACGAGACTGTCGAGGGAAGGGCCGAGCGGCACAAACAGGATTTGCTGACACTGAACGACGATATCATGCTGCAATCCTATCCCGGTCAGTGGATCAGCCCGTGGCAGGGGGACGCCATGCCCGCGGCACAGGAAGCCAAGAATGGGGCGGCCGGCGCATAGCGTGCGGAAAAAAAGCCCGTCTTCGCAAGAAGGCGGGCTTTTTCTTTGGCGCGAAGGTGTCGCGTCAGGCTTTGGCCTTGCTTTGCCTGACCCGGTAACCGACGCCCAGGGCGCCTAGCCAGACGGGGATCAGGTAGACGGAGATGCGCAGGCCCGGCGTCAGGTACATGATCACCAGAATACCGGCCAGGAAGACCAGGCACAGGTAGTTGGTGAATGGGTAGCCCAGGCTCTGGAACAAGGTCGTCTTGCCTTCGATTTTTTTCTGCGCGCGGAAGCGCAAATGGATCCAGCTGATCATGGCCCAGTTGATGATCAGCGCCGAGACCACGAGTCCCATCAGTACTTCGAACGCTTCGCCCGGCATGAAGTAATTGACCACCACGCAGGCGCCCGTCGCCAGGGCCGACACGCCCAGCGCCGCCAAAGGCACGCCGCGGCGGTTCAAGTGCAGCAGCGCGCGCGGCGCATTGCCTTGCTTGGCCAGGCCGAACAGCATGCGCGTGTTGCAGTACACACCGCTGTTGTAGACGGACAGGGCGGCAGTCAGCACCACCACGTTCAGGGCCGTGGCCACCAGGTTGCTGTCGAGCGCATGGAAGATCAGCACGAAGGGGCTGCCGCCGGTGACGACGTTTTGCCACGGGTACAGCGACAACAAAATGCCCAGTGCGCCGATGTAAAAGATCAGGATGCGGTAGATGGCCTGGTTGGTGGCGCGTGGAATCGTCGTGCTCGGGTCATCCGCTTCGGCCGCCGTGATGCCCACCAGTTCCAGGCCGCCGAACGAGAACATGATGACGGCCATGGCCATCACCAGGCCCTGCCAGCCATTCGGGAAGAAGCCGCCGTGCTGCCACAGGTTGGCCACCGACGCTTGCGGGCCCGCGTCGCCGGAGGCAAGCAGGTAAGCGCCGAAGACGATCATGCCGATGATGGCGACCACCTTGATGATGGCGAACCAGAATTCCATTTCGCCAAAGGCTTTCACGTTCAGCAGGCTGATGGCGTTGATGGCGCAAAAGAAGATCAGCGCCGAGACCCAGGTCGGCACGCCCGGCCACCAGTACTGCACATAGATGCCGACGGCCGTCAACTCGGCCATGCTGACGAGTATATACAGTACCCAGTAATTCCAGCCCGACAGGAAGCCGGGCAGGTGGCCGCAGTATTTGTCGGCGAAGTAGCTGAAGGAGCCGGCGACCGGTTCGTCGACCACCATCTCGCCCAGCTGGCGCATGATCAGGAAGGCGATCACACCGGCGATGGCATAGCCCAGCAGCACTGAAGGGCCGGCCATCTTGATGGTTTGCGCGATGCCCAGAAACAGGCCGGTGCCGATGGCGCCGCCCAAGGCGATGAGCTGGATGTGGCGGCTTTTCAGGCCGCGCTTGAGCTCTTGTGGTTCGGTATTCCCGACTGCCGTCATATGTTTTATCCTGTTTTTACGGGGCTGAGGTCGCTGATTCTAAAGCATGGGCGCGCAAAGCAGGAGCGAAATGCATGTTGCACTGCGGAGGCGCAAGAAAAGCCCCGCATCTTCGCCGAACGGCGCGCAAAAGCGCTGCAGGCAGCGCCGGCGGCACGGTATCATGATGATAAATTTCAAGGAGCATGCATGCATCTTGCGCAGCGTAGCCGTTTGCAAGCGATCAGCCTGGGCTTTTTGGCCGGCTATGTCGATACCCTGGGCTTTGTCGCCCTGTTCGGCCTGTTCACGGCCCATGTGACGGGCAATTTCGTGTTGATCGGCGCGGCGCTGGCCAATGCCACGCATGCCTCGATAGCCCTCAAGCTGCTGGCCTTCCCTGCGTTTATCGTGGGCGTGGCGGCGACGCGGCTCCTGAGCGTGGCGGTCGAGCGCCGCGGCGGACCGGCGCTGCGCCTGGCGCTGCTGCTGGAGCTGGCGCTGCTGCTCGGTTTCATGGTGTCTGGCGTGCTGGCCGAACCGCTGGCGGCGCAGCCGGGCGCGCTGGCGATGGCGGCCGGCCTGTTCGGCGCGGCGGCCATGGGTGCGCACAGCGCCATCAGCCGGTTGCTGCTGGCGCACCTGGCGCCCACGTCCATGATGACGGGCAACGTCACGCAATTGGTGATCGATACGGTCGACGTGCTGCGCGGCGCGGCCGATGGCGCCACGCGCGAGCGCTGCGTCAAATGCTTCTGGCCCTTGCTGGGCTTTGCCGTGGGCGCCATCCTGGCCGCCTTTGCCTACCTGGCCGTGGGTTTTGCCGCGCTGGCCGTGCCGCTGGCCATTTTGCTGGTGCTGATCGCGCTGGAGCCGGCACGCCAGGCCGCCTAAGCCTGCACCGGTTGACGCGCCGCCACGATGGCCGGCTCGTACACGGCCAGAAACTCGGGCGGCAGGCGGCGCGCGCGGCCGCTGCTCAATTCGATGCAAATCAATTCCCAGCGTGCGCGCACGACGGTGGCGCCGTCGCTGTCGCGGATCAGCTGGAAGCGCCGTTCCATGCTGGAGCGGCCGTCGCTGGCGCACAGCCAGGTGGCCAGGGTCAGCGCTTCGCCGGCCCGCGTCGGCAGCAGGTAGTCGTATTCGCCGCGGCGTATCGCCATGGCCCGGTCCAGGCGCCGGTAATCGTCCAGGTCCAGTCCCAGCGTGGCCGAGTGGTGCCAGGCGATATGCTCGCACCAGCGCACATACACGGCGTTGTTGGTGTGCTGCAAGCCATCGATGTCGCCCGCTTCGGGTGTGACGGGCAGGGTGTGGGCGTGCGGATAATCCCAGTTCAAGTGCGCTCCTTTCGATACGGTGGCGGCTGATTGTACGTGCTGGCGGTGTTTCCTGCCTGCGGCGCACGTCTGGAAAAACACTGTTTTATGCGTTGATGTATGATGCATCATAATCTGAAAAATCTGAAAATGCCTATGAACCATTCCCTGGACAGCCTGGTGCACGTCAACCTGGGCAAATCCGTCTATGCGATGCTGCGCGACGCGCTGGCGGCGGGGCGCTTCCAGCCGAATGACCGGCTGCGCATCCGCGAACTGGCGCTCCAGCTCGGCACCAGCGTCACGCCCGTGCGCGACGCCATGCTGCAACTGGTGCAGGAAGAGGCGCTGGTGCTGCGCTCGCCGCGCGACTTCCGCGTGCCCGTGCTCAGCGTGGCGCGCTACCTGGAAATCCGCGCGCTGCGCCTGGAACTGGAAGGGCTGGGCGCATTCGAGGCGGCGCAGCGCATCGACGCCGCCACCCTGGCCGACCTGGAACGCCTGCTGCAGGCCAATGAAGAGGCCATCGCGCGGCACGACCTGGCGGCGGCCCTGCAATGCAACCAGGCGTTTCACCTTGCGCTGGCGCAGGCGGCCGGCATGCCGACCCTGAAACGCTTCGTCGACCACCTGTGGATGCAGACGGCGCCCCTGATCGCCGCCGGCTACGCCAGTTTTTCGCCCGACATGCGGGTCGGCCACCACCACGCCATCATCAGCGCGCTGCGCCAGCGCGACAGCGCGGCCGCGCGGCGCGCCATCGAACAGGACATCCTCGACGGCGGGACGCAGATGCTGGCCTATGTCATGCGCCAGGAGCGCATCCACGCCGGCCCAACCGAACAAGAACAGAACAAGGAAGAACATGAGTGAACAAAAAACCGCCATCGTCACGGGCGCCAGCCGCGGCATCGGCCACGCCGTGGCCGAACGCTTCCGCAGCCTGGGCTGGCGCGTCATCACCGTCTCGCGCAGCCCGATTCCCGGCGGCTGCCCGCGCAGCCAGGAACACAACACGCATGTGTGCATGGATCTGTCGGATTTAAGCCAGATCGGGCAGATGGTCGACACCCTGCGCCCCATGCTGGGCGACTCGAAGCTGCACGCGCTGGTGAACAATGCGGGCGTGTCGCCGAAGGGGCCGGGCGGCTCGCGCGTCAATTCGCTGACCACCGACATGCAGACCTGGCAAGAAATGTACAACACGAATTTCTTTGCGCCGCTGGCGCTGACGCGCGGCTTTGCGCAGGAATTGTCGAATGCGCACGGTGCCGTCGTGAACCTGTGCTCGATCGCCGGCTACCGCGTACATCCGTTTGCCGGTTCCGCCTACGCCAGCTCGAAGGCGGCGCTGGCGTCGCTGACGCGCGAAATGGCCAACGACATGGCGCCGCTGAACGTGCGCGTGAACGCCATCGCGCCGGGCGAGATCGACACGGCCATCCTGTCGCCCGGCACCTCGCACATCGTCGACACGCAAATCCCCCTGCGCCGCCTGGGCACGACGGCCGAAGTGGCCGATTTGGTGGAGTTCCTGTGCAGCGAGCGCGCCTCGTACATCACGGGCGCGGAAATTCCCATCGACGGCGGCCAGCGCATTTAATCTAGGAGGAAGATCATGAGCAAACATATCGGTATCGTCGGCTGTTCGGCCGAAGGCGCGGCCCTGTGCTATCGCACCATCTGCGAAGAGGGCGCGCATGCACTGGGAGCGTATGCACATCCGGAAGTGACGCTGCACACGCCGTCGCTGGCGCGCTATGTGGATTGCCTGAACGGGGGCGACCTGGCCGGCGTGGCCGAGCTGATGCTGGCGTCGGCGCGCAAGCTGGCCGCCGCCGGCGCCGAGTTTCTGATCTGCCCCGACAACACCATTCACCAGGCATTCGAGCTGATGGCGCCCCGTTCGCCGCTGCCGTGGCTGCATATCGCGGACGTCGTCGCCGCCGAAGCGGCCGCGCGTGGTTTTCAAAGAGTGGGGCTGACGGGCACGCGCTGGCTGGTCGACAGCGCCGTGTATCCGGACCGGCTGGCCGCGCGCGGCATCGCTTGCGTGCGGCCCGGCGAGGACGAACGCAGCGAGATCAACCGCATCATCATGGAAGAACTGGTGCCGGGCGTCGTCAAGGCGGACAGCGTGGCGCGCTTCCTGTCCATCCTCGGCGGCTTGCAAGAGCAGGGCTGCGACGCCGTGATCCTCGGCTGCACGGAAATCCCGCTGATCATCAGCGACGCCAATTCGCCGCTGCCGACGCTCGACTCCACGCGCTTGCTGGCGCGCGCCGCCTTGCGCCGGGCGCTGGCCGCCTAGCGTTCCAGCTGCGCCTGCAGCGCCGCCACCACCAGCGCGTGGTCGTCCGCTTGCGCCAGGCCGGAAACGCTCACCGTGCCGACCAGTCCCACGCCGCGTATCAGCAAGGGGAAGGCGCCGCCGTGGCCCGCATACTCGATGTCGTCGAGGTATTTCACGTCTTCGAAGGTGCTGCCGCGGCTTTTATACGAGATGCCCATGTAGTAGGAGCTGTGGCAAAAGCGCTGCACCGTCTGGTTCTTGCGGCGTATCCAGTCTGCCTGGTCGGCCGTGGCGCCCGTCATGGCGTGGTGGAACAGGACTTGGCCGTTGCGCGTGATGTTCACGGTGACGGCCTTGCCCCGCTTGCGCACTTCTTCAACGATCCACAGGCCCACGGCCAGCGCGGCGTCGTTGTCGAAGCGTTCGAATTGCAGGGATTCTTCCTGTTGCGCGAGGGTTTGCAGCAAATCGGCGTAGTGATCCATCGTCAGGGAGTCGGGTAGTGGCTGGAAACGCTACTGTAGCGCAGCATGGACCAGCCGCGCGCGCTTTTTCCGTGCCGCGCCTACAATAGGCGGCATGAACCTGTCCCTGTTTGCCGATGAAGACCAGGCTCCGGCCGCTCCCGCGCCGCTGGTGCCCGGTTCGTCCGCGTCGCTCCTGCTGCGCGCTTTCGCGCTGCCTTATCTGGATGAGCTGCTGCCGGCGCTGCACGCCATCGTGCTGGCGGCGCCCCTGCGCCACATGGCCACGCCGGGTGGCTTGCGCATGTCCGTTGCCATGAGCAATTGCGGCGCCCAGGGCTGGATCACGGATGGACGCGGCTACCGCTATGCGCGGCTCGATCCGGCCAGCGGCCGCCCCTGGCCGCCGATGCCGCCCGTGTTCCTGCGCCTGGCGCAGCAGGCGGCGCTGGCGGCCGGCTATCCGGGCTTCACGCCCGACGCCTGCCTGGTCAACCGTTATGCGCCCGGTGCGCGCATGGCCCTGCACCAGGACCGCGATGAATGCGATTTCACCGCGCCCATCGTTTCCGTCTCGCTGGGCCTGCCCGCCACTTTCCTGTTCGGCGGCGCCGAGCGGGCCGACAAGGCGGCCCGCATTCCTTTGCTGCATGGCGACGTGGTGGTGTGGGGCGGCCCCGACCGCCTGCGCTTCCACGGCGTGGCGCCCCTGAAGGAGGGGGAGCACGCGTTGCTGGGCGCGCAGCGCATCAATCTGACGTTTCGCAAGGCTGGCTGAGCTGGCGCCAGGGCGTACCCGGCTTGAGAATGTAGTGCGCATGCACATAGCGCCACGGTATGGCCAGGTAGACCAGCACGACGAATGAAATTTCAAACACATATTGCGTGGTGGCAGGATCCAGGCCGCCTCGCAGCCATTGCGGCAGCGGCACGAGCAGCAGCCACAGGGTCTTCCACAGCGCTTCCCACAGCAGCACGGGCAGCATCTGCAGCGGATAGCGCAGGCCCAGCAGGCATAGCAGCGAGAACGCGGCCAGCATGCAGTTCACCGTGCCACGCATCAGCTCCCACGGCTGGTGCGGCGTGACGATGCCGGGCCACAGCACGCTGCCAAGGCCCAGGACGACCAGCAGATACATGGCGCGCAGCGCATACAGACGGGCGGTCGATACGGTGTTCATGGTGCGTCTCCTGGTCGTGGGGTAGCAATCAAAGGGCTTATTCGACTTCCTTGAGGATGGTTTCCAGCTTGCTCAGGCGGGTCTGGATCTGCGCCACGGAGGCGTTCAGTGCGGCCAGTGACGCTGCCGTTTCCGCTTGCGCGGCGGCCATGGATCTGGCCAGTTCCTGGTAGGCGCTGTCTTGCGCCAGCCGGGCGCGCGCCTGCATGATGCCGGACGTATATTTGAGGGCGAAGATGATGACGGCGGCCGTGCAGGGGAAGAATAAGGCGGCGAAAAAGACATTTTCAGACATGATGACCTCTACAGTTCAGGATTAATCCGGGTTGGGGGTGAGCGAAGACGCCGCCGCGGCGATGCTGGCCGGCGTCAGCAGCAATTCAAATGGGCTGGCTTCGAAGTAATTGAGGGCCTTGCCGTCGTGCGACAGCTCCAGCTGGCTGGTGACCAGTCCCGCGCGCTCCAGCTTTTGCAGGTGCAAATGCAGCAGGGGCCGGCTGATGCCCAGGTCGCGCGCCAGCTGGCTGATGTAGATGCGCCCGCCGCTGGCCAGCGCCGCGATGATGCGCAGCCGGTGCGGGTTGTCGAGCGCCGCCAGAATGGCCAGCAAGCGGTCGCCGGCCGTTGGTGTATTTATGTCTGTCATGTGTCAACATTATCTGACATATGTAAAGGAGTCAAGTAGAATCATCGCATCGCTTTAATGCAAGATACTTGCAAATGCGAGAGTTTTTCTTCATGATATGCAACTTGTTTGCATATGGAGCCATGACCATGAAGCGCGATTCCGTTTCCTCTCCCTTGCCCGATGTGGCCGCCGGCCCCCACCTGGGCCACCCCTTGCCATTGGAATGGGTCGGCATGCAGGACATCGCCTTGCCCCTGTGGCTGGAAGAGGGCGGGCAGGCGCAGCAAGTGCATGCGTGGGCCGATGTGCAGGTGGACTTGCCCGATCCGCACGTGAAGGGCATCCACATGTCGCGGCTGTATCTGCTGCTCGATGCGTTTGCCGCCGCGCAGCCGCTCGATGCGGGTACGCTGGCAGCCGTGCTGCGACGCATGGTGGACAGTCATGCCGATTGCGGCAGCACGCAGGCACGCCTCGCGCTGGCGTTTCCCGTGCTGCGGCGCCAGCCGGCGCTGCTGACGGCGGGGCTGTCGGGCTGGAAATCGTATCCCGTGCGCCTGCAGGCGAGTGTTTCTGCGCAGGGCTTTGCCCTGACCCTGACGGTGGAGATCGGCTATTCGTCGACCTGTCCCTGTTCGGCGGCGCTGGCGCGGCAACTGCTTGCCGACGCGTTTGCGGCGCGGTTCGGCGAGGCTGGCATCGATGGCATCGCCGCGCGCGACTGGCTGCAGGAACACGCGAGCCTGGCCACACCGCACAGCCAGCGCAGCACGGCGACGGTCAGCGTGGCATTGACGGAGCAGGCGGAGCTGGACCTGTTTCCCTTGATTGACCTGGTCGAGGCGGCGCTGGCCACGCCGCTGCAAACGGCCGTGAAACGGGCCGACGAGCAGGCGTTCGCGCGCTTGAATGGTGCTAACCTGATGTATGTCGAAGACGCGGCCCGCCGCGTGCAGGCGGCGCTGGCGCAACATTATGCGCAGGCGCGTGTTACCGTACGGCATATGGAAAGCCTGCATCCGCACGACGCCGTGGCGCAGGCGGGCCAGCTTGCCTGAGCTTTTCACTCAACCACCGTGAAGGAAGACAGCATGCCGGAGAAAATCGAGCGGGAAGTGGGCGATGACAGCCTGGAACAGGAACGGGAACGTGAACGGCGCGAGCATGCGCTGATCGACGAGGAAAAGCTGGGCATGGACGAGCTGGAAGAGGAACGGCTGAAGCGGGAGCGCCAGCCGGGCGCGCCGGCGGGGCGCTAGCTCTCAGGTGCTGCATCAGCGCTGGCATCGCGCCGTGCTGACCGGTACAATCTCGCCTTGTCCTTCTCCCCAGCCCCGGAGGCCCATGAAATACCGCGCATTCTTCCCGTTCATCCTCGGCCTGGCAGGCGCCACGCTGGCCGCCTCGCAGGCCCAGGCCGGCACCATCTGCACCGCCATGGCCGATGCCAAAACGGGCGCCGTCTTGTTGCAAGAGGGTAATTGCATCGACAGAGTCACGCCCGCCTCGACCTTCAAGATCGCCCTCAGCCTGATGGGCTACGACGCCGGTTTCCTCAAGGATGAGCACCAGCCGACCCTGCCATACCGCCAGGGCTATGTGGACTGGGGCGGTGAAGCGTGGCGCCAGGATACGGATCCGTCGCGCTGGATGCAGTATTCCGTGGTCTGGTATTCGCAGCAGATCACGCAGGCGCTGGGCGCCGAGCGCTTCCAGAAGTACGCCAAGGCTTTGCGCTATGGGAATGCGGATGTGTCGGGCGACAAGGGCAAGGACAATAGCCTGGAGCGCTCGTGGATCAGCTCTTCGCTGAAAATATCCCCGCTGGAACAGCTGGGTTTCTTGCGCAAACTGGTCAATTACCAGTTGCCCGTGACGAAACAGGCGATGCAGGCAACGCAGCGCTTGACGCGCCTGGCGGACGTGGATGGCTGGCAAGTGCACGGCAAGACGGGCGCGGCCTTCACGCGCAAGGCCGACGGCAGCTTTGACGAAGCGCATGGCTATGGCTGGTTCGTGGGCTGGGCCAGCAAGGGCGAGCGCAGCATCGTGTTTGCGCGCCTGGTGCAGGACGAGCAGAAAGGCTTGCCATCGGCGGGCCTGCGCACGCGCGACGCCATGCTGAAGGAATTGCCGGCCCTGCTGGAGCAGGCGCCGAAGTGACGGCCAGCATCGTCGGCGCCACCTTCATCGCCTCCGAGGGAGCGTACCTGGAAGCCGTCATCGAGGTGGACGGCCAGCGCCTGCACGTGATGGACGAGTTTGGCGGCGCCCAACTGGCCGCCGGCACGGAAGTTCGGCTCGAACTGTGGCCGCAAGCCAGCGAGAGCGACGACTGGGACGCGATCTTCACCTCCAATCCCGGCCGGGAAAAGCGCTTGCTGCGCCTCGATGGCTGGCGCTACCTGGCGCTGGGCGTCGTCGTCAGCGTCGATCCCGTCGTCTGTGATTGCGGCCTGCTGCAGCTGGAAAACCCGTTTACAACGCATGACGAGCGCTGCGTGGGCGCGTATGTCGGCGTCACGCTGGCGCGCCTCGATGCCTGCCAGGCGTAAAATCCGGCCCGCTTTGTTGCCCGCCCTATATACTTGCTGAAACGGATCATCCGGCATCAGACAAGGTTACAAGCATGGCATCAGGCATGGAGCAGTTTCAGGAAAAAGCACGGCAGGCGTGGATACAGGGGCGCGCGCAGGTCGTTCGTGTGGCGGGGCTGGCGTGGGTCAAGGCAGTGGTGCTGTACCGGCGCGGCCATGCGCACTTGATGACCTTGCCGCCCGTGCGGCGCGCGCTGGTGCTGGGCCTGTGGGCGTTCCTGGCTTTGCTGGCCTTGTTGACGCTGTACCTGCTGCTGCTGATACCCTTGACGCCGAGCATCCACGATTTGCGCCAGGCGCGCGCGGCCGCACCGAGCACCATGGTCAGCACCGACGGCAAGGAACTGGTGCGTTTCGACCAGGGCTTGCAGGAACGGGTCACGTTAAAACAGATTTCGCCGAACGTGATCAGCGCCTTGATCTCGACGGAAGACCACCGTTTCTACGCACACCACGGCATCGATTTCACGCGCACGGCGGGCGCCATCCTGCACACTGCGGGTGGCAACCCCCAGGGCGGTTCCACCATCACGCAGCAGCTGGCGCGCAATATGTTCCCCGAGGAGATAGGCCGCTCGCGCAACCTGAACCGCAAGCTGAAGGAGCTCATCACGGCCCTCAAAATCGAGGCCACCTACAGCAAGACGGAAATCCTGGAAGCGTATTTGAACACGGTGCCTTTCCTGTACAACACTTACGGCATCGAAATGGCGGCCCGCACTTACTTCGACAAGCCAGCCTCGCGCCTCGACATCCTGGAAAGCGCCACCCTGGTCGGCATGCTCAAGGGCACGAATTACTACAATCCCGTCGGCAATCCCGAGCGTTCGCTGCAGCGCCGCAACGTGGTGCTGGGGCAGATGCGCAAGCACGACGTTATCGACGAGGCGCGCTATAAACAGTTGATCAAGCGTCCGCTGCGCCTGCATTTCGAGCGCCAGAGCGAGCGGGCGCAATCGGACAGCCATTTCACGGCCTATGTGCGCAAGTGGCTGATCGACTGGGCCGACGAAAACGATTACAACCTGGAGCGCGATGGCCTGGTGGTGCACACCACGCTGGACCACGATTTGCAGCAGGCGGCCGAGCGCGCCGTCGAACGCCAGGCGAACGCCTTGCAGGCGATCGCCGACGTGGAATGGAGCCGCGCGGGTGTGCCGTCGTCCACTTCGACGGGCATGTACGCAGGCATGCAGGCTGGCAGCGTACCGTTCGAGTATTTCTGGAAATCGCATCCGGCCCTGCTCGATTCCTTCGTGCGCGAGTCGGGCGACTACCGCAAGCTGACGGCGGCCGGCGGCACGCCCGAGGCTGCGCTGGCGCAACTGAAGGGCGACCGCGCCTTCATGGCGGCCCTGCGCAAGTCGAAGACGCGCCTGGAAGCGGGTTTTACGGCCATGGACCCGGCCACGGGCGCCGTGCGCGCCTGGGTGGGCAGCCGCGACTTTGCGCGCGAGCAATTCGACCACGTGTCGCAGGCGGCGCGCCAGCCCGGCTCCACCTTTAAACCCATCGTGTATGGCGCGGCGCTGGAAAAGGGCCTGAGCCCCGACCACGTCTACCGCGATGAAGTGATGGATATCAAGGCGGCCGACGGCACCAAATGGCGCCCGACTGACATGAGCGGCACCACGGGGCGCGACATGACCATGCGCGACGGCCTTGTTTACTCGAAAAACACCATCACGGCGCAAGTGATGCAGGACGTCGGCTTGCCGCCGATCATCAAGCTGGCGCGCGCGCTGGGCATTCGCGACAGCAAGCTGGAAAAAGTGCCGTCCCTGGCGCTGGGTACCAGTCCCGTCACCTTATTGGAAATGGTCAACGCCTACGCCAGCATCGCGGCCCAGGGCGAAGCGCGCCTGCCGTTCGTCGTCACGCACATCACGGACCGTGAAGGCAAGGTCATCGCCCGCTTCGGCGAAGACAAGCCCCAGCGCGCGATGCAAGAGGCATCGGCCGCCACCCTGACGGACATGATGCGCGGCGTCATCGACCGCGGCACGGGCACGGCCATCCGCAGCCGCTTCGGCATCCGCTCCGACGTGGCCGGCAAGAGCGGCACCACGCAAAACAATGCGGATGGCTGGTTCATTTTGATGCACCCGGAACTGGTGGGCGGCGCCTGGGTAGGTTTCAATGACGCGCGCGTCACCATGCGCAGCAATTACTGGGGCCAGGGCGGCCACAACGCCGTGCTGGTGGTGGGCGACTTCTTCAAGACGGCGCTGGACACGGGCAAGCTGTCGCGCGACGCCATCTTCCCCGGCGGTAAGCCGCCACCGCCGCTGCGCCATGTGGAACCGGTCGATGAGCCGCAGGACGAACCGGTGGAAGAGCCGGGAGACTTGCTGCAGGAAGGCGTGCCGCCAGCGCCGCTGGCCGTGCCGGCCGAAGGCGAGCAGGACACGCATGGCAAGGCGGTGCCGGAGCCCGCTCCGGCACCCGCTCCTATGCCGCAGCCGGCGCCGCAGCCCGTGCCGCAAGCTTAGCCGACGCGATGTTAATTGATACAGGACAATCATGTCTCCCAAGCCCACACTGCGCCTGATACTCGGCGACCAGCTCAATGCGCAGCATCGCTGGTTCACCGAAGTCGATGCCGCCACCATCTATGTCCTGATGGAAGTGCGGCAAGAAACCGATTATGTGCTGCATCATGCGCAGAAAATCCTGGCGATCTTCGCGGCCATGCGTGATCTGGCGCGCCAGCTGCGCCAGCTTGGCCACAGCGTGCATTACATCGCCATCGACGAGGTGGCAAGCACGCGGACGATGCCGGAGAATATCGAAGCGCTGATTCGTCACTATGACGCTTGCGCCTTCGAGTATCAGGCACCCGACGAATGGCGCCTCGACCAGCAGCTGTACCAGGCGGGAAGGCGCTCGACCATCCCCTGGCTGATGGTCGACAGCGAGCATTTCTATACGGCACGCCATGAGGCTGCCGATATTTTCGCCGGACGCAAGCAATGGCTGATGGAGTTTTTCTACCGCCAGATGCGCAGCACGCAGCAGGTGCTGATGGAGGACGCGAAAAAACCCGTCGGCGGCCAATGGAACTTCGACCACGATAACCGCAAGCCATGGCGCGGCACGCCGGCCGAGCCGCAAGACTCGCGCACGCTGCACGATCATGGGCAATTATGGCAATCCATCGTTGCCGCAGGCGTGAAAAGCTTTGGCGCTCCTCACGCCGACCGGCTGGCGTGGGCGCTGAACCGGGATGAGGCGCTGCAGCAGCTCGATGCCTTCATCGAGCGGGCCTTGCCGCATTTTGGCGATTTCCAGGATGCGATGAGCAGCAAGGCATGGCGCTTGTTTCATTCCCTGCTGTCGTTCGCGCTGAACGTCAAAATGCTCAACCCGCGCGAAGTCGTCGCGAGGGCGCAGGCGGCTTATCACGCCGGCCATGCGCCCCTGGCTGCGGTGGAGGGATTCATCCGCCAGATACTGGGATGGCGCGAGTATGTGCGCGGTGTTTACTGGGCGCATATGCCCGGCTATGCGGAGAAGAACTTTTTTGGCCACGCGCGCCCGCTGCCTTCATGGTTCTGGGATGGCAAGACGAAGATGCATTGCCTGTCGCAGGCGATCACCCAGTCGCTGGAACAGGCGCATGCGCATCACATCCAGCGCCTGATGGTGATCGGCAATTTCGCGCTGTTGGCCGGCCTCGATCCGGCCAGGGTGCATGGCTGGTACCTGGGCATTTATATCGATGCTTTCGAATGGGTGGAGTTGCCCAATACCGTCGGCATGAGCCAGTTCGCCGATGGCGGGCTGCTGGCCACCAAGCCGTATGTCTCCAGCGCCGCGTATATCGACCGCATGGGCGATTATTGCAAAGGCTGCCATTACGATAAAAAGGCGCGCGTCGGCGAGCGCGCCTGTCCCTTCAATGCCTTGTACTGGGACTTTTTCCATCGCAATGCCGACACCCTGGAACGCAATCCCCGCATCGGCATGGCGTATCGCCAGTTGGAGAAGATGGACGCGGCGACGATCGCGGCCTTCCGGCAGCAGGCGGCCACGATGCTGACGAGGCTCGATTCCCTGTAAGCCTGCTGGTGCACGGGCAGCCCAACGGTAGCCTGCGCTATTTCCCTAGGGGAATTCCACAGGGTGTGAAGTTGCCGTACGGACGCTTGCCATCGACCGACGGCGTGGGCAAGTAGATTATATGATGGGAACAGCCCCCGAATTGCAGAGTGACGTCTGCAGTTTGGCTACCATCTGGGCTGGCGTGACCAACGTAGCACTTTAGCAAGTCTGATTTTCACCGTATGCTCCCCTTCCGTTTCATGCTCCAGCCACAGGACACCGTCTTCCACGCTGACCCAGGCATCAACTATGCGCGTGTCGAACGGCATCGCCGTGTCTTTTATATCAATCTTCATTCGCCCCGAATTGACATCGAGCGACCTTAATACCCGCGTCGTTCGCTGCGTGAACTCGATGACGTATGAAGTTCTTGTATCTTTAATCATCAAAAATGCTCATTCAGGTGCGTAAGTTTTTTAGATATTACTATATAAAAATTTTTTGCTGCACACGAAAACGAGCACATCAATAAATGCCTGCTTGCAAAAATTTCCAAAATGAAAAATTATTTATGCAATATAAATTAAAATTTCTTTATAAATAGGTATTTTTGCAATGAGAAAAAATAATTTCCAATTTTAATTATTTTCGTCGGAAAGTATTTATTTAATTAATTTTTCGATGGTACTCTGTCATGTTTTTGACATTGATATAAATCAAGATTATTGGTGTATTGATTTTAGGATAAATTCTTACTGCTAGGATACAAGCTCATCTTTGGTGTCGATGACCGATTCATGCTTGAAAATAATGAAAATTTCATAAGGGAAAGCATTTGTGTCGGTGACCCATCGGCATTTCATACGCTCTATGTCAAATATAGTGTTCATATGAGAAGTTTGGTAAGTCATCATGTTCATCATAAGCAAGATATCGATGATATGGTTCAGATTATCTTTCTCAATGCATTTCAATGGTTTAAAGAATGTCGTAGCTACTCGACGTTATATGCATGGTTGTATTCAATAGCCATGAATAGTATCGAACACTATTATCGTAATGAATTAAAAATTGAATCAAGTACATTGTGCTCATTCGACGGTGTGAATGATGTTGTTGATGCATTAAATATTTCTAATGAAAATAGTCCAGAGGGAATATGTAGTGCAATGGAAGCTGGGCTGGAGATTGTTCGATTGATCGCCAACTTGCCGCCTCTGTTGAAAGAAGCATTATTGCTACGTGAGAATGATGGTATGAGCTACGGGGAGATTGCAATGAAGATGGGCTGTCCTATGGGAACAGTGCGAAGCCGTATTCACAGGGTCAGGGCAGAGATACGCAAGAGGCTGGAAAAGGATGATTGAATGTAGCCCCGCATAATTGCGGTACCCCAGGCGCAAGCGGTGATTATTTGTCGCTACTTAACATAAATTTACATGCTAAATAAAAATTACATCAGTGGCCTGGCGCAAGAGGAGCTTGATCGTCGAAGACGAATCGATGCATTGACCGCACAAAAAATAGACGTTGCGATTATTTTCCAGGAAATGCTTGGCACTGCAGTGGCAGCAAAATACTTGCGAACAAATGGCGTACCGCTATCTGTCGCATTGCGTGTGTTGACATATGCTCATAGAAAAGACCCATCGCCACCAAAAATGATTGGATTCGAGGATGGGCCTGCCAATCGCTTCCAGTCCAAGCAGACCGTGACAAGGGGGGAATCAGATTGAGCAGGCTTGAAAACAAGCTGCCATGCGCATAAATGCGAGGGCAATTGTCACGCTTCGGAACCGCGTCGGACGGCGATGCGGGCTGCTCATCCGCCGGAATAGTATTTGGTCGGGGAGTGCCGTACGTAATCGACAGGAAGCCGGCTACGCTTCAGACCGTATTGCGTCGCAAGCCCGCTTCCCGCACGAACACTTGCAGCGCAGGCATGGTCTGCTGGTGCAGCGCTTTCATTTCCGTTCTCAGTGCGGGCGTAATGGCCAGGCTGCCGTCCGCTTGCTTGCGGACGGGCAAGCCCAGCGCCTGTGCCATTTCAACCGGGTAATTCGTGAAGTCGCCATACGGGCGCTTGCCGTCAACGGACGGGGTGGGCCAGTAGCCTTCGGTCAGGTAGTCTTCCGCGCCCATGCCCAGCATTTCCAGCGTCATCCACGACTGTTGCCGCAGCAGCGTCAGATGCCGGGCGGTCAAGGTAAACGGCGCCTTGCCATTGGCATAGCTGCCCGGTTTCAGGTCGGCCATCTGCACGAAGTGGGGCAGCAGCAGCGACGCTTCCATCAGGCGCTGCGCGGCCAGCGCCGCATCTTTGCTGGCGATGGCTTGCATGGCCAGTGCCAGGGTATCGCCTTTGCCCAGCGGGTAGGCCGGATTGAGCATGGGCGCGCCGCTTTCCACGGGCGACCAGCCGATGTTGAAGCGCCGTATCAGCGCCAGGTGCTGCACATTGAGTACTTTCGGTAGCGGAGCGTCGAGGCTGGCCAGGATGCGCTGATGCACGGCGCGGGGCAGGCCGTCATCGGCCGCGTGCGCGAGCACGGGCGAGCACAGCAGGGCGCCGGCGAGGCGCAGCAGCTGGCGCCGCATGGGCTGGATCAGGCGCGCCATCACGGTGCCGTCAAGTCCTGGCGCTGGAATTCGATGCGGTTTTCCCGGTAGTCCCACTTGGTGTAGGGCCCGAACACGCGCCGGTTTTCCTTGCTGTCGGCATTCGATTGTTCGCGCTTCATGCGCCGCACCAGGGCGGTATCGACCAGCGGCGCGGTCGTCGTGCCGAACACTTCGTGGCGCACGCTCTGCCTGGCGTCGGCGCCGCGCGAAATGATGGTGAGCTTGCGCGTGGCGGGATCGAAGTACAGGCGCATGGCAAACGTGTTCATGTCTTGCAGATACAGGCCATCATCGCGCCACTGGGCATAGAAATAGTCGCCACAGACGGCTTTCGGCTCGCGTTTCCACTCGCAGGCGAGCAGGATCAGCAGGTGATGCTCATCGAGCTGCTTGATCGACACGCGGGCCTTGGAATAGCCCCAGTTGCTGGGCGGCACGGTCGTCGACGAGAGCAGATTGTACTCGCCCACGAGCTTGGGCATGGGCGCTTGCGCGGCGGCGCCGGTGCAAACGGTGAAGGCGGCAGCCGCAAGGGCGCCGTGTATGCGGGAGAATGGTGTCATGATGGCCATAGTTGCCATATTATAAGTGGCAACTTTCTTTGGGGAACGCGCGATTGAACGCGGCCGTGCGGTTACTTCAGCTTGCTCAACTCGGCCACGTCGATCTTGACGGTCTTGTCGCCCACGGCGGCCACCAGCGCCTTGAAGTGGGGCGTTGCGTAATGCGCCGTCAGCGCGTCCTGGTCGGTCCATTCTTCCAGCATGATGAAGCGCGTGGGGATCTTGTTGTCGAGGTGTAACTCGTAGCGCAGGCAGGCGCTTTCCGCGCGGCTGGGCGTTACGACGGCTTCCAGGGCGGCGCGCACGGCGCCGATATGGTCAGTTTGGGCATCGATGGTGGCGACGACGATCAGGGTCATGGTGGTCCTTGTAAAGTGGTGGGGCCGGTGCAGCTTAAACTAGTTTGGTCATTCTTGCCGGCCATGCCCGGTCAGGCAGCGCCGAGCTGTATCACGGCCAGCATGTCATTGCCATCGGCATCCAGGCCTTTTTCCACGAAACCCATGCTGGCATAGAACTGTTTCGCGTTGGCATTGCTGGGCTTGTAGCAAATTTCGACGCTGCGCGCGTCCGGGCGGGCGCGGATTTCCGCCAGCGCCAGAGCGAGGGCGGCGCGGCCATGGCCTTGCCCCTGGCGCCGGTGATCGATCATGAAGCGCCAGATCTGGTAGTAGCCGGGTGGATCTTCGTCGTCGGGCGAGACGAACATCAGGAAACCGATCACTTCCTCGTCGTCATACACGGCGCGCGTATGCATGGTGGCGGGATGGAAACTCGCTTGCGCCATGGAATAGTCGTTGCTGGCCAGGTAGTCGCGCTGCTGGGGCAGCAGGGGCAATTCGCTGATGAGGTCAAAATTGTCGACGGTGACGGGGCGCAGGCTGATGGACATAATTGAAGGCAATGAAAAGGCTGGGTCTGCCAGTATGCGGAAAACTTACTCAAAAGGCAATGCCGTTCCATCACCCGCCCCAAACAGCTGCGCCATGGTCTGGCGCAGCCAGCGGTTCGATGCATCTTCATGGTAGCGCTCGTGCCAGTGCTGCTTGACTGAAAAGCTGGGCAGCGCCACAGGCAGGGGCAGGATGTGGAACGCTTCGTGGTCGCGCATTTGCAACGCGTAGCGGTACGGTACCGTGACGATGTACTCGGTTTCGGCGACGATGCGCGATACGCCCAGGAAGCTGGGCAGTTTCAGCACGATGCGCCGCTGCACGCCGGCCGCCGCCAGTACCTTTTCCACGATGGAGTGGCCGGTGCCCGAGCTTTTCACCTCGATATGCCCCTCCGCCAGGAATTCTGCCACAGTAATCGTGTCGCGGATGCGCGGGTGGCTGCTGGCCACCAGGCAGACAAAATGCTGGTCGAACAGTTTCTGCTGATAAAACCCCGATTCCAGGTGCGGCATGAAGCCCACGGCCAGGTCCACTTCGCCTCCTTCCAGGCGCGCCGGCGTGTCGGTGGCGATCTTCGACACGTCCAGCGTGATGCGGGGGCCGATCTGCTGCAAATGGTTGAGCAGCGTGGGCAGCAGCACGATTTCACTGATGTCCGTCATGCAGATGGCAAATTCGCGCGTGCTGGCGGCCGGGTCGAACACGGGCTGGTCGGCCAGCGCATGCTGCCAGGCGGCGATCGCGGCGCGCACGTCCTGTACCGCGTTCTGCGCGCGCGGCGTCGGCTCCATGCCTTTCGAGGTGCGCGCGAACAGGCGGTCGCCGAAATGCGTGCGCAATTTCCCCAGGCCGATGCTCACCGTCGATTGCGGCAAGCCCAGGTTTTCCGCCGCGCGCGTCACATTGCGGCTTTTATAGATCTCGTCAAAGATGAACAGCAGTTCGATATCGAAGCGCGACATAAGAGGATTCCACCATTATTTAAAAATGTGATTGTTGTTATTGTATTCCATCGCTTTACCAAATATTGACCTGTCGGCACACTGCTTGCCATACCAAGAGCACGGCAAACGTGCATCGCGCAAGCACACAGATCAATTGGAGGAAAGAAATGGAAGCTACCCACAAACCGTCCGTGCTGATCGTCGGCGGCGGTATCGGCGGCATGGCCGCCGCCCTGTCCCTGTCGCGCCTGGGGCTGGCCGTCACCGTGCTGGAACAGGCCTCGACCTTGGGCGAGATCGGCGCCGGCATTCAGCTGGCGCCCAACGCCTTCGCCGCGCTCGATGCCTTGGGCGTGGGCGAACGCACGCGTGCCAAGGCTGTCTTCACGGAGCGCCTGGTGATGATGGACGCCGTCGACGCGACCGAGGTAGGCACTTTCGTCGTCGATGCGGCCTTTCGCCAGCGCTTCAGCAATCCCTACGCCGTGATCCACCGCGCCGACATCCATGGCGCCATCCTCGACGCGGTGCGCACTTCGCCACTGATTACCTTTGTGACGTCCTCGCAGGTGACGGACGTCGTGGAAGATGCGGACGGCGTCACCGTGGTCGATGCGGCAGGACGCAGCTTCCGCGCCGAGGTGCTGATCGGCTGCGATGGCGTCAAGTCCGTCATCCGCGAGCGCATCGTGGGCGACAAGGTCCGCGTTTCCGGCCACGTGGTGTACCGCGCCGTGGTGCCGGCCGCCGACATGCCGGCCGACTTGCGCTGGAACGCGCCCGTCGTCTGGGCCGGCCCGAACTGCCACCTCGTGCACTACCCGCTGCGCAATGGCGAGCAATACAACCTGGTGGTGACTTTCCACAGCCGCGAGCAGGAAGCGTGGAGCGTCACGGACGGCAGCAAGGAAGAAGTGGTGTCCTACTTCGACGGCGTGCATGCGCAGCCGCGCCAGCTGCTGCACAAGCCGACCAGCTGGAAACGCTGGAGCACGGCCGACCGCGACCCCGTCGCCAACTGGAGCACGAAGCGCATGACCCTGCTGGGCGACTCGGCTCACCCGATGCTGCAATACCTGGCGCAGGGCGCCTGCATGGCGCTGGAAGACGCCGTCACCCTGGGCGAAGCCGTGCGCGCCTGCGACTTCGACATGGCCGCCGCCTTCCAGCTGTATCAAACCTCGCGCATCGCCCGCACGGCCCGCGTGGTGCTGTCGGCGCGCGAAATGGGCCGGCTGTATCACGCCAAAGGCGTCGAACGCCTGGTGCGCAATGACTTGTGGCGCGGCCGCACGCCCGCGCAATTCTATGAAGCGCTGGCCTGGCTGTATGGCTGGACGGCGCACACCTGTCTGGCCACCACCGAGAAGGACGCAGCATGACTTCCCATCAAACGCCCGAACGCGAGGCATTATATGCAGCCCTGAGCGGCATGCATCTGTCGCCGCTGTGGCAATCCCTGCACACGCTGGTGCCGCCCCATCCGACGGCGCCGTATGCCGCCGCCCTGTGGCGCTATGCCGACATCGCGCCGCAGATGGCGCGCGCCGGCGAAGTGATCACCGCCCACGAAGCCGTGCGCCGCGTGCTGGTGCTGGAAAACCCGGCCTTGCCGGGCCGTTCATCGATTACGCAATCGCTGTACGCGGGCCTGCAGCTGATCTTGCCCGGCGAAGTGGCGCCCTCGCACCGCCACAGCCAGTCGGCGCTGCGTTTCGTGATCGAAGGGCAGGGCGCCTACACGACAGTGGCGGGCGAGCGCACCACCATGCATCCGGGCGACTTCATCATCACCCCGTCGTGGACCTGGCATGACCATGGCAACCTGGGCGTCGATGGCGTCTGCGAGCCGGTCGTCTGGCTCGATGGCCTCGACATTCCCATGCTGCGCTATTTCGATTCCGGTTTCGCGGAAAACGACACGCAGGACAGCCAGGCGGTCAGCCGCCCGGAAGGCCAGAGCTTCGCCCGCTACGGCTACAACATGGCACCCGTCAAGTCGCTGCACCAGGGCGCCACTTCGCCCGTCTTCAACTACCCGTATGCCCGTTCGCGCGAAGCGCTGGATCTGCTGTCGCGCACCGACGCCATCGACGCCTGGCACGGCTACAAGCTGTGCTACACGAATCCGCTGACGGGCGGCTCGCCCATGCCCACCATGGCCACCTTCATGCAGCTGCTGCCCAAAGGTTTCAAGGGCAAGCGCGCGCGCAGCACCGACGGCACCGTCTACAGCGTCGTCGAAGGCCACGGCAAGGTGACGATCAACGCGCAGGTGTTTGACTTCGCCCCGCGCGACACCTTCGTCGTGCCGTCGTGGGCCAGCGTGGCCTTCGACTGCCCGCAGGACGATGTCGTGCTGTTCAGTTTTTCCGACCGCCCCGTGCAGCTTGCCATGGGCGTGCTGCGCGAGCAGTTTTTGACCGATTGATTTTTCAAACAGGATTTCACCATGACCAACTTCATTTTTGAACCCCAAGCCATCGCCGGCCTGCCCATCGTTGGCGCCGACAGCCAGTTTCCCGTGCGCCGCATCTACTGCGTGGGCCGCAACTACGCCGCCCATGCGCGCGAAATGGGGTTTGATCCCGACCGCGAACCGCCATTCTTCTTTTGCAAGCCGAATGACGACCAATCCGTCGTGCCCGTGTCGCCCGCCGTGACGGCCACCGTGCCGTATCCGGCGCAGACATCGAACTACCACCATGAAATCGAGCTGGTGGTCGCCATCGGCAAGGGTGGCAAGGACATCGCCCTGGCGGACGCGGCGTCGCACATCTTCGGCTACGGCGTGGGCCTGGACATGACGCGGCGCGACCTGCAGATGCGCATGCGCGAACAGGGCCGTCCGTGGGAGATCGGCAAGGCTTTCGACTATTCGGCCCCCATCGGCGCGCTCACGCCCATCGCGGTATCCGGCGAGATCAGCACGGGCGCCATCGTGCTGGAAGTGGATGGAAAAATCGTGCAGACGAGCGACCTGACGCACCTGATCTGGTCCGTCAATGAAGTCATCGCCAATCTGTCCACGCTGTTCGAGCTGCAGCCGGGCGACATCATCATGACGGGCACGCCCGAAGGCGTGGGCGCCGTCACCCGCGGGCAAACCATGGTGGCGCGCATCGCCGGGCTGACACCGATCACCGTCGCCGTGCAGTAAACACCATCGGGCCAGCGCGGCACAGATCGCGCAGCCCAAGCGAACAATAACAATGGAGACAAGACAATGACTACCCACGCCGGCACCGACGTCCAGCACTTCCTCGACAGCCACCCGTTTTCCCGCTACCAGAAGCTGATCCTCTGGCTATGCTTTCTGATCGTCGCCATCGACGGCTTCGACACGGCCTCGATCGGCTTCATCGCGCCCGCCATCCGCGCCGAATGGGGCTTGACGCCCGCCGCGCTGGCGCCCCTGTTCGGCGCCGGCCTGTTTGGCCTGATGGCCGGCTCGTTTTTGTTCGGCCCCCTGGCGGACCGCTACGGCCGGCGTCCCGTGCTGATCGTCTCCGTGGCGTTTTTTGGCGCGGCCAGCCTGCTGTCGGCCTGGTCGACGGATCTGACGATGCTGCTGGTGCTGCGCTTTTTGACGGGGCTGGGCCTGGGTGGCGCCATGCCGACGTCGGTGACCATGACGTCCGAATACTGCCCGCAACAGCGCCGTTCCGGCCTGGTGACCATGATGTTCTGCGGCTTTACCATCGGTTCCGCGCTGGGCGGTCTGGCCTCGGCGCAGCTGCTGCACCTGATCGGCTGGCGCGGCGTGCTGATGCTCGGTGGCGCCTTGCCGCTGCTGCTGGTGCCCGTGCTGCTGCTGGCGCTGCCTGAATCACTGCGCTGGCTGGTGCTGAAAGGCCGCGATGGCAGCCAGGTGCTGAACATCGTGCGCCGCATCGCACCCACCGTGGCTGCCTTGCCGCGCCTGGTCGTCAGCGATAAAAAACTCGCCGGCTCGCCCATGGCCGAATTGTTCCGTCCCGGCGTGATTGGCGGCACCTTGCTGCTATGGTCCACGTTTTTCATGAGTTTATTGATCATCTATCTGCTATCGAGCTGGATGCCGACGCTGTTGAATGGCAATGGCCTGTCCCTGTCGAACGCCTCGCTGGTGACGATGATGTTCCAGGTGGGCGGCACCGTCGGCGCCATCATGCTGGGGCGCTGGATGGATCGCTACAGCCCGCACAAAGTGCTGAGCATCGCCTACCTGGCCGCCGCCGGCTGCATCGTCGTCGTGGCGCTGTCGGGCAGCAGCCTGGCCCTGCTGGTGCTGGCCGTGTTTGGCGTGGGCTTCGGCGTGAGCGGCTCGCAAGTGGGCGCCAATGCGCTGGCCGCCGCCTTTTACCCCACGTCGAGCCGCGCCACGGGTGTCAGCTGGGCCGCTGCCGTGGGCCGCAGCGGTTCCGTGCTCGGTTCCATGGCCGGCGGCCTGATGCTGACCCTGAAACTCGATAACGAAACCATCTTCTTCCTGCTGGCCATTCCGGCCGTGCTGGCGTCCCTGGCCTTGCTGGCCATGGGGCGTTTGATGCGCACCCGGACTGCCGTCGGCGCCGTTCCCGCTACCCTGAAAGAGAGCACCGTATGAAATTGCATGGCTATTACCGCAGCTCCGCATCCTACCGCGTGCGCATCGCGCTGAACCTGAAACAGCTGCACGCCGACACTGCCTATGTGCATCTGAGCCGCAATGGCGGCGAGCAGTTCACGCCGGCGTTTTCCAGCCTGAACCCGCAGCACCTGCTGCCCGTGCTGGAGGACGGCGGCGCCGTGCTGACGCAATCCTTGGCCATCATCGAGTACCTGGACGAGACGCAAACAGGGCAAAAACTGCTGCCGGCCGACGCCCTGGGCCGCGCCCGCGTGCGCCAGCTGGCCATGGTCTGCGCCTGCGACATCCATCCGCTGAACAACCTGCGCGTCCTCAATTACCTGACGGGGCCTTTGGCCCTGTCGCAGGAGCAGAAGAACGCCTGGTACCAGCACTGGACGCATCTGGGCCTGGCCGCGCTGGAAGCGCAGCTGGCAAATAGTCCCCACACGGGCCGGTTCTGCCATGGCGACACGCCGACCCTGGCCGACTGCTGCCTGGTGCCGCAGGTGTACAACGCGCGGCGCTTCCAGTGCGACCTGGCGCCGTATCCCACGATCCTGCGCATCGTCGCGCACTGCGAGGCGCTGCCGGCGTTCCAGCACGCGCACCCGGATGCACAGCCAGACGCAGAATAAAAACCACAATAGACGGAGACAAGCATGAGAAAAATCAACGCCACACGCAAGCTGACTGCGCTGGCGCTGCTGGGCGCGTGCGCCTGCGGCGTGACCACAGGCGCTTACGCGCAAAGCGGCGTCACCCTGTACGGAGTGCTCGACAGCTCGGTGGCTTACACAAGCAATGCCAATGCGGCCGGCGACAGCGTCACCAAGATGCCCACCTTGACCGGTTCATTGCCGTCGCGCTTAGGTTTCAGGGGCGTGGAAGACCTGGGCGGCGGCCTGCAAGCGATCTTCGCGCTGGAATCGGGCTTCGGCGTCGATACGGGCATCGCGGGGCAGGGCGGGAGACTGTTCGGCCGCCAGTCCTACGTGGGCTTGAAGGGACGCTATGGCAGCGTGATGCTGGGGCGGCAGATGAACATGTCGTTCTGGGCCACGCAAAAGTCCGACATCATGGGCCCGGCCCTGTTTTCCATCAGCAGCCTCGATCTGTACCTGCCGAATGCGCGCAGCGACAACGCGATCGGCTACCTGGGCACGTTTTCCAACGTGACGGTGGGCGCCACCTACAGCCTGGGGCGCGATGCCTCGGCGGCGGGTGGGCCGGCGGCCACGGGCTGCGCGGGCGAAGTGGCGGGCAATGCGAAGGCTTGCCGCCAGATCACCGCCTTGCTCGGCTACGACACGGGCCGCTATGGTGCCACGGCGTCGTACGACATCCTGTACGGCAACGCGGGCGCGGCCAACGGCCTGACGTCGAGCCGCAATTTCGACCGCCGCGTGATCGCCAGCGCCTATGCCATGGTTGATAAGCTGAAAATCGGCGGCGGCATCATCGACCGCACGATCCGCGCCGCCACGGGGCCCGTTGATTCGCAGCTGCTGTATGTGGGCGCGGCCTGGCCGGTCGCTCCCGCGCTGGTCCTCGATGGACAGCTCGCCAGGCTGGCCGTGAAGGACAGCCCGAACGATGCCACCCTGGCCACCGCGCGCCTGACGTATCACCTGTCCAAGCGCACGGCCATCTACGGCGCCATCGGCCGCATGGATAACGATGGCGCGGCCGCCGTGGCGCTGGACGCGGGCGGCACCGTGGGCGCGGGGCGCACGCAAAATGGCGTGATGGCCGGCGTGCGCCACTTTTTCTGAGCGCTGTCCCAGCTTTACCGCGCAGCAAGGGCCGCAGGCGCAGGCGCCTGCCAGCCGCCGCCCAGCGCCTTGTAGGTGGCGACCGCCGCGCGTGCGGCCGCCGTTTGCGCCTGCGCGCGCGCATCCTCGGCCCGCAACAGCTGGGCGTCGGCCTGCAGCACATCGTGGCGGCCGATCACGCCCTTGTGGAAGGCCGCCAGCGCAGCGGCGCGCGCGCGCTCCAGCGATTCGACGCTTTGCGCCTGCAGGCCTGCCTGCTGTTCGTATCCGAGCAGTGCCGAACAGGCATTCTCCACGTCTTCCGTGGCATGCAGCACGGCCAGCCGGTAGGCCGCCAGCAACTCGGCTTCCTGGCCCCGGGCGGCGTCGATCTGTGCCGCGATGCGGCCGAAATCGAACAGGCGCCAGCGCATGCCGAGTACGCCCGCGGCCTGGCCGGAGCCGCTGGCAAACAGGGAGCCGCCGGCGGTGCTGCTGCCGAGCAGGGCGCCCAGGCTCAGTTTGGGATAATACTCGGCCACTTGCGCGCCGGTGCGCGCGCTCGCCGCGGCCAGGCGCCGCTCGGCCACGATCAGGTCGGGCCGGCGCCGCAGCAGGTCGCCTGGCGTACCGCCGGCCGTGATGCGTGGCGCGACCGCGATGATGGCGCTGGCGGGCAGTTCCTGGCCATGGGTGCCGGGCGCCGCGCCCAGCATCACGTCGAGCGCATGCAGTGCCACGTCGCGCGCCGTTTCCAGGCCAGGCATGGCCGCGCGCGCCTGCGCCAGTGCCGCCTCGGCCTGCCGCAGCGCCGGCTCGTTCACCAGCCCCTTGCCATACAACAGCGCCGCGATGTCCAGTGCCGCCGCCTGGGTGTCGACCTGCCTGCGTGCCAGATCGTGCCGCGTTTGCAGGCCCTGGATGGTCAGGTACAAGTCGGCCGTCTGCGCCGCCACGGCCAGCCGCGCCGCAGCCCATCCCGCTGCCGTCGCTTCGTAGTCGGCGCGCGCCGCTTCGCGTTCGCGGCGCAGGCCGCCGAACAGGTCGAGTTCCCACGACGCTTCCAGGTTGACTTCGTGCGCGCTGCCGGCGCGCGTGAATCCGGGCGCGGCATTGAGCACCTTGCCCAGCGGCGTTTGCACCGATTGATAGGCGCGCGCGGTCTGGCCATCGAGATTGGCGGAAGGCAGCAAGGCGGCGTCGGCCGCGCCCAGCGCTGCGCGCGCCTGCCGCACCCTGGCCGCCGCCTGCGCCAGGTCGAGGTTTTGCGCTAGCGCCAGCGTCACCAGGCGGGTCAGGTGCGGATCGCCAAACGCCGTCCACCACTGCTGCAGTTCGGCTGCATCGGCGTCCTGGCGCAAGCCGACTGCCGACTGGTGCAGATACTGCGCCGCTTGCGGCAGTGCGGGCCGCTGGTAATCGGCACCGGCGGTGCAGCCGGCGGCCAGGCTGGCGGCAAGCAGCATGAGGGGGAGGCGCAGAAGGGGCGGGATGGGCATGGGGATCGTCCTGTTCGTCAAAAAGGGAATATTTGTGACTATAATACATTTTGGTCACTGATTGTGCATTTTGGCGTGGCGCGTTAAGCTGTTGCCATGAACCACACCACACTGCATCCAACAATGCCGTCGCCCGCGCGCGGCCCGGCCGGCCACGACGTGCGCGAGCAGATCGTCGTCGCCGCCACCGAATATTTCAGCCTGTATGGCTACGAAAAGACCACCGTGTCCGACCTGGCCAAGGCCATCGGCTTTTCCAAGGCGTATATCTACAAGTTCTTCGAGTCCAAGCAAGCCATCGGCGAGCATATCTGCGGCAACTGCCTGCGCCAGATCGAAACCGAGGTCAGGGCGGCGGTGGATGCCGCTGCCCAGCCGCCAGAGAAGCTGCGGCGCATGTTCAAGGCCAGCGTCGAGGCCAGCCTGCGGCTGTTCTTCCAGGACCGCAAGCTGTACGACATCGCCGCGTCGGCCGCCACCGGGCGCTGGCCGACGGTGCAGGCCTATGAGCTGGCCATGGGTGCCTTGCTGCAGGATATCTTGCAGCAGGGCCGCAAGACCGGCGACTTCGAGCGCAAGACGCCGCTCGACGAAACAGCCAGCGCGATCTACCTGGTGATGCGCCCCTACATCAATCCATTGCTGCTGCAGCACAGCCTGGAGACGAGCGAGACGGCGCCGGCACAATTGTCCAGCCTGGTGTTGCGCAGCTTGTCACCCTAGTCACAACGCCGGTTTGTGACTGTTGACTTATTTGGTCACTAGTACCAAAATGAGAACCCTGTTCAATTCGTTCATGGGATTCTTATGCGCTGGCGCCGTCTTGCCTCATCTGCTGTCATCTCCGCCTTGCCCCTGGCCTTGTCCCTGGGCCTGACCGCCTGCGGCGAGAAGGCGCAAGCCGATCCGCGTACCGCCATACCGCTGGTGCGCGCCGCAACGGTGCAGGGTGCCGAGTCGGGTGCGCGTACCTTTACCGGCGTCGTCGCGCCACGCGTGCAAAGCGAACTGGGTTTTCGGGTCGCTGGCAAGGTGCAAGAGCGCCTGGTTGATGCCGGCCAGGCCGTGCGGCGGGGCCAGGCCTTGATGCGCCTGGATGCGCAGGACTTGCAACTGCTGGCCCAGGCGCGCCAGGACGCGGTCACGGCCGAGCGCGCCCGCGCGCGCCAGACGGCCGACGAGGAGGCGCGTTATCGCGACTTGCGCGGCACCGGCGCCATCTCGGCATCAGCCTACGACCAGGTCAGGGCGCTGGCCGACGCCGCTGCGGCCCAGCTCAAGGCAGCCGAAGCCCAGGCCGACGTGGCACGCAATGCCCTGCGCTACGCCGTGCTGGTGGCCGATGCCGATGGGATCGTGACGGAGACGCTGGCCGAACCGGGCCAGGTGCTCGCTGCCGGCCAGCTGGCGGTGCGCCTGGCCCATGACGGGCGGCGCGAAGCGGCGATCCAGCTGCCGGAAACCTTGCGCCCGGCGCTTGGTTCGACCGCCCAGGCCACGCTATTTGGCAGGCCGGGCGCCAGCGTGCCGGCCACGCTGCGGCAGCTGTCGCAGAACGCGGACCGGCAAACGCGCACCTTCGAGGCGCGCTATGTGCTCGATGCAGCGCTGTCGGGCGCGCCACTGGGCGCCACCGTCACGGTGCGCATTGCCGGTAGCGCCGATGCCGGCGATGCCGTACGGGTACCGCTCGCGGCTCTGCACGACGGAGGCAAGGGGCCGGGCGTGTGGCTGATCCAGGGCGAGCCGGCGCGGCTGGCCTGGCGGCCCGTCAAGGTGCGCCGCCTGCACGATGATGGCGCCGACGTCAGCGGCCAGCTCAAAAGCGGCGAACGCATCGTCGCGCTGGGCGCCCACCTGCTGCGCGACGGCGAGCAGGTCGCACTTGAGCAAGCGGGCGCGGGAGCGCGGCCATGAGCGGCGGCTTCAACCTGTCGGCGCTGGCCGTGCGCGAGCGTTCCGTCACGCTGTTCCTGATCTGCCTGATATCGCTGGCCGGCCTGTTGTCCTTCTTCAAGCTGGGACGGGCGGAAGACCCGGCCTTCACGGTCAAGGTGATGACCATCGTCACCGCCTGGCCAGGCGCCAGCGCGCGCGAAATGCAGGACCAGGTGGCCGAAAAGATCGAAAAGCGCCTGCAGGAGTTGCGCTGGTACGAGCGCGCCGAAACCTATACCACGCCCGGCCTGGCGTTCACTACCCTGACCCTGCTCGACAGCACGCCGCCCGACCAGGTGCAGGCCGAGTTTTACCAGGCGCGCAAGAAGGCTGGCGACGAGGCGGCCAACCTGCCGTCCGGCGTCATCGGCCCCATGATCAACGACGAATACGCGGACGTCACCTTTGCCCTGTTTGCGCTCAAGGCGCGGGGCGAGCCGCAGCGCCTGCTGGTGCGCGAGGCTGAAACCTTGCGCCAGCGCCTGCTGCACGTGCCGGGCGTGAAGAAGGTCAATATCATCGGCGAGCAGGCCGAACGCATCTATGTCGAGTTTTCCCAGGAGCGCCTGGCCACCCTGGGCATCAGGGCGCAGGACGTGTTTGCGGCGTTGCACGGCCAGAATGCACTCACGCCAGCCGGTTCGGTCCAGACGCGGGGGCCGCAGGTGTTCATCCGTCTCGACGGCGCGCTCGACGCGCTGCAAAAGATCCGCGACACGCCGGTGGTGGCGCAGGGCCGCACGCTGGCCCTGTCCGATATCGCCACCGTGCGTCGCGGCCACGAGGACCCGGCCAGCTTCATGGTGCGCAATGGCGGAGAGCCGGCGCTGTTGCTGGGTGTGGTCATGCGCGATGGCTGGAATGGCCTGGACCTGGGCAAGGCGCTGGAGCAGGAAGTGACGGCCATCGGCAGTGAAATGCCGCTGGGTATGAGCCTGGCCAAGGTCACCGACCAGGCTGTCAATATCGGCGCGGCCGTGGATGAATTCATGCTCAAGTTCCTCGCCGCGCTGCTGGTGGTGATGCTGGTGTGTTTTGTCAGCATGGGCTGGCGCGTCGGCATCGTCGTTGCCGCCGCCGTGCCGCTGACCCTTGCCGTCGTGTTCATCGTGATGGCCGCGACAGGCAAGAATTTCGACCGCATCACCCTCGGTTCCCTGATCCTGGGACTGGGCCTGCTGGTGGACGACGCCATCATCGCCATCGAGATGATGGTGGTCAAGATGGAAGAGGGCTACAGCCGCATTGCCGCTTCCGCCTATGCCTGGAGCCATACGGCCGCGCCCATGCTGGCGGGCACCCTGGTCACGGCCGTCGGCTTCATGCCCAACGGCTTTGCCCGCTCCAGCGCCGGCGAGTACACCAGCAATATGTTCTGGATCGTCGGCATCGCCCTGATCGCCTCATGGGTGGTGGCCGTGGTGTTTACGCCTTACCTGGGCGTGAAGCTCCTGCCCGAGCTGAAAAAGGTCGCCGGCGGCCATGATGCGTTGTACGACACGCCGCGCTACCACCGCTTTCGCCGCCTGCTGGGACGCGTGATCGCCAGTAAATGGCTGGTGTTCGCCACCGTGATCGGCCTGTTCGTGCTGGCCGTGCTGGGCATGGCCGTCGTCAAGAAACAGTTTTTCCCCATCTCCGACCGTCCTGAAGTGCTGATCGAAGTGCAACTGCCTTACGGCAGCGCGATCGGGCAGACCAGCGGCGCGGCGGCGAAAGTGGAAGCCTGGCTGGCGCGCCAGCCCGAGGCGAAGATCGTCACTGCCTATGTTGGCCAGGGCGCACCGCGCTTTTACCTGGCGATGGGGCCGGAATTGCCCGATCCTTCGTTTGCCAAGATCGTCGTGCGCACCGACAGCCAGCAAGCGCGGGACATCCTCAAGCAGCGTTTGCGCGTGGCCATTGCCGCCGGCCTGGCGCCGGAGGCGCGCGTGCGGGTCACGCAACTGGTGTTCGGCCCGTATTCGCCGTTTCCCGTCGCCTACCGCGTCAGCGGCCCGGACCCCGAGGTGCTGCGCACCATCGCCGGCCAGGTGCAGCGCGTGATGCAGGCCAGTCCCATGATGCGCACCGTCAATACCGACTGGGGCACGCGTACCCCCACCCTGCATTTCAGCCTGCAGCAGGACCGTTTGCAAGCCATGGGGCTGAGCTCAGGCGCCGTGGCGCAGCAGCTGCAGTTCCTGCTCAGCGGCGTACCCGTCACCGCCGTGCGTGAAGATATCCGCACGGTGCAGGTGGTGGCGCGCGCGGCCGGCGACATGCGCCTGGACCCGGCCCATATCGCCGACCTGACCCTGGCTGGCGCCAACGGCGAGCGCATCGCGCTGTCGCAGGTGGGCACGGTCGAGGTACGCTGGGAAGAGCCGGTGCTGCGCCGGAGAGATCGCCAGCCGACGATCACCGTGCGCGGCGACATCGCCGACGGCATGCAGCCGCCCGACGTGTCGGGCGCCATCACGGCGCAGCTGCGCTCCATCATCGATACACTGCCAGGCGGCTACCGCATCGAGCAGGCCGGCTCGATCGAGGAATCGGCGAAGGCGACGCGGGCCATGCTGCCCCTGTTCCCCATCATGCTGGCGTTGACCCTGCTGATGATCATTCTGCAGGTGCGCTCGATGTCGGCCATGGTCATGGTCTTCCTGACCAGTCCACTGGGCTTGATCGGCGTCGTGCCCACCCTGATCCTGTTCCAGCAGCCGTTCGGCATCAATGCGCTGGTCGGCCTGATCGCACTGTCGGGCATTTTGATGCGCAACACGCTGATCCTGATCGGCCAGATCCACCATAACGAGGCGGCCGGGCTGGCGCCTTTCGATGCCGTCGTCGAAGCGACCGTGCAGCGCGCCAGGCCGGTGATCCTTACCGCCCTGGCGGCCATCCTGGCCTTCATTCCGCTGACCCATTCGGTCTTCTGGGGCACGCTGGCCTACACCCTGATCGGCGGCACGTTTGCCGGCACGGTGCTGACCTTGGTGTTTCTGCCGGCGATGTATGCGATCTGGTTCAGAATACGGCCGCAGGCTGTATAGCTTGAAAAGCGGGCCGGAGACGCGGGCCTGAGAAAATGCCGATGGCGGCGTTGCAGCTTCCTTGCCGTACTGGCGTACTGTCTGCGTCGCTGCGCCTTGCCCTCGACATTTTTCAGGTCCGCTTGGCCCGGGGAGCCTGGGTTTCGGACTTGTTAAACTCCGGCCGCATCCTGCCGGTAGCGCGCTGGCGGCAGTTCGAACTGGTTCTTGAAAAAGCGGGTGAACGCGCTTTGCGAGGAAAAGCCCAGGCGTTCGCTGATGTCCGCCACGCTCAGGTTCGTTTCGCGCAGCAGGCGGCGCGATTCGCGGCTCTTGGCGCGCAATTCCAGCGCGCGGAACGAGGTCTGCTCCTGCTGCAGCTGGCGCTGCAAGGTCCAGCGGTTCATCGCCAGGCCGTCGCACAGGGCTGGCAGCAGCGAGGTGCCGTCCACGTCGGCCTGCCGGCCCAGCAAATCGATGATGGCTTGCTCCACGCGGGCCGAAAACAGCTGCGCGCCCTGCAACTGTTGCAATTGCCCCTGCGCGTGCCGCAGCGCGTGCGGCGCCAGCATGGCGTTGAACTGGGCAAAGGGCCGGTCCAGCGCCGGCGCGTCGAACGTCAGCGTGTTGCGCGCCTGGCCGAAGCTTGCGGCGGCGCCGAAGCACTCGGCAATGGCGGGCGCGTACCACGGCGCCTTGCCCTGGAAGCTGGCATGGAAGGCGGTGGCAGCACCATCGTCGTAGGCGCGCGCGACCAGCGACAGCATGCGGAAATTGGCCAGCGCCTGCATGGCGCCCCCCAGCGGGCAGAACTCGGACAGGTATTCGATTTCGATGCGCGTGCCATTCTCGCTCATCAGCATGAAGTCGAATTCGCCGATCAGGCCCCGCAAGTGCAGCAGCTCGTGCAGCGCGCTGCGCAGGGTGGGGCGGTTGAAGCAGACGTGGGCGATGCCCGAGTAATGCGCGAACCAGTGCGTCACGTCGAGATCAAGCAGGCCGCGGTGCTGCGGCAATTGCTGGGCGTAGGCCGTCATGCGGCGGTGCCGTTCGGCGTTGATGCGCCCGCCAGGTTCCGTGAGCTGCGCCGGCGTGATGCCCGTGTGGCGGAAAAAGTCGGCGGGGTCGTGCCCATCGGCCTGCATGGCGCGCGCGCATTGCTGCGCGATGCGGTTCGAAACCGTGCGCGTGTCGGGTTTGTGCAAGGGTGCCTCCTGCTTATTCTGCGTATTCTGCTTGTTGTAGTAATTTTTCACAAATATTAGCACTTTGTAGGAAATTGTTGGTTGTCATACCGTCTAACCAAAAATTGTTCTCGCGGGTATAAAACGCGTGCTGCGGGGTCAAGAAACTCACGCATTCTCACGCTATATTGTTTTCGGCCGGCCTTGCTGCCGCGCCTTGATACCTACAAAAACAGTCTTGGAGATAATGATGAATTGCACTTTGAAACCGATGGCCCGCGTGGTCGCCGGCTGCGTCACCACGCTTGCCCTGGCCGCCTGCGGCAATAACGACAGCGAGCAGTACACGCAGCCCGTGTTTGGCACCACCACTTTTAGCCAGCTGAATGTCGACGGCTATGCCTTCAAGGATATGAATCGCAACGGCAAGATCGACCCTTACGAAGACTGGCGCCTGACGGCCGAGGCGCGCGCCGACGATCTGCTGTCGCGCATGAGCCTTGATGAAAAAGCGGGCCTGATGATGCATGGCACGGCGCCCACCGTGTCCGATCCTTCCGGCATCGGCCTGGGCGGCGCGTATGACTTGACGGCCCTGCAGGACCTGATCGTCAAGCAGTACGTCAACACCTTCATCACCCGCATGGCGGGCGACACGGCCAACATGGCGTCCCAGTACAACAAGGTGCAGGCCCTGAGCGAAACCTCGCGCCATGGCATTCCCGTCTCCATCAGCACGGACCCGCGCCACCATTTCCAGTACACGGTGGGCGCCAGCGCCGGTACCAAGGGTTTCTCGCAGTGGCCGGAAACCCTGGGCCTGGCCGCTATCGGCGACGATGCGCTGGTGCGCCGCTTCGGCGACATCGCGCGCCAGGAATACCTGGCCGTCGGTATCACGCAAGCGCTGTCGCCGCAGGCCGATCTGGCCACCGAACCGCGCTGGTCGCGCATCAACGGCACCTTCGGCGAAGATGCGGACCTGGCCAAACGCATGGTGCAGCACTATATCGAGGGCTTCCAGGATGGCAATACGGGTTTGCATGACGGCAGCGTGGTGGCCGTCGTCAAGCACTGGGTCGGCTACGGCGCCACGAAAGAGGGCTACGACGGCCACAATTACTATGGCCGCTACATGACCTATCCAGGCAATAATTTTGCCTATCACGTGAAGCCGTTCGAAGGGGCATTCACGGCCAAGGCGGCTTCCGTCATGCCCACCTACGCTCTGCCGGACGGCAATATCAGCATCGATGGCATCACCCTGGAACAAGTGGCGGCCGGCTTCAGCAAGACCATGCTGACGGATCTGCTGCGCGGCAAATACGGTTTTGAAGGCGTGATCCTGTCCGACTGGGGCATCACTTCTGACTGCGACGCCAATTGCCGCAACGGCACGGCACCCGGCGTGGCGCCTTCCTTCATCGGTTTCGGCACGCCGTGGGGCATGGAAGACGCCACCAAGGCCGAGCGTTACGTCAAGGCCGTCACGGCGGGGATGGACCAGTTTGGCGGCGTGACGGAAGCGCCTTACCTGACGCAGGCCGTGCAGCGGGGCCAGCTGACGGAAGCGCGCGTCAACGCCTCGGCGCGGCGCATCCTGATCCAGAAATTCAAGCAAGGCCTGTTCGAGCATCCGTTCGTCGATGCGGCCAAGGCGGCCGCCACCGTGGGCAAGGCGGACTTCATCGAGGCGGGCCTGGATGCCCAGCGCCGCTCGCTGGTCCTGCTGGAAAACAAGGACAAGGTCTTGCCGCTGGCGGCCAGCGTCAAGAAGATCTACCTGTATGGCATCGATGCAGCCGTGGCGCAGCAGTATGGCTACACGGTGGTGGCCACGCCACAGGAAGCGGACGTGGCCCTGCTGCGCGTGGCCGCGCCGTATGAAACCTTGCACCCGAACTACATCTTCGGCAGCATGCAGCACGAGGGCCGCCTGAACTATGTCGATGGCGACGCCGACTACGAGGCGATCAAGAACGCGGCGAAGAACGCGCCGAAGACGGTGGTGACGGTGTACCTGGACCGCCCGGCCATCCTCGGCAACGTGCAGGACAAGGCCAGCGCCATCCTCGCCAACTTCGGCGTCAGCGACGGCGCGCTGTTCGATGTCCTGACGGGCAAGGCCAAGCCGCAAGGCAAGCTGCCGTTCGAGCTGCCATCGTCGATGGCCGAAGTGCAGGTGCAGAAATCGGACCTGCCGTATGACACGGCCCATCCGCTGTACAAGTTCGGTTACGGCTTGGCGTACTGACAGGAGCGGGACGGGCCGCCCGGCGCGGCCTGTTCCTGCCCGATTGACAGCACCCTTGCGCTCGCCGATACTGGCCGTTTTGTTCGCCGATTCTGCCAGGAAGGAAACCCCGATGTCCGTCACTCCGCAATTGTGCAAGACCGTGCTAGTCGCCGCGCTTGCAACCGCGCTGGCCATGCCCGCCATGGCCGCCGTCCCTGCAACTGCCAGCGCTTCATCGGCCTGGGTCGAGGCCAGCAACCGTAACGCGGCCATCGTGCTGGCGGCGCAGGCGCAGTTCTCGCCCGAAAACGCTTCCGACACGGGCCTGGCCCAGTACGACGGCCTGGCCGCCGACCTGGGACCCAATATTGTCGAACGCCAGGTGGCGGCCATGCAGAAGGCGCGCGCGCAATTGCAGCAAAAGCTGGTGGCGGAGAAAGATGAACGCATCCGCCAGGATCTGCAAATTCTGATGAACGCCGTCGACCAGGAAATCATGGGCGCCCAGCTGGACGCCAAGTACACCTTGCCGTGGGTCGATGTGCCGCAAATGGTCTTCGGCAGCATGCAAAGCCTGCTGCAGGAACAGCGCCCGGCCGCGCGCCGCGCCAAGGCGCTCGAGCGCCTGCAGCGCTACGTGGGCCAGTTTCCGGGCAGCACGCCGATCACGCAGCAGGCGAAGGCGCGCTTCGCGGAAAAAATCGGCAAGCCTGGCCTGGCGGGACCCGTGCGCCTGCAGGTGGAGCAGTCGCTGGAAAACGTGCCGACGTATATCGCCGGCATCCGCAAGCTGTTTGCCGACATGAAAATCACTGGCGCCGAACCTGCGCTGGCGGCCATGGAGCAGCAGCTAAACGCGTACGCGGCGTGGGAAAGACAGGTGGTGCTGCCTCTGTCGCGTACGGATTTCCGCATGGCGCCCGAGCTGTATGCATTCCGCCTGAAACAGGTGGGCATCGACATCGAGCCACGCGAGCTGGTCGAACGGGCGCAGGTGGCCTACCTGGAAACGCGCGCCGCCATGCAGGCGCTGGCGCCCGTGGTGTCGGCCAAGCTGGCCTTGGAGGGAGTCGACGGCTCGGATTACCGTCAGGTGCTGCGCGCACTGAAGGCCGATTCCATCCCCAACGAGCAGCTCGAGGCGCACTACAAGGGCGTCAATACGCAGCTCGAAGAACGCATCGCCCGGCAGCGCGTGGTCGATATCCCTGCGCGCGCCATGACCATGCGCCTGGCGTCCGCCGCCGAATCGGCGGCGCAGCCGGCACCGCATATGCGTCCGCCTCCGCTGATCGGCAATACGGGAGAACACGGCCAGTTCGTCCTCCCCGTCAGCAATCCGGCCGCCAGCGGCAAGGGCGAAGCGTATGACGATTTTAATTTCGCGGGCGCCGCATGGACCTTGAGCGCGCACGAAGGCCGCCCCGGCCACGAGCTGCAGTTCAGCGCCATGGTGGAGCGGGGCGTGTCGCAGGCGCGCAGCCTGTACGCGTTCAACAGTGTCAACGTGGAAGGCTGGGCGCTGTACGCGGAAGCGGAGATGATTCCCTACGAACCGGCCGAAGGCCAGTTCATCGCGCTGCAGTTCCGCATGCTGCGTGCGGCGCGCGCCATGCTCGACCCGATGCTGAACCTGGGACAGGTCACGCGCGAGGAAGCGGGGCGCATCCTGACGGACGAAGTGATGCTGTCGAAGGCGATGGCGCGCCAGGAACTGGACCGCTATACCTTCAACATGCCGGGCCAGGCGGGCAGCTATTTTTATGGCTATACGCGCATCCTGCAATTGCGCGCGGAAACGGAGCTGGCGCTGGGCGCGAAATTCGACCGCCTGGCCTTTAATAACTTCCTGCTGGGCCAGGGCCTGCTGCCGCCGTACCTGTTGGCCAAGGCCGTGCGCGAGCAGTTCATCCCGGCGCACTGACGTAAAAAAAGGCGCGTCCCGTGCGGGACGCGCCATTCCTGCCGCGTTTTCCACTTCTTCCTTGTCAGCGTTCCGCTACCACCATGGTCGCGCGCTGGCTACCGATCACCAGCACGATTTCCAGAGGCAGGGCGCCATTCGGTACCTGCTGGACCACGAACGACTTGCTGTCGGCGTTATAGCTGATCCAGGATGGCAGCGCGCTGCCGTCGGCCAGTTGCGCCTGCACCGGCACGCGGTTGACGGCGGCCGCTTCGATCACCTGCGCCGGTAGCGGGAAGCCGAAGCCGTTGCCGGCGTCGACGATCTGCTTGGGCACCGAGACCGCAATCGCGCCGCTTTGCTGCTGTGACGCCGGACGCACCAGCGCTACCGTGATGCCTGCCGTATCGGCTTTTGCCGTCGGCGTCGCGCTGTTCGCGGCCGGCGTGGCTGCGGGCGCCGTGCTGCTCAAACCGGCTCCCGTTCCCGCTCCGGTGCCTGGCAAGTCGCCGAGCGGCGGCATGCTCAGGCCCGGCGCCACGCGCTGTTCGGCCAGCGGCAGGGCCGGCAGCGGTGGTGGCGTCACCACCACCGGCGGCGGCACTTGCACGGCCGCGTCGGCGATATCGGCGCTCAGGCCCTGCGGCTGGCTCAGGACGTAGTTGCCGGCGTCGCCGCCGGCCAGCGCATAACCGCTGACGCTCACCGGCTTGGCCGTGCCGGCCGTGGCGTCGGCAAAGGTGGCGCTGGCCGTGCCGGTCAATGCCACCTCGTCTGCGCCGATCACATTGATGGCGGCCGTGCCGTTCAAGGTGGCCGTGGCGTTGCCGTCGAAGGTCTTGCTGTTGGCGCGCACGCCCGTCACGGTGATCGCGGCGGGCGTGATGCTGCCCACCAGTCCCGGCTGCTGGCCGATGACGTAGTTGCTGTCGCTGGCGGCATAGCCGGCCAGGGTAATCGCCTTGCCCGTGCCGACATTTTTGTCGGCGAACTGGCCGGTACCCACACCGCCGACCGTCACCACTTCACCATCGAAACCCGTGACGGTCGGCGTGCCCGACAAGGCCACGTTGCGCGTGCCGTCATAGGTTTTGGCCGCCGCCAGGCTCAAGCCGCTGACCTGCAGCACGGCCGGCGTGACGCTGGCGCTCAAGCCGGTCGGTTGCAGCAGCACATAGTTGCTGTCGCTGGAGGTATAGCCGCTGACCGTGATCGCCTTGCCTGTGCCGGCATTTTTGTCGGCGAACTGGCCGATGCCGGTGCCGGTGACATTGACGATGTCGCTGCCCAGGGCCGTGACCACGGCCGTGCCGGTGAGGGCTGCATTGCGCGAGGTGTCATAGCTGCGGTTTTGCGCCGACACGCCCGTCACCTGCAAGGTGGCCTGCGCGATGCTGGCCTTCGTCGTGGCCGTCGTGGCGGCCAGCGTGTAGTTGCCCGCATCGGCGCCGCCGGCGGCGATGCCGTTGACGGTGACGACCTTGTTGCTGCCCGCGTTTTTGTCGGCAAAGCTGGCCGAGGTGTTTGACAAGGTCAGCACGTCACCGGCGATACGGTCGTCCTGCAAGGTGACGCCGGCGTTGGTCGAGGTGTCGTATACGCGGTCGACGCCGGTGGCGCTGGCGTTCAGCACGCGTGGCGTGATGCTGCTGTTGCTGTTGCCGGCCAGGGTGACGCTGTAGTTGGCGCCGCCATTGCCGTCGCTGAGCGTGGCGGCGCCAAAATTGACGGCTTTGTTGCCGTTGCCGGCGTTCTTGTCGGCATAGCTGAAGCTGGCGCCGGTGACGGTATCGCCTTCTACCAGCGCCGCCGACAGCGAGGACAAATCGCCGGCGCTGGCGGTATAGGCCAGGGTGCCGTCATATACCTTGCTGATCGCGGGCGCATTCAAGGTGATGGCTTTTGGCGTGATCACGCCGCTGCCCGTCGCCAGGGTCGGCAGCAGGTAGTTCGACAGGAGCGTGTTGGCGCCAGCCGTATAGTCGGCGCCGGTCAGGCCGAGGCTGACAGTACGGTTGCCCGCATTGCGGCTGTCGAAACTGCCCGTCGTCTTGTTGACAAGGACCGACTCGCCGCTGACCAGGCCCGTGAGGGCATAGCTGGCGGCGTCGATTTGCGCGGCGGTGCTGCCGTCATAGCTGCGCGTGATCGCGGTGACGGGGCCGAGCGTCAGCTGGGCCGGCGTAATGCTGCCGGTCAGGCCTGCCTGCTGGCCGATCGTGTAGTTGCTGTCGCTGGAGGTGAAGCCGGAGACGCTGATTGCCTTGCCATTGCCCGCGTTTTTGTCGGCGAACTGGCCGGTGCCCGCGCCGATCACGGTCACGGTTTCCTTGCCCAAGCCGCTGACCGTTGGCGCACCGGTGACATTGACGCTGGTGCTGCCGTCATAGGTTTTCGACACGCCCAGATCCAGGCCGGACAAGGCCAGCACGGCCGGTGTGACGGTGGCGCTCAAACCGGTCGGCTGCAGCAGCACATAGTTGCTGTCGCTGGAAGTATAGCCGCTGACCGTGATCGCCTTGCCTGTGCCGGCATTTTTGTCGGCGAACTGGCCGATGCCGGTGCCGGTGACATTGACGATGTCGCTGCCCAGGGCCGTGACCACGGCCGTGCCGGTGAGGGCTGCATTGCGCGAGGTGTCGTAGCTGCGGTCTTGCGCCGACACGCCCGTCACCTGCAAGGTGGCCTGTGTGATGCTGGCCTTCGTCGTGGCCGTCGTGGCGGCCAGCGCGTAGTTGCCCGCATCCGCGCCGCCGGCGGCGATGCCGTTGACGGTGACGACCTTGTTGCTGCCCGCATTTTTGTCGGCAAAGCTGGCCGAGGTGTTCGACAAGGTCAGCACGTCACCGGCGATACGGTCGTCCTGCAAGGTGACGCCGGCGTTGGTCGAGGTGTCGTACACGCGGTCGACGCCGGTGGCGCTGGCGTTCAGCACGCGTGGCGTGATGCTGCTGTTGCTGTTGCCGGCCAGGGTGACGCTGTAGTTGGCGCCGCCATTGCCGTCGCTGAGCGTGGCGGCGCCAAAATTGACGGCCTTGTTGCCGTTGCCGGCGTTCTTGTCGGCATAGCTGAAGCTGGCGCCGGTGACGGTATCGCCTTCCACCAGCGCCGCCGACAGCGAGGACAAATCGCCGGCGCTGGCGGTATAGGCCAGGGTGCGGTCATACACCTTGCTGATCGCGGGCGCATTCAAGGTGATGGCTTTTGGCGTGATCACGCCGCTGCCCGTCGCCAGGGTCGGCAGCAGGTAGTTCGACAGGGCCGTATTGGCGCCAGCCGTATAGTCGGCGCCGGTCAGGCCGAGGCTGACAGTACGGTTGCCCGCATTGCGGCTGTCGAAACTGCCCGTCGTCTTGTTGACAAGGACCGACTCGCCGCTGGCCAGGCCCGTGAGGGCATAGCTGGCGGCGTCGATTTGCGCGGCGGTGCTGCCGTCATAGCTGCGCGTGGTCGCGGTGACGGGGCCGAGCGTCAGCTGGGCCGGCGTAATGCTGCCGGTCAGGCCTGCCTGCTGGCCGATCGTGTAGTTGCTGTCGCTGGAGGTGAAGCCGGAGACGCTGATTGCCTTGCCATTGCCCGCGTTTTTATCGGCGAACTGGCCGGTGCCCGCGCCGATCACGGTCACGGTTTCCTTGCCCAAGCCGCTGACCGTTGGCGCACCGGTGACATTGACGCTGGTGCTGCCGTCATAGGTTTTCGACACGCCCAGATCCAGGCCGGACAAGGCCAGCACGGCCGGTGTGACGGTGGCGCTCAAACCGGTCGGCTGCAGCAGCACATAGTTGCTGTCGCTGGAGGTATAGCCGCTGACCGTGATCGCCTTGCCTGTGCCGGCATTTTTGTCGGCGAACTGGCCGATGCCGGTGCCGGTGACATTGACGATGTCGCTGCCCAGGGCCGTGACCACGGCCGTGCCGGTGAGGGCTGCATTGCGCGAGGTGTCATAGCTGCGGTCTTGCGCCGACACGCCCGTCACCTGCAAGGTGGCCTGCGCGATGCTGGCCTTCGTCGTGGCCGTCGTGGCGGCCAGCGTGTAGTTGCCCGCATCGGCACCGCCAGCGGCGATGCCGTTGACGGTGACGACCTTGTTGCTGCCCGCGTTTTTGTCGGCAAAGCTGGCCGAGGTGTTTGACAAGGTCAGCACGTCACCGGCGATACGGTCGTCCTGCAAGGTGACGCCGGCGTTGGTCGAGGTGTCGTATACGCGGTCGACGCCGGTGGCGCTGGCGTTCAGCACGCGTGGCGTGATGCTGCTGCTGCCATTGCCGGCCAGGGTGACGCTGTAGTTGGCGCCGCCATTGCCGTCGCTGAGCGTGGCGGCGCCAAAATTGACGGTCTTGTTGCCGTTGCCGGCGTTCTTGTCGGCATAGCTGAAGCTGGCGCCGGTGACGGTATCGCCTTGTACCAGCGCCGCCGACAGCGAGGACAAGTCGCCGGCGCTGGCGGTATAGGCCAGGGTGCGGTCATACACCTTGCTGATCGCGGGAGCATTCAAGGTGATGGCTTTCGGCGCGATGACGGCGGTTCCCGCAGCGCTGGTCGGCAGCACGTAGTTGCCCAGCAGTGTGCTGGAACCGGCCGTGAAGTCGCCCCCGGCCAGGGTGGCGCTGACCGTGCGCGTGCCCGCGTTGCGGCTGTCGTAGCTGCCATTGAGCGTGCCGACATTGATGCTTTCACCTGCGACCACGCCGTCCAGTGCTACATTGCCGCCCGTCAGGCTGGCAATGGCCGTGCCATCGTAGCTGCGGCCCAGCGCGCCGGTCAGGCTGGCACTGAGCGACTTGGCGGCAATGCTGGCGCTGCCGCTGGCCGATACCGGCAGGCTGTAGTTCGACAGCGTGGTGCCCGAGCCGGCGGTGAAATCGCCGGCCGACAGGCTGGCCGTCACGCTGTTGGCGGTGGCCACATTGACGCTGTTGTAGACGCCGGCCGTTTGCGTGACGCTGGCCGACTGCGCGCCGACAAAGCCCGACAGGCTGAAGTTGCCGGCACCCAGCAGGGCGCCGCTGCCGCCGTCATAGGTCTTGCCGATCATCCCCGTCAAGCTGGCGCTCAGGGCTTTCGGCGTGATGCTGGCGCTGCCGGTGGCCATCGTCGGCAGGATATAGTTGGCCAGCGAGGTGCCGCCGCCAGCCGCGAAATTGGCGCCGGACAAGCTGGCGCTGACGCTGTTCGCGCCCAGCACATCGGCCGAGTTGTACAGGCCCGCCGCCTGGCTGACGATGGCCGACTGGCCGCCGACCAGGCCCACCAGCTGATAATTGGCGCCGTTCAGCACGGCCGCCGTATCGCCGTCGTAGACCTTGCTCACACCGGTGAGGGTGGCGGTCAGCGCCTTGGCCGTGATGCTGCCAGTGCCGGTGGCCGATACCGGCAAGATATAGTTGCTGGCAAAGGTAGCCGCGCCGGCGCTGAAGTCGCCGGCGGCCAGGGTGGCGCTGACGCTGCTGGCGCTGATGTCGCTCGCGTTGAACAGGCCGCTGGTCTTGGTGATGCTGAACGATTCCGAACCGACCAGGCCGCTTAATACGTAGTTGCCGCTTGCCAAAGTGGCGGCATTGCTGGCGTCATACACCTTGCTCACGCCAGTCAGGCTGGCCGTCAGGGCCTTGGCCGCCACCGTGATGGTGCGCGGCGTGTTGCTGCCCAGTGCCACCGCATAGCCGTTGTTGCCGGTCGCGCCAGACAGGTCGACCGTGATGGCGTACGGGCCGCCCGCGACGCCGGCATTGGCCGCCGCGCCGGCGGACGTTGCGGTGATGATGCCCGACAGCGCGGTGGCCACCGTGTCGCCCAGGTAGGCGCCGGCAATGCCGGCGTCGGCCCCGGACAGGCTCACCACGCGGTCGGCCAGGGTGGTGCCGGTACTCAGGTCTTCGCCATACGTCTTGCTGACGTTTTGCGTGCCGACGGTGATGGTGGGCTGGTAGGCGAACACATAGCGGTTGCCTGTTTGCGTGACCGGAGTACCGGTATAGCTGGCGTTCCAGATGGCCGTATTCTGGCTGTCCAGGCCGCCGTATGTGCTGCCGCCCGGCGCATTGGCGTACACCAGCCAGCGCGCAGCAGGGTCGCTCATGGCGATACTACCGGCGCCATTGCCGGAATTGTTGTTGAAATTGCCCTTGGCGGCCAGGGTCACGGCCGTACCGGCGCCGCTGGCGCTCAGGACCGCGCCCGCGTTCAGCGTGACGTCGGCGCCGATGCCGCGGTAGCCGAGGTCGAAGCCGCAGCAGTTGGCGGCCAGGTCTGGCAAGTCGCCCACCGTGCCGGCGCCATTGCCCTGGTTGATCAGTTTGATGGTGGCGCCGGTGATGCTGTTGACGCTGATGGAGCCGGCCATATGGTTGGTCTTGTCGCTGCCATCGGCCATCAGCAGCGATACATTGCCGGTGCCGGCGTCGATCTTCGCCGCCACACCCTGCTTGTCGGTGCCCATGCTGAGGGTGGCGATGCCGGCGTCGCGGTAGGCGTCCTTGACGCCGTTGGCCAGGCTGTCGTTGGCGGTCAGGTTCAAATCGCGGTTGCCCGTGATGATGTCGCCCAGCACCGTGATGCTGCGCCCGGCCTGCATGGTCAGCGCGCCGCCGGCCGTGCCGCCGGTGGCGTCGATGCCGCTTTTCACAAAGATGTCGTTATTCGCCTGTAAGGTCACGCTGGTGCCCGTTTTCAGCACGCCAGCGATATAGTCGGGGGTCATGGCCTGGGTTGCACCCTGTGCGTCGCCGAACTGGGTGGCGCCCGGCACGATCATGGCGGTGGCTGCTGGCATGGTGGGGCTGAGCAGCACCACATGGCCGTTGTCGCCGGTGAAGGTCACCGCCGCGGTGCCGCCGGACGTGAGCGAGATATTCGGACTATAGGTCAGGCCGCCCCAGAAACGGCCATTTGGATTGCCCACCGCGGCGTTGCCGGCGCCGACCACGCCGATCAGGGGCACGCTGGCGTTGGCAATATAATTGATCGCACCGCCGCCGCAATTCCAGTCCGGCGAGATGATGAAATAGCCGTTGTTGGCATTATCGGCACTGTTGAGCGCATAGTAACTGACCGGTGCCAGCACGCCGCCGACGTAGTCGTTGGTATGGCTGCCGACCAGCGCATTGGCGGCGGACATGATGTTCTGGTTGCCCCGGGCGGCGTAGTCGTTCAGGCGGCCGCTGCTGCCGTCGACCCAGCTCACGGCGCCGGCATTGACCACACCACCAACGTCGAGGGTGGGGTTGGCTACCACGAAGTTGCCGTTTGTTAGCGCGACATAATAGGTGCCCAGGGCGTCGTTTTCCTTTTCGCCGATCAGGCTGTTGGCGCGCGTGATTTCGCCCTTGACGCCGGTGGCGCCGCTGCCCCATGTCACGGCGCCGGCGTATAGCTTGTTGTCATTCGTCCAGTTGTAAGTGAGGGCGACGTAGTTGCCGGTAAACCGTTGCAGGCCGGTAGTGGCGTCGAGGTTGTACAGGAAGTCGACGGTGCCACCGACATTGTCGCCAGTGTGGCTGCCGACCAGGCTGTTGGCGCCGGAGACGATATTATGGTTGCCTTGCGCCGCATAGTCGGACAGGCGGCCGCTGCTGCCGTCGATCCAGGTCAAGGCGCCGGCGCCGATGGCGGCGCCATTGTCCCAGTACTTGTTCTGGATCAGGTAGTTGCCGTTGACGGGCAGGGCGGTCAGCCCCCAGTTTTTGACGTCATCGGTTTTCAGACCCAGCACGCTGTTGCTGTCCGCGATGGTGCCGGTCAGCGCAGCCGTGCCGCTGCCCCAGGTGACGGCGCCCGCATCGACGATGCTGCCGTTGTTCCATTTATTGCTGGTGATGACGTAGTTGCCCGAATACGTGGGATTGCTGGCGCCGTCGTAACCGCTTTGCAGCAGGGTGAGGCCATAGCCGTTGTTCTGGGCCAGGCCCACCATATCGTCCTGCACGCTGCCAACCAGGCTGTTGCTGGCCGAAACCGGCCCTATCGTTGGCGCACCAGCGCCGTCGCTCCAGCTGACCGCGCCGGCGCGCAGGGCGGCGCCATTGCGCCAGTAATTGCTGATCGTGACATAGTTGCCGTTGGACAGGGCCGTGACGCCGTTCGCGATCGAATCGTAATGCGTGACGGTTTGGTTGCCGGCATTGGTGATCACATCGTTCGGGCCCATGAAACCGCCGATGAAGTCGCCGGTATTGCTGCCCAGCAGGCTATTGGTGGCGGCAATGGTATGGCCGGCATCGACGGTGGCGCCGGTGGTGCCGTTGTTCCAGGTGACGGCGCCGCGTGTGCCGTTGAACATCGGGCTGGCGACCACGTAATTGCCGTTGCTCAGCAAAGTGATGCTGCTCGATTCGTTCAGGAAGGCATTGCTGTTGTTTGCTTGATAGTAATTATACTGATAACTGCCGATGCGGTCGTTGGCATAGGTGCCGACCAGGCTGTTGCCGGTGCCCACCACGCCTACGGTCGGCGTGCCGCCGCTCGACCACGTCACGGCGCCGGCCTTGGCGTTGCCGCCATTGGCCCAGTAAGGGCTCAGCACGACAAAGTTGCCATTACCTTTCAGTTCCATGATGCCGCTGGAACCGACCAGGTCGTTCGCTTGCGTGCCGACCAGGCTGGTGCTGGCCGAGACGTCGCCACTCTGGTCGGCCTTGGCCTTGCCGGTGCTGCCATCGACCAGCGTGGCGGCGCCCTTGCCGCTGCTCCAGTTCGGACTGATCACGACATAGTCATTATTTGCCAGCATGGTGATGGCTTTGCTGCCGATGCCGTCGCCGGCGTTGGCGCCCACCACGCCGTTGGTGGCCACGGTGATGGTCTTGACATCGGTGCTGAACGGCACCCAGGTGGCCGCGCCGCGCCCGCCATTCCAGCTGGGACTGCTGATGACAAATGCATTGTTCGACGGCAACAGGGTCACGCCGCCGCTGGACAGGTTGTCGCCGGCAGTGCCGACCAGGCTGTTGCTGGACGATACCAGGCCGGTGATGGCGGTGACGCCGTCGAACGAGGTCAAGGCGCCCGAGGAATTTTTCCAGTCCGAGCCGTAGACCACGAATTGCGAACCCGTCAGCACCGTCAGGTATTTGCCGACCTTGTCGGTGCCGGTGCCGGCGCCGGTGGAATCGAAGCGGGAGCTGTCGCCGATCAGGCTGTTGGCAGAACCGACCACGCCCTTGATGCCGGTCGTGCCTGAGGCAAACGTGACGGCGCCCACGCCCTTGTTCCAGTTGGTATTGGCCATGACGTAATTATTATTGGCGAGCACCGTCACGCCGCTACCGACCTGGTCGCCGTTCTTGTAGGGCTTGTAACCGTCGGCTGGCACCACGGTCATGCCGGTGCTGCCGACCAGGCTGTTGGCAGAACTGACAATGCCGACGACGCCGGTGCTGCCATCGCCGAAGGTGAGCGCACCGCGGTTGTTGTTCCAGCTGGGCGTGCCGACCAGGTAGTTGCCATTCTTCAGTACCGTGATCGCGTAACCACCGACGTTGTCGGAAGTGTCCAGGTTCATGGTGCTTTTATGGGTGCCGTTGTTGCCGACCAGGCTGTTGCTCGATGCGACAGCCACGGCGCTGGCGCCCCAGCCGGTGGTGCCGTTCCCCCAGGTGACAGCACCCTTGCCGCCGTTCCACAAGTTGCTGGAAACGACATAATTGCCGTTGGTCAGGGACGTCACGCCATTGCTGCCGACCTTGTCGCCCGCATGGGTGCCGTACAGGGTCGAGATCAGCGCCTGGTCGCTCTGGCGGAACAGGTAGGCCGCACCCGAGTCGGTCGCACCGAGATTGTCCTTGGGGTTGGTGACGACGATGTAGCCGGTGCGCGTGACGGTGCCGCCCGAGGTGGTGGTCAGTGCAGCGTTGATGGTGCCGAAGCTGCCACCGGCGGTCGGATGCGGATCGACCAGTTCCAGTTGGCCCGACAATTCGCTGTCGATCACAATATCCTTCGGATCGAGCAGCAGGGTGCCCGACTTGCCCTTGGGCGCATGCGCGTCGGCCTTGCCGCCGAAATACAGGATTTGCTTGCCCGATACTTCCAGAATGCCGCCGTCGCCGCCGGCCGCGCCGCCGCGCGCCGTGAGTTCGCCGGCAAACACGGTCTTTTCATCGGACCAGACCACCACCTTGCCGCCGTCGCCCTTGCCTGTGGCGTCGGCGTTCAGCGTGACGCCCTTGCCCACCGTGGTTTTGGCGGCATTGCGCACCGCGGCATTGCCGCCCTGGTAGTCGCCGCCGACCAGAATCGTGCCCCCCTTGCTGGCGCCGGTGGCGCTGACTTTCGCGCCCATCAGCGACACATCGTGGGCCGTGATGACGACCTTGCCGCCTTGCTCGCCGTCGGCGCTGTAGCTGCCCGAGGTATACACCTTGCCGGCGCCGCCATCGATGCTGATGCTGCCGCCGCCCTGGGCCGAGATCACGGCGCTGGTGGTTTCCACCAGGCCGTTGGCCAGCTTGCTGCCGATGGCGCCGCCGCCATCGGCGCGCACGGTGCCGCTGCTGGCCATGCGGTCGCCGCTGATGGCCACCTTGCCGCCTGCGCCCGAGGCATCGAGGCTGCCGCTGTTATCGATCAGGCCCGAACTGTCGAGCACGATCTTGCCGCCGCGCGAGGACAATCCCGTGGCCACCACGCCGCCCGTATTGCGCACCACGCCGCCTTGCAATTCATTGGCGGCCTGGGCCGACATGATGATCATGCCGCCCGGCGCCTGCACCGCCGAACCGTTCTCCACCAGCGCGGCAATCGCCGAGGGAGACACCAGCACGCCGGCCAGGGTGCGGCTGTCGGCAAACTGCAGGGAAATCTGCTCGCCGGCGGCCATCGCCACCGTGCCTGCCTGGGCGATCACGATGCCGTTGTTGCGCACCTGCGGCGCCAGCAGGGCGATATAGCCACCCAGGGTGGCATTCAGGCTGCCATCGTTGACGACGCTGCCGGTGGCGCCATTGCGCGCGAAGGCATTGCTGCCGGCCATGAAGTCGGCCGTGGCGATGGTATGCGTGGTGGCCACCAGGCCGCCCACGTTGACGGACGAGGTGGGGCTGAAATACACGCCATTCGGGTTGCTCAGGAACACCTGGCCATTGGCCGTGATGCGGCCGAAGATCTGGCTGGCCTGGCTGTCCTGCACCCGGTTCAGCGTCACGGAACCACTGTTCGGCTGCTGGAAATTGACCTGTGCCTGCGACCCCACATTGAAGGTCTGCCAGTCGATCGCGCCGCGCTGGGTGGCCTGGTTGATCGTCATCTGGCTGCCGCCCTGGGTGATCGTCGCCGCGCCGCCGACCACCTGGCCGCCGGTCGGCAATTGGTTGGCGACCGGCGGCCCGGCCCAGGCGAAGGGCGCCAGGCCCAGCCCCGCAAACAGCGCGGCCATGAAGGCGCCACGACCGCTGCTCTTGCCGCGTCCGCGCACGTTTTCGGCGACGGCGACCCAGGCGCCCTGTTTTTCACTCCAGATCAGGCGATAGAAGCGGTTGATGGTGGCGTGTCCGTTCATGTGGATTCTCTCTAATTATTGTAATAGGGCGACAGGGTCAGAAAGGCAGCGAAGCTTGCAGCCAGAAGCGGTTCTTGTGCAGCGTGCCGTCCTGGTCGCTGCCGTTGATGTTTGGATTCGGATTGTTGCCGATGCGGCGTGCCCAGGCTGCCCGCAGGTTCAGGCGGAAGTCGCTGACCCAGTTCACGGCCAGGCCCGCGCCTTTCAGGTTGTAGCTGTTGACGATGGCCGCGCCATTGATGGCGTTGTCGTGGTTGACTTTGACGTGGCCCCAGTCATAGAAACCGGTCAGGCCGAAGCCGGCCGGCAGGCGCCAGCGCAATTCCAGGTTGAGCAACTGGCCATCGCTGCCGCCCGCTTCGCTGGCTGGATAGGCGCGCACGCCGTAGTTGCCGCCAAGGTAAAACTTTTCAGAGGAATCGAGGTTCCGGTTCGCTTGCTGGCCGGACAGGGCAGCAAACAGCGACCAGCTCTCCGTCAGCGACTGCTGGCGGCTCAGGTAGTAACGCAGCTTGGTGAAATTGCCGGCCGCGCGCGTCGTGGCGGCGTCCGCCAGCTGATTGGGCGAACCGTCCAGGTCCAGCTTGCCGTGCAGCAGGCTGAGACTGGCCGCATTCGCGCCGCCGCCGCCCAGGCTGTCGAACAGATTGCCCGACAGGCCGGCCGAGAAGCCGCGGATCGTGTAATTGCTGCTGGTGGCGTGGTTTGCCTCGTTGTCGAAACGCTTGTCGTCATAATTGAGTTGCAGATACAGATTGCGCAGGCGCGAGCGCAGCAGCGGGTAGCTGGCGTCGACGCCCACGGTGTTCGAGCTGCCTTTGGCGTGCAAGGCGGCAAATTCGTCGGCCGTCAGGCGGTACGACAGATGCGAGCCGCTCACGCCCGCACGCCAGCCGGCGCTGCCCAGCGGCAGGCTGTAAGCGAGGCGCACATAGTCGCTGCCTTCGGTATGGATCAGGTTGCTGATCAGCTGGTCGCCGAGCTGCAAGGGGCTGTTGAGGGCCAGGTTGAGGCTGGCGCGGGTGGTGCCGGTGGAGCGGTTGCCCGTGTTGTCGACGGCGGCGTCGCCTGCCAGCCACGCTTCGTCGTCCAGCTTGACCAGCAGCTCGGTTTCGCTTTCCTGCTGGCCGGCGGCCAGATTGCCGCTGGCGCTGATGCCTGGCAAGTCGTCAATGATCAGCAAGGCGCGGTCGAGCGCATCGGCGTTGAGTGGCGCGCCGACAGGCTGGGCGCTGGTAACATACGGCGTGATGCGCGCCAGCGGCATGCGGATGGTGGCCTGGTCGCCCGGGTTGACGCGCACGCCGCCAAACACGGCTTCCACGATCTGGATGGTGACGGTGCCACCATCGATTTCCTGGCGCGGCAGGTAGGCGCGCACGATCCAGCCGGCCTGGCGATAGGCGGCCGCCACGGCCAGCGCCGCGTTTTGCAGGTCCTGAAACGATAGTGGCCGCTCCAGGTAGGGCGCCACCGCCTGGGCCAGTACGGCTTCGCTCAGCAAGGTATTGCCCTGGAAACGGAATTGCCTGACGGTGACGGACAGGCCCTGCACATCCTGCATCGGTGGCGGCGCCGGCATCAGTTCCTGCGGCGACTTTTTCGGCAGGACAGGGGCGCGGCCCCTTTCCATCTGCTGTAACAGGGAGCCTGCGTCGGGCGTATTTTGTGCGTAGGCCAGGTTAATTGAAGCAAGCAATAAACTGATCAATAGCGGTTTATGTGTGGGCATGTTTTTCACAGTCAGGATGCAGCCCTTTGCCGGGCCTAGGATTAGTTTTCCAGATGCAATAATTTTAATGCGGGGCGATCATAATTACTATTTGTTGAATCAAATAATGTGCAATAGAGCAACATTAAATTTCATTAAAAACAATAGAATAAATGTGTAAAATAATATAAATATAAATATAAATTATTTAATAATAAAATAAATGTCAGCTTTTTTGGGCAGCATGCAAACTGGCCGCAAATATCGATTTGCTATCGCATGGGGGCGGCGCACCGTATAATCGGCGGGCATTCATCTATCTTCATGGAGTTCCATTTGCACTTGCCGATCCGCTATCCGAATATGCCGCAGTTGCTGCTCAAGGCCCGCGACAGCCTGCTCCAGCATTTCCGCCCCATCCTCAATCATTTCGGCGTGACGGAGCAGCAGTGGCGCATCATGCGCGCGCTGAACGAAAGCCCCACGCTGGAACCACGCGAGCTGTGCAATATCTGCCAGATTTCCAGTCCCAGCATGAGCGGCATCCTGGCGCGCATGGAAGAAATCGGCTTGATCGGACGCAGCAAGTTTGAAGGCGACCAGCGCCGGCGCAAGGTGCACCTGTCGGAAGCGGGCGCCAGTTTGCTGCTGCAGATGGGTAAACTCATCGACCTGCAGTATGCCCACCTGGAAACGGCCTACGGCAAGCAAGTGTTCGAAGACATGCGCCGCGCGCTGGAAGCCTTTATTGCCCTCGAAACCCTGCCGGTGGCGCCCGCCATCCTGCGCTGACCTCCCGGTTTCGCCCGTTTTCCTCTCTGTCCGACTCTTATCGGGTGCGTGTTTTTCAACACGCGCCGCCGCTGCTTTTTTCATGCATGTTTCGCATTTTTCCGCATCCTGCCGGGCTTGCGTCCGCGCGCCTGCCAGTTTTGCTATAAGACTACGCCCTACAGTCAATTACTTACATGTGAGTAAATAAGCGTATAATTTGTCCTACTTGATCCAGATCAAGAAGAACAGCGGATTCCCGCTCCCTGGATGGGGCGGCAACGCGGCGCCACAGCCTGTATTGCGCCATTGCGGCGGCAATGCTTGTCTGGCGTACAACAAAACAGGAAAGTCAGGAAAAAATGAACACACCATGCATGTGCGCTGCGGCGCTGGCCGCCTCCACGCTCATCGGCGCAAACGTTTGCGCCCAAAGCAATGTCACCATTTACGGCGTGGTCGATGCGGCTACCGCCTACGCGAGCAACCAGGGCGGCAAGTCGAACACCTATATGCGCAGCGGTAACTTGTCCGCCAGCAAGATCGGTTTCCAGGGCGTGGAAGACCTGGGCGGTGACCTGAAGGCGCTGTTCCTGCTGGAAAACGGCTTTGAAAGCGACACGGGTGCACAGAGTTCGGCCGGCTCCCTGTTCAACCGCCAGGCCTACGTGGGCCTGCAATCGAACGCCTACGGCACCCTGACGGCCGGCCGCCAGTACACGCCGTACTATCTGCTGGTGGGTTCCCTGGCATCGAGCAACGTTTTGACGGGCGCTACCGGCGCTCATCCTGGCGATATCGACGGGCTCGATACGACCGTGCGCATCAGCAATTCCGTCACCTACAGCATGCCCGCCTGGCGCGGCCTGCAGGCCAGCGCGCAATACGGCTTTGGCGAAGCGGCCGACGGCAATGCCGTGGGCAGCAGCTTCAGCGCCGCCGTCAAGTACAGCACCTCGCCGGCCGAATTCGCGCTCGGCTACCTGAAACTAAAAAATGGACAGAATGGCGCCGGCTGGAGCGACAGCGCGTCTGGCAGCTTCGGCATCTCCGCCATCAATCAGGGATACGCTTCGGCGGAAAGCATCGCATTCATCGCCGCCAGCGCGCGCTACACCATGGGCAAGTGGATGGTGGGCGCCAATGCCAGCAATGTGCAATACCAGGCGGGCAGCCGCTCGGCCTTCCGCGACACGGCCATCTTCAACACGGCAGGCCTGATCTCGAGCTACCAGCTGACGCCGCAGTGGTTCCTGTCCGCCGGCTACAGCGACACCTACGCCAGCCGCGCCAACGGCGTGTCGGACCGCGCGCGTTACCGCCAACTGTCGTTCGAACAGAATTACGCGCTGTCCAAGCGCACGGCCATCTACCTGATCGAAGCGCGACAACTGGCGCGCGGCCAGACCCTGGGCCAGGGCGGCGCCATCATCGATGCCGTCGCCTCGGTCGGCGATTCGCAAAACGGCACGCCATCGTCGAACGGCGGGCAGACGGTGGTGATGGTCGGTCTCAAGCATTCTTTCTGAACGGTTGCTGAACTCACGGGAGCTTCAATTGGACGCTACACACAATAAGGAGGGCCGCGGCCCTCTCAATCCCGGCCGCCGCATGGTGCTGGCCGGCTTGCTGTCGGCTTCGGCCGCGGCGCTGATTCCCTGGGCGCTGGCCGAACCGGTCGCCAATGCGGAGCAGGGCGCCTTCCTCGGCGTGTCGGCCATGCTGGTGGGGCGCCAGGTGCTCGACCCTGTGCTGGCCAGGCGCCTGTATGACGCGCTGGTGGCGCAGGACGCCGCCTTTCCCGCCAAGGTGCGCGCGCTGCTGAACCTGATCAATGCGCAGGGTCTGCAGGCGGCCGGCCTGCAGGAAGCGCTCGACGCACTCGACCCGGCCCAGGCGCCGCTGGCGGCCTTGCCGCGCCAGATCGCCAGCGCCTGGTACCTGGGCATCGTCGGCACTGGCGAGGCGGCTGTCTGCGTCGCCTACGAGCAGGCGCTGAACGCGGCCGTCGTGGCCGACGTGCTCAAGCCTCCCACGTATTCCTACGGCGCCTACGGCAGCTGGGCCAGAAAACCAATTTAAGGAGCCATCATGGCTGAAGAACTCTCCGCCGATTACCTCGTCATCGGTTCCGGCATCATCGGCTCCCTGGCCGCGCGCAAGCTGGCGCTGGCGGGTGCCTCGGTGCTGATCCTGGAAGCGGGTCCGCGCGTGTCGCGCGGCGAAATCGTCGCCCGTTTCCGCAACACGACGCGCCGCAGCGACTGGATGTCGCCCTATCCATCGGTGGCCACGGCGCCGCACCCGATCTACCAGCCGAAGGACAACGGCTACCTGGTGCAGGCCGGTCCGTATCCGTATCCGGCCGAATATATCCGCCAGTTCGGCGGCACCTCGTGGCACTGGGCCGCGCAGGCGTGGCGCAATGTGCCGAACGACTTCCGCATCCATACGCTGTATGGCGTGGGCGTCGACTGGCCCCTCAGCTACGCAGACCTGGAACCGTTCTACCAGGAAGCGGAAGACATCATGGGCGTTTCCGGGGCCGATAACACGGGTTCGCCGCGCAAGCAGCCATTCCCGATGGATGCCGTGACGGAGCCGTATGCCATGCGCCGCATCCGCGAGCGCCTCGACCCGTCGTTCAAGGTGGTCGGCAATACGGTGGCGCGCAACAGCGTCAGCTACGATGGCCGCCCCGCCTGCTGCGGCAACAACAGCTGCCAGCCTATCTGCCCCATCGACGCGCAATACCATGGCGGCATCGCCGCGCAGCAGGCGGAAGACGCGGGCGTGAAGATCGTGTGCAATGCCAACGTCTACAAGCTGGAACATGACGCGCAGGGCCGCATCACGGCCGCGCTGTATTACGACGTCGACAAGAACAGCCACCGGGTCACGGCCAAGACCTTCATCCTGGCCGCCAACGGCATCGAAAGCCCCCGTTTGCTGCTCGTTTCCGCCTCGGACAAATACCCGAATGGCCTGGCCAACAGCAGCGACATGGTGGGCCGCAACCTGATGGACCACCCGAGCACCTCGATCGCCTTCGACGCCGATGAAGACCTGTGGCTGGGCCGGGGCCCGCAAAGCCCCAATTCCATCAACACCATGCGCGACGGCGACTTCCGCAGCCAGCATTCGCCATACCGCCTGGACTTCACGAATATCTCGCGCGTCGATGGCGCCACCAGGGAATTGATCGGCAAGGGCGTCTTTGGCGCCGAATTCGAACAGCAGCTGCGTTTCCGCTCGGCCCGCGAAATGAGCCTGAAAAACGTGCTGGAAGTGCTGCCGAACCCGGAAAATCGCATCGCCCTGAGCAGCGAAAAGGACGCCATGGGCATTCCCAAGCCGCAGGCGCACTATGCGATCGACGAGTACACCAAGCGGGGCCACGAGCGCTCGAAGCAGGATTTCGAGCACATCGCCAGGCTGATGGGCGGCACCAATCTGCGCCACAGCAAGGAAGGCGTGTTCGCCAACAATCAGCACATCTGCGGCACCCTGTCGATGGGCGCCGATCCGGCCAAGGCCGTGTGCGACCAGTGGGGCCGCACCTTCGACCATGCCAACCTGTTCCTGTGCAGTACCGGCGTGCTGCCCACGTCCGGCACCTGCAATTCGACGGAAAACGGCCTGGCTGTGGCCTTGCGCACCGTCAAGCATATCCTCGACGAACAACAGGGAGGAACAGCATGATGGCGGCGTTCCGACAGGCGGCGGGCGCCGCCATGCTGTCCCTCGTGGCCTTGCCGGTGCTGGCGGAGCAAGCTCCTGGCGCGGACGTGCAGGCGATCGAACGTGGCCGCTACCTGGCCACGGCGGGCGACTGCATCGCCTGCCATAGCGTGCCTGGCGGCAAACCGATGGCGGGCGGGCTGGCCCTGGCCACGCCATTGGGCGCCATCGTTGCCACCAACATCACGCCATCGACAACGCATGGCATCGGCAACTACACGCTGGCGCAGTTCTCCGACGCCGTGCGCCACGGTGTGCGGGCCGACGGCGCGCACCTGTATCCGGCCATGCCCTACACGGCCTACGCCAAGGTGACGGATGACGACACGGCCTCCCTGTACGCCTACTTCATGCATGGCGTGGCGGCGGTCGATACGGCGCCGGCGCAAAAGACGGACTTGCCGTTCCCGTTCAATATCCGCATGTCGATGGCGCTCTGGAATATGCTCTTCCTCGACAAGAAACCGTTCGTGGCCGATGCGTCGAAAAGCATGGAGTGGAACCGCGGCGCCTACCTGGCGCAAGGTCTGGCCCATTGCACCACCTGCCACACGCCGCGCAATGCGCTGATGGCCGAGCAGTTGTCGAAGGAGCTGGGCGGGGCCGACCTGGGTACGTGGTACGCGCCGAACATCACCTCGGACGTCAACAGCGGCATCGGCAGCTGGAGCCAGCAGGAGCTGGCCGGCTACCTGCGCACGGGCCGCGCGGCCAACAAGGCGCAGGCGGCCGGACCGATGGCCGAAGCCATCGACCATAGCCTGAAGCACCTGAGCGATGCGGATCTGAACGCCATCGCGCACTACATCAAGAGCGTGCCCGCCATCCGCGACAAGGCGGACACGCAGCCGGTGACGCAATGGGGCAAGGCTGGCGACGAGTTGAATGCCATCCGTGGCGTGCCGCTGCCGCAAAACCTGAACCAGATGTCGGGTGCGCAGCTGTACGATGCGCAGTGCGCCAGCTGCCACCAGGCCAGGGGCGAGGGCAGTTTCGACGGCAGCTTGCCGCCGCTGTTCCATAACTCGGTGACGGGCCGCAGCAACAGCAACAACCTGGTGATGGCGATACTCGATGGCGTGGAGCGGCAGGATGGTGGCAGCGGACATTTGATGCCCGCCTTCCGTCAGACCCTGTCGGACGAGCAGATCGTCACCCTCGGCAATTACGTGCAGAAGATGTACGGCAATCCCGATGTCAAGGTGACGGCGGAACAGGTGACGACCTTGCGCAACGGCGGTCCTGCCTCGAACCTGATCGGCCTGGCCCGCGCGGGCATCATCGTCGGCGTGCTGGTGCTGCTGGCCTTGCTGCTGTGGTGGCGCGGACGCCGGCGCAAGGCGGTGTAAGCCCAGAAGCGGAGGCTGGGGTCAGACCCAAACGGTCTGCCCCCCTTTTTTTACGCCGCGAAGCCGCCATCGATCTTCAGCCCGGCGCCCGTGACGAATGCCGCTTCCGCGCTGGCCAGGTAAGCTACCATGCCGGCGATTTCATCGGCCGTGCCGTGGCGGGGCAGGGCCATCAGGCCGTGCATCAGGTTGGCGAAGTCGCCCGTCGGCGGGTTCATGTCGGTGGCGACGGGGCCAGGTTCCACATTGTTGATGGTGATGCCGCGCGGGCCCAGGTCGCGCGACAGGCCTTGCGTCAGGCCGATCAGCGCCGATTTGCTCATGGCGTAGGCGGCCGCGCCGCCGAACGGCATGCGGTGCGCATTCGTGCTGCCGATGTTGATGATGCGCCCGCCCGTCTGCATGTGCGCCACGGCCGCCTTGATGGCGACGAACACGGCGCGCACGTTGACGTTCAAGGTCTTGTCGAAGTCTGCCAGCGAAAAATCGTCGATGGCGCCGGGCAGGAACACGCCCGCATTGTTGACGAGGATATCGATACGGCCAAACTGCGCCGCCACCTTGTCGATCGCCGCCGTCAGGGCTGCGGCGTCGGCCGCATCGGCTTGCACGCCATGGGCCTTGCCGCCGGCCGCTTCCACAGTGGCGGCCAGCGCCTGCGCTTCGGCGGCCGAGCTTTGATACGTGAAGACGACATTGGCGCCCTGGCTGGCCAGGCGGCGCACGATGGCCGCGCCGATGCCGCGCGAGCCGCCCGTCACAAACGCGATCTTGTCTTGCAGTGGCAAAGAGGTGCTGCTGGTGGCTTGGGTTTGCATGATGGGCTTTCTGTGTGAAGAGTCGAGGAAGCCAGTATCTGCTTTCCATTGCCAGCGCGCTAGCCATGAATCGCTACAATCACTTTCAACCGTAAGTATCAAATGAGCGGGTAAAATAGGCGCATGGATGCCCTCAATCACTTGCAATCGTTTGTGCTGTCTGCCGAGCTGGGCAGCTTTTCGGCGGCTGCGCGCCGCCTGGGGCTGACGCCGGCAGCCGTCAGCAAGAACGTGGCGCGGCTGGAAGCGAGCCTGGGATTGCGCCTGTTCCAGCGCAGCACGCGCCGCCTGACTCTGACGGAAGGCGGCGAGCGTTTCCTGCAGCAGATAGGCGGCGCCCTGGCCACCCTGCGCGAAGCGATCGCCGGCGTGGCCGAAGAGGGCGGCCAGCCGGCGGGCGTGCTGAAAATCAGCATGGCGCCGTCGTTCGGGCGCAGCTACGTGGTGCCGCTGCTGGGCGACTTCATCGCGCGCTATCCGGGCGTCATTCCTGACTGCCATTTCGACAACCGGCAAGTGGACTTGATCGGCGAGGGGTTCGATGTCGCCATCGGCGGCGGCATCGAACTGACGCCGGGCGTGGTGGCGCGCGAACTGGGCCACGCCCACATCGTCGCCACGGCGTCGCCCGCCTTCATGCGCGGCAAAGCCATGCCAGCGCATCCTTCGGACTTGGCCCAATTCGACGGCGTTGCGCGCCGCTCGGCCGGCAGCGGCAGATTGCGCAGCTGGATACTGCGCGATGGCCAGGGCGGTGAAGGCGTGGCCGAATCCCGTCCGCGCGCCATCTTCGACGACCCGGACGCGATGGCACAGGCGGCCGTCATGGGGGTTGGCGTAGCGCTGCTGCCCATGCCGCATGCGCTGACCCACTTGCGCAGCGGTGCCTTGATTCGCTTGCTGCCCGGCTGGCATGCCGATTCCGGCCCCCTGTCCGTGTACTATCCCAGCAAGAAACTGCTGCCCGCGAAGACACGCGTCTTTGTTGATTTTTTGCTGGAGCAGTTCCGCCAGCGCGATTTCGCCGCGCAGATACGCCCCGACTAATGAGCGAGAAAGTCAGAATGTCCAGCAATTACAGCCTGTTTTACACCTTTGACGGCGATCAAGCGGCCCGCTTCCGGGAAGTGCGCGTGTTCGGCATGACCGTGTGGACGGCCGCCGGTGCGGCCATGACGTGGGGCAAAGAGACGCGCAAGGACTACGCCAGCGAGGCCGAAGCGCACGCCGCCTACCTGGCCCATTGCCGCGCCGCCCTGGCCGATGGCCATACCTTGGCGCGCGAGAGCGACATCGACCCGGCCGTCTTTGATTTCGCGCTGCTGCACACCCTGGTGGCGCACGCCGCGCGTCGGGCGTTTGACTGCGTACGACGTGCGCATCCGGACCAGCATATCGACGCCTTCGCGCTGGTGAGCGACGACAGCGCCATGACGATAGGCTGCATGGCGAATAGCCGCGAAGCGCTGGCCGCCTCGGAATACGGCGAAGAAATGCTGTGGAACCCGGCCGAGTGGGCGTTTGACGAAGGCGGCGCGTATTTCGACAGCGCCTACCGTTTGCTGCTGCAGGCGCACCGCGACTTGCCATTCGAGGTCGATTGCGACAGCTTCCGCAGCGGCGTGTTCGACGCTTGCATCGCGGCGCTGGCGCAGCTCGACGCCGAAGGCTGTTTTGGCACGGCCGCGCAGCGCGAGGAAGCCGTGCTGCTGTTCGAGGTCAGCGACAGCGAGCCGGTGGAAGGCGCGATGGCGCGCTTGAATCCGCCGGCCGTGGTGGCGCGTTTCGAGGCGTGGATGGCCAGCTGGGCGGAGTGACGAGTGATGAGTGATGCCTACGCCGCCACCAGCCTGAGTCGCGTAATCTCGGCCGGCGCGCCGATGCGTTTCGGCGGGCCCCAGTACCCGGTGCCGCGGCTGACGTAAATCCACAGGCGGCCGCGCCGGTGCAGGCCCGCCACATACGGCTGCTGCAGCGGCACGAACAAATTCCATGGCCAGAACTGGCCGCCGTGCGTGTGGCCCGACAATTGCAGGTCGTAGCCGGCCGCTTCGGCCTCGGGCGCGCTGCGCGGCTGGTGCGCCAGCAGAATGCGGGGGATATCGGCCGGTGCACCGGCGATCGCCGCTTGCGGGTCGCTCTTCTGCGCCGGATCGAAGGCGGCCGCATTGAAATCGGTGACGCCGGCCAGCGCCAGGCGCGCGCCGTCGTGTTCCAGCACCGCATGTTCGTTCATCAGCACGCGCAAGCCCAGGCGGCGAAATTCCGCCACCCAGGGCGTCGCGCCCGAATAGTATTCGTGGTTGCCCGTCACGAGGAAGACGCCGTGGCGCGCGCGCAGCTCGCCCAGCGGCGCCGTATGGCTGCCCAGTTGCGCCACCGTGCCGTCGACCACGTCGCCCGTGATGGCGATGAGGTCCGCCTGCAGGCCGTTGGCGCGCGCGACGATGGCTTCCACGTAGGCGCGCTGGATGGTGGCGCCCACATGGATGTCGCTCAGTTGCACGATGGTGTAGCCCTGCAAGGAGGCCGGCAGACCGGCGATCGGCACCGTCACTTCGCGCACGCGCGCTACCCTGCGGGCATTGATGAAGCCGACGACGGTGGCCAGCAGCGCCAGGAGCAGCACTGCCACTGCGGATGCCTGCGCGTGGGGGAGGGCGGCGGGAATCAGCATCAGCAGCTCGCGCAGCACGGTCAGCACGAACAGCGAGGAAAAAAAGCCCATGCACAGCGAGCCGGCCCAGCTCAGACGGTCGGCCAGGCGCGTATCGCCCGTGACGGCGCGCGCGAAGATGGTCATCGGCATGAGCATGGTCGAGGCCAGCAAGACGGCGCCGCCCAGCAGCCAGCCGGCCAGGCCGACGGGCAGTGCAGGCAGCAGCAGCCAGCCCAGCAGGGCGTGCAGGGCGCCCAGTATCATGGTGATGCGCAGCAGTGGCGCGCGAGTTGTCATGTCATGCTTCCAGAGGTGAGGCGGCCGCCGATTATAGCCGACGCCTGGTCAACCGGCAGCCGCCACCCCGCGCATCAGGCGATATGCAGACCCAGCATGGCCAGCTTGCCGAAATCGACGGGCTTGGCAAAATGTTCATTGAAGCCCGACGCCAGGGCCGCCTGGCGGTCGTGTTCCTGGCCATAGCCGGTCAGTGCGACGAGCAGGAATTGCTGCGGGATCGGCAGTTGGCGCAGTTGGACGGCCACCTCGTAGCCGCTCATGTCGGGCAGGCCGATGTCGAGAAAGACGATGTCGGGCTTGAACTCCAGCGTGCGCTCGGTCGCTTGCGTGCCCGTGTAGGCCGTGCGCACCGTGTGGCCGTACATTTCCAGCAGTTCGGCCAGGGTGTCGGCCGCATCGCAGTTGTCGTCGACGACGAGGATGCGCTGGCTGGCGCCACTGGCCGCCTGCGGCGCCGGTGCGACCGGCAGCGGCACGTTGGCGTCGAGCGGCAAGATGACTTCGAAGGTGCTGCCCAGCCCTACGCCAGGGCTGTGCACGCTGACCTGGCCACCGTGCAAGGTCACCAGCTTGCGCACCAGTGACAGGCCGATGCCCAGGCCATCCTGCACCCGGTCGGGCGAGTGGCCGCTTTGCTCGAACAGGCCGAAGATGCTGTCGATGCTGGCGGCGGCGATGCCGATGCCGTTGTCGCTCAGGCGTATGCGCACGTTATCGTCTTCGCGCACGGCGGAAATGGCGATGCGTCCACCCGGCGCCGTGAACTTGGCCGCGTTGAGCAGCAGGTTGGCGACGATCTGCGACAGGCGCACGGCGTCGCCGCAGACCCACAGTTCTTCCTGGGGCAGGTGCACGTCCAGTGCGTGGCCGCGCGCCTCGACGCTGTGCGAACTGGTTTCCAGCGCGCTGCGCATGACGCTGGCCAGGCTCACGCTTTCCCATTGCAGCGAGATCTTGCCCTGTGAAATGCGCGACACGTCGAGCAGGTCGTCCACCAGGCGCACCAGGTGGTCCGTATGGCGGCCGATGGTGCGGCGCGCATTGTCCTGCATGGCCGGCACGACGGGATCGAGCTTGCACAGCAGGGCCAGCGCCGTGCGGATGGGGCCCAGCGGATTGCGCAATTCGTGCGCCAGGGTGGCCAGGAATTCATCCTTGCGGCGGTCTACCTCGCGCAGCTCGCGCTCGACCCGGCCCAGGCGCAGCAGCGCCCTGACGTTGGCGATCAGTTCATCGGCCTCGATCGGCTCGACCAGGTAATTGTCGGCGCCGCCGTCCAGGGCGCGGATCTTGTCGGCCGTGCCGATGCACGAGGCCGACGTCTGCAGCACCAGGATGGTGTTCGTCTCGGCGCCGCCCTTCAACTGGCGGCATACTTCCAGGCCGTTGATGTCGGGCAGCTTGACGTCGAGCAGGATCAGGTTGGGGCGGTCCTGGCGGGCGCGCAGCAGCGCGTCGCCCCCGTTCGACGCTTCGATGACCTTGAAGCCGGCGCGTTGGAGGATGCGCGACTTGGCGTAGCGGGCGCCGTCGCTGTCATCGACGTTGAGGATCAGAGCATCGCTATTGTTATCCGGTAGCATGCGCATTGTCCCAGGTGGTTGTGCCTTGCGGCGGAACCGGCTCTTGCCGGTGGTGTGGATTGCCGATCAGCGCGCGCAGGGTTGCCAGCAATTGCTGGCGCGACAGCGGCTTGACGTAGTAGGCGTCGGCGCCCAGGGCCAGGCCCTTGCGTACGTCGTCGATCTCGGTGGCGACGATGACGGGCACCTGGCGCCGCAGCGGGTCGTTTTTCAACTCGGCCAGCCAGTGCCAGGCCGTTTCGCCGTGCAGCAGGATGTCGAGGATGACGGCGGCAGGGCGCTGCTGTTCCCAGCGTTCCTGCGCCTCGCGCACGCTGCGCGCGGGAACCACGCGAAATTCGCTGCCGGCCAGGAATTTTTCATACAGCAGGCGGATGGGCGGATTGTCTTCCACCACCAGCACGCCGATGCGCTGGTCGTTGCCGTTGTCGTTGGCCGGCGCGCAGGGCGGCAGGCTGCCCTCGGGCGCATGGTAGGTGGCGGGCAGGATGACGGAAAACAGCGACCCCTGGCCCGGCGTGCTTTCCACGGCCACCGTGCCGTTGAGCAGGGTGGCCAGGTTGCGGCACAGGGGCAGGCCCAGGCCCGTGCCCTTGACCTTGCGCTGCATGTGGTTTTCCACCTGGCTGAATTCCTCGAAGATCAGCTGCACGTCGTCGGCGGCGATGCCCAGGCCCGTGTCGGAGACGGAAAAGCGGATGGCGTCCTGCTCCGGCAAGGGCGTGGCGCTGACGATGATGGCGCCGGCCTCGGTGAACTTGAGGGCGTTGGCGATGAAGTTGCGCAGAATCTGGGACAGCTTGCCTTCATCCGTATGGATCTGCAGCGCCGGATCGGGGTCGATGAAGGTCAGGGTGAGCGAATCGGACACCAGCAGCGGGCGCAGCATGCCGCGCAGGGCGCTGAACAGGTCGGCTACTTTGAAACTGTTGGCGTGCACGTCGACCTTGCCCGCCTCGATCTTGGCCAGGTCCAGCAAGTCGTTGACCAGGTCGCTCAGGCTGACGGCGCTTTGCAGGATGAACAGCACCTGCTTTTCCTGCTCCTGCGACAGCTCGCCGTCGATGCGGTCGAGCAGCAGCTTGGACAGGGCGCGGATGGAGCTGAGCGGCGTGCGGAATTCATGGCTCATGTTCGACAGGAAGCGCGATTTCATCTGGTCGGCGCGGCGCAGGTGGTCGGCTTTTTCATCGAGTTCCGCGAACAGCGCCACCACGCCCCGGTTGGTGTCTTCCAGTTCGCGCGTCAGCTGTAATAAATCGTCCTGGCGCGTCTTCAGTTCGGCCAAGGTGCTCAGCAGTTCGCGGTTCTGCTGCTGCACTTCGGACAGCGTGATATCCGATGGCAGCGCCTGCAGGCTGCCGGACAGCGCGCCGATCATGCTGCCGTCGAGCAGGGGCGCGTCGCGCGGGAACAGTTTTTGCAGCGTGATGTGCGTGCCAGCGCCCGGCGCGCTGTGGATATGGCAGCGGTCCATCAGGCGCTGGGCGCCCAGGATGCCCAGGCCCATGCCCGTGGGCGAGCGGTAGCTGCCGGCCAGTATCTGGTCGAGCTGCGCGATGCCGGGGCCCTGGTCCTCGATGCGGATGCTGAGTACCTGCGGCGCCGTCTGGCCATCGATGGCGAAGTGGATCTTGCCGCTGCCGGCGTAGTTGTAGACGTTGCGCGCCAGTTCAGACACGGCCGTGGCGATGCGCACCTGGTCCTGCACGCCGAAGCCGCACAGGGCGGCGATTTGGCGCGCGCGCTGGCGTGCGCCCACCACATCGAGTTCGCTGCCGATATGCGCCGTCAATATGCGTTGTGTCATGGCGTGTCGTTCCTTTCCGCACCGGCATGCCGGTGCTCCTCATGTTCGCGCAGCACCACCACCGTGATGTCGTCGCGTCCGCGCGCAAAATCGCGGTACAGCACGGCGGCGACGAGGCTGGGGTGGCATTGCGCCAGGCCCGGATAGCGTTCCAGGTCCCAGCGCGTATGCAGGCCGTCGCTATGCATGATCAAGGTCATGCCCGGTTGCCACGCATAGCAAAATTCCTGCACCTTGCGCAGATTGCTGCCGACGATGCCGTTATGCGACAGCAGATGCCGGCGCTGCTGCGCGTCGAAGGCGCAGGCGGCGATGTTGCCCACGCCGGCATAGCGCAATTGGCGGCGCGCGCTGTCGATGTGCGCCACCGCCAGGGCCGCGCCGCGCGTGGCGCGCAGGGCGCCGTGGGCCAGTTCGATGAAGGGGGCGGGCAGGGGCGGCAGGCCGGGCGTGGCGTGTTCCAGCAGCGCGCTGGCGCATTCCGAGGCGCGCGCCGCCAGCGGGCCGTGGCCCAGGCCATCGGCCACCATCAGGCTCAGTTCATGGCCTTCGCAGACGACGTTCCAGGCGTCGCCGCACACCTGTTCTGACGCCAGCGGCAGGCATACGGCGCCGATCTGCCAGTTCGGATGGGCGGGGATGGCGCTGCTGGCGTTCGGCCCCCACACCACCGTCATCAGCACTGTGCCCTTGCCGGGCGCCGTGTACAGGTCGAATTCCTGGCTCAGGCGGCGTATCGCGCCCAGGCCCACGCCGTAGGTGCCCGTGGTGGAATGGCCGTCCTGCATGTGCTGGCGCACATTCGCCATGCCGGGACCGTTGTCGATGGCCAGCACTTCGATGCCGCTGGTGCCGCCGCGCAGCACCTTGCGCAGCAGGATTTCGCCGCGCTGCGCGTGCTTGACGATGTTGGTCGCCGCTTCGCTGATGATGATGGCCAGCTGGCCCGTGCGCACGTCGTCGAAGCCGATGCGGCGCGCCAGTTCGTTGCCGGCACGGCGGGCCGCGGCGATCTCGCTCGGTTCGCCGATGGGAAAACTGCGTTGCCTGGCAATGTCAGGGGCTTGCTCGATGTGGTTCAAAACAGCTTCCATTTCGCGATGGTGACGGTGGTGCCCGCGCCGGGCACCGTGTCGATGTAAAAGGCGTCGGCCAGGCGCTTGGCGCCGCCCAGCCCCAGTCCCAGTCCGCCGCCGCTGGTATAGCCATCGGTCAGCGCCAGGGCAATATCGTCGATGCCCGGTCCCGCGTCGACAAAGCGCAATTCCAGGCCCTGGCGCGCGCCATCGCTGACGCGCGCAATGCGCGCTTCACCGCCGCCGCCGTAGCGCAAGGTGTTGCGCGCCAGTTCGCTGGCCGCCGTGATGATCTTGGTCTGTTCGATCAGGCCAAAACCCATGGCGACCATGCTGTCGCGCACCTGCTTGCGCAGCCGCACGACGTCTTCGTCGCTGTGCAGGGGCAGGATCTGTGCGGGTCCCTGTGTCTGCGCGCCCAGCACGGCGGCCCCCGTCATGCGCATGCGCCGTCCCGTTCCAGCAGCTTGATGCCCCGTTCCACGTTCAGCGCCGTGCTCACGCCTTCCAGCGTCAGGCCCAGTTCCACCAGCGTGATGGCGACAGCCGGCTGCATGCCGACGACCACCGTGCGCGCGTCGAGGATTTTCGCCATCGCCGCGGTGTTGCTGATCATGCGGCCGATGAAGGAGTCGACGATGTCGAGCGCGGAAATGTCGATCAGCACGCCCGTGGCGCGGTCCGTCACGATGCGCGTGGTCAGGTCGTCCTGCAAGGTCATCGCCAGGCGGTCATGCATGTCCACCTGGATCGTCACCAGCAGCAGCCGGCCCATGCGTAAAATGGGGATTCTCTCCATAGGCGCCTCAGTGTTGTTGCTGCTGGTAGGTGATGCTGGAACTCGTGCGTTTCAGGGCCACGACGAAGGCGTCGGCCAGGGTGGCCTTGGTCATCACGTCTTCCAGGTTGACGCCCAGGTGCACGATGGTTTGCGCGATCTGCGGGCGGATGCCGCTGATGATGCAGTCGGCACCCATCAGGCGCGCGGCGGCGATGGTTTTCAGCAGGTGCTGCGCCACCAGCGTGTCGACGGTGGGCACGCCCGTGATGTCGATGATGGCGATCAGGGCGCCCGTGTCGACGATCTTTTGCAGCAGGCTTTCCATCACCACCTGCGTGCGGGCGCTGTCGAGGGTGCCGATCAGGGGCAGGGCCAGCACGTTTTGCCACAGCTGCACCACGGGCGTGGACAGTTCCAGCAATTCCTGCTGCTGGCGCAGAATCACCTGTTCGCGCGCCTTCTGGTAGATGGCGATGGTCAGCAGGCCCAGTTCGTCGAACAATTTGCTGGTGCTGATGATGGCGTCGCCCAGCTGCTCAGGCTGCGCCGTGATTTCCTTGCGCAGGTAGGCGAACAGCGGTTCCTTGAGGGAGAACATGAAGCTGGCCGTGTCGATCGGCGAATAGCCCTGGCGCACGCGCGACTGCGATATTTCAGCGATCAACTGGCGCGTATCGTCCCAGGCGCCGCCTTCGATGTCGAACGAGTCGCCGCTGTCGAGGGCGCCCGCCAGCAGCGGCAGCAGTTGCGACGCCTGCTGGCGCAGCTCGTTTTCGGCGATCTTGTCGCGCCGCACCAGGCGGTCGATCAGGCCGGCCATCCAGCCGTCCAGCAGTGCCGTGTGGTGCTCGTTGATGATGCCGGCCAGTTGCTGCGCCTGGCCTGTGCCCGTCTTGACCGTGTCCGTCTTCATTTTCATGCTCATCCTTGGCTGAGTGGAGGGTGCGGCACGGCCGCAAACGGCCCCGCACTGTGATGAATAAATTATAGGCAAGCACGATTGTGGCTTGTGTTCTGTGCCGCACATAGTGGCAATGTCGATCCAGATTTCCGCGGGAAACCTGCCATTTTAAAGATGTATATGATTTGCATGTTTATGCGAATTCCGCTACACTGGCAACAATCAACAAGAGAAACACGCCATGAATATCGACAAATTCAAACAGCAGCATCTGGCCATCCTGGCCTCCATCGATGCCTTGCGCCAGCTGGCGCGCGGCGGTGTGGCCGCGCAGGCGCAGGCCATTGCCGAACAGATCATCGCCATGAGCGGCTTGATCAAACTGCATCTGGCCGTCGAGCAGCGCTACCTGTATCCGGCCGCGCAGGCGTGCGGCGTGGCCAAGGTGGCCCAGCTGGGCCGCCAGTACGAAAACGAGATGCACGGCATCGCCGGCGCCTACCTCGATTTTGCCGGCCGCTGGAATACGCCCGTGCGCCTGGCGGCCGAGCCGGATGCCTTCCGCAGCGAAGCCAATACCGTGCTGCACGCGCTGTTCCAGCGCATGCGCCGCGAAGACCATGAGTTATATCCAGCCGTTGAAACGCTGGCTTGAGACCGCTTACTAATACACACAGGAGTTTTACATGCTGACCCAAGAACAACGCGCCATCATCACGGCCACCGTCCCCATCCTCGAACAGGGCGGCGAAGCGCTGACGCGCCACTTCTACAAGAATCTGTTCCGCGACCATCCCGAGGTGCTGCCGTACTTTAACCAGGCGCACCAGCACAGCGGCGACCAGCAGCGCGCGCTGGCGAATGGCGTGCTGATGTATGCCAAGCACATCGACCAGCTGGCAGCGCTGGGCGACCTGGTGGCCACCATCGTCAACAAGCATGTGGCCTTGCAGATCCGCGCCGAGCACTATCCGCTGGTGGGTGCCAGCCTGCTGCAAGCGATCCGCGAAGTGCTGGGTGCAGAAGTCGCCAGCGACGCTGTCATCGATGCCTGGGGCGCGGCCTACGGCCAGCTGGCCGACATCCTGGCCGGCGAAGAAGGGCGTATCTACAAGGCGCAGGCTGGCGCACCGGGCGGCTGGAGCGGCGCGCGCGATTTTGTAGTGCGCGGCAAGACGGTGGAAAGCGGCGAGATTACCTCCTTCCTGATGGCGCCCGCCGATGGCCAGCCCGTGCTCGACTTTGCGCCAGGCCAGTATATCGGCGTGCTGGCCAGCGTCGATGGCATGCCCATGCGCCGCCAGTATTCCTTGTCCGCCGCCAGCAATGGCCAGACCTATCGCATCAGCGTCAAGCGCGAAGAGGGCGGCAAGGTGTCGAATTTCTTCCACGACCACGTGCAGGCGGGCGATACCGTGCAGCTGACGCCGCCATCGGGCGACTTCGTGCTGACGGAGAGCGACAAGCCGCTGGTGCTGATCAGCGGCGGCGTGGGCATCACGCCGACCCTGGCGATGCTGACGGCGGCCCTGCGCGGCAAGCGTCCCGTGCATTTCATCCACGCGGCGCGCAACCAGGGCGTGCATGCATTCCGCGCGCAGATCGACGCACTGGCCGCGCAGCACCCGCAGCTGCAGCGCTATTACTGCTACGCGGAACATGATGGTGAGCAAGGTGCACCGGACGCCGCTGCGCCGGACGCCGTTGGCTTGCTGAGTAAAGAGCAGCTGAATCACTGGCTGCCAGCCTCGCGCGACGTCGACGCCTACTTCCTGGGGCCGCAGCCGTTCATGCGGGCCGTCAAGCAGTATCTGCGCGAGCTGGGCGTACCGGAACGGCAGACGCATCATGAATTCTTCGGACCGGCAGCCGCGCTGAACTGACCTTGTCTGACTTGTGTTGCTTCTGCGAGAAAAAACCGCTGCCGTAAGGGGCGGGTAAGCCTCGCGCTGTACTGTGAATCCAAGCTCGCACAAAAGAGCAGGCTTTTACATAACAGGAGGCAACATCATGCATGACGATCTGGTTCAAAAAATCAAGGGCGACCCCAATTATCATCGGCTGGTCAGGGTGCGTTCCAGCTTCGGCTGGGCGCTGACGGGCCTGATGATGCTGGTGTATTACGGCTACATTCTGCTCATCGCCTTCAACAAGGAATTCCTTGCCACTAAAACGGGCACCGGCGTGATGACCTGGGGCATGCCGATTGGCTTGTTCGTCATCGTGTTTACCGTGGTGATCACTGGCATTTATGTGCGCCGCGCCAACAAGCAATTCGACGACCTGACCAGCGCCATCCAGGCACGGGTGCAAGCATGAACCGCGCCCCATCGATGCAACGCACATTTTCCTGCCTGGCAGCCCTGACCTTGCTGGCGAGCGCCAGCAGCAGCGTGCTGGCGGCCGGCGCCGACCTGGGCCAGGCAGTCAAGCAACCGACCAACTGGACGGCGATCACCATGTTCGCCGCCTTCGTTATCTTCACCCTGTTCGTCACCAAGTGGGCGGCCGCCAAGACCAAGTCGGCCTCCGATTTCTACACGGCCGGCGGCGGCATCACGGGCTTCCAGAATGGCCTGGCCATTGCGGGCGACTATATGTCGGCTGCATCGTTCCTCGGCATTTCCGCCGCCGTCTTCCTCAACGGCTATGACGGCCTGATCTATGCAATCGGCTTTCTCGTCGGCTGGCCCATCATCACCTTCCTGATGGCCGAGCGCTTGCGCAATCTGGGCCGCTACACCTTTGCCGATGTGGCCGCCTACCGCTTCAAGCAGGCGCCGATCCGCATTTTCTCGGCCTCCGGCACCCTTGTCGTCGTGGCCTTTTACCTGATCGCGCAGATGGTGGGCGCGGGCCAGCTGATCAAGCTGCTGTTCGGCCTGGAATACTGGATCGCCGTCGTCCTGGTCGGTACATTGATGATGATTTACGTGCTGTTTGGCGGCATGACGGCCACCACCTGGGTGCAGATCATCAAGGCCGTGATGCTGCTGGGCGGCGCCACCTTCATGGCCGTGGCCGTGCTGGCGCAATTCAACTTCAGCCCGGAAGCGCTGTTCGCCAAGTCGGTGGACGTGCACGCCGCCAAGGAAGCCATCATGGGCCCCGGTTCCTTCATCAAGGACCCGATCTCGGCCATCTCCTTCGGCATGGCGCTGATGTTCGGTACGGCCGGTTTGCCGCACATCCTGATGCGTTTCTTCACGGTGCCGAGCGCCAAGGAAGCGCGCAAATCCGTGTTCTGGGCCACCACCTGGATCGCCTACTTCTACATCCTGACTTTCATCATCGGTTTTGGCGCCATCGTGCTGGTGAGCACCAATCCCGAGTTCAAGGATGCTGCCGGCAAGCTGCTGGGCGGTAACAACATGGCGGCCGTGCATCTGGCCAAGGCTGTGGGCGGCAATGTCTTCCTGGGCTTCATGTCGGCGGTCGCGTTTGCCACCATCCTGGCCGTCGTGGCTGGTTTGACCCTGTCGGGCGCGTCGGCCGTGTCGCACGATCTGTACGCCACCGTCATCAAGAAGGGCAAGGCCACGGGCGCCAACGAATTGAAAGTGTCGCGCGTGACCACCATCGTGCTGGGCATTATCGCCGTCGTGCTGGGTATTGCCTTTGAGAAGCAGAACATCGCCTTCATGGTCTCGCTGGCCTTCGCCATCGCCGCCTCGGCCAACTTCCCCGTGCTGTTCATGTCGGTGCTGTGGAAAGACTGCACCACGCGGGGCGCCACCATCGGCGGCTTCCTGGGCTTGACCACGGCCGTCGCGCTGACGGTGGTGTCGAAGTCCGTGTGGGTCGACGTGCTCGGCCATCCGACGGCGCTGTTCCCGTATGCCTCGCCGGCGCTGTTCTCGATGACGGCAGGCTTTGTCGGCATCTGGCTGTTCTCGGTGCTCGACAAGAGCCCGCGCGCGCGCATCGACCGTGCCGGCTACGAAGCGCAGCAGATGCGTTCGGAAACGGGTATCGGCGCCTCCGGTGCCAGCGCGCATTGATGTTTTAGATAGTTACTGCAGGAAACAATGCCCGGCTTGCCGGGCATTGTTGTTTCTGGCGCGCGCTTACTTCGCCACGCGCAGGGGAATCACGCCCGCCGCCAGCGCCGGCACGCCCGGCGTCGCTTCGAGTATCGATGCCAGGGTCACCGTGTCGAGCACGGCCAGGAAGGCGGCCGTGGCCTGGCCCAGCTTGGCTTTCAGCAGGCAATCGGGCGTCAGCGGGCAGGTATTGTTTTCCTTGTTAAAACATTCCGCCATGAAAAAATCGTTTTCCGTCTCGCGCACCACCGTGCCGATATTGATCTCGGCCGGGTCGCGCGCCAGGCGCAGGCCGCCATTCCTGCCGCGCACCGTTTCCACGATGCCTGACAGGCCCAACTGGTGCACCACCTTCATCAGGTGATTCTTTGAAATCGCATGCAGGTCGGCGATGTCCTGGATGGTCACGAGGCGGTCGCGGTGCACGCCCAGATACATCAGGGTGCGCAGGGTGTAGTCAGTGTAGGCAGTCAGTCGCATGGGGTTCACTTATAAAGATGTGGATTACATCCTTGTTTCAAGCCGCCAGCATACAGGAGAGTGCCTGGCCATCGCCACCGGCATGTGACTTGCGCCGTCACTTTTCAGCCTGGAAAGACAAATTTGGTTGCCTTTCGCTTAAATGCGTAGTAAATTTTCATATTGTTGCCCTGGCAAACAGCTCGCAAGCCCTTTAAGGCCCGTTTAACGTGGATTTTATTGATGAAAATCAAGAGGATGGTGAGACAGTAAGGTAAATTTACTACAAAATGGATGATGGGCGTTTCCCGGGCCGGGAAGCGCGTACTACGCAATCTGTGCGGTGCCGCCGTGGCCGCCCCAGGAAATGAATACCATGCAAATGAATGAAGTGAAAGACGAGCTGCTGAGCAGCGATATCCGCCAGCTGGGCCGTCTGCTGGGCGACGCCATCCGCAACCACCTGGGCGACCCCGCCTTCGAGCGCATCGAGCATGTGCGCCAGCTGGCCATCCGTTTCCGCCGTGACAATGACGAAGCGGCGCGCGCGCAGCTGTCGGACGCGCTGCAAGCGCTGTCGCAGGAAGAAACCACCCAATTGACGCGCGCCTTCAGCTATTTCTCGCTGCTGGCCAACATTGCAGAAGATCAACACCACATCCGCCGCACGCGCGCCCATCTGATCGCCGGTTCGCCGCCGCGCCAGGGTAGCCTCAGCCATGCTGTCGGCAACGTGTTTGACGCGGGCAAGGCTGATGCGCTGGAAACCTTCTTTGAAGATGCTTTTGTCAGCCCCGTGTTCACGGCGCATCCGACGGAAGTGCAGCGCAAGAGCATCCAGAATTGCCAGATGGCCATCGCCCGCCTGTTGAGCGAGCGCGACCGCGTGCAAATGACGCCGGAAGAGGCGGAGCAAAACGAAGAAGCGCTGGGACGTGGCATCGTCACACTGTGGCAGACGCGTTTGCTGCGCACCAGCAAACTGTCCGTCATGGATGAAGTGGCCAATGGCCTGTCGTTCTACGACCACACGATCTTGCGCGAATTGCCGAAATTGTATTCCTCGCTGGAAACTATGCTGGCCCAGCGCGATGCCCGCTGGGAAGATGCGGAATTGCCCAATTTCATGAAGGTCGGCAGCTGGATAGGCGGCGACCGCGACGGCAACCCGTTTGTCACGGCCGATATCCTGCGCAGCACCCTGCAGACGCAGGCCGACAAGGTGCTCGACTTTTACCTGGGCGAATTGCGCAAGCTCGCCTCGCAACTGTCGCTGGCGCAAATCCTGAACGCCTGCAGCGAGCCGCTGCGCGCGCTGGCAGAGCGCTCGGCCGATGCGTCGCCGCACCGGGTCGACGAGCCGTACCGCCGCGCCCTGCACGGCATTCATGCGCGCCTGGAAGCGACGCGCGTCGCCTTGTGCGGCAAGGGCAAGCCAGCCGAAGGCGTGCAACCCTACGCTGCCGCGTTTGAGCTGCTGGCCGACCTGGACGTGGTCCAGCATTCGCTCGTCAGCAATGGCTTGCGCGCGCTGGCGCGTGGCCGGCTGCGCCAGCTGCGCCGCGCCGTCAAGGTCTTCGGCTTTTCGCTGGCGCCGCTGGACTTGCGCCAGAACTCCGACGTGCACGAGCGCGTCGTGGGCGAACTGTTCGCCGGCGCCCAGCCGAGCCTGGTCTACCTGGACCTCGATGAAGAGCAGCGCATCGCCGTGCTGCTGGCCGAGCTGGAGTCGCCACGCCTGCTGGCGTCGCCGTATGCGCAGTACTCGGAAGAAACCGCGTCCGAACTCGACATCTTCCGCGCCGTGCGCGAGGCCCACGTCAAATATGGCAAGGAATCGGTGCCGAACTGCATCATCTCCAAGGCGGCCAGCGTCTCGGACTTGCTGGAAGTGGCGCTGCTGCTGAAAGAAGTGGGCTTGCTGCGCCAGGACAGCCGCGAAGTCGATGTCAACATCATCCCCCTGTTTGAAACGATCGACGACTTGCGCGCCGGCCCCGCCATCATGGCGCGCGCGTTCGGCTTGCCGTTCTACCGGGGCTTGCTGGCCTCGCGCGCGGACCAGCAGGAAGTCATGCTTGGTTACTCGGACAGTAACAAGGACGGCGGTTTCTTGACCTCCGGCTGGGAACTCTACAAGGCCGAGATCGAGCTGGTGACGGTCTTCAAGCAGTATCAGATCAAGCTGCGTCTGTTCCACGGCCGCGGCGGTTCCGTCGGACGTGGCGGCGGTCCCAGCTATGAAGCCATCCTGGCCCAGCCGGCCGGCGCCGTGCAGGGACAGATCCGCCTGACGGAGCAGGGCGAAGTCATCACGGCCAAGTATGCGAACCCGGAAGTAGGGCGCCGCAACCTCGAAGTGCTGGTGGCCGCCACCATCCAGTCGACCTTGCTGCCGCAGGCACAACTGCAGCCGAAGGCCTCGGCCGGCGCGGGCCATCTGGCCGCCATGGAAGAATTGTCTGGCACGGCCCTGAACGCTTACCGCGACCTTGTGTACGGCACGGAGGGCTTTGAACAGTACTTCTGGGAATCGACGGTGATCGCGGAAATTGCTGCCCTGAACATCGGCAGCCGTCCTGCCTCACGCAAGAAATCGACCTCGATCGAGGATTTGCGCGCGATTCCCTGGGTCTTGAGCTGGGCGCAATGCCGTTTGATGTTGCCGGGCTGGTTCGGTTTCGGTTCCGCCGTGCAAGCCTACTTGGCTGCCCATCCGGCCGATGGCGCCGACGTGCTGCGCGGCATGTACACGGATTGGCCCTTCTTCACGTCCTTGCTGTCGAATATGGATATGGTCCTGGCCAAGAGCGATATCGCCATTGCCGGCAAGTATGCGGAACTGGTCAAGGACAAGGCCTTGCGCGAGGCCATCTTTACACGCATCCGCGCCGAATACGCGGCCACGCTGGACGCCTTGAAGCTGATCACGGGCCAGGCAGAGTTGCAGCAAGCCAATCCGCTGATGCAGCGCTCGATACGCAACCGTTTCCCGTATATCGACCCGCTCAACCACGTGCAGGTGGAGCTGTTGAAACGTTTCCGCGAGGGCAAGCAGGATGCGGCGGCGCGCACGGGCATTCATTTATCGATCAATGGCATCGCGGCGGGTTTGCGGAATAGCGGTTAAGTGATTCATTCAAACAATATCAAGGAGACAGCATGACCATCAAAGTTGCCATCAATGGCTATGGCCGCATCGGCCGCAACGTCTTGCGCGCGTTTTATGAAGGCGGCAAGCAGCAGGATATCGAGATTGTCGCCATCAACGACCTGGGCGATGCCAAGTCGAACGCGCATTTGACGCGCTACGATACGGTGCACGGCAAGTTTCCCGGCGTCGTCACCATCGATGGCGACAATATGCTCGTCAATGGCGACCGCATCCGCGTCTTCGCGCAGCGCGATCCGGCCCTGATTCCGTGGGGAGAGTTGGGTGTGGACGTGGTGCTCGAATGCACGGGTTTCTTCACCACCAAGGAAAAAGCCTCGGCCCACCTGAAGGGCGGGGCAAAGAAAGTCATCATTTCCGCGCCGGGCGGCAAGGACGTGGACGCCACCATCGTGTTCGGCGTCAATCAGCATGTCTTGAAGGCATCCGATACGGTCATTTCCAACGCCTCGTGCACGACGAATTGCCTCGCGCCATTGGTCAAGCCGCTCAACGATGCCATCGGCATCGAATCGGGCCTGATGACCACCGTGCACGCCTACACGAACGACCAGGTACTGTCGGACGTGATGCATGAAGACTTGCGCCGCGCCCGTTCGGCCACGCATTCGATGATCCCCACCAAGACGGGCGCGGCAGCCGCTGTCGGCCTGGTCTTGCCGGAACTGAATGGCAAGCTCGATGGTTTCGCCATCCGCGTGCCGACGATTAACGTCTCCTTGGTCGACCTGTCTTTCATCGCCAGGCGCGACACCACGGTCGAGGAAGTCAATGCCTTGCTGAAAGCGGCATCGGAAGGCGCGCTGAAAGGGATTTTGACGTACCAGACGGAACCGCTCGTTTCCATCGATTTCAACCACAACCCGGCGTCGTCGAACTTCGATTCGACGCTGACCAAGGTCTCGGGCCGCCTCGTGAAAGTGTCGTCGTGGTACGACAACGAGTGGGGCTTCTCGAACCGCATGCTCGACACCACGGTTGCCCTGATGGCGGCCAAGTAACAAGAACCACCGCTGATCCAGCGCACCAGGACGGCCGGCCCACAAGGCCGGCCCTTGTAGCAACTCAATATAGAAAGCAGCACACCATGACCATGCAAGTACAGCAACGCGCCACCAAGATCGTTTCCACCATCGGCCCCGCTTCGAACGATATCGATACCCTGGTCCGCATGTTCAAGGCCGGCGTCGACGTCGTGCGCCTGAACTTTTCGCATGGCAAGGCGCAAGACCATATCGACCGCGCCCGCATGGTGCGCGAAGCGGCGGCCCTGTGCGGCCGCGAAGTGGCCATCATGGCCGACTTGCAAGGCCCGAAGATTCGCGTTGGCAAGTTTGAAGAAGGCAAGATTTTCCTGGAAAACGGCATGAAGTTCATCCTTGACGCGAAATGGGGCGAAAACGGTGAACTGGGTAACATCGAACGCTGCGGCCTCGACTACAAGGAATTGCCACGCGACTTGCGCACGGCCGACGTGCTGCTGCTGAACGACGGTCTCATCGTCTTGACGGTCGACAAAGTCGTTGGCAGCGAAATCCACACGACCGTGAAAATCGGCGGCGAACTGTCGAATAACAAGGGCATCAACCGCCAGGGCGGCGGCCTGTCCGCGCCGGCCCTGACGGCCAAGGATATGGAAGACGTCAAGACGGCGATGAGTTTCCAGGCCGATTACGTGGCCGTGTCGTTCCCGAAAAACGCTACCGACATGGTCATGGCGCGCCAGCTGGCCAATATCGCCGGCGAAGCGTGGGACCACAAGCCGATGATGATCGCCAAGATCGAGCGCGCGGAAGCCATTCCCGCGTTGCAAGAGATTCTCGATGCCTCCGACGGCATCATGGTGGCGCGCGGCGACCTGGCCGTGGAAGTGGGTAATGCGGCCGTGCCGGCCCTGCAAAAGCGCATGATCAAGATGGCGCGCGCGTCGAACAAGCTGGCGATCACGGCCACGCAGATGATGGAATCGATGATCGTCAACGCCGTGCCGACGCGCGCGGAAGTGTCCGACGTGGCCAATGCCGTACTCGATGGCACGGACGCCGTCATGACGTCGGCGGAAACGGCCTCGGGCCGCTACCCGATCGAGACGGTGGAAGCGATGGCCGCCATCTGCCTGGACGCGGAAAAATGGGATACCTGCAAGCTGGATGCCGATTTCCTCAACGCCACGTTCTCGCGCATCGACCAGTCGATCGCCTACGGCGCCCTGTTTACGGCGCATCACCTGCGCGTGAAAGCCATCGCCACCCTGACGGAATCGGGGTCCACGGCCTTGTGGATGAGCCGCTGCAACATCGACATCCCCATCGTCGCGCTGACCCCGAGCGTCGGCACGCGCCGCAAGCTGGCCCTGTACCGCAACGTCAGCACTCTGGAATTGACGTCCGGCACGGACCGCGACAAGGTCTTGCAGCAGGCCGAAGACTTGCTGCTGGAACATAAGGTCGTGACCAAGGGCGACACGGTCGTACTGACCTGGGGCGAGCCGATGGGCAAGGTCGGCGGCACGAATGCGCTGAAAATCATGAAGATCGGCCAGCACTGACCGTGTATTATTGAGCACATCGCTGGCCGACAGCCGCCTGCAGCCTTAAGAATGGCTGAAAGAGGGCTGTTGGCCACGCACTGCAATGGCAGATGCCCAATCAGCCATTGCGGTGACCTCCTTTCCGTGTCAGCATGGTTTTCCTGCCTGCCAAGGCGCATCCGGAGTGCATGATGACTACCTGCTTGCCTGCCTTGATCTGGTCGCTGTCGGCCTTCGCTTGCCTCTTCATTGCCAAACGTCGCTCCTTACGAATAACGGCCATCCGTGCCGTTCTGGTGGTGTTTCTGGGGCCGCTGGCCATTCCCTTCGTGCTGGCCGCAAAGCCCGGAAGACGCACGCTGGCCTCATGACAGGCGTGCCATCCTGCTTGAAACAACAGTTTCCGTGCGGGGGCAGGCGCCGGCATTGACGCGGGCGCGCAGTGTTTGCGATAATGAGAATTATTCTCAGTTGGGTGGCGTGTTCCACCCGGCTATTGCAAACCCTCCACCTTGCCGCTTGCAGCGCAGGAGTCCCTAGTGAACATGGCGCAATCCGGCGAATCGATCGCCGTCATTTACAGCAATCACCACGGCTGGCTGATGCGCTGGCTGCGCGCCAAGCTGCAGTGCGCCGACCATGCGGCCGACCTGGCGCAGGATACCTTCGTGCGCCTGCTGACGGCGCCGCCGGAAGGCCGGCAGACCTTGCGCGAACCGCGCGCCTACCTGACCACCGTGGCGCAGCGCTTGCTGATCGACCATTACCGGCGCCTGTCGCTGGAGCAGGCGTGGCTGGAAACCCTGGCGCAGCAGCCCGATCTGCTGATGCAGTCGCCGGAAGAGCGCTTGCTGGTATTGGAGGCCTTGCAGCGCATCGATGCCATGCTCGACGGCTTGCCGCCGCTGGTGCGCAACGCCTTCCTGCTGGCGCATGTCGACGGCCTCGCTTACGGGGAAATCGCGCGGCGCCTGGCCGTGAGCGAGCGCAGCATCAAGCGCTACATGGTGCAGGCGTTCGAGCGCTGCATCCTCTTGATCCTGTGAACGCCGCGGTCGACCCACGCGCCGCCCGCGCGGCGGCGCAATGGCTGGTGCGCCTGCACGCAGGCGCCTTGAGTCCAGATGAGCAGCAAGCGTTCCAGTCCTGGCGCGCCAGCGATCCCGCGCACGCAGCGGCCTGGCAGCGGGCCGAGCTGGTGTGCGGCACCCTGGCCAGCGTGCCGCCCGCGCTGCGCCAGACGGCCGACGCGGCGCCGCCGTCGCCGCAGCGGCGTGCCGTGCTCTACGGCCTGGCCGGATTGGTCGCGGCCGGGCCGGCGCTGTGGCTGGCCAGCCAGTCGGCCCCATGGCAGTGCTGGCGCGCCGCGATCCGCACGGCGCGCGGTGAGATCCGCCACATGACCTTGCCGGATGGCACGCAACTGGTGCTCAATACGCACACGGCCATCGACGTGCACTTTGACGATGCGGCACGGCAGGTCGTGCTGCATGCCGGGGAAATCCATGTCGCCACGGCGCATGACGGGGCCGTGCCCGCGCGCCCATTCCTCGTGCGCAGCAGCAATGGTGCCGTGCGCGCGCTGGGCACGCACTTCAGCGTGCGCCAGGGCGGCAGCGTGCTGGCGCCGCGCACGCAGGTGGCTGTCAGCGAGGGCGCCGTCGAGATCCGACCGGCGCAAGCGCCCGATGCCTTGCGCAGGGTCAATGCGGGCCGGCAGGGCAGTTTCGATGAGCGTGCCATTTCTTCCCTGTCGCCGCTGACGCCGCACGCTGACGGCTGGCTGCAGGGCGTGCTGATCGCCGAGCGCATGCCGCTGGGCGAGGTGCTGGCCCAGGTGGCGCGCTATCGCTACGGCGTGCTGCACTGCGATCCGGCGCTGGCCGCCATGCCCGTGGACGGCATCTTCCAGCTGAACGACCCGGACAACATCCTGCTCTTGCTGCAACATTCCTTGCCGATCCGGCTGGTGCGCCGCACGCGCTACTGGATCAGTGTCGAGGCGGCTTGAGATTGTCGGCTTACGCCCGGTGGGCTAAGCCGACCTAGCATTCGTAGGTCGGCTTAGCGTGGCGAGGTCACGCGTAAGCCGCCAAGCGCCGCCACGTGCATTTCCCCTGTCCCTTTTTGCGGATTGCTTCGTCATACAAGGTAGAGAACGAACAATCCGAACCATCGAAAGGTCCACATGGCTTTGCCGCACCGCAGCTTGACAACAGCACAAATGTCGCTCCATCCCACCACCGGCGCCGTGCGCGCCGCGCTGGTCCTGCTCCTCGCCGTGGGCGCGGCCGGCGCCGGTTTGCCGCAGGCAGCGCTGGCCGCCGAGTCCAGCCCGGCCGCCAGCCTGCGCGAGTATCATATTCCCGCCGGCAGCCTGCGCGATGCGCTGTCCACGTTTGCCATCGCTGCCGGGATCAACCTGTCCACCCAGGGCGTGGCGCTCGACGGCCTGGCGACGCCGGGCTTGCAGGGCCGCCATGGTGTCGCGGCCGGCCTGCAAAAACTGCTGCAAGGCAGCGGGCTCGAAGTGCTTGCAAACGGCAGCGGCAATTACCTGTTGCGTAAAATCAGTAGCGGCACGGCCGATGGCGGTCTGGACAGCATGCCCGCCGTGATCGTCAGCGCCGAGGCCGACCGCGCCACGGAAGGCACGGGACTGTATACGTCGAGGAATATGTCGACGGCCACGGGCTTGAACCTGTCGCAGCGCCACACGCCGCAAACGGTCAGCGTGATTTCGCGCCAGCAAATGGAAGATTTCGATTTGACCACCTTGCAGGACGTGGCGCGCGCCACGCCCGGCCTGTATGGCAAGACGCAGGGCGTGTCCGACCAGGAAACCACGTATTTCGCGCGCGGTTTTGCCTTGAGTCACGTGAGTGTCGATGGCTTGCCGCTCGATGTCACGGCTTTCAATGAGCGCAACGTCTCGGCCGACATGCTGATGTACGACCGCGTGGAAGTGGTGCGCGGCGCCACCGGCCTGATGGAAGGGGCGGGCGCGCCGTCGGGCAGCATCAACATGATACGCAAGCGCCCCACGGCCACGCCCCTGCTCAATGCGTCCGCTCACCTGGGCAGCTGGAAGGACCGGCAACTGACGGTGGACGCCAGCAATGCCCTGAACGACTCGGGCAGCCTGCGCGGGCGCGTGGCGGCCAGCTGGCGCGACAGCGACAGCTTTGTCGACGTGGTCAACAATACCAATGGCACCGTGTATGCGATCGTCGAGGCGGACCTGACGCCGTCGACCACGGCCGGCATCGGTTTTTCGCGCCAGCACAGCCGCACCGACGGCGTGTTCGTCGGCTTGCCGACCTTGCCCGACGGCCGCCACATGGACTTGCCCCGCTCGACTTTCCTGAACAATGCCGACTCGTTCCAGAAACGCGACAACAACGTCGTCTTCGCCGACCTGGAAACGCAGCTGGAGAAGGGCTGGCGCAGCCGCTTTGCCATCACGCACATCGATGCCTCGTCGAGCACGCGCAATACCACCAACAGCCGTGTCGAGGGCGAATCGTATCTGCTGGAACAGTCGGAGACAGGCTGGAAGTACAACACGCAACAAGTGGTGGCCGACTGGCGCTTGAGCGGGCCCGTCACCTGGTTCGGCCGCCAGCATGACGTCATCGTCGGCGCCAGCTACCGCCATGACGATTCGGATGCGGCCCAGAGCTGGGAAGGTGCGGGAAAGCGCGTGTTCGATCTGCGCCAGTGGAATCCCCGTGCCTACCCGATGCGCGGCGCGCCGTTCGAGCCCTACAACTGGGGCCGCAAGACGGACGAGAAGGGCATTTATGTGGCCGGCAACTTCAGCCTGGCCGATCCGCTGCGCCTGGTGCTGGGCGGGCGCTTCGGCTGGTATGCGCAGGATGTCACGGGCTGGTATTCCACCAAGCCGACGTGGCGCCGCGACCTGACGGAAAACGCCAAGTTCACGCCGTACGCGGGTCTGGTCTACGACCTGGACGCGCACCATTCCATATATGCGAGCGGCACGCAGATCTTCCAGCCGCAAAGCGTGCTCGATGTACAGGGCAATACCTTGCCACCGTTGAGCGGCACCAACCTGGAAGCGGGCATCAAGGGCGAGTATTTCGGCGGCAGGCTCAATGCCAGCGGTGCCCTGTTCCGCATCAAGCAGAACAACCGCGCCATGGCCGACGAGGTCAATTGCCCCACGGGCGGCGCCATCTATTGCGCCCGCGCGGCCGGGCAGGTCAAAAGCGAAGGCGTCGACTTGCAGTTGTCGGGCTCGCCTCTGCCGGGCTGGCAGATCGCGGGTGGCTACACCTATGTGCTGGCCAAGTACACGAAGGACAGCGTGGCGGCGAACATCGGCCAGCGCATCGCCACCGATGAGCCGAAGCAATTGTTCAAGCTGTACACGACTGTGCAGCTGAGCGGCAGCCTGGCAAAATGGAACCTCGGCGCCTCCGTCTACGCCCAGGACAAGATTGACCGTCGCGACACGGCTTACCTGACGCAGCAGGGCGGCTACGCCATCGTCGGGCTGACGGCCGGCTACCGCCTCAGCGAGCAGGTACAGCTGCGCGTGAGTGTCGACAACGTGCTCGATCGCCGCTACTACCAGGGCCTCGGCTATGCCTGGTCGGGCGGGCTGGAACGCTACGGCGCGCCGCGCAGCGTGCTGCTGTCCCTGAACTACAAGCTGTAGCCGCTGCGCCAGCGGAGCGCGCCCGTGCGGGCGCCTCTGCTACACTGCCGTCGTCTTCACTTTCACACTGTTCCCATGTCCGCCACGCCAGTCCTGACGCCCCTGAAAAGCGCTTTCCAGCTATCGCGCACCGAGAATAACATCGAGCTGATCCTGCCCGAACTGCTGGCCGCGCAATTGCACGTCGTCATCGGCGGACAAAGCGAGCAGATCGACCTGTTCCTCGTGCCGTCGCCGAACCCGGAGCGTCAGTGCGTGACGGTGGCGGAAGACCCGGCTTTCCTGTCCGGCATCGCGTTTCCCAAGATTCCCGTCACGGGGGCGCAGCTGATTGCGTCGATTCCGCCCGAGATCGAGATCGTTATCCTGCATGGCGATGGCGCCAACTACCTGACGCGCGAGCAACTGGCCTGGTTCCGCGACATGCTGGCATCCAACGCTTGAGCGGTATTCCCGCCAGACCCTGCAAGCCGGTGCGCGCCGAATGGATACGCTTTGCGCCGGCCGACGATGCCAGCTCGCATGCGGCGATGATGGCCAATCTGCGTCCCGTGCTGTGGCGCAGCGTGCTGCTGGGCGGCTGCGCCCTGATCCTCGCCTTTGTCCTGCAAGCCGTCTGGCGCGATGTGTCGTATGCGGGCGAGGCAGTGCTGCTGCTCCTGCCGGCGCTGGCCGCGTGGACCATCGGCCTGGTCCTGCTGCCGGATCGCAATCTGTCTTTTCATGTCGAAATCAACGACGCCGGCCTGTTGCTGCGCCGGGTGGCGCGGCGCCTGCCCGGCCATGAGAGGGAGCTGCAACTGGCGCCGCAGCAGATACGCGGGCTGGAAGTGGTCAGCTACGCGGGCCCGGTGGATGTCTACCGCGGCGGACCGCCGATGGCACGCCTGGAGCTGCTGCTGCACACGACCCTCGAAGCTTGCCCGCTGGTCCGCGTGGTGGGCATGGATTTGCCCGTGCCGCAGCGCTGGTCGTTGCGGCAGATCAAGGACGAGTTGAGCCGCCGTTGTACGCTGGCCGGCATTGCCGTCAGCGAGACGGCCGGCCCGCATTACCAGTCGTGCGCCGCCATCCGCGCGCGCTGGCCGCAGGCATGAGGAAGGGCGTGTCCATCAACGCTGCCCTGACCCTGCGTCCCGTGTGCGCGGCCAACGCCGAGGCTGTCATTAGGTTGCCGCTGCACGCAGCGCAACGCGATTTTATTGCCAGTAATGCCGATTCGCTGGCGCTGGCCACCAGTCACGCCTACATGCACCCGCGCGCGATCTATGCCGACGACGAACTGATCGGCTTTGCCATGTATGCGCTGCCAGGCAGTGCGGGGCGGCAGGATACGCATGTGCTGTACCGCCTGATGATAGCGGCGCCGTGGCAGGGGCAGGGATTTGCCCGGGCAGCCCTGGCACTGCTGCTAGCCGAGATGCGCTCGCGTGGGGCAAGCAGGGTGGTGCTCTACTACGTGCCAGCCAATGCGCGCGCCCGGCAACTCTACGCAGACGCCGGTTTCGTCGAAACAGGACTCGACGGCGATGGCGAGATGATGGCCGAGCGCTTGCTTTCCTGAGCCTGTGGCATTGTGGCTGCAAAATATTTTCATTTTGATAATTATATTGTTGAAGTCCTATGAATATTTTCGTAAAGCAACTATACTCATGGCTCTTTAAAAAATCATCGTCACGCTGGCGGCCAGCTATCCGCGCCAGAGTTCGTACGTATTCCGCTTGTTCTCTCTGAACGGGCACCTTTCCCCCGCGCGGCAGGCGTGGGCGTGATGACCGAGCCTTGCCCTGGTCGATTGCTGCCGTTGTCATTTTCGCTGTGTTGCCGCTTTACTAAAAAGCCTGGCACCGGCGCGCGGTGCGCTGTCATGTTTTGCGACGTCACGTTTCACTCTATGTAGTTCACGACAGTATGCTGAGTTCCATCTTTGCCTTTTCGACCAATACCGTGCCGTATATCTACGGCACGCACGATGCCTGGCTGGTGCTGTTTTCCATCGGCATTGCCATCTTTGCCTCGTTCATGGCCCTGCAGATCGCAGGCATGGCGCGCAGCAGCGAGCGCGGCTTCCAGCGCCAGACGGCCATCATCACGGGCGCCATCGCGCTGGGCGGCGGCATCTGGTCGATGCACTTCATCGGCATGCTGGCTTTCGACATCTGCACGCGCGTTTCCTTCGACCCCGGCCTGACCCTGCTGTCGATGCTGCCTGGCGTGGCCGCGTCGTGGGTGGCGCTGAACTTGCTGGCGCGTCCGCGCATCAGCTGGCGCCAGCTGGTGGTGGGCGGCGTGCTGGTGGGCGTGGGCATCGGCTCCATGCATTACAGCGGCATGGCCGCCATGCAAACTTCGCTGACCCTGCACTACGAGCCGTGGCTGTTTGCGCTGTCGCTGCTGGTGGCCGTCACCATGGCCATGCTGGCACTGTGGATACGCTTCGGCCTGAGTGCCATGCGCCAGCGCCTCAGTGCGCTGACGGCGCTGCTGGTCAGCAGTGTCGTCATGGGCCTGGCCATTTCCGGCATGCATTACACGGGCATGCTGGCGGCGCGCTTTTCCGGTACGCCCACGGCAGGCGAGAACACGATTACGGTGCAAGCCTCGTTCGTGGCCCTGGCCGTGGCCCTGATCACCGTCACCCTGACCGTCTTCGTGGTCGCCGCGAACGGCTTGCTGCGCTACCGCCAGTTGTTGCGCCATGCCAGCGCCGGCGAGTCGCGCCTGCGCGCCATCGTCGACACGGCCGCCGATGGCCTGATCACCATCGATGGCCAGGGCAAGGTGCGTTCCTTTAACCCCGCCGCGGAAAGCCTGTTTGGCTGGTCCGAAGCGCAGATCGTGGGGCGCGACGCCAGCGTGCTGCTGCAAGCAGCCGATGCGGCCGCGTACGAAGGCTATTTGCGCGACTACCTGGAAACGGGCGCCTCGCGCATCCTCGACAGCGGACGCGAACTCGACGGCCGCCACAAGGATGGCGCCGTGCTGCCCATGCGCGTGGCGATCGGCAAGATCGACACGCCGGGCCAGCCCCTGTTCGTGGCGTTTGTCACGGACATGCGCTCCTCGCGCAGCATGGAACAGGCGCTGAAGGACAGCGAGCGCCAGTACCGCACCCTGATCCGCAATATCCCCGGCGTGTCCTTCCACTGCAGCTTCGCGCCCGAATGGAAGATGATCTTCATCAGCGATGCTGTCTTCAACCTGACAGGCTGGATGCCGCAGGACTTCATCGAAGGGCGGGTCAGGCTGTTCGAGCTCGTGCATCCGGACGACCGCCAGCGCGTCAACGACACCTGCGTGCAGGCGGCCGGCGAGAAGCGCGATTTCGAGAACGTCTACCGCCTGATCCACCGCGACGGGCGCGAGCGCTGGGTGCGCGAAAGCAGCGGCCCTGTGCTCGACAACGATGGCGTGGTGCGCTGGATCGACGGCGTCATCCTCGACATCACGGAAAGCGAATTGCGCAACGCCGAATACGAGGGCAAGGTCACGGCCATCTCGCGCGCGATGGCCGTCATCGAGTTCGACCTGCAGGGGCGCATCCTGGCGGTCAACCAGAACTTCCTCGACCTGCTCGGCTACCAGCTCGATGACGTGCTGGGGCTGCACCACAGCATCTTCTGCGAACCGGCTTATGTCACTTCGCCCGACTACATCGCTTTCTGGCAGCAGCTGGCGCAGGGCGAATTCAATACGGGCGAGTACAAGCGCATCGACAAGGATGGCCGGGAAGTGTGGATACAGGCCTCGTACAACCCGATCTTCAACGCGGACGGCAAGCCGTTCAAGGTGGTCAAGCTGGCCACCGACGTGAGCGAGCGGCGCGCCATGCAGGAAAACCTGCGCGCGGCAAAAGACCGCGCCGAGCTGGCCGCCGAATCGAAAACCAGCTTCCTGGCCAACATGAGCCATGAAATCCGCACGCCGATGAATGCCATCATCGGCTTTACGGAAGTGCTGCTGGGGACCGCCCTGGACAGCCTGCAGCGCCGCCATCTGGGCACGGTGCGCCAGTCGGCCCGTTCGTTGCTCGAGCTGCTCAACGACATCCTCGACACGGCCAAGCTGGAAAAAGGCGCCACCGAGCTGGAACTGGTGGACTTTTCGCTGCCGGACCTGGTCGATCATGTGGCGGCCTCCCTGCGCATCACGGCGCAGGCGCGCGACCTGGTGCTGCATGTGGACGTCGATCCGGGCATGGGCCAGTTCTTTCTGGGCGACGCGCGCCGGGTGCAGCAGGTGCTGACGAATTTGATCGGCAACGCCGTCAAGTTCACGGAAGTGGGCCACGTGCGCGTGGCCGTCGCCATGCAGGGCGAGCAGGTGCATATCGCCGTGCACGACACGGGCATCGGCATCCCCGCCGACCGCCTGGACAAGATCTTCGCCCCATTTACACAAGCCGATTCTTCCATGAGTCGCCGCTTTGGCGGCACGGGCCTGGGCACGACGATTTCGCTGCAGCTGGTCGAACTGATGGGTGGCACCATCACGGTGGAAAGCACCCTGGGCGTGGGCAGCGTGTTCCATGTATTGCTGCCGCTGGCGCCGGGCAAGGCTGTGGCGCGCCGCAGCGAACAGCCCGTGGTGGCCTTGCCGCCGCTGCGCATCCTGGTGGCCGACGACGTGCCGCAGAACGTGGAGCTGCTGCAGATCAGTCTGGGCGCGGCCGGCCACCAGGTGATCGCCGCCAGCGATGGCGAGAGCGCCGTGCGCGAGTTCAGCCGTGGCAGCTTCGACATCGTCCTGATGGACGTGCAGATGCCGCGCATGGATGGCCTGGAAGCGACACGCCTGATCCGCGTGTACGAGCGCGAACAGGGCTTGAAGGCGACGCCCATCATCGCCCTGACGGCCAGCGTACTGGAACAGGACCGGCGCGCCGCGCAGACGGCGGGCATGAACGGTTTTGCCTCGAAGCCGCTGGAAATGCACAAGCTGACGGCGGAAATCGCCCGCCTGCTCGATATCGCCGTGGCCATGCCGCCGCCGGCGGCCGGCTCGGCGGCGCGTGCGGCCGCAGGCCAGGTGGACTGGCAGCGCGGCATCGCCCTGTGGGGTGGCCGCGAGACCTTGCAGCGGGCCATCGCGCGTTTTGTGCAGGCCAATGGCGATTGCGCCGCCATGCTGGCGGCGGAGCTGGAACGTGGCGATGGCAGCGTAGCGGGCCACCTGCTGCACCGTATCAAGGGCGCGGCGGGCAACCTGTGCCTGGTGCAGGTCGAAAGCCTGCTGGGACGCATCGAGCAAGCGATCGCGCGCCAGTTGCCGGCCACCGAATTGCTGGTACAGCTGGCGGCCGCCTTCATGGCGCTGGCCGGCGAGCTGGAGGTCGATGCCGGGGCGCCTTTGGCGCCGGTCGATGCTGCGCCGGCTGTCAGCGCGGCGCTCGATGCGTCCGCCGCTGGCGCCTTGCTGCGGCAAGCCATCGTCAGCCTGGAAGGCGGACAGCTGGACGACGCCCTGATGGCGCGGATCGCCGCCATGCTGGCGCCGCACGGCCAGCAGCAGCGCCTGCAGGCGCTGGCCGGCGCCCTCGACGATTTTGAATTTGCGCGCGCCGCAGACGTGCTGCGCCAGCTGCTGGCGTGGCTGGAAGCGCCAGCCGACCTTTCCTGATATTGGGCTAACGATGACCTTACACGAAGACAAACCGATCCTGCTGCTGGTGGACGACGAAGCGACGAATCTGCAGGTGCTGCGGCAAATTTTGCAGGATGATTACCGCCTGCTGTATGCGAAAGATGGCGAGAAGGCGCTGGAACTGGCGCAGAACAATCCCGTCGAACTGATCCTGCTCGACATCATGATGCCCGCCATGACGGGCTACGAAGTGTGCCGCCAGCTCAAAGCCATGCCGGCCACCGCGTCCATCCCCGTCATTTTTGTGACGGCCCTGTGCGACGTGAAGGACGAGGCAGACGGCTTTGAAGCCGGCGCCGTCGACTACATCACCAAGCCCGTCAGCCCGTCCATCGTGCGCGCCCGCGTGCGCACGCATCTGTCGCTGGTCGATGCCGAGGAATTGCGCCGCTCGCGCCTGCAGGTGATCCAGACCCTGGGCCAGGCGGCCGAATACAAGGACAACGAGACGGGCATGCACGTCATCCGCATGAGCTATTACGCGCGCCAGCTGGCGCTGGCGGCCGGCTACAGCGCGGCCAGGGCGGAAGACCTGCTCAACGCGGCGCCCATGCACGACGTGGGCAAGATCGGCATCCCCGACGCCATCCTGCAAAAGCCGGGCAAGCTCGATGCGGACGAATGGAGCGTCATGCGCCGCCATGCGGAAATCGGCGCGGCCATCATCGGCGAGCACGCGGGCGGCCTTTTAAAAATGGCGCGCATCATCGCCCTGACGCACCACGAGAAATGGGATGGCAGCGGCTATCCGCAAGGCTTGCAAGGCGAGGAAATCCCCCACGAAGGTCGTATCGTCGCCATCGCCGACGTCTTTGACGCGCTCACCAGCGAGCGCCCCTACAAGCGCGCCTGGACGGTTGAAGAAGCCATCGCCACCATGCAGCGCGACAGCGGCACGCACTTCGACCCGACCCTGCTGGCGCTGTTTGTGGAACACTTGCCGGCCATGCTCGAGATCAAGGACAAGTGGCGCGAGCCGGTGTGATGAATCTCAGATCAGCCTGGTAGGTCGGGTTAGCGGGGCAAAGCCCCGCGTAATCCGACAACGTTGTTGGCTTTTTCCAAAGTGAAGCTAACAATGTTGTCGGATTACGGCTCCGCCTAATCCGACCTACGGCTGCCAGCCCAGCCATTGGCACCAGCCGTGGTCGGGACTGCGCAATTGATCGTAGATACCCAGGCGGCTGGCGGCCAGCCCTGTCAGGTCGAGCAATTGCAGCGGGGCGCTGAACGACAGCGTGGCGATCAGCGCCAGTTCCGCACCATGGGCAATATAAAAGGTGCCCGGCGCGTCACGTCGTTCTGGCAAAGCTGGGCTTCCCAGGCAGCCGTATAGCCGTCATCCGCAATATGCACCCAGTGATGGGGGAAGCCGGCCGCATCTGCCAGTTCGGCAGGCGGGCCGAAGCGATACGTGCGTTCGACCTTGACAGGCCAGATGGACGCTGCGTTCCATGCTGCGCGCACCAAGGCCTGGCCTGCTGGATGGGTGATGATATGACTCAATAATTCAGCGCTCAGCGATGCCAGCGCCGGCAGGCGCGCGGTCATTTCTGGCGGGATGGGCGTATCTTTTCGTTGTAGCGTCATGCGGGCCTAACCTACGATGTCGGCCATGCCCCTATGCTGCCACTTCGCCGCCGCCAGCACCTTGCGCAATCTCTCGCTGGCGGGCAAAGCCAGCAGCGCCTGCTGGATGGGGTGGATCTCGGTCCGGGTTTCGAACGCTTTGCCTGCAAGCATCTCTGCCGGCGAAAGTTCGTTGAGTTCGTCTGCGCTGCTGATCCAGAAGGCATGGATGTCGCTACCGGGCTGGCCGGCGAGGATGGCCAGCACGGGCGCGATCAGTTCCGGCACGGGCTGGACAAATTGCCAGGCCGGAAACTCCTTGCCGATACTGCGCCCCCTGGGTGTCACGCAATAGAACCGCTGGCTTTCTACGGCGCGATACAGCGACGCCTGCGACAGTTCCACCCACCCTTGCCCAATGACATCGGATACCTTGAGTTGTGACACGGGAAGTTGCAGCAGGATCGACGGCGGCGTGGCGAGCAGCGAAGCGCGCGCCGTATTGAGCGGGCGCGTAGCCACGTCGATCACGCGCTCGCGCCCGGGACCTTGCGCCAACAGGTCGAGTTGTGCGCTCACCAATTGCGAGAATTGTTCCACTACCCGCAGGTCGTTGTCGGTCCATTCCCGGCGCCCGGGCGCCAGGGTGTCGTGATGCAGATGCGCTGTCATGTTCGCTCCTCGGGTATATGCTCATGTTTCGCAACCTTATCAAGCGAGAGCGCATTTTTCCTGCATCAGCCAGCGAGATATCTGCGGCCGGTCAGGGCAAGCTGTCCGCCAGCCGCAAAATCCGCCGTATCTCCAGGATTGCCTGCGGGCTTTCCTGCACGCTGTGCCAGGAAGGGATGACTTTTTCCGACAAGGCGCCGTCGAGGTGGGCGCTGGCGTAGGGCACCACGCCGTCGCTCGATTCCGCCAGCGGCAGGTCCGGCGTGTCGTTGCCCATGATGGAGTAGTAGCGCACTTTCGGGCTGATGGGCAGGTCTGCCACCAGGCGCACGAACGGGTCTTTGTCGCTGAGGTTATCGATGCTGTTGGGGATGCGCAGCGGCTCGCTGCTGCCCGTGTCGAGCTGCGCCAGGCTGCCAGCCGCGTCCGACAGCTGCTCGAGCATGTTGATGGGCAGGGTGACGAGGTTGGCGATCCAGCGCGCCACCTTGTGGTTGGCGAACGAGGTGCCGCGGTGTGGCGCAGCGATGAAGATGGCGCGGTTTACCTGCGGCATGGCCGTGAAATTGAGGTAGGGTGCCAGTCCGGCGCGTACTTTTTCCGCCTTCTTGCCCTTCAAATGGTATTCTTCCGTGATGGCGTCGAGCAGGGTGTTGCTGGCATCCGATACCATCAGGCGCGCCAGCACGCCACCCATGCTGTGGCCGATCAAGACCATGTCGTTCGCAGCAATCGCCTTGCCAGCCGGGTCGAAATGCGCCAGGGTGGCGGCCAGCGCCTGGCGGATGGCGGCGTTGTTGGCTGCCAGCGGCGCATTGCTCGGGTAGTACACCTGCCAGATCTGGTAGCGGCGCCGCAGCTGCTCGTCGCCCATCAATTCATTCGCCACATTGATCCACGCCTCGGGACTGCTGGCCAGGCCGTGCAGCATGACGATGGTGCGCTTGTTCGGGTCGTAGGGCTGCATCAGGTGCACCTGCGGGCGCGAGATGCCATCGGCGCGGCCGAACAGGGTGCGCAGCGCCTGCACGCCGAAACCGGAACGGGCCAGCCACAGGCCATAGCCGGCCGTGAAGTTGGCCGCCACCGGCAATTCCTGGCCCGCCATGCGCATCGAGTCGCTGCGCGTCGGGTCGACCAGCATCACCATCAACTGCTGCGTGGCCAATACCTCCTGCAGGCTGTTGCCGTCGAAGCGGATCAGCGCCGTGACGACGGGGAAGCGGGTTTCCTGGTACGGCACATACTCGTCTTTCGGTGCGCCTGGCCTGGGCATGACGGCGACCAGGTCGGCGCCGAAGCCGTCGCGCCGGTACACATTGCGCAGGCCGGAAAACGACAGCGAGGTGGCCGGCAGCAGTTCTTCGGGCAGGGTGCCGTCTTCGGGCAGGCGCAGTGCCGACAGTTCGCTGTCGATCTGCCAGCCGGCGACGCGGATCACATGGCCGTCAGGGCGGTATTCGCCACGGTGGCGGAACAGGTTGCCGACGGCCTTTTGCACGGCATAGTTATAGTAGTCGCGGATTTGCGTCTGGCGTTCCTCGAAGGCGCGCTGGCCCGGCGTGCGCGTCGTGTAGAACAGGTAGGCGTAGGCGTAGCGGGCCGATTCGAGCCAGGCGGCCAGCAATTCGGCGCTGGCGTGGCTGGCTTGCTTCTCTTCCGCCAGCGCGCTTTCCAGCCACAATTCGGAGAGCGTCGCCAGGCGCTGCTCGTCGCTGAGCAGCTCGGAGCGGGCCAGGTCGGCGCGGCAGCTGCCCGTATTGGTTTCGCAGGCGGCGATGTCGCTGCCGATAATGCGCAGCACTTCGCTGGCTGCGGCGCTGAGTTTGCCCGTGGTGAGGATGTCGCCGCGCCGCTGCTGCAGGTAGTCGGCCGGGGAGATCGCGCTGACGGTGACGGCGGCGCAGCCGCTCAGCAGCGCCGCCGCGCACAGCAGGGCACCCAGGCGCAGTCGCCGCATCAGCGTGGCCGGCATCTCAGAACGAATAGACCAGGGTCAGCGACGTCTGCGTATCCGTGTTCTTCTTGTCGTCCGGTACGCGCGTGTCGTTGCGCGCGCTGAAGGCGGCTTTCATCTGCATGGTCCCGTTGATCTTCGTGCTGAGGGACGTTTCGGCGATGGAGTGGGTGTTCGACGTACCGCGTTCGACGCTGAGCGTCTGTGAAAACATCGCCGACTGGCTGATCTTCCACTTCATGGCGGCCGCGCCGCGCACCGTCAGGCCGTGCTCCGATTCGCCCGTGTCGTTGGTGCCGCTGAAATAGCCAGGACCGAATTCCACGTCGACGCTCTTGTCGCTCGACTGGTACCAGCGCGAGCCATGACCGACTGCCAGGGTCGAGTACTTGGTATAGGCGCCGAACTTGTCGTTCACGTGCGAGGCCAGCACGAACAGTTTTTCATGGTCGGCCATCAGCTTGTAGGCGGCCTTGGCGGAAGCGGAAAAGCGTTCGGCCGAGCGTTCGCGCACCTTCTGCCCGTCGTCGTTCGTCGTTTCATCTTCCTTGAAGTAGCCGCTGAAGATGTACTGGTTGCTCCAGTCATCGAGTTCCTGGCGCGCGTCGATCTTGCCCGTCACCGAGGTGCCGACCGTATTGCCCGAGGTGGTGATGGCGCCCAGTTCGGCGGAGGTGCTCCAGCTGCCGATGGGAATTTCATCGAACAGCATGGTTTGTTTTACGTCTGCGGCGGCGGCGCTGCCGCAACTGATGGCCATGGCCAGCGCCAGTGCGAGAGAGTGGGTCGATTTCATGGCTGTATTTGTCTATGGCGCGCGCCGGGCGTGCCTGCTGTTCGTTAGTGGCGGTGGTGTCGATGCAGGCCGCGGCAATCCGGAAGGCGCCACAGACAGCTGCGCGCGGGCGCGGCCAAACATTGTCGAGGCTGTATTGTACCCGACCCCGTCATCGTTTGCCGCACGCGACGGGGCTGGCAAGTGGCGCGCGCCTGGCGTATGCTGCGCATGTTTGTTGTCCCGATCTTTACAAGGAATTCCCCGTGCGCTGCCTGGTCATCGAAGACGAAGCCGAAACTTCCCGCTATATCTGTGCCGGCCTGCGCGAGGCGGGCCACGACGTCACCGCCTGCGACAATGGCATCGACGGCATGCGCCTGGCCTGCGGCGAAGACTGGGATGCGCTGGTGCTCGACCGCCTGCTGCCCGGCGAAATCGACGGCCTGGCCATCGTCGCGCGCCTGCGCGGCATGGGCCGCAACACGCCCGTGCTGGTGCTGTCGGCCCTGTCCAGCGTCGACGAGCGCGTGCGCGGCTTGCGCAGCGGCGGCGACGATTACCTGTCAAAGCCGTTCGCCATCGCCGAACTGCTGGCGCGCATCGAGGCGCTGCTGCGGCGCGCCGCGCCCGTGCCCGAATCGACGCAGCTGCAGGTGGCCGACCTGGTGCTCGACATGCGCACCATGCGCGTGACGCGCGCCAACCGGCAAATCGCCCTGCAACCGCGCGAATTTCGCCTGCTGGAATACCTGATGCGCCACCAGGGACAGTCCGTCACGCGCGCCATGCTGCTCGAAGCCGTGTGGGACTACCATTTCGACCCGCAGACGAACGTCATCGATGTGCAGGTGAGCCGCTTGCGCACCAAGGTGGACAAGGAGTTTTCACCGCCGCTGATCCACACGGTGCGCGGCGTCGGCTACACCCTGGGCGTGCTCGATGGTGCGTAACTGGCACCGCTCCATTGCGGCCCGCCTGGCGCTCGGCTATGGCGTGCTGGTGGTCGTGTCGATCAGCATCGTCTGCGCCGTATTCTATTTCGGCACCATCGGCGTGCTCGATCGCAGCGTGGACCGCAAGCTGACCCTGCTCTCGGAGCGCCTCGCCGCGCTGTACCAGCAGGCGGGCAGCAGCCGCACGACGGCGGAAATCGCCCATCTGCTCACCGACCGCACCGACAGCGACACGGAGATCTTCCTGCTGGTGGACGCCGATGGCCGTCGCGTGGCGGGCAATCTGTCGTCCTGGCCCGACGTGGCCAGTCCCGTGGGCCGCTTGCTGCACCGCGACGTCACGCGCGAGGGACGCGGGGTGCCCGCGCGCATGCTGATCCGCGAGCTGGCGGGCGGCGCGCGCCTGTTCGTCGGACGCGACATGGAAGAGGGCAAGTCCATCCGTGCCCTGGTGCTGCGCTCGCTGGCCTATGGCGGAGGGGTGGCCATCTTGCTGGTGGTGGCGGGCGCCTGGCTGTTCCGCCGCCAGCTCGAAGCGCGCATCGGGCAAATCCGCCGCACGGCGGGGGAAATCGAGGCAGGCGACCTGAGCCGGCGCATTCCCGTCGCCAGCGAGGATGAATTCGGCTTGCTGAGCCGCGACATCAACCGCATGCTCGACCGCATCGAACACCTGATGGAAGGCGTGCGCCACGTCTCGAACGCCATTGCGCACGACTTGCGCACGCCGCTGGGCCGCATCCGCAACAAGCTCGATGGCGCCTTGCGCCAGCAGCAGAGCGTGGCCGGCTACGCGAGTGTGGCGCAGGCGGCCATCGACGACATCGACGACCTGACGCGCGTGTTCGACAAGCTGCTGCAGATCGCGGCGGCCGAATCGGGCATGCGTCCCGAGAATTTCGATGACATCGACCTGCAGCTGATCGGCGCCGACATCGTGGAAATGTACGAGGCCACGGCCGACGAGCAGGGCGTGCTGCTGGTGCAGATGTATGGCGACAGCGTGCCGGCGCGCGGCGACCGCAACCTGCTGGGCAGCGCACTGGCCAGCCTGGTCGACAACGCCATCAAATATGCGGGTCCGGGCGCCACGGTGGAAGTGTCGGCCGGCAACGATGAACAGGGCCGCTGGCTGGCCGTGCGCGACAACGGCCCGGGCGTGCCCAGGGACGAGCTGCCGAAGCTGACGCAGCGTTTTTACCGGCTCGACAAGAGCCGCCATTTGCCCGGCAATGGACTGGGCCTGTCCATCGTGGCGGCCATCGCGGCCCTGCACGGCGGCAGCCTGGAGATCGAGGATGCGGCGCCGGGCCTGCGCCTGCGCCTGCGCCTGCTGCGCTAGCCAGGCAGCACATTACCAACTTGTAACCCCCTTCGTTTTCACCTCCCCCTATCATCCGTTCTACCCGGCGTAGAGTGGCTGCGTGCGCGCAGCCGCCTGTTCCGGGCTGTCCGCGGCTTGCCGCGGCTTGCCTTTCCCGACACGTCGTAGAGCCGTTTTCATGCATACTTTTATCGCCACCGGCGACAACGCCGCGCAGCAACAGGCGCCACTGCGCCAGCATGGCCACCAGATCAAGGCTGCGCTGGGCGCCATCGTCTTTCCCCTGCAGCGCGCACGCTGGCAAGCCTTCATCGCCACGACGCCGGGCCTGGCGGCGCTGGCGCAAGTCCATCCCAGCCTGCTGTACAAGATTTATCGACCCTACGCCAGCCGCCAGCTTGGCTGTGCGGCGAGGGTGGACCTGCTGCGCGGGCATTACCGCTTCCTGTGGCAGGCCGGCGCGCGGCCGCTGGTGGAATACGCAGCGCGCCGCGCGCTGGTACTGGCCAGCATCGAGGGCAAGGATGGCGCCACCTACCGCTTGCAACTGACGGCCATCCACGACAGCCACCGCGAAGGGGAGCTGTGCCTGCGCCTGACGCGCGACGGCGCGTCGCTGTACCTGGCCAGTTTCCTGTTCCTGCCCCAGCCTGGCGGCGCCGTCATCCAGCTGGGCGCCTTGCAGGGCTTGCGCTCGCCCGCCGGTGCGCAGGCGGTGAAGGAGGCCACGCGGGCGCTGCATGGCTGCCGGCCGAAAAACCTGATGGTGGCCGCCTTGCGCGACCTGGGCGATTTTTTTGGCTGCGGCCATCTGCACCTGGTCAGCAATGCCAACCGCATCGCGCTGAACTGGCGCCGGCGCCGCCACATCTCGTGCGACTACGACCTGGCGTGGCAGCAATTGCATGCGCTGCCCACCAGCGACGGCAATTACCGCCTGCCATGCGGCCCTTGCCGGATGCCGGACATCGAACTGGTGCCGTCGAAAAAGCGGGCGGAGGTGCGTCGCCGCGGCGCCATGCTGGTGCAACTGGCGGCCGACATGCGCTGGCAAGTGGCCGCCCTGTTGCACGCACAATGAAGACGCGGGGCGGTGTTTCTTGACCTGCGCGGCTTTTTTGCCGCGCGGCCCGGCGCAAGCGGCGCGATGGGCGTATACTTGCTGGCGTTGTTAACCCGAAGCCAGTCACCCCATGCCAGCACACTACCCAACTTCGCGCATGCGCCGCCTGCGCGCGACCCCGCAACTGCGCGAGCTGTTCCGCGAAACCGAGATCAATCCGCGCGACCTGGTCCTGCCGATCTTCGTCGACGAAGGTTCCAGCGATTTCATCGACATCAAGTCCATGCCCGGCGTGCGCCGCATTCCCGAAGCGAAGCTGGCGCAGGAAGTCGAACGCTATGCGCGCGCTGGCTTGCGCTCCGTCATGACCTTCGGCATTTCGCACCACAAGGACAGTCACGGCACGGACACCCTGAACCCGGACGGCCTGGTGGCGCGCATGTCGCGCATCATCAAGGACGCCGTGCCGGAAATGGTGGTCATGTCCGACACCTGCTTCTGTGAATACACGGACCATGGCCATTGCGGCATCCTGCATGGCGACACGGTCGACAATGACAGCACGGTGCTGAACCTGGGCAAGCAGGCCGTCATCGCGGCCCAGGCGGGCGCCGACATCATCGCGCCATCGGCCGCGATGGATGGGCAGGTGGCGGCGATCCGCAGCGCGCTGGACGCGGCCGGCTTCCACGACACGCCCGTGATGGCGTATTCGACCAAGTTCGCCTCCGGCCTGTATGGCCCGTTCCGCGACGCGGCCGGCAGCACCCTGAAGGGTGACCGTAAAACGTACCAGATGGACCCGATGAATCGCCGCGAAGCGATCCGCGAGTCGCTGATCGACGAAGCCGAAGGCGCCGACGCGCTGATGGTGAAACCGGCCGGCGCCTACCTGGACATCATCCGCGACCTGCGCGAAGTGACGCGCCTGCCGATCGGCGCCTACCAGGTCAGCGGCGAATACGCGATGATCAAGTTCGCCGCCCAGGCGGGCGCCATCGACGAGCGCCGCGTGGTGCAGGAAACCCTGGGCGCCATCAAGCGCGCCGGCGCGGACATGATTTTTACTTACTTCGCGATGGATGTGCTGAATAATCCGTATTAATGTCGGCAGGGCAGTGGCCTTCCAGTATGATGGCGCGCTGCCCGGTCTGAAGCCGCGATTTATCGCCTTGTAGTCTATTTATGCCCCTGAAAATCTCCCGCATCCTGCACGCCGGCTATGTCTTCGAATGCGAAGGCACGGCCATCGCCTTCGACCCCATCGTCGAAAACCCGTTCAGCCGCAATTGCCACGCGTTTCCTCCCGTGCGCTTCGACCTCGATGCCGTGCGCCGGCTGCGCTGGGATGCCGTCTTCATCTCGCACTTCCACGATGACCACTGCTCGCTCGACAGCCTCGATGTGCTCGACCGCGACACGCCCATCTACCTGTACTGTGTCTTTGACGAACTGTTCGCGATGATCCGTGCGCTGGGATTTACGTCCGTCGAGCGCCTGCACGTCGATGTGCCCGTGCGCGTGGGCGCCATCGAGGTGATCCCGCGCCGGGCGCTGGACGACGATGTCGACTCGCTGTTCCAGGTGCGCGCCGCCGGCCTGAATGTGCTCAACGTGGTCGATTCCTGGATCGGCCCCGAGACGCTCGAACAACTGGCCGCCTTCGCACCGTGGGACATGGTGCTGTGGCCGTTCCAGACCATGCGCGAGATCGCCGTCATCGCGCCGTCGCAGGCAGTGCGGGGGCCAGTCGAGCTTCCCGACGACTGGATTGCCCAGCTGCGCGCGCTGGCGCCCCGTTACCTCGTGCCCAGCTCTTGCCAGTTCGTGCAGGAAGACTGGTCCTGGTACAACCACGCGATGTTCCCAATTACTTACCGCCGCTTTGCCGATGAAATCGGCGCTGCGCTGCCAGAGGCGCACATCTTCCGCCTCGATCCTTCCACGGCCGTGCTGCTCGATGCGCACGGCGTGAGCAGCGCTGAACCCTTGCCCTGGGTCATCCCGGTGGGGCCGCAGGATGTGGATTTCGACTACCGCCCCGATGCGCCGCCACCCGCCACGGCGGACATCGCGCGCCGTTTCGCGCCCTTGAGCGACGCCGATGCGGCGCTGGTGCGCGATTTTTGCCGGCATGGCTTGCTCGAACGCTACCGCGACATGGAGCTGCCCGAGGACAGTTATTTCCAAAGCCCGCGCCTGTGGCGCCTGTCGCTGTACGGCCATGACGGCGCGGCCACGGTCCTGCATTACCGCACGCATGGCGACTTGATCGACCTGGTGCCCGCCACCGACGAGGCGCCCGACTGGACGACGGAAGTGCCGCTGGTGAAATGCCATGCCGCGCTGGCGCTCGGTGAATCGCTGACGTCGATGTACATGCGCATCAACGATGGACCTTTCGATGCGGCCACGCGGGCCGGACTGGAAGAGGCCGACATCGTCGACGACCCCTTGATCCGCTGCCTGTTCAACGACGCCATCGGCGCCTACCAGGCGGCGCAGCTGAAGCGCTTGCTGGCGCGCTGAAGAAAATGCCGCGACAGGGTAAGATAGGGGTCTCAGATCAAGGAATGAACAACATGACACAAGACAAGGAAACCGCGATCCTGGCCGGTGGCTGCTTCTGGGGCGTGCAAGACTTGCTGCGCCGCTATCCGGGCGTGCTTGCCACGCGCGTGGGCTACAGTGGCGGCGACGTGGCCAACGCCACCTACCGCAACCATGGCACGCATGCGGAAGCGATCGAGATCATCTTCAACCCGAACACCATCGGCTACCGCAAGATCCTGGAATTTTTCTTCCAGATCCACGACCCCAGCACGCCGGACCGCCAGGGCAATGACCGCGGCACCAGTTACCGCTCGGCGATCTTTTATACCAGCGAAGAACAACGGCTGGTGGCCGAAGACACCATCCGCGACGTCGACGCCTCCGGCCTGTGGCCAGGCAAGGTGGTGACCGAAGTGGCGCCGGCCGGCCCGTTCTGGGAAGCGGAAGCGGAGCACCAGGATTATCTGCAGCGCTTGCCGCACGGCTATACCTGCCACTACATCCGGCCGGACTGGGTCTTGCCGCAGCGTCAACAATAAGCGTCACGGGAGACGGCCATGCGCTATTGGCAGGTGGAGCGGCGGCAGGCGGAAGGCCAGCTGGACCTGGGGCGCGCCCTCGATCTGCTGGCCGCCATCGGCCATGCAGACGTCAATGCCATGGCGGGCGCCATCCTGAAAACGGCCGGCGCGGCCGCATCCATCGCCCAGTGCACGATCTTTGCTTATGAATTCGGCAACCGGCCCCGCACGGTGGCCGTGGCCGACCGGCGCGGTGGGCGTTTCTTGCAGGATATTGCCGACAGCTACGCGCGCCATTACTATGCGCTCGACGGCAACCAGAGCGTCATCGCTCCCGCCGCCCGTCCGAAGCTCGACCCCGCCATCGTGCTGCACCAGCAGGCCAGTGACGAGATCCGCCACCCGGGCTACCGCGCCGTCTGCTATCAAAGACCGAATGTGTCGGACCGGCTGTCCCTGCTGGTGCAGCCGGCCGGCGATATCTGGCTGTCCGTCAATTTTTACCGCGACAGCAGCCAGGGCCAGTTCCAGCCCGGCGAAATCGCCGCCATCGAAACCCTCTCGCCGCTGTTCGCGTATGCGGCCAAACACCACTACAGCGTCAATGGCCAGCCCGCGCAAGGCGTCTCGCCCATGATGCTGGCCCGGTTGCGCCAGCACGGTCCACAGCTGAGCAAGCGCGAACTCGATGTGCTGCGCGGCGTGCTGGAAGGGCTGACTGCCGTGGAAATAGCGGAGACCATGGGCGTGCAGCCATCGAGCGTCATCACGTATCAGAAGCGCGCATATAAACGCCTGGGTATTGCCGGCCAGCGCCAGTTGTTTGCGCTATGTCTAGGGCCGCATGCCGCATAAATGCTAGCGCGCCCTGGATACCGGGCAGAGCACAAAAATGCTGGAATTCAAGGCAATAATGTGAGCATATTGATACGAAAATAAGGACTATGCTGGCGGCAGAGTGTTGATGCGCTGAACCGCCATCAGCAAGGCTGATAGCCAGTGCCTGTCGCCGCGCGCGATCTCCCTATTCATGGCTCAGGAATCATTCCCCGAAGGAGTCCATTGTGTCCTCAACTGAATTGAATGCGGTAGAACACGTCTATCTGATCGCCGGCAATCTCGGCCTGCCCGGCGCACCGATTCTGAATCTGGCCCTGTTTTACAATCCCGACGACGGCAGCGTCAGCGGCGAAGCCCTGATCACGCAGTCGATCGCGCCACCGCATGGCCGCGTGGTGATCCGTCCCGTCAGCGGTCCTGTGCATGGCTTGGGCCTGGGTAATGCCACGCGCGTGTTCAGCCTGAGCGGCGAATACGTGGTGTCCGTGCCGCCACCGGCCATCGGCAGCTACCTGGCCAAGTTTGAAGCGACCTTTGTGACGGACAATAACTGGAGCGGCCACGGTTCCTTCAGCTATGGCAACCAGAAGGTCGACAACGTGCCCATCAAGAAACGCGGCTAGGCCCGCCGGCTAGTTCTTTAGGCCGATGGTTGTCCCCAAAATGGGGACAGCCATCGGCCTAGTCGTCTGCATACTGTGTTGCAAGCCGGAGCATCCGGCCGCTCTCACCCAACAAAATCAACAAGGGGAGGGTGACACCTTATGGAGACCAGCATGACCATCACCCAAGGGGCAGCCCCCGGCACCCATGCGCCCGTCCCTGACGCGGCCATCAATCGACTGGAACAGCAGGTAATGCGCAAGGTATCGCGCCATTTGCTGGGATTTCTGTTCCTGCTGTTCGTATTTTCATTTCTGGATCGCATCAATATCGGCTTCGCCGGCCTGACCATGATGCAAGACCTGGGCCTGTCCGGCACCCAGTTCGGCTTTGCCACCACGCTGTTTTACATCGCCTACATCGCCTGCAGCATCCCCAGCAACATCGTGCTGGCCCGCATCGGCGCCCGTAAATGGATAGGCAGCATGATGATCGCCTGGGGCCTGGCTTCGACGGCGACCCTGTTCGCCAGCGGCCCGGCCAGCCTGTATGCGCTGCGCTTCCTGGTCGGCGTGACGGAGGCGGGCTTCCTGCCCGGCATGTTGCTGTACCTGACGTACTGGTTTCCCAGCGCCTACCGGGCGCGCGCCAACGCCCTGTTCATGATCGCCATGCCCGTCACGGCCGCCATCGGTTCGGCCCTGTCGGGTCTGATCCTGGGCCTGGACGGCCATTGGGGTCTGAAAGGCTGGCAATGGCTGTTCTTGCTCGAAGGAATGCCGTCCGTCCTGCTGGGTCTGGCCGTGTATGGCTACCTCGACGATTCGCCCAGCAAGGCGAACTGGCTGGGCAAGCTGGAACAGCAGGTGCTGGCGCGCATGCTGGCGGCCGAGCACAAGCCTGCCGTCGTACACCTCGCGCAGCAGCAGAAGACCTCCGTGCTGGCGGAAATGCTGTCGCCCACCGTGCTGAAATTCGGCATCGCCTATTTTTGCCTGGTGAATACCCTGGCGATGGTGGCCGTGTGGACGCCGCTGATCGTGAAAAGTTTCAGCGGCAATGCCAGCAACACGCAGATCGGTCTGCTGGCCGCCATTCCGCAAGTGTGCACCGTTATCGGCATGATTGCCTGGGGCCGCCGCTCGGACCGCTTGCAGGAGCGCCGCTGGCACATCGTCTGGCCCATGCTGCTGTCGGCCTTTGGCTGGCTGCTGACCGCGTATGCCGGCAATCCCGTGCTGCAACTGCTGGGCGTGTGCATGGCCTCGACGGGCGCCTATACCGCCATGTCCGTCTTCTGGACCACGCCGGACCGGGCCCTGAGCCTGGGCGCGCGCGCCATCGGCATCGCCGTCATCAATGCCACGGGCAATATCGGCTCGGCCCTGAACCCCGTCGTGGTGGGCTGGCTGAAGGATGTCACGCACAGCTTTGCCACGGGCTTGCTGTACGCCAGCGTGCTGCTGGTGGTGGGCGCGGCCATCGTGCTGACCCTGCCCATCGCGCGCAGCGGCAAAAACCATTATTGAAGAGGAAACATCATGAGCGATACATTCCACCCTTATCCCCATGTGCCGAAGGTGTATCCACCCGGCAAACCTGCCGGTGCCGGCACGCAGCACGTGCCGGTGCTGATCGTCGGCGGCGGCCCTGTGGGCCTGGCCACGGCCCTGGGCCTGGCGCGCCACGGCGTGCGCTCGGTGCTGATCGAAGCGGACGATGGCGTCTGCACGGGCAGCCGCGCCATCTGCATCTCGCGGCGCAGCCTGGAAATCATCGCCCGCCTGGGCGCGCTCGAGGGCTTTTTAGCCAAGGGCTTGCCGTGGGCGGGCGGGCGCAGCTTTTACCGCGACGAGGAAGTGCTGCACTTTACGATGCCGCAAGACGCGAACCAGAAGTTGCCGCCCATGGTCAACCTGGCGCAATACCATATCGAACAATTCCTGCTCGATGCGGCCGAACGCCAGCCGGAGCTGATCGATATCCGCTGGCAAACGCGGGTGACCGGCGTGGAGCAGCGCGCCGATGGCGCCACGGTCACCGTGGCCACGCCCGATGAAACCTACAAAATCGAGGCGGACTGGCTGGTGGCGGCCGATGGCGGGCGCAGCGCCGTGCGCGAGGCGCTGGGCCTCAAATTGCAAGGCACCAGCTATGAAGGGCGCTATGTGATCGTCGACATCCACCTGAAGAGCGAGCGCCCGACGGAGCGCCTCGCGTATTTCGACCCGCCATCGAATCCCGGCTCGACCGTGCTGGTGCACAAGCAGCCCGACGATATCTGGCGCATCGATTACCAGCTGCGCGACGACGAGGATGCGCAGGCGGCCGTGCTGCTGGAAAACGTGGCGCCGCGCGTGGACAGCCTGCTGGCCATGATGGGCGAAACGGCGCCATGGCATCCCGTGTGGATCACCATCTATAAGGCCAACGCGCTGACACTGGAAAAATACCGGCACGGTCCCGTGCTGTTCGCGGGCGACGCGGCCCACCTGGTGCCCATCTTCGGCGTGCGCGGGGCGAACTCGGGCATCGACGACGCGGACAATCTGGCCTGGAAACTGGCCTACGTGGTCAAAGGCCAGGCGCCGCAGGCCTTGCTGGACAGCTATTCGGACGAGCGTGTGTTCGCCGCCCGTGAAAACCTGCGCCACGGCACCAAAAGCACGGAATTCATGGCGCCGCCCACCTTCGCCTTCGAGTTGATGCGCACGGCCGTGCTGGGCCTGGCGGGCAAGCATGCGCACGTGCGCTCGCTGATCAACCCGCGCCAGACCAGTGCCATCGCGTATGCGCAGTCGCCGTTGAACGCGCCTGAGGCGGACGTGTTCACGGCTGGCCCCGCGCCGGGTACGGTCTTGCCCGAGTGTCCGCTCGCGTTGCCGCACAATGGCGGACAAAAAGCGGGGTATATTACCGATCTGGTGAACCGTACTGATGGCAATTTCACGGGGCTGTATTTCAGCGACGATGGCGCCGTGCCTGCCGAACTGCTGACGCTGGGCGATACGTTGCCATTGACGACCGTGGCGATCGCCCGCAGCGGGACGCAAGGAGGCGCCTGGGATCACACGGCGCTGGTATTCTCGCTGTTTGACGCGCAGCCCGGCACGTTTTACCTCGTGCGTCCGGACGGCCACGTGCTGGGCCGCTGGCGGCAGGTGCAGGCGGGGCAGGTGGCGCAGGCGCTGGCGGCGGCCGGCATCGGCCAATCAAAGTAACAAGGAGACAATATGACCGACATCGAACTCGATAATTTATACACCGAGCTGTGCCACACCATGGGCGGCCTGGGCGAACAGCGCTCGCCGCTGTTACTGGCCCGTTTCGCCTTGCTGGCCATGGGCGCCATCGGCAAGGCTGATGTGGTGCAGGGCTTGCTGCGCGACGCGGCCGACGGCCTGGCGGAGAGCGCATGACAGGCGCCGGCTACCAAAGCGGCTTCGGCAACGAATTTGCCACGGAAGCTGTTCTCGGCGCCTTGCCGCAGGGGCAAAATTCGCCGCAGCAAGCGCCCCTGGGCCTGTATGCGGAACAATTGTCGGGCACGGCCTTCACGGCGCCGCGCGCGCAGAACCGGCGTTCGTGGCTGTACCGCATCCGTCCCGCCAGCCAGCATCGGCCGTTTACCTTGCTGGAAAATATCCGCATCGTCAGCGATTTCCACGCCATGCCCCCCACGCCGCCGAACCAGCTGCGCTGGGACCCGCTGCCGCTGCCCGACAGCAGCACGCCGGTCGACTTCATCGACGGCTGGCAAACGATGGCGGGTAATGGCAGCGCCGAAGCGATGAGCGGCTGCGCCATCCACGTGTATGCGGCCAACTGTTCCATGCAGCGCTTCTTTTATTCGGCCGATGGCGAATTGCTGGTCGTGCCGCAAGAGGGCAGGCTGGCGATCGCCACGGAGCTGGGCTTGATCGAACTGGAACCGCAGGAAATCGCCGTGATCCCCCGCGGCGTGCGTTTCCGCGTGACCTTGCCGGATGGCAAGGCGCGCGGCTATGTGTGTGAAAACTTCGGCACGGCTTTCCGTCTGCCCGACATGGGCCCCATCGGCTCGAACGGCCTGGCGAATGCCCGCGATTTCCTCACGCCGCACGCAGCCTACGAGGATATCGACGGCGAGTGCGAACTGCTGGCCAAGTTCGGCGGCCACCTGTGGCGCACCACGCTCGACCATTCGCCGCTGGATGTGGTGGCCTGGCATGGCAATTACGCACCCTATAAATACGATTTGCGCCGCTTCAACACCATCGGTTCGATCAGCTACGACCATCCGGACCCGTCGATCTTCCTCGTGCTGCAGGCGCCCAGCGAAAATCCGCTCTTCGGCGCCATCGACTTCGCCATCTTCCCGCCGCGCTGGCTGGCCGCCGAGCACACGTTCAGGCCGCCGTGGTTCCACCGCAACGTGGCCAGCGAATTCATGGGACTGATCCACGGCGTGTACGACGCCAAGGCGGCCGGTTTCGTGCCGGGCGGCGCCAGCCTGCACAACTGCATGTCCGGCCACGGCCCCGATGCGCAAACGTTTGAACGCGCCTCGCACAGCGACACTTCCGTGCCCGCGAAGGTGGCCGACACCATGGCCTTCATGTTCGAGACGCGCACCATCCTCAAGCCCACGCCGTTCGCGCTGGACGGCGGCCTGCTGCAGAACGATTATTTCGAATGCTGGCAAGGCTTGCGCAAGCATTTCGATCCTGATCAAGCCTAGTCAATCCGTGTTCAGGCGGCCCGCGCCCCCGCCGCCGTGTGCGGGTTGGCGGGCCGTGCCAGTCCCAAATGGCCGCGCAGGGTGCTGGCCGCATATTCGGTGCGGAACAGGCCGCGCCGCTGCAGTTCCGGCACCACCAGCCGGGTAAATGCCTCGAAGCCTTGTGGCAGCAGGGGCGGCACGACGTTGAAACCGTCCGCGCCCCGCTCCGAGAACCACTGCTCCATCAGGTCGGCCACCGTCTTGACGGAGCCGATGGCTTGCAGATGGCCTCGCGCCACGCGAAAGCGCAGCACCAACTGGCGCAAGGTGAGATTGTCGCGGCGGGCCAGTTCCAGCTGCTGCAAGAAGCGGCCCTTGCTATTCTCGCCCGCCTGGTAGGGCAGGTCGGGCAGGGGGCCGTCGAGCGGATAGCCGGACAAGTCGAAACCGCCAAATTCCAGATTGCTGAAATCGACCAGCGATTGTAGTTCGCCGAACTGGTCCTGTGCCTGCTGGTCCGATTCGGCCACCACCACCGACAGGCCCGGCGTCACTTTCAATTGGTCTTCGGCGCGCCCGTATTTCGCCATGCGCCCCTTCACGTCCGCATAATACGCTTGCGCCACGGGCAGCGATGTGGCCGAGCAGTACACCATCTCGGCCTGGCGCGCGGCAAATTCGCGCCCTGTCTCGGAATTGCCCGCCTGGACCAGCACCGGGTGGCCTTGCACGGGGCGGGGCAAGTCCAGCAAGCCGCGCGAGGCAAAATACTCGCCCTGGAAGTCGAGCGCATGCCCTTGTGCGGGCGCGTAAAACTGGCCGCCGGCGCGGTCGGGCCGGTCGAAGGCGTCGTCATCCCAGCTATCCCACAGGGCCTTGGACAGGGCGACGAATTCATCGGCGCGCGCATAGCGCTGCGCATGGCTGCGCGGTGCATCGATGCCGAAATTGTCCGCCGTGTGTTCGGCGAACGAGGAAACGACATTCCAGCCCGCGCGCCCGCCGCTCAGGTGGTCGAGCGAACTGAATTTGCGCGCCACGTGATACGGGTGCTCGTAATTGGTGTTGACGGTGGCGATCAGGCCGATGTGGCTGGTGACGGCGGCAATCGCCGACAGCAGGGTAAAAGGTTCGAAGGGCAGGCCGATGGCGGCGCGGCCCGTCTCGGGCGTGATGTCGCCTGCGCGCCCGATGAAGTCGGCGATAAAAAAACTGTCGAACCTGGCCGCCTCGGCCAGTTTGGCGGCGCGCAGCCACCAGGCCAGGTCGGGCCGTCCGCTGGCGCTGGCAGACGGATGGCGCCAGGCGGCGGGGTGGTGGCCGTGACGTTGCAAAAAGACGTTCAGGACAAGCTGGCGTGCTGGCATGGGGGCTCCGTGGTAGGCAGGCGACATTGCCTGCTCCTTTGCTGCAGCAAGGTTCGGGCCAATGCCCCGCATATGCAAAATCCGGATAAGCTAGCGCGGCACCATTCGTTCACGCCTGGCGATGGCGCGCGGTATAGTCGGCTCATGGAACTCTTAGCCCACAATTTCAGCAGCGATTTCGCGCGCAGCGCCCACCTTGCCCGCGGCGCCGGCGATGACGGCGATAGCGAGGCGCTGGTCGCCTTCCGCGACCCGCAGCAAATGAGCTTGCTGGTGCGCGCCACGGCCTTTGTCTTTGCCGACCCCCGTTCGCGCCAGTTGCACGAACTGATCGAACGCATCGCTCCCAGCGAGGCGACGGTGCTGATCACGGGCGAAACAGGGACGGGCAAGGAACTCATTGCGCGCCATGTGCACGGCTTGAGCGGACGCGCCGAGCAGACCTTTGTGGCGATTAACTGCGGCGCCTTTTCCGAAACCCTGGTCGAGAGCGAACTGTTTGGCTACGAAAAAGGCGCGTTTACGGGCGCCCAGCAGGGTAAACCTGGCTGGTTCGAAACGGCCAGTGGCGGCACCCTGTTCCTCGACGAAATCGGCGACTTGCCGCTGGCGATGCAGGTCAAGCTGCTGCGCGTGCTGCAGGAGCGCGAAGTGGTGCGCCTGGGCGCGCGGCGCGCCATCCCCATCGACGTGCGCCTGATCGCCGCCACCAATGTGGACCTGGCCGAAGCCGTGCGGGCCGGGCGCTTCCGCGAAGACCTGTATTACCGGCTGCAGGTGATCGGCTTGCCGCTGCGCCCCTTGCGCGAGCGCCCGGGCGACATCATGCCGCTGACGCGCCACTTCATGGCCATTTATGCGCAGCGCTTGCACCTGGGCGAGGTGGAACTGGGCCCTGACGCGCAGCAAGCCTTGCTGGCGTATCCGTGGCCGGGCAATATCCGCGAACTGGAAAACGTCATCCACCGCGCGCTGCTGGTCTGCCGCAGCGGCGTGGTGCGCGCCGAAGACCTGAGTTTGTCGGGCTGGCACAGGCCGATGGCTTCCGTACCCGCAGCGGCCCCGGTGCCTGTGCCGGACACCTGGGCCGGCGCTGCCGATATCGCCTACGCGGCCCACGGCGCGGCCGGGCAGGATGACTTGCTGGCGGCCGAACGTTTCGCCCGTGCCTGGCAAGCCTTGCTCGACTCGGGCGAGGCCGTGGAATTCGAAGCCATGCAGCAGGAACTGGTGCGCGCCGCGTGGGAGCGCAATGAGCGCAACCAGGTGCGCACGGCCAAGCACCTGAATCTCAGCCGTAACATCCTGCGCACTTTTTTGAAAAAGGCGGGCGCCATCGACTAGGCGCATGACCAATCTCCTGGAGCCGGACCCGCAGCGATGCGGTTCCGGCTTTTTTTTCTGCTGCACGCGCAGCACGCTGCTGCCGTGGGTGCAGCGGATTGCTGCCAAATCAGCAGCGAAGGGCGCTGGCGGGTGCACGCGGCATGGCATGTTTTCTGCGAGGAGGAAAGGGCAGGCCAGTGCGCGCATTGCTCACCATGCGCGTGCAGGCCCTTTCTTCGACCCACGACAGGAGTCCATGCATGACCATCGAATTCATCTGGCAATTGCCCACCAGCGGCGACGGCCGCTACGCGGCGCCCGGCATCACGCGCAGGGGCGAGCGAAACGCTGGCGCCCCCAGCCCGTTGCAGGCGGGCGTGAGCGACCCGCGCGGCGCGCGTCCGCCGTTCAATTACTTCGATTACCTGCACCAGATCGCCCGCGCCGCCGACCTGTCGGGCTTCAACGGCATCCGGATACGCCACGATACGCAGGGCGATGAAAGCTGGATCGTCGCCGGCTACCTGGCGCGCAGCACGCGCCATCTGAAACTGATCGCCGAATTCGACGCGGCCTGGGGTTCTGCCGTGTACGCGGCAAAGAACGCCGTCAGCTTCCAGCGCTTCACGGGCGGGCGCTTCGCCTGGCAAATCGGACAGGGCGGCGATGCGGCCGCGCGCCGGCGCCAGGGCGATGCGGCTCCGGACGCCGATATTCTGCCGCGCATCGAAGAATTCATCACGGTGGCGCGCGGCGTGCAAAGCACTGCGCCGTTCAGCTTCAAGGGCAAGTTCTTCGAAGTGCAGGACGGCGGCTTCAAGGGGCCGCTGGCGAACCATCCTGTGAACAGCATCTATTTGACGGGTGATACCCCCGAGGCGCTGGCCCTGTCGGCGCGCCAGGCCGACGTGCACGTGTTTGACGCGGCGCCCACGACGGACTTGCAGCCTTCCATCGACAGCCTGCAAGCACAGGCGCGCCACTTGGGCCGCACCGTGGTGGCGGGCTTGCGCATCGACGTGCTGGCCCGTGAAACCTTCGACGAAGCCTTGCGCGACGCGCGCCGCTACCGCAGCGGGGCGGGGCTACCTGACGATGCTCCGTTCGAGGACGATGCTGCCGCGTTCTGGCCCGGCTTTGCGCAAGCGCAAACGGGCGCACACGGCGCCCTGGTCGGCAGCTATGAACAGGTCAGCGCGGCGTTGCATGCCTACGCGCAGGCCGGTGTGTCGAGCTTCGTGCTGGCCGCCATCCCTCATTTCGAGGAAGCCTATCGCATCGGCGAACACGTGCTGCCACGCGTGCGGGCAGCGTTGAGCGCGCAGATGCAAGCGGCTTGAGTTCCTGTATTCAACCTACTGAAGGAGTACCTTGATGGCAATCGATTTTTTCTGGCGCATCCCCACACATGGCGAACCGAGTTCGCACCGCGCCCGCACGCCGTTTCGCGGCGACTGGTTTCCCGGCAATGACAACCTGCGCCAGGCGGGCCTCGGTGGCGGCGGCGCCGACGGTTTTACCTACATCGACTACCTGGCGGAAATCGCCCGCGCGGCCGAGCTATCGGGCTTCCAGGGCGGCTTGATCCCGTCCTTTCCCATGACGGATGAACCGTGGGCCATTTCCGCGCTGCTGGCGCGCGAGACGAGCACCTTTCGCTTCATGATCCCGTTCCAGCCCGGCTTTTTGAACCCCGTGGTGGCGGCGCGCATGACGGCCAGCCTGCAGCGGGCCACAGGCGGCCGGGCCCTGTACAACGTCATCACGGGCGGTGGCGGCCCGGCGCAGCTGTGGTGGGGCGATTCGGCCGGGCACGACGACCGCTACACGCGCACGACGGAATTTCTCGATGTGGTGCGCGGCGTGTGGCGCGGCGGGCCATTTTCCTACCAGGGCAAGTTCTACCAGGTGGAAGACGCGGGCCTGGCAACGCCCCTGTCGGAACAGGACTTCCCCGAAATTTACTTTTCCGGCTCGTCCGATGCGGCCCTCGGTTCCGCCTCGAAGCACGCCGATTACTACCTGACGTGGCTGGAACCGTTCGAGCAGCTGCGCGAGAAATTCGCCCGCGTGCATGAAAAGACGGCGCTCCTGGGGCGCAAGATCAAGTGCGCCGTGCGCGTCGACATCGTGGCCCGCGCCACGGAAGAAGAGGCGTGGGACGAGGTGCGCAAGGGCTTTGACGCCGTCGATGCCGCCACCCTGCGCCAGTTCCTCGGCGCCGATGGCGGCGATTCCGTGGGCGCGGCGCGCCAGCGGGGCAACCGTCCGACCACCCTGAACAGCTACAAGGACTTGATCACGGCGCCGAATATCTGGTCCGGCTTCAACCTGCTGCGCGGCGGGCAGACGCAGGGTATCGTCGGCAGCTACCAGCAGGTGGCCGAACGCCTCGACGAACTGGTGCAACTGGGCGCCGACGCCTTTATCCTCGCCAGCACGCCGCACCTGGAAGAAGCGTATCGGGTGGGTGAAGAAGTGCTGCCGCTGGTGCGTGGCCATGGTGCCGCCTTGCTGCGCGCCGCCTGAGTATCCCCTGTTGCCGCGACAGCAGCGCCACCGCCTGCTGTCGCGCAGGCAACACGCGGCGGCGCCGCTGCTGCCAAATCAACAGCACTATCACCATGATAGTCTTCCTTTTAAATCAAGCACTTAACGTATATATTGCTGCACTGCGGCAGCGGGCATGCGCCTTGCAATAACAGTCATCACCATCTCGCGTTTTGACTTTACTCAAGGATAACCACCCATGCGCCGTTTGACTTCCCCCGCCGCCTTTTCTTCCTTTCCCTTTCATCTGACCCCGCTGCGCCGCGCGCTGCGTTCGGCCTTCGCCATCGGCGGCTTGATGCTCGTCCATGGCCTGCTCCACGCGGAAACGCCTGGCGCCGATGTCATTGCCGCTGCCGACGCCAACGGCGCCGGCGAGGGCGCCTCCTTGCAATCGGTGACGGTGACGGCGCAAAAGCGTGAGGAATCGGCACAGAAGGTGCCGAGCGCGATCACGGTCCTCGGCGGCAAGGAGCTGCTCGACACGGGCATCGGCCGCTCGGCCGGCGAAATCCTCAATTACGTGCCGAACGCCTCGGCCGGCACGCAGCAGCATGGCCGTCCGCGCTGGTGGATACGCGGCGTGGGCGCGGGCCAGCAGCAGATCGATTTTCCGAACCCCGTCGGCTTTTACCTCGACGATGTCTACATCAGCAATTCCAGCGCCACGGGCTTTCCCCTGTTCGACCTGGACCGGGTGGAAGTGCTGCGCGGCCCGCAAGGCACTTTGTGGGGCAAGAACACGACGGGCGGCGCCATCAATGTGATTTCGCGCAAGCCCTCGTTCAAGTCCAGCGGCTACGCCAAGCTCGATTACGGCAGCTACGACACCACCGTGGCCGAAGGGGCTATCGGCGGCGCCCTGGTCGACGAGGTGCTGGCGGGGCGCTTGTCTTTCCACACGGAGCAGCAGGACAAGGGCCGCTTCCACAATCAGTTTACGGGCGAGCGCGATGGAAAACTCAAGGATAGCGCCATCCGCGGCCAGCTCAAGGCCCTGATCGGGCGCGACCTGACGGCGAACCTGAACCTGCATTATCGCGATTACACGACCAAGGGCGCCACCACCACCGTGGCCAGCTATGCTGCGAATGGCGTGTACCGCAACGGCTACGTCCCCAGCACCAATCCCGACGATGTCAGCACGAATGCGCCGGCCGACAGCGACGTGAAACAGGGCGGCGCCCAGCTGAACCTCGAATATGCGCTGGGCGAGCTGACCCTGACGTCGATCACCGGCTATGAAAACTTCCGCAACGAAGCGACGGGCGACAGCGACAACACGCCGCTGGAAGTGGGTCGCAGCCGCTCGAAGGCCAGCAGTCGGCAAGTGTCGCAGGAGCTGCGCTTGACGTCGCCGCAAAACGGCGCCGTGAGCTGGGTGGCGGGCCTGTTCTACTTCAATGAAAAGATCGATTCCGATTCGGCCGGTGCGCGCCTGCCCAACGGCAGCGTGCCGGCGCTGGCGGGCAGCACGCAGCCCGTCGGTTACAACCGCACCATCTACCAGCACAAGGCGCGCAGCGCGGCCATCTTCGGCAGCACGACCGTCAACTTCAGCGAGCAGTTGCTGTCCACCTTCGGCTTGCGCTGGACCACGGAAACCAAGGACCTCGATTTGCAGCGCGTGCAGGCCGCATCGAATTCGGTGACGTTTGGTGACGCGGCCAACTGGTGGAACACGGTCCGGGGCGGCAATTACACGGCCGCCTCGGTCGCCAACAACAATTTCACCTCGAATCCGTCCACCACGTGGAATGCACTGACCTATGACGTCACGCCCGAATACCGCTTCAGCAGCACCCTGCGCGGCTATCTGAAATACGCACACGGCATCAAGTCCGGCGGCTACAACACGAGTGCCACGGACGTGCGGGCCCTGAACACGGTCAAGCCGGAAACCCTGAACTCGTTCGAGGCGGGCATCAAGTCCGAATGGCTGGACGGGCGCCTCAATTTCAACGCCAACGTTTTTCACTATGACTACAAGAACGTGCAGGTGAATATCACGGGCGTGTACAACGGTGACCCCACGCAAAGCGTCAATTACCTGCAGAACGTGCGCAAGGCCCACGTGAATGGCGCGGAATTCGAGATCGAGGCGCAGCCGACGGACAACCTGCACATCAATGCCAATCTGGGCCTGCTGCGCACGGAATTCGACGATTTCGCCATCCAGAACAATGGCGGCGACCGCTCCGGCAATGAATTCGTGCGCTCGCCCCACGTGACGGCCTTGCTGGCGGCCGACTACCGCTACCCGCTGGGCAATGGCGCGCAGCTGGTCTTCAGCGGCGATGTGCGCTACACGTCGAAGCAGTACTACTATGTCGACCCGCAAAATGCCGCGCGCGACTTGCTGAACCAGGGCGGCTTCGCGCTGGCCAATGCGCGCCTGTCGTATGTACTCCCGGGCGGCAAGCAGCGGATCTCAGCGTATGCGAACAACCTGACCGACAAGGTCTATCGCAACCACACGCTCACCAGCTTCGTGCCCGGTGCCGTCAACGGCGACACGGTGATCATCGGCCAGGGCCGCACGGTGGGCGCGTCGTACACGGTGCAGTTCTGACCGCGCAGGGCAGGGGCGATATGCTATAGTTGCCGGGCGTGGCTGCCGCACCTGTGCGCTGGCCACGCAACGTTCTCAGGGCGGGGTGCGATTCCCCACCGGCGGTAATGGCATGCGTGCCTAGCCCGCGAGCGCTTGCCGGCATGGTCTTTGGACCATGCCGGCAAGGTCAGCAGACCCGGTGTGATTCCGGGGCCGACGGTATAGTCCGGATAAAGAGAGAGCGGGATGGAATCATTGTGTCTGTGCCGGCCTACGCCCGGCGCATGGACGGCCTGCGTTTGCCGTCGGTGCGCGGGTGCGCGTGCCTGCATGCGCAGTTGGGCGTGGCTTTCTTGCGCCTGTCATATCCCCTTCGATTTTATGCCCTGTTTTTTGTCATTCTTGAAAACAGGAGTCTTTTATATGTCACAACCGTCACACGCAATACCAGCCAAACGCATCGCCTTCATCCAGGCGGGCTGGCACCGCGACATCGTCGCGCAATGCCGATTGTCCTTCATCGCCGAAATGGCGACCCTTGGTTTCGCCGAGAGCGATATTGACGTCATCGACGTCGCCGGCGCCTTTGAAATCCCCCTGCATGCGCAAGTGCTGGCCAGGAGCGGCCAGTACGCGGCGATTGCCGCTTCCGCCCTGGTGGTGGACGGCGGCATCTACCGGCATGATTTTGTGGCCGATGCCGTCATTTCCGGCATGATGCAGGTGCAACTGGCGACAGGCGTGCCCGTGCTGTCGGCCGTGCTGACCCCGCACCACTTCCATGCGGGCCACGAGCACCAGGAATTCTACTTCCAGCACTTCAAGGTCAAGGGCGTCGAACTGGCCACGGCTTGCGCGGCCACCATCCACTCGCTGCAGCGGCTGGCGCAACCGGCCGCCGCCCCGCATGAGGCCTTGGCCGCCTAGGGCGCCGTTTGCCTTGATGCCGTAGTACCCGGGGCCAGCACATGTTGCCATGTGCTGGCCCCGTTTCTTTATGCGGCTTGCCGCAGCAGCGCGTCGAGGCGCCGCTGCGCTTCCTCCAACGGCCGGCGGTCGATCCAGGCGTCGATATCCACGTCGCGGTCGAGAAAACCGTGCTGCAATTGAAAATCCTTCTGCTGGCGGAACAGGGCTACCTTCTCGTCGGACAGGTCGGGCGCCAGGGTCAAATGAAAACCGTCGCGGTAGGCTTCGGCCACGGCGTCGGCGCCGGCCCGCGTTTCGCCCTGCAGGATGGCCAGCACGTCGGCCTGGTGGCTGCGCGCCCAGTGGGCGGCGCGCAGCGTTTGCGTCAAAAAGCGCACGACCAGCTCGAAATGCTGTTCCAGCATCGTTTCATGCACGGTGATCGGGCGCGGCGTGCCGTTGTTCACGCGGAAGCGCCGGTCGGGCAGGGCGTCGATGTCTATGCCCACTTCCAGCCCGGCCGCGCGGGCCGCTTCGGCCGCCGCCGCGCCTTTCACGTAGACGGCATCGACTTCGCCGCGCAAGAGCGGCGCGATGCCTTGCCACAGGCCCGCGCCCAGATTGGCCTGCGTTGGCGCCTCGCCACCCACTTCCACCAGCCGCACATCGTCCAGCGTCAAGCCGGCCGACGCCAGCACGCCCTTGTAGCCGGCCAGGCTCATGCCGCGCGCGATGCTGCGCCCGCGCCGGTTCTCGCGCAAGTCTTCGGCGCGGAACACGGGTAGCGCCAGCCGCTTGCCCTGCAGCTGCGCGGGCGTCGTGATGCCGGAACCGGGGCGCACGAGGATGGCTTGCCACTCGTCGATCCAGGTCAGGCCGATCAGGCGCGTGGGCGCCCCTTGCGCGCGCGCGGGCAGGGCCAGCAGGTTGCCCCCTTCGCGCACGAGCGTGGACAGGCCATGGTCGTAGTGGTGGCGCGCCAGTTCGCCACCCACATCCTGCAGGGTTTTCAGGGCGATGCCGTCGCGGGCGAATTCCTCGTCCAGCCAGCCCAGTTTATACGCGAGGCCCGTGGCCGTGGGCACGGGGCAGCGCGTGAACCAGACGGTATCGACGGCGGGGGCGGTTGCGGTAGTCATGGATTTCTTTCGTGGTGGTGGAGCCTTGAACCGTGCAGGAAACGTGCCCGCGCCGCTTGCTGGCTTGGCGACAGCGCCTGCGTCCAGCGCTGCTGCCACGCCAGCAGCCGCTGTTGCACAGGCAGCAGCGATCCACCATTTCTGCGGCCCTGGCGCTGGCACGCGTCTTGCAAAAGTAGAGGCATGACTGATTCGTACCTTAACCTCAAAGAATGGAGCATGACATGACGGACGTGGCACAAGCGCAAGCACAACAAGTACAGGTGCAGGAGTTGACGGCGGCCGAACTGGCCTTCGTGGAACAGGTGCGGCGCGATGCGCAGACGGCCTTCGACGGCTTGCGCGAGACGGGCAGCCTGACGGCCAACGGCACGGTGGGCTTTGTCGAGCGCACCCCTGGCGGTGACAAGGTGGTGGTCGTCAACGACCCGGGCCCGTTCCGCCGCGGCCAGCCCCTGAAGGCGGCCGTGCTGGCGCTCGATGGCACGGTGATTGTGGGCGACGCCAACAACGGCGGCGCGCGCTATTTAAAATTGTTCCGTGAGCGTCCCGAGGTCACGTCGATCTCGCACGTGCACTCGCCGTCCCTGGGCGCGTGGGCGCAGACGCACCGCACCCTGCCGATCCGCTACGTGCCCGTGCAGCGCTTCCAGCTGATCCGCGAAATTCCCATCTATATCGACCGCCGCCAGCCAGAAGTCGATTTCATCCTCGGTGAAATCGCCCGCAACACGCACGCCACGGCCATCCTGGAAGCGAATGGCGGCGCCACCGTGTGGGGCAAGCAGGGCTTGCTGAAGCTGGCCGAGTTCATCCTGCTGCTGGAAGAGGGCGCCAAGATCCAGATCGCGGCCGAAGCCATTGGCGGCTCGCGCGACTTCGGTCCCGGCGTGTTGCTGCAGCAATGGAAGATGAGCAAGCTGATCGACACCGCGCGCGCTTTGTCTCTGCTGCCTGCCACCGATCTGGTGTAACCCTTTGAAGAATGGGCCCGAGATGTCATTGAAATTCTTACGTTTGACCTGGCGCAAGGTACTCGCCACCGCCATGGCGGCCAGCCTGCTGGCGCCCGCCATCGCGGCGGCAGCCGATCCCTTGCCGGCCGCCGTGCGCATCGCCGTCGTGGCGCGCACGGCACCGTCCGGCAAGACCGTGTTTGCAGGTTCGGCCGCCCAGGTGGCCGCGCAGGGCTGGCTGGCGGCCGAACTGGGCAAGCTGGGCGTGAAGCTGGAATGGGTGCCCGTCACCACCAACTCCGTGGCGACGCAAGTCAACGAGGCGTTTGCCAACCACTCGATCGACCTGGCCCAGTATGGCGATTTGCCGTCGATAATCGCCAATGCCTCGGGCTTGCAGACGCGGCTGATACTGCCCGGTGGCAGCGCCAATAACACCTATCTGGTGGTGCCGAACGGTTCCACGGCCCATTCGATCAAGGATTTGAAGGGCAAGAAGATCGCCTTGCACCGTGGGCGGCCGTGGGAATACCCGTTCGCCCGCTTGCTGGAAGCGAACGGCATGAGCTTGCGCGACGTCAAGATCCTCAACCTCAATCCGCAGGCAGGCGCGGCGGCCGTGGCCACGGGCGGCGCGGACGCCTTCTTCACCCTCAGCGACGCCTTCCTGCTGGAAGATAAAAAAGTGGGCAAGATCATCTGGGCGAGCAAGGCACCGCCGCAGGACTGGAAGATGCGCGCCGAACTGTGGGCTGACAGCGGCTTCCTGCAACGCTGGCCGCAGCTGGCCCAGCTGGTGGTGACGGCGTATGTGCGCGAGCACCACCGGGCGGCCGGCGCGGGCGGCGAAGATGAATATGTGCGCACCGAGGCGGCCGCGGGCCAGGTGGAAAGCGTCGTGCGGCGCGAACTGGCGGGCGACCATACGCCGTGGCAGGCGCGCTGGTCGCCGTTGTTTACGGCCAGCTTGCGCCAGCATTACGTGGGAGAGGCGGCGTATGCGAAGAGCGCGGGCCTGATCGCGCGGCCCCTGCAAGTCGATAGCCTGTTCGCACCCCAGTTCGTCAACCAGGCGCTGGCGCAGCTGAAGCTGCAAACCTACTGGACGCCATGACTTCCATCGTCAACGCCATCGCCTTGCCGCGCGCCAAGGATACGCCGCGCTCTCCTGCGCCAGTGCGTGCGGCGCCCATCCCCTGGCTGCGACGTTTCGTGCGCTCGCGCTGGTCCGTGTGGGCTTCGCCGCTGGCCTTGCTGCTGCTGTGGACGGCGGCCACCACCTTCGAGTGGATGCCGGCGCATATCTTGATGTCGCCGTGGCAAGTGCTGCTGACGGCGGCAGACCTGGCCGAGAGCGGCGAACTGGGCCAGCACCTGGGCATCAGCCTGTTCCGCTTGCTGGCCGGTTTCGGTCTGGGCGCCAGCGCGGGCCTGGCCTTCGGCGTCGTGCTGGGCCTGTCGCCTGGCTTGCGCAGCTACGTCGACCCTACGTTCAATGTCTTGCGCCAGCTGCCCACCGTGGCCCTGATCCCTTTGTTTATCTTGCTGTTCGGCATAGGCGAGAGTTTTAAAGTGTTTATCGTGGCCAAGGCCAGTTTCTTTATCGTGGCGCTGGCCGTGCATGACGCCATCCGCAACCTGTCGCAGCGCTACTTTGAGGTGGGGCAAGTGTATTGCTTTTCGCGCTGGCAGCGCATCCGCCTGATCGTCTTGCCGGCCATCGTGCCGGCCGCGCTGACGGGCATGCGCATCGCCCTGTCGCGTTCGTGGATGGTGCTGGTGGGCGCGGAATTGCTGGCCGCGGACAGCGGCCTGGGCCAGATGATGGAAATGGGCCGGCAAATGTTCCGCCTCGACGTGGTGATGGTGGGCGTGGTGCTGACGGGTGTGATCGGCTTCGGCCTGGACCGGGCATGCCATGCGCTGGAATCGCGGCTGATGCGCTGGAAGCGTAATGGGGAGTCCATATGAAACAACGTTTGATCCAGATCATCAAGGGTGCGCTGTTGCCGCTGGCCTTGCTGGGCGCCTGGCAATGGGCCTCCGGCCAGGGTGCGGCGGCCGCCTACATCTTTGTCTCGCTGGGAGATTTGGCGCACAGCCTGCGCGACCTGCTCGTCACGGGCGAACTGTGGGTGCATTTGCGCGCCAGCCTGGGCCGCACTCTGGCCGGCTTGCTGCTGGGCGGCAGCGCCGGCATCGTCACGGGTGCGCTGATGGCGCAGTCGCCGCTGGCTGACCGATTGATTGGCCCGCTGTTCCACAGCATCCGGCAAGTTCCCTTGCTGGGCCTGATCCCTTTGCTGGGTCTGTGGGTGGGTAATGGCGATGGCGCCAAGCTGCTGGTGATCGCCATCGCCGCCTTTTATCCTACCGTGCTCAACACGCAGGCGGGCATGCGCCAGGTGGAAGGAAGATTGCGCGAAGTGGGGCAGGTGCTGACCCTGACGCGCTGGCAAACCTTGCGCCAGATTTTGCTGCCGGGCGCCATGCCGGCCATCGTCACGGGTGTCACGCATGCGCTGGCGTTTGCCTGGCTGGCTTGCCTGGGCGGCGAACTGCTGTTTGCGGCCGGGCCCGGCATGGGTTCATTGTTGCTCAACGGTGAAGTGTCGGGCCGCATGGATGTCGTCTTGCTGGCCGTGCTCGTGATCGCCTTGCTGGCGCAAGCGATGAACGTGGCGTTTGCGCGGCTGGCGAGCCTGCTGGTGAAGGGGCGCAGCAGTGAGTGAATCCTTGCCATTCCAGCCAGACACGGCCGTCAGTGCCCGCGAAGGCGAGCTGCGCGCCTTCTTGCTGCGCTTTATCGGCCTGACCCTGCTGTCGGGCGTGACCATCGGCATGAACAAGGTGCTGGCCACTTTGCTGGGATTGCATTTGCACGTGAGCAACTTTCAGCTGGCCGCGATCAGCAGCGCGGAAACCCTGGCCATGGCGCTGGGCACCATACCGGCCGGCTATATTCTTTCGCGTGGCAACCCGAAGCATCTGTATGCGGGCGTCAGCCTGAGCCTGGCGCTGGCCTTTTGCGTGCTGCCGTGGCTGCCCGGCTGGCAATGGGTGGCCTTGCTGATGTTTCTCGTCGGCCTGTGCATCTCGCTGCGCATCGTGGCCATGAGCACGGTGTTTCTCGTGCGCCTGCCGGAACTGGGACAGGGCAAGGCGGGCTGGTACAAGGGGACGTTGATACTCGGCATGCAGTTCCTCGGGCCTTTGTGCGGCAATTATCTGATCGCGCAGCTGGGGCTGAAGGCAGGCTTTTTGATTTCCGCCCTGATGTTCGCCATTTTGGCCGTGCTGGGCTGGCAAGTGTTGCCCAGCAATACTGCGCCGCGCAAGCTGGAAGGCCAAGCCTTGCTGCCCGGCGCGGCCAGCCTGCGCGAACTGCTGCGCCTGCCCGTCGTGCGCGTCACTTACCTGTTCGAGATCCTGGCCAGCTTCACGGCTTCCAGCGTGGGCGTGTTTTCCATCTTGCTGGCCATCCGCGTGCTGCACTGGCCTGCGCATCACTCCGTCTGGCTGATGGCCGTGCAGGGATTGAGCTGCGTGCTGGTGCTGCTGTTCCTGGGGCGCTTCGTGCTGGCCAGCCCGTACCGAGGGCAACTGTATGGCGGTGCGCACCTGGCCATCATGGCCGCCTTGCTGATCCTGGGCCTGTGGCCCTCCAGCATCGCTTACCTGGGCGCGTCCGTGCTGCTGGGCCTGGGCCTGGGCGTGAATAACCTCGTCAATACGGATAATATCGCCCGCGCGCCCGTCGACAAGGCACGCGTCTCGGCTCATCTGACGCTGTTCGGCATGGTGGGCGGCACGGCAGGCGCGCTGGCGGCGGGCCGCCTGGCCGACCTGACGGGCTTGCGCAATGTGTTCCTGATCTGGCTGGCTCCATGGCTGGCTGCCTGGCTGGTTTTCCACGGCAGCCGCTGGCTGCGCCGGGCGCCGCCCGCCGCCATTCCTTCCTTAGCCCCCACCGCAGAGAGTGCGCCATGAATGATTTCGTTTCCCCTTCGACCTTGCTGCCGCAGCGGCAGCACCTGAGCGGCGGTTTGCAAGTGCAGCACGTGAGCAAGTCGTTTTCGCTGAAAGGCGCGCCACTGCTGGTGCTCGACGATATTTCCCTGACCATTGCGCCCGGTGAATTCGTCGCCATCGTGGGCGCGTCCGGTTGCGGCAAGTCAACCCTGCTGCGCCTGCTGGCGGGCCTCGATACGGATTACACGGGCTTGCTGTTGCACGATGGCGTACCGATTCGTGGCACGGATTTGCACCGGGGTCTCGTGTTCCAGGACCACCGCTTGTTTCCGTGGCTGACGGTGCAGCAGAACGTGGCCGTGGCTTTCAGCAATACCCGTGTGCCGCTGGCCGAGCGCACCGCCCGCGTGGCGGCGGAAATTGCGCGCGTGGGCCTTGATGGCTATGCGGATGCGTATCCGCATCAGTTGTCGGGCGGCATGTCGCAGCGGGCGGCGATTGCCCGCGCCCTCGTGGGGCGGCCCGACGTGCTGCTGCTGGACGAACCGCTGGGTGCGCTCGACGCGCTGACCCGTTTGCGCTTGCAGCAGGAGCTGCGCCGCCTGTGGCAAGACGAGGGCATCACCATGGTGATGGTCACGCATGACATCGATGAAGCCGTCTACCTGGCCGACCGCATCGTCGTGCTCGATGCGCGCCCGGGCAAGGTGCGCCGCGTGCAGGACGTGCCGCTGGCCCACCCGCGCCAGCGCGGTTCGCCGGGCTTTGTCGCCATCCGTGACGGCTTGCATGCGGATTTCAGCGACCTCGACGACACGCAAGCGCCCGTGGCGCAGGATGTAGATCCCAGCAGCTCATGGGATGGCAATGAATGGGCGCGCAGGATGGCGCTGTAGTTTCCTTTTTGAACGGTCCACCCACTCTGGAGATACACCATGAGCAATGACACACTCGACACCCTGTGGTACACGCGCTGCCCCGTCCCGACGGGTCTGGGGATAGGTTTGCAGCAAGGCTGGTTGGAAGCGGCCTTGCGCGCCGACGGCACCAGTTTGCGCTCCTTGCGCGAATCGGACCAGGAAGCCGTGCGCGAATCGCATTTCGACCATACCCTGCAGAACTCCGTGCGCCACGGCGGCAACATCCCCGCCCTGTGGGCGCGCGCGGCGGGGCGCGAGACGCGCGTGATCGGCCTGTCGTGGTCGGACGAGACGCAGCTGATCCTGACGCTGCCCGGCAGCGGTATCCTGACGGTGCGCGACTTGAAGGGACGGCGCTTCGGCCTGCCATTGTGGGCCAAGGCGCAGATCGACTTTGCGCGCGCGCAAGCCTTGCGGGGGCTGGAAAATGCGCTGAGCCTGGAAGGGCTGGCTGTTGCCGACGTGGAACTGGTCGATTATGTGGTCAACACGGGCCAGAGCGAAGCGCCGCCGGAACAGGGCGCGGCAACGAATCTGTTCAGCGGCGCGCGGCGCGGCGGACAGAGTCCGGAGCTGCTGGGACTGCTGCGGGGCGAGGTGGATGCCATTTTCCTGAAGGGCGCTTCGGCCGCCCAGCTGGCGCAGCAGTTCGGCTTGCACACGGTGATCGACACGGGCAACCATCCGGAACCCCTGATCCGCGCCAACAACGGCACGCCGCGCACCTTGAGCGTCGATGCGCACTTGCTGGAGCATCACTTCAGCTCCGCCGTCACCCTGGTCGAGCAGGTGCTGCGGGCCGAAGCGTGGGCGCGTGGCCATGCGGACGAGACGCGGCGTTTCCTCGCGCGCGAATCGAATGCCAGCGAGCACTGGGTGCAAGTGGCTTACGGCAAGGATGCCCATCTGCGCCTGGACACGGACCTGGCGGAAACGTCGATCGCGGGCTTGCAGGATTTCAGCGACTTTTTGTTCCGCTGGAACTTCCTGCCCAGCAAGGTCGACGTGCGCGCCTGGATCGACCCGCGTCCATTCGAAGCGGCGCTGGCGCAGACGCGCCGGGCGGCTTGAGCGGGAAGCGCGTCAACAGTGGCCATGCATGATGATGAGGAGAATGCGATGCGGCGACGCACGGTGATGGGCGGGCTGGCGCTGCTGCCCCTGGCGGGACAGGCAGTGTCGGCGGTGAAAGCGGGGGCGCCGCCGGCGGCCCTGCGCATCGCCTCGACGGGCTTTGCGGAAAACGGCAGGGCGGAACTGGGCGGCATCGCTTACCGGGTGCAGCAGGAAGGCTGGCTGGCGCGCGAGCTCAAGCAGCGCGGCGTGAGGCTGGAATGGCTGCCCGTCACGGGCGACACGGGCGCGACCATGAACGAGGCGTTCGCCAGCGGGCGCATCGACATGGCCGCGTATGGCGACTTGCCCTCCGTCATCCTCAACGCGGGCGGCGTGCGCACGCAGGTGATCGTGCCGGCGGGGCGGGGCACGGACCAGTTCCTGCTGGTGCCCACCAGTTCGCGCGCCACGTCATTGGCCGACCTGAAGGGCAAGCGCATCAGCGTGCACCGGGGCCGGCCATGGGAACTGGGGCTGCGCCAGTTGATCGCCGACCAGCGCATGTCGCCCACGGATTTTCGCCTGATCAATATGGACCTCAAACCGGGCACGGCTGCGCTGGCCACGGGCGCCGTCGACGCCTTGTTCATGATCAATGGCTATCCCTTGGAAGACAAGGGCATCGGCCGCATCATCTGGTCCAGCAAGGGCTTGCCGGAGCGTAAAATGCGCGCGGAACTGTGGGCGCGGCGCGACTTTACGCAAGCCCATCCCGACATCGCGGAACTGGTGGCCACGGCCTGGCTGCGGGCCCAGCATTGGGCGGCGCTGGACGGCAACCGCGAAGCCGTCATCAAGGATGGCACGCGCAATGGCACGCCCGATAGCGTGGTGCGGCGCAGCTACGACGATCCTGGCTTGCAGTGGAAGGAGCGCTGGTCTCCCCTGTACGACGACGCCGTGTACCGGCATTACCGCAGGGTGCTGGCGTTTGCGCAGGAACAAAAGCTGATTCGACTACCGTTGACGGCGGAGGAATTGCTGGAGCCGCGTTTCGTGGCGGCCGGCCTGAAAAAGCTGGGCCTGGCCAATTACTGGGAGCCGGCCAAGGTGTAGCTCTGGAGGACTGGCGCGTGGTTCAGTGCGGCAGGCATACGCGTCCAGCCACATTGATCACGTCGTCGCCCGCATGCGCGCGCAATTGCAGCAGCATCAGGGCCACGCCCAGCATCAGCGCCGCCGCGCAGAGTTTCTTGTGCATCGTCTTTCCCGTTTTCACTATCTATGAATGTGTGCAGCGATATCATTGCCGAAATTCAGCGTGCGGGCTGAGCTTGTGCTGAGCGTGCTTTACAATTATGCATCGTGCGCATCCGCGCCATCTGAATGTTATGCATAGTATGTGAAGGGAATGACAAGCCTGTGACTTCCAAACCGATCAAGATCGCCGCCACCGTCGTCGTGGCTCTCGCCGCTGGGGCCGGCATTTATACCTATACCCGTCCCGCCGCCACCGCCACGCAGGGCGCTCCCGCCCCGGGCAGTCCGGTCGCCGCGCCGCAGTCCGCCGTCGATACGGCCGCCGTGGCCGCCCAGTTCCGCGACTTGCTGGGTAATTTCCGCAAGATCATCGTGCTGCTGGCCGACGAGCAAAGCTTGCCGGAAGGCGCGCGCGAGGAAGCCCGTAAAGTGGGACAGGCGCTGTTCCATGAAAACCAGGAACGCATCGCCAAGCTCGATCTTGCGCTGGATCAATTGACGGCGCCCACGAATCCGGGCCGCTTCGAAGCGCTCGACAGTCTGCTGACGTATATCGAATCGGACGCGGGTCTGTACGACGCGGACCGCCTGGCTTTCCGCGAACTGCTGCAAAGCATGCTGGCCGATGTGGCCAAGGATTCGTCCTTGCCGGCGATCAAGCTGCACAAGCGTATTTCCGAAGACCTCGATGCGCTGGGCGAGATCGAGCGCAACTACGAGAAGGAAATCCGGCAAATCTTCGGCAACCTGGGCCAGCGGTCCATCGAACTCAAGCGCGAACGCTGGGACGATTACGTGGCGCAGCTGAAAAAGCTCTACAGCCGCGAGCAGATTCTGAAGGAGAACGGCATCGTCGTGCCGTATGCGGTGCCACCGGCGGGCACGGTTCCTGAGGCCAAGCCGGTGCCAAAGAAGGACGAGGCTGAAATCTTTGGCCTGGGCTTGCCGAAGAAAACCATCGTGCTGACCTTCGACGACGGCCCGCACCGCCGCTACACGGAAGAGATCAGTGCCATCCTGAAGCAATATGGCGTGCCGGCCGTGTTCTTCAACGTGGGCCGCAACCTGGGCAGCCTGGACGCGGAAGGCCACGCCAAGCTGGGTGCGGGCGCGGAAGTGAGCCGCAAGCTGATGAAAGAGGGCTATGCCGTGGGCAACCACAGTTTCAGCCACGCACAATTGTCGAAGCAGACGGGCGACAAGCTGAAAGGTGAAATCCTCGGCACCGACACCTTGCTGAAAGCCATCAGCCCCGAGCGGGCCGCACTGTTCCGTTTTCCGTATGGCGCGCGCAATAGTGAAGGCATGGCCGCGCTGGCCGATGCGCATTTGAAGTCCGTGATGTGGAATATCGATTCGCTGGACTGGGCCGACCCCGTGCCCAGCTCGATCACGAACCGGGTGCTGGCCTCCGTCGACAAGGCGGGGCGCGGCATCGTCCTGTTCCACGACATCCACGAGCGCACGGTGAAAGCCTTGCCGGCCGTGCTCGACAAGCTGATCGCCGAAGGCTATCAATTCGCGGGCTGGGATGGCACGAGTTTTCAGGTAGCAAAAAGCACGGCCCCCGCGCCCGAAAAGGTGCCCGTGACCACGGGCTATGCCAATTCCTGGGCCGTCGTGATCGGCATCGACGATTACGCCAAGTGGCCTAAACTGCAATATGCGGTGCGCGATGCGCAAGGCATCCGCGAAACCCTGATCGAGAAATTCGCGTTTGCGCCCGAGCGCGTCGTGACCCTGAAGAACGGCGAAGCGACGCGCAACAACATCCTGGCCGCCTTCCACGACAAGCTGGCCCACGGTGGCGTGCAAAAGAATGACCGCATCTTTGTCTTTTTCGCCGGCCATGGCGCCACGCGCAAGCTCAGCTCCGGGCGCGACCTTGGCTATATCGTGCCCGTCGATTCCGACCCGGCGCAATTCGCCACGGATGCCATTCCGATGACGGAAATCCAGAATATCGCGGAATCGCTGACGGCCAAGCACGCGTTCTTCGTCATGGATGCCTGCTACAGCGGTCTGGGCCTGACCCGTGGCGCCGGTTCCAGCTCTTTCCTGCGCGACAACGCCAAGCGCATCGGCCGGCAAATGCTGACGGCCGGCGGCGGCGACCAGCTGGTCGCCGATGGCGGGCCGAACGGCCACTCCGTGTTCACGTGGACCCTGCTGCAAGGCCTGGCGGGCAAGGGCGACCTGAACGGCGACGGCTTGATTACGGCCACGGAACTGGCGGCCTACGTGGCGCCGGCGGTCTCCAGCGTCTCGAACCAGACGCCCGCGTTCGGCAGCTTGCCCGGTTCGGAAGGGGGCGATTTCGTTTTTGAATTGCCGGGCGAGACGGAATTCCTCAGCCCGAACACAACGCAGCTGTCGACAGAAGCCATCGCCCTGAATAGCAAGCTCGACGCCAAGCCGCAAGCGGCCAGCGTGACGGTGAAGGATTTGCAGGGCGGCGAACAGAAGATCGTCACGCCGGGCGCCGTGCCGACCTCCACGCGCCAGCTGGCGCAGCGGGCCAACGACCGTGGCTTGCAGTTGTACAAGGAGAAACAGTATGCGGCGGCGGAAGCGCAGTTTACGGAAGCGCTGAAATTGCGTCCGGACTTCGCGCTGGCCGCCAACAACCTGGGCTTTGTCTTCTACAAGCAGGAAAAATACCGCGAAGCGGCGCGCTGGTTTGAAAACACGGTCAGGATGGACCCGTCGCGCGCCATCGCCTATTTGAACCTGGGCGACGCGTATGCCAAGGCTGGCGATGCGGCCAAGGCCAAGGCCGCATACAAAACCTATCTGGAACTGGCGCCGACGGCGTCGACGGTGCCGGCCGTGCGGCAAAAGATGGAGAAGCTGTAGTTGGCCAATACTTTGCCCGTGGTTCACGTCTTCACCTGCAGCGGCCGCTTCGCCAGCCGGGAAGCGCTGCAGGCCTATCTGGCGCCCAGGTACACGGAAGATGGCGATGAAGTACCGTCGCCATTCTTCCTGGAAACGGGTCTCACGTGTTACGAGCCAGCCTGTTTTGAAAGCGCCATGCTGGCGTCGCCGGCGCCGCTGGCGCAGTTGCTCGACGGCGTGTCGTACGGCGACAGCTGGCTGGCGCAGGCCTGCGCCGACGCGCAGGACGTGCTGGCCGACACGGGCGTGTGCGTGTTTGCGCCAAATCAACTGGCGCACCCGCAGCGCAGTTCGCTGCATTACATGGGCAGCTATGCCTGCGCCGGTGGCTGAGCGTCATCCTCGCGGCCTTCGTGCAATAGCTTGTTGATTGCCGCCAGCAGGCTGGTGCCCGAGGTGGTGATGAAGCGGGCGCCGGCCGCTTCCGCTTCCGTGCCGTAGCTGGCGACCGTATCCTTGCTGCAATACACGATGATGGGCAGCGCCGGCTGCACTTGCCGCACCTCGCGCACCGTGCGCACGCCCGCATCCTTGATCCTGCGGCCGTTTTCCACCCTGGCCATGTCCGTGATGAACAGCGCATAGTGCTTCTGCTGCAGCATGGCCAGCGCCTGCCGCGTCGACACGGCCTGGTCGACCTTGATGTTTTCCCGTTCCAGCTGTTCCACCAGCAAGGTATTGTTGCGCGGATGGTCGTCCAGCCAGAGCACCAGGCTGGACGGCTTTTTTGCCGCCGGCACGCCGGCCAGGGCCGTGGCGGCGGCACCGCCATCGGGCGGATGGGCCAGCAACAGCTGCGTGACGGCTTCCTGCATGTCGTCGAGCGACTTTTGCTGCAAACGGCTCAGCTCCGTCACTTCGATTTCCTTGCCGCTTTCCAGGCGCACGGATTCATTTTTGACGAGGCTGTCGGCGCGCTTGATCATGATGGACAGATAAATGCGCGTGAGCAGGTAGCCGATCAGGAAACCATGCACGGAAAAGAACAGCATGATGCCGCCCACCACCGCCATGGCCGTGGGCGCATCGACGGCCAGGCTGGGTGCGATGAAGGCGGCCACGCTGCGCGCGCTGCCGGGCAGGCTTTTGAGCTCGATCAACCCCACGCCCACGATGATTTTCGTCAGCCAGTCCGACACTTCCACCAGGTTGGAATTGATTTCCATGGGCGTGGGCGTGCCCAAAAACAGGGTATTGCTGGCCACCGTATCGGGCCCCGCAGCCGGCGGCTCGTCCGTGGGGCGGCCCTTGCCATTGGCCCGCTCGTCGGGCGGCGCGGCGTTGATGGTGCCCGATGGCAGGCTGCGCGGGATGCCGAACAAAAAGCCCAGCAGCATGCCGCTGACGCAAAAGCCCAGGCTCCACAGCATGGCCGGCACGGCGTGGTAGTACGGCGGCAGCAGGGCGCCCGCCAGCACGGCCAGCAAGCCCGCCAGCAAGATGAACAGCAGGATGTACGGCAGCACGTCGCGCTTGCGCACGGCTGCCGTGGCGGTTTTGCTCGTCTTGCCGCTGCTGTCGCTCAGGTCCACGCGCGTTCCTTGAAAATTGCTGAATCCAGTCAGCCAGCCTGCCGCGTATATATCCCGCAGGAGCCTGTACTGACATCATAAAAAGGGGAGACGCCATGCCATTGATAAAACGCAAACAGCTGACAGCTTGTGCGTTGTTGATACTAAGCGGCGCCGGCAGCCGCGCTGGCCGTCAAATTGTCGCAGGGCCTGGCCAGCGTTTCCGTGGGCCAGCATGGCCATGTATGCGCCTGGCGGGTGCCCGGCGAGGCGTAAAAAAGGGTGAATGACCGGCATTTTTACCCGGTGGAACTCCGTTCCGCGCGCAGGACCTTGTCATATGCATTCTGATAAAGGTAGGCTGCGGCATGACAGATCATTTAGTTAATGCCAGTAAATTTCTTTCCCTCATACTGCGCCACGCTCCTGAAAAAATCGGCCTCGCGCTCGATGCCCAGGGCTGGGCCGACATCGGCCAGTTGCTGGCACAGGCGGCCCGGCATGGCCGCCGCCTTTCCCGTGAACAATTGGATGACGTGGTGGCACGCGACAGCAAGACGCGCTATGCCATCAGCGACGACGGCTTGCGCATTCGCGCCAACCAGGGGCATTCGCTGGTCGCCGTCGATATCAGGCTGCCGCCCGCCACGCCGCCCGCCATGCTGTACCACGGCACGGCCAGCCGCTTTGTCGAGGCGATCCGTGCGGCCGGCCTGCTGCCGGGATCGCGCAATCACGTGCACTTGTCTGTCAACCGCGAAACGGCCGTTGCCGTGGGCGCGCGCCATGGCAAGCCCGTCGTGCTGACGGTGGATGCGGCCGCCATGCAGGCGCAGGGGCACGTGTTTTATGTGTCGGACAATGGCGTCTGGCTGGTCGATGCCGTGCCGCAGGCCTGTATCGGATTTCCCTGAATTGGCATGCGCTGATGAGCTTGATGTCGGCTAGCCGTTCGACCAGCCACACGCACGCCGCCACGGCAATCGCCAACGAACCCACGTCAGCATTGCAGGTACATCCAGGCCGCATCAGGCGCCGCATCTGCGTGGAAGGCTGGAGCGCCATCCTTATGTCGGGCGCCGCGTTTGCCCAGGATGCCATGCACAAGGACGCGATGGGCAAGTAGGGCAGAAACAGGTCGGGGCGTGGTGACTGCCTGTCACCACGCTGCCGGATTGATCACGCCGATGGCCATCAGTGCCGGCTTGCAAAATAGATAGCCCTGCATCAAGTCGATGCCCATCGCCCTCAGGCAATCGCGTTCGGCCGCCGTTTCGATGCCTTCTGCCAGGACTTGAATATTGAGGTCCTTGCAAATGGCGACGATGCCCCTGACGATCGCCTGCCTTGGGGCGCTGGCCTCGATGCCGCGCACCAGTTCCATGTCGATCTTGATGATGTGCGGCTGATACTCCGCCAGCAGCGTCAGTCCCGCGTAGCCGGCGCCGAAATCGTCGATGGCCGTCTGGAAGCCGAAGCGGCGATACTCATGAAAGATGTTGACGAGGTGGGGCCGGTCGCGCACTTCTTCGCCCTCGGTCACCTCGAAGATAATGCGGCGGATGGGGAAATTGTATTCGCGCGCCGCCGCCAAAGTGGTCTGGATGCACGCTTCGGGGCGGTACACGGCATTCGGCAGGAAATTGATGGACAGATATTCCTCGATGCCCAGGCGGGCCGCGCCCTCGATGGCGCGCACGCGGCAGGCCTGGTCGAACACATAGCGGTTTTCGTCATTCACCTGCGACAGGACCGAGTATGCCGATTCGCCGTTGGGACCGCGCACCAGCGCTTCATGGCCAAAGATCGAGCGCGTGGACAGGTCGACGATCGGTTGATAGGCAAAGGTGAAATCGAAGCCCAGTGGCGCGGCTTGCTGGCACTGGCTGCAGCCGGCCTTTTTCCCGGTCTGGCCCGGGGTGTCGCTGGAGGACGTCATGGTCGCGCTGGCCTCTGATAAAAGGTACAAGGTGTACAGGCATTTATACCACGGCATGGCGCCAGTGGCGCTATATTTATGGCGCGCCAAAGCCGGGGCAAGGTTGTGCCAGAAGGAAATGAGACAGAAAATAATACAAATTGCCTCATAGTAATAATTGACTGGCTAATCACCGATAGCCGCTGTACTATTTCCAGTAAGCAATTTACCAGTTCCGATGCGTCATGTTGTCAGCGTGACCCCGCCCATCGGAACAGCTGACCGCCCGCCGCCCATCCCCCCGCGGTACTTGGCCGCCTACCGGCCCTTACGCGCAGTCGTACTGGCTTGCTGCACTCCACGATAATGTTTCAGGTGTTTCACCGCTGCTGCCTGCCGCATGTCGCGAAACGACCGTGCATTCTCAAGTTGGCCGTGATGGCCCGGGAAATGCCCGTAACTCCATTCATGCGCAAGCTGCGCAAAAAGAAACCCATGAAATTGCCTCCATCGACACTGGCGCTGCTCGTCACGCTGGCCTGCACTGCCGCGCAAGTCCATGCCGAAGTCGTGCCCCTGTTTGGCCAGTCGCTAGCCGGTTCTTCCGTGTTTGCGCTCACCTATGCGACCACGGGCGCGAACTCGACCGTCACGGGCGATATCGTCTCGGGCGATGTCGCCACCATGGGTGCCGCATCGCGGCTCAGCGGCAATCTGTTGTCCCTGGGCGCGTCAACCATCGGCGCCAATGCCGTCGTGAGCGGCAATATGCTCAGTGGTGGCGCCGCCACCGTCGGCGCCAATGCCAGCGTGGCCGGCAAGGTGGCGGCGCTGGGCGCGGTCACCCTGTCCGCCAGCAGCACCACCCATGGTGCAGGCACGCTTTCCGCCGTGCCGACGAACGTGCGGAGCGATGCGCAGCAGATCGGCGCCGCGCAGGCCGCATTGAAGAACATGGGGCAGGGGGCCGCCCTGGGCACGACCATGACGCTCGACACCACGCTGTATCCGGGCGTGTTTTCGGCGGCCAATCTGTCGACCACGGCCGGCATCACGCTGACCCTGGACGGACAGAACCGCTCCAATCAATCCTGGGTGTTCAATATCGACGATTACCTGGTCACGGGCGCGGCCATGAAAATCGTCCTGATCAATGCCGATGCCAGCAACAGCGTCATCTGGAACAGTGGCGGCTACACGAGCCTGGGCGCCAGCGGGGAGTTCATCGGCACCATCCTGGCAAAGGATTACGTCAGCGTGGGCGCGGGCACCAGCGTGACGGGCGTGGGCAGCGCCTGCGGCGGGCTTTTTTCCGCCACATCGTATGTGTCGACGGGCGACGGCGCGCGCATCGGCGGCAAGGGCTGCAGCGGCATAGGCAGCGGTTTCGATATCGTGGACGGTACCGCTGTTCGCAGCATCGACATACCGGCAGTGCCGGAACCGTCCAGCTACGCCATGCTGGCGGCCGGCCTTGCCCTGCTTGGCCTGATGCGGCAGCGCAAGCTGGCGCGCCTGTAAGGGGAAAAAGGCGACCGCGATGCCAACGCAATTTGTAGTAAGCTGGTCGCCTCCTGATTTATTGCATGCACAGTCATGACCGAACCTTCCGTCGCCGCGCTTCCTGCCGTTTCCCCTGATTCCGACAAATCCCTGCGCCGCCGCTCGCTGTTCGCCGCCTGCAGCGCGCATGCCGTGCATGACGGCTTGACGGACGTGATTTATGTGCTGCTGCCCATCTGGCAGGCGCAGTTTGCCATCAGTTACGCCATGGTGGGCCTGCTGCGCGGTTCCTACTCGGGCATGATGGCCGGTTTCCAGCTGCTGGCCAGCCGCATGGCCAGGCGCTGGGGACGCGAACGCATGCTGGTGGGCGGCACGGCCCTGGCCGGCGTGGCTTACCTGATCGCCGGGCAGGCAGGCGGCCTGGCCGTGCTGCTGGTGGCCTTGCTGCTGGGCGGCCTGGGCGCCAGCACCCAACATCCGCTGGCCTCGTCCATCGTTACCGACACGCACGAGGCAGGCGGCGGCGTCAAGGAAGCGCTGTCGCACTACAACTTTGCCGGCGATATCGGCAAGACACTGATACCCGCGCTGGTGGGCTTGCTGTTGCTGGTGTGCAGCTGGCAAGCCAGCGTCTCGCTGCTGGGCTTGCTGGGCCTGGCGGCGGCCGGCTTGCTGTGGTGGCTGCTGCCCAAGCCGGGTGACATCCAGGCCAGCCAGAAGACAGCGGCCAAACCCATTACTGGCAGCGGCTCCAAAGCAAGCGTTCGCGCGCTGCTGGCCACCGGCACGCTGGACAGCGCGGTGCGCATGGGTTTTCTCACCTTCTTGCCATTCTTGCTGAAAAGTAAGGGTGCGGGCACGGCCGGCATCGGCGTGGCCTTGTCTCTGCTGTTCGTGGGCGGCGCCTTCGGCAAGTTGCTGTGCGGCTACCTGGGCGCGCGCATCGGCATGATGAAAACCGTGTGGCTGACGGAATCGATGACGTCCGTGCTGATCGTCGCGGCCCTGTGGCTGCCGCTGGCCGGCATCATGGCCATGCTGCCTCTGCTGGGCCTGGCGCTGAACGGCACTTCGTCCGTACTGTACGGCGTGGTGCCGGAGCTGGCCGAGCCCGGCAAGCGCGAGCACGCTTTCGCCCTGTTCTACACGGGCAGCATCGGCGGCGGGGCGCTGTCGCCCGTGCTGTTCGGCGCGCTGGGCGACCATACCAGCGTGAACACAGCCTTGCTGGCGCTGGCGGCCGTATTGCTGCTGACCTTGCCGTTGGCGTGGAAGGTGCAGCGGGGCCTGGTACGATGACACAGGCTGACTGGCTTGCGCGAGAACAACTGCACCGCGCGGCGCGGGATGGCGACTTGCCCGTCAGCATCCTGATCGACTACACTCGCCGCATGAAAAATTTTGAAAAGCGGCGCGACCGCTATGACTTGTTCCGGGCGTTTGACAATCCTCTCGTCAACATCAATTTCCAGCTCGACGTGCCGGATTTCCGGCTCTGGTGCAAGGAACGGAACATCCCCGTGTTCCACTTCTTCCTGTTTTGCCTGCTCAATACGGTCAAGGGCATCGACAATTTCATGTACCGCATCTACCAGGGCGAGGTGATCCGGATCGACGATTTCCCCGCGTCCTACACCGTCATCAATGGCGACGAGAACATCAATTACACGCGTTTCACGATGACGGACCAGCTTGACCTGTTCATCGAACGCAGCCTGGAAGCGAAGCGCCTTGCCGAAGCCAGTTCCGCGCTGATCAACACGGGCGAGGGAGAGAGCGAACGCGAGCAGCGCAACAATATTTTCATTACTTGCCTGCCATGGCTGGAACTGGCGGCCATCGAGCACCCGATCTACCGCCACAGCGCCGCCGATATCCCGACCTTTACCTGGGGCAAGTTCGGCCCCGCGCAGGAAGGCGGCCGCATGCGGGTGCCGTTTTCCGCGCAGGCGCACCATGGCTTTGTCGACGGCTACCATGTGCAGAAGCTGGCGCAGGCGCTGGGCCAGCGCATCGCCGCCATCATTGCCTAGTTCGACAGATAGTCGCTGGGCGCCTGCCCCAGCACGCGGCGGAAGGCGGCCGTGAAGGCGCTGGGGCTGGCATAGCCGAGGTCGAACGCGACACGGGTGACGGCTTGCCCTTCGGCCAGGCGCGTGATGGCCGCCAGCAGACACGCTTGCTGGCGCCATTGGGCAAAGGCCAGGCCCGTCTGGGTGCGGAACTGGCGCGTAAAGGTGCGCCGGCTCATGCCCGCCTGCGCCGCCATCGCGTCCAGGCTGCGGTCCAGGCTGGGTTGCCGCAGCAACTCCATGCACAGGCGCGCCAGCCGGGGTTCCTGCGGCAGGGGGGCACTCAGGGGCAGGGGCCTGGCAGCGGCAATCTCATCTAGCAGCAAGGCCATCAACCGTCCGGCGCGCGATACTTCCGCATACATGGCATCCACGCTCACGGCCTCGGCCAGCAACTGGCGCAGCAGCGGCGTCGCTTCCAGCACCTGGCAATCGGATGGCAAGCCCATCCTGATGATGGCGGCCTCGTCAATGAAGACATTGTGCATGCTCACGGCGCCATGCATGCGCATGCCGTGGGATAGCTGGGCCGGGACCCAGCAGGCGCGTTGCGGCGGTACCAGCCAGTTGCCTTGCGGCGTGTGCACGCTGATGACGCCGCGCGCAGCGTAGGCGAATTGCCCGCGCGCATGTTGATGCTCGGGAAACATCTCTCCCGCAGCATAATCGCGCGCGGTGGCGATCAGTTCGCGTGGCACTTCCGTATAAAAATCATCCATGGCCCGCACTCTACAGTATTTGACCTGGCATCGGAGGCAGGCCGTTTGATCCGCGCTTACCATGCACTCTTTTTCAGGAGTGGATATGCACAATACCTATCATCGCCTGGGCCATGGTCCCCACGCCGTCATCGTCCTGCACGGCTGGTTTGGCGACGCGCACGCATTCGCGCCGATGGAAACGGCCCTCGATGGCGGCGCTTTCAGCTATGTTTTCATGGACAATCGCGGCTATGGCGGCATGCGCGGTGCGGCGGGAAATTACTCGATGGAAGAGGTTGCCCGCGACGCGCTGGCGCTGGCGGACGCGCTGGGCTTTGCCACCTTCAGCGTGGTCGGTCACTCGATGGGCGGCATGGCGCTGGAACGGCTGGCCTTGCTGGCGCCCTTGCGTTTGCGCAAGCTGGTGGCCGTGGCGCCCGTGCCCAGCTGCGGCGTGAGCATGGATGCGGCGGCGCGCGCGCTGTTCCTCGACGCCAGCGGCAACCAGCAGGCGCGGCGCGCCATCATCGATCGCAGCACGGGCGGGCGCTTGCCTGCAAGCTGGCTGGACTGGAAGGCACAATATTCGTGGGAAAGTGCGGATCCGGCCGCGTTCGCACGCTACTTCCTCGCGTGGAGCGGGACGGATTTCAGTGAAGAAATCAAGGCGGCGCGCGTGGAACTGCCGTTGCTGGCGCTGGTGGGCGAGCACGACCCCCGTTTCGATGCGGCCCTGATGCGCCGCACCTATCTGGCGTGGTACCCGCAAGCCCGGCTGGAGGTGCTGGGTAATGCGGGACACTATCCGATGAATGAAACGCCGCTGGCCCTGGCGGCCAGCATTGAGGCGTTTTTGACGGAAAAGGACTAGTTACGTCGCCTTGGCGCGCAGGCGCAGCAGGCTCAGGCCCAGCAGCACGAAGGCGCCGCCCGAAATGCGGTTGAACAGCTTGGCGCGCCCTGGCGTGGCCAGCTGGGTTTTCAGCAGGCGTGCCAGGTTGGCGTAGAACAAATGGGCCAGCATGGCGCAGGCGACAAACGAGGTCGTCAGCACGGTGAACTGGATGGCGACCGGTTCGCCCGGCGTGATGAATTGCGGGAACAGGGCCGAAAAGAACAGGATGGCCTTGGGATTGGTCAGCGCCACCGTCAAGCCCTGGCGGAAGAGTTTCCAGAAGGAATTTGGATTCGCCGCGCCAAGCGCCACGGGCGCATCGGCCACGATGCTGGTCTTGCTGCGCCATTGCTTGATGCCCAGGTACACCAGATACAGGGCGCCAGCCAGTTTCAGCAGCATGAAGGCGGTGGCCGAGGTCGCCAGCACGACGCCCATGCCGGCCATGGCCACGCCGGAAATGATGAACAGGCCAAAACCATTGCCCATGCTGCTGATCATCGCGCGGCGCGGGCCGACGGCGATGGCATTCGAGATGGCCAGCAGGACGGCCGGACCGGGAGAAAACGTGACGAGCAGGGCGACGCTGCAGAAAAGCAGCCAGTTCGAGAGATGCATGGGTGTTCCTGGGTGGGGCCGAAGCCGGATTGAGAGTCAAAACACGCTTATTGTACGAAGTTTTCGGCTGCCGCGTCGGCGGCCCCCGCCTGCATCAGGTTCAGCGTCATTCAGGCAAACAGGCTGGCGACCACGTGGTTGATGGCGGCGCCACCGGCGATCAGCCAGCAGAACAGCAGTCCGGCCAGCAGCAGGGGCTTGATGCCGGCGCGGCGGATGGCCGACATATGCGTCGTCAAGCCCAGGGCCGCCATGGCCATGGCCAGCAAGACCGTGTCGAGTTCGGTAATGGTGGCGACGGTGCCCGCTGGCAACAGACCCAGCGAATTGAAGGCCACCACGCCGATAAAAATGAAGGCGAACCAGGGTATGGCCAGCTTGGTGACCTTGTCGTGGCCGCCGTTACCACCTTGGGCCTTGCCGCGCGCCAGCACCGCCGACAGGATCACGAGAAACGGCGCCAGCATCATCACGCGCACCATCTTGGCGATCACGGCCGCATTCGCCGCTTCCTGCCCGATCGACTTGCCGGCTGCCACCACCTGCGCCACTTCATGCACGGTCGAGCCAATATACACACCGAAGGCCGTGGGCGTGGCGCCCAGCAGCTGCCAGCCTTGATTCAGCTGGTACAGAATGGGGTACAAGAAGATCGCGATGGTGCCGAACACGACGACGGTGGAGACGGCCACGGTAACGTCTTCGCTGCGCCCCTTGACGACGGGTTCCGTCGCCATCACGGCCGCCGCGCCGCAGATGGAGCTGCCCGCGCCGATCAGAATGGCGCAGTTGCGGTCCAGCTTGAACACCTTGGTGCCGAGGAACATCGCCAGGCCAAACGTGGACGCCAGTACCAGCGCGTCGATGGCGATGCCGGCCAGGCCCACTTGCCCGATATCCTGGAAAGTCAGGCGGAAGCCGTACAGGATGATGCCAAGACGCAATAAAGTCTGCTTGGAAAAGGTCACGCCTGCGCCGCAGGCGGGCGCCAGGCGGCCATACACGCTGTTGCCCAGCACAATGCCCAGCATGATCGCCAGGGTCAGGGCGCTCATGCCGTGGCTTTGCATCCATTCCAGCTTGCCCAGTTGAATGGCGCCCCAGGCGATCATGCCGCTCAGCAGCAGGCCCGGCAGAAGGCGGCCATAGCGGTCGCTGAAACTTGTTGTGTTGCTTGTTGAGAGAGAAGACATGCCGTACTCCATGGTTACTGGTTCGTATGGCATGACTGTACAGTTCGTCGATTAAATGGTAAAACGGATTGTTTTTGTATATTTAACCTGAAAAATCGGTAAATTAGATGGCATTGACCTTGCGGCAACTGCAGATTTTCCTCGCCGTGGTGGACACGGGCAGCACCAGCGCGGCGGCCGAACACATTGCGCTGTCGCAATCGGCCACCAGCGCTGCGCTGAATGAACTGGAAACCTTGCTGGGCGCGCAGCTGTTCGACCGCGTGGGCAAGCGATTGCTGCTCAACGACAATGGCCGTTTGCTGTTGCCGCAGGCGCGGCAGATGCGCGACGGGGCCGCCAGCATCGAGCGCCAGTTCGCGGGCGCCGACCCGTCCGTGCCCGTCAGCCTGCAAATCGGCGCCAGCACGACGATAGGCATCTATCTGCTGCCGCAGATCCTGGCGCAGGCGGCGCAGCAGTACGGGCGCAGCATCCCGCAAGTGACGATTGCCAACACGGCCGACATCGCCGCCGCCGTGGCGGAGTTCCGTGTCGATATCGGCCTGATCGAAGGGCCGTGCCACGAAGCGGGCTTGCTGGTGGAGCCGTGGCTGACGGACCAGATGCTGATCGTGGCCGCGCCCACGCATCCGCTGGCACAGCTGCATCATCTGCTCAGCTTTGCGGAGCTGAACCAGGCGGGCTGGCTGCTGCGCGAAGCGGGTTCGGGCACGCGCGAAGCGGTGGAGCAGGCACTGGTGCCGTATCTGCACTATCTGCGCGCCGCAGGCGAGTTCAGCAATTCGGAGGCGATCAAATATGGCGCGGCGGCCGGTCTCGGCATCGCCTGCCTGTCGCGCGTGGTGGTGGCCGATCTGCTGGCCAGCGGGCAACTGGTGGAACTGGAGACCATGCTGCCGCCCCTGGAGCGCAACTTTTATCTGATCCGCCAGTCCCGGAAGATCCTCTCGCCCCGTTTGAGCGGTTTCCTGGAACTGTGCCGCCACGCCTCGCGCACTGCGGGGTAGTCAGGGGCGGCTTCATTTTGGCCGCGGAGCTTGTAATGCCGCATCGGGCGGCGTCAGCGTGCCCGCGCGCAGCTGCTTGACGGCTTGCGCGACGGCGCGCGCCACGTTGCGCACTTCTTGCTGCATATCGGTATCGCGGTCCAGGGCCTCGTGGCTTTGCGCATAGCTGTCGTAATAGCCGATGTAGCGGTCCAGCCGCGACTTCGCGCCCGCATCGACCAGGCCCATCCAGTCGAGCCAGTCCGACAGGCCCCGCCGCACGCCTTCGATGCCGGCCACGTCGCCATGCACGACCAGGCCATATGCGCGCCCGGCCAGGTGTTTCGGGTAATTCCAGCCTTGTAATTCCAGGGCCTTCGCTTCCACGGCTTTCTTGCCGTGCGTCGACGTGGGGTCGGGGTTGCCGCCGTCGGCGCAGACGAGCCGGTCTATCATCAGTTTCAGCACGCCCGGCGTCTGATACCAGTACACGGGCGTGAGGATGATGACGGCGTGCGCTGCCGTCCAGCGCTCGTATATTTCCGCCATCCAGTCATTCGTTTGCCGTTCGCCGTGGTTCGGGTAGCAGCTGCACGGCCAGTGGCACAGGGGCATGGCCGTCGAGACGCAGCCCTTGCACGGGTGAATGTGCAAGTCATACGAGGACGTCAGCAAGCTCAGGTCCAGCACATCCGCTTCGATGGCGTCGGCCTGCAGCACTTCTTTCGCCCATTGCGTCATGCGCCAGGTCTTTGATATTTCACCAGGGCAAGAACCGTCGTTGCGCGCCGCGCCGCAGATCAGCAGCACGCGCGACGGCGTGGCGGGATCTTTCTGGCGCGCCTCGGCGGCCAGCAGCCGGTCGCGCGTGGCCAGCCATTCCACCGATAGCTCGTAGTCGGGGTCGGCAAAACCCGGCCCCGCCTTCTGCGTGACGGGCGCCTTGCGGCCATCCTGGTAATTCTTCCACGCCACTTCTTCCACCTGCACCAGGGCACCGCGCACGGCGTCGAACGTGGGGTCGGCAAACGAGCGGATGAATTGCAGATGAAATTCGACCCTGGCCAGCGGCGCGGGCGCCTGGCCTTGGCGCGGCTGGGGAGTGGGGGGAGTGGCGGACATGGCTTCTCCTTGAGGTGATGCTCCATCTTGCTTGAGCCGCGGCCGCTGGTCTGTGCGTTGAGCATCTCTGCGACGACTGCTTGCCAAATTCCCGTTTACGGGATAAATTCCCACATATGGAAAATGAAGAATTAACTGATCACGATACCGAACAGCGTCTGGCGGCGCGTTTAAAGCAGTTGCGCGTGGAGCGCGGCTGGTCGCTGGACCAGCTGGCCAGTGCCAGTCAGGTCAGCCGCGCGACATTATCTCGCCTGGAAAATGGCGAGGTCAGCCCGACGACGGTCGTGTTGGGCAAGCTGTGCGCCGCGTATGGCCTGGCCATGTCGCGCCTGCTGCGCATGGTGGAAGACGATTTTCCGCCCCTGCTGCGGCGGGCGCAGCAAAGCGTGTGGACGGACCCGGACAGCGGTTTTATCCGCCGCTGCGTCTCGCCCCCGTCACGCGCCTTGGCCGGCGAAGCGCTCGAATGCGAACTGGGCGCGGGGGTGACGATCACCTACGCGGCCTCGCCCCGTCCCGGCATGGAACACCACCTGTTGCTGCAGGAAGGCCAGCTGAACGTGACCGTCGACGGCCGCTCGCACGATTTAAGGCCTGGCGATTGCCTGCGCTACCAGTTGCAGGGTGCCAGCGCGTTTATCACGCCGCCGGACAGCGGCGCCCGCTATTTTCTCTTTCTTGTCTGAGGTCATCATGTCCGCATCGCTGCGCAGTTTTACACCCGCCGATATTCGTGCACGCTTGCCGGAACTGGGCGCCTTGCTGCAAGACTGCGTGCACGACGGCGCCAGCATCGGTTTTATCTTGCCGTTTGACGTGGCGGCCAGCCAGGCGTTCTGGACGGATAATGTGCTGCCCGCCGTGGCGCGCGGCGTGCGCCTGCTGCTGGTGGCCGAAGTCGATGGTCGGGTGGCCGGCGCCGTGCAGCTGGACTGGGACACCAATCCCAACCAGGCGCACCGGGCCGAAGTGCGCAAGCTGCTGGTCGCGCCCGCTTACCGTCGCCTCGGCCTCGCGCGCCAGTTGATGCTGGCGCTGGAAGAACAGGCGCGCCTCTTGCCGCGCAGCCTGCTGACCCTGGACACGCGCAGCGGCGACCATGCCGAACCGTTATATTTGTCGCTCGCTTACGTGGTGGCCGGCAGCATCCCCGCCTATGCGCTGGCGCCTGCCGGCGACAGGCTGGATGCCACGACCATCATGTACAAGCAGCTATAGCGGAGAACTCGGGCGGGGAACTCAGGCTTTCAGGCGCGCTCTAACGGCAGGGGCGCGTGAGCGTGTCAGGGCGGGTGCCGCCTTGTCGTGCGTCGCGACAAGGCTGATGGCCGGCGCCGCGTGTGGGCGCGCCACCTCATTGCCCAAGGTGAAGATGCCCACCGTGCCCGATAGTTGCTGGGCGCGCTGCTGCATGCTGGCCGCCGCTGTTGACGCCTGTTCCACCAGCGCGGCGTTTTGTTGCGTCACATGCTCCATCTGCACGATGGCGGCATTGACTTGCTCGATGCCGGACAATTGTTCGCCGCTGGCCATGCTGATCTCGCCCATGATGTCCGTCACGCGGTGCACGCTGGCCACGATTTCGCGCATGGTGGCGCCCGCCGTATCGACCAGGCGCGCGCCCGCGTCGACCCGCTCGACGGAGTCGCCGATCAGCTGCTTGATTTCCCGCGCCGCGCCGGCAGAACGCTGCGCCAGGGTGCGCACTTCGGCGGCCACGACGGCAAAGCCGCGTCCCTGTTCGCCTGCGCGCGCCGCTTCCACAGCCGCATTCAGGGCCAAAATATTCGTCTGGAAGGCGATGGCGTCGATGACGCCGATGATGTCGACGATCTTTTTCGACGAAGCATTGATCGAGCTCATGGTATCGACCACTTCTGCCACCACCTTGCCCCCTTTGCCGGCCACGTCGGCGGCCGATTGCGCCAGCTGGTTGGCTTGCCGCGCATTGTCCGCATTTTGCTTGACGGTGCCAGTCAGCTCTTCCATCGAGGCGGCCGTCTGCTCCAGCGAACTGGCTTGCGCCTGGGTGCGCCGCGATAAATCCAGGTTGCCAGCGGCAATCTCGCCCGAGGCGCCCGCGATGTCCTGCGTGCCGCCGCGCACGTCGCCCACAATCGTGATCAAGCTGGTATTCATGTCTTTCAGCGCCTGCAGCAGCTGGCCCAGCTCGTCGCCGGATTCGACGCGGATATTGCCGCTCAGGTCGCCGCCGGCCACCTTGCGCGCCACCTTGACGGCATGCCGCAGGGGCCGCACGATGCCGCTGCTGATGAACCAGGCCGTGACGAGGCTCAGCACGCCGCCGATCAGGCCCAGCGCGATGATCAGCACGCTGGTATCGTGCGCACGGGCCATGGCCGTCTCGGCCGCCGCGCGCATCTGCGCCGATTGGGTGGCGATCTGCTGGTCGATGTCGCGCAGGGCGGGCTGTTCCTGCGTGCGGTTGCGCGTGGCCTGCAATTGCTCGATGCGCGCATAGCGCTGGTTCACGCTGCTGTCGATTTCCCCGCTTACCGTGGACAGCTGCCACGTGCTGATGCCGACGACCACGGCCAGCAACAGCGATGCCAGCAAAAAACCCGTTGTCAGGCGTACACCGATGCGTATGTTTGAAATATTCATGTCCCCTCAGCTGTTGTCTCATGGTGGCCGCACCCCATGCGGGCGGCACGGAGCGGCGCTGTTTCCCCTGATGTTGCTGGGGTGAAATGAGTGTAGCAGTGCAATACTAAGTAATCTATAAATATTTCCATATTGGAATTGGTCACTGCTTGTTTAGCAACAGCGGGCAACTATTGTCGAAATGATTGCCAGATAAAATCACCCGCCTTATTACAGACTCGTCCTACCTCGAACCCCGGCATCGTCCGACTGGTATATGGCGGTGTCGCGCCTACACTGATCTTTGCACAGACCCGGCGGCGGGTCCTATCTTCTTACAGGAGGCTGAGATGGCGAATATCCAGGCAGGATCGGACGGTGCGGCAAACGAGGAAATGACGGCAAAGCGCCTGAACGTGGTCGACTGGATCTCCATGATCCTGCTGATCGTGGGCGGCTTGAACTGGGCGCTGGTGGGCCTGTTCGACATCGACATCGTGGCCCGCATCCTCGGCGCCATGACGACGGCGTCGCGCGGCGTGTATGTGCTGGTGGGGCTGGCGGCGCTGTATTCCATTTATCTGTGCGTGCGCAAGCTGCCAGCCAAGTCCTAGGGGAAGCCCCTGGCGCGTCAGCGCCAGACTTGCCCATCGCTGGCAGTTGTCAGGGTTTTGATAGGGCGGTGCCTGCTTGCATGTACGCGCATGTGGGGGCGGGCAGGCCTGTGCGTGGTCGCCTGGCCGGACGGCGCAAGCACCGGTGCATGCGTCGGTAGTGCATGCTTTGCTGCCTGTGCTAATTGCAGGAGCTTACTGCGTGCGCAGGTAGGCCAGCAGATCGGCCACTTGCTGGGGGTTGCCGATGCCCCAGAAGCGCATGTTATTGCCGGGAATGAAATCGCTGGGTGCCTTGAGGAAGCCGGCCAGGTTTTGCTCGGTCCAGACGATGTTCGCGTTTTTCATGGCTGCCGAATACTTGTAATCGGTGGTGGCACCGGCTTTGCGGCCAATCACGCCCGTCAGCTTGGGGCCGAAGCCGCCGCGCGCCGATGGCCCCACCTGGTGGCAGGAGGCGCACTTGCGAAACGCCGTCTTGCCCGCTTCGGCATTGCCCGTGAGGGCGGCAGGAGCGGCGGCTGCGTGCGTAATGGCAGCGTGCGTCAGCAGCAGACCTGCGGAGGCAAGAGCAAAGAGAGAGCGTAAGGTGGATGTCATCGGTGAGGCGGGCATACGATGTGTGGCAATGTGTGGCAAACGATGACGCATTTTACAGGCGCACATCAAATCCTGCCCGCCAGCACGGACATGCATGCGAGGAAGCGGTGCAGGCAGCGGTCCAGGAGCGGGGGGGGGGGGATGCCGCTAGCGCTTGCCGCCCTGGGCGCCCAGCGCCGCCATGGCCGACGCGAACACGATGCAGGCGATGGCCAGCCACTGGGTCAGGCTCAGCAGTTCTCCCAGCACGGCCATGGCGGCCAGTGCGCTGACGGCGGGCGCCGCGCTGCTGAACATGCCGAACACGCCTTGCGGCAAGCGGCGCAGGGCAAAGATTTCCAGCGAGTAAGGCAGGGCGCTGGACAGCATGGCGATTGCCAGGCCCATCAGCGCAATCGATGGCGCCAGCAGAGCCGTGCCCGAGTACGCGACGCCGATGGGCACCGTCACCATGGCCGCCACCGTCATGCCCCAGGCCACGGCTTGCCCGCCCTGCAAGGTCGAGGCGCGCTTGCCGAAGATGATATACAGCGCCCAGCACAGCGCCGCGCCCAGCGCATAGGCCACGCCAACGGGGTCCAGGCTGCCCGGGCTGCCCTGCAGCGGCAGCAGCAGATATAGACCGAACACGGCGCAAGCGACTGCCAGCAAATCGCGCGGCCGGCGCGACGACAGCATGGCCACGGCCAGCGGCCCCGTGACCTCGATGGCGACGGCGATACCGATCGGTATCAGCGCAAACGCCCGGTAAATCAGCAAGTTCATCAATCCCAGCACGGAACCGTAGACCAGCAGGTTCAGCACATCCTTGCGCGTCAGGCGGAAACGCCAGGGCCGGAAGATGGCCAGCAAAATCAAGGCCGAAAACCCTACCCGGTACGCCGTAATCCCCTCGACCCCGATGACAGGAAACAGATTCTTCGCAATCGCCGCCCCCAGATTGACAGAAATCTGCCCTCCCAGGACGGCCAGGGAAGGGAGCAAAATGCTGTCGGGGAGAGGGGAGGTCGAGGCGGGGGAGGTCATGGGGCGGTATTTTAATATGCCTGAGGCTGGCAGTCGCTGGCAGATTGGAAAGCAGGGGAGATTTAACTGGACAGTTGCTGGCATGACTGGCGTATCGCGGCTTCTTTTTTGATATTTTTTTTGCAAAATACGCTACAGTTGTGGAATTGTTTACTAGTGGCGACTCAGATTGACGCCAAGTGTCCGCAATGGGGCGGAGCCTGCCAACGACGGCAGCCGGCTGCGGATTCAATCGGTGGTCGCAACACTCTAACCTAAACGCCCAGGTTACAGGAGTGTTGAAGATGAAACAGAAACCACGCATTTATTACACCGAGAGCCAGAAGGCCTTGATGTGGGAACGCTGGAAGCAAGGCGACTCCCTGCAGATGATATCCCAACTATTTGATCGGAATCACTCGTCGATACAGCGGATTCTGGCTGAATCTGGTGGCATACAGCCAGCACAGCGATGCCGTTCCAGACTGGCGCTGACGCTGGCTGAGCGCGAGGAGATATCGCGTGCCGTCGTTTCCGGCGTATCCATCCGCGCACTTGCCAGACGCCTCGGACGCGCACCATCGACCATCAGCAGGGAACTCAGGCGCAATGGTGGCCGCGAAGCATATCGTGCGACTCAGGCGGATCAGCATGCTTGGGATCAGGCGCGTCGCCCCAAACCTTGTAAGCTGACGGAGAGCCGCATGCTGGCCAACATGGTTGCCAGCAAGCTCCAATTGCAGTGGTCGCCGGAACAGATTGCTGGCTGGCTCAAGCAGCTGTTCACGCGCCACGAGGAGTATCACGTGTCGCACGAAACCATTTACCGCAGCCTCTACATCCAGGCCCGAGGTGCCTTAAAGAAGGAACTGCTGGAGCACTTGCGCCGGACGCGCGCCATGCGCCGCTCACGTCATCACACCCAAAAGACTGACAACCACGGCAGAATTGTCGACGCCGTGCCGATCAGCGAGCGTCCAGCGACGGCAGCGGATCGAGCGGTGCCCGGGCACTGGGAAGGTGATCTGCTGTTCGGCAGCCACAATAGCCAGATCGTGACCTTGGTCGAGCGCCAGACGCGCTACGTCATGCTGGTGAAAGTTGCCGCCAAGGACACCGAGACGGTTGTCAATGCGCTGATCGACAATGCCCGCAGGCTACCCCACGAACTGTATAAATCACTGACCTGGGACAGAGGCAAAGAGATGGCTGGCCACAAGCGTTTTACTTTGGCCACTGACATCCAGGTCTACTTCTGTGATCCACAGAATCCGTGGCAGCGCGGTTCAAATGAAAATACCAACGGCCTGTTGCGGCAGTATTTCCCCAAAGGACTGGATATTTCCACTTACTCGCAAGAGCAACTCGATGCGGTAGCCAGAAGACTCAACGAGCGCCCCAGGAAGACGCTACACTACCAAACACCGGCTCAACGATTTGAACAGTGTGTTGCGTTGACCGATTGAATCCGCAGGCTATTGTGTTGAAAAACTCAGGTGCGTTGACCTTTAGATAGAAATCCTGCCAGCCAAAACTGGCCAATACCGTTGCTAGTGAACAATCACTGGCTGCTTGGGAGTCTGAGACCTCCCAAAAATTGTTGCCGCTCAACTTTTTCAACACAATAGGGCGGAAGCGGACGTAACAGGTTTTGCCTGTTTTGCGGAGTAAGCGGCCTTTTCTTGCGCTCACCGGCACTAATAAAGGCGATGAACGTTGACGCCATTTCGGCGCGCGTTGACAATGATGGCACGAACATGGTCCAAAGGATAAAAATAGGGCGTTGGCACGTTAGCCGTGATTGCCAGCTCGTCCTTCTGGTTTGCTGATCGACGGGACTGTCCTGTATTCCTTGCTGCCTGTCGCGCCGCATATTTACCTGTAACCCGGAGTAGTATTGAATGACTGTTTTTAGTATCGGCGACACCAATTTTGACGTGGATTTCGCGAAATCAAGCATTAGCCTGGAAGACGATGGCACTGGCATGGTGGAACTGAACATCGATATCCATGGGGACGACGATGTGTTTATGCGCTTGACCGAGTCCGATGACGCGGAATGGTCGTGGGCGCTGTATCCGCCTGCATTTTTCCTGCACGGTTTGCGCATACCGCAAGGGCAGGAAGGAGCGTTTGCGATCGGGATGCTCGATACGCATCGCGAGGCGGAGGAGTCGGGTATGTATATGATGGAGTACGGCGACGTATCGGCCGTCAATATCATTGAGTTGTCGGCACGGCGCCTGCTTGTGTCGGGCATGGTGGACTTATGCGGTAAGCGGCTGCCATTTCATATCGATATGCCGCGCACATAGTGGCGGGACCGCTCCCAAAGGGACTGGCCCCGGCTGTTGCTAACTTAATTCAATCCCAGCGCCTTCGCCACATCCCCCCACGCCACATATTTGAAATTTTGCGGCCCATCGGGCAGGCGCTTGTAGCCGTCCTGAATCACCAGCATGCCTTGCCCATACACGCCGCCCAAGTTGGCGGAGGTGACGTCGAGGCCATCCGTTTCCGACGTGCCGTCTATGCCGGCCGTCAAGTTGAAGCCCACCTTGAAGCGGCCGCGCACTTTATACGGCGCTTGCGCGTCGAGCACCACGTAGCTGCTGTCGCCCTGGCTGGAGACGATCAGGTAGCCAGTGTCAGCCTTGCCACCCGGCTTGCGGTAGATGGCCATGCCTTCCACGTCGGCCGTCAGGTTTGCGCCCACGGGCAGGACCATGGCGAGGGCATCGGGCTTGGCGGCGTCGGCCGAGGTGGTCCAGATGCCGCGCGTTTCCTCGCCCAGGAAGAGGCGGGCGTTGGCGTCGTCGGCCACGCAGCCTTCCGGTTGCGTGGCAACCTTGAAGCTGCGCAACAGAGTCGCACTGAACTGCTTGCCGCTCAAGCCGCTCATCTCGATCTTGTATTGCTGGAAGGTGCCATCCTTGTCGTTGATGAACGCTTGCACGCCGCCGCTGGCCGGCTGGTACAAGCACATGCCGTAGATGCTTTTCAGTCCGGTAGGGAAGCGGCCCGCTTCCGCCACGTCGCCGCTGTCATTGATGGTGAACAGCATCACGCTGTTGTCGTCGCGCTGGGTAGCCACGGCCAGGTCGACCGTGCTGGCGCCAAAACGGATACCTTGGCGCACGTCGACGTTGTTCAAGCGGCCCACTTCCAGCAGCTGCGTTTGCTTGCCTTGCAGGTCGTAGACCAATAGTCCCTGTTTCTTGTTGGTACCGAGGATGCGCGCGTTGGCAGGATCGCTGGCCAGCCAGATGGCCGGGTCGTCGGCCGCGTCGCCCTGGCGCGCCATCGGCGCCGTCTGCGCTTGCGGGGCGATGATGGCTACCGCAGGCTGTGTTTCCGCCTTACCATTCCATTTCAAGGGTCGCGTTTGCCAACCGCTCTTGCCGCGCAGCAGTAGCGACTCCTTGTCCAGCGTCAGCTGGCTGTCGCCTTTGCGTACGTTCAAGGCCACCGCTTGCGGCGGTAGTGCCGTCCACTGCCCGCCCTGATGGGTGTACAGGTGCAGCTTTTCCGCCTTGCCGTCGAGCACGGCCACGCCACCGGGCAGCACGGCCAGCGCGCCGGCGCCGCCGTCCAGCTGGCCATACGGCTTGCGCAGCGCCACCACTTCGCGCTTGCCCATGCCCTCCGAATCGGCGTCATACGCCCACACACCCATGTTAGCCTCGCTCACCAGCAGGCGCCGGGCGCCGTCGTCGACCCGGCAATGCTTCGCGTGCGGCGGCAAAGCCAGTTTGCGCACCAGGCTGCGCTGTTCTCCCTGCATCACCCACTGTTCCGCTTGCCCATCCTTGCCGATCAGGAACAGATGAGCTAGCTGCTGCGCGTCGCGGTACAAACACGATGCTTCCACGGAAAACGTGGGCACGGGGAACGGCGCCAGCTTGACCAGCTTGCCGGCCTGCACATCGACCGTCACGGGCAGAGGGCGCTGCGTGTCCGCTTCCAGGAACACGGCCAGCACGCGATTGCCATCGATGCGCGTGTCGAGCTGCTTGGCGCGCACGGCGATGCGGTCCTGTTCCTGGCCGGCCGCATTGACCAAACGCAAGCCGTGTTTATCCAGGGTCAGCCAGCCGCCGCCGGGCAGGCGGGCCAGTTCTTCCGCTTCCTGCGTGAAGGAAGGAACAGCTTGGACAGGCGCGGCTTGCGCTGTAGCCGAGAGGCAAAAGGCGGCCAGCAAAGCGCTGCAGAGTACGGTTTTTTTCATGGTATTTACAATCATCATCAGAAGGCGCTGGCTTTCAGGCTCACTTTGAAAGTGCGGCCGTATTGTTCGTTCTGCACGTTGTATTGCTTCGTGCCCTGGTAGACATAGTATTTCTCGTTGTTCAGGTTGGCCGCTTCAAACGTTACCTGGAACTGCTTGTTGATCTGGTACGACAGCGAGAAATCAAGCTGCTTCTGGCTGTCGACGATGTGGTCCTGACTTTGGTCGAGGATGTCGTTGCCCATTTCCAGCAGATACGGCGACTTGTAGTTGAGGGCCAGGCGGGCGCTCACCGGCCCCGTTTCATAGCCCAGCATCAAGTTCATGACCTGGTTCGACTGGCCCGGCAGGCGGATGTCGCGGTTCATCTGCTGCTTGCTGGCCTTGTCGTAGCGGCCGATTTGCGCGCTCGAGGTGCTCAGGGTGCCGTTCACGCCGACGAGGAACTTGTTGAACGGCGCCGGCAGCATGCGCAGCGGCTGCATGTAGGCCAGTTCGATGCCTTTGACCTGGGCCGCGTCGCCGTTCGCATACGAGGTCGCCGAGGTGTAATTGGCCCACTGACCCGTGCCGGCCAGGTTCGTCGTGTAGGTAAAATTCTTGATGTCCTTGTAGAAACCGTAGGCGGACATCACGCCGTCATTGCCCAGCACGCGCTCGATACCGAGGTCCAAATTGTTTGCTTTCAGCGGTTTCAAGTCCGGGTTGCCGATCACGGCTTCCGTGTTGCTGGCCAGGCTGATGCCCGGCGCCAGCTGGCTGAAGTTGGCGCGCACGACGGCTTGCGTCCAGGCGGCCCGCACGCTGGTATGTTGATCGACGTCATAACGGGCTTGCAGGTTCGGCAGCCAGTTGGTGTACGAGCGTTCGCGCGTCAAGGCCGTGGCCAAACCGGTGCTGTCCACTTGCGAGCCGGCCGCTTCAAAGCTGGTGCGCTCAAGACGCACGCCGCCGAGGATGTGCCAGGCGTCGAAGTCGTAGCTGTTTTGCACATACATGGCGTTGATGTCTTCATGCATGCGGTAGTCGTTGATGATGGACTCGGTGGCCAGGCGCGCCTTGTCGCGGTCCAGTCCCGCCACACGGGCGCGTATCAGCGTGGGGTCCAGAGCCACGCCGATGTTGCCCAGGTCATAGTCGAGCGTGTGGCCCTGCACGAAGTTGCTCATCGAGGTCGAGCCGGCGCCCCAGTAATTGCCGCTGCTGGCCTTGTTGCTGTTATACGCCCATTGATCCGTGTCATTGGTTTTTTCGCGGCGGCTGATTTTGGCGCCGAATTTCAGGGTGGCGATGTCGAACTTGCGCGCCAGGTCGATGCGCGCGTGGTGTTCATTGTCCTTCGAGTAGCGCTTTTGCAGGGTGATGGCGTTCAGCGCGTAGCTGGCCGGATCGTACAGCGAGGCGGGGCCGCTCAATTTCGGCTCCTGCGTATCCGTGAAACTGATGCCGGCAAAATTGCTGGTGCCACGGAAACGGCCGTCGTTCAAGGACTCTGGCGTGTCTTCCGTGGCGCGGCTCATGCCGCCTTTCACGTCCAGCGTCCAGTCGCCCGATTTCTGCTGCGTGCCCAGCACCAGCGAGCGTACTTGCTGCGTGTACTTGCGCTGGCGGATGCGGCGCTCGGCGCGCGCGCCAGCCGTCTGGCTTTCGGCCAGGCTGCCGCCCGCGATATTGCTGATGGTCAGGCGGTCGCGTACTTCATCGTCGGAAAATTCGCTGACGAACGAGCGCAAAAACCAGCTGTTGCCCGCTTCCGGGCGGTAATCGAGGTTGACGGCCAGCGCGCCGCGCTTGCGCACGGGCAGGTAGTCGCGCAACTCCAGGCTAGATAATTTACCCTTGCTCCAGGCGCCGCCCGTTTCCACGTCATCGGAGCCGAACGAGCGCTTTTCCGCGCTCAGGCCGGCGGCCACGCCCAGCTTGCCATCGAGGAAGCGCTGGGCCCACAGGGCGCCGCCGCTGGGGCTGGTCTTGCCCGTCTTTTCATCATGGCTGGCGCCCACGTTGGCCGACAGCAGCTTGCCGGGCAAGTCGAAGGCGGACAGCGATTTGACTTCGATGGTGGCGCCCAGCGAATTGGCATCCATTTCCGGCAGCAGGGTCTTCGAGACTTCCAGCGTGCGGATCAGGCCGGCAGGCAGGATATCGAGCGCCACGGCGCGGCGGCCCGCTTCCGGCGACGGCACCAGCGCGCCGTTGATGGTCACCGCGTTCAGGTCCGGCCCCAGGCCGCGCACCGTGATGTAGCGGCCTTCGCCCTGGTCGCGCTGCACCGATACGCCCGGCAAGCGGGCCAGTGCTTCGGCTGCGTTTTTATCGGGCAAGCCGCCGATATCATCGCTGCTGATGACGCTGATGATGTTGTCGGCTTTCTCTTGCGCCGCGATGGCGTTGCGCAGGCTGGCGCGCTGGCCGCTGACGACGACGGTGGCGGCCGGCAAGCCATCTGCATCCTGCGCTTGTGCATGGCTTGGACCGCTGAAGACGGCCATGATGGCCAGGGACAGTGCAGTCAGGCGCAGCGGGGAGGGGAAGGAAGTGTGCAAGGTTTTCATGAAGAGCTCGGTTAGGGGTAGGGAACCGGGCGGATTCTAGGCAGCAAATATGACGGTTGCGTGACAGGCAAGGGCTGGCCGCGTTGAAAACAACGGCCTGTGAACGCTTTCCGGCCGGAAATGAAGGGTGGTGAGCTGAAATGACCTGCCAGCGCAGGGCGCACGGGCAATGGCTTGCTGGATTTGCATCAGTTGCGTTGCTCATGATGAGCCGTTTGCACCTGCCGCAGGGGTGTGGCGTATGTCATCGTGCCGTCATGGGCGGGCGCTATCGTGGCGACAGCACCACTTTTAAAGGTTCCCCACATGCTGCCGTTGCACCGTAACAGTCTGATTGCCGCCGCGCTGGCATTGCCCCTGTTCTTTTTCCTGTACGCGACACTAGGCCACCTTAAACCGTTTGCCATCTGGAAGTGGATGGATATCGTCTGCGAAGGCGGCACGGCCGTCATGGCGGGCATCTGGTTTTTGTTTACCCTCAGCAGCCGTCCACGCGGACGTGTGACGAGCCTGATCGCCGGCGGCCTGTGCGCGATCATGCTGGGCTCCTGGGCCGATTGCCTGGATGAATTCTTTGCCGTCGATAAGAGCGCCGTGTGGGACAACTGGCTGGAAGCGCTGATTCCGTTTGGCATGCTGGTGCTGACCATCGGCATGTATTACTGGCGCCAGGAGCAGTTTCGCCTGAACGAACACCTGCAAAAGCGCGAGCGCCTGTTCCGCGACCACCGCGCCTTCGACCGCATCACGCAGCTGGCCGACGCCAGCTATCTGCGCACGCAGATGCGCCTGGAACAGGAACGCCGGCCCGGTCTCGATTGCGCGCTGGTCTTGCTCGACATCGACAGTTTTCACCTGATTAACCGCGAATACGGCCACCGCGAAGGCGACCGCGTGCTGCAAGCCGTGGGCCACATGCTGCTGCTGAACTTGCGCAATGACGATTTGCTGTGCCGCTATGCGGGCGACCGCTTTGCCGTGCTGATGCCGGGCGTGTCGCGCGAGGATGCGGCCGTGAAGGCGCGCCACCTGTGCGCCATGGTGGGGCAGATGCGCCACCATGCCAACGACAACCGCGAAATCCGTTTGAGCCTGCGGCATGCCTGCTCGCTTACCGATGGCGTGCCGGAAGTGGTGTTGGCCGAACTGAGCCGTGCCGTGGAAACGCCGCGCTCCGGTGCCGGGATCAGTTCCGCCGCGCCTGCCTGATGCCGCTGAACCAGCAAGGCGACCCCAGCATCGCGGCCCATCACCAGCCGGCGCTGGTGCTCGACTACGCGCGCAGCCGCGAACTGGCTGTGGCGCCGCTACTCAAGGGCACGGGCCTCGACGGTGGTGCGCTGCCGTGTGCGGAAAGCCAGGTCAGCGCCGCGCAATACCTGCAACTGCTGGCCAATGTGGCGCGCGGCCTGGACAGTGCCGACACCAGCTTCATGCTGGGCCAGCAAATGCTGCCCGGTCATTACGGCGCCGCCAGCCATGCCTTGCTGCAGGCGCAGAACTTGCGCCAGGCCTTGACCATCCTGTGCGGCTTCCACACCTTGCTGTGTCCGCTGCTGCAGCCGCGCTTGCGCGAGGCGGGCGAGCTGCACGTGTTGTACTGGGTCGATGCGTTCGGCGCGCCGAGCCAGCTGCCTTTTTTGGTGGAAATGCACATGACGGCGCTGGCGGCCATGTGCCGCTGGCTGGCCGGCGAGGCGTTGCCGTGGCGCTTCTGCTTCAACCGCGCGCGGCCACGTCACGTGGAGCAGCACGAGGTGCACCTGGGCCAGGCGCTGCGTTTCGATTGCCAGGTCGATGCCATGCTCATCGATTCCAGCTGGCTTGATAAACCCTGGCCGCGCGGCAATGCCACGGCGGCCGCGCTGGCCTTGCGGGCGGCCGCCCTGGCACCTGTACCGGCAACGAGCCTGCTCGGTGCGCTGTACGACTACCTGCTGGCCAATATCCGCTGCGCACCCACGCTGGAACGCACGGCACAGGAATTCGGCGTCAGTCCCGCCACGTTCAAGCGCCACCTGGCACGCCATGGCACGCATTTCCAGGCCGAGCTGGACCAGGTGCGCGCGCACAAGGCCATCTACCTGTTCCAGGCGCATGGCTACGACAACGACGCCGTGGCCGCCTACCTCGGCTTTCATGATGCCACCAACTTTCGCCGCTCGTTCAAGCGCTGGACGGGGCAAACGCCGCAGTTGTTGCGTCATGCGCTGGCACTGTTCGTGGCCGGTTGAATGGCGGCGTTGCGCGCCAGCGCCACGGGCAGTCATTCCAGTGGGAACAATTGCCCGTTCTACTACATCCATAGTACACTCGATCAGAGAGCGAACAGACGCGCTTTGAGGCGCTCCGGTGCGGCGGCGACGACCGCTGTGCCGTGCCTTAACCCAGCCTGGAAACTGGCGTGCCCAGCGTGGTGCGCCGGCAGCCGGGCAACTTGATAATGCCCAATCGTGTATTCACAATCGCAGATCGATCCAGTCGTCAGTTTCCGTAACACCCAGGGTGAGGCGGTGCGCGGCACGATTTTCAACTTGCAGCGCAATTCGCTGGTCATGGAAATCTACAATCCCTACTCGATTGTGCAGGTCAGCGAGGTGCTCAATGACGTGACGGTGCGCATGGGGGCGAAGAACGCCTATGTGGGCAAGGCCGTCGTCATCAGCAGCGTCAACACGGGCCTGACCGCCATCGTTTCCGTCACCCTGATCGACGAGTGGCGCGAGCTGAGCGACGTGGTGGTGGTCAAGGGCGCCGTGGCGAAAGAGTCCAGCGCCTTTGTCGCGGGCTGGGGCGAGCGCTTCCGCATCCGTCGCGATTACCAGATCGTCGTCAACGAAATGCGCGCCTTTTTGTCGGAGGTGGCGCGCTGGGTCGAGCAAGTCGACTTGTCCGACTCGCTGCCGAAGGAAAACGGCCGCCTGCGCGCCGACATCTTCGACGAGCTGGCCTTGCCGCTGATGGAGCAAACCCAGCTGTACTTGCGCCAGCTCGAGGTGGAAGCCTCGCTGGTCGAGGAAGAACGGGCGCCGGCCCACCGGGCCTTTGCCCAGACGGCGCTGCACCCGCTGATCCTGCGCGCGCCGTTCGTCTTCCGCACGTTTACCAAACCGCTCGGCTATGCGGGCGATTACCAGATGGTCAATCAGCTGCTCGACGATCCGCGCCAGGGTCCGAGCACGTATTTTCAGATTGTCAATGCAGCCTTCTTGCAGGCGGCTGTCGCCACGGCGCACCGCAACCGCATCGATATCCTGACGGAGTTTTTGGCGCACAAGGCGGCCGAGGCGCGTGTTGCCGGGCGCGTGTATAAAGTGCTCAACGTGGGCTGCGGCCCCGCCATCGAGGTGCAGCGTTTCCTGGAAACGTGCCCGGATGCGCAGTGGCTGGCCTTCGAGCTGGTCGACTTCAGCAGCGAAACGCTGGACTGGACGCGCGCGCGCCTGACCACCATCATGCAGCGCACGGGAAGCGTGGTGGAAATCGATTATGTGCACGACTCCGTGCACAACCTGCTCAAGCGCCGTCACGGCTCGGGCATCACGGGCTTGCCCGGCAGTTTCGACGCCGTGTATTGCGCCGGCCTGTTCGACTACCTGTCCGACAAGGTGTGCGCGCGCCTGCTGCTGCATTTCGCCTCGCGCGTGGGGCCGGGCGGGCGCCTGCTGGTGACGAATGTGCACGCCGACAATCCGGGCAAGTTCGGCATGGAGCATTTGCTGGAGTGGCATTTGATCTATCGCAATGAGGCGGGCTTGTCGGCCTTGCTGCCCGAACATGCGACGGCGCCGAAAATCTATGTCGACGCCACGGGCGTGAATGTGTTCGCGGAAGTGAGCATTCCTTGATGGATACTCCAGGCCTGCACGCCGGCTACACGGCCGTTTTGCGCGACTTCCGCCTGGAATTCAGCCGCGGCGGCGCTTACACGGGCATCGTGCTGATCCTGCTGGGCATGGGCCTCGATTCGGCGCTGTATCCGGACAAGCAGTCGGCGTTTACCAGTGCGCGCATCCTTGTGTCCGTGCTGATCTTTTTCGTCGTGCTGGCCATGCGCACGCGCTGGGCGCAAGACCGTATCCAGGGACTGACTTTTGTCTGGCTGATCCTGCCGCAAATCATGATCGCCTGGATGATCGCCATCACGGAAGGCGCCACCTCGATCTATTACGTGGGCATGACCCTGGCCATCTATTCCTCGGGCATCGTGCTGGCCTTCGGCCTGTGGCAAAACATGGTCTTCGGCGCCATCTCCTGCCTGCTGTACGTGGCCGCCTGCGCCTGGCATGCGGGCGGCTTCGACTTGCCGGCCACGTTTGTCGTCAATTGCCTGTTCCTGATCATGTCGGCCAGCATCAGCGCCGTGTTTACCTATTTCAATGAGCGCGCCCGCTTCATGCTGTTCCAGCTGAAGGCGGAAGTGGCGCAAAAGAACACCCAGCTGGAAGAAACCAACAAAAGCCTGGCCGATATCAAGGGGCAGATGCTGCAGCAGGAGAAAATGGCCGCCATCGGCACCCTGGCCGCCGGCATGCTGCATGAAGTCAACAACCCCGTGAATTTCTGCATGATGGCCATCGAGGTGGCCATTGAAGACCCGGCCGCCAAGCAAAGCGCGCTGGTGAGCGAATGCCTGGCCGACGCCAAGCAGGGCATGCTGCGCGTGCAGCACATCGTGTCCGATTTAAAAACCTTTGCCTACCGCAAGAGCGGCAACCAGCTCGAAACGGGCCATTTCCAGTTCCGCAGCGCGCTCGACGCGGCCATCCGCCTGGTGGGGCATGAAACGAAGAATGTCAGCATCAGCCACGACTTGCCGGTCGACACCCTGGTGCGCGGCGACGAGGCGGCCATCGTGGGCGTGCTGATCAATTTGCTGGGCAATGCCGTGCTGTCCATGCGCAAGGGCAATGCGCCGCCATTCGAGATCCGCATCACGGCCCGCTGGGACGAGAACCGCCTGCGCATCAGCGTGCGCGACAACGGCCCCGGCATCGCCCCGGAAAACCTGGCGCGCGTGTTCGAACCGTTCTTCACCACGCGCGAAGTGGGGCAGGGGCTGGGCCTGGGCCTGAGCATCAGCTATGGCGTGATCGAGCGCCACGGCGGCACCCTCTCCGCCGAAAGCGAGCTGGGTGTATGGGCCAGCATGAATTTCGACTTGCAGCGCTCCGACTGGGAGGGCCGTTAATGGACAACGATAGCCGCGCCAGCGTGCTGTACGTGGACGATGAAGCGCTCGCCTGCAAGTACTTCGCGCGCGCCATCGGTGCGCACTACCGCGTGCTGACGGCGCACAGCGTCGATGCGGCGCTGGCCTTGCTGAAAGATGAGGCCGCCAACATCGATGTGCTCGTCACCGATTACCGCATGCCGGACCGCCTTGGCAGCGAGCTGCTGCAGGAAGTGGCGCAATGCTATCCGCACATCGTCAGCATGCTGGTGACGGCGTATGCGGACAAGGACGTGCTGCTCGAACTGATCAACGGCGGCGCGCTGTTCCGCCTGCTGGAAAAGCCGCTTGACATGGTCGCCATGCAAACGGCGCTGCAGCTGGCCGTGCAGACGGGACGCGAGCGCGCCGCGCGCCGCCAGGGCCTGGTGGCGATGGAGGAATCGCTGGCCTTCCTGGCGCACGAATTGAACACGCCGCTGGCGGCCATCGCCAACTTTGCGCGCGGCATCGCGCGGCGCGCGCAGGCGGACGCCGCACCACAGGCCGAGATCGGCGAAGCGGCCGCTTTGATGCACGACAATGCGCGCTATTGTTTGTCCGTGCTGGCCAGTTTTGTCGACACGGTGCGCCTGGCCAGCGCCGGGCCGGGCATGCAGGGTGGACGCAGCGCCGGCAGCGCGCGCCAGTTGCTGGCCGCCTTGCTCGACAGCTATCCCTTGAGTACGGCCCAGCGCGCCGCCATCACGGTCGAGCAGGGCGAGGATTTCGCCATTGCCGAGTCGCCCAATTGCGTCGCGCTGATTTTATCGTCCGTGCTGGCGAATGCCCTGCGTTCGGCCGGCGAGCAAGCCCATCCTGCGATCGGCATCCGCATCGATGCGGGCCGCATCACGGTGCGCGACAATGGCGCCGGCATCGCCCCCGAGATTGTCGCGCAGCTGTTGCTCGACCCCGTCAGTGCCAGCGGCAACGAAGGCAAGGGCTGGGGCATGGTATTTTGCCACCGCATGATGCAATCGTTCGGCGGCAACCTCGATATCGCCACCGAATTTGGCAGTGCCACCACAGTCACCCTGAATTTTCCAGTACATATAAGGAACGAGCATGATTGACGCCAATCTGCGTTTGCCGGCTCAGCTTGAGCCGGCGCAAGGCTTGCCGACGATACTCTATGTCGATGACGAGGCCAACGCCCTCAAATATTTCCAACGCGCCATCGCGCCGCTGGCCAACGTGCTGACGGCGACCTCGGTCGAGGAGGGCAAGCGCATCCTCGACGCGCAAGCCGAGCGCATCGCCGTGCTGGTGTCGGACCAGCGCATGCCTGGCGCCTATGGCAACGAATTGCTGTCCTATGCCTGGGACCGCTACCCGCACATCGTGCGCATTTTGACCACCGCGTATTCCGAGCTGGAGCACACGGTGGAAGCCGTCAATCAGGGGCAGATCCACCGCTATATCCAGAAGCCGTGGGATATCGCGGCGCTGCGCATGGAACTCAAGCAGGCTTTGGAACTGGCGCGGCTGCGCAATGAACACGCGCAGTTGCTGCGCGAAAAGCTGATGGTGCGCCAGCGGCAAGCCGTCGCCAACCGTATCGGCACCCTGTACGCCTTGTGCGCCAGCCTGGCCGGTCCGGAACAGCAGCTGCCCGTGGAAGCGTATCTGTCGGCGGCCCTGACGGCCGGCGTCACGCCGCCCGAGCCGGACTGGCTGCTGATGGATTATGCCGATCTGGTCAGTTCGGAAGCCTTCCGCGGCACCGTCTTTGCCGCCGCCGTGCGCCAGCAGCTCGACACGCTCGAGCGCGAGCACCCGGGGCGCGGCGTGGAGCAATCGATCGACATGCTGTTGCCCGTGTTTGGCGCGGCGCTGCAAAACCAGGGCGGCACTGCCCTGTTCCTCGATGGCCGCCTGCTGACGGAATTCCTGGAAACGCCGACCACCACGCCCGTCTCGTCCATCCACGCATTCTGGCTGGCCAGCTTGCTGTGGCTGGCGCGGCGCGGCTGGTCCTTGCAGCTGAGTAAGACGGAACTGGGCTTGCAGGGCAAGGTGGTGCAGGCTGAACCGGCGCTCACGCCGGACCACCTGGCGGCCTGGATCGAGCAGTTCTGAGCAGGGCGGTCCTCAAGGGGCCGGCGCCAAAGAAAACAGGGCCGCGCGGGCCCTGTTGCTGCATGCTGCGAGCAGAGCTTAGCGCTCCGCCGCCGTTTTCAGGTTGTTCAAGCCTTTTTCAAAATCCTTGCCGATCATCCGGTCCATGCTGACAAACACCGTCATGACCTTGCTGACGTAAGGGCTGGGGCCCGTCATGGTCCAGTTCACCCTGGTGCCGTCGCCCTCGGGTGTCATGGTAAACGTGGTGGTGTTATGGCTTTTGAACGGTTTCAGGAAGTCCAGCTTGATGACGGTGCGCTCGGGCTGGGCCGCTTCCGTGATTTCCATGCGGCCGGCGCCCACCTTGTCATTGCCTTGCCACGCATATTGCGCGCCCAGGCCATTGGCCGGGCCCGCAAAGGTGCGGCGCATGGCCGGATCGAGTTTTTCCCACGGCGACCAGGCGGCCCAGTAATGGAAGTCCGTGATCAGGCCGGCGATTTTCTCGGGCGGGGCCTTGATGGTGATTTCGCGCTGGACACTGAAGGTGTCGGGCTTGGTGGTGGCATAGCCGAGGATGGCGGCGACGACGACGACGATCAGCAGCAGGGTTTTTTTGATCATATGCTCTCCAGATCTTGAATGGTCGATGCGAACGAATCAAGGCAATCTTAGCAGATATGAATGGCTGTGCGCAGCCGCTTGGCCTTTATTTGCGCCAGCTCTGCGCAGGGCCGCCTGCACGCCCGCTCGCCGCCGCGCGCACCCGCGCACGCCAGGTGTGTGCAGGTTTGTGGTGCGGGCCGGCGTCCGCTAGAATGCTGGCCTGCAACGATTTCACTTAGGGAAATATGATTCAACGATCGATCGCCAGGCTGACCCTGGCGTGCGGCTTGCTGGCGTCCGCCTTTGCCGCGAACCTGGCGCATGCCGATGCCTGTCCCGCCCATTATGTCGATGGCCGCAAGCCGGAAATCACCAACCCCAAGCTGGACGTGGCGACCAGGGAGCTGTGCTACAACGTGTTTGGCGTGATGCACTCGGGGATCACGCGCACGCCGCTATGGTCGGCTGAACACCTGACGGCGAACAATCTGGAAGCGGCGCAGGACTTGTCACGCGAAAACTCCTTCCACGCCGAACGCAAGCTGCCCGCCGCCCAGCGCGCGGAACTGGCCGATTATGCGCGCAGCGGCTTCGACCGTGGCCACATGGCGCCCAACGGCGACATGCCGGATCGCCAGAGCCAGCACGACAGCTTTACCCTGGCCAACATGGTGCCGCAGGATGCACGCAACAACCGCTATGTGTGGGCCGGCATCGAGGGTGCCGTGCGCAAGATGGCCAAGAAGGAGGGCGATTTGTACGTGATCACGGGGCCGGCGTTCATTGGCGGTAACTTGCGCAAGGTGGGAAGAGTCATTGTGCCCAGCCACCTGTACAAGGCCGTGTACAGCCCGCGCCAGCGCGCCGGCGCCGCCTACTTCATCGAAAACGTCGATACCAAGCAATATGAAATGCTGAGCATTGCGCAACTGGAAGACAGGATAGGCATCGATCTGTTACCGTCGCTGACGCGCCAGCAAAAGCTGCGCATGCTGAGTTTGCCGAAGATCAGTAGCAAGTCCAAAAACCGTTGAGAGGAAATCCCATGTGCGCAAAGAAATTCGTCCCCTACGCCAATGAAAGCGATGTGCTGGAAATCGGCAATCTGAGCATCGAAAACCGCATCGACCGCATCAGCCTCAGCGGCGACATCGACCTGACCCTGGACAAGCCGGGCCTGGCCCTGGCGAAACAGCTGCAAAAACTGCTGGCCGACGTGGTGGCGCAGCTGGAAAAGCAGGAACTGCCCGACCAGTTGCCGCCGCCCGAGGTGACCTCGGTGGCCAATCCCTTCGAGTGAGTTGGCAAACGCGGGCGCGCTTGATTGTCCGCCGGTCTTACAGTTGGCGCGGCCCCTGCGGCGTGTTGATGTGGGCCACCAGGCGGGGGCCGCGTTCCCCTGTCGACGGGTGCACAGCCACCTGGCTATCAAGGCCCAGCGATAGCAGCAAGCGCGCAATGCGTTCCGGTTCGGGATGAAACAGGTCAAGCTTGATGAGGGACAGTCCATGGTCCTGCAGCCTGGCCGCCGGGTGCGCTGCCGCTTGCCACTCGATGAGTGCCGGGGCAACGCCATGCAGGCGCAACGCGCCATCATCGGGAATGGTGATCAGCCAATTCAGGGCACCTCGGCTCATCGCCTCGATATTGCCAAGTGGCTCCGAACAAGCCGCAACGCTTGCCTCGATATCGGTAGTGCGGGCTATCCAGGTGGCGAGTGCCGGTGCCGCATTGGCGGCCAGGGTGTCAAGCGCGAACCAGCGGGGCCTGGATGGTGGCGGCGCCGTGGGGTCGGGCGCGATCACTTCCAGGTAGACAGAATCGCCAAGCCGCAGCAGAAGGTTATGCGTCCCCATGTGGGCATGCGCTCCGCCAGCCTGAGGTTCCACCCCTAGCGCCAGCCGCACCAGCTCGGCACCCGCTTCCAGCGTTGGCGCCGTGATGGCGATATGGTCAATGTGGCAGCATGTCACTGCAGATCCTTCACCGTAGCATCGTTGATGTGTTCAAGCCTGCTCATCCTCGGAGGCAACCCCATCCGACGGCCAGCATCGGATGGGACTGACACAGCGCCTGCTTACTTCGCGAACGCCTGCGCCGCTGGCGTCACGGTAACGGCTGCCGGTTTGATGTTCAGCTTCATCGCGCCGATGACTTTGTCTTCATCGAGCAGCGCCTGCGGCTTGTTGCCGTCGTACTTGATGGGAGAAAACGCGTCGCTGACGAGCTTATCCTTCAAGCCGGCCGCATCCTTGGCGACGATCACCACGGACAGGTTTTTCGCCGACAAATGCTGTTTGATGGCGCGGTTGACATCGGCCACCGTCAGTTTCGACAGGCCGTCACGCATCAGCTTGGTAAATTCCGGCGTGCCATACCATTGCGAGTCGAGCGCATAGCCCAGTTGCTGGTCCTGCGTCGAGGTCATGACGAAGACGTTCTTCATCAGGTAGTCGCGCGTGGTGGCGAAGTCGTCCTGCGTCAGGCCGTTGTCGATGAGCTTGCCCAATTCCGTCAGGGCCACGCGCAGGGCGAAGTGGGCGTTGTCCGGCGCCACGGGGCGGATCCAGATCTCGAACAGCTGCGCCTTGCGGCCCAGGTTCGGGTTCGGGAAGAACTGATACATGCCGCGCGGGAAAGCTTCGATGTAGGCGTAATCGCCGTAGTTCATGCCGCGGATTTCGCGGATGCGCTGGTACAGGTAGGAGTTCGAAGCGCGGTGCTCGCCCAGCCACGTCTTCGCCAGCCACAGGGCGGGGAAGTCCGGGTGCGTGCGCGTCACTTCCAAAGGCAGGCCGAACGAGATGGCCGTGGCGCGCGTATTTTTCTCGATGATTTCCACTTCCAGGCCCTGCGCCTTGCGGCCCGCGGGTTTGACGGTGGCCGGCAAGCCTGGGCCGGCCGGCAGTTTGCCGAGTGCCTGCGTCAGCGAGGCCGTCATGGCGTCGGACACCTCGCCGGAAAGGCCCACCTTGACGGCGCCTTGCGCATACGCCCTCTTCCAGAACTGTTTGACATCGTCGAGGGTGATGGCGTCGATGCCGGCCACCGTACCGAGCACAGGGTGACCATACGGCGTGCCTGCATACACATTCGTTTGCAGGCGTTCCTTGGCGAATTCCTCTTCGTTATTGTCCTTCAGGTCCAGCAGCAGCGCGTTCTTTTGGGCATCCTTCAGGCGGCGGAAGTCGTCTTCGCGGAAACCCGGCGAGAGCAGCAGGGGCAGGGCGATGGCGTTGAACTGCGTCCAGTTATCGCGGTGGATGGAACCCGTAAACGTCGTCATTTCCTTGTCCGTCTGCTGGCTGAAACTGCCGGCCAGCGGGAACAGGGCCTGGTTGACTTCGTCGATCTTGCGTTCGGACGAGCCACCGGACGCCACCATGGCGGCCGTCAGCGCGGCCAGGCCTTCCTTGCCTTTCGGGTCTTGCGCGGAACCGGCCGTAAACAGCAGCTTGTAGCGGATCTGCGGCAGCGCGGACTTTTGCACCAAGACGTCAAATTTTGCGTTCGAGGCGGGCGGCAGCAGGCTGGCCAGCTTCGGCGTGGTGGCGATGGCGGCTGCCATCGGCTGGTTTGACAGGGTGGTTACCACCAGGCCGTCGTCCGTCAGGTATTTGCGCGCGGCGGCCTGCAGGTCGGCCGGCGTAAGCGTATCGATCAGGCGGTAGTACTGGTTGATGGTGGCATACGAGCGGTCGAAATGCACGAAGGACGCCAGGGTGCCGGCGATCTGCTCCGTGTTGTCGAGTGAGCGGATCAGGCCGTATTTTTCGGCCGACTTGGCATCCGCCAGGTCTTTTTCGCTCACTGGCGTATCGCGCAGCTGCGCCACGGTGGCCAGGATGGCGTCGCGCACGTAGACGGCGTCATCGATGTTTTTCACGCGCGCGCCCAGCACGGCCAGCGTCGGGTCGACCCGGTCCGGCGTCATCTCGAACAACTGGTCGACCTTTTGCTCATTTTGCACCAGGCGTTTATACAGCGGCGAAGTGCGGCCGAACGACAGCGACAGCAACGTTGCCAGTGCTGCCTGGTCCTTGTCCTTCACGGAAAACGCGGGTGCGTGGAAGCCCACGGCCACCCATGGCAGGGTCGGCGTCGGCCAGGCCACGTGCTTGTAGACGGGGCCATGCGGCGCGGGTTCCACGGGCACGGCCGCCTGCTGCTTGCCGCGCTGCCACTGACTCCAGTATTTTTCCACCAGCGCGATGGCTTGCTGCGGCTCGACGTCGCCGGCGATGATGATGGTGGTGCGCTCAGGACGGTACCAGCGGTCGAAGAAGAGCTTCGAATACGCGTACTGGTTCGGCATGTCTTCGATGTCCTGGATAAAACCCATCGTCGTGTGCTTGTAGGTATGCGTGGTGTAGGCGCTGTCGCGCATCACTTCGAACAGTTTCGAGACGGGATTGGCGCTGTTCTTGTTGTATTCGCCCAGCACGGCCCGCGATTCCGTCTTGAACGCGTCTTCCGCGTAGTCGAGGTGCTGGAAGCGGTCCGCCTCCACCTTCAGCACGGTTTCCAGGTCTTGCTTGGCAAACGTCGTGTGGTAATTGGTCAGGTCGTCGCTGGTATACGCGTTCTGGCGCGCGCCGGCGCGGGTGATGACTTCCTGGTATTTCTCGGGCGGATAGGCCTTGGTGCCGCGAAACATCATGTGTTCAAAAAAATGCGCGAAACCGGACTTGCCCGGCTCGACTTCATTGCGCGAGCCCGTCTGCACAGGAATTTGCAGCGAGACCAGGTTCGGGAAGCCGGTTGGCACGATGATGATTTTTAGTCCATTGGCCAGGGTCTTTTCGGTGGCCTTGAATGGCAGCAAATCTGCTTTGCTGGCTGTGGCGCTGTGAGTGGCGGCCGGTTTGACGGGCGCGGCGCCCAGGTTCGACGAGGCCATGGCCGACAGGGCCAGGGCGAAAGCGGGTAATAAAGCGGGCATGATTCTTGACACGAGGGCTCCTTCTTTTTTGGATGTTATGAAAGTGCAACGCCGCAGCATAGAATATTCAGGCCGCCGTGCATAGGGGCGAGATTAAAAGTCGGGCCGCAGGATGCGTGCCGTCAGATGGCTGAGAAAGTCGCGCCGGGTCGGCAGGAACATGCGGATGTACACGATGCCGTGCGCGCGATCATGGTGGTACACGACGCGGATGTCGTGGCACAGGCGCTGCCGCACGTCCAGGCCGAGGTCGCGGGCCGCTTCGATGGGTGCGCCGCCGTCGGGATAGGCCTTCAGATCGGCAAAGAGTTGGCGAAAGTCCGAGGTGAACTGCTCGCATGGCGCTGCCGCATGGCGCGCCTGGAAGTCGCTGCGCAATTCCTTGAAATCGGCTGCGGCGCTTTTCAGCACGACGAGGCGCGCCATCTCAAGCCTGGTCGAGGCTGGCCAGGAAGTCTTCTTCGGACACCACGTCGCCGCGCGCGATGTCCTGGTTGCCCAGGGCGATCAGCTTCATGAACGCATGCTGTTCCTGCATCTGCTGCGCCTGCCGCTTGCCTTCCTGGTAAGCGTGCATCGATAGCACGACCATCTTCGCTTCGCCATTTTGCGTAATGATGATGGGCTCGTCCTGGCCAGCGTCAAAGCTGTTGACGATTTCGGTCGTATTGGCCTTGAGATAGGAGATCGGCTTGATGCGTTCCTTGAGGTTCACGGCGTCTCCGAATGAGATAAACTACGATAGGACCAAATATACACCAAATTTGGTCTTGCTTCTTTATTGCTTACGTGAGCGTGGTTTCCGGCAGGCTGATGCGGTTGCGTCCCAGGTGCTTGGCGCGGTACAGGGCGCAATCGGCCGTGTGGATCAGCTGTCCCAGTTGCGTGCCGGGGCCGGGCAGGGCCGTGGCGGCGCCGATGCTGACGGTGACGCAGGCGCCGTCGGAGCGCTTGCGCGGCAGTTGCAGCCGCTCCACGCGCTGGCGGATGCGTTCGGCCACGATGGCCGCACCCTTGAGCGACTGGTTCGGCAGGATGACGGCAAATTCCTCGCCGCCATAGCGGGCCACCAGGTCGTTCGTGCGCATTTCGCTGGCCACGGCACCGGCCACCTTGCGCAGGCACAGGTCGCCGCCCTGGTGGCCGTGGCTGTCGTTGTATTCCTTGAAATTGTCGACATCGACCATCAGCAGCGACAGGGGCTGGCCCTGGCGCTGGGCGCGCTGCCATTCGGCCAGCATGGTGTCGTCGAAGCAGCGCCGGTTCGCCAGCCCCGTCAAGCCATCGCGCGTGGCCAGGCGTTCCAGTTCCACCTGCGCACGTTTTTCTTCCGTCATGTCGCGCAGGGTTTCCACCACGGCGATCAGTTCGCCGTGATTGCCGTAGATGGGGCTGGCATCGACGGCCAGGTAGCGGCGCCGCCCCGTGCGCGGCATGTCGCACCAGTTTTCTGCACACAGATTGCTGCCCGTGCTGCTGCGGTATTGCTGCTGCGCGTGCAGCGCGCGCATGTCGCCGCCGCGTCCGGCCAGCAGCAGGTCGGCCAGGGTGGGGCGCTCGTCGTTGTAAAAGCAGCGGCCCGGCTCGCACGTGCCCAGTACTTCGGCCGCCGGCACGCCCGTCAGCTGCTCGCAGGCGCGGTTCCAGATCATCACCCGCCCATGCACATCGAGGACAAAGGTGGGCACCACCAGCAATTCCATCATCTTGACGGCGAAACCCTGGGCTTCGCCATACGGCGATGCGCTGGCATGTGCGTGACTATCCGGCATGAATGCATCCTTCCTGGGCGTGAATGGGGGGAGCTGGCTCCTTGGCCATGATGCAGCGTGGAGTAGCGATGGTGTTGATATAGAGCAATATTTTCAGCGATGGGCCATTGCTTCATCGTGGCCGCAGCCTGGCAGGGGCAGCGACAGGTGCAAGGTGGTGCCGGCGCCGCTGTGGCTGGCAATGTGCAGGCTGCCGCCGGCGGCGGCCACGCGCTCATGCATGCCGGACAGGCCGCAACCGAGGCGCGGCGGCGAACCGGTCAGTCCGACGCCGTCGTCGCTGATGCGGCAGGCGAGGGTGTCGCCCGCTTGTTGCAGGCTCAGCTGGACATGCGTGGCGCGCGCATGGCGGGCGATATTGGCCAGCGCTTCCTGCAGCGCGTGGTATAGCAGGGGGCCATGTATGCTGCCGGCGGCGGCGTCGAGCCGGTAATCGCAGCTGCAATCGATGCCCGTGCTGCGCTGGAAGTCCGTCAGCAAGCCGTCGCACGCCGCTTGCAGGCCGGCATCGAGGGCGGGCGGGCGCAGGTCGTGGATGACGCGCCGCAGCGCCGCGATGCTGAGGTCGACATTGCGCGCCATCACGGCCAGTTGCCGCGCCAGCTGAGGCGTCGCGCCCTGCGTGCTGGCCTGCAGCATGGACAGGTCGATTTTCAGGGTCAGCAGATGCTGGCCCAGGTCGTCGTGGATATCGCGCCCGATGCGCAGGCGTTCCTGTTCACGCGCCTTGCGCTGCCCGCTGGCCAGGCGCGTCTGCTCGGCGTCGGCGCGCAGCTGTTCCAGCCCCCGCTGGCGCAGCGCCAGGCGGTGCTGTCGCCACAGCAACAGCGCCAGCGCAAGGAGCAGGAGGGCGCAGGCCACCAGCAGAGGGGAGGGGATGCTGGCTCGCGGCATCGTCCCGGCCGCATAGCCGGCGTGCAAGGCGGCGAGTGCGGCGGCGAGTGCGGCGGCCGTCAGGCAGGCCAGAATGCTCAGGCGGTACGGCAGGCGTATCCAGCGTTGCAGCATGTCCTTGCTCCCCAAAAGTTTTCCAACGGGCAATGTTCTTACAGAAAATATATTAACTTTGGGTTATTTATATTGTCTAAACGCAAAAGCTACGCAGTTATGCCTGCCCCTGTGGCTTTCTTGCCGGTTGACACCGCGGCGCCAGGTGGCGGCCACGGCATTTGCACGGGAAGTATCGTGGCGGCATATAATAGAGGGTTGTCAATCGGCATTTGCGGTTCCGGCGTTGTGCGCGGGCATCGCTGCGGTCGCCTTGCGCGATGACGCCAGCCAGCTCTTAGGAAATACAGTGACTTATAGCATCAAAGAGATTTTTTATACCCTGCAGGGCGAAGGTGCGCACGCGGGCCGTCCGGCCGTGTTTTGCCGCTTTTCCGGCTGCAATCTGTGGACGGGCCGCGAAAGTGACCGCGCCACGGCCGTGTGCCAGTTCTGCGACACGGATTTCGTCGGCACCGATGGCGAACGGGGCGGCAAGTTCAAGACGCCCGAGGAACTGGCCGCGCTGATCGACAGCCTGTGGCCGGCCAGCTACGCGCCGAGCAAATACGTGGTGTTTACGGGCGGCGAGCCGCTGCTGCAACTGGACACGGCCCTGATCGACGCCATGCATGCGGTGGGCTTTACCATCGCCATCGAAACCAACGGCACCTTGCCCGTTCCGCCCGGCGTGGACTGGATCTGCGTCAGCCCGAAGATGGGTTCGACACTGGTCGTACACAAAGGCAATGAAATCAAGGTGGTCATTCCCCAGTTCCAGCAAGACCTGGCCGCCTACGAACAACTGGACTTCGAGAACTTCTTCGTGCAGGCGATGGACGGCCCTCTGGCCGCGCACAACATGCAACTGGCCATCGAGACGTGCAAAAGCAACCCGAAGTGGAAGCTGAGCCTGCAAACCCATAAACTCCTGCAAATACCTTAACAAAACAATATGCTGACTATCACACGCAAGCTCGAATTCGACGCGGGCCACCGCATTCCCGACCATAAAAGCCAGTGCCGCAACCTGCACGGCCACCGCTACACGGTGGAAATCACCCTGGTCGGCAAGGTCATCGAAGCGGAAGGCAATTCCGACAACGGCATGATCATGGACTTTTCCGACGTGAAAACCCTGGCCAAGCAGCACCTGGTCGATGTCTGGGACCACGCCTTTCTTGTGTATGAAAAGGATGTGGCCGTGCGCGACTTCCTGGCCAGCCTGCCCGACCATAAAACTGTCGTCATCGACCGCATCCCGACCGTGGAAAACCTGGCGCGCATCGCCTTCGAGATCCTGAAAGCGGCATTTACCGACCATTTCGGCACCGGCTTGCACCTGCATAAACTGGTGTTGCATGAAACGCCGAATTGCTGGGCAGAAGTGACCGATGACTGAAACGCACGCTGGCGCGCAGGACGCGCGCTACATGCAGCTGGCCCTGGAGCAGGCCCAGCACGCGTGGGACCTGGGGGAAGTGCCCGTGGGCGCCGTCGTCGTCAAGGATGGCGAAGTCATCGCCGTGGGCTACAACCAGCCCATCGGCCGTCACGACCCCACGGCGCACGCGGAAGTGATGGCCTTGCGCGCGGCCGCCGAAAAGCTGGGCAACTACCGGCTGCCCGGCTGCGAACTGTACGTGACCCTGGAACCGTGCGTGATGTGCTCGGGCGCCATGCTGCATGCGCGCCTGGCGCGCGTGGTGTACGGCGCGGGCGACCCGAAGACGGGCGCCTGCGGTTCCGTGCTGAACCTGTTCGAGCAGCCAGCCTTGAACCACCAGACGGCCATCGTTGGCGGCGTGCTGGCCGACGAGTGCGGCGCTTTCCTCAAGCGTTTCTTTGTCGAGCGCCGCCGCGCGCAGTCGGAAGCGCGCAAGCTGGCCAATCCGCCGGCCTGTTAGCCTGGTCTTGCCAGCCATCGCGGCTGGCATTTTTTGTAACTGTTGCGAAATAACATCTGTCCAGACCAACTGCCATTCTCAAATGAGAATGATTCGTGTTACAGTATTGTTTTCGCCAGCAAACTTCCCTTGCGCATCGTTATCGATCCAGGTTCAAGAGCCAGCTTCCACTCTTAAACCGGATCATCATGACTACAGTGCTTCTGCAGCGCTCCGCTGCGCCCGTCGTATCTCCCGTTCCTGCCCGTCGCCACAACCTGGTGTTGCGCGCCGCCTTGCTGGGCCTGTTCGCCGCGCCGCTGCTGCCTGCCATGGCGCAAACGGCCGCCATCAACGCGGGCACGGCTGCGCAGGAACCGGCCAGGCTGCCTGTCTTCCCGGAAATCGTCGTCAACGCCAAGCAGGATTACGAACGCCGCGCCGGCACCAGGACGGTCGTCACGGCGGACGACCTGGAGCGCCGCAATGTCACCGACATGGGCGGCATCGTGCGCTACCTGCCTTTGATTACCGCGCCAGCGGCGGCCTCGGGCAGCGGCAGTGTGTGGGATGGTTCGGGCAATACCGGTTACAACATCCGCGGCCTGGAAGGCAACCGGGTCAGCCTGGAACTCGATGGCATTGCGCTGCCCGACGCGGCACCTAAGCCGGACGGCAACACCCTCAACGCCTTCGCCACGGGCCGTGATTATTTTGACCCGGAAACGTTCCGCGAAGTGCGCATCGATTCGGGTACGACGGCTGCCAGCGGCGCCAATCCCGGCCTGGGCGGCGGCGTGGCTTTCATCACCAAGTCGCCCGAAGATTACCTGGGCGAGGGGCGGGATCATTATGTCGCCTATAAATACGGCCGCGCCACGGCCGACCGCAGCAATGCGCACACCCTGACGGGTGCCGCCAGGATGGGCGACAAGCTGCAGGGCCTGGCCGTCTACGTGCGCCGCGACGGCGAGCAGATGGACAGCCGCGGCAGCACCCCCGTCAACCCGGACGACTGGCATTCGAACGCCTTGCTGTCCAAGCTCGTGTGGACCTTGCCTGGCGAACAAAAGCTCGACTTGACGGTCGACATGTTCGAGCGCAAGAACAAGCGCGATCTGCGCAGCAAGGTCAGCACGTATTATCCGACGGGCGTGCAGCAGGATTCCACCACCAGGCGCACGCGCGTCAGCCTGGGCCACGACGTGGCGCTCAAGGATTTCGCCCTGTTCGACCGCCTGACGTCGAAGGTCTATCTGCAGAATGCGAACACCGACGACAAGACGCAAGGTCGCTACACCTTTGGCAGCCCGGCGCAGCGTTCCATTGAAACGAGCTTCCAGAATGACAGCATCGGCGTCACGTCCGAAGCGTTCAAGCAGCTCAACGCCGACAATGCGCTGTTGTACGGCGTGCAGCTGGAACAGCTGAAAACGCGCCGTCCGTGGCGTGAAGACCGTCTCATCATCGCCACTGGCCAGCATCAGATCACCAACAAGAACCGCATGGCCGACATGGATACGAGCAAGCTGGCCCTGTATGTGCGCGATGACCTCAGCTTTGATCTTGCAGGCAAGAAGGCCGTGTTGACGCCGGGCTTGCGTGCCGATTACCGCAAGGACGCGCCGAAAAACCTGCAACACTACGCTATCGGCGTACCGGGCGCGTCCAAGGAAATACGCAAGCAGAGCGACACGTATTTCACGCCCAGCCTGAGCCTGTCCGTGGAAGTCTTGCCGCAAATGAACGCCTACGCCACCGTGACGCGCGGCACGCGCCTGCCGACGGCGGCCGAACGCACGGGCACCTATGATTCCATCAGCTATACGGGCACGGGCAGGGGTTATGCCGTGCTGGGCAATGCGAATTTGCGCAAGGAAACCAGCCAGGCCTATGAACTGGGCTTGAAGGGCGACGTCGTCAAAGGCTTGAGCATGCACGCCTCCGTCTACCAGACGGAATACAAAAACATGATCGAATATGTAATGCAGGAAGATGACCCGGTGAACTATCCCACCATCACCCAGGGCCTGTTCCGTCCGGAAAACATCGGCAATGCGCGCACCTGGGGTGCCGAGCTGACCCTGCGCGCGGAGCTGGGCGCCTGGGCGCCATCCATGCAGGGTTACCGCATCGACCTGGCGACGGGCGTGGCCAAGGGCCGCTCCTTCAATACCCTGACGGGCGACAGCGGCGGCCTGGCCTCGGTGGCGCCGGCCAAGACGGCCTTGACCTTCGGCTACGACCATGCAAACGAGCTGTTCGGCCTGGCCCTGACGGCCGTGCATGCGGGCGACAAACAGGCGCCGAACGACTTGCTGACGGGTACGACCGCGCCGCGCTTCAGCGTGCCGTCATACACGATTTTCGACCTGTCGACCTACTGGAACGCGCACAAGAACGCGAAGATCGTCGTCGGCGTGTACAACTTGACGGACCGCAAGTACTGGGACTACGCCGCTGCGCGCAGCCTGTCCGCCGGCACCACGGCGGCAACGCGCGCCGAGATCGAGCGCTATGCCAAGCCGGGCCGCAACGTCGCCGCCAGCCTCAGCGTCAATTTCTAAGTTTTTACCGGGGAGGGGTGCTTGCCCCTCTTTTTTCCATGTTTGATTGAATGGTCTCTCTATGAAGTTATCCAAACTCGTTCTATCCCTGCTAGGCGGCCTGCTGATTGCAAACGCAAGCGCGGCCCCAGCTCCCCTGGCGGAACGCTGGTCCACCTTGCGCGCGGAGCAGCCGAAGCTGCAGATTCGCGACGCGGCGCGCGCGCTGGGTGTATCCGAAGCGCAATTGCTAGCCACCAACATCAGCAAGGGCGTGACGCGCTTGCAGGCCGATGGCAATCAACCGCGCGAAATCATGCGCGCCGCGCTAGACCTGGGCCTGGTGCAAGCGATTACGCGCAATGAAAACGGCGTCATCGAAACGACGGGCGTCGCCAGCAAGTTCAAGCAGGCGGGCGACAAGTCCGAGCAGGCCGATGCCAAGGACCCGGAAACGGAGGCGCGCCAGCGCAATATCGCCGGCGGCTACCTGGGCGGCCAGATCGACCTGCGTTTTCACTTTGAAAACTGGAAATATGCATTTGCCGTGGAGCAAGCGGGCCGCGACGGCAAGCCCACGCGCAGCCTGCAATTTTTTGATGCCAACGGTACGGCCGTGCACAAAATCTACCTGCGCAACGAGCCGGGCGTGGCCGTCTACGACAAGCTGGTGGCAAACTTCCGCCTGCCCCAGCAAAGCGCGGAATTGAACGTGCTGGCTGTGGCGCCAAAGGCGGTGGAAAAGCCCGACAGCGAAATCGATGTCAAGGAATTCCAGCTGGCCTGGAAAGATATGACGGACGTGCATCAGTTTGCGCAAATCATGCGCGAATTCCATCTGACGCGCGAACAGGCGCTGCGCCTGGCGCCGGCCGGCGTGGTCGAGCGCGTGACGCCGCAAGCGCTGCGCACGCTGCTGGAAAACGCGGCGAAGGACAAGGTCGCCATCATGGTGTTCCTGGGCAATGAAGGCTTGACGCAGATCTACAGCGGCAAGATCGAGAAAACCATGGCCGCCGGCGGTTTCTTCAACGTGCTGGACCCGGATTTCAATCTGCACATCCGCGACACGGCCCTGCGCAGCGGCTGGGTCGTCAAGCGCGGCGGCGTCACCTCGGTCGAGTTCTTCGATAACGATGGCACGCAAGTGGTCTCTTTCTTCGGCGTGCGCGAGCGCGGCAAGCCGCAGCCGCAAGCGTGGGTCGACCTGGCCGATTCCTTGCCTAAGGCTAAGTAAGTAGCTGCGCCGTTGCCGCCCGGCGTACCGGCGCGGCAACACTTGAGTTCGACTTCCGCATGAGTCACGATGGTACTATCACAATAGTGGTATGCTGATTCCAGGGCCGCAGATCGTGCCTGCGTGCCGGTTCCTGGAAGAGAGGCAATCATGGCAACCATCATGGCGAACGGCCTCAACATAGCTTATGAAAGCCACGGCGACCCCAACGATCCGTGCGTGCTGCTGGTCATGGGCCTGGGCATGCAACTGATCGCCTGGCCGGCGGACTTCGTCGAAGGCATCGTCGAGCAAGGTTTTCGGGTGGTGCGTTTCGACAACCGCGACAGTGGCCTGTCGAGCAAGATGGCGCTGGCGGGTAAACCGTATCTGCCGCTGGCTTACGTGAAAAACCTCATCGGCTGGCCCCTGAAGACTTCCTATACCCTCGATGACATGGCGGACGATGCGCTGGGCTTGCTGACGGCCCTGCGTATTGCCCAGGCGCACGTGATCGGCGTGTCGATGGGCGGCATGATCGCGCAAGTGATGGCGGCGCGCGCGCCGCAGCATGTGCTCAGCCTGACTTCCATCATGTCGAGCAGCGGCCGGCGCGGCTTGCCCGGCCCCACGCGGGCGGCGCGCAACGCCTTGTTGCAACGTCCGAAACGCAATGCCAGCCGCGCCGAACTGATGGCGCACATGGCGGCCACCGTGCGCGTCATCGGCAGCCCCGCCTATCCCGTTTCGGAAAGACTGCTGTACCAGCGCATCGACGCGGCGCTGCAGCGGGGCAGTTGCCCCGAAGGCGTGGCGCGGCAAATGGTGGCGATTGCCGCCTCGGGCGAACGCACGGCCTTGCTACCGAGCATCAGCTGTCCGGCGCTGGTGATCCATGGCGCGGCCGACCCCTTGATCCCTGTCGCCTGCGGCATCGATACGGCGGCGCTGATCCCGGGCGCCCGGCTGGAAGTGATCGAAGGCATGGGGCACGACATGCCGCCCCAGCTGATCGAGCGCCTGCTCGCCTTGATCGATGTGCATCTGCAAGGTAAGATGGCGCCCCAGATGCGCTCCCAGCCAGCTTGAAAGTAATCTGGCGCGCCCACCATTTGATTAGCCAGGCATATTTTGAAGACACCCGAGATTGGCATCGCCATCGTGGCGCCCGGCGGTTGCGCGCCCGATGACGCAGCCGTGGCGCGCGGCATCGCCCGCCTGCAGGCGCAAGGCGCCACCGTCCACAGTTACTACGACCCCGAACACACCTTCCAGCGCTTCGGCGGCACGGATGCGGGCCGGCTGGCGCAGCTGAACGCGGCGGCGGCCGACCCGGACGTGCAGGTGGTGCTTGCCTTGCGCGGCAGCTACGGCATCAGCCGCATCCTGCCCGACATCGATTTCGACCGCATGGCCGCCAGCGGCAAGCTGTTTGTCGGCTACAGCGACTTCACGGCCTTCCACATGGGCTTGCTCGCGAAAACGGGCCGCGCCAGCTTTGCCGGCCCCATGATCTGCGACGATTTTACACGCGACGAGCCCGAGCAGTTTACGCTCGATCAGCTGTGGTCCTGCCTGGCGGGACCCACGCATGAGGTAGAGGGCAGGGCAGCGGGCAATCCGCAGGTCGAGCTGACGGGCACCTTGTGGGGCGGCAACCTGGCCATGCTGGTGCATCTGCTGGGCACGCCATATTTTCCCCAGGTCGACGGCGGCATTTTGTTTCTGGAAGACGTCAACGAACACCCGTACCGCGTCGAGCGCATGCTGCTGCAATTGCTGCACGCGGGCGTGCTCCAGCGCCAGAACGCGATCGTGCTCGGTGATTTTTCCGCCTATAAATTGAGCCCCATGGACAGGGGCTACGATTTTGACGTCATGCTGGCATATGTGCGCCAGCGTTCGCCCGTGCCCGTGCTGACGGGGCTGGAATTTGGCCACATCCGCCGCCGAGTCACCTTGCCGTTCGGCGGCCAGGCGCGCCTGCAATCGGATGCGTCCGGCTTCAGCCTGCAGCTGAGCGATTACCCGACCCTGGCGCGGCCCTGAACTCCCCGAACGCCATTCACGCCAAATCTGGCAGGCTGCTGCAGCTCGATGTGCTGCGCGGCATCGCCGTGTTTGGCATCTTGCTGGTGAATATCTGGGGCTTTGCCTGGGGCACGCTTTCCTTGCGTTACGGCACCTTGCCGGCGCAGCCGCCCGTGCTGGACCAGCTTGTCATTTTTTTGGTCGCGGCGCTGGCGCAATTCAAGTTCTATCCCATCTTTGCGTTTCTGTTTGGCGCCGGCTTTGCCCTGCAGACACGTTCCCTGCAGCGCCAGCTGGGCAGCTGGGAAGCGGCGCAAGCGGCTTATAAACGCCGTTTGCGCTGGTTGCTGGTGTTTGGCCTGCTGCACGGTTTCCTCATCTGGAGCGGCGACGTGCTGACCTCGTATGCCGTCGCCGGCATGCTGGTCCTGCCGCTGGCATCTGCCAGGCTCAGCCGCGTGCGCAACCGCGCCTGGCTGGTGGCGGCCGGTTTTCTATTATTCATGTGCTTGTTGATTCCCGTGGGCCAGCAGGGTGGCGCGCCGGACATCGCGCGCGACCTGCATGGCTTTGCGGAGCGCTACGCGATTTACACGCAGGGTAGCGCGTGGGCCGTGGCCAGGCTGCGCGCCAACGATTTTCTCGTCTCGCTGCTGTATGCCATCGTCATGCTGCCGCATATCATCGTGCTGTTCTTGCTGGGCATCTTGTCCGTGCGTTGCGGTTGGCTGACGCAGCCGCAACGCCACCAGCGGCTGTGGCGGCGCGTGTGCGCCGTAGGGCTGGGCGTGGGCTTGCCGTTCAACCTGCTGGCGGCGGGCGCCATCGCGTGGCAGGTAGCCGATCCGTATCAAATCGTGCTGGACGCGGCCCTGTTCGAAGTGGGCCTGTTCGCCGGTGGCCCCTTGCTGGCGGCCGGCTATGTGGCCGCGCTGATGCTGGCCGGTCCCTGCATGCTGCGCTGGCTGGGCGCATGGCTGGCACCCGTGGGACGCATGGCGCTGAGCAATTATCTGTTGCAATCCTTGATCGGCACCTGGCTGCTGCAGGGGCCGGGCCTGGGCTGGGGCGCAACACTGCGTCCGGCCGAGATGCTGGGCCTGGCAGTAGCGATCATGGCGGGGCAGGTGCTATTAAGCCGTTACTGGCTGCGCCATTTCAGGCAAGGTCCCATGGAGGCGCTGTGGCGCCGCCTGGCGCGGCTGTCTTAGAGCCACCCCTTTAAAGGTGTACATTGACAGCCCCGTCTTTTAATACCCGTGCCGTTGATACGTGGCGTCGCGCAACAGCGCCGGCCACGTAGCCTTTTTTCACTGTTTTTTTCGGGCCGCGAGGGTGTTTGCGCAGCGTTTTTGGTTTGGCGTAAGCGGCAATCTGAAGCAGTAATTTGCTCAGCTCTGATGCACACATGGCGTCGTAACGCTGCCATGCTTTGGTTGGCACAGCCATCACCATGCCGGCATAGTGCGCTCGCACCTCCACGGCCACATAAAACGGCGATAGCTCAATGCCGCTGGCAACTAGGTCGTGCGCGGCGCTTACCGCGCACTGCAAGACAGTCAGCACGTTATAGGCCAGGATCGCGATACCGAACGCGAACAAGGCTGCGCGCGGGTGTCCGAGAGTCTTGACTTCACTGTGCAAGACCGATTCGAGCCGCTGGAACATTGTCTCGATCCGCCAGCGCTTGCTGTATAGGCGAGCAATGGCGCGTGCGCTGAAATGCTCTTTTGGTAGATTCGTCAGTAATCGGAGAATCATTTCGCCATCGTCAGTGGGCTTGTAAAGTTGCAGTTCAATGCGACGTGATGCTACCTTCTGTCCTGTAGCTCCAGGGATGGCAACGCACTGTTCAAAGACGGCGCCGGTCGCGATTCTCCCTCGATATGTCAGCTCGTCGAGCGGTGCCGGATTGGGCGTACGACCGTGCTCACGCACGATGAAGGCACACCCACGGCGATCCCATTCGGACAGGATCATGCGCGTGCTGAAGTTGCGATCAGCAATCCACAGGTCGCCCGGATGCGAACGCTCCAGTAACGGCGGCATCACGGCGCGTTCCTGCGAGTGTGCATCTTCGCAAGGCTCCATATCGACGACCAGGCCCGAATCAGGGTCATACACCACAAGGGACTGGCCAGGCATTGCGGCGCCGCGAAAGGCGCGTAAAGGCTTCAACCGCTTTTCGCTTGCAGGCAAATGGTTACCGTCCACGATTCGGGTGCGGTAACCTGGAACCAGCGGTGCATTCCCCTGCAAAAATGGCGTGATCACATCTCCAAGGCGCTCGACGCTGCCGGTGACCAGCGCCCGTACCAGGTTCGGCTCGGTACGCTTGACCTTGTCATATAAAGCTTGCACCGAAACAGGCAAATCAGGGTAAGCCTGCGCTGCAGCGTGAAGCGATGGCCGCAGCCCAACTGCGACCACGGACATCAGTTCGACTGTCGTCGAGAACAGTAGCTCCCTCTGGTACTGGGCGCCACGTTCGCGCTCGAAAAGTGCATCGACCCAAGCAGGATCGAGGGCACGTTGCAGCGCCAGCCTTGCCATTACAGTCAGCGGGCTGATTTTTGCGCAGTGCGATACCACAGCATTCATCATCATGGCAGTTTCCTCCTGTCCCAGTTAGATGATGTTTGCTACAAAGAGTGCAGGTTTTATCTCATCTGTGACGACGCACCTTTAAAGGGGTGTGTCTTAGAGCCTATCCCGGTTGGGAGCGTCTTCTGTTGGCAGTTCATCAGGAGCGCGGACAAGGCGTGAGGAGGACGCGTGGCGAGCCACGCGACGACGATCAACGCCGTCCCCGCTTCTGAGGGGCACCAGCAGGGGATGTATTCATCTACTGGGATAGGCTCTTAATCCGTTCCCCAGTCGAACGCGCCTTGCGGCGTCACCGGCGGCGCCTTGGGTTTGGCGGACGGCACAAGCGGATTGTCGACGGCATGCCATTCGAACAGTTCCACGTCGAGCATGCAGCTGCGCGCCAGGTGCAGTGCTTGCTCGGGGGAAAGCTCGGGGGTTAGCCAGCGGTGTGCGTCCTCTAGGCTGACGGCCACGGGACGGCGGTCGTGGATGTCGACCATGCCACCGAGGCTGTCGGCCGTCACCAGCACGAAGCCCGCTTCCTCGCGGCTGTGCTTGTAGGGGCCGAAATGGGCCAGCGCCAGCAGGAACAGGGGCGCGCGGTCGCGGCGGTGGATGTGCCACGGCTGCTTCGTGCCTTTCTCTCCCGTCCATTCATGCCAGCCGGACACGCAGACGATGCCGCGTCCCGCGCGCAGCAGCGGCTTCCAGTAGGCGCCCGCGAGTTTTTCCAGGCGGGCATTGATGGCGATGGGGATTTTCTTCTTGCCGGGCGCGGGTACGGCCTGTGCGGCCCAGGCAGGACGGTAACCCCAGAACAAGTCGTCGACCCGGCGCACGCCATTCTCGATATGCAGCACGGGCCGGTAGGTGCCGGGCGAGACGTTCAGGTGCGGCTCGGCCTCGCTGTCGAACACCGCGTCGGTCCAGCCGAAGGACGACGCCAGCACGCGCGCCGTGTCATTTTGATCGAATCGTCCACACATGGCGAAATCATACCTGATCGCCTTGGTGCGCGCGCCATGGCACGCAGGCGTGGGTGTGGGCCAGCGTACAGACTGCGGGCGGGATATGGCGCACAGTGGAAGCCAGTCAGGTGGCTGACGCTTCTTGCATCGGAGGAATTATGTCGTTTGAAAATCCCACCATCCACAAAGGTTTTATCATCAGCGCCACGGCTTGCCAGCGCCGCGATGGCCGGTGGGTCGGCTCGTATGTCAGCCAGAACCAGGCGCGCGGCGCGTATGCGGATACCTGCGACTACGACGATTGCAGCAATGAAAAAGAGGCGCAGCAACTGGCGCTGTCCGTCGGCTGGCGCCTGGCCGATGGCATGCAGGCACGTTAAGCTGCGCGCTGCGTCAGCTTTGGCGCCGCAAGGCCAGCAGCAGGCCTGCGAACGGGAACAGCAGGGCCGTGCCCAGACGTACGGAGGTCAGCGAAGCGGCGTGCGCGCCCAGCACATGCGGCAAGGCCAGCAGTAGCAGGGGCGCCGGCACGGCGATGGCAAAGAAAAACAGGTACCACGAGTAGCCATTCTTCTTGGCCAGCAGGGCAATCAGCGCGCAGCCGATCAGGAAGACCAGCGGTAGATTCACAAGTTCCATGGTGTTGAGTTTTCATCCGGGAAAGCGCGTCATTATACGCGCCGCCCTCGGTGATCGGATGGGCAGGCCAGCGTCAGTTGCCGACGAAATCCGGCGGCTGCGGCGCCTGCCTGTTCTGCGCCGGCGCATCGTCCGGCAGCAGCGCCTTGATGGCGCCGTTATAGATCAGTTCCTGGGCGTACGCCGATGCCTCGATCAAGGCCGCATGCGCGGACTTGAAGCTGCTGGGCGTTTCTATCAGTACGGGCTTGGCATACACCTGCTGCGTATCGCCGCGCTTGCTGATTAAAATCATGCCCCGATAGCGGCCATCCTTCTCCAGCGCCCCCGTCACATGAAATTCGTAACCCCTGATCCGGTGTTTTTGTTGCTGATCCATGTCTCCCGCCTCCAGACCTGATTGTCGTGGCCCAGACCTTCTTACGCGTATCGAACAGTTGAGTGATTGATCTCGCTCAATACTCAATATTTGACGGCGATCCAACGCACGTCACGACGGCTGCTGCAAGCGTAGCGAGCGGAGGGGATGTATGGCCGAGAAGCGCAACCGTACATGAGTACGGTGAGCATCGCCGGCCGCAACGCCCCCCCCGCGCAGTAGCTTGCGGCAGCCGTCATCACCCAGCGCGAATGGCGCGGATCTGTTGGGCTGTCTCTTCGATCTCCCGATACGCTTCCTGGACATAACCATTGATCGGGTGTCCGTCCATCCACTCGAAATAGGCGCGCTCGTCGTGCTTGATGGCAAAGGGGACATGGTGGTCGCGTATCGACACGGCCGTTTCGCGCACCAGCGCGGAAAAAAGCAGCTCCAGAGTTTCCATGGTGTTCACCTTGCGAGACAGGAATGCAGAGCAATGAATGTAGCACAAAGCGCGTCGCCGGCCATGCCGGCACCTGTGGCGTGCGCGCCCGTTGGCCGGCCCATCGTCAGGCCGGATGGCCGATATGCTCGTACAAGATCACGCAGCCGATGATGATCAGCACCAGGCCGCCCACTAGTTCGGCGCGCCGGCCTGCCACTGTGCCCAGCACGCGGCCCAGCATCACGCCCAAGGTCACCATGACGAAGGTGGAAAAGCCGATGGCGGCGGCTGTGACGACGATGTTGGCGCCTAGCAAGGCCAGGCCCGCGCCCACCACCATGGCGTCGATGCTGGTGGCCAGGCCCGTGACGGCCAGCACCCAGAACGAGTGCGACTGGGCCGGCGCTTCGTCCTCGTCGGCGTCGGACAGGGCATTGCGTATCATCAACAGGCCGATGATGCCCAGCAGACTGAAGGCGATCCAGTGGTCCCACGCTTCCACGTAGGGCGCGGCCACGCTGCCCAGGGCCCAGCCGATGATGGGCGTGATGGCTTCGATGACGCCAAAGATCAGGCCCGTGCGCAGCGCCTCGCGCCATTGCGGCTTGTGCAGGGCGGCGCCCTTGCCCACGGCGGCCGCGAAGGCATCGGTGGACATGGCAAGGGAGAGGGCGGCGGTGGCGGCGAAATTCATCGTTGGCTTTCTGTAAAACCTGGCTGGGACGTGTGTATAAACTGGAAACCCGGCGATTTTACCCTACGTACAGCACCACGGCAGAGGCCAGCAGGCAATACGCGCCAAAGAAATGCCAGCGGCCCTGTTCCAGCCAGCGCGACAGCCAGCGCAGCGCCAGCAAGCCGGCCAGAAATGACAGCAGCATGCCCAGCAGGCTGGGGCCCAGCAGGTGCAGCAGGCTGTTGCCGTGTTCCAGATGGTCCAGGCTGCCATTTGCCACAGCCTGGTAAAAGCGCCAGCCTTCCTTGGCCAGCACGGCCGGCGTCAGCACCACGGCCAGGGCAAAGCTGAATTCTTCCGCGCGGCGTTGCGGCACGCCCATGGCGATACCGGCGGAAATGGTGGCGCCCGAGCGGGAAAAGCCCCGGAAGGGCAGGCACAGGCCTTGCACGGCACCGATCAGCATGGCCTTGCCGATGGACAAGGTGCCATGCTGGCGCGCTTGCAGGCGCGACGAGACGATGATCAGCACACCAGCGGCGGCCAGCGCGGCGGCCATCAGTTTCGCGTTGCCGAACAGGTGCTCGATTTCAAAGCCGGGCGCATCCTTGCTCATGACGTGCGTAATCGCTTTCAGCAAGCCGAAGCCGACGATGCCCGTCAGCGCCGTGGCGGCCGCCAGCAGCAGCACATTGCTGCGGAAGGCGGCGGTCGAACTGAAATACGTGGCGCGCCAGGATGCCCAGAAATACACGATGACGGCGAACATGGTGCCGGTGTGCAGCATCACCAGCAGCATGGTCAGCTCGGGCGACGTGGGGTCCAGGCCCATCCATTTTTCCGCCATGATGACGTGGGCGGAGCTGGAGACGGGCAGCAGTTCGGCGAAGCCCTGGACGATGGAAAGAATCAATAATTGCAAAAAGCTCATGGGGACGGGACTCGGGCGGGGGACGATGGGCCGCCGATTTTACCCGCCGTGGCGTGTGCCTGAGCCGTGCGCGCCATTACAGTTTGTCCATGTTGGCGCAGGCCAGCAGCACGCCCAGCGCCATCAGCAGCGTACCGATCAGCCGGTCGAGGGTCCGCTGGTGCTTGACCATGCGCAAACGAAAGCTTGCTTGCGAGAAAAAGATGGCCACCAGGGCAAACCAGGTCAGGTGGATGGCGGACATGCACAGCCCGTAGCCGAACTGGACGCTCAATGGCGTGCCCGGCTGCACCACCTGGGTGTAGGTGCTGATGACGAACAAGGTGGTTTTCGGGTTCAGGGCATTCGTCAGGAAGCCGTTCAGCAGGATCGTGTGCCGGGGCACGCTGGCGCCGCCATGCAGGTCGATGACTAGGCCCGCGCGGTTGCTCCAGGTTTTCCAGCCGATGACGATCAGGTACACGGCGCCCACGGTCTTGATCACCGTAAACAGGGCCGGTGCACTGGCAATGATCAGTCCCACGCCAAACATCGTATAGAACACGTGCACTTGCACGCCCAGCGCGATGCCGAGCGCGGCCAGCAAGCCCGCGCGGCGTCCATGCAGATAGCTGTTGCGCGTGACCATCGCGAAATCGGGGCCGGGGACGATGGAGGCCAGCAGGGTAATCAATGCAACGGCAAGCAATGCAATCATGTATCTTCCTTGGAGAGTGGCGGCCGCATGGCAATCGGTGAGTATTCGTCGCCTGTATGGGCAAGACACTGCGCCCATGCCGTTGGCCAGAAGGCACATTGTCCGTATAATAGTGGCCGATGAAAAACGATGATATCTTGCCGATATGTGTGAGAAAAAATGACAGATCATGACTAGGCGGGCGGCACTCGGTAGCTTGCGTTTCTTCGAGGCGGCTGCCAGGCTGGGCAGTTTTGTCCAGGCGGCAGACGAGCTGCACGTGACGCACGGGGCAGTCAGCCGGCAAATCCGCCTGCTGGAAACGTCGCTGGGCACGGCCCTGTTCGAACGCCGCAACCGCGGCGTCTTCCTGACTGCACCGGGCGCGCAGTTGCGCGATGCCGTCGGGCAGGTATTCGAACGGCTCGACGCCGCCCTCGATGCGGTGCGCCAGCCGGTGCGCCCGGCGCCGCTGGTGGTGTCATGCGAGCCGACGATTGCGATGAAATGGCTGATCCCGCGCCTCGGCGACTTTTACCAGCGCCATCCGGAAGTGCCGCTGCACCTGTTCGCCTCGGGCGGGCCGGTGGCGTTCCAGCGCGACGCGGTGGACGTGGCGCTGCGGCGCAACGATTTTGCGTGGGATGCGGTACTGCATGCGGAAAAGGTGTGCGACGAATGGATCGCGCCCGTGTGCGCGCCGGCTCTGCTGGGGCAAGGCCAGCTGGATTTGTCCGCGCAACGCCTGCTGCACACGGCGTCGCGCCCGGCCGCCTGGGCGCACTGGCGCGGCGCCGGCACGGACGACGGCAGTAGTAGCCTCGGCCATGGCAACAGCCAGACCTACGAGCATTTCTATCTGAGTCTGCAAGCCGCTTGCGCCGGCCTGGGCGTGGCGATCGGTTCCGTCTTCATGGCGCGCGAAGATATCGACAGCGGGCGCCTGGTCGCGCCCCTGGGTTTCCGGCGCGACGGCAGCGGCTATTTTTTGCTGTCGCCGCTGCCGTTCGACGGCGATGCGCGCCGCACCACCTTGCTGCACTGGCTGCGCGAGCAGATGGGCCAGGCGCTGCCGAGGCCGTAGCCGTGCCGCTTATTGCGGCGCGGTAACAGGCTTGAACACGGCGCGGAACGCTTTCAAGGCGGCCGGATGGTAGATCGTGCCATGGGTTTCTTCCGGCATCTTTTCCAGATGCCATTGCAAGCCCGGCGGCGCCTGTTTTTCCAGCACCTGGGACAGGCGCTGCACTTCGACGGCGATGCCCGCTTCGCTGCTGGACGCCAGGTACAGGCTGCGCTTGCCCGGCTTGCCCTTGGCCAGCAGGGCCGCCGTCTGGCGCGGCAGGGCGCCATGGTTCCACCACAGGCTGGGGTCGAACGCCAAATAGTGGTCGAACAGCTGCGGTTCCAGCAAGTATGTTTCCACCACGAACAGGCCCGCCAGCGATTCGCCGACGATGGCCGTTTCGCCTGTCGTGCGGTAGCGCCGTTTGACTTCCGGCATCAGTTCATCGCGGATGAAGGCCCGGTAGGCTGGCGAGCCGCCCACCACGGGGGCGATCTTGCGGTCTTGCGCATTATCGGTCGGCCCCGTCAGGTCGCGCCGGCGCTGCGTGTTTTGCATGCCAACCAGCATGAAGGGGCGCATCGTGCCATTCGCCACCGACACTTGCAGCAAGCCCGCCACGTGCAAAAAGTCTTCCGCCACGCCGCCGTCCGGCATGTACAGCACAGGCAGCGGCGCATCGGGCGGCGTATCCCAGGCGCGCGCCTGGTAGACATTGATATGGCGCTGTTCCTGCAGCGCCTGCGAATCGATGCTGAAACTTTCGCCGATGACCAGCGGGGTGGCCGCGCTGGCGGCGGGCGTGGCATGGGCGAGGTGGAAGGGGCTGGACAGCAGCAGGGCGGCGGTGAGGTGCAGTGCAAGGCAAGAGCGGCGCATGATTTCCCATGATAAAGGATAAGTAAGTCGGATCGATGGCATGTACGCGTATGGACATGCCATCGGGCAATTCTATCTTATCCTTGATGCAGTCTTACTTGATCGTCAAGAGTTGCCGTTCGCGCACGATCCCCGCCTTGTCCACCGTATAGGCGACCAGCAGTGCGCCATCGTCGGCGCAGGCATGGCAGCTCTTCAGGGGCGTGGAAAACAGCAGGCGCTGGCCGCCATCATCGGTGGCCGTGCCGCCAATAAAGTCGGCGGGGGCGAACGGCGCGGCGTCCGGATGGGCGGCGGAAAACGCGCGCCAGGCCGCAGTGGCGCGGTCTTCCTCGCGCACGGCGTCCTCGTCGACGTCGATGGCGGCGCCATCGCTGCCGATCAGCAAGCTGCCTTCATTCGTGTTGGCGCGAAACGGATAGGTGACGGTGGCCAGGGCCGCCTTGCTCAGCGGGCGCCAGGCGGAGATGAAACCCGCCTTGTTCGCCCTGACCAGCATCCTGGCGGCGGCGACGGCTTGCGGGCGCGCGCCGGAGCGCTGCATGGTGCGCAGCAGGCAGACGTCGGGTGCAGTTTGGGATTGTTCGCTGCGGCAGGCCGACAGCGAGCGTTCCTGCCACACGGCGCGCGCGTCGATGGGGCCCGTCGGCTGGGATTGGGCATGGGCCGCCTGCATGGTGGCCAGAGCGGAGAGGGCAAGTGCGGCGCAGCCGGCTGCGTGGCGGGAAAAGCGTGTGGGCATGGGGAATCCTTTCAATGCGGGAAACAATGTATCGTCGCCGATTATAGAAGGAGGGCCGTGCCCGCCCGCGCACCGCAGACCCGTTCAGCGCTTCTTTGCCGCCGCCTGGCGCAGGGCCTTGGCTTCCTGCTTGTTGGGCAGGTGCGGGCGCGTGGCCAGCTCCGCCTTGACGGCGGCGATGGCGGCGCCAAACAGCTGTTCGGCCTGCTCGGCGCTGGCGCCCGCATAGTGCTGCCGGTTGGACTGGGCGGCGCGCAGCCGGCGCAGCAGCGCCAGCAGTTGCCTGCCGTGCAGGGCAGGCAAGTCTTGCGCCAGCACTTGCTCGACCACCGCGCCCTCCACATGGTCGGGGTCGAGCAGGCGCAGCAAGGCCAGGCCTGCAGGCTGCGGTATCAGGGTATCCATCCGGCCATTCTAAACGACGCCAGGATTACAGGTATTCCCAGATTTCATCGAAGGTTTCGCGCGCGAAATCGTTGCGCCAGGCTTCCGCATTCTTTTCGCGGCTGACGGCAAACACGGCGCGCCAGGTTTGCTTCGGCGAGCTGGTATAGGTGGCGGCGATCTTTTGCAGGCCGGCCTTGCATTGCTCGACCTTGCAGCCGCTCTTCGCCAGTTGCTGGGCCGCCGCCGCCCATGCCACGGGCACCTTGACGAGCTGGCATTCGAAGCTGACGGCAGCCGTCTGCATGCCGTTTTCCACGGTCACCGGGTCCGCCTTGGTGGCTAGGCAGACGGCGCCATTCTTCGCAGCGATGACGTTGGCGGCCAGCAATTCGGCGGCCGGCGTCACGGCCGCGCGCATGGCTGCCGGGAACAGGTCGGCGATCAGCTTGCCGGTTTCCGTTGGAAACTTGGCGTCCGCTTCCTTCAAGCCGCTGTACGACGCGTATTCGGCGCTTTGATGGCCCGCCAGGCGCGTTGGGCGCAGGTAGGCGTTGAGTTTGGCGACGCTGACTTCATCCTGGTTGATGATGGTTTTGATGTACAGATTGGCGACGTCCAGCGGTGCGAGTTCCACGGCGGTTTCTGCGGCGATGGCGGGCTGCGCCAGCGCCACCGCGGCGGCAAAGGCTGCGGCCAGCAGGGCGGCACGCGATGTTTCTTGTGTTTGGTGCATGTAATTTCTCCACAATTCAATGTCAGGCGCCAAAAAATGCTTTTCGGCAATTCTAGCGCCCGCATTATAAATGGTGAAAGTCATAACGTTGCGCACTTTAGGCGGCGGTCTTGCTGGCCGCTTCCAGCAAGGCCAGCAGTAGCTCCTTGCGCCGGCCGTCCGCCTTGCGCGCCAGGGTGGCCAGTTTTTCCAGCTTGCCCCAGACCGGATACAGCATGTGCTCGACCAGATAGCCTTCCAGCCCTTGCAGTTGCTGGCAGAACAGTTCCAGCTTCTCCACCTCGTCCAGTTCCGCCTGGATTTTCACCTTGGCGCTATCCGTGCAGGCGCGCAGACATGCGGCCAGCACGGGGACGGATTCGCGCGTCACGCCATGCTGCTCGGCAAAAGCCGCCGTGAACTGGTCCTGCACGCACTGGTGTTCCTCGTCGACGTTCTCCATGTAGTGCTGCACCAGGGGGAAATAGCGCGCATCGAGTAAACCCAGGCCAAACGTGGCGTAGCTGCCGGGCATGCAATTCTTTTCGCCTTCCGTGTCGGCATAGAATTCGAATTCTTCAATGGCCGCGCGCGCATAGGCTTCCAGTTGCGGCTGCAGGGAGGCATGGGCGAGGGCGTTGGCAAAGAAGCGGTGCGTGTCGGATTTGGCCAGTCCCTTGATGGGCAGATATTCCTTGGCCTTGGCCTTGAGCTTGATCTGGTAGCTTTTCGGAAAACCGTTTTGCAGCAAATGCGTGACGAACGCCAGCGCCTGCGCATACGCGTCTGGCTCTTCCCGGGCAATCGTGATGCTGATCGTGGCAAACACATCGTTGGCGCGGCATTCCAGCAGCGCATTTTTCAGGTGGATGTCGGCATCGGGGAAGGTGCCGCTGCCTTCCTGCAGCATGCGCACGGCCCGTTCGCTGCCCAGTTCGCGCGCGATTTCCAGCAACTTCAGGCCCTTGGGTTTGGCGTAGCTGGCGTCATGGCGCAAGATCATCACGGCGCCATACAGCAGCAGGTCGATCGGCTGCTGTGTCTGTGCATCGGGCGCCGCGCCCGCTTTCAGCGTGTAGTCGGTGGCGCGGTAGGCAGACAGGGCGCGGTCATAAAATTGTGGCAGGAAAACGTTTTCCGCCCATTGCGTGATGGCGCGGATGATGTCGGCGCGGTGCTCGGCCAAGGCGTCCGGCTGGCTCTTGTTCAAGGCCTGGATGCTTCCGTATTGGGCGATGCTCCAGGCCACGTCGAGCTGCGGGAACAGCTGCGGGTCGAGCAGGTGGCGCGCCAGGAAAAACGTTTCCAGCGGCTTCGTCGGATGCTTGCCATGTGTGAGCTTTTGCCCGATGTACGCGTGTATGTTTTCCAGCAAGGCCTGGCGTTTATCTTCGTTGACGTATTCCAGCAACGTCAGGTGCAGCTTGCCCTGCGCCGTCTGGAACTTGCCGCGGCAGGTGAAGCGGTAGTCGATCATCGGCGTGTCCACCAGCGGCGCCAGGCGGGCCTTGACCACGGCCGTCAGTTGTGGCACGACAAGCTCGCGCATTTGCGCATCGTCAAGGCGCGCTGCCGTGCCGGGGCGCGCGTCGTCGTCGAAGCCCAGGTCGAGATCGTCGGCGATCGCGCGCCCTGGCTTGTAGTCGAGCAGCAAGTCATTGAAGATGCCCGCTTGCAAGGTCGTGCGCCTGACGGATTGCTCCAGGTCCGTGCGCAGCAGGCGCTCATCGAACCAGGCGTGGATGGCCGCCGTCATTTCCTGTGTTACCAGCTCTACAAGAGTACTCATCAGTATCGTCGTCTTTCCTTGCCTTGCACATGACAGCGCCACCGGCTGCCGTCACGGTCATGTTTGATATAAGGCACTATTTTAGGTGGCCGGGCCTGGCCGCAACAAGGGCCGCACGGGCGTCAGGACGGGGCAGTGAGGAAGCGCACGTCGATTTCATCGGATTGCGGGCCCACGGTGATCGTGGTGTGCCAGCCGGAAGGCTTGTCGTTGCCGTCAAACAAGGCGATGCGCGTGTGGATGAACAGGACGGAATACACGCCCGATTTCATGTCGCGGTTCAAGTCCCAGTGCATCAGTTCGATTGCTTCGCCCATGCGCGGCAGATGGGCGCCCGACGGCAGCAGGATGTTCTGGTTGATGAATTGCTTGCTCGGGCCCGGCTCTTTGTGGCGCGGATCGATGTAGCGGAATGAAACGCTGGTAACGATGTTTTGCATCTGGGGCACCTGCTTAAGTTATGTATGCGATGACAATAGCACAGGGGATGGCCGCTGCGTGCGCGCAAGTATCTAGGTATGTACGGTAACAGACGGTGCTTGACGGGTCATCGCGCTAGGCTTGCTTGTTCTTAACCATTGAGATTGCCGAAAACGCCATGATGCATGTATTCCTAGCGGAAAATCGCGCGGAGCTGGAGCGCCGTTGTCGTGACAAAGTGGCCAAGCGGCCCCTGCGTTTTTCGACTGAAATACAGTTAAGGGAAGGCATACCCATCTTCCTCGATCAGCTGATCCGCACCCTGAAGGCGGAAGAGGCGGGCAAGCTGGCGCAAAGCCTGGCCATTTCCGGCCCCGCCGACGGCAGTGCGCAGGGCACGTCGGAACTGGCCGACAGCGCCAGCACGCACGGCGGGAAATTGCTGGCGCTCGGCTATTCCGTCAGCCAGGTGGTGCACGATTATGGCGACCTGTGCCAGGCTGTCAGCGATCTGGCCGTGGCGCTGGGCGAGCAATTTGCCGTCGAGGAATTCAGGACGCTGAACCGCTGCCTCGATAACGGCATTGCCGAGGCCGTGTCCGAATTTACCCAGCGGCGCGACGTGCTCATCGCCAATGAGCAGGCACTGGCACTGAGCCAGCGTATCGGCTTTTTCGCCCATGAACTGCGCAATCACCTCAGCACGGCAGGCCTGGCCGTCGCGGCGATCAAGCAGGGCGGCATGGGCGTGACGGGCGCCACTGGCGCAGTGCTCGAACGCAGCCTCGTCGGTTTGCGTACCCTGATCGACCGCTCGCTGGCTGAAGTGCGGGTGGAGGCGGGCCTGACCCTGCAACGCTCGGTATTTTCCTTGGATAATTTCATCAGTGAACTGAGCCATTCGGCCAGCCTGGAAGCGGAGTTACTGCGCTGCACCTTGATCGTCGACGAGGTTGCACCCTTGCTGCAGCTCAATGCGGACCAGGATTTGCTGCTTTCGGCAGTAGGCAACCTGCTGCAGAATGCCTTCAAATTTGGTGCGCCGAAGGGCACGGTAATGCTGCGCGCGTATGCGCACGGCGAACGGATCAGGATCGAAGTGAAGGACAATGGCGCCGGCCTGTCGCCGCAGGCTGTGGATGACATGTTTCTGCCTTTCACGCAAGGCGGCGCCAACAAGACGGGCCT